>CASFNA010000011.1 GCA_949295905.1 uncultured Prevotellaceae bacterium
TCGCAAATATCCTTGATCCCTAATAGAAGCAGGTAATCACGCTCCCGCCCTTCGGGAGGGTTGGGGTGGGTATATAATTGATGGCCTTTCGCAATCCGAAAGGCCGTCAATTGCACGCTAAAAGGCCACCTTTTACAGAGTAAAAGGTGGCCTTTTGTAACCCCATTGATTATCAGGCAGTTACCATTTGGCTTTAACTTCTAAGCGAACGGAGTGAAGCCCCTCCCTAACCCTCCCGAGGGAGGGAATATAGATAGGGACTAATAATAAAGGTAATGGCTTTAACTTCTAAGCGAACGGAGTGAGCGTTGACTTCTTTAACTTCTCTAACTCCTAATAAACTCACTTCGTGATTTTGACTGTTCCCGACCCTGCGACTGACTGTTCGCACTCGCCGACGTGTCCGCTGATGGCGATGTCGCCCGAGCCTGCTATCGCGCAGTTAGCCTTACCGATGTCGGCGCGCTTTACACTGATGCCGCCCGACCCGGCGATGCTGCCGGTGAAGTTGGCTGACTTGATGCCGTCAATGGCGACACCGCCGCTCCCTGCGATGCTGAACTCCGCCTTCTTGGCTTCAACCCTGATAGTTTGCGCGTCGCCAGAACCGGCAATGCTCACGCCTAATGCGTCTGTCTTGATGCCGTTCACCTTGATGTCGCCGCTCCCGGCGATGTTCAGCGCCAGCGTCTGCGAGCTGATGCCGCGCTCTGCGGTGAAGTCGCCTGAGCCTTTAAGGTTCACTTCGGCAAGCGTCGGGGCGGTTATGTACACGTCGATGTCATACGTGCTTTCGGTCTTAAGACCCTTGTTGTTTGCCATATACAAGTTCAGCGTGGTACCGTCGCCTTTCACAATGGTGCGCCTTATACTGGCCGTGTCGCCCTTGAGGGCAATCGTGAAGGTGTCGCCCGGCGTGTAGTAGACGTCCATGCTGCCGTTGGCGGTCACCTTGGTGAAGCCTTTTGCCGCCGCGCTGTCGGCCGCCTTGACTGCCGCCTCGACGCTTTCCGCAGGTTCAAAACTGTTGTCTGTTCCGTTGATTCTGAATATGCACGACGACAGAAGCATGGCCGCCGCTGCAAAGATTGATAAGTTTCGTTTCATTGCTTTATTTGTTTTGTTAGTTGACGAGATACAAGGGACGAGTCAACAAGGTGAATTTTGTTTAGTTGACAAGATACAAGGGACGAGTTGACAAGGTGATTTGCCTCGTCTGCTTGTGTCTTGTTACTTGTTCACTTGTGTCTTGTTCCTCGTCCCCTCGTCTCTCGTTCCTCGTCCACTTGTCCCTTGTTCCTTGTTGACTCTTTTCTAATTCCTCGTTGACTTGTCAACTCGTCCCTTGTCACTGAACTCAAAAATTGAGTTCGCGGCCGCGGTAGAAGTCGATAAGACTTGTGTCATACATGTATTCGTACTTGGCTCGTGCAAGGTCGCTCTCGGCCTTCAGCCAGTTGTTCTTGGCCTCGTTGAACTCCGTAATGTTCGCCTTGCCGTACTCGTATTTGGCCGCCGTAAGGTCAAAGGCCGCCTTGTTGCTGCGTGCCGCCTTGCTGCTGCTGGTGTATTGGGCGCGCGCCGCCACGGCGTTATAGTACGCCTGCTGTATCTCCTGGTACAGGGTCTTCTTTACGTTGTCCAGCTGAAGCTGCTGCGATTCGCGGTTCAGGCGCGCCGTGCGGATGCTGTTGCGCGTCTCAAGTCGGTTGAATATGGGAATGTTCAGGCTCAGACCGATGTATTGGCTGAAGTTGTTGCGCATCTGCCGGGCGAAGCTTTCGTTGTCAATTCCGCTCATTGTGTAATAGTTAGAGCCTATTCCGGCGTTGAAAGAGAGCGTCGGCCACAGTGCGCTTTGCGCGAGCTTGATGTTTGTCTCGGCACCTTTCAGGCGCAGGGTCTCGGCCTTTACCTCGGGTTTGAACGTCAGCGCTTCCTGAAAAATCTCGTCGGGCAGGGGCAGGGCGGTGGCGTTGCCTATGGCGATTGCCGCCGTGTCGGGGCGCACAATGGCAAAACCCTCGGGCGTGTCGAGTTCCAACAGCTGGGCGAGCGACAGCAAGGCAAGGCGGTAGTCGTTGTCGGCCTGCGTCAGGGTGAGGCGGCTTTGGGCGAGAGTGGCCTCTTGCTGCGCCACTTCCACGCCGCTGGCTTTGCCCGTGCGGTACATCTCGCGCAGGCGTTCCACCTGCATCGAGTCGATGTAAATCTGCCTCTGGGCCACGTCGCGCAGCTCAAGGTTGTAAAGAATCTGCACGTATGCCTGAGCCACCTGCACGCTGACGTCGTCGCGGGCCTTGTCAAGGTCGGCTGTGGCGGCCTCGAGGTTCAGCTTGTTCAGCTCTATTGTGCGCGGTATGCGGAAGCCGGTGAACAGCGGAACGGTTGTGCCCAGCGAGAGCGAAGTGCTGCTTGTGTTCTGGTTTGAGTATGTGTTTTCAGCCGTAAGGCCGCGTCCGAACGACCAGTTTTGCGCCGCCGAGGCGTTCAGGTCGGGCAGACGGCTGTTCCTGGCGGTGCTCAGTTCCACCTCGCTTTGCCGCCTCGTAACGTCCTGTTGCTTAACGGTTATGTTGTTTTCCAGCGCGTAGTCGATGCACTGTCGCAACGTCCATTCCTTCGGTTGCTGTGCCGATGCGGCCAAAGAGCCGAGAAGGAACGATAAGGTAAATATGATGCGATACATTGTTTTATTTGGTGTTTGTAAGTGGTTGATAGCCAAGGTGTTTCCAATATGCCGCCTTTTGGCTTGCAATTGATGGCCTTTTGCGTTGCAATTGACGGTCTTTTGCATTGCAATTTGCCACCTTTTACATTCTCCCTCCCCACGGGGAAGGACGTGGAGGGGGCTTATTCGCTTATTTTCTGCGGCCCTCTTACCTTTTCGGTCTTCTTCAGTCCGCTCTTTATTTCTATGTTCACGCCGTCGCTGAGACCCGTAGTCACCTTCCGCCGCTCGTAAGTCTTGTCCTCGCCGGTGCCTTTCACTATATAAATATATGTGTCCTCGCCGCTGAACTCGATGGCGCTCTCAGGCACGGTGAGCACGTTTTTAGCGCTTTCAAGCACTATTTCGGCATTCGCGCTGTAGCCTGAGCGGATTTCATTGCCCGTAGGAACGGTGACGGCGGCTTTTATCTCAAACTGGTTCGCGCCGTTGTTGTCGGTGGCTTTGGGCGATATGTATTCCAGGGAAGCGTTGAACTTGAGGTTTTGCAGCGCGCCGATGGTTATCTTCATGGCCATCCCCGGCACCAATTGTCCTACCTCCGTCTCGTCTATGTTGCCCTTGAATATAAGGTCGCCCATGTCCGCAACCGTCGCGATTGTCGTTCCGTCGTTGAACGTGTTGCTTAGGATTACCGAGTTTCCGACTTTCACCGGGACGTCCAATATGAGTCCGCTGATGGTCGAACGGATGAGCGTGCTGCTTGCGCTTGCATTGCTCCGTGACACTCCGTCGCGCACAACTTCAAGCGCGTCGATGGCCGCCGCCTTCTCCTCCTGTGCCTGTTCGAGGGCCTGGCGCACGTTGTCGTACTCTTCGGCGCTAACCAACTGCTTGTCGTACAGCTGCTTTTCGCGCCCGTGGTTCACCTCGGCCTGCTTTAGGTTGATGTCCGCCAGGCGCACGCGGGCTTCCGCAGAGCTGAGCTGTCCCATGTCAGGAATGACCTTGACCTTGGCAATCACCTCGCCGGCCTGCACCGTTTCGCCGGCTTCCTTGTAGATTTCGGTGATGATGCCGCTGATTTGCGGCTTCACTTCCACTTCGTCGCGAGGTTCTATCGAGCCTGTTATCACCGTGGTCTTGCTGATGTCCGACACCTTCGGTGTGAACTCGTCGTAAGTCACAGGCTGCGGTTTCGACTTCTGGTAGAGGAACACGAACGTGCCGATAAACACCAGGGCGATTAACGCCGCGACAATGATTTTCAAGTACTTTTTCATGTTTTGTTAGTTGACAAGTTACGGGCAGACAAGTGGACAAGGTGATTTCCTCATGTCGTTTGTATCTATCCGCCCAATTATGAATTATTAATTATGAATTATGCATTGGTTATTCGTCTCTCATTGCATCGACGGGCTTTATGCTCATGGCTCTCAATGCCGGGGCGAGACCTGCCAGAACGCCGAGCACTGCGAGCAGGGCTGTAGCGCCGACGGCCGTCCAGAACTGCACCTGGAAGTGCGCCGCGACTATCCCGTCGGTAGTATTTCCAAGCTCAAGCATCTCGAGTATCATCACGGCAAACAGTATTCCGCTCATTCCGGCGACCGCAGTGAGCATCACGCTTTCGGCTATTATCTGTCCGAGGATGTTCTTCGGCGTTGCGCCTATTGCCCGGCGGATGCCTATCTCGGTAGTCCTTTCACGCACGGTCACCATCATTATGTTGCTCACTCCTATGGCTCCGGCCAGCAATGTGCCGATGCCTACGAGCAGGATGAGGAAGTTCACGCCCGTGAAAAGGTTGTCGAGCATGCCGAAAAGCACCTCGGTGTTGAACACGGTGACGGCCTTTTCGTCCGTCGGGTCAATGTTGTGGGCCTTCGCTATCACGCCGCGCATCTTCTGAGTGATGCTGCTCATGGTTACACCGGGCTTCGCAGTGACGCATATCAGGTGGACGCTGTCGCCCAAGGCGTAGGCCTGCTGCATCATCGTCAGCGGCACCATGACCGACGTTTCGTTCCTTCCGTTGACGCTCATGTTGCCTGCGCTGTAGTCAACTCCTACCACATCGTAGTATATGTCGTCAACGCAGATGCGCTTGCCGCACGGGTCTCCGCCTCCCGGAAACAGCTCCTTGTACACCCTTTTGCCTATAACGCACACCTTGCGGTTCTGCTTTACGTCCATGTCGTTTATGTAACGGCCATAGAAAAGCTGCGGAGTCTCTACGTTCTGGTAGTCGGGCAGCAGTCCTTTCATCGTGCAGTTGGTCTTCCGGTCGTCGTAAGTGGCGCTTCCACCCCAGTGCGACAGCATGGGGGAGACGGTCTCCAGCTCGGGCACATAGTGCTTCAGGCGCTCCACGTCGTTGTAAACCATGCTCCACTGGCGTTCCTTTCGGAAGCCGGCATACGGTTTTGTGGTGGGCTGGGCGAAGATTATCGCCGAGTTGGTGGCGAAGCCTTCAAAGTTGTTTTGCAGCAGTTGCTTCAGTCCCTGGCCGCCGCCGAGCAGCGCAACGAGCATGAACACGCCCCAGAACACGCCGAAGCCGGTGAGGAAGCTGCGTGTCTTGTTCCTCGACAGGGTGTCAAGTATCTCGCGAAATCTGTCAATGTCGAATTTCATTGGTTGTTGTTTTTATGAAATAATAGGCCTAATAAGGCCAATAAGACCGATAATTCTTCCTGCTTATTGGGCTTATAGGGCATATCAGTCCTATTTGCCTTATCGGCAGTTCTACTCCGCCCTCAACGCCTCTATCGGCCTTATGCGTGCCGCCTTGCGAGCAGGTATCAGTCCGGCGAGCGTCCCTGCCACAATCATCACTACCGTTGCGGCCACGCAGACGTCGATGCCGACCGTGGGGTTGTAGAACATCGTGGCTTCGAACAGGCCGCTGTTCACTTTCATCCGGCCTATCGTGGCGTCCATGTATTCGTTCGCCGCCACGCCGAGCACCATGCCGATGTAGCCGAAGAAGGTTGTGATGACGACGCTCTCTACGATGATGAGGCGCAGTATTGAGCCGGGCTTGGCTCCTATGGCCTTGCGTATGCCGAACTCGCGGGTGCGTTCCTTGACGGTGATTAGCATGATGTTGCTCACGCCGACGATGCCGCTTAGCAGCGTGAAGAGGCCTACTATCCACAGGGCGGTGCGTATGATGCCCATGCCGGTGTTCATCTGGAGGTTCTGCGTAAAGCGGTTCCATATCCATACGGAGCGTTCGTCGTCGGGGGCGGCGCGGTGGTTCAGGTTAAGTCGGGCGCGGTATTGCTCTTCGAAGGCGTCGTTGGCCTCCTGGGTGTCAAGCCCCTTGAACGAGAAGAGTATTGTTCCCACCTTGTCACCTTTATTATATATGGCGCGTATGGTGGTGAACGCCGTGAAGGCCGACGTGTTCATGCCGCTGCGGTCGGCCTTGTATATGCCCACCACGCGGAAGGCGAGGCTGTCAACGTTGACGTATTGGCCTACGAGACGCTCTGTTCCCTGCGGCAGCAGCTCCTTGGCGTCGTCCTCGCCGAGCACGATTACCTTGCGTTTCTGTTCAATGTCTATGTCGTTGATGAAGCGTCCGCAGAGCATCTCCTTCTTGTTTATCTCGATTTCGTTGGGATACACGCCAGTGAGCGTGCCGCTTACGTAGTTTGCGCCGCGGCTGAACGTCAGTCCGCTCTGGTCATACGAGCCGCCCGTCTCGTCCACGTTGGCCGCGAAGTTGTTGCCCGTCACGGCCATGTCCTTGTCGTTCAGCTCTATGCGCCGTCCCTCTTTCAGTCCGTCGTAGGGCTTCGACGTGTAGCTGCCGCCCACCATCATGGAGTTGTCGAGGAACTGGTCGCTCTGCAACGTCATTGCGTTGATTAGTCCGTTGCCCGCCCCGAGCAGGAAGATGAGCATGAAGATGCCCCACGCCACGGCAAAACCTGTCAGGGCGGTGCGCAGCTTGTTCCGCTTTACTGTGCTGTATATCTCGACGAAAATGTCTCTCATAAAGCCCCCTCCTGTCCTCCCCGAGGGGAGGAATTAAGTTTGCATAGTTGGTTATTCATGGTTGTGTAAACCTTAAATTCCATTGTTTCTTGCATTGCTTTGTAATTCATTGACAATCAACGGGTTATGTTCGGCCTTGCAAAAGGCCGTCTTTTGGCTCGTAATTGATGGCCTTTTGGCTTGCGAAAGACGGCCTTTTAGAGTGTGAAAGGCGGTCTTTTGCAAGGCATCCCATCCAAACCAAGAGGAAGCCCCCTCCCAACCTCCCCGAGGGGAGGCGTAAGATTAGCATTCAAGGCAAGCCTTTCTCCTCCCCTTGGGGAGGTTGGGAGGGGCTTCTTACTTCATCACTCCTCCTGCCCCGAACGGCGATGCGTGGTGGTCGAAGTTCACCTCTATCTGCCCGATTAGCCCGTCCTTGATGTGCACTATTTTGTTGGTCTCGTTGGCAACGCCGCTCTCGTGGGTCACCACAACTATTGTCATGCCCTCGTCTTCGTTGAGCTGTTTGAGCAGCTTCATCACCTCCACGCTCGTCTTAGAGTCGAGTGCGCCCGTCGGTTCGTCGGCCAGTATGATTTGAGGGCGCGTGATGAGAGCTCGCGCTATCGCCACGCGCTGCTTCTGTCCGCCCGACATCTCGTTGGGATAGTGCCCGGCCCAGTCTTTCAGTCCAAGGCGTTCAAGGTATTCCATGGCCTTGCGGTGACGCTCGCGGCGGCGCACTCCCTGGTAGAACAGCGGCAGCTCGACGTTCTCTACGGCCGTCTTGAACGATATGAGGTTGAACGACTGGAAGATGAAGCCTATCATCCTGTTGCGGTATTCGGCGGCGCGCGTCTCTGAAAGGTCCTTGATTAGCGTGCCGTTCAGGCGGTATTCGCCCTCGTCGTAGTTGTCGAGTATGCCGAGGATGTTCAATAGCGTTGACTTGCCCGAGCCCGACGCGCCCATGATTGAGACGAACTCGCCCTTCTCGATGTCGAGGTTGATGCCCTTGAGCACGTGCAGCGGCTGGCCGTTGTCGTATGTCTTGTTGATGTTTTCGAGGTGAATCATTGTTTATTATTGTTTTTAGGAGTAAAGGAGAGAAGGAGTAAGTAGAAATGCCTTGTATGTCAGTAAAGTGGCTTTGTACGGAGTGGCAAGGTTAGTTGCTGGCAATACATTTGTACTTACTCCTTTACTCCATTACTCCTTTACTTCCTATTCATTCCATGCCTTTTCCACTTCCTCCAGCCCTATTCCGAGCATACGCATCTGGCGGAACATCTCGGGAAGGCGCGTCTCCATGAACTCGCGCCGCCGTTCATCGAGGATTTTCTCCTTGGCTCCGGCGGTGACGAAGTAGCCCAGTCCGCGCTTCTTATATATCACTCCCTGCTGCTCCAGGAGGTCGTATGACTTCACGGTGGTGTTAGTGTTCACCTCAAGCAGCACGGCGTATTCGCGCACGGAGGGAATGCGCTCGTCGTCGGCGAACTTCCCCGTAAGGATTTCGTCGCACAGGCGGTCGGCTATTTGTACGTATATGGCTTTTTCTGTACTGAAGTTCATAAGTTAATCCATTTGTTGTTAACTACTTGCATACGTCTGAATACGCGGTAAGAGAGACACCAGTTAGCTACCGCAACGGCCATGAGCAGCGTGCCGACGGCGTAGAACGCGGCGTTGTTCGAGCTGTCCATTACCGCTCGGTCGACATCAACCCTTGCGCCGCTTACCACTACCGCAAGGGCAATGAACAGCACTATGTGTACTGCCGAGGTGATAACAAACTGGTAACGGCGCAGCAGCGTGCCGCCGAGTATGTACAGAGACTGCGCCCCAATGACCCATCCTATGGCCGTAAAGGTTACTCCCGGAGTGTATGCCGGGGTTGAGCCAGCCAGCATCAAGCCGGTACTTGTGTCGGTGAACAGCAGCCGCAGGAAGTCGGGGATGGTGCAGCCCATGTAGTCGACGCCTGCCACCAAGCACGTCAGTATGCGCAGCGTGTCGGCCACGCAGTATGAAACCACACCTACAACCATCGTCCCCAGCGTTACGCCGAGCCAGCGCACGAGGTACTTTTCAAGGTCGGTGGCCGGCAGCATCTTCACCTTTATGCACTGCTCCTTTGTCTTCATGTCGGCGAAAATCCATGTCCCGGCGATGATGAGGACAACCAGGTAGACCACCGTACACAGCTCGACGGAGTGCATCAGGCGGCCTTCGTCCAGCGTTTCGGCACCCTTCAGGCATGGATAGAGCCACCCGAACATGGGGAAGAGGTAGCCGAACGACAGCCCTGCGGCGAACGACAGCACGCTCTTCATGCTCATTCCGCACTGCCACCGGGCTGTTTTTGCGAAGCGTTTTATATCGAAATTGCTCATATTCTTTTGGTTTTTAATGTCTGTTCTGTATGAGAAACCATCCTTGTAGGGACATAATTCATTATGTCCGCACGTTTCGTAAGAAACGTATTACGCTGACATTTATATATTTATACGCCCCTCCGTGGCGTGCGGACATAATGAATTATGTCCCTACAAAGGGTATTATGGTGTTCTAGTACATTTTCTTTTTACATGTATTACGTATATATTTGACTGCCAGTGTGTTACGCTCGGCATTGCAAAAGGTGGCCTTTTAGGCTGCAAAAGACGGCCTTTTGCGTTGTAAAACGCGGCCTTTTATATGGCGAAAGGCGGCCTTTTGCAAACCCGTCGGCTGCCCTTGCCTTTTCACTTCCCGGCATTTTACCGTTTTACCTTTTTTCTTTTTTACCTTTATATCTCTCAAAGGTTCAGCCATTTGTTGTTGATTACCTGCATGCGTCGGAATATCTTGTATGACAAAATCCAGTCGGCTATGCCCCATGCGGTGAACACTGCTGCGCCAGTCCATATCAAAGGGATTGCCAGTTCGCGTGTTATTTCATGGAAGGCACCTTCCGCTAAGTGTCTGAGTATTGGTACAGTGGCTATTCCCAAGACAAAGAGTGCAAGCGTGGTGAGCACGAACTGGCGGCGGCGCAGCAACGCTCCGCCAAGTATGTAGAATGAATGCACCCAGAAAATATATGCCACTGGCAGCGTGAGCATTGCGTATGCTTCGGCTGGACCCATGCCGATAAAGATGTAGCTGTAGTAATCGCTCGGGCCGATAAGCATCGAGTAGAACTCTGGAATGAGGCATCTTATTACGTCGATGCCCGTGATGAGGCTCAAAAGCATGCGGAAAACGTCGGCCAGGCAGAATGCAACGTAAGCCATGAGCCACCACACCACGGTGGCGTAAAGCGCGCGGACGAGAAACTTCTCAAGGTCGGTCGCCGGCAGCATCTTGAACATTATGCGCTGCTCTTTTGTCTTCATGTTGTTGAAAAGCCAGCATCCGCCGATTATGGCTATGATGAAATAGATGCCCATGTCCACCCTCATGGCAGTCATGAGGCTTATCAAGGTGGGTGTTTCGGAGTTTTTATAGATTACAAGCAGGTGCATGATGAACGGCACTGTGAATGCGAAGAACATGACGGCGAAGTTCGTCAGCATTTCCTTTCGTGTCATCTTGGCCGACCAGAGCAGGGTCTTGCCGAAACGTTTTATGTCGAAGTTGCTCATTGTCCGTTGTTTTTTATTTTCAGAAGTTAAAGGAGTTAAAGAAGTTATCGCTCCCTTCGGTCGCTCGGAAGTTAAAGCCGTTACCTTATATTATCAGTTTCCATCTGCGTTCCCTCCCTCGGGAGGGTTAGGGAGGGGCTTCCCTTTGGTTAGGGAGGGGCTTCTCTCTTTTGGTGTTCTGTATGTTGCTGATTGTCAGCGTGCTACATTCGGCGTTGCAAAAGGTGCCCTTTTGGCCTGCAAAAGACGGTCTTTTGCGTTGTAAAAGACGGCCTTTTACACGGTGAAAGGCGGCCTTTTGCAAACCGGTAGGTTTCCCTTGTCCTTCCACTTCCCGGCATATGGATTCTTCACTCTTCACTTTTCACTCTTCACTTAGCCTTACAGGTTCACCCATTTGTTGTTGATTACCTGCATGCGGCGGAATATTTTGTAGGACAACACCCAGTCGGCCACGCCCCAGAGGGCGAACACCGCCGCGCCCGTCCACGCCAGGGGGACAAACATTGAGCGTGCGATATGCTGGTCGATGTCGTCTACAAAGCCTACGAACAGCGGCAAGAAAGCCATTCCGATGATGAAGTGCGCCAGCGTGGTGAACACGAACTGCCGCCTGCGGAACAGCGCGCCGCCCAGTATGTAGAACGAATACAGCCAGAATAGCCAGGCGTATGCCAGCGCAAGGATTGAGCAGGCTTCGGCCATGGTCATGCCGTCAACGTTGAAGGTGTAGTACTCGCTCGTGCCGAGAAGTATCGAGGCGAACTCCGGGATGACGCATTTCACCACGGGGATGCCGGCCACGAGGCTTACGAGCATACGGAAAACGTCGGCCGCGCAGAACGCGATGAAGGCCATGACCCACCACACCACGGTGACGTAAAGCGCGCGGGCGACAAACTTCTCAAGGTCTGTCGCGGGCAGCATCTTGAACGTCAGTCGCTGCTCTTTTGTCTTCATGTTGCTGAAAAGCCAGCATCCGCCAATTACGGTGATGATGAAGTATATCACGAGGCAGAACTGCATGGCGCTCAATAGGCTGCCTGCCGCGTGGATTTCGTCGGTGCGGTAGCTCGAGAGCAGGTGTATCAGGAACGGTATGAACATGGCGAAAAACATGCTGCCCATGTTCGTAAGCATCTCTTTCTTAGTCATCTGGGCAGACCAGAGGAGCACTTTGCCGAAGCGGTTTATGTTGAATTTTGTCATGGTTGTAAGTTTTTTAGAGCCCCTCCCTGCCTCCCCATGAGGGGAGGGGACGTGGTCGGGGGTTGTTGTAGGTGGATTTGACGGGCCGGATAAGCCCGATGAGCCTGATTGGAAGAGGCCACCGGCAAGGCATATCGCCTGCTCCTCCCCTGACGGGGAGGCCGGGAGGGGCTACAACGCCCTGCGTGTCACTGCGTTGAACAGCAGTTCCAGGTTGAGCTGTGTGTCCTCGTCGCCCTCGCGTTTGCGTGTGATGACGGCGTTGCCCTGTACCGACGGCTCGGCGTAGAGCACGTCGTCGGCAGGCTCTCCAAGTGAACGGTACTCGAAGTTGTACTTCTTGCAGATGTCGGCGACCGACGCGTCGAGCAGTATTTCGGAGCGGTCGAGCATCACGATGTGGTCGAGCAGCGACTCTACGTCGTGCACCTGGTGGGTGGATATTACCATAGTGCGGTCGTCGCTCATGTTGTTTGCCACCACGCGGCGGAACTGGCTCTTCGACGGAATGTCCAGTCCGTTGGTCGGTTCGTCCATAAGCAGCAGCTTGGTGTTGGCCGCTAAGGCGAAGCTCATGTACACTTTCTTCTTCTGTCCCATGGAAAGCTCCTTCAGGTGGATGTCCGGCGTAAGCTCGAAGTCGCGCAGGCAGCTTTCCAATACCTCGCGGCTGAAGCGCGGATAGAACGGCTGGTTGAGCCTGACATAGGCTTCGAGGGTCATCGGGGCGAGGTCAAACTCCTCGGGAACGAGGAATATTTCCTCAAGCGTCTCGGCCTGGTGGCGCTGCGTATCGACACCGTCAACGGTTATGGTGCCGGCCGTGCGGCGCAGCATACCGCTTATAAGGTAGAGCAGGGTAGACTTGCCCGTGCCGTTCTTGCCCAAGAGTCCGTAGATGTTGTTGTCCTCGAGGTTGAGGCTGAAGTTGTCGAATACGTACTGCTTCGCGCCCTGGTACTTGTATTTCAGGTTCTCGATGTGTATCATTTTGTTTGAATTTATAGAATTTACAGAAGTTATCGCTCCATTCGGTCGCTAAGAAGTTAAAGCCGGATGCCTTTCCTTCAGGCTTTGTTTTGTTGTAGAGAGAGTTATGGCATACACTTTGGAAAGCATCTGGCTTTAACTGCTCCAACCACTTTTTACCGCTCGGCTACTCTGTCTTTTCCGCCATCAGTCCGGCGTCTTGCGGCATCATTACCAGCATGTTGTCTGCGATTGCGGCCGGTGTGCCGTCCTCGGCCAGGTCGTAGACCGTCACCGACATAACGCCTGTCGTCTCCATGCGGTACTCGGTGCGCTCTGTGGCGCGGTCGTAGGCCTTTGTCTTGCCGTTCCACAGGCTGCGCTCCAGCGTGTAGCCGTCGGCTGAGTAGGTGTAGGTGAGGCGGCTTTCGGGCGTCATGCGGCCCGTTGATGCGTTGCGGCGCAGGGTCTCTTTCGCGGTGACACGCCCCTCGGCGTCATACTCGTAGCGGTATTCCAGTTTGCCGCTGAGGCTGTTGCCCACCTTGTCATATACATACATGGTCTTTACCTGACCGTTCTCCACGTCTGCGTTATAGCAGTATTGCGAGTTGAGGTTACCTGTTGAGTTGAGGTACATTGCCATGATTGTGGCGGCTGTGATGATAGTTCCCATAATTGTTAAAGTCTTTAAATTGTCAATATTTGTATTTGTCGTTTCTTGCTTCGTAGTGTACTATTGTTGTAGTACACTGCAAATGTAAGGCGATAATACATTACTTGCAAGTTTTTCGGCGAAAAAATGCAAGAAAAGGCACGTTTTTAACTTGTGTTTACAATAGTCAGGTAAATATCGGCTGATTGTAAACAGATTTTAAGATAACGGCTGACAGGCGTGCCGTCAGTTGCAGTCCGTTTTTCAAGAGGCGGCATTTTACCTTGCAAAAGGCCGTCTTTTGGTCGCTAAAAGGCCGCCTTTTGCAGGCTAAAAGACGGCATATTGGAAAGGCGTTGATAGTCAATGGGTTACAAAGTGGTGATGATGTGTGTTAAAACCGGCCTGCTGACATGGTGCTTTTGATGCGCCGCAAGGTGGCGAAAAGCCAAAAATGCGGCATAAAAAGCGTTTTTCAGGCCAAGCCGTCCGTATGTCGGAAAAATTTAGTAAGTTTGCACCTATTATATAAATATACGCGAGGCAAACAACAATATAAACGACATAAAGGTATGATACTTTTTTTCAAGACCCCTACGGAAAGCGTGATTGCAACCGAGGTTGACCATCAGCTTTCGCAAGAAGAAGTCAAAGAACTGTGCTGGCTGTACGGTGACGCAACGCTCATCGAGGCCGACAGCATCGACGGATGCTTTGTAGGCCCGCGCCGCGAGATGGTTACGCCGTGGAGCACGAACGCCGTTGAAATCACCCAGAACATGAACCTGAAGGGTATTTCGCGCATAGAGGAGTATTTCCCGGTAAGCTCGAAGGACGCCGACCACGACCCTATGCTTCAGCGCATGTACGAAGGGCTGGACCAGACGGTGTTCACCGTCAACCACAAGCCCGAGCCTATAAAGCACGTTGACAACCTGGAGGAGTACAACGAGCAGGAAGGCCTGGCCCTCTCGCCCGAGGAAATAGAGTATCTGCACAAGATAGAGAAGGAGCTGGGACGGCCTCTGACCGACTCGGAAATCTTTGGCTTCGCCCAAATCAACTCCGAGCACTGCCGCCACAAAATATTCGGCGGCGTGTTCATCATCGACGGCAAGGAGATGGAATCGTCGCTCTTCAGCATGATTAAGAAGACGACAAAAGAGAATCCACACCAAATATTGAGCGCGTACAAGGACAACGTGGCTTTCTCGCAAGGCCCTGTCATCGAGCAATTCGCGCCCGAAGACCAGTCAACATCCGACTGGTTCAAGGTTAAGGACATAGAGAGCGTCATCTCGCTGAAGGCCGAGACGCACAACTTCCCTACCACCGTGGAGCCTTTCAACGGCGCGGCTACGGGCACGGGAGGCGAAATCCGCGACCGCATGGGCGGCGGCACAGGCTCTTGGCCCATCGCAGGAACGGCGGTGTACATGACGGCTTACCCGAGACTGAAGGAAGAAGGTGCGCCGACAAGAGACTGGGAGAACATCCTGCCCGTGCGCAAGTGGCTCTACCAGACGCCGGAGCAAATCCTCATAAAGGCGTCTAACGGTGCGTCGGATTTCGGCAACAAGTTCGGCCAACCGCTGATTTGCGGTTCGGTGTTGACCTTCGAGCACAAGGAGGGCGACGAGAAGTACGCCTACGACAAGGTCATCATGCTGGCCGGAGGAGTGGGCTACGGCACCAAGCGCGACTGCCTGAAGAAAGAGCCTAAGAAGGGAAACAAGGTGGTGGTAGTCGGCGGCGACAACTACCGCATCGGCCTCGGCGGCGGCAGCGTGTCGTCGGTTGACACCGGCCGGTACTCTAACGGCATAGAGCTGAACGCCATACAACGCGCCAATCCCGAGATGCAGAAGCGCGCATACAACCTTGTGCGCGCCCTGTGCGAGGAAGATGTCAACCCCGTTGTCAGCATCCACGACCACGGTTCGGCAGGCCACGTCAACTGTCTGTCGGAACTTGTCGAGGAGTGCGGCGGCCAAATAGACATGACAAAGCTGCCCATCGGCGACAAGACGTTGTCGAGCAAGGAAATCATAGCCAACGAGAGCCAGGAGCGAATGGGCCTGCTCATCGACGAGAAGCACATCGAGCACGTGCGCAAAATAGCCGAACGCGAGCGCGCTCCGCTGTATGTTGTCGGCGAAACCACGGGCGACGCCCACTTCAGTTTTGTGCAGGGCGACGGCGTTAAGCCGTTCGACCTCGACGTGGCGCAGATGTTCGGCCACTCGCCCAAGACCTACATGAGGGACAACACGGTTGAACGCCATTATGAAAACGTTAGCTATTCACATGCGAACGCAGGCAAGACGCTCGATGAATACGTAGGCCGCGTGCTCCAGTTGGAGGCCGTTGCCTGCAAGGATTGGCTTACGAACAAGGTTGACCGAAGCGTAACGGGCAAGATAGCGCGCCAGCAATGCCAGGGCAAACTTCAGCTTCCGCTCTCCGATTGCGGCGTTGTAGCCCTTGATTACCGCGGCCATAAGGGCATAGCTACTGCCCTCGGACACGCTCCGCAGGCCGGATTGGCATCGCCGGAGGCAGGCAGCGTGCTCTCGGTTGCAGAGTCGTTGACCAACATTGTGTGGGCTCCGCTTGAGGAAGGGCTCGACAGCGTGAGCCTGTCGGCCAACTGGATGTGGCCCTGCCGTTCGCAGGAAGGCGAGGATGCGCGCCTCTACAGCGCGGTGAAAGCACTCTCCGACTTCTGCTGCGCAATAAAAGTCAATGTGCCGACGGGCAAAGATTCCTTGTCGATGAGCCAGCAATATCCTGACGGACAGAAGATTATCAGCCCGGGAACGGTCATCGTAAGCAGCGGCGGACAGGTGTCTGACGTGCGCAAGGTGGTGTCTCCCGTTGTGGTGAACGACCACAAGTCGTGGCTTTACCACATAGATTTCTCTTACGACGAGCTGCGCCTCGGCGGCTCGGCTTTCGCCCAGTCGCTCGGCAAGGTGGGCGATGACGTGCCTACGGTGAAGAACCCCGACTACTTCCGTAACGCCTTCAACACGCTTCAGGAGCTTGTGAAGAATGGCTGGCTAATGGCCGGCCACGACATCAGCGCGGGCGGAATGGTGACCACTTTGCTTGAAATGTGCTTTGCAAACACTGAAGGTGGACTTGACATCAGCCTCGACAAGTTCGACTGCGAGGACATTGTGAAGATGCTCATGGCCGAGAACCCCGGCGTAATAGTACAGGTGTCGGAGCGTCACAGGCTCGACTTCGAGGACTTGATGGACGACAACGGCGTATGCTACGCTTGCATAGGACGGCCCGACACGTCGTCGCGCAAGCTCAAAATCAGCAAAGGCAAGTTCACGCATGAGTTCTACATTGACGCTATGCGCGACGTTTGGTACAAGACTTCATACCTGCTCGACCGCGACCAGAGCATGAACGGCCGCGCCGAAGCTCGCTGTGACAACTACAAGAAGCAGCCCGTTGTGATGAAGTTCAACGACTCGTTCACCGGCAAACTGTCGCAATACGGAATCTCGGCAGACCGCCGCGAGCCGACGGGAATCAAGGCTGCAATCATCCGCGAGAAAGGAACCAACGGCGAACGCGAGATGGCTTACTCGCTGTATCTTGCCGGTTTCGACGTGAAGGACGTGATGATGACCGACCTCATAACCGGCCGCGAAACGCTGGAAGACATCAACATGATTGTTTTCTGCGGAGGTTTCTCAAACTCAGACGTGCTCGGCAGCGCAAAGGGATGGGCCGGAGCGTTCCTATTCAATCCCAAAGCGAAGGAGGCGTTGGACAAGTTCTACGCCCGTGAAGACACCCTCTCGCTCGGCATCTGCAACGGTTGTCAGCTCATGGTTGAGCTTAACCTCATCAACCCCGAGCACCAGAAACGCGCCAAAATGCTGCACAACGATTCGCGGAAGTTCGAGAGTGCGTTCCTCGGCCTTGACATTCCGCAGAACGAGAGCGTGATGTTCGGCTCGCTGTCGGGCAGCAGTCTCGGCATCTGGGTTGCCCATGGAGAGGGCAAGTTCTACCTGCCAGAGAGCGAGGACAAGTATAACGTTGTGGCGAAATATCACTACCCGGAGTACCCCGGAAACCCGAACGGCTCCGACTATGCCGTGGCCGGCATCTGCTCTAAGGACGGACGCCACCTTGCAATGATGCCCCACTTGGAGCGCGCTATCTTCCCCTGGCAGAACGCCTGGTACCCGGCTGACCGCCAGAAAGACGACGTTACGCCGTGGATAGAGGCGTTTGTCAACGCGAGAAAGTGGATTGAGGAGCATAAATAATGTATATCGAGGAGGGAAGGAGTAAGGAGTAAAGGAGTAAGTAGAAACGACTTGAATGTGAAAGGCCGTATTTCGCATTGTAAAAGGCCGTCTTTTACAGCCTGAAAGGCCACCTTTCGGACGGTAAAAGACGGTCTTTTGGAAAGCCGCTGGTTTTCAGACTGTTAGCGGCTGTCTGCTTGCGCTTGCCGCAGCGCCGGTGAAACGGCGGCCTGCCGATTGCTTCTTGTCTTTCAGACGGACGCGTAACTCCTTGCTCCTTCCCTCCTTTTCTCCTTTATTACTTATATAATTTAACAATGTCAAACTTCTACATAGACAGTTTCAAGACGTTTTTCAAAATCGGGATGTTCACCTTCGGCGGCGGTTACGCCATGATACCGCTCATCGAGCAGGAGGTGGTTGACCGGCACAAGTGGCTCGGCAAGGAGGAGTTTATCGACATGATAGCCGTAGCCCAGAGCTGTCCGGGCGTGATGGCAATCAACATCAGCGCGTTCATAGGTTACCGCCTGCGCCGCCTGAAGGGTGCGCTGTGCATGTCGCTTGGCACCGCCCTGCCGTCGTTCCTCGTCATTTTGGCTATCGCCATGTTCTTCCACCAGTTCGAGGACAACCGCGTCGTGGCGGCAATTTTCCGCGGAATACGCCCCGCCGTGGTGGCACTCATCGCCGTGCCGACGTTCAACATGGCAAAGAGCGCGCGCATAACGCTGACTAACTGCTGGATACCCGTCGCCTGTGCGCTTGCCATCTGGATGCTCGGCGTTTCCCCGATATACGTCATCCTGCTCGCCGGCATCTGCGGATTTGTCTACGGAAAGTACATAAAACCGACTGAATAAAATGAATAATGAAAAATGAATAATGAAAAATCATAGGTGATGGATGATTTTAACAAGAAAGAGTCGTTGATAAATGGCAAGACTCTGAATTTCGCTTTACGCATAATAGAAATGGTTAAGTATGTCAGGAGAAAAGATAATGAAAATGTCTTGACAAATCAGGTGCTGCGTTCCGGCACATCCATTGGAGCTTCGGTGCGTGAGTCAGAATATGCTCAAAGTCAGTCTGATTTCATACATAAGCTAAGCATCTCGCTGAAAGAAGCCAATGAAACAGGGTATTGGTTATGCTTGTTGAATAAGGCTGGTTATATAGATGGCAGCTCTTATGAAAGCATTAAGAAAGATTGTGACGAAATAATGGCAATATTAATAGCTTCAATAAAGACAGCAAAGTCGCATAACCAATGAATAACTGAAAGAAAGTCTTTAATTCTTTATCATTCATTATTCATTTTTCATTAAAAAGATTATTCATTTTTCATTATTCATTCTTCATTAAATAATTATGATTTTCTTAGAGCTTTTTATCACGTTTTTCCAAATCGGGCTGTTCGGTTTCGGCGGAGGTTACGGAATGTTGTCGTTAATTCAGGGCGAGGTGGTGCACAACCACGCGTGGCTTACCACGTCGGAGTTCACCGACATTGTGGCCATAAGCCAGATGACTCCCGGCCCAATCGGCATCAACTCGGCCACATATTGCGGCTATACGGCGGTGCACAACGCCGGGTTCGGCTATTGGATGTCCGTCCTCGGCAGTGTTACGGCGACGTTCGCGCTCGTCCTTCCGTCGTTAATCCTTATGCTCCTGATAGCCAAACTGCTGATGAAGTACATGCAGACGCAGGCCGTGCAGAGCGTGTTCTCCGGTCTGCGGCCAGCCGTTGTCGGCCTGTTGGCCGCCGCCACGCTGCTGCTCATGTCGCAGGAGAACTTCAGCGCGCCCGACGTCAACCCCTGGCAGTTCTGGATTAGCTGCTTCCTCTTCGCCGCCTCGTTCGTCGGCACGAAATATCTTAAAATCAATCCCATCCGCATGATATGCTACGCAGGCGGCGCGGGACTGCTGTTGCTTTATTAGCAGACAAGCATACGAGTGACAAGCAGACAAGGAAATTAGCATAAAAAAGTGACAAGCATCAAGGCAAAATTCCTTGTCTGCCCGTCACTTGTTTGCTTTCCCTATAAAATCACTGCCACTTCACGGGCACGTTCTTCAGCTGGATATACGTAGAGAGGTTGCCGCCCATGGAACGGATGTCGCTGTTGAGGTAGTAGCCTACGTACACAATGGGCAGGACTGTGACTGTAGCCGGCACTTGTGGCAGGCTCGACAGCTCGAACTTTACGGGCAGGCCGGCAGGCATGTTCTTTGCTCCGGCGTGTTTGTTGCTCTTGTATTCGTTGCCGTCAGAGTCGTAACCGGTCACGGTGTTGTCGCCTATGCGCACGTTGGAGTAGGTCAAGTCTTTCGACGTAGCCTTCAAAGTGATGGTGACCGTATTGCTTGCTGCGTTGCCTACGGCCTCGACAAAGTCGATGTCGAAGTTCTTTGAGCCGGGGTTGCCGATGCTTACGCCCGACGCGGAGGTTACCATCTGTAAGGCGGGAGCTGCGCTCTTGGCGGTCGTGTTTGCGCCTTCGTCTGCCGTTTTGCCGGTTACTGCATCCTTGACAACGTTGGTTGCGGCCTCTTTCAGCTTCTTGAAAAACTGCGCGTCGGCCTGCTGTGGTATTGCGAAGAGGGCTGTCGCCACTACGCAAAGTGTCCTAATAATCTTTTTCATAATCTCAAAATGGTTTTGGTTATACAATAATGTGCGTTGTCACTTGTTGTTTTCCCTGCGCTCGTTTATCTTCCTGTTGGCATTATCGCGCGACGTGGTGCTGTAATGCAGGCCTCCGTCGTTGTCGTAGAACACTTGCTGCGGCTGTTGCTTTGACGCCTCTTTCGACATTATTCCGAACATGTACAGTCCGCCTACTATCACTGCTGCTACCATCAATAGCTGGAGGAACAGCTCTAACAAGGCGACGATGAAAAGGAATATGGCTAAACACACGGCCACCACGCACACTATGGAGAACGCAGTGAACACGCCTCCCTGACGCCAGCCAGCCGAACGCACGTTGCGCATGAGCGCCCAGCCTACGCCGCCGAGCACGAGCACCGCCATAACGATTGTAACCACTGTGTCAAGCGTTTCGTCGTCAACGCCGGCTATGCCCAGTATGATTGACAGGACGAGAGCTACCGGGAAGGTAAGCACAAGGGCAATGAACGTTGTCTTCATTGACAGCTCCTTGCCAATATGTTCTTCCACCGCGCCCTTGAAAAAGAACACTTGCAGTATCTGGAACGCTATGAACAGGGCGAAGGGTATGAGCCTTACGAGCTTCATAAAGAAGCCGTACTTATCTGAGGTGCACCACCACAGGCTGTTGCCGCCAAGCACTGCGTAGATAGCTATTTCAAGAACGGTGGCCGCGAGCATACATCCGGCCGAGACCATGAGCAGCGTGCGCGACTTTGTTTCGCTCTTCATATATATAAATGTTGTGGCGAAGGCCGCGGCTACGATGATGAACACGAGCCAGAAGGGCAGGGTGGTTGACATTAGAAATTCTTTCATTGTGTTGTCGTTTGAAATTGTTTTACATGGCAATCCGCAGCAGTTGCGGTGCTCTTATGTGGCAAAAATAATGAAAACAACGGTTCTCGCAATAACGGTTTACCGTGAATTTTCCGCCGTTCACGTTTCAACGTCTGCCCGGGTGTATGTCTCGAACAATGTATTCTTTGCTTTCGCCGCCTATATTTTAGAGAATGTCATGCCTCGGTTAAAACGTTGATATACAGCCGTTTGCCTTGACAAACCATACACCTGTACCGCTGCCGCAGCCTCATATGCCGACAGCCGTTTTGCAAAAGGCCGCCTTTTGGCTTGCGAAAGGTGCCCTTTTAGCGTTCAAAAGACGGCCTTTTGGAAGGTGAAAGACGGCCTTTTGCAAAGACATGCCGCCTCTATCAAGTGGAGGGAGCTTTCCTGCCCGTCCTTTTTATGTTATGTTAACCTATACATTTTGCGTGGGCCTGCGTCATAAATAATGAAAACTTATACTGAAAACCCTACGATGAAACGATTACTTATTACCTTTATCACATTGCTGTCGCTCCATGCTTCGTTCGCTGCCGACGTGCTCGTCGAGGCCGAGTCGTTTACAGACAAGGGCGGATGGGCTGTAGACCAGCAGTTCATGGACCTTATGGGCTCGCCTTACCTCATCGCCCACGGCATGGGCGTGCCCGTGGCCGACGCCGAGACTACCGCCACGGTGCCCGAAGACGGGCGTTACCGCGTATGGGTGCGCACGTACAACTGGACTGCGCCGTGGACTGATGCAAAAGGTCCGGGATGCTTCCGCGTGGGCGTGGGACGCAGGTACAAGACACCCGAACTGGGCTGCACGGGCGACCGCTGGCAGTGGCAGGACGGCGGAGTGGTGAAGCTCAAGAAGGGCGCGCAGCGCATCACGCTGACAGACAAGACCGGCTTCGACGGGCGCGTGGACGCCATACTGCTCACCACCGAACTTGACCGTTCGCCCGAAGAGCGGTTCGGCACAGGTCACGACTGGCGTTTCGCCCTGCTCGGAGGCAAGCAGCCCCAGGCCAAGCAGTTCGACTTCGTTGTCGTCGGCGGCGGAATCGCCGGCATGTGCGCAGCCGTTACGGCGGCACGCTTGGGCTGCCGCGTGGCTTTGGTGAACGACCGTCCCGTGCTCGGAGGCAACAACTCGTCGGAAGTGCGCGTGCATCTCGGCGGCATAATAGAGACCGGACAGTATCCCGCCCTTGGCCGCATCATCCGCGAGTTCGGCCACAGCCGCGGCGGAAACGCCAAGCCCGGCTCTTATTACGAGGACGCCAAGAAGGACTCTTTCGTCCTCGCGGAGCCCAATGTGACGCTTTTCGCAGGCTGGCACGCCACGGGCGTGAAGGCATCCGGCGGCAAAATCTCTTCAGTTACAATACAAAACATCGAGACGGCGGAGCGCATCGTGCTCTCCGCCCCTCTCTTCAGCGACTGCACCGGCGACGCTTCCATCGGGGCTTGGGCCGGTGCCGACTTCGCGATGGGCCGCGAGGCGCGCTCCGACTACGGCGAGAGCATGGCTCCCGAAGTGGCCGACTCCACGGTGATGGGCGCGTCAATACAGTGGTATAGCGAGAAGACTGACGGCAAGAGCCGCTTCCCCGAGTTTTCGTATGGCGTTGAGTTCAACGAAGGCAACGCCGAAAAGGTTACCATGGGCGAATGGACGTGGGAGACGGGCATGAACCGCAACCAAATAACCGAGGCCGAGCGCATACGCGACTACGGGCTGCTCGTGGTCTATTCCAACTGGAGTTTCCTCAAGAACCGTGCCTCCTGCCGCGCCGACTACGCGCAGCGCCGCCTTGCGTGGGTGGCCTACGTGCTGGGCAAACGCGAGTCGCGCCGCCTCCTCGGCGACTATGTGCTCGCGCAGGACGACATCGACAAGGACGTGCGCCACGAGGACGCGTCGTTCACCACGACGTGGGCCATCGACCTGCATTTCGCCGACTCCGTCAACTCTGCACGCTTCCCGGGCAACGAGTTCAAGACGCGCACCGTACACCACTGGATACATCCCTACGCCGTGCCTTACCGTTGCCTCTACTCGCGCAACGTTGACAACCTCTTCATGGCCGGCCGCAACATCAGCTGCACGCACGTCGCGCTGGGCACAGTGCGCGTGATGCGCACCACGGGCATGATGGGCGAAGTCGTTGGAATGGCCGCCGCGCTGTGCAAGAAGTACCAGACCGCGCCGCGCGAGGTGTACCATCATCACCTCGCCGAGCTGCGCTCGCTCATGGAGAAGGGCGCTGGACGCGCCGACGCGCCTGACAACCAGCGCTTCAATGAACCTAACGAGACCCTGCCTTTGCCAAAAGCTTACATGAAACATAACAGCAGACAGAAATGAGAAGCATAACATTAACCATAATCTTTTTATCTTTCCTCGCTCTGTGTCCGCGCTCGTCGCGGGCGCAGGGCTATGCTTCCATGCAGGGAGACACGCTCCGCATGGGCAACAGCAGCATCGAGCGCGTGTTCCTTTGGAACGGAGGCGAGCTGAAGACCGTCGCCCTCGTTGACAAGCTGAACGGCAACGTGATGCGCTCTAAAGGCTCGCAGCCCGACTTCCTCGTGCTCAAAGGCAAGGCCGAGGACGGCCGCTGGACTAAGGAAAACGTGCCTTCCGACGGTGTACACCCGGCCTATCTGCAAGTAACTGTTGACTACCGCAAGGGCAATCTCGAAATAAAGCGTCAGTACCGCATATACGATGTGGCCGCCATAGCCTGCCACACATGGCTTCGCGGACACCTCGGTGCAATTGAGCAGGGCCGCGAAGTGTCGGGTGCTGACCGCAAGAACATCGAGTTCAAGGAAGACATGGATGCCGGAGTGAAAATCCCCGTGCTCGACCGTCTTGAACTTCCGGGCAACCACTGGCGGTGCCGTGCCGTCGAGTTCTACGACTATACCGACTGGAACGACAACCTCGTGGCCGAGCGCAGCTTTATCCCGTACCGTGAGAACGGCTACCGCGGCAACCTGCTGCTGGCTTCCGACCTCGTCACCGGCCACGGTTTCTTCTTCCTGAAAGAAGCTCCCTGCTCGTCAACGCAGCTCTCTTATCCCGGCTACGACTTCCGCGCGGAGTACGGCAACTTCAAGGTTACTGGTCTCGGAGTGCGCTCCAGCGACGTTACTCCTGACGGCTGGACGGCTGTCTACGGCGTAGTCGTCGGTGTGTTCGGCGGCGGCGAGCGCGAGGCTCTTGCCGCTTTGCACGACTATCAGCGGCAGGCGCGCCTCGAAAAGGCCGCAGGCAGCGACGGCGACGAGATGGTAATGCTCAACACCTGGGGCGACCGCAGCCAGGATGCGCGCATCAACGCCGACTTCAGTCTTGCCGAACTTGACCGCACCGCGCGGCTTGGAGTGACCGTGTTCCAGCTCGACGACGGCTGGCAAATAGGCAAAAGCCCCAATTCCAAGGTGGCAAAAGGCTCGTTCAAGGACATCTGGAGCAACAAGGACTATTGGAAACCAGACCCTGTGAAGTTCCCCGACGGCTTGAAACCTATCGTTGACAAGGGCAAGCGTCTCGGCATACGCATCGGCCTTTGGTATAATCCCAGCGTGCAGCACGACTTCGCCGACTGGCGCAAGGATGCCGACGCAATACTCGGATTGTGGCGTGAGTACGGCATAACAATATTCAAAATCGACGGACTTCAAATCCCGACGAAGGCCGCAGAGCAAAACCTGCGCTCGCTGTTCGACACCGTTCAGAAGGAGAGCGGCGGCCAAGTAATCTTTAATCTCGACGCAACGGCCGGCCGCAGGGGCGGATATAACATGTTCACGGAGTATGGCAACATATTCATGGAGAACCGATACACCGACTGGGGCAACTATTATCCGTTCCATACGCTGCGCAACCTCTGGCAGCTTTCGCGCTACGTGCCTGCGCAGAGGCTTCAGGTGGAGTTCCTGAACAAGTGGCGCAACGCCGACAAATACGCCGAAGGCGACATCTTCGCGCCGCAGAACTACTCGTTCGACTACATCTTCGCCACCACGATGGCAGGTCAGCCGCTGGCCTGGATGGAAGCGTCTAACCTGCCGGAGGAGGCTTTTGCCACGGGCAGGCTTATAAAACAGTACACCAAAATACAGGAAGACCTGCACAGTGGGACAATACTTCCAATGGGAGAAGAGCCTTCAGGCCGCTCGTGGACTGGCTTCCAGTCAATCAAGGACGGCCGTTCGGGCTACTTCATAGTGTACCGTGAGAACACTGACGACGCCTCGGCGCGTGTCAAGACGTGGCTCGACGGCGGCGCGGAAGTGACGCTTACGCCCGTGCTCGGCGACGGCGAGGCCGCCACG
Source organism: uncultured Prevotellaceae bacterium (assembly GCA_949295905.1). Lineage (GTDB taxonomy): Bacteria > Bacteroidota > Bacteroidia > Bacteroidales > Bacteroidaceae > Prevotella. The sequence goes on from CASFNA010000011.1 coordinate 25,265, forward strand.
TTGCAGGCCGACGAGGCCGGACGCGTGAACTTCACGCTGGCCGAAAAGAACAGTTTTGCAGTTTACAAATATGAAATAATTGAATAATCAATACACATTAATCATCAGTAACAACAGAGTAGGGCAATTAAACGGACACATCCATTGTAGGGACATAATTCATTATGTCCGCACGTTTCGTAAGAAACGTATCTTATTTGCAAATCTTTTTAATACGCCCCTTCGTGGCGTGCGGACATAATGAATTATGTCCCTACAATGGATGTTTCACATTTCAAATCAAGTTTATATTTCGTTGGAATAACATTTAATACCAAACAACCGAAAAAATGAAAAAGACACTGATGCTGTTGCTGGCCCTCGTGCCCCTCGGGCTGTGGGCTGCGACCGACTACATCGCCAACGTCTATGGCCGCGACTACCAGCTGCTCAACGGCAAGTGGGCGGCCATCGTAGACCTCTACGATGCAGGCGGCAAGATGGAAATCTACAAAAACAAGAAGGCCGCGAAGCCTGAGGAGTTTTACGAATACTCCTTCGAGGGCGGACTGCGCCTCAATGTGCCCGGCGACTGGAACTCGCAGTCGCCCGAACTGAAATACTACGAGGGCACGGTATGGTACGCGCGCCACTTCGACGCGCAGCCTATGGAGGGCAAGCGCCGCTTCCTTTACTTCGCCGGAGTGAGCTACCGATGCAACATCTACCTGAACGGCGAGAAGGTGGGAAGCCATGAAGGCTCGTTCACCCCGTTCCAAATCGAGGTTACGGACAAGCTGAAGAGCGGCGACAACCTGCTCGTCCTTGAGGTGAACAACCGCCGGCAGAAGGATGCAATACCGGCAATGTCATTCGACTGGTGGAACTACGGCGGCATAACGCGCGACGTGATGCTCGTCACCCTGCCCGAAACTTACATCAGCGACTACTTCATCCGTCTTGACAAACACCGCGCAGACCTTATCCATATAGACGCGGAGCTGTCGCAGGCGGTGGCCGGAAAGGAAATAAAAGTGAACATTCCGCAGCTGAAGCGCACCCTGACGCTCACCACCGACGCACAGGGCAAGGCCAGCGCGGAGCTTAAAGTAAAGGGATTGCGCCGCTGGTCTACCGAAGACCCGTGGCTGTACCGCGTCGAGCTGACCTCCGACGGCGACCGCGTGACCGACGAAATAGGCTTCCGCAACATAGAGGCTAAGGGTACGCAGATACTGCTCAACGGCAAGCCCGTGTTCCTGCGCAGTGTCTCTTTCCACGAGGAAATACCGCAGCGCATGGGCCGCGCCTGCACGCCGGGCGACGCGATGATGCTGCTCTCCGAGGCTAAAGACCTCGGGGTGAACATGGTTCGCCTGGCGCATTACCAGCAGAACGAGTACATCGTGCGGCAGGCCGAGCGTATGGGCATCATGCTCTGGCAGGAAATACCCGTGTGGCAGGCCATCGACTTCAGCAACATGGAGACCATGGAGAAGGCCTCCAAGATGCTCACCGAGACCATACTGCGCGACCGCAACCGCTGTGCCGACTGCTTCTGGGGCATTGCCAACGAGACGAAGAACACGCCGGAGCGCAACCGCTTCCTCGCCCATCTGCTAAAGACTGGCAAGGACTTGGACACCACGCGCCTGTTCGTGGCCGCCTTCGACCTGGCTTATTTCGACCGCAAGGAGGACAAGTTCGTAATGCACGATGATTTCTGGCCCAACCTCGACATGGTAGCCATCAACAAATACATGGGCTGGTATGCGGCGTGGCCTAAGAATCCGGCCGACATACAATGGGACGTTGCACCCGGCAAACCGCTCTTCATCTCCGAGTTCGGCGGCGAGGCGCTCTACGGCCAGCACGGCGACAAGGACGAGGCCGCCAGCTGGAGCGAGGAGTATCAGGCTGAGCTGTTCCGCAGGAACCTGCGTATGTTCGACAACATAACCAACCTCTGCGGCGTGTCGCCATGGGTGTTGTTCGACTTCCGCAGTCCTACGCGCATGCACCCCACCAACCAGGACGGATGGAACCGCAAGGGGCTCGTCTCCGACCAAGGCCAGCGCAAGCAGGCATGGTACGTAATGCACGATTATTACGCAAAGAAGAAGGCAGAGGACGCGCGGCGGTAAGCTGCGCGCCCCGTCGCCGCAGGCTTTGTAAAAGGTGGCCTTTCGCAATGTAAAAGGCCACCTTTCGCCCTGCAAAAGACGGCCTTTTGCAGCCTGAAAGGCCGTCTTTTGCAAAGGCGTTTGCAACGTATTGATAATCAGCCTGTTGCAAAATCCAAAACAAACGGTAGGTTTTTGACGGCATGTAGCTGGTTGTTATTGCCATTAAATGTTGCCATTTGCCTTAATTCAGGCGGTCGGTATCTGTCATTCCGCGCCCCGACGCGGAATCCAGAGAACACCAGATGTGCCGACAATGTTGGTTGCATACACTGGATTCCGCGTCGGGGCGCGGAATGACAGATACCGACCGCCTGGATTGCAGTAGTGTGTATTCATGGGAAACGAATAATGAGGAACACAATGACAGTCACATGTTATCAATTCCATCATGTCTACAGTGCTCAAAATAAATTTATTCTGCGATATAAAAACAACCTAACACTTATATGAAAACTTACAAACCAATACTCCTGTTGCTGCTTGCGCTCGTGCTGACGACTGTGCCCGGCATGGCCGCCGACAAGGTGGTGAAGGTGCTGGCGATAGGCAACAGCTTCTCGGCGGACGCCGTTGAGCAGAACGTTGTCGAACTGGCCGCCGCCGACGGCAGGCAGATGATTGTGGCAAACATGTTCATCGGCGGCTGTCCCCTTAGCCGCCACTGGGACAATGTGCAGCACGACCGCGGCGCATACCGCTACCGCAAGACCGGCGTTGACGGCAAACGCCGCCAAACGGACAACATGTCAATCAGCCGTGCGCTGGCCGATGAAGACTGGGATTACATCTCATTGCAGCAAGCCAGCGACCGTTCGGGCCAGCCCGAGACCTACGAGCCTTACCTCACGGAACTTATCCGGTATATTAAAAAAGTGTCGCCCGAGAGCGAAATAGTGTGGCACCAGACGTGGGCTTATGCCAAGTCGTCGCGTCACGGCGCGTTTCCACGCTATGGCAAAGACCAGATGCGCATGTACAACTGCATCGTTGACGCGTCGCGGAAGGCCGTCAAGGAGCACGGAATAAAAATCGTGATACCTGTCGGTACGGCTGTGCAGAACGCCCGCACTACGTTCATCGGCGACAACATGAACCGTGACGGACACCATCTCGAGAACTCATACGGTCGCTATACGGCGGCCTGCACATGGTACGAAGCACTGACCGGGCGCAGCGTTATCGGCAATGCGTACCACCCCGAAGGCTTGAACGCCGACCTCACACGCGCCGTGCAGGAGGCCGCCCACGCAGCCGTCAAGAGCCCGTGGACGGTCACCGACCTGTCATATATACGGCCTTCCGCCGCGCTTTACAAGGACAAGGGCGTGCCCGTAGCCGTCCGCGTGGAAGACCTTTTGCAGCGGATGACGGTTCACGAGAAGGTGATGCAGATGGTGCAATACACTCTCGGCACCAACAATATAGAGAACAATAAGGGTGTTGAGGTGAAGAATGTGCCTGCCGAGACAGGCTCGCTCATCTACTTCGGCACAGAGCCTTCGTTGCGAAACCGTATGCAGCGTCACGCCATGGAGGACAGTCGGCTGGGCATTCCGATGCTTTTCGGCTACGATGCAATCCACGGTTTCCGCACAATCTTCCCCATACCGTTGGCTCAGGCGTGCAGTTTCAACCCGCATCTTACGCGCCTTTCGTGCCGCGTTAGTGCCCAGGAGGCACGCATGTCGGGCGTTGACTGGACGTTCTCGCCGATGATTGACGTAGCCCGTGACCCCCGTTGGGGGCGCGTTGCCGAGGGTTACGGTGAAGACCCGTACCTTAACGGGGTGTTCGGGGCGGCCGCCGTGCGCGGCTATCAGGGCAAAAGCCTGGCCGACAGCGTGTCAATCGCCGCCTGCCTGAAGCACTATGTGGCCTACGGAGCATCCGAGGCCGGGCGCGACTACGTATATACCGAGGTGTCGCGGCAGACGCTTTGGGACACCTATCTGCCTCCTTACCGCAAGGCTTTGGAGGCTAAGCCTGCCACGGTGATGAGCTCTTTCAACAATTTCAGCGGCACTCCCGTCACTGCAAGCAAGTATCTGCTTACCGATGTGTTGAAGAAACAGCTCGGCTTCGACGGTCTCATCGTGTCCGACTGGGCGGCCATAGAGCAGCTCAAGGCACAGGGAGCGGCGCGCGACTTGAAGCGTGCAGGAGAGCTGGCGGCCAACGCCGGACTTGACATAGACATGATGTCGCACGCTTACGACAAGTATCTGGAGCAGCTTGTGGCCGAAGGACGGGTTGACACTGCCGTCATAGACGACGCCGTAAGGCGCATTCTCAAGGTGAAGTTCGACCTCGGTCTGTTCGAGAATCCTTACACCCCGGAGGTCAAGGACGACTCGCGCTTCCTGCGAAAGGAGAGCGTCCGCTTGGCTGAAGAGCTGGCGGAAGAGTCCATGGTGCTGTTAAAGAATGAAGGAAACACGCTCCCCTTGCGCACCGGGATGCGCATATTGCTCACCGGTCCGCTGGCCGATGCTGCCTTCGACATGCTCGGCTGCTGGTACGGACACGGCGAGACGGCCGACATTACGACCATCCGCACCGCCGTGTTGAAGGAGTTTGAGGGCAAGGCCGACGTTGACTACGTGGCCGGTTGTCCGTTCGAGGGCACTGACGAGAGCGGCTTCCGCGCTGCCGTAAAGGCCGCCAAGAAGGCCGATGTCATCGTGGCGTGCCTCGGAGAGATGGGCAGATGGAGCGGCGAAAACGCTTCTCGCGCCTCAATCGAGCTGCCCGAAGTGCAGCAGAAGTTCCTCGAAGAACTGAAGAAGACCGGCAAGCCGGTAGTCCTCGTGCTGTCAAACGGCCGTCCGTTGCAGCTCGACCGCATGGCGCCTCTTGCCGACGCAATCATTGAAATGTGGCAACCCGGCATCGTAGGGGGCACGCCTTTGGCCGGTATTCTTTCCGGACGGGTCAATCCTTCGGGTAAACTCGCAATGACGTTCCCCGTCACCGGCGGCCAAATACCTATCTATTACAACCGCCGACAGAGTGCGCGCCACCACCAAGGGTTCTACCACGACCTGACGAGCGACCCTCTTTATGAGTTCGGTTACGGCCTTAGCTACACTTCGTTCGAGTACGGCGAGCCGGTGCTCTCTGCCAAGAAGGTAGGGCGGAAGGGACGTTTCAGCGTTGATGTGACCGTCAAGAACACTGGCGCGGTTGACGGCAAGGAGGCCGTTCTCGGCTTCGTCAGCTGCCCGTATGCCGTGCTTACGCGCCCTGTAAAGGAGCTTCGCTTCTTCACCAAGAAGGAAATCAAGGCCGGAGAGACCGTCACCTGCCACTTCGACCTCAACGTTCAGCGCGACCTCGGCTTTGTTAACGACCGTGGAGAGACCGTCGTAGAGCCGGGCGAATACCGCATAACGATAGGAGGAAAGACCGTAACATTGGAAGTAACAGAATAGTAAACGATGAATAAAATCAAGTGTTTGTTAGTCGCCGGGGCGGTCACCGTGGCCGCCGTAGCTGCCAAGGCGCAGACCGTGACACCCGAGATTGAGAAGAGGGCGGCGGACATCGTAGCCAAGATGACCCTCGAAGAGAAAGTAAGCTACCTGTCGGGCGCGACGTCGTTTTCGCTCCGCGAAATACCGAGAGTCGGCATTCCGACGGTGCTGTTGGCCGACGGTCCGGTTGGAATACGCAACCATGCGCCCCACAGCACGCTGTATCCGGCATCGATGTTGAGCGCGGCCACGTGGAACAGAGACCTGCTCTACCGCCTCGGACGCTCGCTGGGCGACGACGCGAGGGCACGCGGCGTGGGCATACTGCTCGGCCCCGGAGTGAACATTTACCGTTCGCCGCTGTGCGGAAGGAACTATGAATACTTTGGCGAAGACCCTTACCTGACTGGTGAAGCCGCCCTGGCCTACATCAACGGAGTGCAGTCGCGCGGCGTGCTGGCCACCATCAAGCACTTCGCAGGCAACAACCAAGAGTGGAGCCGACACCATGTAAGCTCGGAAATTGACGAGCGCACGCTGTTTGAAATCTACTTCCCGGCGTTCCAGAAGGCCGTCACCAAGGGCAAGGTAGGCTCTGTAATGGACAGCTACAACCTGCTCAACGGCGTGCATTCCACGGAGAACGCATGGCTCAACAAGGAAGTGCTGCGCAAGCGTTGGGGCTTCGACGGCATAATAATGTCCGACTGGACGTCGGTATATTCAACCGTTGCGGCGGCCAACAACGGCCTCGACCTGGAGATGCCGAAGGGCAAGAACTTCACCGTTGACAAAATACGCGCGGCCATCGAGGCTGGAACGGTGGACGAAAGGGTTATTGACGAGAAGGTGAAGCACATCCTCCAGACGGTCATAGCGTTCGGAATATTCGACCGGAAGCAGAAGGAAGAGGACATTCCGCTTGACAACCCGTCGTCGCACGAGACGGCTTTGGCACTGGCGCGCGAGGGCATCGTGATGCTAAAAAACGACGGAGGAGTGCTTCCCCTGCGCGGTTCCATAGCCTTGGTGGGGTCCAACGCCACGGTGATAACTACCGGCGGAGGCAGCGGCAACGTTGTTCCGTTCTCGTCAACGCCCGTGAGCGAGGCTCTGAAAAAGATGAACAAGAAGACCATAATGCTTACGGACGACGTGATTTATGACGACATAGCCGACCAGGTGTTCACCGACTCTACGATGAAGACAAAGGGTTTCCGCGGCGAATACTTCAAGAACAAGGGACTGAAGGGCGCGGCCGACGTAGTGAGGATTGACCCGAAGGTGGACTTCGACTGGGAGTATGGCCGCCCGATGGACGGCTTCCCCACCGACACTTTCAGCGTGCGCTGGAGCGGATGCTACACTCCGAAGGCTGATGAGACGCTGAAAATATACATCGGAGGCGACGACGGCTACCGCCTGAAGGTGAACGGCAAGACCGTGGCAGGCGACTGGGGCAACCACGCCTATTCGTTCCGCGAGCTGGCTCTGAAGGTGAAAGGCGGCGTGAGGAACGACATCGTGGTGGAGTATTTTGACAACATATCGTCGGCCAACATAAAAGTCAGCCTCAAAAAACTTAACGAAGAGAAGCTGATGAAGGGCGTTCGCAAGGCCGACAACGTGGTATATTGCGCCGGATTCAACAGCAGCATCGAGGGCGAAGGCTTTGACCGCCCGTTCGAGCTGCCGCAGTTCCAGCAGGAAATGATAGCCCGCTTGGCCGCAGAGAACCCCAACATGGTGGTCGTTGTGAACGCCGGAGGAGGCATAGCCTTCAAGCCTTGGCTCGACAAAGTAAAGGGCGTGCTCATGGCTTGGTACCCGGGACAGGAGGGAGGACAGGCCATCGCCGAAATACTGCGCGGCAAGCTGTCGCCCAGCGGCAAGCTGCCAATATCGATAGAGGAGAAACTTGAGGACAACCCCTGCCACGAAAACTATCACGAGAACATGAAGGGACGCGAGCTGCGCTCGGTTGAATACCGCGAGGGAGTGTTCATGGGCTACCGCGGATACGACAAGACGGGCGTGAAGCCGCTGTTCCCCTTCGGCTTCGGACTGTCTTACTCCACCTTCGAATATTCAGGTCTTACGCTTGAAAAGACCGGCGACAATGAAGTAAAGGTAGCCTTCAACGTGAAGAACACCGGGCGCGTGGAAGCCAAGGAGGCGGCACAGGTGTACGTATCAGACCCCGTCTCGACGGTTAAACGCCCCAAGAAGGAGCTTAAAGGCTTCGAGAAAGTGACGCTGAAACCCGGCGAGACGAAGCGCGTAGAGCTTACGCTCGACAAGGACGCCTTCGCCTATTACGACGTGATGCAGGAGCGGTTTGTCGTAGAGCCGGGCACGTTCACCATATCGGTGGGCGGCAGTTCGGCCGACCTTCCGCTCAAACAAGACATAGAACTTTGACCCATATTTCATAAGTTTGACGTTTGACAGGTTGCAGACGGCGCGGAAAACAGTAACTTTTCCGCGCCGTTTTATTATGGATTGAAGTTTGATTGCGTTTTGGAATGTAATCCGTAACGCTTTTACAGTCACTTGCTTACAATGTAAAAGGCCGTCTCTCGCATTGCCAAAGACGGCCTTTCGCACGGTGAAAGACGGCCTTTTGCAAGGCCGTTAGCCGCCTTTCGTGAGGCCTTTGGAAAAAACGGCCTCATTATTTGGCTGTAACCCGACTTTTTAGTATCTTTGCAACGTCATTTGAAAGTAGCGGCTTCGGCCGCTCTTGCAATAATATTCCTCCTTTCAGAAGCCCTGTCCGTATTGATACGGCAGGGTTTTCTTTTTCACGGAACATGTTTTTTCAAGAAAAGTGCGATGCCGATGTCACGTTTCGCCGTTTGAAACGTCTGTTTAATGAAAAGGCATGAAACCAGAAGAGTTCAACCATATCGTAGTACCGATGCGCGCAACGCTGGAAGAGCTTGCACGCCGTATGACCGGAGACGACGGCCGCGCCGAAGACTTGGTGCAGGAGGTCATGCTCAAGATGTGGAGCATACGCGGCACCCTGGAGCGGTATGACAGCAAGGAGGCACTGGCCGTGGCCATACTGAAAAACAAGGCGCGCGACATGTGGAGGCACGACTCCTTGGAGCGGGGAACGGCCGCCGGAGGCGAAGAGCCTGCCGTTGACGGCCTCGCGGCGGAGCGTGCCGACGAAGTGGAGCTGGTGAAGCTAATCGTGGAACACCTGCCGCCGCTACAGGCAAGGCTGTTCAGGATGAAGGAAATAGAAGGTTACGACAACCTCGAAATAATGCAAATCACCGGCTGTACGGCTGAAAGCCTGCGGCAAAACCTCTCGAGGGCGAGGCGCAGGATTGTGGACGACTTCGCCAGGATTACACGGAAAAGGATAGGAAACGACAAATGAACGAATACAAGGAGGATTTGGCTATGGACAAGGAGATGCGTGCAAGGGAGTTGGCCGACAAGTATCTCGACGGGCTTACGACGCCCGGCGAGGAACGCTGGCTGGCGCGCTACTTCGCCGACGGCGGCGACACCGTGCCCCGGGAGCTCGAGCCCGTGAAGGCTCTGTTTGCCTATATAGGCAGTGAACGGCTGGCCATGGCCGCCCCGTCAGCCCCGAAGCGCAGCGTTAAGGTGCGCCTGCGGCTCTTCATCGCGTCGGCGGCGGCAGCCGCGGTGGTGGTCTTCGCCGTGGTGGCATACGCCAACCGCCGGCACGGCGGATATGCCGTAATAGACGGAAGGGTGTACACCGACCGCCAGACCGTCAACGAAGAAGCCCTCGACGCCCTGCACATCGTAGCGTCAGACTGCGGCGAATCGTTTGACGCCTTTGAACTGATGCAATGAAAGGAGAACTATGATATTATGGAAACAATGACCCGTCACGACATGAGACACAATATCCTGAAGCGTATTGCGCTGACCTTTGCGGCGGCGCTGGCGCTCGTCCTGCCGGCCGCAGGCCAGGAAGGGCTGCACGTGGCCGACGTGTTCAGGCTGTACGGCCACGCCAAAGGCTGCAAGATGGTGGAGATGCACGACGCCCGGCTGCACGGGTACGAGCTGAAACTGTACAAGAGCCTGACGTACAAGAACCTGCAACCGGCCGTAGACCCGTATCTTAAGGCCGACCGCAAGGCGGCCAGGAAGATACGCGAAGTGGTGGAGAACGGACGCATAGTGAGCGGTTATTACATGATGCCGCCGCTCGGCGGTGGAGTGAACCGCTACATACTGTTCGGCAATCCGCGCGGCAGGGCAGGCGCGGTAATCTACATCGAAGGCGGGCTTTCGCCCGAAGACATTATGAAACTTTGCTATTCCAGCATGTAACAGCATAACAACAACGATATGAGACACCTTATTTTATTGCTGGCGGCACTGCTGCCTGCCGTGGCGTATGCCGTAGAGAATGGCGACACCACGTTTACAGTGAAGGACAAGAAGATTGTAGTGAGCGTGGACAGCGGCACTACTACGGTGAAGGTTTACAACAGCGACGGCTACCGCCTGTCGAAGACGCGCGAGATGGAATTCGTAGACGGGCAGGAGGTGGAGCACGTATTCGTAGGCTCGCCGTTCGTTCCGGCGGAGAACTTGCAGAACATGAGCTTCCGTCCGCACTACGCTACGGTGTGGTTTGGCATGAATTTCCTTACCAAGGGCGCGTTCACCAACTCGTCAGACGGCCTGCACAGCCGCCGCACAGGCTCGTTCGAGCTTGGCGTGACGCCGTATTCAATAGCCGTGCCGTTCAACAAGGGGCGCACGTTCGGCCTCACCGCAGCCGTCCAGCTGGCATGGGTGCACCAGTGCTTCCGCCGCGGCTACGCCATGGCCAACGACGGAGGGCGCATAGCCTACACGCAGCTTGATGGCGACGCGAAGGGCAACAGCATCAACTACGGCGCGCTGCGCATACCCGTGATGCTGTCAATCCAGCGCGACTATGAGTCGTTTCACATGAGCCTCGGCCTCTCGGCGGAGGTAAGGACGAACGCCGAATACCGTTTCAAGCCGTCCGCCGCCACGGGTGACGTGCACACCCCGGACGGCCTGAAGCTGCGCCGCTTCGGCCTGAACCTTGAGTATTCGCTCGGCATGGGGCCCGTAATACTGTCTGCCACGGCTGGGCTGACGCCGCTGTTCAAGACCGGCACCGGCAAGAATGCTTACTCGATGTCGGCCAAAGTGGGGCTTGACGTGCTCGAACTTGTGCGCATGGTAAAAGGCAAGAACAAGCGGCGGTGAGCCTGATTACGGCCGCTTGCGCAACAGCGTCATGCCCGGCGCATTATAAAATGCCGCCTTTCGCACTGCGAAAGGCGGCATTTTGGCTTGTAAAAGGCGGTCTTTTGGAAGGTAAAAGGCCGCATATGGGAAAATCACTTCTCGCCAGACGTTTCCTTGATGATGCCTACGCACAGCGCACCGACTACCAGCAGCACGCCGGCTACAAGCATCATGCTGCTCTGCGCGCTGCCCACAAGGCTTAAGACAACGCCTCCGAGAGCCGCGGCAATGATTTGAGGAATGCAGATGGTGCCGTTGAACAGGCCGAGGTATGTGCCCATGTGGCTGCCGTTGAGGGCGTTGGTTACGATGGTGAAAGGCATGGCCAGCATTGCCGCCCACGCGCAGCCGATGAGCAGGTAGGGGATGAAGAGCACGTACTGGTCGTGGATGAAGGGCACCATGAGGAAGCCCGCGCCGCCCAATACGAGGCTAAGCGCATAGGCAACCTTGCGCGCCTTGAAGCGGGGCAGCACCATTGCCCAGCACACGCTGCCAACGGCCTGCACGGCGAAGAGTATGCCCACCCAGTTGCCGGCGGCCTGGAAGCCCTCCGATGCCGGGTCGGTAGTGCCCCAGCAGGTCTCGGCGATGGCACCGTTGGTATAGTTCCACATGTACAGGAACGCCGCCCAGCAGAAGAACTGCACCAGTCCAACCGTCCAGAACGCCGTCGGCGCCTGGCGCAGCAGCTTGAGCCAGTTGGTCTTCTCCTCGTTGAGCGGCTTGGAGAGGCCGTGGTATTCGGCGTACTCCTTCGGCGGCATCTCCTTCACCTTGGCGGTGGTGTAGATAACGCAGAGTATGAGTATGGCCGCGCCTATGTAGAAAGAGTAAATCACCGAGTCGGGTATTACGCCGGGGGCGGCCACGTTGCTTATGCCTATGAACGTGAAGAAGAATGGGAAGACGTAGCCCACGAGCGAGCCAGCGTTGCACAGGAAGCTCTGTATGGAGTAGGCCAGGGCCTTCTGCTTCTCGTTAACCATGTCGCCGACGAGCATCTTGAACGGCTGCATCGCCATGTTGATGCTCGTGTCGAGGAACATGAGTGAGACGAGGCCGAACACCATCGCCGTAGACACGGCCATGCCGAAAGAGCCTGCGTTGGGCAGGAGGCACATCACGAGGACGGCCACCAGCGCACCCACGAAGAGGTAAGGGATGCGCCGTCCGAAGCGGCACCATGTCTTGTCGCTTAGCGTTCCCACGATGGGTTGCACCACTATGCCCATCAGCGGCGGCAGTATCCAGAAGTAACTAAGGTCGTGAGGGTCGGCGCCAAGCGTCGCGAAGATGCGGCTGATGTTGGCGCTCTGAAGGGCGTAGGCTATCTGTACGCCGAAAAAACCGAAGCTAAGATTCCATAGCTTGGCGAAACTCAAGTCGGGTTTTCTTTTCAGTCCGGTATTCATTTTCTATGTTTAAGGTATTAAGTTTTCATTTAATGAATAATGAACAATGAAAAATGAAAAATCAGGCATACGCCATGACCACTTCATTTTTCCATTATTCATTCCTTCATTTTTCATTATTCATTCCTTCATTATTCATTTCCCTCGTTGTCCCCCTTACTATGAGGCGTGTCCTTACGACGCGTTTCTCCACCTTGTCTACGGGTATTCGCCCCTCCACCTTGCCTATGAGGATGTCGGCGGCGAGGCGTCCCACCTCGTAGCCGTTCTGCTCCACGGTGGTGAGCATCGGGTCGCAGGCCACCGCGCGCTGGCCGTTGGTGAAGCCGCATACGGAAATGTCGTCGGGCACCCGCAGCCCCATGCGCTTTGCGGTGTACATTATGCCTATGGCGGTGTCGTCGTTTATGGCGAAGAATGCGTCGGGGCGGTTGTCCTGCTGCAGCACGGCCGGGGTGACGCGCTCGGCCTCCTCGCGGTTGTCGCACTCCATGCGGACGCACCCTTCGGGGTTTATGCCGTGCTTGCGCAGGGCGTCGTGCCAGCCGTTATAGCGGTTCTTGGATATTTCCATCTTCATCGACGAGCCGTAGAAGGCTATGCGGCGGCAGCCCGTCTGTATCATGTACTCCACGGCGGAGTAAGCCCCCATGTAGTCGTCTACGGTGACGCGGCTGGCGTTCACGCCCGTGCAGATGCGGTCGTAGAACACGAGCGGCACGCCGTTGTCGATGAGTTCCTGGAAGTGGGCGTAGCTGTTGGTGGTCTTGGCCTGCGACACGATGATGCCGCACACCTTGTTCTCGTAAAACGAGCGGCACGTCTCAACCTCGCGCCCGTAGTCCTCGTTGCTCTGTGCCACGAGCAGGCGGTAGCCGCTCTTGAGCGCCTCGTCCTCTATTCCGGCAAGGATGGATGAGAAGTAGAAGTGGGTGAACTGCGGTATGATGACCCCTATTATTTTCATGGTGCGCCTGCTGCGCAGCGACTCGGCCATGGGGTTGGGGCTGAACTTGTGCTCCCTGGCGTAGGCCGTTATAAGCTCGCGCTTCTCGCGGCTGATGCGCGTGCTGCCTTTCAGTGCGCGCGACACCGTGGCCACCGACACCCCGAGGGCGCGGGCTATGTCTTTCATCGTCATCGACGTGTTTTCCTTTGGCATGTTTTCCTCCGTTTCTGCAAATGTAGTGCAAATAAATGGAATACGCATCGTCTCCGCCGTAAAATCCACCCATTGCTGCGGCTGCAAAATTACTCAAAGGCTCGCAATGCTGTTTTTTACACCTTATATTATTTAAAGATGCCTCCGCGCAAACGGTTGCATGCCTGCGGTTTTCCAAAAGACGACCTTTCGCGTTGTAAAAGGCCGTCTTTCACCGTGCAAAAGGCCACCTTTCGCATTGCGAAAGGCCACCTTTTGGAAAACGGGCGGAAGCTGGACGGATGCAAACGGTTGCGCGGAAATAACCTGACTTTTGTGCAAACAAAACAAAAAAAAGCCAACGTATTTTAATTTTGCACGTGTGAAAATTACCTTATGGCGTTAGCCGGCCCGGCGGCGGCCGTGGCGGCGAGCGTATGTGATTGACAATCATGTTTTACTTAATTTAAAACTTAAACAAAAAAAGCAATGAAGCAGGTTAGAATGAAGACCTCGATTAGGCTCATGTCCCTGTTGTTGGGATTGTTCCTATCGGTAGGAGCCTTTGCGCAAAGCAGCGTGAAAGGCGTAGTGAAGGATGCTTCCGGCGAGCCTATTATCGGCGCCACGGTGCGCATCGTGGGCGCAGAAGGCGGAGCAATCACCGACTTTGACGGCAACTTCGCAATCAATGCGCCGTCAGGTGCCAAGCTGCAAGTGTCTTACATCGGCTACAAGACGGTCGAGCTGCCCGTCTCGGCCAACATGGTAATCACCTTGGAGGACGACGCGCAGCTACTCTCCGACGTGGTGGTAATCGGTTACGGCAGCGTGAAGAAGTCTGACGCTACCGGCTCGGTAATCGCCATCGAGCCTGACGAGTTCAACAAGGGCAACCGCGTCACCATGCAGGACGCGCTCGTGGGCAAGGTGGCCGGCGTCAACGTCGTCACAGGTTCGGGTGCTCCCGGCTCGGGTGCTACCATCCGCGTGCGCAGTGGAGCGTCGCTCTCGGCCAGCAACGACCCCCTCATCGTCATCGACGGCGTGCCCGTTGACAACTCCACAATCGAAGGCTCGTCAAACATCATCGGCTCAATCAACCCCGAAGACATCGAGACCTTCACCGTGCTGAAGGACGCTTCGGCCACGGCCATCTACGGTTCGCGCGCGTCGAACGGCGTCATCGTCATCACCACGAAGCAGGGTGGTGACCGCCTGTCGTTCAACTACACCAGCAGCTACTCCGTCAGCACCGTAGCCAAGACGCTCGACGTGCTTAGCGCGGACGAGTTCCGCGAGTTCGTGCCCACCGTTACCGGCGTTCCGGCCAACCCGCAGTTCGGCGACGCAAACACCGACTGGCAGGACGAAATCTACCGCGTGGCCTTCGGTACGGAGCAGAACCTGTCCATCGGCGGCAAGCTCAAGGCCATCAACAGCCCCTTCCGCCTTTCGCTCGGATACACAAACCAGAGCGGTATCATCAAGACCAACAACTATCAGCGCTTCTCTTTCGGCGGCAACATAGCCCCGTCGCTGCTCGACGACCATCTCACGGCCAACATCAACCTCAAGGTTTCGTATGAGAACAACCAGGACGTAGACGAGTCTGTAGTGGGCAACGCACTGCGCTACGACCCCACGCGCCCCGTCAAGACAGGCAGCCCGACGGCATCTACCGACCCCGGACTGGGCTACTTCATCTGGACTAACGGCGGAGTGCCAATGGCAATACAGACCGACAACCCCGTGGCACAGCTCGACCTGACCGACCGCTCCAACAAAGTGCTCCGCTCAATCGGCAGCGCAGCCATCGCTTACAAGATACACGGACTGGAGGACTTGAAGCTCAACGCCAACCTTGGTTACGACATCCTTGAAAGCAAATACCGCAACGACGTGCCCGAGAACGCCGGCATGATGTGGACGCAGAACCAGAAGGACGGTACCGGCTTGATGCAGCGCGGCAAGCAAATAAAGCGCAACCTGCTGCTCGACCTCTTCGCAAACTACGACAAGACGTTCGCCGAGAAGCACAAGTTCGGCGTTATGGCCGGTTACGGATGGCAGCACTTCTACCGCAAGTACACCCTTTCATACGACGACCCGCAGGGCAACGAGCTGCAAAGCGACACCCACTATGAGACGGAGTACTACCTGCTCTCCTTCTACGGCCGACTCAACTACAGCTTCGACGACCGCTACCTGCTCACCGCAACGCTGCGTTCAGACGCATCGTCGCGCTTCTCCAAGGACAACCGCTGGGGCCTCTTCCCCTCTGTCGCACTGGCTTGGAGGGTTATACAAGAGGACTTCCTGCAAGACCAGAACGTACTTTCCGACCTCAAGCTGCGCCTCGGCTACGGTGTCACCGGCCAGCAGGACATCCTCAACGACTATCCTTACATGACCACGTTCACCGTGTCTTATCCCGAGTCTTCTTACCAGTTCGGCGACAAGTGGTATAACACCTACCGTCCCAACGGCTACGACAACGACATCAAGTGGGAGACTACTACCACATGGAACGTCGGCATCGACTACGGATTCCTTAAGAACCGCATCTACGGTTCGATTGACTACTACAAGCGTTACACCAAGGACCTGCTCAATACCATCAACGTAATATCGGGAACAAACTACTCTTCCGTGCTCACGACCAACATCGGAAAGATGGAGAACGAGGGTGTCGAGCTGTCCATCAACGCAGTGCCCATCGACACGAAGGACTGGAAGTGGACAATAGGCTTCAACTACGCATGGAACGACTCCAAGATAACCAAGCTCAACCTCATCGACACTGGCCAGAACTTCGTCCAGACGGGAGCCATCTCCGGGACGGGAAAATACGTGCAGGTGTTCATGGTCGACGAGCGTCCTTACACCTTCTACCTGTGCAAGCAGGCGTATGACGAGAACGGAAAAGCCCTCGAAGGCCAGTACGTACAGCCCGACGGCTCCGTATCGAGCACCGAGACGCGCTATGCTACGGGCAAGAGTGCACTGCCAACATCATACATGGGCTTCAACACCCACTTGTCTTACAAGAACTGGGATTTGGCCGTCAGCGGCCACGGCTCGTTCGGAAACTACGTCTACAACTACGTAGCCGCCGACCAGTACGTGCAGTCCGTGTACAGCGACCAGGGCAGCTACTCCAACATCTTGCAGGCAACGGCCAAGTCGGGCTTCCAGCAGCAGCAACTGTATTCTGACAAGTGGCTCGAGGACGGCTCGTTCTTCCGTTTCGACAACATCACGCTCGGCTACACGTTCGACAAGCTCTGGAACGACAGCAGCAAGCTGCGCCTCTCGTTCACGATGACCAACATCGCCACCATCACCGGCTACTCGGGCATCGACCCCGAGCTTACAGACGGCATCGACCGCGACATGTATCCGCGTCCGCGCTCATATACGCTGGGTGTGAACCTTACTTTCTGACAAACATAAACATTCAAAACAACAGACAAGATGAAAAAGATATATATAGCTTTAGTATGCTGTCTTGCGCTTATGGCTACCTCCTGCATAGGCGACTTGGACACCATGCCCATCGACGACAACAACCTTGTGTCGGAGAAAGTTTACAGCACGAAGGACGGATACATGGGTGTGCTGGCTAAATGTTACGCTTCGCTCATACTCACCGGCCAGCAGGGCGGCGACGGAGGCGACGGAGACCTTGAAGGGGCGAACGAGGGTTACTCGGGATATACGCGCCTGCTATTCTACATCGAAGAGCTGTGTACAGACAACTTCCTCATGCCGTCGTCGTCGAACGGCCTGCGCGAGTGCCTCAACATGACGTGGACACCGTCAACATCGGTGGTGACATGGACTTACCAGAGGCTCTACATGTCAATAGCCTACTGCAACGAGTTCCTGCGCGAGTGCACCGAGGGCAAGCTGCAGGAGCGCGGGCTGTGGGACGAGATGAAGGACGACTACCTCAACTACCGCGCCGAGGCGCGCTTCATCCGCGCTTACTGCTACTCGATGCTGTGCGACTTGTTCGGCCCCGTGCCCCTGATTGACGAGAACACGGGCGTGAAGGACATTCCAGAGCAAGTAAGCCGCAAGGAGGTCTTCGACTTTGCGGAAAGCGAGCTGAAGGCCATCATTGGCGAGAGCGGCAACACTGACGACCTTCTCAAGGCGGCAGGTGCAAACGAGTACGGACGTGTTGACGAGGCTGCTGGATGGTTCCTGCTGTCGAGGATGTATCTCAACGCAGAGACCTGGATAGGCGAGAACCGCTACAACGACTGCCTAACGTATGCAAAGAAGGTGATTGACTGCGGGGTTTACCCGTTGGCTTCCGACTACAGGCACATCTTCCTGGCCGACAACGAGACGTGCAGCGAGATTATATGGCCGCTCGTGCAGGATGGCGAGCGCGCGCAAAGCTCCGCCGGCACGAACTTCTATGTCAAGGCGTTTGTCAACGGTCCGATGAACGATTACTACCAGACGGGCGTAGGCACGAAGGGGTGGGGCAACGTAAGGTCGAAGACCACGCTCGTTGACGCGTTCGACCCGGCCGACGTAGCCTTTGACACGAACGACACCTGGGGCGACAACAAGAAGGACAAGCGCGCCCAGTTCATGACCGCGCTGCCCGACCAGACCAAGGAGACATGGGACGCCAACCTGGCGATGACCAGCACCTTCACCTGCGGCTACGGCTACATAAAGTGGCGCAACGTGACGAAGGACGACCAGCTTAGCGCCGGAGGCGACACGTACACGTCAATCGACTGGCCCATGTTCCGCACGGCCGACGCTTACCTGATGGCCGCCGAGGCCGTGCTGCGCGGCGCAACCAACGGCACAAGGGCGCAGGCGCTGGCTTACGTGAACGAAATACGCGACCGCGCATACATGTACGGCAACTACCAGAAGGCAGGAGTGCGCTCGGAGAGCGGACGCATCAGCGACGCGGAGCTTACGCTCGACTTCATCATGGACGAACGCCAGCGCGAGCTTGCGTCGGAATGCGTGCGCAGGACCGACCTCGTGCGCTTCGGCAAGTTCACCAAAGGCAACAACTGGGACTGGAAGAACGGCGAGCGTCTCGGCGCCGACGTCGACGACAAGTACCAGCTGTTCCCCATACCCGAGAGCGAGATGACCAACAACCCGACGCTCGAACAGAACGACGGCTATGCCAAGTGAGTAACTGCCTGACAGCCAGCCGCCATGCAAAAGGCCGTCTTTTGCATCGCGAAAGACGGCCTTTCGGCCTGCAATACATGGCCTTTTGGAGTGTAAAAGACGGCCTTTCGCAAGGCGGCCGGCCGTGAGGCGCAGGACATACTGCTGAGTTTTGTACTCTCGCCGGGATGTGGGATTGGGCGCAACCCTGCGTCCCGGCATTTGCTTTAACATCAAAACATAACTGAAACGACAATGAACAGAATACTGAAAACCGCGCTGGCGCTCTGCCTGCTGCCGATAGCGGCGCAGGCGCAGACGGCTAAGGACGAGATATTGGCCGACTTGGCCAAGGCCGGCGGCGTGTACTACGCATACCCCGTAACCACCGTCGAGCAGACGGCCACGCCAAAGGGCTACGAGCCTTTCTACATAAGCCACTACGGCAGGCACGGCTCGCGCTACCTGATAGCCGACAACGACTACAAGTGGGTGCTCGACCTGATGCGCAAGGCCAAGGACGCCGGCGCGCTGACACCGCTCGGGCTTGACGCCCTCGGGCGCATAGAGCAGGTGTGGCTTGAGGCCGAAGGGCGCGGCGGCGACCTCTCGCCGCTCGGCGTGAGGCAGCACCGCGGCATAGCCGAGCGCATGTACACCACGTTCCCCGAAGTGTTCAAGGGCAAGGTTGACATATCGGCGCGCTCCACAATCGTGATGCGCTGCGCCATGAGTATGGACGCGTTCTGCGAACGCCTGAAGGAGCTTAACCCGCAGCTCAACATCACGCGCGAGGCCAGCAACCGCTACATGAACTACATGAACTACCACAGCCTGGAGTCAAACGCCTTCAACGCGCCCGACGGTCCGTGGCAGGAGGAGTACCGCAAGTTCGAGGAAAGCCACACCAACCCCGGCCGCCTCGTGGGTACGCTCTTCAAGGACAGCCTGTGGGTGGTGCGCAACGTAAATCCCGGCAAGCTCATGTGGGGCTTCTACTGGCTGGCCGTGGGCATGCAGGACATCGAGACCCCGGTGTCGTTTATGGACTTGTTCGAGCCGCAGGAACTGTTCGACCTGTACCAGGCGTTCAACTACCGCTTCTACGTTGGCGACAGTAACTATCCCGGTAGCAACGGAATGCTGCTCGACAACGCCAAGCCTCTGCTGCGTAACGTTGTTGAGTCGGCCGACGAGGTAATCAAAAGCGGCAAGACGGGGGCGACACTGCGCTTCGGCCACGACGGCAACCTCATTCCCTTCGCCGGGCTGCTCGGACTGAAGGGGTGCTACGATTCGGTGGAGAACCCTGCCGACTTCTACAAGCATTTTGCCTCGTGGTACATCTCGCCCATGGCCGGCAACGTGCAAATCATCTTCTTCCGCAACAAGAAGGACAAGGACGACATCATCGTGAAGTTCATGCTCAACGAGCGCGAGACGTCAATCCCGGTGGAGACCGGCATGTATCCGTTCTATAAATGGAGCGACGTGCGCGCCTATTTCAGCGGCATCATAAACGGCTGACGGCACGGTGGGCTTTGCCTGCCGCTGCCTCTCCACACTGTTAATACAGCCTCTGCGCAAAAGCCTGCGCGGAGGCTCTTTTCCAAAAGACGGCCTTTCGCGTTGTAAAAGGCCGTCTTTCACCGTGCAAAAGGCCACCTTTCGCATTGTAAAAGGCCACCTTTTGGAAAACGGGCGGCCGCCTTTTAGTGCAACCGTTTGCACTGCGTATTCTCTCATTTTCTGTTAATTTTAGAACCAAATGTCGTAAATGAACTTAAATTTGCATTGTTGAAGACTGAAAACTTACCTTTACCGTAGCGCCTTAAGGCGCATCCGTGCAGACTATTTGAAGAGAATATAATTTGTATTTAGTGTTAACTTTAAAAGTACAAAATGATGAAGCAGGTAAAATTCAAGACCCCTGTAAGGCTCATGTCCCTGTTGCTGGGACTGTTCCTTTCAGTCGGAGCCTTTGCGCAGAACGACGTCAAAGGTATCGTGAAAGATGCTTCCGGCGAGCCGATTATCGGCGCCACCATCCGAGTCGTAGGACAGGACGGCGGAGCGATAACCGACTTTGACGGCAACTTTACCATCAAGGCCGCCCCGGGAGCCAAAATCCAAGTGTCTTACATCGGCTACAAGACGGTGGAACTGCCCGTCTCGGCCAACATGATTGTCACCTTGCAGGACGACACGCAGCTGCTCTCCGACGTGGTGGTAATCGGTTACGGCCGCGCCAAGAAGGAAGACTTGACGGGCTCCGTCACGGCCATCAAGCCCGACGACATGAGCAAGGGTATCACCAGCAGCGCGTCGGACATGCTCGTGGGCAAAATAGCCGGCGTTGACGTAATCACCGCCGGAGGTTCGCCGGGCGCGGGAGCGCAAATCCGCATCCGCGGCGGCTCGTCGCTCAACGCCAGCAACGACCCTCTAATCGTGATTGACGGACTTACCATCGACAACAACACCGCTACCGGCATGAGCAACGTCATGGCGATGATTAACCCCAACGACATCGAGACCTTCACCGTGCTGAAGGACGCGTCGGCTACGGCCATCTACGGTTCGCGCGCGTCGAACGGTGTCATCATCATCACCACAAAGAAGGGACGCAAGGGCACAGGACCCAAGTTCTCGTACAACGGCGACGTGACAATATCAACTACGCAGAAGCGTTACGACGTGCTTGACGGCAACGAATACCGCGCGCTCGCAAACAGGCTGTGGGGCGAAGGCAACGCTCCCGCGCTGGGCGACGCCAACACCGACTGGCAGGACCAAATCTTCCGCACCGCCGTCAGCACATCGCACAACCTCTCCATCACCGGCGGACTGAAGAACATGCCTTACCGCGTGTCGGCCGGTTACCAGAGCGACAGCGGTATCATCAAGAACTCTTACATGAAGCGTTTTAACGCCTCTGTAAACCTCGCGCCATCATTCTTCGACGACCACCTTAACTTCAACGTAACGGCGAAGTTCATGGCCGAGAAAGACAGCTATGTTGACGCAGGCGCGGTAGTGGGCGGCGCATTGGCGATGGACCCCACACGACCCGTATATTATGACGGACCCGGCAGCGAGTTCGTAGGCGGATACTACCAGAACCTACAGACCACGGACGCCTTCCCCGACAAGAGCTGGAACTATACGACCAACACCAACACCCCGGGCAACCCCGTAGCGCTGCTCAACCAGAAGTCTTGCATCGCCAACGCGAGCGACTTCACGGGCAACATCGAGATGGACTACAAAATCCACGGGTTTGAAGACCTGCACATACACGCAAGCTTCGGCGGACAATACACGTCGAGCACGCAGGACGACTACACCTCTCCCTACTCTTACGACAACAACTATTACGGATGGAACGGTGTTACGAAATACTACAAGTACAGCATCACCGCCAACGCCTACGCACAGTATGTACACACTTTCGGAGCACATACCATCGACATAATGGCCGGCGGCGAGGAGTCTCACTACCACCGCAACGGATGGAACGCAGGCAGCGGATGGGACTCGTACAACAACGTGGCATACAACGAAACGCTGAAGAGCGAGCAGGAATGGGCTACACACAACTCGCTCGTATCTTACTTCGGCCGACTGAACTACACGCTGCTCGACCGCTACATGCTCACCGCAACGTTCCGTGCCGATGGCTCTTCACGCTTCGCCAAAGGGCACAAGTGGGGCTACTTCCCCTCTGTCGCACTGGCATGGCGCATCAACGACGAGAAGTTTATGAAGCCCCTCAAATGGTGGAACGAGTTTAAGCTCCGCCTCGGCTGGGGACAGACAGGTCAGCAGGACATCGGTTCCGACTTCCTCTATCAGCCGGTCTACACCATCGGCGACCAGTACGGACAGTACCAGTTCGGTACAGGCCCCAACTCTTGGATATACACCGTGCGCCCCTCCGCCTACAACCCCGAACTTACTTGGGAGACAACGACCACATGGAACGCCGGACTTGACTTCGCCTTCCTCAACAACCGCATC
The DNA here is from genome assembly GCA_949295905.1 of uncultured Prevotellaceae bacterium. Classification (GTDB taxonomy): domain Bacteria; phylum Bacteroidota; class Bacteroidia; order Bacteroidales; family Bacteroidaceae; genus Prevotella. The sequence continues at coordinate 47,928 of CASFNA010000011.1, forward strand.
ACCGCCAACATCGACGGTTACTACCGCAAGACCACCGACCTCATCCAGGATGTCACCATTCCCGTGGGCATGAACTTCGCACAGCGCATGTCGCAGAACATCGGCTCGCTCGAGAACTACGGTATCGAGTTCTCTATCGGAGCAAAGCCCATCGTAACAAAAGACTTCACCTGGGACATCCAGTACAACGTATCGTGGAACCATAACGAAATCACCGAGCTTATCGGCGGCGACGATGAATACATCGTAGAGAGCGGAGGCACCATATCACGCGGTACAAGCACACACGTACAAGCACACAAGGTAGGCGAGCCTGCCAACTCATTCTGGGTTTACCAGCAGGTTTATGACGAGAACGGAAAGCCGCTCGAGGGCGTATTTGTTGACCGCGACGGCAACGGCATCATCAACAACGACGACCGTTACTTCTACCACAGCCCCGCCGCTCCCGTGTACATGGGCCTCACGATGAAGTTCCTCTACAAGAACTGGGACTTGAGCTTCGCCCTCCGTTCGTCAATCGGCAACTACGTTTACTACGACTTCCTGTCTAACAAGGCCGTAATAAGCCAGGGCGGACTTTACTCGAACAGCGCATACAGCAACACCACTCAGGCTGCCGTTGACCTTGGCTTCACCGGCACGGGCACGGGCTCTCCGTTCCTCAGCGACTACTTCGTGCGCAACGCTTCTTACCTGAAGTGCCAGAACATCACGCTCGGCTACTCGTTCCCGGCACTGTTGAAGTACAACAACCAGGACTACTTCTCCGGCCGCTTGTTCTTCACCGTGCAAAACCCGTTCATCATAACGAAGTACAAGGGACTCGACCCGGAAATTTCAAGCGGCATCGACAACAACCCGTATCCGCGTCCGATGAGCTTCCAGCTCGGTCTGAACCTCAACTTCTAAACGTTTTTACATGAAACAACTATAAAGTAGAACAACAATGAAAAATATATTTTTAAAGACCATCGCGGCAGCCATTGTAGGCATAAGCTTCACCGGCTGTATCAACGATTTGGACATAAGTTCAATCGACCCGCAATCGTCTTCCTCATACGACCAGGAGCAGCTCTTCGCAAAATGCTACGCCGTGCTCGGCCTTACGGGTCAGCGCGGAGGCGCAGGCAACGGCGACTTGAGCGACGATGAGGGCGAATCGGGCTTCTACCGCACAACGTTCAACCTTCAGGAGCTGCCCACCGACGAGCTGATGTGGGCTTGGCAGACCGACCAGGACATTCCGCAAATCACCATGATTGGCTGGAACTCAAGCTCCATCCGCGTGCAGTGGACTTACACCCGACTGATGTACGACGTCACACTGTTCAACAAATACCTGAGCGAGGTGCCCGACAACGAGGAGAACAAGCAGAAGCGCGCCGAAGTACGCTTCCTCCGCGCGCTGCACTACTGGTACCTGCTCGACCTCTTCGGCAAGGTGCCGTTCAAGACTACGTTCGACATCAACGAGCTGCCGGTTGAGTATGACGGACAGGAAGCATACGACTGGATTGACAAGGAGCTTACCGAAATAGAGCCGCAGATGGCCGAAGTAGGCGCATTCTGCAACGACCAATACTTCGGACGCGCCGACCGCGGAGCCGCTTACATGCTCCACGCGCGCCTCGCCCTCAACTCCGAGGTGTACACAAAGGGTGCTGTCAAGGACTACGACAAGGCCATAAGCTACTGCAACCAGCTGATTAGCGGGCCTTACGACCTCTCACGCATTGCGAAGAACGGCAACTCGGGCTACGCACAGCTCTTCATGGCCGACAACGACGTGAACACCACGGCGCGCCAGGAAATCATCTTCCCCATCCGCCAGGACGGCCTGCACACACGCCAGTACGGCGGTTCGCTCATGCTCATAGCCGGCTCGCGCAGCGCAGCCATGCCTACATACGGCATGAAGGAGAGCTGGACGTGCCTGTTCGCACGCAACGCGATGATTTCAAAGTTCTTTGAAGACCAAGAAAGAATACCCCTTGCAGAAGAAGCTTCGCCCGACGGCGCAACAACCGAGGAAGTAGCGGCACTCGACGCTAAGTATGGCACGACCATACAGGCACTTATCAACCTGGCAGGCGACGACCGCGCACTGCTGTACAGCGGCTGCGCCAACGGCGTGCGCAAGCTGAAGACCGACAAGATTTCGTCCTTCACCGACGGCCTCTCGCTCGTAAAATGGACAAACATGAAGAGCGACAACACTGCCGGACAAGACGTGTCATGGCCTGACACCGACATTCCTCTGTTCCGCCTGGCCGAGGCTTACCTCACACGCGCCGAAGCCAAATGGCGCAAGAGCGGCAACCTTGAAGACGCACGCGCCGACATCAACGAGCTGCGCAGCCGCGCCAACGCCGCCCCGCTGCCCATCATCTCAAGCCCGATGCAGATTTGCGACGAGTGGTGCCGCGAGTTCTTCATGGAAGGACGCCGCCGCAGCGACCTCGTGCGCTTCGGCTACTTCACCGGAGGCGACTACCTCTGGGACTGGAAGGGCGGTCAAGAGAACGGCGTAAGCGTTGACCCCCACTTCAACGTATACCCCATACCTGACGACCAGGTAAGGCAGAACGGCAACCTCAGCCAGAATGACGGTTATTAATGAATAACATCACAACGACAACAATTAAAGTTAGAGACGATTATGAAGAATATATTTAAAAGTCTGCTCGTTCCGGCAATGGCGCTTGCGGTAGCTCCGTTCCTCGCTTCATGCGAGACCGACACGGACGACAACCCTACGCTAAGGGAGCCGGCCGGTAACCTGACACTGACTGCACCGGCAGGGGCAGAGACCACAACCTATGACCTGCTGAACGACACCGAGGCGAACCTGACCGTAACGTCAACCGCTCCCGACTATGGTTTCCCGGCACTGATACTGTACCAACTCCAAGTGTCGTTGACCGAAGACTTTGCCACGTCGCGCACGCTCGGCGGCGTCAACCAGACGTATTCGAGCAACAATGCCAAGCCGGAAATAAGCTTTGCAAAAAGGGAGCTTAACGACTCCATCGTATCCCTTTACATGGCAGCCAACGGCGGAGAAAAACCGACGCTCGACCCCATGAAGGCTTACATCCGCGTACAGGCCAGCGTAAGCGCGTCGAACACTGCATACGCATACTCTACGCCCGTAGCACTGAACGTAATCGCGCAGTGGGTTGAGACTACTCCGAGCCTCTTCTACATCGTGGGCGCGATGAACGGCTGGGGCACTACCACCGACCACCTGCTCTACCCGACGTCTACCACCGTCTACAGCTACACCACCCAGTGGACGGGCGACGGCAACCTGAAGTTCTGGCTCGACACGCAGGTAGGCAACTGGGACGCTTGCTACGGCACGCAGACCGACGGCGACAACTCTGATTCAGGCTCGCTGGTAAATTCGGGCGCAGGCGCTATCGTTGTTCCTGAGAAGGAGGCATACTACACGTTCACAGCCGACATCGATAACATGACCTACACCTGGACTAAGCTTGACAACCAGAAGCAGGTAAGATACTCGTCGCTGACGCTGACAGGCGACTTCCTCAATTGGGGCGAAGGCGGCGCAGGAGCGTTGAAAGAGACCGCACCTAACAACTGGTACGCGCAAATCACCATTCCGTCAGACGGACAAATCAAGTTCCGCAGCGGCGACAAATGGTGGGGAGGTCCCTACGACATCGGCAAGACCAACTACGGCGTAGCCGACGGCGGCGACAACATGAAGATACCTGCCGGCACATACGACGTATTCTTCAACGACATTACGAGCCAATACGTATTCGTAACCGTTGAATAAGCAAGCACCGTAACCGCTGAAATTTACAATCCGAATGGGCGCGCTCCGCAACAGAGCGCGCCCATTTTCATTGCTTACACATATGTATCTGAAACACAACGGGTTACAGCCGGGCGGCAAACGGCCTTGCAAAAAGCGGCATTTTACTGTGCATCCGCGGTTTAGATGTATGGTATATTAGTTCTATTGAGGGAAGCATCCTGTTGCAATCCAGGTGGTCGGTAACCGTTATTGCCTTAACGGCGACTTTCAGTTCCGCGCTCCGACGCGGAATTACGGTTACCAACTGACAGCTTGAAGTTGAATGATTACCGATGTTTCTTATACTGAACACACGTTATTTTACACTGTGGAAGGAGGCCTTTCACAAGAGGTCGGGGTATATAATCAATCCGCAAAGCGCAGCATTGTCGTATCTGGCACATCCATACGGGAAATGGGACTGCGGCAACAAAAAAAGACATGCCTTGCTTTCTTGTCGGCAAGGCATGTCCTTTTAATTTTTAATTGGTGATTTTTGATTCTGGAAGCTACTTGCTCATGTCAATCTTCCAGTTGCCGTCGGCGTCTTTCTTGAGCTTGATTTTGTCTTCGCTTGTCTTCTTCTCAAACTCCATCTTGGCCTCGACCACAGCCTCTGTGCCGTCTTCCGATATTTCCTCCGACAGAATTTCGTACGACTTCAGTTCGCCGTTGTTTGCGTAGGTGGTGCTTGCCTTGCTCTGCATCATGGCCGCAACCTGGTCCTTCTCGGCGTCAGATTTCGGAGCCTTTCCCTCCTCGTAGTACACGAGTTCGGCCATCTTCTTGCCGTCCTGCTTCTGTACGGCCTTTATAAACTGCTCGGCCACGCCCTTGGGAGAGTTGCCGCCGCCTCCGCAAGAGGCCATTGCCAGCATGGCCACGACGGCCACCATAAATCCAAATAATTTCTTCATGTCGTTCATGTTTTAAGTTAATATAGGGTTAAAAAGTCGCAATCGTCTCCAGCGCGGCGTTGTTGCATATGTCCGACGGCAGTATGCAGCGTATCGGTTCGAGTCCCGGCAGGTGGAAGTAGTGCCTCTTCCGCCCGGCGAGGGGCCGCCCCGCCTTGCGGTAGGCGAAGTCAACAAGCTCGCAGCAGTACATCTTCGTTGTGTCCGCGTCGTCATAGTCATGGTCGAACAGCGTGCCCCTCTTGTACACTTCCATGGCGAAGCGCGCCGCCAGTGCCGCCGTTGCAGAGTCTCCGCGCAGGCGTTTCACCTCGCCAATGTCGGCGTTCATCGACGAGAAAAACCGCCGTGGCGAGTCCATCTTCACGCGGTCGGGGTCGCCTTCATAGTCAGGCTCGCCGGGAACGGCGTGCACCACCATCATCACTCCGCACGAATCTACCACTATCCCGATGTGCGAATACGCGCCGTTCCTGTCTGCCGCCAGCACGGCGCGGCTCGTCAAGCCGTTGCCCCGGCGGAATACCACGTCGCCTGCGCGCAGCCCACAGCCTTCTGGCAGTATGCTCCTCTGTTCCCTGTCGGCGCAAGAGGCAAGCATGGCGGCCGCTGTTATTATGGTGAAAAGCTTTTTCATGGCTCCGCAAAGGCATTGCGAAGCAAATATAGTGAAAATAGTTTAAAGGGCAAAGGCTTTTCGTAAATCTTTACAAACAATGCCGGAAAACCGTTAAGAGGAAAAAGGGAAGCCAGGCACGAAACCAACGAAAGCCCCCTCACAACCTCCCGAGGAGAGGATAGCGGTATGCTTTTGCCAATAAATTCGCCGCTTGGGCGTATCAGGCTCATCATGGCTTATAGGGCTTGTCAGGCCAAATAAGCCCGACAAACCAATGTGCTTGCTAACCGCTTGATAATCAGCGGCTTGCCAATATACCGCCTTTTGGATTGCAAAAGACCGTCAATTGCAATGCAAAAGGCCACCTTTCGCATTATGAAAGGCGGCCTTTTGCAAAATCGTTAATCAGTCAAGACATACTAATCTCCTTCCCCTCGGGGAGGTCGGGAGGTGGCTCTTACTTCTTCCTGATAAGCGTCAGCCCGTCGCGCAGCGGCAGTATGACCTTTTCCACGCGCCCGTCGGCGGCCACATGGTCGTTAAAGGCCTCGATTCCGATGGTCTGGCGGTCGGAGGGGCGCGGCTTTTCGAGCACGTGTCCGTCCCAAAGCGTGTTGTCGGCGAGGATGAATCCGCCGGGGCGCAACACCTTTAGAGCCATTTCGTAAGCCTCGATGTACGTGCGCTTGTCGCCGTCGAGGAACACCATGTCGAACTCCACGCCGAGCTTCGGGGCCTCCTTCACGGCGTCGCCGATGATGAAGCGGATGCGGTCGGCCACGGGCGAGCCTTCTATCCACGGCCGGGTAAAGTCTTCCAGCTCGTCGTCAATCTCGTAAGTGTACACCATTCCGCCGTCGCCCAGCCCCTCGGCCATGCAGATTGCGCTGTAGCCGCTGAACGTGCCCACCTCGAGTATGCGCTCGGGGCGCACCATGCGCACGAGCATCTTCAGCAACCGGCCTTGCAGATGGCCGCTGGCCATGCGCCCGTGGAGCAGGTGTATGTTAGTGGCACGCCACAGGCGGTACAGGTAGTCGCCCTCGGGGTCGATGTGGGAGAGGAGGTATTGTTCTAATTCATAATTCATAATTCACAATTCATAATTGGGTTGCACATTATAATAAATGAATTAACGATGTCAGTCATAATTATGAATTGTGAATTATGAATTATGAATTAAGATAGCGCTCACCGCCAAGCGGTACGAGTCGAGCCCGAAACCGCAGATTACGCCGAGGCATGCGGCGGAGAGCATTGACTTGTGGCGGAAGTCCTCGCGCCGGTGGACGTTGGATATGTGCACCTCTACGACGGGGCAGCTTATGGCGCGTATGCAGTCGTGCAAGGCCACGCTGGTGTGCGTGTAGGCCCCGGCGTTGAGCACGATGCCGTCATACGTGAAGCCCGCTTCCTGCATCTTGTCGATGAGTACGCCCTCCACGTTGCTCTGGAAATAGTCTATTCCTACGCCGGGGAATGCCTCGCGCAGGCGCGGCAGGTAGTCGTCGAACGAGGTGGAGCCGTACACGCCGGGCTCGCGCCGGCCCAAGAGGTTGAGGTTGGGGCCGTTGAGTACGAGTATTTTCATAATCAGGCAAATTTTCTTAACTTTGCATCGCAGCGGCGCCGCATTGCCGACACGGTGCCGCTACGCATTGCAAAAGTACGAAAATATATGGAAACTACGAACAAAAAGCCCACGAATATCGCCGACGCGTACCGCCGGTACATGAAACTGGAGCGTAACTTCACGCAGAACACGCTCGACGCTTACATGCGCGACATAGGCAAGCTGCTGCGCTTCCTCGCGTCGGACGGGATAGAGCCGCAGGCCGCCGGGCTTGACGACCTTCGCCGCTTTGCCGCCTCGCTGCACGGGGTTGGCGTAAGTCCGCGCACGCAATGCCGCATACTTAGCGGCGTGAGGACTTTCTACCGATTCCTGCTGACCGACGGTTACATACCCGAAGACCCTACGGAACTGCTCGAATCGCCACAAATAGGCGAGCATCTGCCCGAGGTGCTGACCACCGAAGAGGTGGACCGCATGGAGCAAGCGGTAGACCTGTCGAAGTGGGAGGGGCAGCGCAACAAGGCCATCATAGAGATGCTTTTCAGCTGCGGACTGCGCGTGAGCGAGCTTGTAACGCTGCGCCTCTCCGACCTTTACCTCGACGAAGGCTTCGTCCGCGTCATGGGCAAGGGGCGCAAGGAGCGGTTTGTGCCCGTCTCCGACAGCGCGGCAAGGCAGCTGCGCCTGTGGTTCGACGACCGTTGCCGCATGGACATCAAGCCCGGCGAGGAGGACTACGTGTTCCTCAACCGCCGCGGAGCGCACCTTACGCGCACCATGATACTGATTATTGTCAAGCGTCTCGGCACCGAAGCCGGCATAAAGAAGACCATCAGCCCCCACACCCTGCGCCACAGCTTCGCCACGGCGCTGCTTGAAGGCGGTGCCGACCTGCGTGCAATACAGGCCATGCTGGGGCATGAGAGTATCGGCACTACCGAGATTTACACCCACATCGACACCCACACGCTGCGCCAGGAAATCCTTGAGCACCATCCGCGCAACATCAACCACGGCGGGCAATGAAACCGGCCACGATGCAAAATGCCGCCTTTCGCACTGTGAAAGACGGCATTTTGCATCGTAATTGACGGCCTTTCGCACTGTGAAAGACGGCCTTTTGCAAACCGTTCCATAACACGCTGATTTACAGTATATTACCGACGAGACAAGAAAGAGCTGCCTAAACGCATGGTTTGGACGGCTCAAACGGATGGTTTTGACGGCCTGAACGTGCCGTCCAGACGGTTGCTTTCAGAACAGTATGTACGTAAGCAACGGAATAGTGACTACCGACAGGATTGTAGTAATGAGCGTGCCGCGCACCATCTCACCCTCGTCGCGCCCGTATTTCAGGCAGAACATCGTGCCGTAAGATGCCACGGGCATTCCTATCAGCACGGTGTTGATGCGGTTGACGGTCTCGTCAACGCCTGCCGCACGTGACAACATGTACACCGCTACGGGTATGGCCAGCAGGCGCAACGCCGCCATGACATACGTGCGCGGCGACCCGAGCACGTGGTGGCGGCCTATATGCGCCATCGAAGAGCCGATTACGAGCAGCGCGCCGGGCACGGTGATGCCGCCCAGCAGGCGCAGCGGCTCGGCCGCGACGCGCGGCACCTGTTCCCATCCAAACACCACTATGGCTATAGAAAGGTAAGACGCCACCATGGCCGGACAGTACAGCGTGCGCGGGCTGAAGCGCAGCTTGCCGTCGCCGCCGAGCACGAAGACCGTTCCCACCACGAATATGAAGAGCGTGTTGGGCACGTTGAGCAGGCTTGCGTAGAACACCGCCTGGTGGCCGAAGATTGACGCCACTACCGGGTAACCGATGAAACCCACGTTGCCGAACATGAGCATGAAGCTGTACATGCCTCTCATGTAGGTCTCCCTTACGAAGTAACGCGGCAGCAGCCACGCCACACCGAAGAGCGCCAGATACGTGAGGAAGCCCGTCACGAGCAGTGGGACGATGAGGCGGCTGTCGGGCACTGTGTCGCCCATCACCGACGACAGGATGAGGCTGGGGCACGAAACGTTGATGATGAAGTTTGACAGCCTGCGGTCGAAGTCTCCTCCCGTAAGGCCGCACTTGTTAGAGACGAATCCCGCCACGACGAGCAGCAGCAGGATTATCATTTGTGTAACGATGTTATCCATGCAAGTTTTTTAATTAATTGAGAATGGGAAATGGAGAGTTGAAAATTATGATTACCGGTGTAGGTCGCCATTGCTTACTGCAAGAAAAGTGTAATCATAATTTTCAACTCTCCATTTCCCATTCTCAATTATGAAAAGAATTAAAGGCTCTCGAGCATACGCTTGATTACCACTTCGGCCGAAATCTCGCGGTTGGCGGCCTCCGGAATGACAAGGGACGAGGGGCTCTCGATGACGTCGTCGGTCACGATGAGGCCGCGGCGCACGGGCAGGCAGTGCATGAACTTGCCGTCGGCGGTCACGGCCATGTGCGCCGCGTCAATAGTCCACGACATGTCCTTGCATATTATTTTACCGTAGTCCGCCGGGGTGGTGACGCCCGGGCAGCTCCAGTTCTTTGCATAAACGAAGTCTGCTCCTTCCAAAGCCTTCATCTGGTCGTACTCAATGCGCGCCCCGACGGTGAACTTCGGGTCGAGCTCGTAGCCCTCGGGGTGGGTGATTACGAAATCGACGTCGGCGGCGTTCATCCACTGCGCGAACGAGTTTGGCACGGCCTGTGGCAGCGCGCGGCAGTGGGGTGCCCAGGTAAGCACCACCTTCGGGCGCGCCTTAGTCTTGTGTTCCTCTATCGTTATGAGGTCGGCAAAGGCCTGGAGCGGGTGCACAGTGGCCGTCTCCATCGCGAATACGGGACGGCCGCTGTACTTGATGAACTGGTGGAGCACCGTCTCCGCGTAGTCATATTCGCGGTCGGTCAGCCCGGCGAACGAGCGCACTCCAATCATGTCGCAGTAGCATCCCATCACCGGGATGGCCTCGAGCAGGTGCTCGCTCTTGTCTCCGTCCATTATTACTCCGCGCTCAGTCTCAAGCTTCCACGCGCCCGCGTTCACGTCGAGCACAATGACGTTCATGCCAAGGTTTTGCGCGGCCTTCTGCGTACTGAGGCGTGTGCGCAGGCTGTTGTTGAAGAATATCATCAGCAGCGTCTTGTTCCTGCCCAGATGCTGATGCTTGTATCTGTCCTGTTTTATTTCTCGTGCCTCGGCCAGAGCCTGTTCCAGGCCGCCAAGGTCTTCAACGTTGATGAATGTTCTCATTGTTCTTTTCCTATCGGTTTGTGTCAGGATTTTGGGTAGTTGAAGGCGGATGGCCTTGCAGGCGAGTCTTCGGGCCGTGCCTTGTATGTTTCCGCCAGCGGTATAGCCTTCACCCTTTACTTGTTTTTACTCTTGTCCTTGTCTCGTATCTCGACGCGGCGTATTTTGCCGCTGATGGTCTTCGGCAGTTCGTCAACAAACTCTATGATGCGCGGATACTTGTAGGGCGCGGTCTCGTGCTTCACGTGGTTCTGCAATTCCTTTACCAGTTCGTCGCCCGCCTTGTCCTTCCAGTCCTTGCCGAGCACCACCGTAGCCTTTACCACCATGCCGCGGATGTCGTCAGGAACGCCAGTTATGGCGCACTCCACGACGGCCGGATGGGTCATCAGCGCGCTCTCCACCTCGAATGGTCCGATGCGGTAGCCGCTGCTCTTGATTACGTCGTCGATGCGTCCTTCAAACCAATAGTAGCCGTCTTCGTCGCGCCAGGCCATGTCGCCCGTGTGGTAAACGCCGTCGTGCCATACCTGGCGGTTCTTCTCCTCGTCGCGGTAATACCCCTTGAAAAGGCCGATGGGCTTGCCCTTGTCGGTATGTATTACAATTTCGCCCTTCTCTCCGTCCTCGCACGGCGAGCCGTCGGCGCGCACCAGGTCGATGTCATACTGCGGATTGGGCATGCCCATGCTGCCCGGCTTCGGCGTCATCCAGGGCATCGTTCCGAGCGTCATCGTGGTCTCGGTCTGGCCGAATCCCTCCATCAGGCGTATGCCCGTAAGCTTCAGGAACTTGTCATACACTGCCGGATTGAGCGCCTCGCCCGCCGTACAGCAGTAGCGCAGTGAGGACAGGTCGTATTTGGAGAAGTCCTCGTGTATCATGAAGCGGTACACCGTTGGCGGCGCGCAGAACGACGTTATGCGGTATTCCTCGATTTTCTTCATTATCTTTTCGGCGGTAAACTTCTGGTGTTCGAACACGAAAACCACCGCCCCTGCGAACCATTGTCCGTACAGTTTGCCCCACGCGGCCTTGCCCCAGCCCGTGTCGGCCACGGTCAGGTGGATGCTGTCTTCTGACAAGTTGTGCCAGAAAGCACCCGTGGTAAGGTGGCCGAGGGCGTAGAGGAAGTCGTGGGCTACCATCTTAGGCTCGCCGCTGGTGCCGCTGGTGAAGTACATCAGCATGGTGTCTCCGTTGTCGTTGACGTGCTCCGGGCGCGTGAATGGCGGCACGCCGGTCCACTCCTTGTGCCAGTCGTGGAAGCCGTCGCGCGTCTCCGGTCCTATGCTCACAAGCGTCTTGAGTGTCGGGCTGTCCTTGACCGAGCCTTCAACCTGCGTCATCACGTAGTCTTCTCCAACGCAGATGATGGCCTTAACGTCGGCGCGGTTGTTGCGGTATACAATGTCGTGCGTTGTGAGCATGTGCGTTGCAGGCACCGCCACTGCGCCGAGCTTGTGCAGGGCGAGCATCGAGAGCCAGAACTCATACCTGCGCTTGAGTATTAGCATGACCACGTCGCCACGGCCTATGCCAAGCGTCTGGAAGTAAGACGCGGCGCGGTCGCTCTGCTCCTTCAAGTCCTTGAAGGTGAAGCGGATGCAGTTGTCCTCGTCGTCAGTCCACAAGAGGGCGAGCTTGTCGGGCTTCTCCTCCGCCCAAACGTCCATCACGTCGTAGGCGAAGTTGAAGTTGTCGGGTATTATAAAATGCAGATTTTCCTTGTAGTCCTCAACCGACGAGAACTTTGTCTGTGTCAAAAATCTTTCTATCATGTCGCTAATGCCTATTTTAGAAGCCCCCTCCCTACCTCCCCGAGGGGCGGGGACTGAATGTCTTGCTTGCTGATATGGCGAATGTCAAGCAGACTATTGCCAACCAAGCCCCTCTACTCGGGGAGGACGGGAGGGGGCTTTTTAACTCAAAATATTACTGCCAGAAACTTCACAGGCTTGCCTCCGAGGGCGCGCATGCAGTGGGGCTGCGACGCGTCGAAGTATATGCTGTCGCCTTCATTCAGCACGAGCACTTTCTTGCCTATCGTCACTTCGAGACTGCCTTCGGTCACCATGTTGAACTCCTGGCCCTGATGAGAGTTTTTTTCGAGCGGAGCGTCGTCGGGCTTAGGCTCTACAAGCACCATGAAGGGCTCTGCCGTGCGGCCGCGGAAGCCGCTTGCCAGGCTTTGGTACTTGTACGCCTTGCGGCGTTCCACGCTTTTCCCCTGCCCTTTGCGGGTAAGGAAATACATGCTCATGTGGGGCTCTTCGCCGAAGAGGAGCACGTCAAGCGCGATGCCGTATTTTCTTGATATCTTCTGCATCGAACTTATGGAAAGCTCTGCTTCGCCGTTTTCCGCTTTCAGATATGCTTCGAGCGTTACTCCACATAGGTCGGCAACGTCTTGCGCGGGAATGTCGAGCACGTCGCGGAGTCCTTTCAGGCGTTCGCCTATTTGTTTTATTGTATCTTCCATTTAGTAACTGTTTTAGTTATAATTGCGACAAAAGTACAAATAAAATACCAATAAGTAAAACTTTTATAAGAAAAATATGCGATTGCTTGCGGTTTTGAATGGAATAGCGGCTTGGCTTCTTCTAATTTGTTTTGCTGCCGATATGATATTTTACTTTCTGTCAGCCTGTCGCAAAGGTATTGTTGGACAAGGACGGCAAGAGCCGATGTTTGCTTTATTATACGGTAAGTCCGAGGCGACGAAAGCCGGCAGACGGTAATGCAGTCTGCCGGCTTTCATCGCCTGTTGGCTTTCGGGGTAAATCCTATTTTGTTATCAACGCTACCGCGTATGCGCTCATTCCCTCTTCGCGCCCGGTAAAGCCGAGCCGCTCGGTGGTGGTCGCCTTGATGGAGATTCGGTCTTCGTCCACGTCCATGACATTGGCAAGACAGGCCTTCATGGCCGGTACGTGCGGATTGATTTTGGGTCTTTCGGCGCACACCGTGGCATCGATGTTGCCCACACGGTAACCCTTCGTTGCAATTATCTGTACCGTCTTGCGCAGCAATATTTTGCTGTCTACGTTCAGGGTGTCCGCCGACGTGTCAGGGAAGTGGTAGCCTATGTCGCGCATGTTGGCCGCGCCAAGCAGCGCGTCGCATATCGCATGGATTAGCACGTCGGCGTCGCTGTGACCCAAGAGACCGGTGCTGTGTTCTATTTTAATGCCCCCGAGCCACAGTTCGCGCCCCTCGACGAGGCGGTGTACGTCGTAACCTAAACCTATTCTGATATCCATATGCTGAAGAATTACCTTCTGAACAAATCTTTTATTCCGTCCATGTCGAACGCAAGGGTGAAGCGCAGGGTCTGGTCGAGAGGGTTGCTCTTGGCCGTTGCCCATACATAGCCGCAGTCAAGTGAGAACGCGCTCATGCGGAAACCGGCACCGAAGGTGAAGTATTTGCGGTTACCCTTGTTCTCTGACTCATGGTGGTATCCGGCGCGCAGGCTGAACTTATCGTTGTATACGTATTCAGCGCCGACGCTCCAGCGTATTTCCTGCAACTCTTCCTTGAAGCCTCCGGGCGCGTCGCCGAAGCTCTTGAATATGCCGCTGATGCTTGATATGTCGTAATAGTCTTTCTGCACGCGCTGCTGGTAGTCTTCATTCGACTCGCCGTCTTCCTGCAACGGGTACGTTGGTACGAGCAGCTTGTTTGCGTCGGCGGCTATGGTGAAGCGGTTGTATTCGTCAATCGGCACCATGAGCGACGCTCCGAGCCGCATGTTTGTCGGTATGAATTCGCTGTCGGTAGAGCCTCCGAAGGTGATTTTGCTACCTATGTTGCTTATGTTCAAGCCCAATCCGAGCTGGCATTCGCGCTGTCCGAGCATGATGTAGTTCTGGTAATACAGGGCGATGTCCGCACCGAACGCGCTTGCTGCCCTTGTCTCCTCTGTGTAGTTGTAGGTTATGTCGGAGTAAATCCAGCGCACCGCCGCAGCAATGGAGAACTTCTCGCTAAGCATAAGCGAGTAAGCTACGTCGATGGACATTTCGTACGGACTGATAGTCATGCCGCCCAAATCTTGTTCCATGCTGACCTCTCCCAATGAAAAATAGCGCAGCGAGGCCGACACCGCACTGTAATCGCCTATGCGGTAGTAGCCTGCAAGGTAGGCCAAATCCATGTCGTTGACGAGCTGGCGCAGCCACGGGGTGTAGTTGAGTGCCACTCCTGCGCGGCTTATGCAGAACGGATATTTGGCTGGATTCCAGTATTGCGAGTTGACGTCGGGGTCGGTCGCCGCGCCAACGTCGCCCATACCGGCGGCACGCGCGTCGGGAGCTATTGTCTGTGATGTGACCGAATTGTGTTCAGGGTTGAATATGTCGGTCTTTTCCTGTGCGCCCGCGCCGAGCGAGACGGCGGCCAGCGCCACTGCAATAAGTATCTTAAGATGCTTCATTGTAATGTCTCTTATTGTTCCAACGTTTGTTTGATTGTTAATTGTTAATGTTTGATTGCGCGCATGTAAATGCGGGATTATCTTGTCATTATAATGAGTTTCTTCGCTTTCGACACCATTCCGCTGCCGTCGCCGCCTATCTTCACGCGGTAGATGTACACACCCGTGGTGAGCCGTCCTCCGCCGTCGCCGGTCAAGTCCCAGTCAACCGTGCATGTGCCCGATGCCGCCACGCCGCTCTCGGAATGTTTCCATACGGGGCGTCCGCTTATGTCAAACACCTCAATCTCGACGTCGAGGTTGCTTCCTGAGCGGTCGTGCGTAATGATGAATGTGGTGCCCGTCGTGGCCGGGTTTTTCGTACAGTCAACGCTGTAGATGCTTGGTGCAAGGCCTTCCACTACGTTGAACCTCAGTTCTGCGGTCGAGGAGTTGTTCATAACGTCCCAGGCGCGGAAGCGCAGGGTGTGTTCTCCCGGTGCAAGTGCAGGTATGTTGTAGTATGTACGGCCTGATGTGTAGCTGCCGAAGTCGTACTCGAAGTTGTCGTTCAGTATGTATGTTTTCGACATCTCGCCGTCAATTGTGAGCTGCAGGTCGTGTCCGATGCCGCTGCCTGTGGTGTTCAGTCCGTCCTTGTCGTGTATTTCGGCTACGAAGAAAGGCGTGGTGTTCACGTTGCCGTCGTTTACGAACGACGGCGAGTTCAGGTAACAATAGATTGACGGCCCTATTAGGTCGGAGCCGTTGCTGCCTGTTCCGCCCACTATGAAGTCCTCGCTGTAGCCGTTTACGGTGTTGTTTGTATCGCTGTTTACGGCCACTACGTTGATAAGTCCCGGCTCGTCGCTGTAGTCGATGTCCTTAGGTACGGCGAAAGAGAACCTGAATTCGCCGTTGCGTACGCTGTCGTTGCCGTTGAACAGTACGGTGTTGCGGTCGTAATATTCAAACGGTGTGTCGGCTCCTTCGTCCGAAGTGTCGTTGAGGCGGCATACAATGAGTTTCTCGGCATCCCTTACCGTGGCAGCGACAATCCCCTTGAATGTAGTGTCCTTGCCGCCATCAGCCTTTTCAATGTGGCCTTTCACCGATACGACCGACCCTGCCGAGAGCTTTGGAAGCGTGCCCGCCGTGGCCAGGTCCACGCCGTTTATGCTGTCGATTACGGCTCCTGATACTGGTATGTTGAGCCGCAGTGCCGGGTCGCCGAGCAGCGAATATTGCAGTTTGTTGACCGTTGTGTCGGATAGTGACGTTATAAGGTTGTTCTTTGCGAGGCGTTGCGCTTCGCCTATCGATACGTATTCGCCGTTTACAGGGGTGAGCAGTGCCTTGACGAAGGCTTTGTTGATGGCCTTGTTGCGGTCAACGTACACGGTGCGTGTGGTGCCGTAGAAGGCCACGGCTCCGCCGTTGGCGTTGAGTACAGCGGTTTCTCCGATGTTGTCGCTTTGCGAATCGAAGGGCATTATCTCGCATGATGCGGTAACCCAAAGTGGCAGGTTCTCGTTGCTGAATGCTGCGAAGTCGCTGATTGTGACAACCCTTTCGTGCGACAGCTGGTTGGGGCCTCCGTGCCCGCTGTAGTTCATCATCAGTGCTCCGGCGGCCTGCCGTTGCTTTATCAGCTTTGTTGCGTCGGGGTAAGAGTTGCCAGTTGACGAGCTTTCGCGCTTGTATGCGTCCCACATTATGCGCTCTACGCGGAATGCCGGGTTGGTGCTTTCTACGAGCGAGGCTATTTCATCGGCGTCTTTCATGTGTATGTTGCTGTTGCCGTCGTCGCCCATGAAGACGAACATGTTTTGCCAGTTGCCGGCGTTTTCGTTCTCGGCGTAGCGTATCGTCTTGTCAACCATGACTTTGGCCTCGGCCGCATTGCGCACGGGGAAGCGTCCCACGGCCACGTCGAGCTTGTCGGTTTGTGTGGGGTTGCCGCCCTCTCCGTCGTCGAGGCAGCAGAAAAAGCCGTCGTCAACGTAGCATTTCACGTCGTTGAACGAGTCTTCGCTCTCATGGCACAGCAGCAGGTCGTCGGCCGAAAGGCTGGCGCATTCGGGCGTGTTCAGGCGGTTGTCCCACACGCAGTCGCCGAAGAGCAGCAGGTAGCGTGGCATGTCGGCCTCCGTCGTGGCGCGGTCGTACAGCATCTTGAGGTAGCGCCGGTAGGCGTTTGCGTCGGGTGTGCCGCTTGAGAATTCGTTATACAGTTCGTCGGCAGGCACTATCGTCACCCTTAGCCCGTCGTGCTGGCGGTGGTGTTCGGCCAGGCGTTCGGCTTCGCCGGTAAGCTTGGCCGATGTGGGCACTATTATCACCATGTCCGTCTGTGGGTCGGCGTGGTGGTCTTGGTTGGTGATGTTGTACACGTATTCAGGCTGGCTGAACGACATTCCTTTAAGTGTCGGCCTGCGCTTTGGCGTCTCCGTGGCTACAGAGATGAAGTCAAGGCGCACCGGGCCGCCGCCCGTCGTGGTCAGGGTCACGGTGTTTTCGGCCTGCAAACTGTCAATCCTGTATGTGCCTGACAAGTTCTTGCCGTGGTCGTATTCCCCGAAAGAACCGGCGGATATGGTGCCCACGGTTATGCCGTTGACGGCAACCTGTGCCGTTGTGGCCTGGCCTGCCGTTGCGCGCACGGTCACAGTTCCGCCGCCTACCTGTCCCTTGTCAAGGGTTATGGTGTAGCTTTTCGAGCTGCCTGCGGTTATCGGGTCGTTCTGGCATAGGTTGCGTCCGCCCTGGTACCAGGCATAGTTGTCAACCTCGTGCAGCGCGTGGTAGTCGTCGGCCGACGGGTAGAACGAGTCTACGAAGGCCGTGCTGTCTACCGTGAGCGGCTCGCCGTCGCTCTCGGTCAGGAAGTAGTAGCCGTAGTCAGAGTAGGGGTTGCGCGTGCGGACACTGGCTTTGTCGCTGCTCCACGATACCGGCCCCTGCGCATGGAACAGCCTGTGGCCGTCAACCGTGCACGTAGGCACCTCCTTCAGGTCGTCGTATTTGATGAGGTCTTCTTCGCGCAGCACTTCGTTCTGCAATGCTCCGCCGTAGCCGTATATCTTCACCCGGCTCATGTCTGACAGGCCGGCGCGGCGTATGAGGGCTTGCGTTATCTCGTAAACGCCCGTCGCCGGGACGCGGATTTTTGCCCACCGCCCCTCGCGCAGCACGGAGTGGGCGGCGTAGCGGCCGCTCTCCGCTTCATCGTTTCCGACTCTTGCCTTGGCCGCGGTGCGCCGCTTGGGCTTCGACTTCACGTCAAGCATGAAGCTGACCAGCTTCATCTGCCTGCCGCCGCGCTCCACCAGCGGTGTGAACACCACTTCCAGATGGCCGCGCTTGCGTTCTACAACCACGTTGGCCTCTACCGCAGGCATCTGCGGCAGAGGCTTTCCGCTTATGCGCTCGTATTTCCTGATATCGCCTTCGCCCATTTCCAGAAACTCCGGATACTCTATCGTGACGGAGTATACGGAGTCTGCCCACGCCTTGCCGAGCGGCATGGAGTAGGTGAACGAGGGCGGCACGCTGTCTATCCTCACCTCTTCGGCGGTGAGGTTGAAGAACTTTTGCACCCCCGTCTGCGCCCATGCCGTAAGCACGGACAGCATGGCCGTCAGCAGCGGCAATATCCTTTTTATAGTCATCTTACGTTAAATTCCAACACCTTACGGTCTTCTATCCAGCCTGTTATGTGGTCGCCCACGTTGACGGGCCCCGTGCCCTGCGGCGTGCCCGTATAGAGAATGTCGCCCGTCTTCAGCGTAAACCAGCGGCTGATGTAGGCTATCAGCTCGTCAACCTTGAACAGCATGTCGGCCGAGCAGCCCTCTTGCACCGTAGCCTCGTTCACGTCGAGGCGGAAGCGCAGCGCGTTCACGTCGCGCAGCTTCTCGACGCTTACCCATTCGCCGATTGTCGCTGCCCCGTCGAAACCCTTGCACAGCTCCCACGGCTTGCCTTCGGAGCGCAGGCGGCGTTGCAGCTCGCGCGCGGTGAAGTCAACGCCTACGGTCACCGCGTCGTAATACCTGTGGGCGAACCTTACGGGTATGTTCTTGCCCAGACGGCAAATCCTGACTACCAGTTCGCCCTCGTAGTCTATGCGTCCGAGGTCGTCTGGTGGGAAAAACGGCTTCCCGTCTTTCAGCAGCGACGAGTCCGCCTTGGTGAAAATCACAGGCTCTTCCGGTTTATATAACGCTCCGTCAAGCTCTTTATTGTGCAGGATGTAGTTCATCCCTACTGCAAATATCTTCATGTTGACTAAGTTTTATGTAATAAAAAGCACCGGGCAAAGGTACGTAAAAATCCCGAAAAAGCCAAACCTGCCGCCTCTGCTCCTGCCCATGCTTGCGCATGGCCGTGCGAAAGGCCATGTTTCGCATTCCGAAAGGCCGTCAATTGAACGCTAAAAGGCCGTCTTTTGCAATGTAAAAGACGGCCTTTTGCAACGCGTTGTGTGCTAATGGATTACGAGTGTTGCGAAAAATAATGGAATGAAGCGCTAAAATCAGAAGCCGAAGCGCAGCCCTAACAATAGTTCCCGAGGGCGCAGGCGGCTGACGGTTACAATGTGTTCGGTGTCGGTCAGCCATCGCCGCTCGAATGTTGAGCGGCCGAAAATGTTGTTCACGTCAAGCCTTATCTCGTAGGTGCGTGCCTTGTATGATACCGACAAGTCGGAGAAGAACGATGAGGTAACGCTTCTGTCGTTGCTGTGATACAGTTCGTTGCTCCACGCCAATAGCCATTTGCCTTGTGTGATGTATGTGTTCAGTGTGTGATGCAGATAAAGCATGTCAGCACTCCGGTCGCCGTCTGTGCTGCGGCTGGTCTGGTGGTTGGCGTTGAGCGATGATGACAGGTCTGCCGAAATCCAGTCGGCCGGCCTTACGCCTACGGTGAGGTTTACGTTGTCAGAGGTAGACCGGCATGGCGTGAGAGTGTTGTCTGTCAGTAGTTTGTAGTTGTGCCGTGATGCTGTGGCCGCCAGGCTGAGATACAGTCCGGCCCAGTCGAAGCTCTTGCTGGCATTGCCGCGCAGGGTTAATGTGCTTGTGCCGGAGCGCAGACCGGTGGGTATTGTACGGTAGACGCCTTCGTTTAGGTCGGCGCGGTATACTGTGTTGTTGCCGGAATGGGCGTAAGACAGGCCTCCGTTGGCAAAGAAACCGTGTATCACGTCTTTGTAATTTGCCGACAGCGACATGGTGTGCGCCGCCGTATAGTCAAGAGTTCCCGTGCCTTGGCGCACCGTGCGGTAGTCTGTGAACACGGCTGCCGCCCCGGATGTCAGGGCATCCTGCGGCTGCCAAGAGTACATGTAGCTTGCGTATATGTCCCACCGCGCCTTCGGCTTGACGCTCACGTATGCCGAAGGCTCTACCGTCAGGATGCTGCGTCGCTGCCCGTTAAGTCTGCGGTAACGCCATGACAAAGGCGCGTTGAGGCCGAAGCGCAGCCGCTTACATTGATAGCTGGCCGACGGAGCGATGTATATGCGGTATTCGTCGTAGTTCTCGGTGGCGGTGTTGATTGGGTTGGCGATGTCGAGAGTTTGCCGTTTCATGTCGAAACCGGCGGTGTAGTCGATGTGCATCAGCCACAGTCGGTGGCCGAATTTAGTGGCAGCGTTCCATGTGAAGGTGCTTATGTCGAGTCTTTCATGCGTGCCGTCGTGTAGCAGCAGCGTGCCCGGCAGCGAGCTGTAGGCTGCCGACGACGTGGCTGACAGGCTGCGTCCGCCGCGCAGGTTGTGTATGAGGCTTGTGTAGTCTGTTATGTACCACTTGTGCGGACGCACGCTGCGTCGCGTTTCTTTACTGTCGAGCATGGTGGTGCCGTTGCTGTGTGCGAAGCTGGCGTGTCCGTTAACGGTGTTCACGAGATAAAAGCTGTCCTTGTTGATTTTGTACATCAGTTCGCCGTCTATGTCGGAGTCGTAGCTCCGTGCGTCGTAACTTTCGGTCACGATGGCAGTATTCCCAATGTTGGTGTATGTCGTGTAAGAGTCCTGCCGTTGCAGGCTTTTGTCGAAAAGTGCGGTCAGCTGCATCCTCAGGTCGTTGCCTCCACGCGTGCGCAGCAGCCAGTTGGTGGCCGCAATGTGCGTGTCGTTGAACATGGTGCGGTTCTTTTGCAGTCCTGTTCCGCCTATCCCGATGTTCGACAGCAGGCCGTATTCCGTGGGAACGAACCCGTCTGGCGATACCAACGGCTTCACTTCGCGGCTTATGTCCTTGCCTGTGTTGTCGCATTTGTACATCGATATACTTTGCATCTTGCGCGAAAAGAGCATCGCCAGCGCCCTGCCGCCATAAAGGAAGTCGCCTTCGTCCTGCACGGCGGCGCCTGCCTGCACGGCCATCTCTCCCTGCCAAACGTTCTTCACGCTGTCTTCAAGCACAATGTTCAGCGCGGCCTGGTCGCTGAAGGTCACGTCCTGAAGGGCGCGCACAGGCTGGTGGCGCTCCAGCACCTGCACCGTCTTCACCTTAATAGCATCGAGGTTCTCGCTCGCCGTGGCGTATTTGCCGCCCATGAGGTCCATTCCCTCTATGTAAAACTTGTTGATGCTCTTGCCTTGATATGTTATGTGGCCGTCTTCTCCGACGTCAAGTCCGGGCATTCTCTTTATCACGTCGGCTATGGAACGGTCGCTCTCGCGACGGAAACTGCTAACGGCGTAGTTCAAGGTGTCACCCCGCAGACTTATCTTTGGTGGCTTGACCTTAACCTCTTTCAGGACAAACGCCGTCACATCCATCGTCACCGTTTGTCCGTTGCGGTATCTGCCTACGGGCAATGACACTTTGCCGTAGCCCATATTCCTGAACTCTATGCTGTCGGTTGATTGGATGGAGGTAGGCATTTTAATCATGAACGTGCCACCGGCTGCGGTTATGGCGTATGCTTTTACATTGCCCTTGCTGCTTTTAAGCATTACCGATACGCCGCGCAGGGGCCGTCCTGAAGAGTCGCACACCGTTCCTGTAAGCTTCTGCGCCGTGGCGTACAGTGGCAATGACACGAGCAACAGTAGCAGCGCCAGGTGGTGTTTCCCGTTACTGCGAGCGGCAGGTTTTCTCTCTTTCACATTCCGCAGCGGTTTCATTCCTTGCCGTAATATTCAATGAATTCTGCCTTTGTTTTCTGTAATGCGTTTGCGCCGTATGTTTTGACGGCTATCTTTTTGAAGTCAGTGCCGCTGCGTTGGGTCAGAAAACCAATAGGGTCTTCAAGTCGTCTGCGCATGAATTTGTAGTATTCCGTGGCCGTGCAGTCGGTATATGCAGTGCTTTTAGGCAAAATCCAAATGTCGTCGGTGCGTTCTACTCCTATGCATTCGAATGTATAAAGTCCTTCGCTTTCTTCTGCTTTGAGTATAAGTCCTGGCAGTCCACAGAGTTTCCAAGGTCCGTCTTGTATGGGTATATCTGGCGAATACCATACTGTCCATTGTCGTCCGCGTAGCTTTGCCACCGCCTTTTGGCATCGGTAACCGATGATAACCGTGTCACCTTCGAGCAAGTTCCACTTTATCTGTGGCATGTCTTCTACATACCTGTATACCTCGTCCGGCGTGAACTCGTCAATAAAGGTCAGTTCCCCGTTCTTTGGCATACCTTTATATATATGCCAGCTTTGCCCGTTCGTGCAACTGCTTGTGGCTGTATTAAGGCTTTCGATGCTTACGTTGCCAGCGTTGTTTAGGCTGTCTATTATCTCTTTTTCACGTTTCATGTTCTCGCTGTAGAAGTGAGACGTGTGTTCGTCGATGTCAAGGGCCATCCTGTCGGTTTGGGTTGTGACGGTGTAATAACGTTCAGTATAGCTGACATTGATAGTCGTATTTCTCGCTGTTTGCCCTTTGGCTGGGATAGGGATGAGTGCCGTTGAAACAAGGATTGCTGTTGCCAAGATAGTATTCATAAGCGTTCGATGTTATTTCTTACTGTTGTAAATCTCAATAAAGGTCGCTTTCTTTTTTTTCAGGGCTTCCGGTCCTATGTGTTCGCGTGCAATTTTTGTTGCAGGAATGCCGAGCACCTTTTCAAGGTATAAAGTTCCTTGCGAGTAATAATCGTTGTAAACCGACTGCAATTCTTCGGGCGAGCAGTCTATGTATTGTTCTTTGGGAAGTGTTATAGGCTTGTCGTTGCCGTGCTCAATCCCCGTGCAATAGAACGAGTATAGCCCCGAACTGTCAGCCGCTCCAAGTATAAGTCCGGGCAGTCCGCCGAGCTTCCACGGCCCGTCTTGTATCGGAATGTCTGGCGAATACCATGCCGTCCACATGCGTCCGCGCAATGTTCCCGTTGCTTTTTTGCACTGGTATCCGGCGATGACGGTGTCGCCTTCAAGCAAAGTCCATTCAAATTGCGGCATGTCTTCTTCATATTTGAAGGCGTCTTTGATTATCTTGTCAGTGTAGACAAGGGTGCCTTGGCGTGGAAAATTCTTGAAGACATTGTAAGCCTGTGCGCTGCTCAGCTTCTTGATTATTGAGCGCACGCCGCTGATGCTTGGCGTTCCGCTGTTGTTCACGCTGTCAAGCACTTCCTGCTCCCTTACTTTCCAAAGGCTGTAAAAGTGTGAACAACTGTCTCCGATATCAAGTTCCGTCATGTCCTTTTGGCATTTTTCCTCCTCGGAATGTGAATAGGTAGTGTCGTAAACGACCTTTACTCTGACGCTGTCTATGGCTGAAAAGGTTACGCCTGGCATGAAAAGCGTCAAAAAAGCGAGTAATATGTATCTTGTCATAAATATAATTATTTGACAATCCATTTGTTTGAGTGTGGGCACAAACTTTGTTATGCCCACACTTGGAGTAAGTATTGTTAACAAAGTACTGTTATAAATGGTTCATGCCATTTCCTGCTTCATACGCATCAACAATATTTCCGTACCCGTCTTCGACATATACAATGTGCTGACCTTCCCGAGTTGTGACTTCCCAATAAGTTAGTCCGTCCATCGTCAAGACAAAGTCAATGCTTTGAAGATGTCCGTGTTCAAAATCGCTTGCTTTAAAAGCATTGGCTGATTGCGGCATTGCCACCATGAAAGCGCAGGCAAGTGCGGAAATAAGTGCTGCTTTTTTGAAAATTTTTTTCATAAATACTTAGTTCTTTTTTGTACTCAGGAGTTCCTTGCCGTAGTACTGTTGACATATTTTTCAACCATCAGGAACTTGATATTCCGCATGTCGGCATACGCGATGAAAGCTTTTGCCGCCGAGTTTTCGAGGCTCGGTTTGCACTGTATTTTCAGGTGGCAGTTAATTAACTTCTGTATTTTTCTGAATAAATAAGGATGTTGCGGTAAGGCGTGAATGATACTTTTGTATGTTCTGGCACTGTTATTTTTTCCCCAGTGTCATGTCTAATATGGCGCTTCAGGGGAATTTTCTTCATTCTGAACTTGCCGAAATCAGATAATGTCAGCGTTTCTCCGGACTTCAAAACGTCGCCGATTGTTCCGAGAAAGGCGTTTGTCAGTCTGCGCACATCGCTTAATTTGCAGCCGGTACTCGATGCTATGGCTTCTATAAGTTGCTCTTTGTCCATCAAACTTCAAATTCTCCGACCATGTAATACTCGTTGGTTTCAATCTCAATGGTATAAGTCCCCTTGTCAAGGTCGCCTATATAGAAGAGGCTATTGCCATTTTCGACAACCTGCATCATATCGTCCTTAACGACTTGTCCTTGCGAATTGAGTATTGATATATGCGCACTTGTATCGTCAAAACTTACATACTGCAAGCACAGATATAGTTCTGACTGGTATAAATTGGGCACATATACTATTGACCTTCCCTTGGGTTGTTCCGTCTTAGGGTCCATATGGCATTCCACTTGCTCCCACCCAGCCACGTCAAATACGGTATCAGCATTCACGGCTGATAATCCGACAAGTGAAACAAACAATGATAATACTAACCTTTTCATGCTCAAAAGTTTTCCGCAAAGGTAAGACAAACGGAAAACTAATGATGCGTTTCAGACTTAACAAAAGTTCACAAGATTGGCATACAGCTGCGTAACATTCTATAAACAAGGCACTTATGCAAAACTAAAAACCGCGTATGAACGCATCCAATTCTTTTGAAGAGCCCTTCTTATGAAACATTTTAGAATACAGACGTGACTTAGCCATGCTGAGCGAGCTTGCCGAATAAGTAGAAATGCCGCATATCTCTTTGGCCGAAAGACCGGTTTTAACCATGCAGCAAACCCACATCTCCTGTGCGGTAATGTCTGGATAAAACTCTTTCAGACGGTCAGTAAAGTCATTATAGGCTTTGTTCAACGCCTCGGCAAGCTTGTGGTAATCAGCCGAAGTGGGCACAGCCGTAAGAGAATGATACAGCTTGTACACATCAGTATCGGCAAAGTCAGACACCAATAGCTCGCCATGCTTGTGTTCAAAGGCCATCTGCTCGTCACGCCTCTTCAACATCTCGGCCTCGCTGCGGATAAGTTCCTTACGTAAAGAGGTAAGCGTCTTATTGGAGGCTGACAGTTCCTTTTCAAGTTCCTTTATGCGTTCGATGTTGCGTTGGGTGCTTTGAAGTTCGCGCAAACGCTGCTGCTGTCGGTACCGTCTTACGCGTTCTTGCTGCTCCTTGATTTTTCTTTTCCGTTTGAAATAAGTCCGCGTCAAGGCCAATGAAGCGGCTATAACCGTAAGAATCAAGACGGACAATATGATGGTTAGGCGCAGTCGAGAGCTTGCCAAGGCTGCATTCTTTCGCTCAATATCGAGTAATCGTTCCATACCCGACATAAAGTCAGCATACTCTATTACCTGGGTTTGGGCCACGGAGTCGGCATAATCAGCATAAAGTTTATAATATGCAAGGGCTTCAAACTTGTCACCGGCCTTCTCATACAGTCTTGCCAAGTCGAGTGACGCATCCCTGTTGCTGGCAACAGGAGCATACTCCATCCCCTTCTTATTGTAATATATGGCAGAGTCAAGACGGTTTATGCGTTCATAATACATCGCCCATGTAAAACAATGGGGCGCAATGTTCTCGGCGTTTGTGCTGTTGAAAGGAACAGATAAAGCCTTGCGTGCATCGCCGACACGGTCTTCCTCAATATATATAACGGCCAATTCCTCCATCACCATGTTATAAAGGTAAGCGTCGTTCAAGGCTTCCGCCTTCATGGCGGCACGCTTATAATAAGGTATGGCTACATCGTTACGCTTCAAATAGCTGTAAGAACGGCCTATGTCGCGCAGCGAATATACTTCGACAGACGGCACGTCGGCCTTCTTCGCATACTTGTATGAGAGTTTGTTATATTGCAAGGCCTTATCGTGCAAGCCCCTTTCCTCATAGACATCACCGGCCCACATGGCGGCGCGGGCCTTGTAGCGGCAGAGTGCCGGGTAGTTGCCGCCATCTACGGCAAGGGTTTTGTCGAAGGCCGAAAGGGCGTGGCCGTACAGCCGCATGTCGCAATACACGCGGCCGAGCACGTAGCATGAGCGAGCACGTTGCAGTGGAGTGCCGTGCGCGGAAAAGTATTCTGTGGTGGGAAGCATGGCCGAGTCTGACGTATGCGTTATGTAGAGCTTGTCCTCCGCCTCCGTTTTTGTCAGTGTGTATGCCATGCGCACGGCCTTGCCCGCACGCAAAAACAATGCGGAGTCACGGCGGAGCATGGCAAGCGAGCTGTCAGGTTGCTCTTCGATTAGGCTGTCGGCGGTGTGCAACATGCTTTTGCACGCGCCGTCGCCGCAAGATGCAAGCAGCGGAAGCACCAAAGCCAACAGCATGTATTTGCGGAATATCCTCATCTTACGTTTTTTTATGTAAAGAAGTTTTGTTTTACAGGGCTTCTTGCATTGCAAAATTAATAAAAACATGCAACATTGTGCCGGCAGCCAGTACATTTATTTTTCGGTCGGCGGCTGTATCCTATACAGTTTGCAATGCTTATGTTAAACCCGATTGGCGGCATTTCGCATTCCGAAAGGCCGTCAATTGAACGCTAAAAGGCCGCGTTTTGGAGTGCAAAAGACGGCCTTTTGCAACGCGTTGGAAATCAATGCGTTACAAAAGAGGTTGTGGAAGGACATCTTGGCGGCGGCTGACGGCGGCGGAGTTCGGTTAAAAATAGGGCGAATAATTTTGTTTTACACGGCAAAAAACGTAACTTTGCACGATATAAACGCGCACGGGCGGAAGGCCGCCGGGCGCATGGGCATATAATAATAAGGTATAAAACTATAAAGACATGGACACACTGAAAAGAGCATTGGCATCGAAACTGCTGAAGATAAAGGCTATCAAGCTGCAACCCGACAACCCCTTTACGTGGGCTTCGGGATGGAAGTCGCCGTTCTATTGTGACAACCGCAAGACGCTGTCTTACCCCGACCTGCGCGGTTTTGTTAAGTTAGAGCTGGCGCACGCGGTGCTGGCCCGCTTCCCCGAGGCAACGGCCGTGGCAGGCGTTGCGACGGGAGCCATAGCGCAGGGCGCGCTCGTTGCCGACGAGCTTGGCCTGCCCTTCGCCTACGTGCGCAGCAAGGCCAAGGACCACGGCATGGGCAACCTCATAGAGGGCGAGATGCCCGAGGGTGCCAAGGTGGTGGTCATTGAGGACCTGATTTCGACCGGAGGCAGCAGCCTGAAGGCCGTTGAGGCTCTGCGCGCGGCTGGCTTCGAGGTTGTAGGCATGGTGGCTTCGTACACCTACGGATTCCCCGTGGCGCAAAAGGCGTTCGAGGACGCCAAGGTGACACTGGTGACCCTGACCGACTATGAGCACGTAGTGGAGGAGGCCGTAGCCACCGGTTACATTACAGAGAAGGACGTAGAGCTGCTTCACGAGTGGCGCAAGGACCCGGCAAACTGGAGAAAATAGAAGCCTCCTTCCAACCTCCCCGAGGGGAGGGGAGCGGCGGGCGATTGACATTTATATAAATATTATTAACCGAAAGCATCCTTTCCCCTCCCCTCGGGAAGGTAGGGTGGGGGCTTATACTTATGAGCAAATACGAAAGTGGCGTTAAGCAAGTGCCCCATCCGCAAGAGGTGGTCTACGCAACGCTTAGCGACCTTAACAACATAGAGCGCGTAAAGGAGCGCATACCGGCGGACAAGCTACAGGACTTGACGTTCGACCACGATACGGTGAGCATCAGCGTGCCGCCCGTAGGCGCCATAACGCTGCGCATAATAGAGAGAGACGAACCCAAGTGCATCAAGTTTGAGACGGCCAACTCGCCCGTTCCATTCAACCTATGGGTGCAGCTGCTGCCCGTGACAAGCGACACTTGCAAGATGCGCGTCACGGTGAAGGCCGACATCCCCATGTTTCTCAAGCCGATGATTGGCTCAAAGCTGCAAGACGGCGTTGACAAAATAGCCGACGCTTTGGCTATGTTGCCGTACTGATTTTATACAAACAAGTGACAAGCAGACAAGCGACAAGGCAAATTCCCCTTGTCTGCTCGTCGCTTGTCTGCTTGTCAACTAAAAAGAAAATGAATAAACTTTGGGAAAAGGACTTCTCCGTAAACGAGGAGATTGAACGCTTCACCGTGGGCCGCGACCGCGAGATGGACATGTATCTGTCCAAGTATGACGTGCTCGGAAGCATGGCACACATCACCATGCTCGAGTCAATCGGACTGCTGGAAAAGGCCGAGCTGGCGCAGCTTCTTGCCGAGCTGAAGCGCATCTACGCCTTGTGCGAGAGCGGCAAGTTTGTCATTGAGGACGGTGTCGAGGACGTTCACTCGCAAGTGGAGCTGATGCTTACGCGCCGCCTCGGCGACATGGGCAAGAAAATTCATAGCGGACGCTCGCGCAACGACCAGGTGCTTGTTGACCTAAAGCTGTTCATCCGCCACGAAATAAAGGATGTGGTAACGCTCGTAAAGGCTCTTTTCGACGAGCTGTTGCAGAAGAGCGACGAGTGCAAGGATGTGCTCATGCCTGGCTATACGCACCTGCAGGTGGCCATGCCAAGCTCGTTCGGCCTGTGGTTCGGCGCTTACGCGGAGAGCCTGGCCGACGACATGCTGTTCCTCCAGGCCGCCTGGCGCATGGCTAACCGTAACCCCTTGGGCAGCGCGGCGGGATACGGCTCGTCGTTCCCGCTCGACCGCACGATGACTACTCGCCTGCTCGGCTTCGACACTATGGACTACAACGTGGTGTACGCGCAGATGGGGCGCGGCAAGACCGAGCGCAACACGGCCTTCGCCATGGCCTCCGTGGCCGGTACGCTGGCCAAGATGGCCTTTGATGCCTGCCTGTTTAACAGCCAGAATTTCGGCTTCGTACGTCTGCCAAAGGAGTGCACAACGGGCAGCAGCATAATGCCGCACAAGAAGAATCCCGACGTGTTCGAACTTCTGCGCGCCAAGTGCAATAAGCTCCAGTCGCTGCCGCAGCAAATCACGCTCATCATGAACAACCTGCCGTCGGGCTACTTCCGCGACCTTCAGATTATAAAGGAAGAGTTCCTGCCGGCATTCGGCGAACTGAAGGACTGCCTGCGCATGGCGGCGTATATAGTGAGCAAAATGGAGGTTAACCGCCACATCCTTGACGACCCGAGGTATGACCTGATGTTCTCCGTGGAGGAAGTCAACCGCCTCGCCGCCGACGGAATGCCCTTCCGCGACGCTTACAAGAAGGTGGGACTCGACATAGAGGCCGGCCGCTTCACGCCCTGCAAGGACGTACACCATACGCATGAAGGCTCCATCGGCAACCTGTGCAACGACAAAATAGCCGCGCTCATGGGCAATATCGTCGCCGGTTTCACGTTTGACAGAGTGGAGAAGGCCGAAAAGGCACTGCTTGGTGAATAGCCCTTGGCTGTCTTCAGTCTTGGCGCATTTGCCTTGTCAGGCTAATTCGGCTCATCCTAACCAATCAAGTAATGAAACGCTACACCTATTATATAATAATGCTTCTTGCCGCCGTGCTGATGTCTGGTTGCGGCGAGACTGATTTTGAGTATAGCCGTTATCCGTGCAGGTTAGTGTTCAATAATTCGGCAAACCGCAGTCCGGCACTCGCCTCGGCGATGAATCCCTTGTCGCCTGGAGTGTTCTGCCGTATAACGATGAAAGGCAATTATTTCTATTTCTCGAATAACCAGGGACTTTCGGATGAAGTTCCCAAGACTGCGCCAGACCAGCAGGTGTCCATCGCTTTGGGCGTATATAACGAGACGGGCATCATCGTAGGCTATGGCAATTTGAATAATCCGGCCACGTTTTACGCCTACGACAGCCAGTGCCCCAACTGTTACGGCGAAACGGGTTTGCCGCGTTATTCGCTGACGATGACCTCCGGCGGCACTGTAGAATGTCCTTCATGCCACCGCAAGTATGACATGAACAACGGCGGACTGGTAATAAGCGACGGAGGCGGAGACAAACTGATACGTTATCATGCGTCGGCCAACGGCGGCGTGCTTAATGTAAACAACTGACGCGTTTTAGTATTAAAATGTGTAAATTAATTTGCTTTTTCGGGAAATAGGACTATCTTTGCATCACTTTTAGGCGGCAATAGCTCAGTTGGTAGAGCGCAACCTTGCCAAGGTTGAGGTCGCGGGTCCGAGTCCCGTTTGCCGCTCCATGGAGCCGCAATGGTGGAATTGGTAGACACGAGGGACTTAAAATCCCTTGGCCAGAAATGGCTGTGCGGGTTCGAGTCCCGCTCGCGGCACATCTTATCTAAAACCTTTCATTATGAAAAAAAATCTTATTCTGTTGTTCTCGGCAGCTTCAGTGCTCGCACTGACATCCTGTTCTTCTAAGTTGGGAGAACTTTCTGCCGACAATTTCAAAGTCACCCCCAATCCCCTTGAGTCGAGAGGCGGACAGGTGGCTGTTACCATCGACGGTACATTCCCCGAGAAGTATCTGAAGAAGAAGGCTATGGTTACTGTTGTTCCCGAATTGCGTTATGGCAACGGACAGGTGGCACAAGGACAGGCTGCTACATTCCAGGGCGAGAAGGTGGAAGGCAACGACCAGACTATCTCCTACAAGATGGGCGGCAACTACACCATGAAGGCCAACTACAAGTATGTTCCCGAAATGCAGAAGAGCGACCTCTATATGACTTTCGACGCTTACTATGGCAAGAAAAAGAAGAAGATAGAAGTTCCTGCGGTGAAGGTTGCAGAGGGCGTTATCGCTACATCTGAACTTTATACAAAGACTCTCGCTGGCAGCGGAGCTTGCATCGCTCCCGACACATTCCAGCGTGTACGTGCCCAAAGGCAGGAGTCTCAAATCAAGTTCCTCATCAATCAGGCCAACTTGCGCAAGAGCGAGCTGAAGAACAACTCTGTACAGGAGTTTGTAAAGCTGCTTAAGGACATCAACAACGACAAGGAGAAGCTGAACCTGAAGAATGTTGAAGTTCTCGCTTACGCATCTCCCGATGGTGGCGTAGAGTTCAACGACAAGCTGGCAAGCAAGCGTCAGAACGTGTCTGTTGACTATGCAGAGAAGCAACTCAAGGAAGCTGAACTTGCAGGCGACGTTACTGGCAAGTACACAGCTCAGGACTGGGACGGCTTCCAGAAGCTTGTTGCTGCTTCTAACATACAGGACAAGGACGTTATCCTCCGTGTTCTTTCAATGTATCAGGACCCCGAGGAGCGCGAGCAGCAAATCCGCAACATGTCGGCTGGTTTCCGCGAGCTTGCAGACGGCATCCTTCCTGAACTCCGCCGTTCACGCCTCATCATCAACTATGAGACAATCGGACGCAGCGACGACCAAATCAAGGAGCAGTACAAGGCTGACGCTACACAGCTGAGCGTTGACGAACTGCTTTACGCCGCTACTCTTGAGGACAATATTGACGCGCAGGAAGCTATCTATAAGAAGACCACCGAGGTTTATCCTAACGACTACCGTGCGTTCAACAACGTTGCTGCCATAGAGTTTGCAAAGGGCAACGACGCAGAGGCTAAGAGCTATCTCGCAAAGGCTCAGAGCATCAATGGCAACGCAGCAGAGGTTAACGCCAACCTCGGTCTGCTCGCTTTGAAGAGCGGCAACTTGAGCGAAGCTGAGAATTACATCGCAAAGGGCAACACAGCAGGCGACTACAACAAGGTGCTTGGCTCGCTCAACCTCGCGAAGGGTGACTATGCAACTGCAGAGCAGAACTTGAGCGGCATCAACTGCAACACGACTGCTTTGGCTCAAATCCTTAACAAGAACTATGCCGGTGCGGCTACAACCCTTGGCAACATCGAGAACAAGGATGCCATGACCGATTATCTCCAGGCTATCCTGAACGCTCGCCAGGGCAACAACGACGCGGCTTCTTCTTATCTGAAGAGCGCTTTGCAGAAGGATTCTTCACTCTCTACTTACGCTAACAACGACCTTGAGCTGTCAAAAGTCAGCAAATAAATAAAGCTGGCGCATGAAGCGGCTTATATACATCTTTACGCTCACCTTGGTTCTGGTTGCCTGCGGTACACGCAGGGGGTACTTCAGTTTTGAAGGCCGATTACTCAACCTGAACCAAGGTGAGTTTTATGTTTACAGTCCCGACGGTGTATTCGACGGCGTCGATACGATAAAAGTCGAGGGCGGACGTTTCGCTTTTGAAACGCCATGCAAGGAAAGCGGCACGATAATGATTGTCTTTCCAAACTTTTCCGAACAGCCTGTATTTGCCGAACCAGGCAAGAATGTCACGATAAAGGGTGATGCTTCACATCTTAAGGAAATCGAGATTGAAGGCACAGACGAGAACAAACTGATGAACGGTTTTCGCCAACAGATATCCAAGGCTTCGCCGCCGGAAGTGCTGAAGTATGCCGAACAGTTTGTAAGGAACAACCCCGAGTCTGCCGTAAGCGTATATATTCTGCGGAAATATTTTATCAATCCCAACGTCGCCAATGCCGACAATAACCTTGACAAGGCCGAACAGCTTGTGGCAACAGTGTACAAGGCGCAGCCAAAGAACGGTTATGTGGCGCGCATGTCGCGCTATATTAAAGGTGCTAAAAACAGCCTTGTAGGTGCCAAGTTGCCGCATTTCAAGGCGACAGACATTGACGGTGAGGCTGTGTCCGATGCCAAGTTGAGAGACCGTGTGGCCGTTGTATTCACATGGGCGAACTGGAATTACGAGAGCCGTAACTTCCGCGACCGGCTTATCAGGCTGAAAGATGATTACGGAGACAAGTTCGCATTGCTTGGAATCAGCCTCGATGCAGGCAAGGCCGATTGCAAACGTTCGCTCCGTAACGACTCGACTTCTACAATAATAGTGTGCGACCAGATGATGTTCGACAGTCCGCTGATGGACGTTTTCGGCTTCGGCAGAGTGGGAGAGAACATATTGTACAACGCCCAAGGCCGTGTCATCGAGCGTAACATGAGGCCTGAAGACATTGTCTCCAAGCTGAAAACACTTTTAAACTAATCAATTACATGCTTGTAAAGACATATTGCGCGGCTGTAAACGGTCTTGAAGTCACCACCGTTACGGTTGAGGTAAGCATGTCGAAAGGCGTGATGTTCCATCTCACCGGACTTGCCGACACCGCTGTAAAGGAAAGCCGCGACCGCATTGTGGCCGCGCTGAAGAATAACGGAATACGGCTCCCCGTGGCGGACATCACCATCAACATGGCTCCGGCCGACCTGCGCAAGGAGGGCAGTTCATACGACCTTCCGCTGGCAATAGGCCTGTTGGCGGCGATGGGCAAGGTCAAGCCCGACAACCTTTCGCGGTATATGCTCATAGGAGAGCTTGGCCTTGACGGCAAAATCCAGCCCGTGCGCGGCGCCCTGCCGATAGCCATACGTGCGCGGAAGGAAGGCTTCAAGGGGCTGATTGTGCCTCGCCAGAACATACGCGAGGCCGCAGTTGTAAACAAACTTGATGTTTACGGCATGGACAGTCTGCTCGACGTGGCGCGCTTCTTGAACGGCGAGGCGAGCTTCGAGCCTACCGTCATCGACACGCGCCGCGAGTTTTACGAGCAGCAGAGCCGTTATGATTTGGACTTTGCCGACGTGCGCGGCCAGGAGAGTGTGAAGCGCGCGATGGAAGTAGCGGCGGCAGGCGGCCACAACATGATAATGATAGGCCCTCCGGGCAGCGGCAAGTCGATGATGGCCAAGCGGCTTCCGTCCATTCTTCCGCCGCTTTCGCTGGCCGAAAGTCTTGAGACAACGCAGATACATTCTGTCGCCGGCAAGCTCGGCCGCGACATGTCGCTGATATCCCAACGCCCGTTCCGCGCCCCTCATCATACCATCTCACAGGTTGCTTTGGTTGGTGGAGGGGTGAATCCCCAGCCGGGAGAAATCTCGCTTGCGCACAACGGCGTGCTCTTCGCCGACGAGCTGCCGGAGTTCAACAAGTCAACACTTGAAGTGCTGCGGCAACCCCTTGAAGACCGTAAAATCACCATTTCGCGCGCTAAGTACACCATAGAATACCCCTGTTCGTTCATGTTCGTAGCGTCGATGAACCCCTGTCCGTGCGGCTATCACAACGACCCTACCCACAAGTGCGTGTGTACGCCGGGGCAAATACAGCGTTACCTTAACAAGATAAGCGGCCCGTTGCTCGACCGCATCGACATACAGGTCGAGATAACGCCCGTGCCCTTCAACGACATTTCGCGGCCGGCGCAGGGCGAAAGCAGCGCAAGCATACGCGAGCGCGTAATCAAGGCGCGGCTAATCCAGGAGCAACGCTTCCGCGAATGCCGCGGAGTGCACTGCAACGCGCAGATGTCAGAGCGCATGATTCACCAGTATGCCGAACCCGACGCGGCCGGGATAGACCTGCTGCGCATGGCTATGGAGCGGCTCAACTTGTCCGCACGTGCCTACAACCGCATACTGAAAGTGGCGCGCACGATAGCCGACCTTGAAGCGTCTGCCGACGTAAAGGCGCAGCATTTGGCCGAAGCCATAAGCTACCGCAACCTTGACAGGGGCGACTGGGCGGAAAGGTGACACTTTTTAAATTAAGAATTAAGAGTTAAGAATTAAGAAAATATGCCTTGAAGATATAAACATCCCGCAAGGCATATTTTCTTAATTCTTAACTCTTAACTTTTAATTAGACTTTCACAGCAGCCTTTTTGCGAAATACCTTACGGGGTACCACACCGAGACGAAGCCCACGGCAACCACCGTAAGGAATACGAGCACGATGTCTTCAGGGTGTACGCTTACCGGGTAAGCGTCAACAACGAACGAGCCGCTGCTCTGTCCCAGGGCCACGAGGCCGTACTCCTGCTGAAGCCAGCACAGCAACAGGCCGAGCAGTATGCCTGCTACGGCGCCGATTACTGAAATCATGCGGCCTTCGAACAGGAATATGCGCGTAATCTGTTTGTCGGTCGCGCCCATGTTGCGCAGCGTCACCACGTCGTCCTTCTTGTCTATTATGAGCATCGAGAGCGAGCCTATTATGTTGAAGCAGGCCACGGCCAGTATGAACGTAAGGAATATGTAGGCTATGAACTTCTCTATCTTCATTATCCTGAACGTGTCGGCCTGCTGCTCCATGCGGTCGAGCACGCGGTACTTATTGCCCGCTATCTCCCTCATCTCCGCCTTCACCGCGTCGAGGTCGCTGCCCGGCTTTAGCCTTAGTTCGAGCTGCGAGAGCATGCCCTGCTGGCCGAACAGGCGGCGCGCGAAGCCTATCGAGGTGACAATGTAGCCTGCATCGTATTTGGCGTTCCTCACCATGAACACAACGCCCGGCGATATGAGCGAGTCTTCTACGAAGCCCTCCGTGGGGTTCATCATGTCGAGCTGGCCTTCGCGTTGCGGCGCATATATGTTCAGGAAGCCGTCCCAGTCGGCCGTCATGCCCAGCTGGTCGGCCAGGCGTATGCCCACCGTGCCGTATTCGAGGTTGGCCGCGTGCAGCGAGAACTCGCCGTCGCCGTAGAGTATGTCGTTGATATGCGTCAGCTGGTTGAAGTTGTCGTCAACGCCCTTCACCGTCACCATGGCTTGCTTGCCGCGGTATACGGCCAGTGCCTGGTCTTCTATGCTCTCCGTGGCAACGTCCACTGCGGGCAGCGTGCGTATCTTTTGCAGCGTAGGGTCGTCGGCCGGAGCAGTCTTGCCCTCGGCCGGTACGACCTCGATTTGCGGGTCGAAGGCTGTCAGGAACGACGCCACGAGGTCATGGAAGCCGTTGAACACGCTAAGCGTCACCACCAGCGCCATCGTAGCCACGGCCACGCCGACGGCGCTTATGCCGCTAATCAGGTTGATTACGTGCGTGCTCTTCTTCGAGAACAGGTATCGGCGCGCAATGTAAAACGGCAGGTTCATTTCTTCAGCAGCTCGTCAATGTGCTCTATGTAGTCGAGCGAGTCGTCCACGAAGAAGCGCAGTTCGGGTATTATGCGCAGCTGGTTGCGCACGCGCGTGCCCAGTTCGTAGCGCACGGTCTTCTCGTTTGCCGTGATGTTCTTTATTATCTCGTCGGCCTTGTCAGAGGGGAATATGCTCAGGTAAGCCGTGCATATGCTCAGGTCGGGGCTTATGCGGCACCGTGTCACGCTTACCAGCACGCCCCTTGTCTGGCGTGTCTGCGACTGGAATATCAGGCTAAGCTCCTTTTGCAGCAGCCTCGCTATGCGGTTTTGCCTTGTCTCTTGCATTGTAGTGTCGTTTTGTTTTAAATATGTTCAAAATCCACTGCAAACTTACTAAAAATCGTTTGAATAAACGAAGAAAAACCGAATAATGCGGTGCCGTGGCCCGAATAATGGCCGCCGCGCCGCGCTTACGGTTTTAAAAGGCCGTGTCCTGTGTTGCGAAAGACGGCCTTTCGCACGCCAAAAGACCGTCTTTGACAAAGCGGAAGGCCGTCTTTCGCAAAGCCGTCGGCGGCCGTTTTAGACTGTAACAAATCCGCCTTCGTGTGTGACAGACTGTAATTTTCGGCGTGACGGCTTGCCGTTATCGCTGAAAATGCGTACCTTTGGAAAATCGTGAAGCCTGCAAGTCGGGGCTGTGCCGCCGTGTGGGGCGTTGCCGCAGCCGTGGGTCTTGGCCTGCTTCGTCCTGGCCTGTGTGCCTGACTTCTATATTGACAACGTATGAGCAAGAAACTTCCGACCCTAATCCTGGCCCTGCTGATGCCTGTCGTGTGTGCCGCCCAGTACAAGCCTTACCATGGCGACGGCATCGACGATTACCTGCGCTTCGTACCCATTGTGTCGGCTTACGCGCTGAAGGCTGCCGGCGTTGACAGCCGCAGCCCGTGGAAGCGCCTGCTTGTGAACACGGCCACGTCGTTCGCCGTTGACGCCGCCTTCACCTACGGACTGAAGTTTACGGTCAAGTCAACCCGTCCCGACGGCACCGACCGCCATTCGTTCCCCTCCGGGCACACCTCGTTCGCCTTTTTCGGTGCGGCCATTCTGGACAAGGAGTTCCGCCGCGTAAGCCCTTGGATAAGCGTTGCCGGCTATACCGTGGCCGCCGCAACCGCCACCACTGGGCCGACGTCATTGTCGGTGCGGCCATAGGCGTGCTTTCGGTTGAGGCCGGTTATTGGCTCGGCGACAAAATCACGGGTTGGGATGATGACGTAAGCCTGGCCGTCAGCCCCATGGGCGTAGCCCTTGTGGTGGGTCTGTAGCGGCACCGGGGCTCCGGCCGTTTCCGGCCTTGCGCGCGGATGCGGCCGCAGTATGGGGCATTGGCGATAGCCGGAGCTAAGTTGCTGTGCGTCAGTGTGCAAGCGTGTGTAAACGTTTGCATTTTCAAAATGGGGGAAACACGCCTTTTCGGGGTTCTCCCTATTTGTTTTTATTACTATCTTTGAAGCGGAATTTAAAGACTTGTTACCTATGAATATACTATTGAGCGTTATTTATGGCACGAGTTTCGGTGAGGAACTCGTCTTAAATCTAATGACCGGCGTCGAGGACGGGATAAGGCAGTCCACATCTTACAGGATGCGTACCGTAGACGGCAGGGAATGGACGTGCAACCTGAAGCTCGACCTGAAGAAAGGCACTCACATCGATTACTTCTACAGCGTGGTGCGCGGCGAGGACAACGTGGTAAGGCGCGAATGGCTCGTAGAGCCTCACCGCCTTGAAATCAACGCCCTGCGCGGCGACAGCATCACCGTGTACGACCACTGGCTCGACATGCCCGAGGACGCTTACCTGTACACGTCGGCGTTCACGGACTGCATCCGCCGCCGCAAGACGCGCCTCGTGCCGCTGAGCGACTATCCCGTGACGGTGCGCCTCAAGGTGCGCGCGCCGCAGCTGTCGGGACGGCAGGTGCTCAAGCTTGTGGGCAATGACGATGCGCTCGGGGCGTGGAACGTCCTCAAGGGCGTGCCCATGGTGGAGCATAACTATAACGAATGGCTTGTTGACATAGACGCTACCAAGCTGCGTTCCGGCGTGTTTTATTTCAAGTTTGTGGCCGTAGATGTGGCCGACCCGGCCGATGTCGTGTGGGAAAGCTGCGACAACCGCCGCGTAGAGCTGCCCCCGGCGCTTAAAGACGGCGGCGTGGTGGTCTATGAGCTTGACAAGGCCTCGTTCCCCATATATAGTGTAAGGTGCGCCGGTACGCAAGTGCCGGTGTTCTCGCTGCGCTCCAAGGCCAGCTTCGGCGTTGGCGACTTCGGCGACCTCAAGAAGATGATTGACTGGATGGCGATGACCCAGCAGCGTGTGCTCCAGCTCCTGCCAATCAATGACACCACTACTACCCATACCTGGACTGACTCCTATCCGTACAGCAGCATCAGCATATTCGCCCTCCATCCGCAGTTCGTCGACTTCAACGCGCTGCCGCAAATCGAGGACGAGGCGTTGAGAAGCAAGTTCGAGAGCCTGCGGCAGGAGCTTAACGCGCTGCCTAAGATTGACTACGAGCGCGTCAACTACGCCAAGATTGAATACTTGCAGGTGCTCTACAAGCAGGAGGGCAAGGCCGTGCTGGCCTCTTCAGACTTCAAGGCTTTCTTCGACGAGGAGGCCCATTGGCTTGTGCCTTACGCCCAGTATTGCGCCTTTCGCGAGAAATACGGCACGGCCGACTTCGCCACTTGGCCCGACCACAACCACTTTGACGAGGCCGAGCGCAAGGCTCTTTCCAATCCGCGCACGGCTGCATACAAGGAAGTGGCGTTCTATTATTACGTGCAGTTCGTGCTCAACCGCCAGATGGCTGATGCCCATGCGTACGCTCGCTCTAAGGGAGTGGTGCTCAAGGGCGACATTCCCATCGGCGTTGACCGCCACGGGGCGGACGTATGGCAGGAGCCGCGCTACTTCAACCTTGACGGACAGGCCGGTGCTCCGCCCGACGACTTTTCCGTGAACGGGCAGAACTGGGGGCTTCCCACGTACAATTGGGATGAGATGCTGCGCGACGGTTGCCGCTGGTGGATACGCCGTTTCGCCAACATGGCCAAGTTCTTCGATGCTTACCGCATAGACCATGTGCTAGGTTTCTTCCGCATTTGGGAAATCCCCATCGACTCCGTGCACGGCCTTCTGGGCCAGTTCTCGCCGGCTCTCGGCATGACGAGGGCTGAAATCGAAGCCTACGGTCTGCGTTTCCAGGAGGAGCTGTTTACCGAGCCTTTCATAACTGATTGGGTGCTCGAACGCATGTTCGGGGAGCGTGCCGCCATGGTGCGCGATGCGTATCTTGTGCCGTCTCACGACGGGCGTTACCGCATGAAGCCCGAGTTTGACACGCAACGCAAGGTCGAAGCAGCCTTCGCCGGTAAGACTTCGCAGGACGATTTGAACCTGCGCGACGGCCTGTACGCCCTCATCAGTGACGTGCTCTTCGTCCGCGACCACCGCGACTGCAACAAGTTCCACCCACGTATTTCCGTCCAGTTCGACTTCATCTACGAGTCCCTGTACGACAGCGACAAGTACCTTTTCAATAAAATATACAACGATTACTACTATCGCCGCAACAATCAGTTCTGGTATCGTGAGGCTATGAACAAGCTGCCGAAGATTGTCGAGGCCACGCGTATGCTCGTATGCGCCGAAGATTTGGGCATGGTGCCTGACTGCGTGTCGTGGGTTATGGACGAGCTTAAGATCCTAAGCCTCGAAATCCAGTCTATGCCCAAAGACCCGAACGTGCGCTTCGGTGTGCTCTCGCACAACCCATACCGCTCCGTCTGCACAATCTCCAGCCACGATACGCCAACCATGCGCCAGTGGTGGGACGAAGACCCGGCGCGCACGCAGGACTATTTCAATAATGTGTTGCAGAAATATGGCGCCGCGCCTCATCCCCTTCCGGGCTGGCTCGCACGCGACATCGTGTCGCGCCACCTGCTCTGTCCTTCGATGCTTTGCATCATCGCTCTGCAAGACTGGCTTGCAATCGACGAGAACATACGCCTCGCCGACGCAGACGCAGAGCGCATAAACGTACCGTCCAACCCACGTCACTACTGGCGTTACAGGATGCACCTCAATCTGGAAGACCTTATAGCGAACCATGAGTTCAGCCAGAACGTCACCGACCTGGTGCGCGAGAGCGGACGAATGTAGGCCGAATGGATATTCGTGAAACCAAAATAAAAACCTTAAACAATGCGAAAAGTAAAAGTATTATTGGCCGTGTTGCTGACGCCGTTGATGGCTTTGGCACAGACGGTGACGTCGCCCGACGGCAATGTAGTGTTGAATTTCTCGCTTGACAACGGGCGGCCTACGTACAAACTGGACTACAAGGGCAAGGCCGTAGTAAAGCCGAGCCATCTCGGACTGGAGCTTGCAAAGAACAAGCACGCCAGCAAAGGCATGGACGAGACCGACCTTATGGACGGCTTCACCATAGCGAAGACCGACACGTCGTCGTTCGACGAGACGTGGAAACCCGTGTGGGGAGAGACTGCCACCATACGTAACAACTACAAGGAGCTGGCCGTTACGCTCAACCAACCGGCCACCAAGCGCAACATTCTCATACGTTTCCGCGTGTACAATGACGGCATGGGTCTGCGCTACGAGTTCCCCCAGCAGAACGAACTGAACTATTTTGTAATCAAGGAGGAGCACACCCAGTTTGCCATGGCTGGCGACCACAAGGCTTGGTGGATACCCGGCGACTACGACACGCAGGAGTATGACTACAACGAGTCGCGGCTTTCCGAAATACGCGGACTGATGGAGGGCGCAATAACTCCCAACTCCTCGCAGACCACGTTCTCGCCTACCGGCGTGCAGACATCGCTCCAGATGAAGACCGACGACGGCCTTTACATCAACCTGCACGAGGCGGCGTGCGTCAATTACGCCACGATGCACCTCAACCTCGACGACAAGACGATGACCTTCGAGTCATGGCTTACGCCCGACGCTACCGGCATGAAGGGCTACATACAGACACCGTTCAATACGCCGTGGCGCACCGTCATCGTGAGCGACGACGCACGCGACATGCTCGCATCCAACCTTATCCTCAACCTGAACGAGCCTTGCGCCCTCGACGACGTTAGTTGGATTCACCCCGTGAAGTATTGCGGCGTATGGTGGGACATGATTGTAGGCCGTGCCTCATGGAGCTACACCAACGAATATCCGTCTGTACGCTTGGGCGTGACCGACTACAAGAACAGCAAGCCTAACGGCACACACGGGGCGAACAACGAGAATGTGAAGAAGTACATCGACTTCGCCGCGGCCAACGGTCTCGACCAGGTGCTCGTAGAGGGATGGAATGAAGGCTGGGAAGACTGGGCCGGACACTCGAAATTCGACGTGTTCGACTTTGTAACCCCGTACCCCGACTTCGACATAAAGATGCTCAACGACTATGCACATTCAAAGGGAGTGAAGCTCATCATGCACCACGAGACATCGGCGTCGGTGATGAACTATGAGCGTTGGATGGAAAAGGCGTACACGCTGATGAACAAATACGGCTACGACGCGGTCAAGAGCGGATACGTAGGCGACATGATTCCGCGCGGCGAGCACCATTACAGCCAGACCATGAACAACCACTACCTGTACGCCGTGAAGGAAGCGGCCAAGCACCACATCATGGTCAACGCGCACGAGGCGGTGCGCCCGACGGGTCTTTGCCGCACATATCCCAACCTCATAGGCAACGAGAGTGCGCGCGGCACGGAGTACGAGGCGTTCGGCGGAAGCAAGCCGTTCCACACCGTAGTGCTGCCCTTCACGCGCCTGCAAGGCGGCCCGATGGACTACACTCCGGGCATTCTTGAGACTCAACTCTACACGTGGAGCAATAACAAGTCATACGTGCGCACCACGCTCGTAGGTCAGCTGGCACTCTACTGCACCATGTACAGCCCGTTGCAGATGGCCGCCGACCTGCCCGAGAACTACGAGAAGTATTACGACGCGTTCCAGTTCATCAAGGACGTTGCCGTTGACTGGGACGACTCCAAGTATCTTGAGGCCGAGCCGGGCGACTATATCACCGTGGCGCGCAAGGCCAAGGGCACTGACAACTGGTTCATAGGCGGCAAGTGCGACGAGAACGGGCACAAGTCTGTCGTCAAGCTCGACTTCCTCGACAAGGGAAAGAAGTATGAGTGCACAATCTACGCCGACGCGAAGGACGCACACTACGAGACCAACCCAAAGGCGTACACCATAACCAAGAAGACCGTCAAGAAGGGCGACACTCTCAAGCTGACGGAAGCCCCCGGCGGCGGCTTCGCTGTATCGCTCATTGCGAAGTGAGTTTGATTGATAAGGAGTAGAGGAGTAAGGAGGGAAGGAGTAAGTAGATAACCTGTCATCCTTCTCCGCCCCTTACGCCCAAAGACACACCCTTTGTAGGGACATAATTCATTATGTCCGTACGTTTCGCAGAAACGTATTTTACAGCCATTGCCTGATACATACGCCTTTCCAAGGCGTGCGGACATAATGAATTATGTTCCTACAATGGGTGATTTCGTAGGTAAAAGACCTCCTTTTACTTTCTAAAAGACCGTCTTTTACCTTACGAAAGGCCACCTTTTGCAGGCCAAAAGACGGCCTTTTGCAAAACGCTGGAATACAAGACGTTACGAAACTGATAAATAATGACTGATATGAAGATTACAAACCTGTTGCTTGCAGGCTTCCTTTCGCTGGCCATGGCTCAAGAAGCCGTTGCGCAAGAAGCTGCCACGCGTTTGGCGCGCAAGCCAAAGACACCGGTGGTTGACAGGCCTGTCTCGCTGTTCCGCTTCGCCGACGAGGTAAACTATTCGCCCAGGCAGACCACCTTCAAGTTGTTCGCCCCGAAGGATGCGGAGAGCGTCACGCTCAGCATCTACGCCGAAGGGCAGGGCGGCAAGCCGTTGCAAGAGATGATGATGTTCTATTCAAGTGCCGGATATTACACCGCCACGCTCGACGGCGACTGGAAAGGCAAGTTCTATACGTTCGACATGGGGCGCGGCGAATGCCCCGGAGTGTTCGCCAAGGCCGTAGGAGTGAATGGACAAAGGGGTGCAATCGTAGACCTCGACGAGACCAATCCCGAGGGCTGGGACACCGACCGCATCACCGAAAAGGTGAAGATGACAGACCTCGTGATTTACGAGATGCACCACCGCGACTTCTCCATCGACCCGTCGTCGGGTCTGAAGTACAAGGGAAAGTTCCTCGCCCTGACCGAGCAGAAGGCCATAGACCACTTGAAACGGCTCGGCGTCAACGCCGTACACATACTGCCGTCATACGACTATGCGTCGGTTGACGAGACACGCCTCGACACCCCACAGTACAACTGGGGCTACGACCCGTTGAACTACAACGTGCCCGAAGGCTCGTATTCTACCGACCCTTACAACCCGACGACGCGCATACGTGAATTCAAGCAGATGGTGCGCGCCCTGCACAAGGCCGGCATCCGCGTAATCCTCGACGTGGTTTACAACCACACTTTCAACATCGAGGGCAGCAATTTCCAGCGCACTTATCCCGACGTTTTCTACCGCAAGACGGCCGACGGCAAGTGGTCTGACGGTTCGGGATGCGGCAACGAGACCGCCAGCGAGCTTGACCCCATGCGCAACTTCATGCTCCAGTCAATGCGTTACTGGGTTGACGAGTACCACATCGACGGTTTCCGTGTAGACCTGATGGGCGTGCACGACATCGAGACCATGAACAAAATCCGCCGCATGTTCGACCTTACCTTCCCCGCAACGTTCATCTACGGCGAGGGATGGAGCGCAGGGGCGTGCGCCTATCCGGTGGAAAAGCTCGCCGTGAAGGCCAACATGCGTAAGACACCCGGCATCGCAGCCTTCGGCGACGAGATGCGCGACGCGCTGCGCGGCCCGTTCAGCGACGACACCAAGGGCGCGTTCATAGCCGGCCTGCCGGGTAATGAAGAGAGCCTGAAGTTCGGCATCGCCGGTGCCATAAGCCATCCGCAGGTAGACATGTCGAAGGTTAATTACAGCAAGGAGGCATGGGCTTTGCAGCCTTGGCAGGCCATAAGCTACGTCAGCTGCCATGACGACATGTGCCTTGTTGACCGCCTACGCGCCAGCATTCCCGGCATCGGGCAGGACGAACTCATACGCCTCGACCTTCTGGCGCAGACCGCCGTGTTCACGTCGCAGGGCGTTCCGTTCATCCTTTCGGGCGAAGAGATGCTGCGAGACAAGAAGGGTGTGCACAACAGTTTCAACTCTCCTGACAGCATCAACCGCCTGGACTGGACCAACTTGGAGAAATATCCGCAGGTGTTCAGCTATTACAGCAACCTCATTTCCATGCGAAAGAACCACCCGGCGTTCCGCCTCGGCGATGCCGAATGCGTGCGCAAGCACCTCGAGTTCCTGCCCGTGCAGGACTGCCTCGTGGCCTTCCGCCTGAAGGGCAACCCCAAGGGCGACTCCTGGAAGAACATAATCGTAATATTGAACTCCGCCAAACAGGCGCGCAGCGTTGACATTCCGC
The DNA here is from genome assembly GCA_949295905.1 of uncultured Prevotellaceae bacterium. Taxonomy (GTDB): domain Bacteria; phylum Bacteroidota; class Bacteroidia; order Bacteroidales; family Bacteroidaceae; genus Prevotella. The sequence goes on from CASFNA010000011.1 coordinate 92,553, forward strand.
AGGGCAACTACACCGTAGTCTGCCGCGACGGGGTAATCAACGAGGCCGGACTCGGCACCGTAAGCGGCTCTCAAGTCAGCGTTCCGGCGCAGTCGGCGGTAATATTGCATGAATAAATCAAGAATTTAGAGAAGTTAAAGAATTTAGAGAAGTTAAAGCCAAATGCTTTGCTTTTTGTAGTAGAAAATGATATACAAATAGTCTTGCAATGCTTGAACAACAAGGCATTTGGCTTTAACTTCTCTAAATTCTTTAACTTCTCTAAATCCTAAAAAGTACAAACAATGAAAAGAATTCTTTTATCTTTAAGCCTGATTTTAAGCGTTATGGCAATCAACGCGGCGGTCAAGGTTGACCGCATCGACCCTACCAACTGGTTTGTCGGCATGAAGAACCCGTCGCTCCAGCTGATGGTTTACGGCGAAGGCATAGGCTCCGCCGACGTGACAACCGACTATGCAGGCGTGCGTGTGGACAGCATCGTGCGCGTAGACAGTCCCAACTACCTGCTCGTTTACCTCAATCTGGAGGGCGCGCAGCCTGGAGAAATGACCCTTGAGTTCAAGAACGGCAAGGCGAATAAGAAGGTCAAGTACGAGCTGAAGGCGCGCGAGAAGCGCGGAGAGGAGCGTATGGGCTTCACCAACGCCGATGTTCTGTACATGCTTATGCCCGACCGCTTCGCCGACGGAGACCCTACTAACAACCAAATCAAGGGCTTATACCCTTACACCATCGACCGTTCGCAGCCCAGCCTGCGCCACGGCGGCGACCTGGAGGGCATCCGCCAGCACCTCGATTACTTCAAGGAGCTGGGCGTTACGGCCCTTTGGTTCACCCCGGTGCTTGAAAACAACTCGCCCGACTCCAACGGCAGCAGCTCGTACCACGGCTACGCTACGACCGACTACTACCGTGTTGACCCGCGTTTCGGCACCAACGACGAGTACAAACGCCTCTGCGACGAGGCTCATGCAAAAGGTTTGAAGGTGGTGATGGACATGATTTTCAACCACTGCGGCTTCGAACATCCGTGGGTTGCCGACATGCCGACGAAGGACTGGCTCAATACGCCGGAGTGGCTGGCCGCACGCAAGGACAAGACCAAGCCCGAAGTGAACGACAAGTACCTGCAAACCTCGTACAAGCTGACACCCATCGTTGACCCGTATGCCAGCCAAGTGGACTTCAAGGAGACCGTTGACGGATGGTTTGTGCCGACAATGCCCGACCTGAACCAGAAGAATCCGCACGTGATGACTTACCTCATACAGAACAGCGAGTGGTGGATTGAGACCGTGGGCATCGACGGTATCCGCATGGATACTTACCCGTATGCCGACGCCGACGGCATGGCAAGGTGGATGAAGACGCTCGGCGAGGAGTACCCCAACTTCAACGTGGTGGGCGAAACGTGGGTTACGGAGCCTGCATACACCGCCGCATGGCAGAAGGACAGCAAGCTGGTGAAGAGCAACAGCTATCTCGGCACGGTGATGGACTTCAGCTTCTACGACAAAATAAACCAGGCGAAGCGCGAGGACACCGACGGTTTCTCCACGGGCATGAACCGCATTTACAACAACTTCGTGTACGACTATCTCTATCCCAACCCGTCAAGCGTGATGGCGTTCGTCGAGAACCATGACACCGACCGTTTCCTCGGCAACGGCAAAGACACAACAGCGCTGAAGCAGGCGTTGGCAATATTGCTTACGGTTAACCGCATACCGCAGCTCTACTACGGCACGGAGGTGCTGATGAACGGCACTAAGGAGAAGACCGACGGCTACGTGCGCAAGGACTTCCCCGGCGGTTTCGCAGGCGACGGGCACAACGCTTTCACCGCAGAAGGCCGCACACGGGCCGAGAACTCGATGTTCAACTGGCTCAGCCGCCTGCTCCACTGGCGTCAGGGCAATGACGTAATAGTGAAGGGAAAGCAGACCCAGTTCATACCGTTCAACGGCGTTTACGTCATCGCACGCCAGTATAACGGCAAGACAGCCATGACCGTTGTAAACGGCACACGCAAGCCCGCGCAGCTCGCCGTTAAGCGTTACGCCGAGGTAATAGGCGCGAAGACCACGGCCAAGGACGTGCTTACGGGCAAGACCGTACAGCTTACAAGCGACGTTGAGCTGGCTCCGCGAGGCGTGATGATACTCGAATTCTGACGCATCGCGACCTCTCCGGCCGGATGGATTATACCTCAAACTCCCGTGGCAGATGCTTTCCGCCACGGGAGTTTTGCGTTCGGTGAGTTTCAAGAGACGGTTCATCCGCAATTCTGTTGGATGAAGTAAAAGCTATATTAATGAAAACACCCTGCTTTAATCCAGGCAGTCGGTAGCCGTCATGCCGCACTCCGATGCGGCATCCAGAGTATGCAGCCTGTGTGATTTGCCATGTCTGTAGTTTTCTGGATGCCGCATCGGAGTGCGGCATGACAATTACCGACTGCCTGGATTATAAATAGGATGAATTCGTTGACGGTAATGATTAAATAATGAACAAATGTTTTTATTTCACCCAACAGGTTTGTTGATGCCCCCAAGAGACGGCCTTTTGCCTTCCAAAAGGCCGTGAATTACACGCTAAAAGACCGTCTTTTGCAGGCTGAAAGACGGCATATTGCAAAGCCGTTGACTGTCAGGAGGTTACGCATACATGGCAGACGGCGGGGTTAATATCGCCCGATTTTTGCGTCAAATGTTGCACATGTCGCTTTTTTCCGTTATCTTCGCAGATTGAAGGTATGAGAAATCTTACGCTTGCAATATGTCTCGTGGCGGCCGTGCTGCTGTCGGCGTGTTCGGAAAGAAGCGCGACGGAGCGCACGAGGGCGGTGTATTACTGGAGCACCGTGCTCGACATCGACACCGTGAAGCAGGCTTTCCTGTCGGCCCACGGCGTGCGGAGGATGTACGTCAGGTACTTCGACGTAGTGCCGGACGACGGCGGCCGACCCGTGCCCAACGCCACGCTGCGTTTCAAGACCGCCGTGCCGGATGGGCTGGAAGTAGTGCCCACGGTGTACATCGTCAACGAGTGCATGGCCGGAGACACTGCGGGGCTGGCCCGGAAGGTGCTGCGCCGCGTGGTGCGGATGAGCGAGACGAACGGCGTAAAGGGTGTAAGCGAGGTGCAGGTAGACTGCGACTGGACGCGCCGCACGCGCTCGCGGTACTTCGGTTTCCTGCGCACGCTCGTCGCTTTGGCCGGGAGTGAAGGCATGGAGGTGTCCGTAACAATACGCCTGCACCAGCTGGCGGAGGCTCCGCCGCCCGTCGAGCGCGGCGTGCTAATGATGTACAACACCGGCGACTTCACCGACATTGCCTGCCAAAAGCCCATCCTCGACATGGCCGATGCTGCCCCGTACCTGCGCCATCTGTCAGGATACAAGTTGCCGCTGGCCTCGGCCTATCCCATATATTCTTGGTGCATACTCTTCCGCGGCGGCAAGTACGTGGGCATAATGCACCGCGATGACGACCTGCCCGTGCCCTCGGGCGACACCATCGTTACGCGCATGCCGACCGTCGGCGACATTATGGAGGCCGCACGAGCCATAACCGCAAGGCGCGGTGACGCCAACCGCGAGGTGATTTTGTTTGACCTTAGCAATCAGAACATAACCCGATACATCAATGAAGACTATGAAACGATTTATAATAGCGGCGCTGATTAGCGTAACTGCGCTGCCCGACGCGCTGGCGTGCGCCCCCGAGCGGCCTACGCACAACGCCTACATGTTCAGCGTTTTCCGCCGCGAGCGGATGCAGTCGCCTTTCGCCGAAGACATGAACAACTGGTGGAAGGCTTACGCCGACGACCTGAAAAGCCAGGACGCGGAGTATTACAAGAGTAACGCCGACACGTTGCAAGCCCTTGCACGGCGGCGCGGCGACACGCAGATGCTGGAGTACATGCGCTGGCTGGACGCCTACCTGAAGGTGAGCGACGGCGTGTCGATGGACTCATGGGACTATCCCACCAAGGAAGAACTGTCCGCGCGCGACAGCACTTTGCGTGCCATGCTCGACGCCGCGCAGGCTTACAAGGGGAGGCGGATGCGCGAACAGTTTGCGTTGCTCACCATGCGCGCCAACATGTTGCTTGGCCGCGACAAGGCCAACATGCTCTACTGGACGGCCACTGCGTCGAAGCTGCCGCGCGGAGTGTGGCGCGACATGTGCCGCAACATCTACGCGCGCGCCATGCTCAACAGCGGACTGCGCCGCGCCGCGTGCGAAATCTACGCTGAACAGGGCGACATGCGCAGCATCGGCTGGTGCATGCGCGGCTACCGCAACCTTGCAGGCATAAGGAAAGTGTACGCCGAAGACCCCGACGCTTACACCTTATTATATCTTGTGCAGGACTTTGTGAACGGCCTTCAGGAAACGTTCGACTCGTACACCGACGGTCATCCCGACATAGAGTGGGTGAAAATAAAGGGTGCACAGCCCGTGCTTACTGCCGACGCAAAGGCGTTTGTCAGCTTCGCCGACGACGTGCTGAAAGAAAAAAAGACATCCTCGCCATGCCTTTGGCAGAGCGCGGCGGCCATGGTGGAGTATCTCTTGGGTGACTATGGGGAAGCCTTGCGCCGCGCAAACGCCGCAGTCGGTATGAAGGGCAGCCGCCGCATGAAGGACAACGCACGTTGCATCCGCCTCTTGGCGCAGGCTACCGTAGCTCCGCTCGGTGGCGAGACATCGGAATGGATGACTGACGAGTTCCGCTGGTTGGACAGGAAAATAGAGGCGGAGCGCGGCAATTCGCAGGCTTACGACAACCATTATACCGATGTGAAGGAGCGCATAGCCTACCGCGTTCTTGCACAGCGATACCATGCCGCAGGGCTGCATAACGTGGAGAACGCCCTCTACGGCATGATGGAGGAAAATAAACTGGAGTTTGAAACCGGCGGAGAGCACGCCGAAGACAACTTTGTTTGGGGTGGCGACTGGCCTTGGAACAAGGACTATGCGGCTTGGAATGAGTATTTCGAGATGCTTGCAGACATGCCGGCCGACAGTCTCGCGGCGTATTACACTTACCTGACGTCGGCCAAGACCGACGTGTTCGAGCACTACGTGGCGCAGCAGGTGTACAGCAACAAAGACTATTACAACGACCTAATCGGCACCCGCTATATCGCCGAAGGCCGCTTTGCCGACGCATTGACATGGCTTGAGCGCGTGCCGGTGGAATATTTGGAGAAGCAGAACGTCAGCTGGTACATGGCGAACAGGTCTTACTCCGTGCCGCGTTGGTTTGTGCGCCAGTTGCCCAACGACCCCGAGACCGACGGCCCTCATAAGGCTTCGCCCAAGGAAAACCTGAAAGTAAGGTTCTGCAAGGACATGCTCCAGCTGCAAAGCTGGTACAACCTTACACCCGTTGGAGAGCAAAGGGACATACGCGCATACGAGCTTGCCACAAGGTATTACCAGGCTTCGTGCTACGGCGACTGCTGGTTCCTGACGCATTACGGCAAGAGCGTGCTCGACAGCGCACGCGCCGGTGAGCTTGACTTCGCTAAAAAGGCACGGCAGCTGCTGGCCGAATGCAAGGCTTCGAGCAATCTTAAAATACAGTATGAAGCCCTTTACGCCTTGGCATATACGGACACCGACCTATGGTGTACTACGGAGTTCGACGATGATTACAATCCCGTCACCGTGCCGCTACCGGCCTCGTCGCAATACAAAGCCCTTGAAGCGTTAAGCAAGTTCATAAAGGAACACCCCGAAGAGGCTGACGGACACGCCACGAATTGCGATGTTCTGAAAGAGTTTGAAAGAAGAACTAATACCCACCCCAGCTACTAAACACCCACCCCAACCCTCCCGAAGGGAGGGAGTTTGGTTAGCTTAGTTGGTGAAAGATGAGATAAAACAACGCCGTGAACCTGCAAACTGCAAGTTCACGGCGTTGTTTTTTATTGCTTTTGTACTTTGCAGGCACTTCTTTATTGCCTGCAATACATATTAAGCTCCCTCCCTTTGGGAGGGCTGTGGTGGGTGTTAGGTGGTGCTTGATGGCTACTTACATATACCCCAGCCACCTAAGTATGTCGTTCATGTTGGCAACGACCATGAGGAGGATGAGTATTCCGAAGCCGACGTATTCCGCCTTGACGAGGAAGTTCTCGCTCGGCTTGCGTCGCGTTATCATCTCGTAGAGCAGGAAGAGCACGTGGCCGCCGTCCAAGGCAGGGATGGGCAGTATGTTCATGAACGCCAGGATGATGCTTAGGAACGCCGTCATGCGCCAGAACATCATCCAGTCCCACGTCGGTGGGAACAGGCTTCCTATTGCGCCGAAGCCTCCGAGCGACTTCGCTCCGTCGGCCGTGAACACGTATTTCATGTCGTCAACGTAGCCGCGCAGCACGTCAACGCCGTACACCGCACCGGCAGGGAAGCTCTCGAAGAAGCCGTATTCAAGTTTTACGGGCTTGTAGTAAGTGCCTAAGTATGTGCGGCCTACGCCGAGGGTGAGGTCGGGGTTCAGTACCACCTGCGCCGTGTCGGGCTTTGCTTTGCCGCCGTCATGTGCGAAAACCACGGTCGTTGTGCGCACCTTGAGGCTGTCGGCAGGTGTCGTTGCGGCAGCAAGCATGTCGCTCATACGGCCTATTTGGTCGTCAAATTCGTTCCAAGAGTCGATGCTCTTGCCGCCAATAGCCAGCAGCTTGTCGCCCTTGCGCATTCCGATTTTCTGCGCCGGAGTGTCCGCCAGCACGCTGTCGATGTCGGCAGGGATGAACGGACGCGCGAAGACAGGCTGCTCCTTAACCATAGTGAGCAGGCTTACGTCCTCGGGCATGGTGATTGTCACCTCCTTGCCTTGCCGCTTTACGGTTACCGTCTTGGCGTTGGCTATGGCGCGGTACATGTCTACGTCAAACTTCTCGAACGTCTTTTCGTCGGTGCGCAGCAGTATGTCGCCGTCACGGAAGCCCATCTCTTTGGCGCTTTCGTTGAACTTCATTCCCATCGACATGTCGCGGAGCGAGTAATAGGAGTCGCCCCATGTGAAGAGCACCATTGCGTAGATGAACAGCGCGAGCAGAAAGTTGACGAGCACGCCGCCCACCATGATGAGCAGCCTTTGCCATGCCGGTTTGGAGCGGAACTCCCAAGGCTGAGCCGGCTTTTTCATCTGCTCGGTGTCAAATGATTCGTCTATCATGCCCGAAATCTTGCAGTAGCCGCCCAAGGGAAGCCAGCCTACGCCGTAAGTGGTCTCGCTGCGCTTGGGTTTGAACTCGAAGAGGTGGAACCAAGGGTCGAAGAACAGGTAAAATTTCTCAACCCTTACGCCGAAAAGTTTTGCAAAGAAGAAGTGCCCTCCCTCGTGGAGCAGCACAAGAATCGAGATTGCCAGCATGAACTGGAGCAGTCTTATCAAAAATATTTCCATAATCTTTAAGTGAAGAGTGAAGAACGGAGAGTGAAGAATTTATTTGTACTAACCCACCGTCTTCAAGGCTTTCAAAATATGTTTCTTAATTCTTAACTCTTAATTCTTAATTTCCAATAGCTCTTTTGCAATGCGTCTCGCCTCGGCGTCGGTAGCAACGTAAGTGTCGTAGTCGGCTTTCTCGGAGAACGATACGCGGCTCATCGTCTTTTCGATGATGTCGCTCATCTGCATGAACGAACACCGGTCTTCGAGGAAGCCGCGGTTTACAATTTCGTTGGCGGCGTTGACTATGCACGGCATGTTGCCGCCTTTGCGTATGGATTCGAACGCCAAGGCGAGGCAGCGGAACTTGTCCATGTCGGGCTCGAAGAATTCAAGCGGATGCTTGAACAAGTCCAGGCGGTCGCCATTCAGGTGCAGGCGGTCAGGGTAGGAGAAAGCAAATTGGATGGGCAGGCGCATGTCTGGCACGCCGAGCTGGGCCTTTACTGCTCCGTCGCAGAACTGCACTGCGCTGTGGACGATGCTCTGCGGATGGACGAGCACCTGTATTTTATCAGCAGGAACACCGAAAAGCCATTTGGCTTCGATAACCTCGAAGCCTTTGTTCATCATCGTTGCGCTGTCTATCGTGATTTTAGCGCCCATGCTCCATGTAGGGTGTTTCAGGGCGTCGGCCTTCGTTACAGAGCCCAACTGCTCTTTTGTGAAGTTGCGGAACGGGCCGCCTGAGGCTGTAAGCAGTATTTTCTCAATCTCGTTGTCGCCTTCGCCGATGATGCTCTGGAATATTGCTGAATGCTCGCTGTCTACCGGGATGATGGGTGAATGATATTCGGCGGCGAGTTTGCAGATAAGTTCTCCTGCCACGACGAGCGTCTCCTTGTTGGCCAGGCATATTTTCTTGTGTGCCCGTATTGCGTGTATTGTGGGATTGAGTCCGGCAAAACCTACCATCGCCGTAAGCACCATGTCGATAGGTTCGGCCTCTACAATTTCGTCGATGGCCTTCTTTCCTGCGTAAACCTTAATGTCGGGAAGGTCGGCGAGCAGGTTTTTCAGCTCGTCATATTTCGCTTCGTTGGCTATTACTACGGCTGCCGGATTGAACTGTCGTGCTTGTTCGGCAAGTTCTTCAACCTTGTTGTTGGCCGTCAGACAGTACACTTCGTATAGGTCGGAGTGCTCTTTGATAACGTCAAGTGCCTGCGTTCCGATGGAGCCTGTTGAGCCGAGTATGGCTATTTGCTTCTTCATTATGTTTCGTGTTACACGTATTTTATATGTATGTGGATGTCGCTTGGTCGGCCGGTTCAGCCCAAATCGAGCAGTCCTTCCGGCAAGCTGACATGGATTTTGCGGCTTTCCGCATCGATGGATGTTATGAAATCGTCAGATGCAGGTATCAGGACTTCACTCCCGTCAGGCTTTTCCACGCAGAAAAGCACGTTCTCCGTGGCATCGTCTACATAAGCCAGAGTGCCAATGTGGCAGTCTTCTGCATCGGCGTTTAGGATTTCAAAACCCTTAAGTTCATCCCAAGTTAGTTCGTTTTCGTCTCGGTCGGAAAGCTTTTTCGGGAAAAACACCTCGCATCCTGTAAGTTCCTGGGCTTGTTCCTTGGTGTCGATGTCGCAGAATTTCACCAAGGCTGTCTCCCCGTTTTTGAATCTGTATTCCTCGAAAAAGAAGGGAACGAGAATGCCGTCAACCATCAACACGAGGTAATCGGCGTCCACGCGGTCGAACACATCGTCATCGAACATGAACGAAACTTCGCCCTTTACGCCGTGCGGCTTGCCTATTTTGCCAATCTTGTAAACCTCTTCAGTCCTAATCATCGTAGTCGTTACTTGTCCGTTTGCGTGCTTGTCACCCTCTTGATGCTTGCTCCAAGCGCGTTAAGGCGTTCTTCTATGTCTTCGTATCCGCGGTCAATCTGCGCTATGTTGTCTATGCGGCTTGTGCCGTTTGCGCTCAATGCGGCAATCAGGAGAGCTATTCCTGCGCGGATGTCGGGGCTCGTCATGCGCCCGGCACGCAGCCTAATCTTATGGTCGTGGCCTACAACTACGGCGCGGTGGGGGTCGCACAGTATGATTTGCGCTCCCATGTCGATAAGCTTGTCAACAAAGAACAGGCGGCTCTCGAACATCTTTTGATGAAACAGCACGCTGCCTCGGGCCTGTGTCGCTACGACAAGTAGAACGGAAATAAGGTCGGGCGTAAGTCCCGGCCATGGCGCATCGGCCAGTGTCATGATGGAGCCGTCGATGAAGGAATCAATTTCGTAATGCTTCATGTGCGGTATAACGAGGTCGTCGTCGTCAATTTCAATCTTTACTCCGAGCTTCCTGAAAGAGTCAGGTATGATGCCAAGGTTGCGCACGGATACGTCCTTTATCCTTATGCCTTCGCCTACCATGGCGGCCATTCCGATGAAAGAACCAACCTCAATCATGTCAGGAAGAATCTTGTGCGTGGCTCCGTGCAGGCTTTCCACGCCGACAATGGTCAGCAGGTTTGAGGCTATTCCGCTGATGCGTGCTCCCATGCTGTTGAGCATATGGCACAATTGCTGTATGTAAGGCTCGCACGCCGCATTGTAGATTGTGGTCGTTCCTTTGGTCAATACGGCGGCCATTATGATGTTGGCTGTGCCTGTGACTGATGCTTCATCAAGCAACATGTAGCATCCTTTGAGGTCTTTCCCGTTGATTTCAAAAGTTCCACGGTCGTCGTTATGCGAGAATGTAGCCCCCAGGTGCTTGAATCCGAGGAAGTGGGTGTCAAGCCTGCGCCGTCCGATTTTGTCGCCGCCGGGCTTCGCCACGACAGCCTTGCCAAAGCGCGCGAGCAACGGTCCGATGAGCAACACGCTCCCCCGTAGCGACGAACATTTGCGTATGAACTCGTCGCTTTCAAGGTAATCAAGGCAAATGTCTTTCGCACGGAATGAATATTCGTTGCGTCCCATGCGCCTTACCTCCACCCCGATGTCGGTAAGCAGCTTTATGAGGTTGTTTACGTCAAGTATGTCGGGTATGTTGCTTATTGTAACTTCGTCGGACGTAAGCAGCGAGGCACAGATGACTTCAAGTGCCTCGTTCTTCGCACCCTGCGGAGTTATCGTGCCGCTTAGCGGATGGCCGCCCTCAATGATGAACGATTCCATTTGTCGGTGGTTTGTCGGTTAGCGTATTATCTCTTCTTGCGCCGTTTCTCTCCCGGCTCTTTCATGTTGCCTATGTTGAACTTGAAGTTGTCCAGGTCGAGCTGTATCTTCCCGTCAGTGAAGCGTGCGAGGTCTGAAGCTATTTTCTCGTCGTCGCTTGAGCCGTGGCTCCATAGCAGCAGGTTGCGTTTCATCTGGTTGGCCGTGAGCCTTGTCAGTTCGTCTCGTTCAGGGCCAGGCTCCATTCCTTTCAGTTTCTCAAACAGCTCAAACACCATGCTTCCATAATGCTTGACAGGGTTTGTCTGCTTCGGGTAACCCATGGGTTGAGGCTTTTTCATTATGTTTTTTGCCTCGTTTATGTCTACGGGATACTCGATGTCAAGCTTGAAGTTGCTCATTATGGCCAGGTGGTCCCACAGCTTTTGTTCGTAGTCGGCACCGTCTTGTGCCTGTGGAAACATGCGCTCCATGATGCCTATGATGGTTTCTGCGCAGCGTTGGCGTTCCTCCTTGCTCTCAAGGGCTACGGCGTAGTCAACCATTTTCTGCACCTCGCGTCCGTACTCCGGCAGAATGAGTCGTTCTCTTTGCGTGTTATAGTCCAATCCTTCTATGTTCATTTGTTATGTTTTTGAGTGTTTGGGAGTTGGGTTAGTCTTGCAATGCGTTGTTCCTGTGGTTTACAAAAGCTTCTTTGGGGTTTTTGCCACAAAGTCTTTCAGGTAGAACGGCACGAAGTATGCCACATCTTCGAACCGTCCTTCAGCCATTCGTTTGTCTGCCAGCGGGAACATATATCTTGCCAACGGCCTGATGTCTTTGTACAGTATGGCGTTCGGATGGTTGATGGTTTCGATGCACTTGCACGCTCCGTTGCCGAAGAAACAAACCTTCCCCTTGTCCAGATATTCCTTGTATGTGTCGTCGTCAACGATGTCGGCCTGCACAGGCCTTACCTCATGCAGTGCACGGTCGTATATCCCGGCGTACACTTCCATCCTGCGTGCGTCGAGCATCGGGCAGAGCAGTGTGCCTTCCTCAAGGTCGTGTTCCAGCAGTACGGGCACGGCAAGCAGTTCGAGGGTTGGCACGGCGATGAGCTTCACGCCCCTGCCGTAGCATATTCCCTTGGCCATTGACACACCAATGCGCAGTCCGGTATATGAGCCGGGACCGCAGCTTACGGCCACGGCGTCCAGCTTTATGTCGCGGTTGTCGATGTATGCAAGTGCTTCATCTACGAATACCCCCAAACTTACAGCGTGGTTGGGGCCACTATTGTCTTCCTTGTTGAATATGCAAACGCCGTCTTGGCTGACAGCCACCGAGCACACGTCGGTGCTTGTCTCAATATTTAAAATGCAAGACATAAAATGAAAATATCTTTTTAAATAACGTGCAAAAATACGCTTTTTTCCCAAGAAATATGTACTTTTGCATAAATTTAACTACATATATCGTATGATACAATCAATGACTGGTTACGGAAAGTCTGTCGTAACTTTCAATGAAAAGAAAATACACGTAGAGATTAAGTCGCTTAACAGCAAGGCGTTGGACTTGTCAACGCGCATCGCCCCGCTTTATAGAGAGAAGGAAATGGAAATACGCCAGATGGTGTCGAAGGCCTTGCTTAGGGGTAAGGTTGATTTCTCCATTTGGGTTGAGAAAGACGCTTCGGCCGATGCCACGCCGATAAACGCCGCCCTTGTAGAGAACTATTACCGCCAAATAAAGGCCTTGTCGGCAAGTGCCGGCATACCGGAGCCACAAGACTGGTTTTCCACGCTCATGCGCTTGCCCGACGTTATGACGAAAGTCGAGGTGGAAGAGCTTGGCGATGACGAGTGGACTGCCGTCCGCCGTGGCGTTGAAGAGGCGCTGGCGGCTCTTGTGTCGTTCCGCGAACAGGAAGGCGCAGCCCTTTACCGCAAGTTCTCCGAGAAGATAGACAACATCGCGGCGTTGCTTGCTTCAATCGAGCCTTATGAGAAGTCGCGCGTCGAAAAGATACGTTCCCGCATCGTGGAAGGACTGAAGAGCATACCCGACGTTGAGTATGACAAGAACCGCCTTGAGCAGGAACTCATCTATTATATCGAGAAACTTGACATCAACGAGGAGAAACAGCGTCTTGCCAACCATCTGAAATACTTTCGTGAGACGCTTGACGACGAAATCGGCCAAGGCAAGAAGCTCGGCTTCATAGCGCAGGAGATGGGGCGCGAAATCAACACTACGGGCAGCAAGAGCAACAATGCGGAGATGCAGAACATCGTGGTGAAGATGAAGGACGAGCTTGAACAAATCAAGGAACAGGTGCTGAATGTATTGTAAAAACAGCAGACAAGCAAACGAGTGACAAGCAGACAAGGTGATTTGCCTCTGTTTTTAATGTGTAATGGCTAATGCAAATGGCCTTGTCTGCTTGTCGCTCGTCTACTTGTCTGCTTAAAATAACAAAATATTATGCCCGGTAAAGTTATCATTTTCTCCGCTCCCAGCGGCAGCGGAAAGAGCACAATCATAGGCCGTTTGATGGCCCACAAGGAGCTGAACATGGCGTTCAGCATATCGTGTACGAGCCGCCAGCCGCGCGGCGCGGAGCGCGACGGCGTTGAGTATTTCTTCGTTACGCCCGACGAGTTTCGCCGGAAAATCGCCGATGGCGAGTTTCTTGAATACGAGGAGGTTTACAAAGACCGTTACTATGGTACGCTGAAGAGCCAGGTAGAGCGGCAGCTTGAGACCGGAGAGAACGTCGTCCTCGACGTGGATGTCAAGGGAGCGTGCAACATTAAGCAGTTCTACGGCGACCGCGCCTTGGCCCTTTTCATACAGCCTCCGTCGCTCGACGAGCTTCGCCGGCGGCTCGAAGGGCGCGGAACTGATGCTCCAAACGTAATCGAAGACCGCCTGGCGCGCGCCGAGTTCGAGCTTGGCTTTGCTTCGAAGTTCGACAAAGTAATCGTAAACGACGACCTCGACCGCGCCGTAAGCGAAGCCTTGGAGGCAGTGAAGAAGTTTGTATGACACCCACAATCGGTATTTTCGGCGGTTCGTTCAACCCCGTACACAACGGCCACATCGAGCTTGCGCGGCGGCTGTTGACGCTTGCCGGGCTTGACGAGGTATGGTTCGTTGTGTCTCCCCAAAATCCATTCAAGCGTAATGAGAAGCTTCTTGACGACGAGCTACGCCTTGAAATGGTGCGCCTCGCGCTGGCCGACGAGCCGCACATGGCGGCTTCCGACTGCGAGTTCCGTCTGCCGCGACCTTCCTATATGTGGCATACACTTCAGTCGCTTGCCAAGAATTATCCCGATTGCGAGTTCGTCCTGCTAATCGGCGCGGACAACTGGGCGCGCTTCGACCAGTGGTATGCCGCGCGTGAAATCGTCGCCAATTACCGCATCGTAGTCTATCCGCGTGAAGGCACGCCGCTCAATCCGGCTTCGTTCCCTCCCAATGTCACCCTTGCCGACACCGGCCTCATTCCAGGCAGCAGCACCGAAGTGCGCCGCCGCATAGCCTGCGGACAGTCAATCGATGGCCTCGTGCCGCCCGTTGTGGCGGAGTTTATCCGTAGAAACAAGCTGTACAAAGATACGTTTGACTGACAAACGTGTATTATTCGCGCACTAAACCCAAATGAAAAGCCACACGCTTTACAGTCAACATATCTTTACTGCCGGTTCATTTGCCAGTGTTTGAGCAAGATAAACGAATATGTCTGGTATTTCGTTTATCGGGGCATAATCAGAAACGGCCCATCCTTCTGAGTTGTCAGGACAATTCTGTAAATATTTACTTCCGTTTAAAACAATATTCCTCAATTCCTCAAATAGTTTGTCATAAACATTGTCATTGCTTGACCTTATACCCCAATAATATTTTATTTCTTCAGCGTCACGGTTTTGATTGTAGACAAGTTCGTCTGAAATGCAGCATCTGAATTTCACACGTTTATAAATAAAATCAAATCCTATCTCATTGCATTCCTCTTTGGTCAATGTTATTCCAAATGCCGCCAAACTCTCGCTTATCATATTAAACCATTGTGGATATAATTCCTTACGCCGCAGTTCTTCACGTTCTTCAAGCAGTTTTTCCATACGTTTCAATAGTAAGGCTGCGTCATCAATGCTCGCTTTGAGCTTTTCTATTTGCCCGTCAAGCGAGTTGTCTGCTAATCCTAACTCTTTTTCTATTATTCCGTCGATTTGAGTTTCCATGTCAATATTATGCCGTGATATGTTAAATAACAGTTCAAGATAATCTTTATATTGCAATAATGCGCTCTCCAAATAAGGTTGTGAAGCATGACTAAACATTCCGCTCATAGCCTTGAGCCATCCTATTATATCGTTTTTATATGACTTGCAAACAAGCCGGTCGCCTATTTCCGCCCGATAAATAGTCGGCAACGATTTTGTCGTAGGTTCTTCTTCCGTGTCACGATTCAGATATAAAACATATATTTTGTCTGCCGGATATTCCTTTTTTGCCAACTCGATATACCGTTTTATTTGACAGGGTTGTTCGCAGGCTTGGTTCACTTTATTTTCTATGATAACAAAAAATCCATTCCCTTTCAATGTAAGGTCTATGCGTTGGTAGTCAGGATATGGTATCTGTATAGGCAAACAGTTGGTTATGTCTATTTCCGGGAAAAAATAACGGACAAATGACTCTTGCGCGGCAGGATGTTGTAATAAGTCGTACAAAATGCGGCTATGTGCCGTCTCGCGTAAATTCTTATCGCGTAACACCGACGACAATATATTCAACTGCAATGGCTTGTCAGCCTTTTTCGCCGCATATCCAACATTATTTGCCAAGGTCAACGTCTTTGCCGTCCTTGTCTCATACAACTGCTGCATACTGCTTATTTGCCTGAAAGTATGATTATACCGTTCCTGTGCTTTCATCGTTTGACAAAAGTAATAATATTTTCTGTATCTTGAAATTTTTTTCTATCTTTATATTTTCGACAAAAAACAGGATGCCATTGCCTTTCTGTTTGTTTTTTATAAGTAACAGATTTGTCGCTTTGTTTTTATCTGTTACTTATAAGTCGCGTATTAAGGAAGTAACAACATGACACTCTGTAATTCAGTATGTTGCGAAAGACCGTCTTTTAGGCTCTAATGGATGGCCTTTTAATGCGTAAACGACAGTCTTTTGCAAAGTAAAACATGGCTTTTCTCAGTACAATCGCATTTTCTTTTGTCGTTTATACGATTTTCTTTACTTCATATTATGAATTATAAGAAACAAAAACTGTAAATAATTCAAATTTGTTTCTTATAAGAAATAAAAATTATATCTTTGCAAAAAACAAGGCAATGCGATGAAACTTATAGAACGGTTGGATTACACGGAAAGGATAGAACGCATTTTCGGCAAGGGCGTAATCGTTGCGCTTACCGGGCAAAGGCGTGTCGGGAAGAGCTGCATTATGGCACAGGTGATGCAGCATATAGGCTCTTTGCCGCAGGCAAATGTGGTTTATCTGAACAAGGAGAGAAACGAGTTCGACAACATCCGCGATTATAACGATTTGCTTGGATTTGTCAACGGGCATTTGTCAACAGGCAAAGACAATTATCTTTTCATCGACGAGGTGCAGGATATAGACGGTTTCGAGCGTGCGCTTAGAAGCCTGCAAGCCGATGATGCCTGCCAGATTATGGTTACTGGCAGCAACGCCAAGATGCTTTCAAGTGAACTGTCGACGTATCTAAGCGGTCGGCATATCGACTACCACATACAGAGTTTGGGTTATGAAGAGTTCTTGTTGTTCCATAAAATGACAGACAGCGATGATGCGCTTACCGCTTATTTGCAATATGGAGGATTGCCGCAGCTTGGCAGGCTCGGTTTGGATAACGTAGAACTTGTCGACGATTATTTGGAAAGCGTTTATTCCACAATTCTACTGAAGGACATCGTGGAGCGAGGACAGATTAGGAATGTGACCCTTCTTAAGACTTTGGTGCGCTTTATGGCGGACAATATCGGCAAGCTGTTTTCGGCCACGAGCATAGTAAAATTCCTTAAAGGTCAGCGTGTAGATACCTCGGCAAAGGTCATTCTGAACTATCTCGACCTGCTTTGCGACGCTTACATAATAAACAAGGTAAGCCGTTACGACATTCATGGCAAGCGTATTTTCGAGCTTGGCGACAAGTATTATTTTGAGGATTTGGGTCTGCGCAACCATATTGTCGGCGGCAACAGGGCGGCAGACATCGAGAAGGTGATGGAGAACGCTGTGTATCTTCATCTGCTGCGGTTAGGTTATAAGGTCTTCGTCGGCCAGTTGTATAAGACGGAGATTGACTTTGTGGCAGAGAAAAACGGCAGCACTGTATATGTGCAAGTGGCTTACCTGCTGGCTTCAGAGGAAACAATCAACCGTGAGTTCGGCAACCTGAAGCAAATTGCCGACAATCACCCGAAGTATGTAGTGTCGCTCGACCGCATGTTTGGAGCGGTAAATGCCGATGGCATAAGGCATGTCTATTTACGTGATTTCCTGAAGATGAAGGCGTTGTAATCGTTTCTTTTTTCTTTGTGTTTTTGTTTCTTATAAGTAACAGATTCGCAAATTACGTACAATCTGTTACTTATAAGAAACGGGTTTTCTTGCATTTGTATTCTTATTCAGTGTCATTATGCTGCATGCTATGTCGGAGGAAAGGTTGTGGGTGCTCATTGTTTCAGATTTAAGCGCATGGCTGTTTTCACGCTCGTTTTCGCCCGCCTGTAACCTGTTGATAATCAGGCGCGTTGCGAAAGGTCGTCTTTCGGGCTGCAAAAGGTGGCCTTTTAGACGGTAAAAGGTGGCCTTTTGCATTGCGATATGCCCCCTTTCGCAAAGTGGCTTGCAGGCGGCCGTTTTGCGGTTGACGGCAGGGCAAACCGTACTTTTCTGCGTTTATTTATTGTAAATGAAATAAAAAGATGTAATTTTGCCGGAAAATTTACAATCATCAGGATGAATCTTGCTGACAAGATAGGGCGCATGCTGGCGTCCGTGCTCAAGCCTTTGCGCAGTTACGGCGCGTTCGTCGTGTTCATGTTCGTGCTGGGCTTGGTGGCCGTCTACGCCGTAGTGCCCGCCAAGCGCGGCTATCATGCCTACGCGCTTGCCCCCGAAGAGATATTTGTCGATGTGTGCCTGCTTTGCCTCGTGCTGTGGATTATGCCGCGCAAGGTAGGCCTTTGGCTCAAGCGCGCGCTGTATCTCGTGGCCTACCTGCTGGCCATTGTCGATGTGTATTGCTTCGTCAAGTTCGACACTACCATAACTCCCACGATGCTGCTTTTGGTTGGCGAGACCAACAGCGACGAGGCGGCGGAGTTCGTCGAGTCGTACATGACGCTGGGTGTCATCTTCACCCGTCTTGGCCGCGTGCTCCTTGTGATGCTCGCTCACATGGCTTGGGCGGTGTTGTGGCATAAAAAGCCCCTCCTGACCTCCCCATTGGGGAGGAAACTTGCTGCCGTGTGGGGTAATTTTAGCTCCTCCCAATGGGGGAGGTCGGGAGGAGGTACCGTCCTTCTCGCCGCGTTCGTCTACTGCGCCGTTGTGGGTTGGCCCAACAAGGCGGCGTATGCCAGGCTGATGTCGTACGACAACATTGGCGACGTGGAGCACGAGCTTACGCGCAAGGACTGCGCCGTGATGTTCCATCCCGTGTACCGCCTGCTCTTCAGCGTCTATGCCAACGGGCTTACGGCGCAGCAGGTTGACAAGCTCGTGGCCAACATCGACAAGGCCGTGGTTGACAGTTGCTCTTACCGCAGCAAGAACGTCGTGCTCATAATAGGCGAGAGTTACAACCGGCATCACGCCAGCCTGTACGGCTACGGTATGCCGACCACGCCGCGGCAGGAGGCCCGTGCGCGCAAAGGCGGCCTCGTTCCGTTTACCGACGTTGTGGCGCCTTGGAACCTGACAAGCTTCGTATTCAAGTTGCTTTTCTCGCTTTATACCGTGGGCGACAAGGGCGAATGGTGCGACTATCCGCTGTTTCCCGAGCTGTTCCGCAAGGCCGGTTACCATGTAACCTTCCTTACCAACCAGTTCCTTCCGCAGGCCAAGGAGGCCGTGTACGACTTCAGCGGAGGCTTCTTCCTCAACAACCCGACGCTTAGCAAGGCCATGTTCGACACGCGCAACAAGAGCCTTTTCCGTTTCGACGAGAGCATGTTGAACCAGTATGACCGCCTGAAGAAACACAACAAGGAGCACAACCTCATAATATTCCACCTCAAGGGGCAGCACGTAGACTACCGCACGCGCTTCCCGAAGGGCCGCCGCCACTTCAACCCGGAAGACTATGACCGCCCAGAACTCAAGCAGAAGGAGCTGCGCGTGCTGGCCGACTATGACAACGCCGTGCTCTACAACGACTCCATCGTAGACCAAATCGTTAAACGTTTCGAGGATGAGGAGGCCGTCGTAATCTACGTTCCCGACCACGGCGAGGAGTGTTACGGCGAGGGTGTGCACTTCTACGGACGTATGCACTCCACCGAAATCACAGCCCGCCTGGCTCGTGAGGAGTTTGACATACCCTTCTGGCTTTGGTGCTCGCACGACTTCATTGTGAACAATCCGGAGGTTTACGGCGACATACTCAAGGCGCGCGACCGCCGGTACATGACCGACGCGCTGCCCCATCTGCTGCTTTACCTCGGCGGTATAAGCACGCCCCACTACCGCGACGACCTCAACATACTGAGTCCGCAGTACAACGAGGCGCGCCCGAGGATACTCAAGAACACTACGGATTATGACAAGCTGGAATTTGAAAAATGAAGTTAAAAAAGTTATAGGAAGTTAGAGAAGTTAAAGACAAATGACTTTCATGCTTACACTTATTAGCCCAAATGTAAAGAAATGGTCCGAAGGTAGCGAGGCATTTGTCTCTAACTTTTCCAACTTCCTATAACTTCTTCAACTTCAAGAAATAGGAAACAATGACAAAATCGCTTCTAACCCTTGCCGAGTCGAAGGCGTTACGCGGCATAGCCATACTCGGCATAATGCTTCATAACTACTGCCATTTCCTCGGCTTCGCCGTAAAGGAGAACGAATATACGTTCACGGCGGCCAAGCCCAGGATGCTGGCCGACAAGCTGTTGGCGCTCGACGGCGACCTGTTTGTCCACCTGCTGTCGTTCTTCGGGCATTACGGCGTGCCCGTGTTCCTGTTCATCAGCGGTTTCGGCCTTGTCTGCAAGTATGAGCAAAGCACGCCGCAGAGGGTGCGCGCCGTGCCCTTCGTAGGCTATCATTACCTGAAGCTGCTGCGCCTTATGTTCCTTGGCTACGTGGCGTTCGCCGTCGTCAGCTATCTGCATCCGCACGGTTACCACGGCTATACGCCGGGGCGCGTGGCGGCGCAGCTGCTCATGTACATTAATATATTGCCCGACCCCGACCATATAATCAAGCCCGGGCCGTACTGGTTCTTCGGCCTCATGCTCCAGCTTTACATCGTCTACCGCCTGCTCATATACCGGCAGAAAACGTCGAACGTCGTCGCGCTAATCGCCATATGCTGGGTGGCGCAGGCCATGTTCACGCCCGAGAGCGACCCGGGAGGCGCTACCCTCAACCGCATACGCTACAACTTCATCGGCGGTATGCTGCCATTCGGCATGGGAGTGCTCTACGCACGCCATGGCCGGGAGCTGTCGCCGAGGGCTTACCTGGCCTTGGCCGCAGTGTCGGCCGCGGTCGTTTACTTCGGCAGTTTCGCCTTCTGGGCGTGGCTTTGGGTGCCGGCATTCATCGTTGTGGGCGCGGTAGCCACGGTGAAGCTCATCCCCACCGGGGCGCTTGGCCCTATGATGTGGTTCGGAGCCATATCTTCCGCGCTCTTCGTGGTGCACCCCGTAACGCGTGAAATCATCATACCAATGTCTTACCGGGGGCATGTGTACACTGGGCTCG
Source organism: uncultured Prevotellaceae bacterium (assembly GCA_949295905.1). GTDB lineage: Bacteria > Bacteroidota > Bacteroidia > Bacteroidales > Bacteroidaceae > Prevotella. Next base: position 113,147 of record CASFNA010000011.1, read on the forward strand.
CCGTCTACGGCGTCGCGTCCATATTGCTGGCGTGGCTCTTCAAGCTCGCTTTCAGGTACATCCCGAAACCAAAACTAAGGCCATGAAGAAACCAATCGAACTGTCTGACATAAGCCGCTACCGCGGCGAACTGATGGGCCTGGCGATGCTTTTCGTCATGTTGTTCCACGTATGGATGCCCAAGAGCAACCCCATGTACGGCCTCGTGCGCTGCGGCAATGTGGGTGTTGACATCTTCCTGCTGCTTAGCGGCGTGGGGCTTTGGTTCTCGTGGACTAAGAATCCGTCGCTGAAGCACTTTTTCCTGCGGCGTTACCTGCGCGTATATCCGGCCTGGCTCGTCATGGCCTGCCTGTTTTACATACCTAATTATATAAACACTCCGGGCGGCGGTTACAGTCCTGACATACCCAACCTCGTGGCAAACATACTTGTGGGCTGGAGCTTTTGGCGCGTTGACGACCTTACGTTCTGGTTTGTTCCGTCAATCATGATGCTCTACACGTTCGCCCCGGCATACATGACGCTCATCGGGCGCCACCCTGCCTACCGCTGGACGCCCGTGCTGGCGATGGTCTTGGCCGTGATGGTGCAATACTATCCGCCCGTTCATCAGGCCGTAGGCCACCTCGAAATCTTTTTCAGCCGCATACCCATATTCCTCATAGGGCTTAACCTCGGGGCGTGGGTGAAGGAGCGGCGTACCATGGACGGGCAGGCCGTGTGGCTTTTCGTGCTGGCTTTCGTGATGAGTTTGGCAATGTGCGTGGAGTTCGAGGAGGCGTGGCGCGGCCGCTTCCCGCTGTTCCTGGAGCGCATGGTCTACATTCCGCTGACCGTCTCCGCCGTGGTGTTGCTCGCCTTGGCGTTGCGCCATACGCCGCAGCGTGTGCGCCGCGCACTGGCCTTCGTCGGCACAATCAGCCTCGAGCTGTATCTCATACACATACAGTTCGTATTGAAATACATCACCCCTTACCGCCTCGGCTACTGCCTCACGGCGTTGCTCATGATAGCCGTTTCGCTCGTGCTGGCGTGGGTTTTGCATAAGGTTGTGAGCGTTGCGACGGACAGGGTGCGGCGAAGCTGACGCCAGCCTGCTGCCGCCCGGTTTGCAAAAGACGGCAAATGGCGATGCAAAAGGCCGTCAATTGCAATGCAAAAGGTGACCTTTTAGAAGCTAAAAGGTGGCCTTTTGGAGACTAAAAGACGGCATATTGGAAAGTGGCTGATAGTCAGGCGGTTAGCCATATGATACCAATGGCGCATCAGGCTCATTAGGCTTATCGGGCTAATTGAGCCTAATAAGCCCGATAGGCCTGATAAGCCAAACACGCCAAGGCTGCGTGACTGCCATCAAAAGCATTCCAATCTCCTTCCCTTCGGGATGGTTGGGGTGGGTTTGGTTACTGAATATTATTGAAATATGAACAATATTATAAGGCTTATCCGTCCACACCAGTGGATAAAAAACGTCTTCGTGATGGTGCCGATGTTCTTCGGAGGCAGCCTGCTCGACGTGCCGGACATATGCGCTTCGGTGCTGACGTTCCTCGCGTACAGCTTCGTGGCCTCGTCGGTGTACTGCTTCAACGACATCAACGATGTTGAGGCCGACCGCCGCCACCCAGTCAAGTGCCGCCGTCCGCTTGCTTCAGGAGCCATGACCATGGGCGCGGCGCGTGCCCTTATGGTGCTGATGCTGCTGCTGGCGGCCGCCGCAACCTCACTGGTAGGCGACCTCCAGCATGTGCTCCGGGTGGGCGTCGTGCTGCTTTTTTACTATGTTATGAATCTCTGTTACTGCGCTAAGCTCAAGCAGTATGCCATCATCGACGTGTGCATAGTGGCTTTCGGCTTTGTGCTGAGAGTGCTCGCCGGAGGCTTCGCCACCGACATAATACCCAGCAAGTGGCTTGTGCTGATGACGTTCCTGCTGACGCTTTTCCTCTCGTTTGCCAAGCGGCGCGACGATGTGTTGCGCATGAACGAGACTGGAGTGCCGCCACGCAAGAACACCATACGCTACAACCTCACGTTCATCAACCAGGCAATCACCGTCACGGCCACCGTCACGCTGGTGTGCTACATCATGTACACCGTGTCGCCGGAGGTTACCGGGCGCATCGGTTCCGACATGCTTTACCTCACCTCCGTGTTCGTTCTGCTCGGCCTGTTGCGCTACATGCAGCTGACCGTAGTCGATGAAAAGAGCGGCGACCCTACGCGAATGATGCTGCATGACAGGTTTACACAGCTCGTAGTCGTAGCCTGGGCGCTCGCCTTCGTGGTGCTGATATATGTTAAATAAATTGTAGACACCCGTCCAACCATCCTCAATGGAGGGGGCTTGATGTGCTTTTCAATGCTGCATGGATTGGGAAAAAAGACAATAACTAACCATACTCCCTCCCTCGGGAGGGCTGGGGTGGGGCTCGTATTTAGTTTTAATTAGATTATGACCGACATCGAAATAAGCAAATATCCGTTGGGAAAAGTCTACGCATTCGACTTTGACGGCACGCTCACGCGCCGCGACACGCTCATCGAGTTCATACGTTTCGTCAAGGGGGACAAGGCCTTCCTGCTCTGCTTCCTGCGCTATTCGCCGCTCCTCGTGCTGATGAAGCTCGGGCTGTATCCTAACTGGAAGGCCAAGCAGCGCGTCTTTTCCCACTGCTTCAGGGGAATGGCCGTTGACACGTTCAACTCTCTTTGCGCACGCTTCGCCCGTGACAAGGCGCGCCTGATGCGCCCCAAGGGCATGAAGAAGCTCCGCGAGGTGCTGGCCGAAGGCGGCAAGGTGGTCATCGTAAGTGCGAGCGTCAACAACTGGGTGGAGCCCTTCTTCGCAGGCATAGGCGGCGTTTACGTCGTCGGTACGATGGTAGAAGAGCGCGAAGGAGTGCTCACCGGGCGTTTCCTAACCAAGAACTGCTACGGCGAAGAGAAGGTTACGCGCCTGCTTCAGCTGTTCCCCGAGCGCACGCAATACTGGCTTACGGCCTATGGCGACAGCCGCGGCGACTTCGAACTGCTCGACTTCGCCAACGAGAGTTATTACCGGCCGTTCAAGTAATTCATAATGCACAATGCATAATTCATAATGAATAGGCTGCTGCTTTGCTGCCTTCTGCATTCCCAGTCCTCCCATAACTCCCAGCTCTCCCACATCTCCCATAAAAAGAAAACCCTATGAAAAAGCTTCTAAGACTGTTCAAAGTTAGCCGTGAAGAGTGGCTCGCGTCCGCCATTACGCTGCTGGTTACGGTGGCACTGCACATCCTCGTAATCGCACGTTACTTCGACCTGTTCACCCAGACGGGGCGGGGCCATTGGAATATCTTTATCAAGAACTTCACCGTTTCAGGCTTCGACCCCATCACTTACTCCGTAGTGACGTATTGGGATGCCAACTACAACGTCTACCGCCACCCTCTGCTGGCGTTCATGGCGTGGCCGTTGTCCATGCTGAACAAGCTGCTCATGGAGCTGACAGGTGTAAACCTGGTGCAGTTCATAGTGGCTGTGCCGCTGCTGCTGTGCGCCTTTTACACGTTCATTTTCATGTACCGCACGTTCAGGGACATCCTTCGCCTGCGCAAGTTCGATTCCGCCTTGCTTTCTACGATGCTCTTCTCGTTCGCGTACGTAATGGTTTCGGCCGTGGTGCCCGACCATTTCTGCGTCTCGATGTTCCTACTCGTCTTTGCGGTCTACGTCTCCGGCCGGAAGATGCAGGACGGGGCGCAGTTCAAGATATGGCAGACGTTGGTGCTGTTCTTCGCCACCGCCGGCGTGACGCTTAGCAACGGAATAAAGATTTATATATATTCGCTCTTCACGAACGGGCGCAAGTTCTTCAGACTTAAATACTTCCTGTTCGCCGTCCTGCTGCCTGCGGCACTCATCTGGGGCTTCGCCCGTTGGGAATACCGCACTTACGTGTTGCCCAAGGAGAAGGCCCGCAGCGAGGCAAGGGCGAAGAAGAACGCCGAGTTGAGGCAGCGCATGTTCAAGGCTTTCCGCGATACGACGCAGCTTAAGGACAGCGTTGAGATAAAGACGGCCTTCGAGCAGGAGGTGCGCAGGCGTGCACACGCCAAGTATGTGCGCGACCATAAGCAGCCGTGGAACTGCAACAAGGGCAAGCCTATGGCTGAAGGCGAGTTCATGCAGTGGACCGACGCAACGACGTCGCGTGCCTCGACGGCCGTTGAAAACCTGTTCGGCGAGTCCATACAGCTGCACAAAGACCACCTGCTTGGCGACACTTTGCGCGGCCGTCCGGTGATAGTGCGTTACCGTTGGGTTATAAATTACGTTGTCGAAGGCCTCGTAGTGCTGCTCTTCGCGGCCGGCATATGGTGTGGCCGGAGGTCGCGCTTCATGTGGATGGTGCTCTGTGGCGCAGCCTTCGACATGGCCTTGCACATGGGCTTGGGCTTCGGCATCAACGAGGTGTACATCATGTCCGCCCACTGGCTGTTCGCATTGCCCATCGCCATGGGCTTCCTCGTCAAGGCCATGGAGGGCCGCAAGTGCGAGGAATGGCTGCGCAAGCTGCTCGTAGGGCTTACGGTGTGGCTCATGGTGTACAACTTTGTGCTGTTCGCCAAGTATCTAGCATAGGCCGGAAAGGGGCGTGTGGGCCGTAAAGGGCTTGCCTGTTACCGCGGCTTATATGGCTTATTTGTCTTATAAGGCTAATTATTCCTATTCAAACAAGGTGCTTGTCTATGAAAATATCGGTGCTTGTTCCCGTCTACGGGGTGGAGAAATACATCGCACGCTGTGCCGAGTCGTTGTTCGGCCAGACGTATCAGGACTTGGAGTTCGTCTTTGTCGATGACTGCACGCCCGACCGTTCCGTAGCCATACTGCAAGAAGTGATGGCGCGTTGGCCGCAGCGTGCGGCGCAGGTGCGCATCTTGCGCAACGACCGCAACCGCGGCATAGGCTACGTACGCCAGCGTCTCATCGACGAGTGTACGGGCGACTGCATTACGTTTGTTGACAGTGACGACTATCTGCCGTCGCGGGCCATAGGGCTGCTGGCGGCAGAGATGGAGCGCAGCGGTGCCGACATGGTGGACGGGGCCTGGCAGAGCGTAACGCCGCAGGGCGTCTCCGCCGTGCGCAGGCCTTACAAAACGCCTGACGGCGGGCGGTATCTCGCGCTGTTGCTGTGCCAGAATGTAGTGTCAAACCGCATGTGGGGGCGGCTCTACCGGCGGTCTCTGTTTACGGAGAACGGCATCCGTCTCGTGCCGGGCATCGACTTCTCCGAGGACTACTCCGTAATGGCGCGCCTGCTGTTTTACGCCCGTCGCGCAGCCATCAACGCCCCGGTGTACTTCTACAGCGAGGAGAACGCGTCGTCATACACACACACCGCGTCGCCGCGTCACGCCCGGTCATATCTCATGGCCTGCCGCGTGGTGCTCGACTTCTTCAACCGTAACGACACCGCAGGCCGCTACCTCACGCCCTTGCAGTTTGGAATGGCCAACGCGTTGCGCAACATACGGCGCGCAGGTTTCAGCATCTCGCTGGCCGACCAGTTGCTCGGTTACCGTCCGCAGGGCGCGTTTTTCCGTCCGTTGGCCGCCATGCTGCGAGGCAAGTGTCCGCTTGCCGTGGCCGATTTCACGTACCTCCTGGCAAGGAAAATATACCTTTCCGTGCTCAACCGCTAACGTCTTGATTTACAACATGTTATCAACTGCCTTGCAAAAGGCCGTCTTTCAGAGGACGAAAGACGGCCTTTTGCACGCTAAAAGACGGTCTTTTACAACGCCAAAGACGGCCTTTTGTAAGGCCGCCGGATGCAAGGCGGCAGGCAGGCGTTTGCCTTGTGGTGGATTAAATGCCATTTAAAAGCGTTTGACACACCGTAGTTTGCGCATTTATTGCTAACTTTGCATCACGAAGGAGATGAAAAAAGTATTCCACATAGTATCGCATTTCGATGTCGGCGGAGCCGAGCGCGTGGCTGTAAACATAGCCAAGTCGCGCACGGAAGGCTACGAATACCATGTAGTCGAGCTGCTGCGTGCCCATTCGCAGTTTACAAAAGTGTTTACAAAAGAGCTTGACGAAGCCGGCATTCGCTATCACCGCGCCTGCGTGCCCGACGTGCGTTTCCATTACGTTTTCGAGCGGCTGGCCGCCTTGGTGTTCCCTTTGTGGTTTCTGCCGCTGCTGCTCAAGCACCGTCCGGCGGCCATACATACCCACACGGAGATGCCCGACCTGGCCGTATGGTGGCTGTTCACGCTCTTTCCGCGCCTCTTGCGCGGTTGCAAGGTGGTGCGCACAATCCACAACACCGTGCTGTGGACGGGCATGAAGCGCACCGGCCGCCGCGTCGAGAGGTTTTTCATGCGCCACGGTTGCAATGTGGCTATATCCGTGTCGGTGCGCGACAATTACGCTAAGGAGTACGGACAGACACCACCAATAATATATAACGGTGTGGCGGAAACACCACAGCGAAGTTGCGAAGATATGCGAAAAGACAAGATAAATATATTATTCGCAGGACGCTTCGAGCCGCAAAAGGGTATAAGCACCCTCATTGAGGTGGTAAAACGGCTGAAAGACGACCTCCGGCTACACTTCTACATTGTTGGCGACGGCAGTCTCCGGGCGGACATCGAGCGTGAACTCGGAGGTCAGGAAAATGTCACTTTGAAAGCTCCCGTGTACGGTCTGGCCGCCTATCTGTCGTCATTCGACTATATGTTCATGCCTTCCGAGTTTGAAGGACTTAGCATAATGTCAATCGAGGCAAGCCTTGCCGGACTGCCGGTAATAGCCAACAGCTGCCCCGGTCTGCGCGACACGCTGCCCCCAGACTGGCCTTTGGCCGTAACGGGGAACAGCATCGACAGCTACATGAGTATCTTCAGAAACCTTGAAAAATGTGCGAATAGCCGTGCTTTAAGCATGAAAGCAATGCTGTTCGCAAAAGGACGGTTCGGCATCAGGCGTATGCAGGAGGAGTATGAAAGGTTATATTGAAAATAAGGAAAATGTCAAATATCATATCAAAGGCAGTCACGACAGCCTACAACACGGTGTTCCGCGCCGTCCAAAGGCGTGACCTTACGCCGTGGGAGCATGAGCCCGACATGGCTATGCCCGTCTACGGGGTATACCATGTGTTCTGCGACAAGGGCTGGCGCGAGCTTGTGGCCGACCAGATTGGCCGCCTGAAGGCGAGCGGCTTGTGGAAGAATACGACGCGGTTTTACGTCAGCTGCATTGTGAAAGACCGCCGCGAGGCCGACGAGCTGCGCCGCATGATTGGCGAAGACAAGACCGAGCTGGTAGCCGTAGAGACCGACCCGATGAAGTTTGAGTACCCCGCGCTCGAGTTCATGCGCGCCAAGAGCCGCGACGAAGACAGCCTGTTCTATTATTTCCACACCAAAGGCGTGTCTTATTATGGCGGCGACCGCACTGACGGCAACTTCCGCCGCTTGCGCCGCAACATAGATGCGTGGCGGCACATGATGGAGTATTTTCTCTTCGACAAGTGGTGGGTGGCCGTCAATGTGCTGCAAGGCGGCTACGATACTTACGGCTGTTACCGCCTGCCTCCTTATCCCAAGCCGTATTATCTGTATGCAGGCAACTTCTGGTGGGTGCGCTCCGGCTATGTGCGCCGCCTGCCCCCATTCCCCGAAGAGCGCATCGCCACCGACCGCTTCATTGCCGAGGAGTGGCTGTACAAGGCCGGGCCGAGGGATTTTTCGGCGTTCGACACGCTGGCAGACCTTTATTATGTATATATTGACGAGGCTCTTTACGCCTCGCCGAAGCAGCCCTTGCTGAAATGGATTAGGTATGTATGGAATTTCAATTGGGTGAAACTCCGCAAGCATCTGTTCAAATACGACTATAAGGCGAAGCGTCAGAAGCGGTACCAGGTGTTACGCAAGTAATGGCCTGCGCTTTCCTTGTGCTTTGCAAAATGCCGTCTTTCACAACACGAAAGACGGCATTTTGCCGTTTAAAAGGCGGCCTTTTGCATGATGAAAGGCCGTCTTTTGCAAAGCCCTTTGTATTGCTTTAATTGAGAATTGATAATTGGGAATGGAGAATTATGATTGCCATTAATGGAGAATTGTGGATGTAGAGTTGATGATTATGATTACCCCTACCGGCTTTCAAGCATCAAAGGTAATCATAATCATCAACTCTACATTCTCCATTTTCAATTCACCTGCCGTGCAAACGGCAAAAGAATGCGCCGCAACTCTTCACGAGCTGCGGCGCACCAAAATATGTTTAACTAAAAAACCTTTTCGATTCGAAAGGTAACCTCACGGTCCCCTTTGTCATCCTAAATAATCATGAAAACTTTACCTTAAACTAATACTATTTACTAACCTAAACAATTTATTAACCTTTTGACGATGCAAAGATACAACGAA
>CASFNA010000012.1 GCA_949295905.1 uncultured Prevotellaceae bacterium
CCGCATTTTGCAAAATCATAAACAAATTAATCATTTAAGTAGTATGAATCAATACGAAACCGTTTTCATTTTGACTCCCGTTTTGTCTGATGAACAGATGAAGGAAACGGTCGCAAAATTCAAGACTCTGCTTACCGACAAGGGTGCGGAAATCCTGAACGAAGAGACCTGGGGATTGAAGAAGATGGCTTACGCTATTCAGAAGAAATCGACAGGTTTCTACTGCCTGCTCGAGTTCAAGGCTGAGCCGGAAGTTATCAAGACATTGGAGACAGGATACCGCCGCGACGAGAAGGTTATCCGCTTCATGACAGTTAAGCTCGACAAGTACGCCGTAGAGTACGCCGAGAAGAGAAGGAACAAATTAGCTAAAAAAGAGGAGGCATAAACCATGGCAGAATCAGAAATCAGATATTTGACCCCTCCTTCGGTTGACACGAAGAGGAAGAAATACTGCCGTTTCAAGAAGAGCGGCATCAAGTACATCGACTACAAGGACCCCGAGTTCCTTAAGAAGTTCTTGAACGAGCAGGGCAAAATCCTGCCCCGCCGCATCACCGGCACGTCTTTGAAGTATCAGCGCCGCGTGGCTCAGGCTGTTAAGCGTGCACGCCAGATTGCGCTGCTTCCGTATGTAACTGACTTGTTGAAGTAAAAAGAAGGAGGATGCACGATGGAAATAATACTGAAAGAAGACATTATCGGCTTGGGATTCAAGAACGATATAGTTACTGTTAAGGACGGTTACGGCCGCAACTATCTTATCCCCACAGGCAAGGGTGTCATCGCTTCGGCTTCTGCAAAGAAGGTTTTGGCGGAGAACTTGAGGCAGCAGGCTCTCAAGCTGGCAGCCATCAAGGCCGAGGCCGAGAAGAAAGGCGAGGCTCTGAAGGACGTTGCCCTCGTAATACCCGTGAAGGTCAGCGCAAACGGCGTTGCTTACGGAGCTGTTACCGCGGCTACCGTTGCAGCCGAGTTGCAGGCTAAGGGCTTCGACATCGACCGCAAAATCGTCACCATGCACGACGCTAAGAAGGTGGGCGACTATGTCGCTACCGTTCACTTCCACAAGGAAGTGCTTGTAGAAGTGCCTGTAAAGGTAGTTGCTGAAGGCACCGACAAGGCAGAGGAAGCACCCAAGGCGGAGGAAGCTCCGGCCGAGGCTCCTGTTTCAGAAGAGGCTCCCAAGGCTGAAGAAGCTCCCGTAGCAGAGTAATTTTTGCCCTGTAAAGCAAGTTTATTATACACGTCCCCGACGGCACGCTGTGCTGTCGGGGATTATTGTTTTTGTATATTTAAAGCCGGGATTTGTGGCTTGTTTTAAGTTAAAACGCTATCTTTGGATAAAATAGGCTGCGCTTCGGAAATGAAAATAAAACCTCGTTTAACTCGTTTTTATTTTGCATTTCGCTCGGCTTGCACTATCTTTGTAACGTATAAAGTATTTGTATCGACACATGAAAGCATATCTATCAATCATCGTTTTCGCTGTGCTGGCGTTGTCGTCGGTCGTTACCGGCACGGGCAACTATATCGACGCGAAGGAGCGTATAGCGTCAGACCTCAACCGTGCGCTCGTTCGTGCGCTGGCCGAAAAAGGCGGCGAGTGGGTGACGGAAGACACCGTGCGCGTCTGCCGGCAGCTCCAGGCGCAATCTACGGATGTCGTAGCCATGCTTATACGTGACGAGTGTTTTACCGAGAGCTTGTCAATCCCTGAGCTTCGCGGTATGTCTTACGTCTCGTTTGCCGTAGTTCCGCAGGGCGGAAAGGGAGCGTTCGAGTGGAATGATGCGGCCGGAGTGAGCGGCGACACCGTTCTCTTGAAGCCCGGTATGGCGCAGGCGGACGATGTGGAGGTGGCTTTCCGCGGCAATGCCGACTGCTCTTTTGCAACCGTGTTGGACTTGTCAGACCAGCGTTTGCCCGTCAGCCTGATGATTGCTGCCATGCTTTGGGGCGTATTGTCAATACTTTATATGCGGAGACATGGCGCAAACCGCATGACGAAAGCATACGGAATAGCAATCGGCGGATTACGTTTTGACGATTCGCTCAACGCCTTTTACAATGCTGGAAACGAAGAGATGCGTTTCACTCCGATGCAACACGAGCTGATGCGGATGTTCTTCCGCGCCGACGGGCACAAGCTGTCGAAGGACGAAATCTGCTCCGCGCTGTGGCCGGGCAAGCCTGATGCCAGCGAGACTCTTTACACCTTAATCCGCCGATTGAAGCAAGTCATAGAGCCGAATACCGGCATCAGGATTGAGTCCGAGCGCGGAAGAGCGTACAGGCTGACGGCAGATGTCAGCCAAATGTCAGGAAGTTGTCAGCAATAAAATGGCCGGTTAACTGCGTCAGTCTCTTACTTTTGCACGAAAAAGCAAAAGATGAAGGGACTGTTTTTATTTTCATTGTACATCATTCTGCCATTATCCGTAATGGCACAGACCAAAGGAGACAAGGTTAATGACGGCAAGGCGGCAAGCGACACGGTGTCGTTAAAAGAGGTTGTGGTGAAGGGCGAGCGCGTAATGAACCGCGACAACACCCTCCGCCTGCTGCCCACGCAGGAGCAGAAGGAGGTTTCTACCACCGGCTACGGCCTGCTTTCGCGCCTCGCTTTGCCGTATGTCACGGTGGACGAGGTGGCCAAGAGCATCACCGTGCCGCCCAACATGGGGCAGCTCCAGGTGCGCATCAATGGCATAGTGGCCGACAGGCGCGACCTGACCGCGCTCGACCCGAAGACCGTCAGGTCGGTTGACTTCATCCAAAACCCGGGCGTCCGCTACGGCCAAGGCGTCACATTTGTAGTCAACATCGTTACAAGCAAGCCCGAATTTGGCTACACCGTCGGCGCGGAACTTATGCAGACGCTCACCTCGGAGCGTACCAACGGCGAGGCGTTTGCCAAGCTGAACCATGGGAAAAGCGAGCTTGGCGTACACTATTCGTTCGGTTTCGTCGACATGAAGAAGCAGGAATACGAGGAGACGGCCGACTACCTGATGCCCGACAATTCCACTTATACAATACAGCGCACGGACAACGACTGGTGCAGACGTAACATAACGCACGACCTGCAACTGCAATACAGCCTGGCCGACACGTCGCGCTACACCCTGCAAGCAACCCTCGGCGGCACGCTCTCACGCATACCGCGCGACACGAGGACGCGCACCGAGACGCAGGGCGGCGTGAGCGAGGCGTTTTCAATAGGCTCTACGGATGATACCAAGGCTGCCATGGCCGACATGTATTTCAACTACAACCTGACGAAACGCCAGAGCCTTACCGTCAACGCGAACGGAATTTACACGTCGTCTGCCTACGATTACACCTACGGCGGCACGTCGTCCTACGCCTACACGTCGCGGAGCACGGTGCGCACGCTCTTCGCCGAGGCTATATACGAGAACCGCCTGCGCCCTTTCACCCTGTCGGCCGGGCTGACGTTCGACCATAACCACAGCGGCATAACCTACCGCGGAGACACCGATGCGGACAACAACATACTTACGCAGAGCCTCTACGCCTTCGCGCAGGTTAAGGGACAGCTGGCCGGCCTGTCATATACAGCAGGAACGGGCGTCAGCTACCTGCACTACCGTCAGGGCGCGGAGCGTTACAGCTACTGGCTGTGGCGGCCCGAGGTGCAGCTTTCTTGGGCGCCGTGGCGCCCGTTCCGGCTGAACTACAACCTGCAAATGAGGCAGGAGGCACCGCGCCTTGCCTACCTCGGCGACGCCGTGGTGAGGAACAATGCGATGGAACTGACCGTCGGCAACCCCGACATCCATCCCAACAAAGTCATTGAGCAGACGCTTACCGCGTCGCTTCAGTTGCCGTCGTTATATACTTCTGTGTCAACGCATTACCGCTCTCATATAAATACATGGATGCAGAAGATAGAGCGCATCGCCACAGACGACGGCGGCGCATACTTCCTGTTTACGCGCGCAAACCAGCGGCGCATCAGCATGTTCTACGTTGACAACTACACCCGTTACGACCTTCTGCCCGGCAAACTCTCGCTCATGTTCTTTGGCGGACTGTACCGCTGCTTCAATTACGGCGACGATTACACTCACAGTTCGTCCGCCTTCAACTGGGGTGCAGGTGCCGACGCGTACCTCGGCCGCCTGTCTCTGTCGGCCCATGTGGACAACGGCTGGAGCTTCCTCGAGGGCGAGACCAAGGGCATAGGTACGTATGCCTGGTATCTTACGGCGGCTTACCGCATCGGCAATTTCAACGTTTCGCTCTATTGGCAGCACTGTTTCCAGAACCGCGTTGAGACCAACCACTCCGAACTGCTTAACCTCTATGTGCACAAAAAGCAGCGCATGTACAGCGGCGACATGGGCAACATGCTCACCCTCAGCCTCTCGTGGCGGCTCTCGAAGGGGCGCGAGCGCAAGGCCGTAAGCCGCAATGCCGTGAAGCGCGGCGGCGACACGGGCATAATAAAGAACTGAAATGAATGAAAAATGAATAATGAAGAATGAAAAATCAGCAAATGGCGATGAGGCTATTTATTATTGCAAGCCACGGCAATGTCGGCTTTTGGCCGTGACAAAGGCCGCAGATACATACAGTAAGAGCCGTCCATACGCCCAGTAAAGGCCGTCCAAACCACCCGTTTGGACGGCTCTTATTTTATCGTTTGTAACTTATTGGTAATCAGTAGGTTAACAATGCCGTTTCAAAAGGCCGTGTTTTACTGTCTGAAAGGTGGCCTTTCGTCTCCTCAAAGACGGCCTTTGGCAGGCTTGTTTGCCGTGTTTCGCAAGGCAACGATATGTTTTGCTGCTAACGGGTAGTGCTTTTGCGTACATTAGTTAAAGATGTTCAACGGCATGATTGTTTGTTGGAGAAAACCTGTATATTTGCAGATGCTCCCCTAAAAGAGCACGTGCAAGGCGCGTGAAGGGTAGGGTACATCTGATATTGTGACATTTGTGACAGACTTAAACGACGTGACTATGACGGTAAAAGATTTCATAACCAAGTACCGGGAGGCGTTCGGCGAGAGCGTGCCCCTGCCCGTAGCCTTCGGTTACAGTGACAAGGCGGCTGCGGAAGTGAGAAAAATTCCGCGCTGCATGGTTGGCGCGATACGCAAGGTTTGCGACGGGCAGCCGCTTACTCTGTCGGCCGACAACGTGCTTTGCGGCGGCGGAAGCCTTTATACAGCCTTCGCCCCGATACCCGGGCGCGTGCCTGGCTTTGTCTCTGAGGTGGAGCATTACAAGCAGACCAAGGAGCAGGTCATTGAGTATATAGACCGTCTGGGCATACGCCTGACGGAGAAGCCGTATCTCAACTTTATGCGACTTGACACTTTGGAAAGCCTTGACGGGGTGGAGGGTGTTCTCTTTTTCGCCACGCCCGACGTGCTTTCAGGCCTGTGTTCATGGGTTTTCTATGACAACAACAGCGACGATGCCGTCAGCGTACGCTTCTCTTCGGGCTGTTGTAGCATCGTAACCTTCGCCGCGAAGGAGAACGCCGAGGGCGGCCGCCGGTGCTTCATCGGGATGCTTGACCCGTCGGCCCGTCCGCTCATACCGAAGGAAGAGTTGACATTCACCGTACCCATGTGCCGCTTCCGCGAGCTGACCGGCACGATGGAGCAGTCGGCCTTGTTCCAGAAAGCCTGGTCGGTAGTTAGGAGACGCATCAACGGGGAAATACAGAAGTAAACGGATACATAATCATATTGCCAAGATTTGCGCCGTGAAAATGCCGCCTTGGGCAAGGTGAAAGACTGCCTTTTGAAGTCAGATATAACAAAAAAGGCGGCGTGACATTGCGTCACTCCGCCTTGGTTTGTGTTTCAGCATGTTGTTGCTGATGTGCCTATTGATTAATAATTCTCAGCCTTAATCTGGAAGAAGCTCTGCGGATGGTTGCATACGGGGCAGATTTTCGGAGCCTTCTTGCCGATTACGATGTGGCCGCAGTTAGCGCACTGCCAAATGCAGTCACCGTCTTTCGAGAATACCTTTTCCTCCTTTACGTTGCCGAGGAGCTTGCGGTAACGCTCTTCGTGAGCCTTCTCGATGGCTGCAACCATGCGGAACTTGGCTGCGATTTCCTTGAAGCCTTCCTCGTCGGCTTCCTTAGCCATACGGTCATACATGTCGGTCCACTCGAAGTTCTCGCCTGCTGCGGCTGCCTCAAGGTTGCTTGCTGTGTCCTTGATGTCGCCACCCTCAAGATACTTGAACCACAGTTTTGCGTGCTCTTTCTCGTTGCGTGCAGTCTCCTCGAAGATGTCTGCTATCTGCTCGTAGCCCTCTTTCCTTGCCTTAGAAGCAAAGTAGGTGTACTTGTTGCGTGCCTGTGACTCGCCTGCAAATGCTTCTTGCAGGTTCTTTTCTGTCTTTGTTCCTTTCAGTTCCATAATGTTATAAATTTTAATTTGATTGTTTTGATGATTTCGTTTGCTAAACTATCTGCAAAGATAAGTATTTAATTGAACGGGTGCAAGTTAATTGTGCTTTTTTAATTAAATAGTAATCTCTCCGCAGATAGGGCGGCTCATGAGGTTTCTTACAATCTTGTTGTCTGTATAGTTGCCTTGCAGGCACATAAGTTTGGTAACGGCGCATTCTACGGTGCTGTCATATCCGCTGATTACGCCTGTGCTTTTGAGTCGGTACCCGGTGTCGTATCGGTTCATCTCCACCGTCCCTGCGAGGCACTGGCTTATGTTTACTATTGTTATTCCGCGGAGGCTGGCCTGTTGCAGTATCCTTGTCAGCCAAGAGCTTTTCGGTGCGTTGCCGCTGCCGAAGCTCCGCATTACGATGGAACGCAGCTCTGGGGCGTCGAGTACGTGCCGTATGATGTTTTCTTGCAGACCAGGGAATAGGGAGAACACTACGACATTTGGGTCGATTGCAGTATGCGGAATCATTGGTTTGCTGAAGTCGGGTTTAAGTATGTATTCCTCATGGTATACTATGTTCACTCCGGCTTCGGCAAGGTGTGGAAAATTGAACGACTCAAAGGCGTTGAAGCCGTCTGCGTTGCTTTTGGTTGCCCTGTTGCCCCTTAACAGTTTCCCGCTGAAGTATATGCACACCTCAGGAACGATGGCCGTGCCGTCTTCGTGTACAGCAGATGCAATCTCGATGCTTGTTATAAGATTTTCCTTTCCGTCGGTGCGCAGCTGATTGATGGGCAACTGGCTACCGGTGAGAATGACAGGTTTTGTAAGGTTTTCAAGCATGAACGACAGGGCGGAAGCCGTATAGGCCATGGTGTCGGTGCCGTGGAGTATTACGAAGCCGTCGTACATGTCGTATCTTTCGGATATAATCCTTACCAATTGTGACCACAGTCTTGGCGACATGTCACTCGAGTCGATAGGTTGTGTGAACTGGTAAGTCTCGATACCCGTCTTCAGCATGTTGAATTCGGGCATACAGCTGACCAGATGGTTCATATCGAGAGGTTCAAGTACGCCAGTTACCGGGTTTTTCCCCATGCCGATGGTTCCGCCTGTATAAATCAGCAACACGCGGTTCGTTTTATTTATTGCGGATGTTGAATTGACTAAAGTGGGCATAGTTTATGTTTTTTATTTTGTGCAAATATAGTTTAAATTAAGATGAAATCAAAAAAAATGCTGTATATTTGCATAAATAAAAAGAATGAACTACAAATTGTAATTAACTATTTAAAGAAAACAAAGACATGAAAAAATTTATGGATGAAAACTTCCTGCTGGAAACCGCTACTGCACAGGATCTATTTCATAACCATGCGGCGAAAATGCCAATCATCGATTACCATTGTCATCTTATACCGGAGATGGTTGCCAATGACCATAAGTTCAAAAGTATTACGGAGCTTTGGCTGGGAGGCGACCACTATAAATGGCGTGCGATGCGCACCAATGGTGTTGATGAAAAGTATTGCACCGGTACAGACACCAGCGACTGGGAGAAGTTTGAGAAGTGGGCGGAGACAGTGCCTTATACATTCCGTAATCCGCTCTACCATTGGACACACCTTGAATTGAAGACGGCTTTCGGCATAGACAAACTTTTAAGCCCGAAGACGGCACGCGAGATATTTGACGAGTGTAACGAGAAGTTGCAGCAGCCGGAGTATACTGCACGTGGATTCATGCGCCGTTACAATGTGGAATGTGTTTGTACGACCGACGACCCGATAGACGACTTGCGCTACCACAAGCAGACCCGTGAGAGCGGCTTTGAGATAAAGATGATACCCGCATGGCGTCCCGACAAGGCGATGGCCGTGGACAATGCAAAGAATTTTGCAGAGTATGTGACCAAGCTCGGTGAAGTGGCAGACGTCACGATTTCAAGATTCCAGGATTTGGTTGACGCATTGCAGAAGCGTCATGACTTCTTCAATGAGAACGGTTGCCGACTGTCAGACCATGGAATAGAAGAGTTTTATGACGAGCCGTACACTGACAGCCAGATAGAGACAATCTTTGAAAAGGCAATGCGTGGGCAAGACTTGTCACAGCTCGAAATCCGCCAGTTCAAGCATTGTATGCTGACCGTGTTCGCAGAGATGGACTACGATAGCGATTGGACGCAGCAATATCATTACGGTGCAATACGTGACAACAACAGCCTTATGTTTAAGAAACTTGGTCCTGATACAGGTTTCGACTCTATCGGCGAGTTCAATACGGCCAAGGCAATGAGCCATTTCCTTGACCATCTGAATGCGGAAGGCAAGCTCACGCGTACCATATTATATACTTTGAATCCGTGCGCAAATGAAGTCATCGCTACAATGCTGGGCAACTTCCAGGATGGCTCTTGTCCCGGTAAAATCCAGTTCGGAAGCGGATGGTGGTTCAACGACCAGCTTGACGGCATGACAAGGCAGATGAACGCATTGTCGGTGCTCGGACTGTTGAGCCGTTTTGTCGGAATGTTGACCGACAGTCGTTCGTTCCTGTCATATCCGCGTCATGAGTATTTCCGCCGTTTGCTCTGCAATTTGTTGGGCAACGACGTAGAGAAAGGTCTCTTGCCGGATGACAAGGAGGCGTTGTACAGGATGGTGGAAGACATTAGCTACTATAACGCAAAGAACTACTTTAAGTTTTAAGGTGTAAGGAAACACGTTGGCCTCTCTTGCCGGATTCAATATGGCAGGAGGGGCTTTTTTTGAAGTATTAATATTTGAAAATATTTGTAAGTCTCGGAAAATAAAAGTATTTTTGCAAAGTTTTACGATTTCATTACAACACTTGCATTTATGAAGAAAATACTAAACTTGGTATTGTTTGCTGCTTTGTGCCTGTTTATGGGAAGTTGTGGCAGCAGCAAACACATCGCGTATTTTCAGAATGCCGATTCGGTAAATACCGAAGCTTCAAAAGGTCTGTTTGACGCGAGGATTATGCCTAAAGACTTGCTTACAATAACTGTAAGTACAACTGACCCGAAAGCGGCTACGCCTTTCAATTTGTCAGTAACCAACACGCTTAATGCAACAGGTACATTGTATACGGGAGCAGGGTCATTGCAGACATATCTTGTTGACAATGACGGGTTTATCAACTTCCCGGTAGTAGGTCAGCTGAAGGTGGGAGGAATGACGAAACGTGAATGTGAGAGCTATATCCGGGATAAGATTCTGCCATATATGGCTAAGACTGAGAATCCGATTGTCACAGTGAAAATGGCAAGCTTCAAGGTTGCTGTCGGCGGCGAGGTTAAGTCGCCCGGGGTTTATACTGTTGACCAGGAGAAGATAAGTGTTATAGAGGCTTTGGCCAGGGCTGGCGATTTGACTATTTATGGCAAGCGTGAGAATGTGTTGCTTATTCGTGAGGATTCTACGGGTATGAAGACGTTTCACCGCCTTAACCTCAATGATGCGAATCTGGTGAATTCTCCATATTATTATCTACAGCAGAACGATTATGTGTACGTAGAGCCGAACAAAGTGCAGGCTCAGAATTCAGCGATAGGTTCAAGTGTAACGATTTGGTTCTCTGTATTGAGCGTTGTGACATCTGTTGCGTCTTTGGTTGTTAATGTTTTAAGATGATAACCTGTTTATGTGTGGCATTGTAGGCTATATAGGTGAAAGAAACGCATACCCCATCTTGATAAAAGGTCTTGGCAGGCTAGAGTATCGTGGGTATGACAGTGCCGGCGTAGCGTTGTTGAACGTTGATGGCGGACTGAATGTGTATAAGACAAAAGGCAAAGTCGCAGACTTGGATGCGTTCTGTCATGACAAGGATGTTTCGGGAACAGTCGGCATAGCCCATACGCGTTGGGCCACACACGGTGAGCCTTCTGCTGTCAACGCCCATCCTCACTATTCTGAATCAAAGAATCTTGCGATAATACATAACGGCATTATCGAGAATTATGCAGATTTGAAGAAAAAACTTCAGGCAAAGGGATTGACTTTCCGCTCCGATACGGATACAGAGGTGTTGGTACAGCTTATCGAGTATGTGCAGACCAAGAAAAATCTTGATTTGCTGACATCAGTTCAGCTTGCATTGCATGAAGTCATAGGTGCTTATGCTGTAGCATTGCTTGATAAGAGGAATCCTGGCCAGATTATTGCTGCTTGCAGGCAAAGTCCGTTGGTTATAGGCGTTGGTAAGGGCGAGTTTTTCTTGGCTTCAGACGCCAGTCCGATAATAGAGTATACAGACAAGGTCGTTTATCTTGATGACGGCAGCATTGCTGTAATGAGCAAGGGTGAGGACCTTAAGGTTGTCAGCATTCTGAACCGTGAGCTGTTTCCAAAAGTCCAAACTGTGGATTTAGACTTGGGACAGATTGAAAAGGGTGGTTATCCCCATTTCATGCTGAAGGAAATATTCGAGCAGCCGGAATGTCTTACCAATTGTATGCGTGGCCGTGTGAATGTAGATGCCACGAACGTTACCTTAAGTGCTGTAATAGATTATAAGAAACAATTGTTGTCGGCAAAAAGGATTATAATCGTGGGCTGTGGGACGTCATGGCACGCTGGGCTTATAGGAAAGCAAATCATAGAAAACCTTTGCCGCATACCTGTAGAGGTTGAGTATGCAAGTGAGTTCAGGTATAGGAATCCTGTCGTAACATCTGACGATGTTGTGATTGCAATATCGCAAAGCGGAGAAACGGCCGATACATTGGCGGCTGTTAAACTTGCTAAGGAAAGCGGAGCCTTTATTTATGGAATCTGCAATGTCATTGGTGCAAGTATTCCTCGTGCTACAGATACAGGTTCATACATTCATGTAGGCCCGGAGATAGGTGTAGCGTCAACCAAGGCTTTTACCGGACAGGTTACGGTATTGACAATGCTCGCTTTGGCGTTGGCAAAGGAGAAAGGTACGGTGGATGATGTTGTTTATTATGACATTGTCAAGGAGTTGAGTCTTATTCCTGATAAAATGGAGGATACACTTGCGTTGAATGACCGTATTGCTTCTTTGAGCCGTATTTTCACTTATGCGCGAAACTTCCTGTATCTTGGACGCGGCTACAATTACCCAGTAGCATTGGAAGGCGCGTTGAAGTTAAAGGAAATTAGCTATATACATGCTGAAGGATATCCTGCCGCAGAGATGAAGCATGGGCCTATAGCCCTGATTGATTCAGACATGCCCGTAGTTGTCATTGCGACACGTAACTCAATGTATGAGAAAGTGTTGAGCAATATCCAAGAGATAAAGGCCCGTAAGGGTAAGGTTATAGCTTTGGTGACAAAGGGCGACGAGACCATAAGCAATATTGTGGATGAAGTAATCGAGTTGCCTGACACGCATGAATGCCTTGAGCCTTTGTTGGCTACGATTCCGTTGCAGCTGTTGGCATATCATATTGCGGTATGCAAGGGAAAGGACGTAGACCAACCGAGAAACCTTGCAAAGTCGGTAACTGTAGAATGATTTATACGGTTATGTTTTGCGAGTGTATAATGACTTTGATTTTTAATTTGATATATATATTAACTGTTTATATTGATGGAACCGTTGAAGCATGAATGTGGGGTTGCAATGGTTAGGTTGCTTAAACCATTGGAATACTACCAGCAGAAATATGGAACGTGGATGTTTGGGCTTAACAAGCTCTATCTTATGATGGAGAAACAGCACAACAGGGGGCAGGAAGGTGCCGGTATGGCATGTGTCAATCTTGACGCTGTCCCGGGGTCTGAATATATGTTCAGGGAGCGTGCGGAAGGTTCCAATGCCATAACCGAGATATTCGGTAACGTGCAAAAGAAATTCAAGGGGCTGACCCAAAAGCAGTTGTCGGATGTCAGCTATGCCAAGAAGAATCTGCCTTTTGCCGGAGAGTTGTATATGGGACACTTGCGTTATTCCACAACAGGCAAGAGCGGTTTGTCGTACGTTCATCCGTTTTTGCGCAGGAACAACTGGAGGGCGAAGAATTTATGTTTGTGCGGGAATTTCAACATGACGAATATCGACGAGATATTTGACAAGCTGGTAAAGCAGGGGCAGTCGCCGAGGATTTACAGCGACAGTTATATAACCCTTGAGTTTATGGGACACAGGCTTGACCGTGAGGTTGAGCGCAACTTTGTTGAAGGACAGGAAAAAGGACTGAAAGACCAGGACGTGACTCGCTATATTGAAGACAACATAAAGATGAGCAATGTGTTGAAATCTACAATGGCGGATTTTGACGGTGGTTATGTCATGTGCGGCATTACTGGAAGCGGCGAAATGTTCTCTATGCGCGACCCGTGGGGTATACGTCCGGTATTTTGGTATAAGAACGACGAGATAGTAGTCGTTGCAAGTGAACGCCCTGTATTGCAGACGACGTTTGGCCTGGAGTGTGATGACATCAACGAGCTTGAGCCTGGTTGTGCCCTGATTGTGAAAAAGAATTGTGAGACTTCGGTAGAAAGGATACTTGAACAGAGGGGTGACTGCAAGTGCTCTTTTGAGAGGATTTATTTTAGCCGTGGTTCTGACAGGGATATTTATAAGGAGCGTAAGAAACTTGGTGAACAACTTACGGACTCAATTCTGAAGGCTGTGGGTTATGATACCGGGCATACGGTGTTCTCATTCATTCCGAATACGGCCGAAGTCGCTTTTTACGGAATGCTCGGCGGTTTCAAGCGATATATCAATGAGCAGAAGATTAATCTGATAATGAATATGGACCACAAGCCTTCTTATGAAGAGCTTGAGCATTTGCTGAATCAGTATGTAAGGAGCGAGAAGGTTGCATGGAAGGACATCAAGCTGCGCACGTTCATTACTGAAGGAGCTTCACGCAATGACTTGGCATCCCATGTTTACGATGTTACTTACGAGTCGTTGGAACCTTATAAGGACAACCTTGTCATAATTGACGACAGTATAGTGCGTGGTACTACATTGAAAGAAAGTATATTGAAGATACTTGACCGCCTGCATCCTAAGAAGATAGTCATAGTAAGCAGTTCGCCTCAGATTCGTTATCCTGATTATTACGGCATAGACATGCCAAGTCTTGAAGAGTTTTGTGTGTTCCGGGCTACAATAGAATTGTTGAAGGACCGTGGCATGTATCAGTTGATTGAAGACACTTACAACAGGTGTAAGGAAGAGCTTAAGAAACCAAAGGCGGAGATGAAAAACTGTGTTCGTGATATATACAAGCCTTTTACGGTGAACGAGATAAACGAGAAAATCATAGAGATGCTCCGCCCCGAAGGCATGACCACTTCGGTAGAATTGGTTTACCAGTCGATAGAAGGTCTGCACGAGGCCATACCTGACCATAAAGGTGACTGGTACTTTACGGGCAATTATCCCACGCCTGGCGGTGTGAAGCTTGTCAATCAGGCGTTTATTAGGTATGTGGAGAAGGTATATCAGTTTGAACAGAAATTTTAGCAATATCAAAATAGAAGCCCACGGCAGGCACTTGTGCCGTCCTTGGGCTTTTTTATGGCAGCATCGGGTTTTTAGGCGAATGCCTTTTAGCTTGGGTTTATAAAAATACACATTCATTAAGCACGATAGAAAATGAGAAATGTAACTTTAGAACTTGAAGACGGAACAAAGTTTCATGGAAAGTCTTTTGGGTATGACAGTCCGGTGGCTGGCGAAGTGGTGTTCAACACAGCCATGATGGGATATCCCGAGAGTCTTACCGACCCATCTTATGCGGGCCAGCTGATGGTGTTGACTTATCCGCTTGTAGGCAATTATGGTGTACCTCCGTTTACGGTAGAGCCTGACGGCATAGCCACATTCATGGAAAGTGACAAGATTTATGCCTCGGCCATAATCGTAGCCGATTACAGTGGGCAGTATAGCCATTGGAATGCAGCTGAAAGCCTTGCCGATTGGCTTAAGCGCGAGCATGTGCCGGGGGTTACAGGTATTGATACGCGTGAGCTTACCAAGGTTCTGCGTGAACACGGTGTTATGATGGGTAAGATTTTGTTCGACGACGAGCCAGACAATATTCCTACGGCTGATTATGAAGGCGTTAATTTTGTTGACCAAGTAAGTTGTAAGCAAATAATACGTTATAACGAAGGAGCTGGAAAAAAAGTCGTGCTTGTTGACTGTGGTGTGAAAAACAATATTATAAGGTGTTTGGTGCATCGTGGAGTTGAAGTGATACGCGTTCCTTGGAACTACGATTATACCGATATGGATTTCGATGGATTGTTCTTGGCCAACGGCCCGGGCGACCCTGACATGTGTGAGGATGCCGTCAATGTGATACGCAAGCAGATGAATATCTCGACAAAGCCTATTTGCGGCATATGTATGGGTAATCAGTTGCTGGCAAAGGCCGGTGGCGCTAAAATTTATAAATTGAAGTATGGCCACCGTTCACATAACCAGCCGGTGCGCCTTGTCAGCACGGAGCGTTGCTATGTGACAAGCCAGAACCACGGCTATGCCGTTGACGCCACAACCCTTGGCGGTGATTGGGAAGAGTTGTTCGTAAACATGAACGACGGCAGTAACGAAGGCATACGACATAAGGTAAATCCTTGGTTCTCAAGCCAGTTCCATCCTGAAGCTTGTTCAGGCCCGGTTGATACGGAATTCATGTTCGACAGGTTTGTCGATGCCCTGAAGTAATCGTTTCTTGTTAAAAATTCCATTATAAGGCAAACTCCTAAAATTATTGAAATGAAATACAACGATATAAAGAAAGTGCTGCTTCTTGGTTCGGGAGCACTGAAGATAGGCGAGGCCGGCGAATTTGACTATTCTGGTTCGCAGGCGTTGAAGGCTTTGAGGGAAGAAGGGGTTGAGACCGTGCTTATCAATCCTAATATTGCCACGGTGCAGACATCAGAAGGTGTGGCCGACCAGATATACTTCCTTCCTGTCCAACCGTATTTTGTGGAGCGTGTAATCGAGAAAGAACGCCCGGACGGCATACTCTTGTCGTTTGGAGGACAGACCGCTCTTAATTGCGGTGTTGAATTATATAAAAGCGGTGTGCTTGAAAAATACGGTGTCCGTGTACTTGGTACGCCTGTACAGGCTATAATGGATACCGAAGACCGCGAGCTGTTTGTCGAGCGTCTTAATGAGATTGATGTAAAGACAATCAAGAGCGAGGCGTGTGAGAATATCGAGCAGGCGCGCAAGGCTGCTGCCGAACTTGGCTATCCCGTAATCATCCGTGCGGCTTATGCTTTGGGTGGCCTTGGCAGTGGTTTCTGTGACAACGAGGAAGAACTCGACCGCTTGGCGGAAAAAGCCTTTTCGTTCTCTCCACAGGTATTGGTTGAGAAGAGCCTGAAAGGCTGGAAGGAAATAGAGTACGAAGTGGTGCGTGACCGTTATGACAACTGCATAACGGTATGTAACATGGAGAACTTCGACCCTCTCGGCATCCACACAGGCGAGAGCATCGTCATCGCTCCGTCGCAGACGCTTACTAACAGCGAGTATCATAAGCTCCGTGCATTGTCAATCAAAATCATACGCCATATCGGAATCGTAGGTGAGTGCAACGTGCAGTACGCTTTCGACCCGAAGAGCGAGGACTACCGCGTCATCGAGGTCAATGCCCGTTTGAGCCGCAGTTCGGCTCTCGCTTCAAAGGCTACAGGCTATCCGCTTGCATTCGTTGCCGCCAAGCTCGGGTTGGGTTATGGCCTGTTTGAGCTTAAGAACTCTGTAACAAAGACCACGAGCGCATTCTTCGAGCCGGCGTTGGACTATGTCGTATGCAAGATACCGCGTTGGGATTTGAGCAAGTTCCGTGGTGTTGACCGTGAGCTTGGTTCTTCGATGAAGTCAGTCGGCGAAGTGATGGCTATAGGGCGCAACTTCGAGGAAGCCATACAGAAGGGCTTGCGAATGATAGGGCAGGGAATGCACGGTTTTGTTGAGAACAAGGAGCTTGAAATCGCTGACATCGACGAGGCGTTGCGCGACCCGACGGACAACCGCATATTCGTCATATCAAAAGCCATGCACCGTGGTTATACCATAGACCAAATCCACGAACTGACAAAGATAGACAAGTGGTTCCTTTACAAGCTGAAGCATATCATCGACATTGACGAGACGTTGAAGCGTTGCAAGAGTGTAAACGTGCTTGGTAAGGACTTGCTGCGCACGGCTAAGGTATACGGCTTTACCGACTTCCAGATAGCTCGTGCGGTCGGCCTTGAAAATGAGCTTGGCAATATGAATAAGGCAGGCCTTGTAATACGCCAGTTGCGCAAGAACTATGGAATATTGCCCGTTGTAAAGCAAATCGACACGTTGGCGGCCGAGTATCCGGCGCAGACAAACTATCTGTACGTTACTTATGCCGGCGTTAAGAGCGACATCAACTTCGAGCGCGACAAGCGTTCAATTATAGTGCTTGGCTCCGGTGCTTACAGGATAGGCAGCTCCGTGGAGTTCGACTGGTGCGGTGTGCAGGCTTTGAACACCATACGCAAGCAAGGCTGGCGTTCGGTCATGATAAACTATAACCCGGAAACTGTCTCTACGGACTATGACATGTGCGACCGCCTGTATTTCGACGAACTTACGTTCGAGCGTGTCATGGATATTATTGACCTTGAATGTCCGCATGGTGTAATCGTTTCTACAGGCGGGCAAATCCCCAATAATCTGGCCATGCGCCTTGACGCGCAGAATGTGCCAATCCTCGGTACGTCGGCAAAGGACATTGACAATGCCGAGGACCGTGCCAAGTTTTCGTCGATGCTTGGCCGCAACGGCATAGACCAGCCGGAGTGGAGCGCGCTGACTTCGATGGACGACATTCAGAAGTTTATCGACCGCGTAGGTTTCCCTGTCCTTGTACGTCCGTCATATGTGCTGTCAGGCGCGGCTATGAACGTATGTTCAAACAACGACGAGCTGGTGCGCTTCCTTAAGTTGGCCGCCAACGTGTCTGAAGACCACCCTGTAGTTGTAAGCCAGTTTATTGAACACGCCAAGGAGGTTGAGATGGATGCCGTTGCACGTGACGGCGAAATCATAGCTTACGCCATAAGTGAACACATAGAGTTCGCCGGCGTCCACTCTGGCGACGCCACCATCCAGTTCCCGCCGCAGAAACTGTATTGTGAGACGATACGCCGTATCAAGCGCGTGAGCCGTAAGATAGCCCAGGAACTTCACATCAGTGGCCCGTTCAACATACAGTTCCTTGCCCGCGACAACGACATTAAGGTAATAGAGTGCAACCTGCGTGCTTCGCGCTCGTTCCCATTTGTCAGCAAGGTGCTTAAAATCAACCTCATAGAGCTTGCCACAAAAGTTATGCTCGGCTTGCCGGTCGAGCGTCCTGACAAAGACCTCTTCGACCTTGATTACGTCGGAATAAAGGCCAGCCAGTTCTCGTTCAACCGTTTGCAGAAGGCCGACCCTGTGCTCGGTGTTGACATGGCTTCTACTGGCGAAGTGGGTTGCCTTGGCGACGATACCAATACAGCGTTGCTTAAGAGCATGCTGTCCGTTGGCCAGCGTATCCCCGAGAAGAACATACTCCTGTCAACCGGCGGTCCTAAGCAGAAGGCCGAGACGCTTGATGCCGCACGTCAGCTGGTCAAGAACGGTTACAAGATTTTTGCTACTGTAGGCAGTTCAAAGTTCCTTACGGAGAACGGAGTTGAGAACACGATGGTCTATTGGCCGTCAGATGCCGACAAGCATCCGCAGGCTATCGACATGCTTCACCGTCATGAAATAGACCTTGTGGTCAACATCCCGAAAGACCTTACGGTAAGCGAGCTTTCAAACGGCTACAAGATACGCCGTGCCGCCATCGACCTTAACGTTCCGCTCATTACAAACAGCCGTTTGGCATCGGCGTTCATCAACGCCTTTTGCCGCGTCAAGCTTGACGACATAGACATCAAGTCTTGGAGCGAGTACAAATAAGGATTTTTATAAATGATTCTTTTATATTGCGGCAGGCATTACGGTGCTTGCCGCAATTTTTGTCGGTTCGAGTTAACCGTCAGTCAGCAATGCTATATACGGTCTTTGATAATTCATTTCTACTTTTGAAAAGACTTGCCGTTTTCAGGAATTTCCTTTGCCTGCAACCCACATGAAAACGAATGAATATTGTCTTTTTATACATCTTTGGTTGTCGGTTTGTTTTTTTACGTATTCCCTCCTCTTTGCGTGCGGTAAAATAACCGCTATTAACGTAATTAATTAAAGGAAAATTTGTTTTGATATGAAAAAATATATAATTTTGCAATTATAAAAAGATAAATTACTATGAAGAGAATTTTTCAAATACTTCTGTTCGCGTTCGGCCTGACAATGGCGGCCGAGGCGCAAGTTCCTTCGGTCACATTGAAGGACATAAACGGTAAAACCGTAAGGACTGACACATTGTCAAACGGCGGCAAGCCGTTTATCATCGACTTTTTCGCTACATGGTGCAAGCCGTGCAACCGCGAGCTCACGGCCATCAGCGAAGTGTATGAGGAGTGGCAGGAAGAGACCGGCGTAAAGGTCATAGCCGTGTCCATAGACCAGGCACAGAATATAAATAAGGTGAAACCTCTTGTTGACAGCCACGGATGGACTTACGACGTGCTGCTCGACCCTAACAGCGATTTCAAGCGCGCGCTTGGCGTGCAGACAATACCTTACACAATCATTGTGGATGGCAACGGTAAGATAGCATACCGCCACAACGGCTACGTTGAAGGCGCGGAGGAAGAGCTTATCGAGAAAGTAAGGGAACTTTTGTTACAGTAAGCCACAATAACTTAACCATTTTTTTGTACGATGGCATACTCATCAAGCAAGTTGCTGTGCCTGTTGGCAGCATCGGTCATGCCGCTTTGCGCCGTGGCGCAAGAAGACGGGACGAATAAGGTCACCGTTACCGGCAGCATACAGAGCGACATACTCATTCCGCAGGAAGACAAGGCTATCAACGCCAAGGACTACGACGAGTGGGCCTTGACCAACACATACGCCGACGTAAACGTCACCAGCGAGCACATCGACGCCGGTGCGCGTTTCGAGTTTGTAAAGCACCCGTTGCCTACGTTCTATGATGAAGACGGCTACAAAGGCTGGGGAGTACCTTATATATATGTAAAGGCACGCTTCAAGTCATGGGATTTGACACTTGGTAATTTCTACGAGCAGTTTGGTTCGGGCTTCATCCTTCGTACATATGAGGAGCGCACGCTCGGCATAGACAACTCACTGCTCGGCGGACGCCTCGTGCTGCGCCCCGTCAAGGGCGTTACAGCCAAAATCCTCTCTGGTAAGCAGCGTCGCTTTTGGTCTTTGAATAGTGGTTGGGTTAGTGGTGCCGATGTAGAGTTTAATGTTGACCAATGGTTCAAGGGACTTTCTTCAAAAGGCACTTACATTACGCTCGGCGCGTCATGGGTGAACAAGTATGAGAAAGACCAGGAAATAATGGTCGGTGGTACTAACAGACTTAATTTGCCATCATCAGTTAATGCTTTTGATGTTAGAGCCAATTTCCAAAAAGGTGGGTTGAATATTCTTGCAGAATATGCTTGGAAAGGACAAGACCCTTCGCAGGGGAACGCCCTTACTGGTCGTGATTATTCATATATATATCGTAAGGGTAATGTGGCCATGCTTTCTGCAACATATTCGAGAAAAGGACTTAGTGTTTTGTTGCAGGCCAAGCGTAGTGATGCAATGTCTTTTAAGAGTAAAAGGGATGAGATAAGCGGTATCGCTTCATCCATAAATCATTTACCTGCGTTTACAATGGACCAGACCTACGCCCTCGCAGCGCTTTATCCTTATGGAACCCAACCTGATGGTGAATGGGCATACCAGGCAGAACTCGGCTATCGCTTTAAACGCAATACTGTGTTAGGCGGCAAATATGGAATGAATGTAAAGGTGAACTTCTCCCATGTTCATTCCATAGACCGTAAAGATTGTGCAGGTAATGCGTATGACGGTACGGCAAAAGGTACTAATGGTTATAGTTCCGCATTTTGGAAATGGGGCGATGAAATGTATTATCAGGATTTAAACATACAAATCGAGAAGCGTTTTTCGCGTTCATTTAGTTTGAACTTGATGTATATGAATCAGTTTTACAATCAGACTATTGTTGAAGGCGAAGGCGGTATGGTTCATTCCGACATATATATAGCTGACGCGAAATACCGTATCAATAGGAAACTGACTCTGCGTGGAGAGTTGCAGTATTTAAATACGGATGATGATGAAGGCGATTGGCTGTATGGCTTATTGGAGCTGTCTTTCCTCCCGAATTGGATGTTTACAATAGCTGATATGTATAACAGCGGAGTTACAAACCAGCATTATTATCAAGGTTACGTCACCTTTAATCATGGTTCGCATCGTTTGCAGCTTGGTTATGGGCGTACTCGTGAGGGTTGGAACTGTGCAGGCGGTGTCTGCCGTCGTGTTCCGTCAAGCAAAGGTTTTACATTGTCGTATAATTATAATTTCTAAGAGTACAGTATGAGACTGAGGAATCTTATATACAATCTTTCATTGTGCGTGGCAGGCTTAATGTTTGTTGCATGTAATGAAATTTCAGATGATGATAGGTTTATATATGTAGAGCCTGCGGATATTGCAAAGCGTGTGTTGCTTGAGGATTTTACAGGGCAGCGTTGTGTCAACTGTCCTGCGGCAGCAGAGTTGATTGAGCAAATACAGGAGGAGTATGGTGCAGACAATGTGATTGCTGTTGGAATATACGGAGGAGATTTGGGCACAACGCTTCCTAATGGGGTAAAATGTCCACTGTATACAGATGAGGGGCAAAAGTATTATGATTATTGGGGCGTAACAACACAACCTGTTGGAATGGTAGACCGTCATGGCTTGTTAAGTACCAGTGCATGGCCTGGGGCTGTTTATAATTATATACAGCAGAAGCCTGCGGTTCTGCTTGATGCAGAATGTCGTTATGACAAAGTTTCGCGTAATGTTGACATTTCTGTAACTGTAGACGGCGTGGAAAGCGTTGCAGGAAATCTGCAAGTCTGGCTTGTTGAAGACGGCGTGGTTAGCTTGCAGTTCCTGACAGGAAATATTGTGGATGATGATTATGTTCACAACCATGTATTCCGTGCAACAGTCAATGGTCAAATGGGTGATGCCTTAAATGTTGCATCAGGAGAGAGGATTACTCGTGAGTATTCTTATGTAGTTAATCAAGATTGGAATCCTGAAAATATGTCAGCTGTAGCATTTGTTTATAATGATAGTGGAGTTTTGCAGGTGGTCAAGACTTCTCTTGTAACTCCTGACAGTGTTGATGACGAGAATAATGTTTAATAAAATTAATTGATAGGAATCATGAAAATGAAAAAACTAAAATTGTTCATGCTTTTTGCCGTTTGTACATTAGTTGGCACGGCATCTGCGCAGGTTGACAATACGCTTCAGTTTGTTGACGCTAATGGAGAGGTTGTTGAAAACGGAGCGGTTGTCAATGGTGTTGTGGAGTATAAGGACATGGGTGAATATGGCGGTTATTATCAAGTCAGCACAGGCTTGTCTGTAAGGAACAATACATCTGATTATGCTGGTGTGCAGACGGCTGTAGACCTGAAGCGCATTGATAATGGTAGTTTTTCTTGTTGTTTTCCAAGTACGTGTCAAGAAGTCACTTCTACAGGAACATATACAACTAGAGGAGGAGTTTTAAATGCGAATGAGCTAAAATCATTTGAGACAGAGTGGATTCCTGTTGAATATGGCCAGTGTGAGGCAACGTTCAAGCTTGAGATTCTTGGAGTTGACGAACTTTTCGGTATGCCTGTAGCTGGTAATGAGGTCATAGCAGAAGGTCCGACGGTTACGGTGAAGTTTGTTTATGATGAAAATACGACCGGTATAAATAATATAACGACTTCAGAGGGACATGATGTTGTCGCATACTACAGTTTGGATGGACAAAAACTGAACACTCCTAAGAAAGGTATCAATATAGTGAAATATAAGAATGGCAAAACCGCCAAAATAGTTGTTAAATAAAAAACGTATTATTATGAAAAAGACTTTACTTTGTTTAGTCGCTTTCATGTTGTCGGTGACAATGGTTAGCGCACAAGAAAAGTTTATTGACGGACGTGGATTGAAGTCTGCTGTGACGAACAAGATGGGTTCGGCACCGCGGAATTTAGTGCAAGGTGTCAAGAAGGCTCCAGTTCAGAGTGGTGTGAACAAAATTGCGCTTGACAATGATGAGCATCTTGTTGGTTTCTACACCACGGACGACCTTGATTTGTCAGGATATTCTTCTATTGGTCTTACCGGCTATCCTGGTAATCTTACTGCAGCTGTGATATTTACCCCAAGCGAATTGTCAAAAGCTGTAGGTGGAACTATCACAAAGATTCGTTTCGGACTTTCTACATCTGTTGAGGTGTCGCGTGTTTTCATTAGTCCTTTTGATATGAGTACAGGTGAGATTTCCGACCCTGTTTCAGAGCAAACTATTACTTCTACCGTAAGTGGGTGGAATGATGTTATTCTTGATACACCTGTTGCCGTAGAAGAGGGTAAAAGCTATATGATTGGTTATGATTATGTTCAGGTTTCAGGTCAGGTAGACGAGGCATACCCACTTTTAACTGACTATAAGGTCAATAATAATCCCAGTGACTATGGCTTTATGATTTATGGAAATTTGGATCAAGGTCTTGGCTGGTATACGATGGGAACCACTTACGGCAACCTTTGTATTCAGGCAGTTGTCAAAGGTGGAAAGTTTACAGATGACGACTTGACTCTTACATCTATCAGCACATCATCAGTGTTCAATAAAGGCGGCAGCAATGTTACTGTTAATTTGGGTGTGAAGAATAATGGTAATAAAGTTCCTTCATCTTATGCTATAGATATTGCTTTGGATGGTAATGTGGTTAAGACCCTGAATACGCCGGCTACTCTGTCTGGTGCCATACAAACAGTTAGCAGTGAGATAACTTTGCCTGCTAACTTGTCTGACGGCTCACATGAATTGACGGCTACTGTGGCGCAGATAAATGGCGTTAAGCCGACGGAAAATGTAGACGACGATGTCGTTTCGGGAACTCTTTTGTCTTATAGTGAAGAAATGCCTCACCAAAAGACTTTGGTAGAGCAATTCACTTCTACAAGTTGCACTTATTGCCCACTTGGCTATGACATGCTTAACGCGCTTACAGAAATACGTGACGATATAGCATGGGTGGCCATTCATGGTAATCAGAGTCCATATTATCCGGATGAATACACAACTGAGGATGGAGATATCTTGACTTCTTTTG
Organism: uncultured Prevotellaceae bacterium; assembly: GCA_949295905.1. Lineage (GTDB taxonomy): Bacteria > Bacteroidota > Bacteroidia > Bacteroidales > Bacteroidaceae > Prevotella. The sequence continues at coordinate 23,758 of CASFNA010000012.1, forward strand.
AGATACTTGGTTGGCCAAGTGCTTCGTTCAACCGTTGCTATATTCAGGATACTCAAATCAACTCTGACGGTTCATTGGCTGTTTTTATTAGTTGGAATGGCCAAGCGAGCCAGGTTGCTTCAATGTTTGACGAAGTTATTGATACTTATGCGTCTGTACCAGCATTTGCAACGGTTAATATCGCTTCGACTTATGACCCCTCTACACGTAATGTAAACATCAAGGTTACCGGTGATGCCGTAAAGGCATTCAAAGAGCTTATGGGCGATGATGCAGTGCTGTCTGTTTATCTGACAGAGGACGGTTTGGTTTCGCGCCAGAACAACGGCGGTACTTGGGTTAATGATTATCCTCATGACCACGTATTCCGTTGTGCTGCAACAAATGTTCTCGGCGACCCGATTAAGTGGAATGGCGACAGCTATGAAAATGAGTTGAACGTAACCCTTGACCGTGATTGGAATGCTGATAATATGAACATCGTTGCTTTCATAAGCCGACCGATAAAGATGGAGGGCGAGTACTATGTTTCAAGCCTGACGGACGTATATGTAACCAATACAAACGTCGCAAAAGTTGGTGGAACTTCTACTGGCATAAGCGATACGATTGTTTCTTCAGAGGATAACGCTACAGAGGTTGCACGTTACTCACTTGACGGCACAAGGCTGTCAGCTCCTACTAAGGGCATCAACATCGTCAAGATGTCTGACGGTACAACGAGGAAAGTTGTTGTAGCGGAGTAATTCTTGTTTACAGAATCTTGATATAAAGAGGGACGCTTAGGCGTTCCTCTTTTTTTGTGTGCAGGTTGTAATGCCATGCGTCTGTAGTAACTGCGTCTTGTCTAAAATGCGGATGCCGCTTCACGTTAGAATCTCTGCATTCACGTTCTCCGTGTTTCGTCAGTCTCTTGTGCTTCGGTGTCTCTGTGTTTCGGCGTGATTTGTAATCCGCTCAAACCGCCACTCCTTGCCACAACAAACACAGAACAGTCAATCGGATTGCAAACCGTTATATTGACAGCCGACATATTGCAAGTCCGCCGGAACGGATAATAGTCGGCATTATGCGGTCTGTCGCTGTCTGGCATTGCCTGTATAGCCGTATTTCGCCGTTAATGCAGAATCCTATTATTAACGTGAGTTCGGCATAACTTCTATTTTTCACAAACAGCGGAAACACCCTTTGTAGGGACATAATTCATTATGTCCGCACGCCGCGAAGAGGCGTATTATACAAGCAAAATTGCCCAAAAACGTTCTTTCAGAACGTGCGGACATAATGAATTATGTCCCTACAAAGGATGTTTTCTTATACCGAACTCACGTTATTATTGAATCCTAAAGCTTAGGATGGGCACTTTGAAGTGGGATGGATAATAAAAAAGAATGCCAAATGATTGTAAGTAAATCACTTGGCATTTCTTTGTGTGACCCCGACAGGATTCAAACCTGTAACCTTCTGATCCGTAGTCAGATGCTCTATTCAGTTGAGCCACGGGGCCTTTTTCTTAATTGCGATGCAAAGGTACGCACTTTTTTTGTAACGACCAAATGTTTCCGCCTCTTTTTTTAGAAAAACTTTATTTTTTATGTAAATTCCGGCATTTCTGTATTAATATTCGCGAAAGATACATGCATATGGCGGAAAGAACATGCGGAAGCGATATGCTTTCACGCTTTGGCACGGCATATCGTATTGACTGTTTCGTGTTCATGCTGCTTGGCGCATGCTGCGGAATAAAAAGCCGGCTGGCACCAGATTCTGGTGCCAGCCGGCTTATAGGTATAGGGTTGTCTTATTGTCCGGGTGTTATCTTATGCGGTCAGCCGAGCGCACCAACGCCTCGTCGGCCAGTATGGCCTTCCTTGCCATGAAGTGGAGCAGCATAGACACGGCAGGCAGTGCCGCCGCTATGGCGACTCTGAAGCCGCCTGCGGCTCCGTTGGTGTTGAGGGCCATTGCCGCGAATACTATGTACCATCCGAGTGCGAGCAGGATGTTGAACATGCAGAAGCGGCTTTGCACCATCCTGTTCTTGTATGAGAATATCGCCATCAGCGATATGGGGCAGGTGACGAGCAGTATTGCGAACAGCGCCCATACGGAGAAGTCATGGCTTCCGTCCGGGCGTACTATCCACAGGTTGTACATCACGGAGTTTCCGCCGAGTGCGTTGCCGGTTGCGAATTCGCCGAGTGGCAGGCACAGGCATGCTATCGATACGAGCACTGCCAGCAGCAGGAACAATGTCTGTTTACGCTGTATCATTACGCTTCCTTTACGTTGTCCTTCTGCGTGTCGCGCCAGTACACGTTGCCGTCGATGAACTCCTGTGTGGCGAGCAGCGTGGGTTTGGGCAGCTTCTCGTAGTACCTTGATATTTCGATTTGTTCCCTGTTCTCGAACACTTCCTCAAGGCTGTCGTTGTAAGACGCGAACTCCGCGAGCTTCTTGCTCAAGTCCTGCTTGATTTCGACGGAGATTTGGTTTGCGCGCTTTGAGATGATGGCGACGCTTTCGTAGATGTTTCCGGTTTCGTTACACAGGTCCATGATGTTGCGGGTCACTGTGTTGGTAGGGGCTTTTGACTTCTTATAATCCATTTCTTTATATAAGTTTTATGCTTTCTTGTTATTCCTCACCAGTAAATTTCTTGCAAGACGCGATGTATTTTTCGGCCAGTTTCTTGTTCTTCGACTCGGGAAACTCGTTTATGAAGCCGTAGCATTCGTCCTCGGCGTCGCGGTATCGGTCGAGCTTCTTTTCCTCCACGCTCTGCTCCGCCAGCTCGAACTTGCTCTTCATTATGAGCAGTGCGAAGTCCTCGCGCAGCGCACTGTACGGATAGTCGTTGATGGCGTTCTGCGCTGTGATGATGCAAGCCTCGTAGTTGCTGCCTCCGCTGGTGCAGTTGCCGAAGTAGGTGCCGAGGTTGTAGTACAGCTCGGCCGAGTACAGTTCTTTCTTCACCAGCTTGTCCTGCAGCTCGAACAGGCGGCTCTGCGCTTTGTCCTTCAGCTTGGCCTCGGGGTATATGTCCATGTACTCCTGGAAAGCCGCGATTGAGTTGACCGTCTGCGTCTGGTCGAGCCTCGGCTCGGGCGTGCTCATGTAGAGGCTTTCGCCTATGTAGAACGACGCCATTTCGGCGTAAATGCCTTTGGGATAAGTCTGGCGATACTTCTTGAACGTCATTGCCGCGCCCTCATAATCCATGTCGCAATACTGCGCCATGGCGAGCATGTATAGGCTTTCCTCGGCGTTGTCGGTACCTTTCTGTATGGTTACGAGTTCCTGCAACAGTGTTATTGCCTGGGCGTATTTGCCTCTTGCGAAGCACTCCTTCGCGTATTCATACTTGTATGCGTAGTCCTGTGATTTGTACACCTGGTTGAATTCGTGCGCGCATCCTGAAAGCAATATGACGGCAAATATCGGGATAAGAACTTTCTTCTTCATAAAATTCCGCATTTGGCTGCAAAAATACACATTATCTTATAAATGGCAAAGCTTTGCCTTCGATTTTAAGAAAAAATTGTTTTTATACTTGCCTTTTTTGCCGATGAATGGAATAATGGTTAACTTTGCATCCGGCGTGCATGGCTTTACGCCGGATGAAAGGCGGCCTTTGGGCTTGCAATATGCGGCCTTTCGGGCGCTGAAAGACGGCCTTTTACCGTGTGAAAGACGGTCTTTTGCAAGGCGGTTTGCAACGCGCTGAACATCAGGAGATTACGAGAGCTTGTCGGAACGGCACTTGCCTGCTTGTCCCTCGTCAGCTTGTCAACTGAAAATAAAACAATGAGCGACTTCAAACTTATATCCGAATACAGTCCTACGGGCGACCAGCCCGAGGCCATACGCCAGCTTACCGACGGCGTGCTGGTCGGCGACGAGGCGCAGGTGCTTCTCGGCGTTACCGGCTCGGGCAAGACGTTCACCATAGCCAACGTCATAGCCAACGTGAACAAACCAACGCTCATATTGAGCCACAACAAGACGCTGGCAGCCCAGCTGTACAGCGAGATGAAGTCGTTTTTCCCCGACAACGCCGTAGAGTATTACGTTTCTTACTATGACTATTACCAGCCCGAGGCGTACCTGCCGCAGACCGACACCTACATAGAGAAAGACCTGGCCATCAACGAGGAGATTGACCGCCTGCGTCTGTCGGCCGTGTCGTCGCTGCTCTCGGGCAGGAAGGATGTTGTCGTGGTGTCTTCCGTGTCGTGCATATACGGTATGGGCGGCCCGGTGGAGATGGCCAAGAGCGTCATTTCGATAAAGCGCGGCCAGCGGCTTGACCGCAACGTCTTCCTGCGCAGCCTCGTCAACGCCCTCTACGTGCGCAACGACATTGAGCTGAAGCGCGGCAACTTCCGCGTGAAGGGCGACACCGTGGACGTATTCATGGCGTATAGCGACAACGTGCTGCGCGTGTCATTCTGGGACGACGAGATTGATTCAATCGAGGAGATAGACTCCGTCAGCTTCCACCGCCTCGCTTCGTTCGACGAATACCAGATATATCCGGCCAACCTCTTCGTCACTTCCAAGGAGCAGACCGAAATAGCCATACGCGAAATACAGGACGACCTGGTGAAGCAGGTTGACTTCTTCAACGAGCAGGGCGACGCCATCAAGGCGCAGCGCATCAAGGAACGTGTAGAGTATGACATGGAAATGATTAAGGAACTGGGCCACAGCTCGGGCATTGAAAACTACTCGCGCTACTTTGACGGCCGCCAGCCCGGGCAGAAGCCGTACTGCCTGCTCGACTTTTTCCCGAAGGACTACCTGCTCGTAATCGACGAGAGCCACGTCAGCGTGCCGCAAATCAGCGCGATGTACGGCGGCGACCGCGCCCGCAAGACCAACCTCGTGGAGTATGGCTTCCGCCTCCCGGCGGCCTTCGACAACCGCCCCCTGACATTCGACGAGTTCCACTCGATGCTCCACCAGGTGATTTACGTGTCGGCCACGCCTGCCGATTACGAGCTGGCCGAGGCCGGCGGAGTGGTGGTGGAGCAGGTAATCCGCCCCACGGGACTGCTCGACCCCGAAATAGAAGTGCGCCCCAGCGAGAACCAGATAGACGACCTCATGGAGGAAATACTGCTGCGCAACGAGCGCGGAGAGCGCACCCTGGTCACCACATTGACCAAGCGCATGGCCGAGGAGCTGACCGAATACCTGCTGAACCACGGCGTCCGCGCCAACTACATACACAGCGACGTCGCCACGCTCGACCGTGTAAAGATTATGAACGACCTGCGCGAGGGGCTGTTCGACGTGCTCGTGGGTGTCAACCTGCTGCGCGAGGGCTTGGACTTGCCTGAAGTGTCGCTCGTGGCAATCCTCGATGCCGACAAGGAGGGCTTTCTCCGCTCTCACCGTTCGCTTACGCAGACGGCCGGCCGCGCCGCCCGCAACGTTAACGGCAAGGTAATAATGTATGCCGACAAAATAACGGCCAGCATGCAGCTGACCATCGACGAGACACTGCGGCGGCGCGAAAAGCAGCTGCGTTACAACGAGCTTCACCACATCACTCCGCGCCAAATCACCAAGGACATCAAGCGCAACGCCCTCGGCACCGCACCCGTCGAGGCGGAGGCGGCCAAGGCTTCGCCGAAGTACAAGCCGTACATAGAGGAGGAGCACGTGGCCTTCGCCGCCGACCCTATTGTGCAGACCATGAGCCGCGAGCAGCTTGAGAAGAGCATAGCCAACACCACACGCCTGATGAAGAAGGCCGCCAAGGAGCTTGACTTCATACAGGCGGCGCAGTTCCGCGACGAGCTTTTGAGGCTACAGGCCATGCTGGAAGGGAAACAGGCATAGTGAAGGCGGAACGCATGTTCCGCTTTCTTTTTGATTTCTGGTGACGCTCTCTGACTGCGTTATCCTGAAATGAAAATACTTTTGGCGGAAATAATGCCGGGAAAAGTGTGCAAATGTAAATGCTTTAATACATGCGCGTTACTGTCTTGGGCGGCAAAGTGTGCAATGAAATGGGGCTGAAACGTGGAGTAAAAGCCGTTCAGACGGGTTGTAAGAGCGGCCTTTACTGGTAGTAATGACGGCTTTTACGGGCGCAAAAGGCCGTCGTTTGTGTTGCAAAATGCCGTCTTTGGCATGACGGAATACGGCCTTTAGCCGTTTAGACGGCCGTTTCCGCAATGGCGGCAGGCCGTTTATGGCGTCGCCTTTCACTGTTTCGTGCAAATCCGTAGACATTTCCCGATTGACATTTTGTAAGGATATTGCCCATTTGGGGCCGCATGGTGTCATGCCGTAAGGCCTCCGCCGTCGGCGCGTACAGTTGTTGTCCGTTTTGTCCCCGTTGATGTTAAATAATGCTTTTTGTTATGGCTGTCGGCTTAAAATTCGTAACTTTGCAAAAATATTTACGCTTGCAATGAGACTGTTTTTAATTCTTGCCGTGTGCCTTATGCCGCTGGCGGCGGTGGCGCAGGGCGTATGGGAAAGGCCTGACACTGCCGGTGATGCCGCCAAAAAGGTGAAGGAACAAAAGGCGGAGAAGCCTAATCCTGACGCGAAATACTTGGCCGGAGCTGTTACCGAGGTGGACGGCAAGGTGGTGTGGACGCTGGATGTTGACGTGCCGGGCAAGTCGGCCGACCAGATTTACAACCAGGTGTTGCAGTGTTTTACTGACCTTACCAAGACCGAGAACCAGATTGAAGGCAGCAGCGTGGCCTTGGTCAACAAGGCGGAGCACATGGTTGTCGCCACAATCAGGGAGTGGCTGGTGTTCACTGACAAGTTTTTCGCGCTTGACAGAACCAAGTTCTATTATACCCTCATAGCCAGCTGCGAGGACAACCACCTCAACGTAACCATGAGCCGCATATCATACCGTTACGAGGAAGGGCGCGACTCAGGCGGCGGCTCCGTGTACAAGGCGGAGGAGTGGATAAACGACAAGAACGCCTTGAACAAGAAAAAGACGCGCCTGTTGCCCGGTTCGGCCAAGTTCCGCCGCAAGACGGTTGACCGCAAGGACTATCTTTTCAGCGTCATCCGCGAGGCTGTGCTTCAATAGTTATTAATTGGCAATATGACAAACAACGAACAAATGACAACCAACCAAGACAACACCGCCGCTGAAATGCGCCCAAGACACAGGCGGGGCGGCGGTGACGACCGCTACATCGTGTTGCGCAACGTGCTCAACATCATCTTCATGGTGGGTGCAGTGGTCGGCGTAGTGGTGTTTTATCAGTGCGGCCGTGAGGCCGGCACGGTAATCATCCTTGCCTCGATGCTGTTCAAGATTGTAGAATGTGTATTCCGTTTCATGAAATGAAAGCAAGGCTCATCTTTGCCCTGTCTGTGCTTTTAGCCTTGTCATGCCTGCCTGTCGGCGCGCAGGGCTTCAACCAGCTGACCGACCAGGGCGAATTCACAAACTCCAGCACAAGCCGCGATTCGCGGCGCGACTCTCTCTCGCAGGGGCATAGGGAGATACCCAAGGGGCTGAAGGTGTGGACGGTTGACGAGCGTTTTGGCGAGCGCATCGCCGCCGAACCGGACACCATGCCCCACATGTACATGAACTCCATCTTCACCGAAGGCCTGCGCGGAGAGTACAATACGCTGGGCAACCTCGGCTCGCCGCGCATCAACCGCATATTCATAGACCGCGGAGAGCAGCAGCAGTTCATGTTCACCCAGCCTTATGATTACTTCATAACCCCGGTAGACAAGTTTCATTTTACCAACACGTTGTCGCCCATCACCAACCTTTCTTATAATTCATGCGGCAACAGGACAAACGGTGAAGACCACTTCAAGGCCCTGTTCGGCGTGAACGCCGGCAAGCGTCTCGGCGTAGGTTTCAAGTTCGATTACCTGTACGGCCGCGGCTATTTCCAGAATCAGAGCACGTCCCACTTCAATTATTCGATGTACGGCTCATATCTTGGTGAGCGTTACCAGGCACACCTGTTGTTCTCTACCAACCACGAGAAGGTGACCGAGAACGGCGGTATTACGGACGACCAGTATATCACTCACCCGGAATCCTTTGAGGACAACTTCCGCAATGACGAAATACCTACGGTGCTACAGCAGAACTGGAACCGCAACGACAACCAGCACATCTTCTTCTCCCACAGGTACAGTTTCGGCTTCAGCCGCAAGGTGAAGATGACCGAAGACGAAATCAAGGCCAAGAAATTCGCCATGGAGTCGATGAAGGAGAACGCCGCCAGGAAGGCCAAGGAGGAGGCTCGCAAGAAGGCAGAAGAAGAAGGAAGGGATTTTGACGAAGACGAGTTTGACGAGCAAAAGACATTCTCCGGGAGGCCTGACGACGCCGTGATAGCGGGCAACGAGCCTGCCGACACCGTGAAGACGTCGGGCGGACGCATTGCCGTTGACAAGGCCGCGGCCGACAGCCTGCTTGCCGCCGACGCGCAGAAATCGGCCGAGATGCAGGGAGACACAACGTGGATGAAGGACGAGTATGTGCCCGTGACGAGCTTCATACATACCCTGAAGTTCGACAACTATGAGCGCATATACCAGGCTTACGACACGCCTGAAGGCTATTATGCAAACACTTATCCCGTGCATGAGAAGCTGCCGGGCGACTCAATATACGACCGCACGACGCATTATTCGCTGAAAAACACCTTCGCCGTGGCCTTGCTCGAAGGCTTTAACAAGTGGGCGAAGGCCGGATTGAGGGCTTTCGTGACATCGGATTTGAGGCATTTCACCCTGCCTGACTCCGTTGGAGGCCGCATGTCGTACAACGAGCACAACCTTAGCGTGGGCGGACAGCTGCTCAAGGCGCAGGGCAAGACGTTGCATTACAACGTCACGGGAGAGTTCTGGCTCATGGGTGAGGATGCCGGACAGCTGAAGATTGACGGCAAGGCCGACCTCAACTTCCGCCTGTTCAAGGACACGGTGACGCTTGCCGCCAACGCTTTCTTCCACAGGTTGAACCCTACGTTCTATTACCGCCATTACCATTCAAGGCACTTATGGTGGGACAACGGCGGTCTGGACCAGGAACTGCGCACGCACATCGAGGGGCTGTTCTCGCTGAAACGCACTAAGACAAAGCTGCGCGTGGCTTACGACAACCTTCAGAACTATACGTATTTCGCACAGAGTTACAACATAACTGAAGACTTTGGACGCAGCGGCAACACTGTTTCCGTGCGCCAGAGCGGCAAGAACATAAGCCTGCTTACATTGCAGCTGGCGCAGGATTTCCGTCTCGGGCCGCTTAACTGGCAGAATGTGGTAACCTATCAGAAGTCGAGCGACGAGGACGTGCTGCCCGTGCCTGCGCTCAATGTGTACACAAACCTGTTCCTGCACTTCAAAATCGCCAAGGTGCTCACTGTGGACTTGGGAGCCGATGCGCGCTTCTTCACCAAGTACAAGGCACTCGACTACAGTCCGGCTCTCGGCCAGTTCACCGTCCAGGACAACGGGGCGGCCAACGTGGAGATAGGCAATTACCCCATCGTCAACGCATATGCCAACATGCACTTGAAGCATACGCGCTTCTTCGTGATGATGAGCCACGTCAACGCCAGCAGCGGCGACAGCTTTCTTGTGCCGCATTATCCCGTCAATGGAAGGATATTCCGCTTTGGCGTGTCGTGGAACTTCTTTAACTGATAATTGTTGTTTTATTGGCTTATTACAATTGTTTTTTGTAACTTTGCCACCGTTTGAAATAATAAAAAGACAATAACCATGCCCCAGATATCAGTCCGCGGATTGGAAATGCCGGAGTCGCCGATACGCAAGCTTGCGCCTTTGGCCGCTGCGGCGAAGAAGCGCGGAATAAAGGTTTACCATCTTAACATAGGCCAGCCCGACCTGCCTACGCCGCAGGTTGCGCTCGACGCCATACGCAACATCGACCGCACAATCCTTGAATACTCGCCGTCGCAGGGATATTCGAGCTACAGGGAGAAGCTGGTATCGTATTACAAGAAGTACGACATCAATGTAACGGCCGACGACATAATCATCACCTGCGGAGGCAGCGAGGCCGTGCTGTTCGCCTTCATGTCGTGCCTCAACCCCGGCGACGAGATTATCGTGCCCGAACCGGCCTACGCCAACTACATGGCTTTTGCCATATCGGCAGGCGCTAAAATCCGTACCATCGCCACGACAATAGAGGAAGGCTTCTCGCTGCCAAAGGTCGAGAAGTTTGAGGAACTGATAAACGAGCGCACGCGCGCCATACTTATATGTAATCCGAACAACCCTACGGGCTACCTTTACACGCGGCGCGAGATGCACCAGATACGCGACCTCGTGAAGAAATACGACCTTTACCTGTTTTCCGATGAGGTTTACCGTGAGTACATCTATACCGGCTCGCCTTACATTAGCGCCTGCCATCTTGAGGGAATAGAGCAGAACGTGGTGCTCATCGACTCCGTAAGCAAGCGTTACAGCGAGTGCGGAATACGCATCGGCGCGCTTATCACCAAGAACGAGGAGGTGCGCCGCGCCGTTATGAAGTTCTGCCAGGCGCGCCTCTCGCCGCCGCTCATAGGGCAGATTGCCGCCGAGGCTTCACTCGACGCGCCTGAAGAGTATTACCGCAACGTGTACGACGAGTATGTGGAACGCCGCAAATGCCTCATTGACGGGCTTAACCGGATACCGGGAGTATATTCGCCAATCCCCATGGGGGCGTTTTATACCGTGGCGAAGCTGCCCGTTGACGACAGCGAGAAGTTCTGCCGATGGTGCCTTGAGGATTTTAATTATGAAGGAGAGACGGTCATGATGGCTCCGGCGTCAGGCTTTTATACCACTCCCGGAGCAGGGCGCAACCAGGTGAGGATTGCATATGTGTTGAATAAGGAAGACCTTATGCGGTCGCTGTTCGTGCTGCGCAAGGCGCTTGAGGCTTATCCGGGGAGGGTGGACGAAGAATGAACCTGCCATTGTTTATAGCGAGGCGCATCTATTCCGCCAACGACGCCCGGCGCAAAGTGAGCCGCCCGGCCATGCGCATAGCCACCGCCGGGGTAGCCATAGGGCTTGCCGTTATGCTTGTTTCGGTAAGCGTGGTTTTCGGTTTCAAGCACACCATACGCGACAAGGTGGTAGGTTTCGGCAGCCACATAACCGTCGCCAACTTCATGTCACTGCACGGCAGGGACACCCGTCCCATTTGCATTGACGACAGCATGATGGCCGTGCTGCGCTCTGTAGGCGGTGTCAAGCATGTGCAGAGGTACGCGTTCAAGCAGGGAATACTGAAGACCGACAGCGATTTTCTCGGCGTAGCGTTCAAGGGGATAGCGGCCGAATACGACACTACGTTCATACACGACAACCTTGTAAGCGGCAGCATCCCGGCGTTCAGCGACTCCGTAGCGCACAACAAGATTCTCATATCCAAAATGATGGCCGACAAGCTGAGGCTGGCCGCAGGCGACAAGGTGTTCGCTTACTTCATAGACGGCGGCGGGGTGCGCGTCCGCCGCTTCACCGTTTCGGGCGTTTATCAGACAAACCTTTCCAAGTTTGACGAGGCGATATGCTTCGCCGACCTTTACACTACCGTCCGCCTGAACGGCTGGCAGCCCGGTCAGGCAGGCGGAGCGGAGCTTGCCGTGAACGATTTCGGCAACGTGGACGCCGTTGAAGAGGCGCTGGTGAAGAAGGTCAACCGCACTACCGACCGTTACGGAGAGACCTATTCGTCGGAAACCGTGCAGGATTCCAACCCTCAAATCTTCACCTGGCTCGACCTGCTCGACCTCAACGTATGGATTATCCTCGCCCTCATGCTCTGCGTGGCAGGCTTCACCATGATTTCAGGTCTGCTCATCATAATCCTCGAGCGCACGTCGATGATAGGCGTGCTGAAGGCTCTTGGTGCCCGCAACGGCACCGTGCGCAAGACGTTCCTGTGGTTCGCCGTGTTTATAATAGGCAAGGGTATGTTAATCGGGAACATCGTCGGCCTCGGCCTTATATTGTTGCAGAAGCTTACGGGCGCAGTCAAGCTCGACGCCGCAACGTATTATGTTGACGTAGTTCCGGTAGAGTTCAACCTCTTGGCTATGCTTCTGCTCAATGCCGCAACGCTCATCGTCAGCGTGTTTGTACTCATCGCTCCGAGCTTCCTTGCGTCAAGGGTGCATCCGGCAAAGTCGATGAGATACGAATGAAAAGTGAGAAGTGAGAAATGAAAAATGAAAAATCCAATACTTGTTAAATTTTTGCATTTGGATTTTTCACTTTTCACTTTTCATTTTTCACTTCTCAATACCCTACCGGCATGTAAACCAGTGGCATGATGCTTTCCTTTATGCCGAGGAACTTTTGCATATCCTTTGGTGCGTCGCCTGCATAGCAGCATACGGTAGCCAGGCCGTTGGCCGCGCAGTACAGATAGACGTTCTGCATCACCGCGCCTACGTTGAGGCCGCTTATTCCCATGTTGCCGCCTGTAAGCCCAGTGTCTGATGCTATTACGAGTACAACCGGGGCTGTGGAAATGAATTTGTTGCGGTCAGCCGCCGCCTTGCGCAGGTCGCCACCGCCGATTTTCACTAGTTTGTTTGTCGCAGCGTCATACCTGAACGTGCCGTCGGCCTTGCCCACGTAGATGGTAACGTCCTGCCGGTTCATGGCCGACGGGGCCGTACGCTTGCCGTCCTTGCGGTTTACGCCGTCGGCAGCCCATAGCAGGTCGGCGAGCGTCTGGTCGGACAGCGTGGTGTCGCTGAACGTGCGTGTGGAGTGCCGGTCTTGCAGGGCCTTTGTCAGGCTGCCCGCCACGCTGCTTTGAGTTGGCTGCGGCAGGGCTGTCTCTTGTGCGCTGGCAGTTCCGCATAAGGCCGTCAGTCCGAACATTGTGGCGCAGGCCGCAGTAATGATTTTGTTCTTTTTCATGTCGTTATCATTTAGAGTGTCATTATATACTGCAAATTTATCACAAAACGGCCATAACGCATAAGAACCACCCCTGTTTTTTTATTTTGTTATGCTTTGGTGGTTAAAGTTTATTAATATGTTCGGCGCCTCCGTAATGCCTTACGCCCGTATGATTGCTGACGGCGATGCAAAAGGCGGCATTCCGTGCAGCGAAAGGCCATCTTTTGCAACGTGAAAGGCCGCCTTTCACGTTGTGTTTTGCCATGTTTTGTGGCAGACTTTGTATATTGTTGATTTTCAATAGGTTGCATCGTGTCTGCTGGTTGTGGTTGATTGATGCGTTATAAGTTGTCCGCATTAGGCTACACAACTGTTAAATTATTGAAATATTACGGCTGTGCTGCTTTCAATATTTCGTTTTTAACGGATAAAATGCTTATTTTGTAGGGCAAAGAAACATTGATTGCAAACAACGAAAAAGTAAGCATAATGAAGATTTTGATAGTAGGAGGCGTAGCCGGGGGAGCTACCGCGGCGGCGCGCATACGCCGCAACACGGAGGATGCGGAAATCATATTGTTTGAGAAAGGCGCGTACATATCATACGCCAACTGCGGACTGCCTTATTATATTGGCGGCATAATCAGCGAGCGCGACCGTCTGTTCGTGCAGACGCCGGAGGCTTTCGGTCGCCGTTTCAACATTGACGTGCGCGTTAACCATGAGGTTACGGCCATAGACTTGGCTGGAAAGGCAGTAACGGTGCGCACCGTTGACGGGCGCGAGTACACCGAGACGTATGACAAGCTGTTGCTGTCGCCGGGTGCGTCGCCCGTGCGTCCGCCGCTGCCGGGCATAGACACGAAGGGCATATTCACCCTGCGCAACGTGGCCGATACCGACGCCATAAAGGCTTACGTAAAGGAGCACGGCGTAAGGCACGCTGTAATTGTGGGCGGAGGCTTCATAGGCCTTGAGATGGCCGAGAACCTTGTACACGCCGGGGCGAGGGTGGCGGTGGTGGAAATGGCCGACCAAGTGATGGGGCCTATCGACTATTCCATGGCTGCGCTCGTGCACGGGCATCTGTTGCAGAAGGGCGTAGGCCTGTATCTCGGACAGGCGGTAGAGTCGTTTGCCGCAGCCGACGGACGTGTTGAAGTAAGGATGAAGTCGGGCGTTTGCCTGAATACCGACATGGTAATTCTTTCAATAGGCGTGCGAGCAGAGACCAAGCTGGCGCAGGATGCGGGGCTTAAGCTCGGCGAGATGCGCGGCATATACGTGGATGAATACTTGCAGACGTCAGACAAGGACGTGTATGCCGTGGGCGACGCCATCGAGTTTACACATCCTGTAACGGGTAAGCCGTGGCTCAACTTCCTTGCAGGCCCGGCCAACAGGCAGGCACGCATCGTGGCCGACAACATGGTGTTTGGCAACAAAGTGAAGTATGAAGGCTCCATCGGAACGTCCATAGCCAAAGTGTTCGACCTTACCGTGGCTTCCACCGGACTGCCTGTCAAGAGGTTGAAGCAGATGGGCATTCCGGCTCTTTCGGCCACAATCCATCCTTCTTCGCACGCCGGCTATTATCCCGGGGCGGTGCAGATGTCAATCAAAATAGCCTTCTCGCCCGGCGACGGGCGGCTTTATGGAGCGCAAATAGTAGGCGGCGAGGGCGTAGACAAGCGCATAGACGAGTACGCAATGGTAATAAAGAACGGCGGTACCGTGCACGACCTTACACGCATAGAGCACGCCTACGCCCCTCCGTTCTCATCGGCGAAAGACCCTGTAGCCGTGTCGGGCTATGTTGCCGGCAACATCCTGTCGGGCAAGATGCAGCCGCTTTATTGGCGCGAGCTGGCACAGGCCGATTTGTCAAAGGTTACATTGGTGGATGTGCGCACGGCTGATGAGTTCGCCCTCGGCGCGATTGGTGGTGCCGTCAACATCCCTCTCGACGACCTGCGCCTGCGTTTGTCGGAACTGCCGAAGGACAAACCCGTGTGGGTGTACTGCGGAGTGGGGCTTAGAGGATACCTCGCGTCCAACATATTGAGGTGCAACGGCTATGCCGACGTGCGCAACCTTGTCGGTGGACTGAAGACTTACAGGGCGGCTACGGCTCCGGTGCCGCAGCCCGGTGAGAACACAGAAGACGCTCCGATGTGCGCAGCTACATGCGCAAGGGCGGCCGAAGGCGATGCAGGCGCTGTGAACATAGATGCTTGCGGGCTGCAATGTCCGGGTCCGATAGTAAGGTTGAAGAAGGCAATGGAGGACGTGCAGCCTGGTAGGCGGCTGTGCGTAAAGGCCACAGACCCGGGCTTTCCGCGTGATGCCGAGGCCTGGTGCAACATTACGGGCAACTCGTTTGTGTCTGCTGAAAGCGCGGGCGGCGTATATACCGTGGTTATAGAGAAGGGCGGCAAGCGGCAAACCGTTGCACCGCAGGCGGCCAAAGGCAAGACGTTCATCATGTTCAGTGACGACCTTGACAAGGCTCTCGCCACGTTTGTGCTTGCCAACGGCGCGGCAGCCACCGGCGAGAAGGTCACTATTTTCTTCACCTTCTGGGGGCTTAACGTCATCAAGAAAGAGTACAAGCCACGGGTTGAGAAAGACTTTTTCGGCCGCATGTTCGGCATGATGTTGCCCGGCAGTTCGCGCAAGTTGAAGCTGTCTAAGATGAACATGTGCGGCATCGGTGCGGGCATGATGCGTAACTTGATGAAGCGCAAGGGCGTAAGCTCGCTTGAAGAACTGCGCAGCCAGGCCATAGAGGCCGGTGTGGAGTTCATTGCCTGCCAGATGTCGATGGACGTGATGGGCGTAAAGCGTGAGGAACTGCTTGACTGCGTAACCGTTGGCGGAGTGGCAACCTACATGGAACGGGCCGACAAGGCCAACGTCAACCTGTTTATCTGACGTTTTGTTTTATAATAAAACAAGGGCGCAGGCGTCATGTCCTGCGCCTTGTTATTACATATATTATTACCGGCGCGCCCATGACGGGTGTTATGGCGTTGAGCGGTATTATGCCGTTCTCGCCGGGCAATGTGCAGACGATGTTGCAGAGCAGGGCGATGGCCGCCCCGGTGAAGATGGTCGAGGGGACGAGGTGACGGTGGCTGTCGGTGGCGAGCATCATGCGCGATATGTGGGGCACGGCCAGCCCTATGAAAGCTACGGGGCCGCAGAAGGCAGTAGCCGAAGCCGTGAGCAGTCCTGTTACTACGAGCAGCTGGTTGCGCAGGCGTATGGTGTTTACACCGAGGTTCTCGGCGTATTGTTCTCCCAAGAGCAGCGTGTTGAGCGGTTTTATGAGCAACAGGGCCCATGCCAGCCCCGTAATCGTGACCGTTGCGAACAGCGGAATCTGGCTTAGCGGCACGCCGCCGAAGTTGCCCAGTCCCCACACCATGTACGAGTGTACGCCCTCTTCGGTGGCGAAGAAGTTGAGCAGGGATATGGCCGACGAGGCGATGTAGCCAATCATGATGCCCACGATGAGCAGCATGACGTTGTTTTTTACAATACCTGCGAAGGCGAGCAGCAGCAACATTACTGCCGCCGCGCCTGCGAAGGCTGCGGCGAGCACGGCCACGGAGCCGCCGAGCGTAACGCCGCCTATGGTAACGCCGCCGCCGAAGGCCAGCAGCACGAGGGCTGCTCCGAGGCTTGCGCCGCTGTTTATGCCGAAGATGGAGGGGCCGGCCAAGGGGTTGCGGAACGCCGTCTGGAGCAGCAGTCCGCTTACGGCGAGCGAGCTGCCGCAGAGCATGGCCGTTATGGCTTGTGGCAGCCGTGCGTTGAGCACTATGTAGCTCCACGCCGCGTTGCCTTCGTATTTGCCTGTAAGTATGGCGGCGATGTCGGCCAGGGGTATGTCAACCGCGCCGAAGGCGAGGCTGGCAGCAAACAGCGGCAGCAACGCCGCCGCCATTAATATGTTGGCTTTTGCGGCTTTGCTCATTTCAGTTTCTTGAAGTATTTGGGTGTGCCGAGCTTCGCGAGGTCGGGGTGTGTTATTATGATGAAGTCGCGGAGCAGCAGGTCGGGGCTGAACGGGGTGTCTTCATAGAAGGTGCTGCCGCCGGTGGTGGGGCATCCGTAGACGCGCCGTTCCCTGAAGGCTTTGAACTGGGCGTAGCCTGGGTTTTCGGCGAGCAGGGCATTGTATGTGGCCGGTTGGCGGCTGTCGTGGCGCAGCATCCACACGTCAGCATCCTTGGCTTTTGCCAGTACGGCTTCGAACGTGAGGGGTAGGCTGCCGCTGTTGGCATCGTCGGCAAAGGGGTAGGCGGCGTTGGCGTCGGCTATGACCTGCCCCATGGTGCTTTGTCCGCCCGGCACGTACCATACGGGGCCTGTCACCTTGTCGATGATGACGGATAGCCGCGTGCCTGATTTTTGCGCTATGGCCTTCAGCCCGTTGTACCGGCGCTTCACTGCGTTCCAGATGCTGTCGGCCTCGTGCTCCGCGCCGAACAGCATTCCGTATAGCTTCATCCACTCGGCGCGCCCCAGTGCGGAGGTTTCCATGTAGTCGGCCACTTCTATTATGGGCCTGCCCCATTCGTCGAGGCGGCCGTAGCCGCCGCTGTTCTGGAACGGCGAGATGAGTATCGCGTCGGCATCGGCCTCGATGATTTTCTCGAGCGTAGGCGTGGTTCCGTTGCCGCAGTCGGCCATGCGGCCTTCTTTCAGGCGCTGCTTTACCCACGGCAGGTTGATGTATTGCGCGTCGCATATGCCGCGCACGGCGTCTCTTTTCCCGAATTTGTCCAAGAGTGCGCAGTGTGCCGACGTGGTTATTATGGCACGGCGCAGTGGGGTGTGTACTATCTCGGCCTTTTGTCCGTTGGCGGACAGTGCGGCCGCCAGCTTCTCCGCCTTGTCGTTGCCAGCCTGCTTGCCTTCGGCTTGTCCGTCGGCGACAAGTATGTATGTGTGCAGTGTCCGGCCTTTGTTCCACGGGTCGTGTAGTGTGGCTACGGTGTAGCCGTTGTGCTTCACGATGGTAAGCCGCCGGGCGTATTCCAGCCTGACGGTGTCTCCGCCTGAAAGGGCGGCACTGGTGCCGCCTCCCTTGCACGCGCAGAGGAGTAGCGGCGCCGAGGCTATGAGCAAAGCTATGGTTTTCAGCTTATTCATACGTCATGTGGTAGTTGAAGGCCAGTGCCGTAGGACCTACGCCGGCATCGTAGCTTGCCACGAAGGTGCCGTCTGCACGGTAGCGGTTTACGTAGCCGTCGGCGGCGTAGTCGGCGTAGCCGGTGTCGGGGCTTATCCTGTATGACGATATGTAGACGTCGCCGTTCACGGGGTCAACGGCAATGGCCGCCGGGCTGTCCACGCCGTCGCCCGTGATGAACTGGCGTGTCTCGCCTGTCCGTGTGTCGTAGACGTAGTATGTCACGGTAGCGCCTTCTGCGCCGTATGCGGAGTTGATGTAGTACACGAGGCCGTTGCGCGCATCGGCTGCCATGAACGTAGCGTCGGCAAGCTTCTCTATCGTGCCGTTCTCTATCTTCCTGATGCCGGCGTCGTGCTGCGCCCAGTTGTCGTCGTACCATCCCGAGTCGAGCACGTACATGGCGCTGCCTACCGTGGCAATGCTTACGGGGTTGGTTATCAGGGCGTCCTTATGGTCGGTCACGTTGCCCGTGGCAAGGTCTATTTCGGATATTGAAGGGTTCTTGTTCTGTCCCAAGTCGGAGTTTGCCACGTAAAGTTTGCCGTTGGCTACGGCCATCCCTTCCGGGTATGAGCCTGCCGCGTAACATGCGTTCATGGTGTAGTCTGTTGTGTCTATGGCTGCTATGTAGCCGTCGAATGTCGATATGTAGACGTTTCCTCCGGCCGCCACAATGCGCCGTGGCTGCTTGCCCTTGTCGCTGCCCATCAGCGCGGCGGTGCTGATTTGTTTGAGCACGTTCAGCTTGCGGCGGTCAACCACCCATACGCAGTAGTCCCCGTTCACCACGATGTACAGCTTGGAGCCGTACACGATGGCGTCGTTCGGTGTGTCGCCGAGTGCCATGTTGTTGTTTGCTTTGGCGAAAGCGTCCTGTAACGTGCCGCCGTCGTTGCCTATGAATGTAAGGCTGCCGGGTATGTTGCCCATGGTGCCGGCATTGACTACGAACACTCCTTCGCCTGCGTTGACTGGTGAAGGGTCGGGGCCGGGCGTGCCGTCGTCGCTGCACGCCGTAAACACTGAAACACTGATTGCCGCCATTGCGGCGATGGATAAAAGTTTTTTCATCATTTTAGAATTTGTAGTTTATCGAGAATTGCCAGCTGCGCCCGGGCATGGGATAGCGTGCCACAATCTCGTATTGTTTGTCAAACAGGTTCTTGATGTCGGCGCGCGTCTCGAGAGTACCTTGCCATATGCGCCATTGGCGGTAGGCCGTCAGCCCGAACTCGGCGTAGCCGGGCAGGTCGGTGCCTTCGTAGTGGTTGTTGTTGGCGTGCCGCTTGCTTACGGCATAGCCGTGTATTGAAACGTTGACCCACGGGTTTTCGAAGCTAACCGTGGCACTTCCCTGGTGCTCAGGGGTATACGCCAGCTGGTAGCCGTAGTATTGGGAGCTTTTGCTTGTGCGGTTTTCGGCGCGCTGCCAGCCGTAATTGGCTGTACCCAAAAGCGTAAAGCGTGGGCTGAAATGGTGTTCTATCGTGGCTTCGGCCTCGATGCCGTGCCCGCATACCTTGCCCACGTTGATGTTGGTCCATATGAACATGTTGTAAGGCACGGCCACAATCTTGTCTTTCACGCGGTTGATGTAACCGTCTGCCGACAGCCTGAAATGTGACGACTTTCCGTAAACGTGCCGACAGGCCATCCCCAGATTCACCTGGTCTGTGCTTTCTGGCAGCAGACTGGTGCTGCCGTAGTGGAAGTAGTACGACTCGTTGAACGTAGGTGCGCGGAATATGTTTTTGTACGACAGGCGCACGTACAGTTCTTCGTCCTCAAGCAGGCGGAAGGACATTGATGCCGATGGCGAAAGCCTGCGCACGTTGCGTGCTGCGCTGCCGGCTTTCGCCGCGTTGAAGTACATCGACCACAGCAAGCGCGCCATGACCGTAAGGCGTCCGCTCTTGTAACGCGCCGCGGCGGTTTGCAATATGGCGTGGCGCCGTGGGCGCGTGTCGGTGTCGAGGCTGCTGTTGAGGTTGTTGAATATATAGTCGGCCGAATAATCCAACGCCCACGCTTTCGCCGGTGTGTATAGCAGACATGCCGATACGTATGCCTCGCGCTGCCAGTAGCTTGCGTCGTTGGCTCCGTCTTTGTAGGTCGCATCGGTATATATGGACGATGCCCAGTTGTATTTTGCGGTGAACTTTGCCGATAGGTTGCGGCTGTTCCATACGCGGTACTGCGCTTGCGCGAAGAAGTTGCTCTCGTGTAGCCTCTCTCCGCTCATGTCGGTGTAGTACCTTACCTGTCCGGGCAGCCTGCGGTTGTTGTCATAATAATATATCTTGCCGTCGAGCCTGCCGTTGGTTCCGGTTTTCCATATGAAGCCGGTCTCGGCATGGACGGAGTTCATGCGGCTGTTGGTGCGCTTTTCACGCATCGTGGTGCCGCCGTTGCGCAGGGTGAAGGGATAGTCGTTCTCGGCATAGACGTATTCGCCGGACATGGTGAACGCCATCCTGTCCGTGAAGTTGTGGCTGTAGCGCACGAACGGGCTTACGTAGCCGAACGAGCCGAACTTTACCTGTGCCGTAACGTGTGGCCGCAAGTCGCCGGACGGCGGCTGCACGGTGTTGACAGACAGCATTGAGGCGAAGGCCGCGTTGCGCGCAGGGACGAATATGTCTTCATTGTCACTGATGGTCAACGCTATGCTCTCTGCGTTTTCGAGCGAATAGCGAGATACGTCTATTTCTCCTGTCTGGCAGTCGCTCAATGCCACTCCGTCATAACTTACGCCGGTATGTTGTGCTCCAAGCCCACGTACGGCAACGGTTTTCATGCCTCCGGCTCCGCCATAGTCACGCAAGGTTATTCCCGGCAGGCGGCGCAGGGCATCGGCCATATCGGCCACCCCGAGGCGCAGCATGTCGCGGCTGTCCAGCAGGCGCACGGGAGTGGTGGCGGCAGTACCGCCGGACCTTGCCTTGTCGGTCACTGTTACGCCTTCCAAAACGCCGTTATGCGCAATGCTGTCAGTGCGCTGCGCGAAGACCGCAGCCGAGACCGTGAGCATGGTCATGACTGCAAACTGTCTAAGAATGAAGCGTGTCAATACCGTATAAACGTAATCACCGCCGTCCTCGAAGCGGTGGATTATACATTGCCGACGGCAGGTCTTCTGACTTTGCTACCACAAGGACTGGCGGCCTTCCCGGCGTAAAAACTGTGCCAGTGGCCATATTTGCCTGTCCTGGTAACGGCGGCTCACAGCAGCGGGACTGTACGGGATTTTCACCCGTTTCCCTTTTAATCACTAATGTGTGAACCAATCGGCGTATGCAGGGATAATGCCGGTGCGCGCGATGCAACTTCGATTGCCGGTGCGTGATATGCGGATTATCTATTGCAAAGGTATATAAAAATACTGTACGGGCAAAACAAAAATATGGAAATTAGATGATAATCATATGTGACGCGCCAACGGGAAGTATGTCTGTAGCTGCTACATTCGTTAAAAATAGCCGCCAGAAAACCTTGTTCGGGCGGCTTATGGATTAGTTGTATTTGACTTTTCTGTAAGTTGTTGATGCTCTGTGTGATACAAAACGTCGTCTTTTGTATGTCAAGATGTGGTTTTTTGCAATATGACTGATAACCTTTTGGAGCGCAAAAGACCAAACTGTGTGTAATCGTTGATAGTAAAACCGCTGTGGAATGTAATTTGACTTATG
The DNA here is from genome assembly GCA_949295905.1 of uncultured Prevotellaceae bacterium. Taxonomy (GTDB): domain Bacteria; phylum Bacteroidota; class Bacteroidia; order Bacteroidales; family Bacteroidaceae; genus Prevotella. The sequence goes on from CASFNA010000012.1 coordinate 45,565, forward strand.
TTGCGGTTGTTAAATTCCGTATGGCGGTCACACAGCTTGTGGCACCATACGGAATTTGCTTGTTTGTTTTTCAGTATTCGTCATCGTCGGCGACGTCTTCTGCGAGTTCAAGGTCTTCAGGATTTTCCTCGATGGTTGTGCGATAGCTTTCCTCGGTGAGCTTGTCGTCGTCAAAGGTGTCGTCATCGTCATCGTCCTGTCTGTCGAACTTGTCGTCGTCAATGTCGTCTGGCAGGTCCTCGTCACTGTCTTCGTCGCCGTAGCGGTCCTTTCCGTCCTGTCCGAACTTGAGGCGGGGCTTCTCCGTTTCGGGCTTCAGTTTGGCGAAGATGGCCTCCACCCACGCGCCTTTGGCTATTTCGAGCACGGCATATCCGTCGGCCACTTTCTTCTCGTACATGCCGCCGGGCTTATGCAGGCGGTCTTTGGGCAGTGTTGTTGTACTGATGTCGAATCCGCTCTGTATGATGTCCTGTATGCTCTGCGATAGTGAATCCCATCCGCCGCCGAAGTTGCGGTCGATAACTTCCATCAGCTTTTCGGCAGTGATGTGGCGTATGTTCTCATATGTAAGGTCGGTGACACGCATTATGGGGCGCTTTTTTATGGCGACCTTGCCTTCCTGGCCGTCGGTAGTGCGCACTGGGCCGACCTTATAGCCTCGGTCTTCGTATTTCCTGATTACTTCGGGGCGGTCGACCTTGATGTCTTCCATGTCGAAGGCGCTTTTTATTATGTCTATGTAGTGTCTGTAGTTTTCCTTTATGTCGGCATCTTTTTCGGCGGCCTCGAGCATACGGAATATGTCGCTCTCCTGTACGTCCCAAATGTTGCTCTTGTTGAGCGTTTTCAGTGTAAGTGATTTCTTGTCGATACTCTTCATACGTCGGATATATTAAGTGTTCTTGTTCTTGTCAAAATATTTTGTCCCGGTCTTCAAGTACGGGGAATTTTCTTCTGAATGTGCGTAGGGCTTCGATGTCTATGTCGGCGGTTACTGTTTGTGGCCTTTGCCCCTCTGCCTGTGCCACTGAACGTCCCTTTGCATCGATAATGGCACTGCCTCCTGCGTAGCGGCAGTTGGGGTCGTTGCCCGTCCGGTTTGCGGCGATGACGTAGCACTGGTTTTCTATGGCGCGCGCCCTTATGAGCGTGTCCCATGCGTATTGGCGGCTCTCGGGCCAGTTGGCCGTTAGTATTATGGCATCGTAGTCGCCACGATATCGTGCCCATACGGGAAAGCGCAGGTCATAGCATGTGAGCAGCAGGAACCTTATGCCCTTGTATTCGGTCACGACCCTTCGGTTGCCAGGTGTGTATTGCCTGTTTTCGCCGCCATAGGTGAACAGGTGATGCTTGTCGTAGTGGACGGACGTACCGTCGGGCTGTACGAAGTATAGCCTGTTGCGCAGGGTACCGTCGGATGCCCGGGCCGCCAGACTGCCGCATACGGCATCATGGCGTGTAGTGGCAGTGTGCCTCATCCAATCCAAAGGCTCGCGGCCGTGCGCGGATGGGGCTCCGAAGCCTGTGGCCCACATTTCAGGCAGTACGTACAGGTCGGACTTTGGGGCGCTGTTGAGCAGTGCTTCCGCTGAAATGATGTTTTCTTCAGGACTGTCCCACTTGATGTCGGTCTGTACAATCGTTATTCTCACGTTTTGCGGCATTCAGGTTATTATGGGTGTTGCAAAAGTAATACATTATCCGTTAACGGCAAGTTTTTGAGTGATAATTTTTGCCTGATGCGATATATTTCTTACTTTTGCAATATAATTATGGTAAGACCTTTGGCAGAAAGACTGAGGCCGAAGACGCTTGACGAGTATATCGGGCAGAAGCATCTTGTAGGCAAGGGCGCCGTCCTACGAAGCATGATAGAGTCGGGTAGGGTGGTGTCGTTCATCTTATGGGGACCGCCGGGCGTAGGCAAGACAACGCTGGCACTCATTGTAGCCAATCAGTTGAATGTGCCGTTTTACACGCTCAGCGCTGTGTCGAGCGGTGTGAAGGAGGTACGCGAGGTGATAGACAAGGCCCGGCATTCGGGCTTCTTCAACAGAAATGCGCCGATTCTTTTCATCGATGAGATACACCGTTTCAGCAAAAGTCAGCAAGACTCGTTGCTGGCGGCGGTGGAACAGGGTGTTGTGACGCTCATCGGAGCTACGACGGAGAACCCGTCGTTCGAGGTCATCAGGCCGTTGCTGTCGCGGTGCCAGCTGTATGTGCTGAAACCGCTTGACAAGGAAGACCTGTTGGAGCTATTACACCGCGCCATAACTGAAGACACCGAACTCAAGAAGCTTGAAATACGCCTGAAAGAAACAGGGGCGATGTTGCGGTACAGCGGCGGCGACGCGCGGAAGTTGCTTAATATACTTGAACTTGTGGTAAGTGCGGCCGGCGGCGGTGCGGTGGAAGTGACGGACGAAAGAGTGGTGGCGTGTCTTCAGCAGAATCCTTTGGCATACGACAAGGATGGCGACATGCACTATGACATCATTTCGGCGTTCATAAAGAGCATACGTGGCTCCGACCCCGATGCGGCCTTATATTGGCTGGCGCGCATGATAGAGGGCGGCGAGGATCCGAAGTTCATCGCAAGGAGGCTGGTTATAAGTGCGGCCGAGGACGTGGGGTTAGCCAATCCTAATGCGCTGTTGTTGGCAAACGCAGCATTTGATGCCGTGAGTAAGATAGGATGGCCCGAGGGACGGATACCATTGGCCGAGGCCACAGTGTACCTTGCCACGAGTGCCAAGAGCAATTCGGCATATAACGGCATAGCCGAGGCTCTGAGTTTGGTGAAGAAGACAGGTAACCTGCCCGTGCCACTGCACCTGCGTAATGCACCGACAAAGTTGATGGCCGACCTTGGTTATCATGACGGATATAAGTATGCACACGATTATGAGGGTAACTTTGTAGTGCAGCAGTACCTGCCAGATGACGTGCAGGGCGAGCGGATTTGGCGCGCCCAACATTCGCCGGCTGAGGAGAAGATGTACCAGCGGATGATTGCCTGCTGGGGTGAAAGGTACAAGGATAATGAAAAGTGAAAAAAGAAAAGTGGAAAATCCAAATGTATCACAGAGTAATGGATTTTTCACTTTCACTTTTACTTCACTTAAAAATTAAAAATATGAAAATAGTTGTTTTAGACGGATACAGCGTCAATCCCGGCGATTTGTCGTGGAATGCGCTTGGAGAATTGGGTGAATTGACTGTATATGACAGGACGGATGCCTGTGAGGTGGTAAGCCGTGCTCAAGGTGCGGATGTTGTCTTGACAAACAAAGTGGTAATATCCGATGAAGTCATGGAGCGTCTTGCCGGTTTGAAGTATATCGGCGTGCTTGCCACGGGATATAATGTGGTGGATGTCGATGCTGCATCACGCCGGGGAATTGTGGTGACAAACGTTCCGGCCTACAGTACGGATAGTGTAGTGCAGATGACATTTGCGCACATATTGAACATGACCAACCGTGTTGCGCATTATGCACGGGAGAACAGTGAAGGCAAGTGGAGCGCGGCTGCCGATTTTTGTTATTGGGACACCCCGTTGGAAGAGTTGGCAGGAATGACGCTCGGCATTGTTGGGCTTGGCAATATAGGATACAAGGTGGCTTGTATCGCTCACGGGTTTGGTATGGATGTTTTTGCCTGTACGAGCAAGAATTCAGCCGACCTGCCTTCTTGGATACAGAAGACAACGTTCAAGGGTTTGCTCGGCATAAGCGATATACTTACACTTCATTGTCCTTTGACGGCGGATACGCATGAGATGATAAACAAGGAGACGCTTGGCCTGATGAAGCGTGGTGCCTTGCTTGTTAATACAGGGCGTGGCGCCCTTGTCAACGAGTCTGATGTGGCTAAGGCTCTTGCAGGAGGCCAGCTTGGAGGATATGGTGCAGATGTTATGTTGCAGGAGCCTCCGGCGGCAGACAATCCATTGCTGTATGCGCCAAATGCTTATTTGACTCCACACATAGCATGGGCTACGGCTGCGGCTCGCAAGCGGCTGATGGCCGTTGCCGTTGCCAACGTCAAGGCGTTTGTCGAAGGACTGCCGGTTAACGTAGTAAGCAGATGAACACGATACAGCTGGTGATAGAGTTTCTTGGGACGTTTGCCTTCGCCATATCTGGCATACGTTGGGCTGCGGCCAAGGATTTTGATTGGTTCGGCGGCTATGTTGTCGGTTTGGCTACCGCGATTGGCGGCGGTACAATAAGGGATGTCATGCTCGGCGTCACACCGTTTTGGATGACAAACTCCATTTATTTGATATGCACTGCCGTGGCGTTGGTTACGGTGATAGTGTTTAAGAAGATGATAGTGCGGTTTACCAACACTTGGTTCTTGTTTGACACGTTGGGGCTTGCCTTGTTCACCGTAGCAGGGTTGCAGAAGACACTTTATCATGGCTATCCGTTTTGGGTGGCTATCATAATGGGGTGCATAACTGGTGCCGCCGGCGGAGTGATACGCGATGTACTCATCAACGAAGTTCCGTTGATATTCCGTAAAGAGATTTACGCCATGGCCTGTATACTTGGCGGCATTGCGTATTATGTAAGTCAGTCTATCGGCTTGAGCATGGAGATTACGGTAATGATAAGTTTTTCCGTTGTCGTTTTTATAAGGCTTATGGCCGTGAGGCTGCACATATCTTTGCCCCATCTTCATGAGGCAAAGGATGAAGAATAACTAACAATTGTTATACCGCATTGTGTGTCATGTTTTCATATTATATTAAAACATGGTCGCACAATGCGGCACAGCTTTTATTTATTAAATCCGAGCAATGGCAGATTTTCTTATTTCGAGTATTTGTCTATAAGCGGTTGGGCTTGTGGGTTGCCCAGCTCTTTGGCTTTCTCAAGGTTGGGAAGTCCGGTCGCTGTGTCCCCTTTTCTTATTTGCGCCAGTCCAAGCAGAAGGTATCCGTCAGAATATTCAGGCGCGAGCTTGATGCAACGTGTTGCCGTTTCTGCGGCTTCGTTGTTCATGTTCACTCTTAGTTGAAGTGAGGCCATTTCGGCGTAATATGTAGGTTCTTCAGGTGAGAGCATAATTGCAGCGGCAAGGTCGCCAAGTGCTTGTTGGTAAAGTCTGGCTTTAATTTCTGCCTGGCTGCGTACGTAGTAGAACTGAGAATTCATGCGTTGTCCGGAAAGAATCTCGTAACGTGTATAATCAAACACGGCCTGACGGAAACTGTCGATAGCGTTGTAGGCATCTGCACGGGCGAGAAAGTACGGTGCGGCTTCGCGTATGCGTAGTGTGTCAGTATTATTGATTGCGCTGTCGAGCAGGGCTATGATTTCCTGCTGCGGCGCTTTCATCATGGTCTTACACTGTGCGGCCTCATAAAACAGCTCGGGGTTGTGCATGGATGTGTTGAGCAACTGTGTGAACTCGTTGTAAGCCTTTTGATAATCGCCTTTGGCGAATGTTATTTGAGCCAATTGGTGGCGGTATGTAGGCTGCGGTGTGATAGAATAAGCCTGGTTAGTTTCTTCCTCTGCCTTGTCAAAGGTCCAGTCGGCATAGGGAGTGTCTGTCTTGAATATGAGTTTGTCATATATAATTTTCCCGTATCCGGCATGTGCCTCGTCTTTCTTCTCTGCCTGTTTAATAGCTGTCTCCATAGTTTTGGCTGCCCCGTTGAAGTCGTTTACGGCAACTTGCATCCGTGCTTTTGCCGAATATCCGTCAACAATTTTGGGGTATTGCGCAATAAAATCGTTAACAACGGCAGCATGTTTTACGGAGTCTCCGCTTTCTGACATCATTAGCATGAGCAGGGCCTGTTCCTGACCTTCAGGTAATGCTGGCGGAATACCTATCTGGCGCATGATAGGGTCGTTCAAGGCAAATCCTGTGGTGTGTAGGCTTAGGGCAAAGTTGGCGTCAGTGGCGTGTGTGTCGGTTGATGTTGCTGACGGTTTCAGAAGGCCGATGACTTCTCCACGGACGTTGAAGAACGGGCTGGCGTCAGACTTGTCTGGCGCTTGCATAGTGAAGATATAGTAAGAGTATTTCTCCATGAACGTTTCAACGCTTTTTACCGTTGTTGCCAAAGGTTTTGAGCCATCCTCTTGGTAGGTAGCCAGCCAAACTTCGTCGCCACTTCCGGCTGGTGCCGAGGCAATGTTTGCAGGTTCGGGTTTTATGTTCTCAACCTTGAACTTGGCCATGTCGTATATTTCGTTTGTTCCAAGCATACGCGTTACTTCCCCCTGTTTGCCTTTGGAATCTGTAACTGTGGCGTGCGCCGCTCCCAAGAACGGTTTGAGTGAACTTACGGCTGTACCGTCAGTGGAAATGAATATTCCATTGCTTTCTGACAATACCGTGCCGTCAGCATTGTAAGTGGTGAGCCTGAATACAGATTTTGCAGCGTTCTTTACTGGAGCTGGTTGTGCCAGGCATTTTACCGTGAAACATACTACCGTTATCAGAGTTAATAGACTTATGCGTTTCATTTTTATAGGTTGTTATTGTTTGAGTAATTCTTTTGCGTTGCTTATGGCGGCTTCGGTTACTTCTGAGCCGCTGAGCATTTGAGCAATTTCTCTAATGCGTTCACATTCTGTGAGTATGCACATTTTACTTGTCGTGCCGTTTTCTCCCTCTTCTTTGTACACTCTGTAGTGTGTGGAGCCTTTTGCCGCTATCTGCGGCAGGTGTGTTATGCTTATTACCTGTCGTTCGGAGTTTGCCATCTCCTGCATTATGTCTGCCATCTTTTCAGCCACTTTGCCGCTAACTCCAGTGTCAATCTCGTCGAATATTATTGTTGGCAGTTTCACCGCACCGCTTATCATTGCTTTTAGCGAGAGCATAACTCTGGCTATTTCACCTCCTGATGCCACTTGGGCGACGGGCAGCATGGGTGTGCTTGTATTTGCGCTGAACAGAAACGAGGCTTTGTCGCGACCGTCCGTGTCAAGTTCTTTCGTTTCAAGTTTTACGGCGAAGCGGATTTTGGGAATACCAAGCAAAACAAGTCTTTCCGGAATTTCGCATTCTATCTTTTGGGCTGCTTTGGTTCGTATGGCCGTCAGTTTGTCGGCAAGGTTCGAACATTCATCGGCGAGTTGGCGCTCGCGGTCAAGCATAGCGGCTATTTCATCGTCCGCGTTGTCTATTTTATCCAGTTTCGATTCAAGTTCGGATTGGATTGACAGCAGGTCTTCTACAGTGGAGACATTGTGTTTCTTTTCAAGTGAATAAATACTGTCAAGCGCATTGTCAACCGTTTCTTGGCGTTGAGGGTCAAATTCTATGCTGTCCACGCTTGAACCTATATCCTGTAAGATGTCCTTTAGCTCGATGTAGCAGCTTTCCAGCCGTTCCGCCAATGGTTTTGTTTCGGGGTAGATACCTGTTATGCTCTCGAGCGAGCGTACAGCTTCTTTCAGCTTGTCTGTCATTCCGCCGTCAGTTGCATTGCCGTCCAATATGTTTTCAACATTATACAGTGTGGTTTTTATTTCCTCGACATGGCTTAACATGTCGCTTTCATGTTCAAGTTCATCCTGCATTCCAGGTTTCAGTCCGGCTTCGGTGAGCTCTTTAAGTTGGAAGCGCATGAAGTCTTCGTTTCTTTTGCTTTCTTCGGCTTCGTCTTGCAGTCGTTTGACTTCTTTCTTTACAGCTTTGTACTCGGAAAAACGCTCTTTGTACTCTGCCAGTAACGTCTTGTCGTCGGCAATGATGTCGATTACATTCATCTGGAAATCTTCCTCGTTAAGCAACAGGTTCTGGTGCTGGCTGTGTATGTCAATCAACTGTCCGCCGAGACATTTCATTGACGACAATGGAACAGGCGTGTCGTTAATGAACGCCCTGCTCTTTCCCGAAGGGCTTATTTCGCGGCGCAATATGCAGTCTCCTGCATCGTAATCGATGCTGTTTTCGTTGAAAAAGTCTTGCATCTCATATCGGCTAATGTCGAAATGCGCTTCAATGACACATTTGCGTGTGTTCTGCTTGATGTATTTGGTGTCGGCGCGCTGCCCTAACAATAGGTTTATGGCTCCGAGTATGATGCTCTTGCCGGCTCCGGTTTCGCCAGTTATGACTGAAAAGCCAGGATTAAACCGTATGTCGAGCGTGTCTATAAGCGTAAAGTTGTTGATGTACAGTTGTTTCAGCATTGTCGTGTTTGCAGTACGTGTTACTCTTTTATTTTGTCCCAATAGTTGCTTTGCGATGCGTTGATTGAGAAAAGTACATTGTAGACGGCATCTTTTTCTTTAGGGGTGCCTTTGCCTTTGTATATGTTGCCGAGTTCGTCTTTCTTGTAATCCGTCCATATTTGCGGCAACATGCTTAAAGGCTTGTCTTCATGGGCTTTTTTCAGATTAGTCTGTATCGCGGTTGATATGTTTGTGCGTCCGCGGTCGGCGTTGTTCGCCATTTCATCCAGACCTGTACGATAGTAGTCATATTGGAACTGGCGGAAAGGCTGCATCGCTCCGTCCATATAGTCATTGATTATGGCAAAACGGTTGCGGTCGTTCTCAAAAGCTTTCCATCCTGTAAAGCTTAGGTTTTGGGCGTTGTTTACAAGATTCAGGCATCGTTGCAGCACGTCTTCGCCTCCCATAGGCGAGAAGCTGTCAAGGTCGAGGCCTATAATCAGGTAGGCATAGTATGCTATTAGTGCGGTCAGTTGGTTGTCAACCATCTCTTCATTGAATTCGAGCTGGTCGAACTGTGCGAACTCAAAATTGAAGTCGGCGTCTTGGTTGTTGTATAAGGTTGATGTGTATGCCGAATTATAAACCGGCCTGTTGGCCTGAATAAGTGCCGTACATGTGAAAGCGTTTGACGACTGGTCGTATTTCGTAACCGTTATGTTGAAATTGCATACAATCCTTTCGTTCTTTTGGAATTGCAGTGAAGTCCATTGCCGGTCGTTGATAAACTGTTCAAGCGTCTGTTGCAAATTGTCGAATACGCTGGCGTCGGTTCCTTGTACCTGGTTGTGGTTTATGGTAACTTTGGCCAGAAGCTCTTGTGCTTTCACGCCTGTCAGCATGGCGCAAAGACATATTATGGTGGATAATAGTCTCATTCTCTTATTCTGTGACAATTTTTATTGCATTGATATTTCTGCAAGCTTGTCTATAATGTCGCATGCAACTTCCTGCTTGCTTTTCTTTTCGTATTCAAACGTTTCCCTGTCGGTTATTATTTTTATTTGGTTGTCATCAGTGCGGAACGTTGTGCCTTTGTTGCGTGTCGAGTTGAGTACAATGAAGTCGAAATTTTTTTTCTCAAGCTTGTTTTTGGCATTAGCGTCTTCGTTGTCTGTCTCCAAAGCGAAACCTATCAGGCATTGTCCGCCGTGCTTTTGTCGCCCAAGTTCTTCTGCGATGTCTTGTGTGGGACAGAGTTTTATAATCAGGTCGTCTTTACCACGCTTTATTTTTTTGTCCGCGGCGTTCTCGGGCCTGAAATCGGCTACGGCAGCACATAGTATTGCTGCGTCACACTTGTGGAATTCGCTTGTAGCCGCTTTGTACATTTCCTGGCAGCTTTCCACGTCGATTCGCCGTATTTTATTTGAACACTGTATGCTTACCGGACCGCTTATCAATGTTACTTCGGCTCCACGCCTTACGCATTCTTCGGCGATGGCGAATCCCATTTTCCCACTTGAATAGTTGCCTATGAATCTTACAGGGTCGATTTTCTCGTACGTAGGGCCTGCCGTAATCATTATTTGTTTGCCTTTAAGCTGGTCTTTTTTTTCATAGAAGAAGTGGTCCAATGTCTTGACTATTATTTCTGGTTCCTCCATCCGCCCTTTGCCTTCAAGTCCGCTTGCAAGGAAACCGCTTTGCGGCTCTATTATGATGTTGCCGTATGAACGGAGCTTGTCAAGGTTTTGTCGGGTGGATGGATGGGCATACATGTCAAGGTCCATTGCAGGGGCGATGAATACCGGAGCTTTCATTGAAAGGTAGGTGGTAATCAGCATGTTGTCGGCTATGCCGTTTGCCATTTTGCCTATCGTGCTTGCCGTACACGGAGCGATGAGCATGGCGTCAGCCCAAAGGCCGAGGTCAACGTGTGAGTTCCATGTGCCGTCGCGCTGTGAGAAAAATTCACTGATAACCGGCTTGTGTGTCAATGCCGACAATGTTATTGGAGTTATGAATTCTTTTCCCGCAGGTGTTATCACAGTCTGTACTTCGGCTCCTTGCTTTATCAACTCACGGACAATCATACATGCCTTGTATGCGGCGATGCTTCCCGTTATGCCGAGAACTATTTTTTTACCTTTCAACATGATTGGTGAAGTTATGTTTTCAATTCTTATTGAATTCTCTCAGTCTGATACGTGTCAGCACTTGTTTGGTATTGTATGTGAAGTCGCTGCTTAGCATCCAACTGTAGTATCCTGGGTCACGGTGCAGTACGTCTGCCACCCCCCATCCCTTATATTTGCCGAAGTTGAACACCTCGTACATGCGTGGATTGCCTGAAGCGTCAAGCAGTGTGTTCCCGTCTTTGTCTTTCATTTCTTTCCAGATGATGCGTCCGGCAAAATCCACATTGTTGTTGGTTTTTGAGAATTCGGCCAGTTCGTCCATGTCGTTGTTTAACTGACGTTCAGGTTCTTCTTGCCTGCCGGGAGCGTACATGTCAAGCTCGCCTTGCAATACACGGTAGGTAGCTTCTGTATCCTCGTCAGCCTTGTGCGCCGTGAAGTCGTCTTCCATTTTGCGGCCACAGTAAAATTTGTATGCAGCGGCGAGGTTGCGGCGTTCCATCTTGTGAAAGATTGTTTGCACATCGATTAGGCGGCATTTTGTGAAATCAAAGTCAATGCCGGCGCGTAGGAACTCTTCTGCCAGCATGGGTATGTCAAAGTGATTTGAGTTGAATCCGGCGAAATCGCAACTTTTGAACTTACTCTCAAGGCCAGCGGCTATTTCCTTGAAAGTCGGCGCGTCTTTAACGTCGTCATCGGATATGCCTGTAAGCTGGGCTACTTCTGCCGGAATCGGTTTCTCTGGATTAACGAAAAAGTTTTGGCGTTCTTCTTTCCCGTCTGGATAAACTTTAATATATGAAATCTGTATTATCCTGTCTTTTACAAGGTCAAGCCCAGTTGTCTCAAGGTCGAATACAATCAGCGGCTTTGTGAGGTTGAGTTTCATTGTCTTAATTTACGAATTGACCAGTGACAAGCAGACTCGTAAGATTATATCCCTTGTCTGTTTGTCACTGGCCGTTTGTCAGTTTATTTGTTAATCAATCATTAAGCAGCATTGGCATGATGAGCATCAATATGTCTTCGTTCTCAGGTTGCTGTATTGGCAGTATGAGGCAAGGGCGGCTGGGGTCGGCGAGTTGGAGCTCAACTTCCTCGCAATCCAGGTTGTTGAGTATTTCCATGAGAGATGTTCCCTTGAAGCCTATGTCCATAGGTGTACCGTTGTAGTCGCATACAATCTCTTCTTTGGCGCTTGTGTAGAAGTCGATGTCTTCTGATGAGATTACGGCTTTGCCCATTTCGATATGCAGACGCACTTGCTGGCTGCTGTCGCTTGCAAATGGCAATACACGGCGGATGACACCCGCAAACACCATTCTGTCAATCGTCATCCTGTTAGGATTGTCATGGGGTATGACAGAATTGTAATTTGGATAACGTCCTTCTATCAGGCGGCATGACAGTGTTCCTCCGGGGAATGATATCGTGGCATTGCGCTCATCGACGCGAATGAGTACGTCTTCATCATTCTTTTGCAAGACATTCCTTAATAATGTCGCTGGTTTCTTAGGCATTATGAAGGACATGGGAACTTCTGACTTTATATTCTTGTTGCGTGTTCGCACAAGCTTGTGCCCGTCACTTGCAACAATGGCCAAAGCGTCAGGGGTAAGGTCGAAGTATATACCGTTCATTACTTGTCGCAACTCTTCATTGGATGTTGCGAATATTGAACGGGAAATGTCGTTTGCCAATGTTTTTGAATCGATAACTATTGATGCCGCACCTTCCTGTAATTGTTGCAGGCGTGGAAACTCGTCGCCGCACTGTCCTGTGAAGTTGTAAATGCCGTTCATGTAAACAACTTTTATTGCATATGACGACATGTCAACATCCAATGTCAACGGTTGTTCTGGCAATTCCTTGACAGCGTCGAGTATGGTACGGTTGTTTACGGCAAAAGTGCCGTCGCCGTCGCTATCGTCCAATTGTACTTGGGTCGTCATGACGTTTTCGCTGTCAGATGCGGTGATGGTCAGCGTACCTGCATGGACATCGAACAGGTAACAGTCCAATATGGGCATCGAGTTTTTGTTGTTGAAAACCTTTGACAGGGCCGAAAGCCGTCCTGCCAAGGCTGTGCTTGATATGGTCAGTCTCATTATGTTGATGTTTTTATTAGTTTACATTTTGTTTGTTGACAAGTCCGTAGTGCCATTGGGATAGTACGCCTGCTTGGGGCTTGTCGAATATTCAAATAGGACACAAAAATACGAAAAAGCAAGTTGCGAAACAAAAAAAATGTGCAAAAATTTCTTTATTCACAAGTATTTTACTAATTTCGCAATCAAAAACGGAAACAACACTAACGAGTAATTATGGAAATAGAAGGTAAAATCATAGCTGTCATTCCCGCAAGGGAGGGCGTTTCTGCAAGAACAGGCACAGCATGGAAGACTCAGGATTACGTCATCGAGACTCATGATCAGTATCCGCGTCGCTGCTGTTTCAATGTGTTCGGGGCGGACAAAATACAATTGTTCAACATCCAGGTGGGTGAGGAGCTTCGTATAAGTTTCGATATTGATGCCCATGAATATCAGGGGCGTTGGTTTAATTCGATACGAGCTTGGAAGGTTGAGCGTATAGACCCTAATGCTGCCGTTCAGGCTCCTATGGCGCCGTTTGACCAGCCTGCGCCTGTGCAACCTGTGCAGAAGGCTCCGGCAGGGGCGGTACCAGCGGCGGACGCCTCTCCGTTCCCACCGCAGCAAGATGGTGGAAGCGAGGATGATTTACCATTCTGATAATTGGTTGTATAAATAATGGGCTTGACACATAATGTGGCAAGCCTTTTATTTTGAAAAATATTTCCGCCTGTTCACAAAGAACGGGCGGAAATATCAATGTTTGTTCTTGTGTTGTCACATATGTTGCGCAACACCCTGTTTGTTATTCTTGTCCTTCGTGTAATTTACGCAGCATTGCCTGTTCCGTATTGTTTTTGTCAGAGTGTTTAAGCACAACGGCGTCTATGTAAAAAACTATTTCTTCGGCAAGGTTGGTTATATGGTCGCCTGCGCGTTCAAGCCGTAGGAAAACACCTTTGAAATCAAGGCAGAATGCGGCGTTGTCTGGATGCTCTGTGATGTACTTTGCAAGTACGGATGTTGCAGCCGCATTAATTTCATCAACTTCGTTGTCTTTGTCGAACAGGCTGTTGGCCATGGTTATATCTTCTTTTTCAAGTGCGAGTTTTGCAGTAAGCAGCATGTCAATGACGGCATCGGCCATTTCTTTCAACCGTGCAGCCTCAATGAGGGCTGCGTCGATAGGCTGGCCGTCAAGCCTGATGATGAATCGTGCTATGTTTTCGGCGAAGTCTCCGATGCGCTCCAAGTCGCTGTTAATCTTCAACATGGCCACAATGAAACGCATGTCAACAGCCACAGGATTGTACAAAACAAGGAAGTCTTCTATGTCACAGTCAAGCTTTAGCTCGCAGGCGTTCACTTTTTTCTCTCTTACCAGCACTTCCCAAGCCTTGTCTTTGTCTGCTGTAGGCAGTGCTTGGCATACGTTTTTCATCTGGTCATAAACCAAGTCCCACATGTCGAGCACTTCCTTGCGGATGTTTTTCAGCTCTTCTTCTACGAATTTTACCATAATTTACTGATGTGTTAGTGTGCCCATCAAAGCTACCTTTTGAACAGAATGAAGCTTTATATGTTGAAACTTGCGTAGTCGGATGGGTTTTGTTATTATTGTATTTATTTGATTAGGCCGTTTTTTATTGGATGATGTGGATGTGTATGAAAGTCGTGCAATGTGTGGATGTTGCATCATCCAAATCGTCCTGTGATATAATTCTGTGTGGCTTCTTTGCCCGGGTTTGTGAATATTTTGGTTGTCTTGTCGTATTCTATGAGCTCGCCGAGGTAGAAGAAGGCTGTCTTGTCACTTACGCGTGTAGCCTGTTGCATGTTGTGTGTTACTATTACGATAGTGTAGTCTTTTTTCAGCTCGTGTATAAGTTCCTCTACTTTTGATGTTGAAATCGGGTCTAACGCCGATGCAGGTTCGTCCATCAGTAGTATTGACGGTTGCACAGCCATTGCCCGTGCAATGCAGAGGCGTTGTTGCTGTCCGCCAGACAAGGCGTATGCTGATTTTTTCAGTTTGTCCTTAACCTCGTCCCATAAAGCGGCTCCTTTGAGAGACTTTTCCACACGCTCCGCAATGAAAGTTTCGTCCTTTACTCCGTTCACGCGAAGGCCGTATGCTACGTTTTCATATATGCTCTTGGGGAACGGGTTGGGGCGTTGGAAAACCATGCCTACGCTTTTCCTCAGTTCGTCAACATTTATTTTCTTGTCATAAATGTCTTGTCCGTCAATGCTTATTGTTCCTTCGAGACGAGTGCCGGGTATGAGGTCGTTCATTCGGTTGAACAGTCGCAGAAATGTTGATTTTCCGCAGCCAGACGGACCAATGAACGCTACCACCTCGTTCTCTTTGATTTCCATATTGATTTTCTTCAGTGCGTGAAATTGTCCGTAAAAGAAGTCCACGTCCTTGGCCTGTATTATTATGTTGTCCATATTTTTATTAGTTAAGAATTAAAAACTACCCTGTGATTTTTAAGTATGATGTATGTTATTGGTTTTGTTGCGAATCAATTTGTCTTCAGTTTTTTCTGGAAGTAATTGCGCATGGCGTTGGCCAGCAGGTTTACGGCAAGGATTATGATGACGAGTACAAGGGCGGTTCCGTAGGCAATAGGTATCTGTTTTTCCATATCGGTTCCGCTTGTGGCTAATACATACAAATGGTATGGCAAGGCCATACACTGGTCGAAGACACTTTCTGGCAATTGCGGCAGGAAATATGCGGCACAGGTGAAAAGAATGGGTGCCGTCTCGCCCGACACACGTCCAAGTGCGAGTATAAGTCCGGTTATCACGTTCGGCATGGCCATTGGCAAGATTACCTTGCGTATGGTTTGAAGCTTTGTCGCGCCGAGTGCGAGGCTGCCTTCACGGAAACTGTCCGGGATGGCTTTCAGGGCTTCTTCCGTTGTCCTTATTACAAGCGGCATGGCAAGTAGTCCCAATGTGAGGCTGCCTGCCAGTATGCTGTCGCCGAAACCGAAGAAGTTGACGAACAGGGACATTCCGAACAAGCCGAACACAATTGACGGTATTCCTGCAAGGTTGTTTGTCATCATGCGTATGAACTTGATTACGCGGCCGCTTTTCGCATATTCGTGCATGTATATTCCGCTCATTATGCCCAACGGGAATGCGAACAACGCACTGCCCGCCATCAGGTAGAATGTACCTACTATGGCTGGCCATATGCCGCCGCCTTTCATTCCGTCTGTTGGTGCGGAGGTGATAAACTGCCAGTCTAAAACGCTTGCCCCTTTGACGATTATGAACGCAAGGATGATGAAAAGCACTGTTACTATCACTCCGCTGAGTATGCGGAACAGCCCGAATGCCGCATGTTCGGCAATGGTCTTGCTGCGGTGGTTGCCCAAGCGAAGTTGCTCTGACGGGCTTTTTTTGTCTGACATATGTTTGTATGTTTTATTTTTTACTTTCAATATCTTGTCAAGCATATATTGCGGCTTGACGGTCTGTTTTCAGGCTGTGGCTGTTGTAATTAAGGCCGTAGTCTGATGCTACTTCTTGTTTTTGGACGATATGTACTCTACGCTCGAGTTGATAATCAAGGTTATGAAGAACAGGACTACGCCTAAAAGGAACAACGACTGGTAATGTGGTCCTCCGGCGGGAGCTTCGCCCAGTTCGGCGGCAATTGTCGCGGGAATTGTGCGCAATGGGTCGGTGATTGACAGGGGGATGACGGCCGCGTTGCCTGTAACCATCAGCACCGCCATCGTCTCGCCGAAGGCACGCCCTATGCCGAGCACTACGGCCGATGTTATTCCTGATATGGAGTAGGGCATGACCACTTTGTATATGGTTTGCCACTTTGACGCTCCGAGCGCGAGACTTGCTTCGCGCTGTGAGCGGGGGCAGTTCATCATGGCGTCCTGGCTTACCGTGATTATTGTTGGCAGTGCCATGATGGCCAGGACGATGGCGCCGGCAAGTCCGCTTTCGCCTACTGGCAGTCCGAATACATCCTGCAACAAAGGTACTATTACAATCAGGCCGAAGAAGCCGTAGACTACTGACGGTATGCCGTTAAGCAGCTCTATTACGGGTTTCAGCACTTTGCGCATCTTCTCGGAGGCAACCTCGGACATGTATATGGACACTGCCAGGCCGAACGGAAGGGCGAAGAGTATCGCGAAGACCGTAACCCACACCGTGCCGAGAACCAAGGGTAAGAATCCGAATTGCGGTGCCGGTGTGGCTGTAGGGAACCATTCGCTGCCGAAAAAGACTTCCGTTCCTGATATGTGGTGGTCGTCGAGGCGTTTGCCTGTGAAGTCGTTTCCGACAAAGTTCTCCGGCACGAACGCTATTATGCCGCTGTTTTTATCAACCAACGAATCGATGCACCGTCCGGCGTTCTCATAGTTTTTGCCGAGTTGTTCTTCGTTGAAGAACTTTTGCATGTCGTCGAAGCGGAACAGCATTACTGCTTCGTCACGCCCTCCTACCTGCTTCCAGTTGGTGACATCCTCGTCAAAAATCTCCTTAATCTGCTTTGCGTCAAGTTCGTTGACGGGGTTTTCCTTGTTTACTACGAGGGCGTATCCGTCCTCTATGGTTTTCTGCGAGAACAACCCGAAGCCTTCCGAGAACAGGAACAGCACTATCAGCAGTATTATGACGCTTGTCAGGAAGCCGCTGCATGTTATGACTCCGGTAACAATCTTTTCCAGAAACTTTTTCATAATGCCATGTTTCGTTATTTGCTTGCAAAAGTATGGCAAGCAATTGACGAACGTGTGACACGCACGTTACAATCGCGTTACAACATGTGTCGGCCCTGCGTCGCAACCTTATTGTAACATGTGTGTAACCCGAATGAAAACGCAAACGTGTTATTTCGCACCGTGAAAAGAGACGGGTGGACAGGAAACTGGTATGGAAGGGGCATTGGAGAAGATGCAAGACAAACTTCCATTCTAACCCGTAAACAGTAACATGTGGATTAAACATATATAATGGTATATACAGCATGGACTTTTTAAGAATTACAGCCATGGCGCTTGCAACGGCGCTTACGCTTTGCGCACAGGCGCAGAAGATAAAAGGCAGCGACACGGTGCTGCCTGTGTCGCAAGAGGCGGCAGAGGTTTACATGACGCTTAATCCGCAGGCGAGGGTTACCGTGACCGGTGGAGGTTCTGGTGTTGGCATCTCTGCGCTGATGGACGGCACTACCGACATTGCCATGGCGTCGCGTTCGGTCAAGTTCAACGAGCGTGTAAAGATAAGCAGGAGCGGCAAGCAACTGTGTGAGGCGGTGGTGGCTTACGATGCGTTGGCCGTCATCGTGAATCCGTCGAATCCCATAACCCATCTGACGCGTGAACAACTGGAGGCAATATTCCGGGGAAAGGTGACGAACTGGAACCAGGTTACTGACTTGTATACAGGCCGGCGCGGCCCTGACATGAAGATAATAGTGTACTCGCGCGAGACATCTTCGGGTACATACGAGTTTTTCAAGACCAGCGTATTGCATGAGAAAAACTATATGGCCGGCGTGCTTTCGATGCCTGCCACTGGTGCGGTAATTCAGTCGGTAAGCCAGACCAAGGGAGCGATAGGCTATGTAGGCATGGCATACATCAACCGTAACGTGAAGGCGGTCAAGGTGTCATATGACTGCAAGCACTTCGTATATCCCAACATGGACATGGGGCGGCGCCACATTTACCCGATAATAAGGGAACTGTACTATTACTATACTGCCGACAAGGCTGGTGTTGTGGAGCCGTTCATACGCTTCCTGCTTTCGCCGAAAGGGCAGCAGATAGTGATGAAGAGCGGTTACGTGCCTGCCAACTGACGCGCCTTTCGTAGTCGGAAGCATGTTGACACATTGTTTGTAAAGGACTTTTCAGGATAACGCAATTGGCCGACAGGCTGGCATAAAAACATTACATGCCGGCCTGTCGGCATGTTTCTGTAATTGTAATAGCAGGGCTTTTTCGTTTCTTGTGCATCAGTGCTGTCGATGCGCATAATGTAATGTTAAATACAGGATTTTCTTTCTTTTTGATTTTCATAGGCGTTGTACAGCGGCTTTGTTTTGTATGGATTGCCAATAGGACATAAATATGCCGGAATATCGTGTGCAAGTGCAATGTATTGAATGATAGTTGGTTACGCGGCAAGCTGCATATTTGTGCAGTTGAAGCGGTTGTAAACTATGGCAAGTACGGTATTTTCAGGTGGCAAAGGCCGCCTTTTTAGTGAGTAAAAGCCGTCTTTACAATACGTGTGAGCCGTCATGACAATGTTGAAACATGGCGTTCGCCGCAGTAAAACATGGCATATCGCATGTTGAAAAGCCATGTTTAGTGTTGAGAAAGGTAATCAATTGGTGCATTGACTGGTTGTGCAAGGCCGCTTCATTCTCTATTTTCTTTGTTTTCACGTACATTTCCTGAATGTCATAATGCAACTATTTGCCTGCTATACGTTTCATTATGATGTGTGCGTTGCCGGTCAGTCATTGCCGTAAGAAGAAAAGGCGACCGCTCCTCACGGAGCAGCCGCCTTGAATTACTATGATGCTAAAAATGTATGCGTGTATGTATGTTACGCCTCTATAGCGGCAACGCCAGGCAGCACTTTGCCCTCGATGGCCTCGAGCAGTGCGCCTCCGCCGGTAGAGATGTAAGACACCTTGTCGGCCATGCCGAACTTGTTGATGCAGGCAACAGAGTCGCCTCCGCCGATAAGCGAGAATGCTCCGTTGGCCGTAGCCTCTGCAATGGCGTCGGCGATGGCCTTAGAGCCGCCGATGAAGTTGTCAAACTCGAACACGCCTGCGGGGCCGTTCCAAAGGATTGTCTTCGCTCCTTTGATAGCCTCAGCGAATGCCTTGCGCGTTTCGGGACCAGCGTCAAGTCCTTCCCAACCGTCGGGTATGTTGTTAGAGGGGCATACCTGGGTGTTAGCGTCGTTAGAGAAGTCGTCAGCTGCGATGCAGTCCGTGCCGAGCACCAGGTTCACACCATTCTCCTTAGCCTTCTTGATAACGTCGAGAGCAACGTCGAGCTTGTCGTCCTCGCAGATTGACTTGCCAATCTTGCCGCCCTGTGCCTTGGCGAAGGTGTATGTCATTCCGCCGCAGAGTATGAGGTTGTCAACCTTGCCGAGCAGGTTCTCGATGATGCCGATTTTCGTTGAAACCTTGGAGCCGCCCATGATTGCGGTGAACGGACGCTTGATGTTGCTGAGCACGTTGTCAACGGCCGTTACCTCTTTCTCCATGAGGTAGCCAAGCATCTTGTGGTCCTTGTCAAAGTATTCGTCTATTACGGCGGTAGAAGCGTGTTTGCGGTGAGCCGTACCGAAGGCGTCCATTACGTAGCAGTCGGCATAAGAAGCGAGCTTCTTTGCGAATGCCTGCTGGCGTGTCTTCATTTCCTTCTTCGCCTCGTCGTATGCAGGGTCAGTCTTGTCTATGCCTACGGGTTTGCCTTCCTCTTCAGGATAGAAGCGCAGGTTCTCAAGCAGCAGAGCCTCGCCCGGCTTCAGTGCTGCGGCCTCGTTGTCGGCATTTGCGCAGTCGGGAGCAAACTTCACTTCAACTCCAAGGTGTTCTGACACGTTCTTTACGATTTGGCTCAAAGAGAGCTTGGGGTTCACCTTGCCTTTGGGTTTGCCCATGTGGCTCATCATGATGACGCTGCCACCGTCGGCAAGGATTTTCTTCAGTGTTGGGAGTGCTCCGCGGATGCGGGTGTCGTCTGTTACGTTTCCGTTCTCGTCCAATGGCACGTTGAAGTCAACGCGCACGATTGCCTTTTTGCCGGCAAAATTAAATTGTTCGATTTTCATATTAACTTAGAATATTAAAGAAATGTACATTTATAATGAAGTCAATGTGTATTTGCTTCTTTTACATTGCAAAAATAACAATTAATGTTGACAAATGGCTGTAAACGGATGATTATTTGATGTTTTTTGACATGCTTATAATATTAATGTAATGTCTGCTTTGCAAATATTAAGGGAAATGATTATTTTTGCATCCCGGCAAGTGTCAGGCGTGAAGGCGACGGCCATGTGCAGGCAAACGGCGAAGCATTGGACGTCGGCTTTTCTGTCCTATTAAACTTCTCTAACTCTACCAGGAAAATGAAAGACTGTATTTTGATATTGAGCGGCGGAATGGACAGTACCACGCTGCTTTATGACATGAAGGACAGGATTGCTTTGGCCGTGTCCTTCGATTACGGAAGTAACCACAATGCACGCGAGATTGGTTACGCCAAGCTGCATTGCCGCAGGCTTGGGATAAGGCATTTCGTTATAAGGCTTGATTTCATGCACGACTATTTCAAGAGTTCTTTGTTGAGCGGTGCCGATGCCGTGCCTGAAGGGAATTATGCAGATGAAAACATGAGGTCAACCGTAGTCCCGTTCCGCAACGGCATAATGTTGTCTGTTGCCGCAGGAATAGCAGAGAGCGAGGGGCTGAAGTATGTGATGATGGCCAACCACGGAGGCGACCACGCCATATATCCTGACTGCCGTCCGGAGTTCGTGCGTGCCATGAGCGAGGCTACAAAGACAGGAACTTATCCCGGTATAGAGGTGCTTGCGCCGTACACTGACTTGACAAAGGCCGACATTGCGCGCCGCGGCAAACAGCTCGGTATTGACTATTCAGAGACGTGGAGCTGTTACAAAGGTGGCGACATGCATTGCGGCAAGTGCGGCACATGCGTTGAACGCAGAGAGGCTTTGCGTGACGCAGGCATTGACGACACTACGGAATATGAATAAGTAAAGTGGATAACAATAAAAGGGGAAAATCCAAACGCCGCATAACAGTAAGGCGTTTGGATTTTCCCCTTTTATTGTTATTTACGATTTGTCGGCTGTTTAGAAGTTGTAGTAAACACCGAGCATGATGTTGTTGCCATTGAAGTCCATGCCCCAAATGCTCGAGTTGGTATTGTCATCCTTCTGATAACCGATGAAACCAACATGTGCTATAAGGCTGAATTTGTCGAGTTTCAACTCTACGCCAGGTTTCAGGCCTATTGACAATTCGTCGTCGGCTCCGTTATAATGCCTGTAACCAAAACCTCCGTCACAAAATACGTTGATTAATTTTGTGTGCAGGAACGTATAACGTGCATACGGGTTGATTTCAAACGTCTTTGCAAGACGCTCCAATGTAAGGCCGTTGCTGTTTGATGCAAGGCGTCCTTTTGACCATCCGAACATAACGCCTGCCGCCCAGTTGTCGTTGAACTTGTAGCCTACTTCCGGCAAGAGGCTGTATACGGTTTCGTCATGGTCGTTCACTTCACAGCTTGCGATGCCTACGTTGCCACCTACATAAACCTGTGCGCTTGCACATACCGCAAACATTACGGCAACCAGTGTCATGTAAATCTTTTTCATAATTTTCTGTTTTAATTAGACATTTATTCGACTCTGCATGAGTCTTAAACGGCGACAAAGGTATTAATTAAGCATAAAATGGCAAAATAAAAACGTGCTGATTTGATTTAATTCGGTAATATGTGTTAAAAGTTTGGAGCAATAGAACAATTTTAGATACCTTTGCAGCCTGAAATTTTACATATTGACATCAATATTTCCGTCATGAGGAGATTAGTTCTTTTAATATTGTCCATCATTGCCTGCGTAGGCATAAGTTCTCAGACATCCGACTCGTTGATAGTTGATGAGTTGCGCAAGGAGGGGGTGTCTTTTTCCGACAATAATTCTGTTACTTTGCTTATGAGCGGCCAAGAGAAGTTCGACGATATGTTCGAAGCCATCCGTCAGGCCCGCAGCAGCGTGCATCTTGAGTATTTTAATTTCCGTAACGACTCGATAGCGTCATTGCTTTTCAAACTTCTTGCCGACAAGGTGGCGCAGGGAGTTGAGGTGCGTGCGCTTTTTGACGGTTTCGGTAACGATTCAAACAACCAGCCTTTGAAGAAAGAGCATCTTGACAGCATCCGCTCGAAAGGCATAGAGATTTACGAGTTTGACCCCATACGTTTTCCTTGGGTGAACCATGTGTTCCACCGTGACCACCGTAAGATTGTCGTAATAGACGGCAAAATTGCCTATACCGGGGGAATGAACGTGGCCGACTACTATATAACAGGAACTGAACAGGTTGGCGAATGGCGCGACATGCACTGCCGTATTGAGGGCGACGAGGTGAACACTTTGCAGGCTATATTCTTGAAGATATGGAACAAGGTGTCAGGACAGAACGTGCATGGAGCCAAATATTTCCGTGGTTTTCATGGCGCAGACTACATTACCGGGCTGAAACCTGACACGTGTTCTACCGCAGGTAATAAGATGGTCGGCATAATAAACCGTGAGCCGAGGACGACAAACGGCATAATAAGGAAGTTTTACACGGAAGCCATCAACAACGCCCGTGACAGCATAAAGCTTGTCAATCCTTACCTTACTCTTAACGGAACGTTGAAGCGCGCATTACGTAATGCCGTAAAGCGAGGGGTGAAAGTGGAAATAATGGTTTCAGAGAAAAGCGACATACCGTTGACTCCCGACTGCGTTTTTTATAATGTCCATAAGCTGATGAAGCATGGGGTGGATGTCTGGATATACCGCAACGGCTTTCATCATACCAAGATAATAATGGTAGACGGACGTTTCTGCACTGTGGGCAGTGCCAATCTTAATGCCAGGAGCCTTAATTTTGATTATGAGGAGAACGCCGTTATCGTTGACCCTTGTACGACAAAAGAGCTTGACACGATGTTCGAGCGTGACAAGAAACACTCTTTCAAGCTTACCGAGGAAGTTTGGGATGAATGGCGCACACCGTGGCAGAAGTTTGTAGGGTGGTTTGCCCATCTGCTTGCTCCGTTCCTCTGATATGATAGCAGCTATATGACGAATGTCCGCAAAACAAAAAATGCGGACATTCATTTTTTTGCTTATTCGGCAACCAAGTCGGCCATTAGCTGTATGTCAATGGCATTTATTCCATGGTCGGCCAGTATGTCGGCATCATTGGCGAAGTCGTCGTCAATCCCGTAAGCCTTGGTGTTGCTGCGCGACTTTGTGAACGTCTTGAATAGTCGTACCGCTTCATTGGTGTTTCCCATGAACCACTGGCAGTAGCCGGCGTTCAGCCAGTCGCCGTTTTCTGTCTCTTCGCTGTTTAAAAGACGGTTATACGCCTTTTCGGCCTGCTCGTATTTGCCTACACCCATCAGCGTCCATGCCAGCACACGTATTACAGGCATCGAGTCGGGATGCTCTATGTCGAGCTTGTATAGCGTGTTCAGAGCTTCGTCATACTTCTTGGCCTTCGACAGGGCTACGCAATAGTTCAGGGCTGCGGTACTGTTGTCTGGTGTTGATTGCAGCAGTTCGTTATAATATGCGGCCGCACTTGCATAGTCGCCGCATTCGAATTTTGAGCGTGCAAGCAGCGACGTTGCGCGTCTGTTGTCCGGCTCAAGCTTTTTAAGGGCATCGAACCATCTTGCCGCTTCTTCAGGTTTATTCTTGATGTCGAGGTAATAAAGGCCGTGCACAAACTGGCTCTTGGGTGAAGTCTTGTCATCGTAGGCAGCCATAATGGCTTCCAACGCCGGTTTGTTCTTGCGTTTGAGCATGAAGTAACACAGGTCGGCGTACATGCCGGCCATGTCAGTTCCTTCAAAAACCTTGTCGGTTACGAATATCGAGTGCTCCTTGCTGAATGGATTGGTCATCTGTCCGCGCTGCGGGTACAGGCGGAAGAAACGGTACATGTCTTGCAATATCATGCGCCGTATGTACGCCGGACTGTTCTGTTCTTCAATGCTCATGGCAGGA
Source organism: uncultured Prevotellaceae bacterium (assembly GCA_949295905.1). GTDB lineage: Bacteria > Bacteroidota > Bacteroidia > Bacteroidales > Bacteroidaceae > Prevotella. The sequence goes on from CASFNA010000012.1 coordinate 69,814, forward strand.
CCCATTGCCTCGTTTGTATTCAGCATTTCCTTCATGTTGTCAGGCAGATGCGCTATTACAGACGACACGGCGAGGGTGAACGAGTATTTGTCGCTGTCGCAGAAAGGCCCGTTTTCAAGAATGTTCGTTATTAGCGGTGTGCCTTTCATCTTTTCCACGGTGGCGGAGATGTCAGGATGTTCTATGTAGAATGGGCAAAACCAGTTGGCCGCCTTGTAGAAGAAAGGAAAGCGTTTCATCTGTGAGAAGCCGCCGAAGTAAATGTCAGAACCGGCCTTCTGCATGTTCATCATTTTCTGGAAGCTCTCTTCCATTTTCTCCATGGCGCGGTCGGATGCTTCCGGGTCGAACACGTCCTGCATCGGGTCATCCTCCTTTTCCTGTATGCCGAACCTTGTGATTTTAAGGTTGTTGTTCTTGATTAGGTCGGGCATAATGTCGCGCTGTATTGTGTCGGTGTCCTGTTCGGCGTTCATGCAGAAGATGATTTGCTTCTGCAAGTCGGCCAACTCGGCTGTTACGCCGGGGTGTTTCATTGCTTCGGCCACGCGCAATCTGGCCTTTTCGGCCTGCCTTGCGTCGCATGACAGGGCGAAAACCCAGCCTATCAACGCTTTCTGGCGCACTTTCTCGTCGGCTGATTTCAGGTAAATGTCAATCAGTGCGCCAAACTTGTTGTCGTCCATGCAGTTCATCGTAGCCAGCGTTATCGCGCTGACGAGCATCTGCGCGTCGATGGTGTCTATTGTAGGCGACAGTATCAGGTTCTCGAAGAAGTCTTTGTCGTGTCCGTTCCAGCTGTCTGATATTGCGATGTTGCAGAACAGCGACTGCATGAAGTCATTGTGGTTGCGGTACAGCAGTTTGCTCTTCTCGCTTTTTCCGGGTTCGGTTTCGAGGCTGAGCATTGCCGTGTCGGCCACAAAGTTCTCGAGCGTTGTCCTTATGTTTTCTTTTGAAACGGTCAGGTTTGTCGCTTTCTGCGACATTTCCGTGAAGAACGCGTCGGTGCGTTTACGGTAGGCCGTGCGCAGATTGCACGCAAACTTGTACAATCGGTCTGCAATGTTGTTGAACACATCGTCGCGTTTAGGGTCGTTGAAGCCGCGCTTCATGTAGTCGAGCATCAGGCGGTAGTCCTCTTCCACGCGCTCCAGCTCGCCTTTGTACACGAGCATCTGGTGCCCGTTGACAAACGAGCGGGCCTCGCGTATGGCTCTTCCCAGTTTCTGTTGGCCTATATATATAAATATGTCTTTCAGCTGTTTGCTTTCGTTGCTTTCCATGGTCAGTTGTTTTTTAGCCACTTGTCGGCGGTGTCGATGTCCTTTTGCCTTGGTGCTTGGGCGTGTCCGAATTTCATCTTGGGCAGTGCGTTGAGCGTCTTGTCGTCTATTTTATAGTATTTTCGGATTACCGCCGCGTAGCGTTTCAGCCCGTGCTTGTTGATTGAGTCGCATGCGGCGTCATATCCCTTGACGAACTCTTGCAGCTGCTTTTGCCTGCGTTCGTCCTTCATCGTCTTGCCGTTGAAGGCAATTACGCCCAGCTGCATGTCCTTGTCGCGGCTGTCCATCAGTACCGGGTTCTTGTACAGGCGCGCCGTGGTTGCCTGCGGTTCAGTCAGCAGTACGGCGTCCATTTCGTTGTTGAGCAGCATCTGCAGTCTTAGCGCGACATCGTTTATCTGTATTTTGAATACCATGTCGGGGTTGATTTTCGCGCTGTCCACGGCATGGTCGGCCAGCAGTGCGGTGGCAGAGAAGCGCGTCATCGCCAGCATCTTGTCGTCCAGCTGTTTCAGTCTCCTTATTCGCGCAAGGCGGTTGCTTATCAGTTGCCAGTACGCATTGGTGGCGGCTACATAGTCGAGCGTCATGCCTTGCGCCTTCATGTGCTGTCCGCGCACCACGTCGGTTACGCAACCCTCGATGCGTCCGCGCTTCAACGCCTCGTCGCAGTCTATCTGTGCCATGTATTGTACGAGCCTAATGTCGGCCTTCACCGTGTCGAACATGGCGTGTTCCTTGGCTACGTATATGGGCAGGCAGTCCAGCGTGGGCAGCACGCCTACTTTCAACGCCATTGAGTCAACCTTGCGCAGCCGTTCCTGTTCGGCCCTTGTCTGCCTTTTCATTTCGTCATATGACGGGCCGCAGCCTGTGAAGGCGGCGACGGCGAAGAAAAGAACAAGGATTGCATATTTGGCTTTCATACGTCTGCATTATTAAAAAGGGCAGCCCAGCGTTAAAAACACGAGTCGCCCTTCAGAGTTTATAAATTAATGTGCGATATTAGTCATCCGTATTGAATGGTGGTGCAAAGTTAATGATTTATTTTGTAACTCAAAAAAATATCGTTACTTTTGTAAAACAAAATAGGGTGGACGGCATAGCCGCATGTGGCTGACCGGAAAAGGGAAAATGCCTATCGGCGGGAGGCAAGGGGAATCGTTGTAATGCGAAAGACAATGTTTTGCGATGTAAAAGGCCGTCTTTTGCGTTGTAAAACATGGCCTTTTGCAAACTAAAAGACGGCCTTTTGCAACGCGTTGGTTTTCAGGTTGTTGCATGAACGGTTGAAACAATGGGCGAAACAAGCGTAGACGGGTTTTTGCGCCGGTTGAAGTCCTTATAATATTGGCAAGAATAATGGCAAAAGACAAGATAGCATACGTATGCTCGAACTGTGGGCAGGAGTCGGCAAAATGGATAGGCAAGTGCCCCAGTTGCGGACAGTGGAACACGTTTAAGGAAATACGTGTTGCGGCAGACAACGGCCAGGCGGCCGCCGCTTCGGCCGCCGCCACCGTGCGCGGAAGGCTCAACGGTGACAAGGCGCGGCCGCTTTTCCTTCGCGAAATATCGGCGCACGACGAGCCGCGCATCGACATGCACGACACCGAGCTTAACCGAGTGCTCGGAGGCGGACTGGTGCCCGGCTCCATAGTGCTGCTCGGAGGAGAGCCGGGCATAGGCAAAAGTACGCTTACTTTGCAGACAATCCTGCATATGGCAGACCGCCGCATACTTTACGTAAGCGGCGAGGAGAGCGCGCACCAGCTGAAGATGCGCGCCGAGAGGATAGCCCATGCGTCGGCTGACAACTGCATGATACTGTGCGACACGTCGCTTGAAAGCATCTTCGCGCACGTGAAGAACACGTCGCCTGAAATCATAGTCATAGACTCAATACAGACTATAAGCACCGAAAGCGTTGACAGTTCGCCCGGCAGTGTGGCCCAGGTGCGCGAATGCGCGTCGGCTTTGTTGCGCTTCGCAAAGTCGAGCGGCACGCCGGTGATACTCATCGGCCATATAAACAAGGAGGGAACGCTGGCCGGTCCGAAAATACTTGAACACATAGTAGACACGGTAATCCAGTTCGAGGGCGACCAGCACTACATGTACCGCATACTCCGCTCTACGAAAAACCGCTTCGGCAGCACTTCGGAACTTGGCATTTACGAGATGCGTCAGGACGGATTGAGACAGGTAGACAACCCGTCTGAACTGCTGCTTACGCAAGACCGCGAAGGCCTTAGTGGTATTGCCATCTCGGCGGCAATCGAGGGTGTGCGCCCGTTTCTCGTAGAGACGCAGGCCCTTGTGTCGTCGGCTGCCTACGGAACGCCGCAGCGCAGTGCTACGGGTTTTGACCAGCGGCGGCTCAACATGCTGCTTGCCGTTCTTGAGAAGCGTGTAGGTTTCAAGCTGATGCAGAAGGATGTGTTCCTCAACATAGCGGGTGGACTAAGGGTGACCGACATGGCTATGGACCTTGGCGTGATAGCCGCCGTGCTGTCGAGCAACGTCGATACGGCCATCGAGAGCGACTGGTGCATGGCCGGAGAGGTGGGGCTAAGCGGCGAGGTGCGCCCCGTCAGCCGCATAGAGCAGCGCATAACGGAAGCCGCTAAGCTCGGTTTCACCCATATGATTGTGCCCAAATACAACCTTCAGGGGCTTGCCCGGAAGAAGTTTGACATCGAGTTGGTGCCTGTCCGCAAGGTAGAAGAGGCGCTTAGGGCGTTGTTCGGGTAGGAATATTGTAAAAGTGAAAGATTGAAAAGGTGAAAAAGTAAAAGCCAGTTCATTTTATAAAAACAGCAAAGCCTCCGTATAACATTGCGTTATGCGGAGGCTTTTTACGTATGGATGTTGGTAGTTAGTCGTATCGGGTTTACTGCTTCTTGCTGTTTGTGCCGTCAAGCTGCTGTGCGACGAATGCCCTTAGCTCCTCGCCGCGCAGGCCTGCCGTGAGCACTTTGCCCTTGTCGTCAACCACGACAGTGAACGGAATGGCCTGTATGCCGTACATCTGCGCCGCGGCGTTGTGCCACCCCTGGAGGTCTGACAGCTGTGTCCACGTCATGCCCATTGCGCTTACCGCGCCGGCCCATTGCTCCTTGTCCTCGTCCAATGACACTCCGACAATGCCGAGACCTTTGTCCTTGTAATCATTGTATGTCTTCACGAGGCTGGGCATTTCCTGGCGGCACGGGCCGCACCAGCTTGCCCAAAAGTCAATGATGGTAAGTTTGTGCTTGGCGAATTCGTCGGTTACAGCCACGTTGTTGCCGTCCATGTCGGCCATGGTAAAGCTTATTACAAGCTCGTCTTCATGGCTCGCCGTGTCTTGAGGTGCGGCGGTAGCCGTCTCCGCTTGGCCCCCTTGGCTTTTCGTTTTGCCTGGTTGGCAGGCCATAGCGGCCATGACTGCAACTGCGGCAAGGGCGTATGCTAAGCGTATCTTCATGCCTTGTTACGTTATACCAGGTATTGCGAACTGATGCTCTCGTTGTTTACCACGCGGCGAATGGTCTCGGCGAACATGTCGGCTACCGACAGCTGCTTCACCTTTGCGCAGCGGTTGGAATAGGGTATTGAGTCTGTGAATACCATCTCTTCCAGCGCGGAGTTCTGTATGCGCTCGCTTGCCGGGCCGCTCATCACGCAGTGCGACGCGCACGCCCTCACGCTCTTGGCACCCGCCTGCTTCATTATGTCGGCGGCTTTGGTTATTGTTCCGGCGGTGTCAACCATGTCGTCGATGATTACGACGTTCTTGTCTTTCACGTCGCCGATAATCTGCATACTTTCCACTACGTTTGCGCGGGCGCGCGTCTTGTTGCAAAGTACGAGCGGACAGCCCAAGTATTTGGCGTAAGTGTTGGCGCGTTTGCTGCCGCCAACGTCGGGCGAAGCTATTACGATGTCGTCCAGCTTGAGGCTCAAGAGGTATGGCAGTATTACGCCTGATGCGTAGAGATGGTCAACTGGAACGTCGAAGAAGCCCTGTATCTGGTCTGCGTGCAAGTCCATGGTGATGAGGCGGTCGATGCCTGCCACGCGCAGAAGGTCGGCCACAAGCTTTGCTCCGATGCTTACGCGGGGCTTGTCCTTGCGGTCCTGGCGTGCCCATCCGAAATAAGGTATTACGGCGTTGATGCTCTTTGCCGACGCGCGCTTGGCCGCGTCTATCATCAGCAGCAGCTCCATGAGGTTGTCTGAGTTTGGGAATGTGCTCTGTACAAGGAACACGTCGCGCCCTCGGATTGATTCCTCGTATGAAACGGCGAACTCGCCGTCAGAGAACTTTGTGATGAGCAGATTGCCTAACGGGCAACCCAAGCTGTTGCAGATTTTCTCCGCAAGGTATCTGGTATTGGTGCCAGAGAATACCATAAAAGAGTTTTTCTCGCTCATTTCGACTTATAGATGTTTTATGTTTTTATTTTTAAGATGCAGCTTTCCGTAGCTTCTCGAAATAGTTTATAAGCTCCTTGTAGTCAAGCTGGCTGTGTATGTCGAACTTGTCCCACAGGTCGCCGCATACCACCACGCCGCCGAAGCCAAGCTCTTTGGCTTCCTTGATATTTTCAAGCTCCACTCCGCCCATGGCATATACGCGTTTGTCTATCAGCCCTTGCCGCGCGGCTTCTTCAAGTTGGGCCTGTGTGCGCCGTGCATCGCCGCCGTTGCCTTGGTTTTTGGGGAACGTGTTGTCAAGGAAAACGTATTCCGCTTTTTTCTTCATTGCTCCCAATGTCGCAATGTCGTGGCATGTGCGGCTGTACTTTCCCTTGTAGTCCTTTGGCGGTTCCTTGTCTTCGCCGTCTATGTGTATTCCGGCCAGGCCGTATTCGTTTTTAAGGTAATAATGGTCGTGTACGGTAATCTTGTTGTACGATATTTCTGGAAGAAGCGACAGTAGGCGCTCTGAATACATCGGCGAGGCTCCGGGCTTGCACAGGTGCAGATAGTCCATGCCTTCCTCGAAGAGGGCCGTAAGTATCTTGTCTTCTTCTACAAAGAATGTAGGTTGGGTCATTATGACGAGCTTCATCGCTTATTTCTTTTTCCAAATGCAAATGTATAAAAAAAATGATAAACCTACAATCTATTTGCTAATAAAAGTTGTTTCGTGCCGTTTAAATCGGGATGAAGATGTTGCTTCGGTGTGGTTTCGCGGTTGGCAGGCTTTGTTTGACCGTTGCCGCCTACCAAGGTCGCACATGGTTTCTGCCCATGTATGGACATGCCGCAAACCACCTTGTGTGTAACGGCGTAACGTATTGTCAGCCAGTGCGTTGTGAAAGACGGCCTTTTACATGCCAAAAGGCGGCCTTTGGTGTTCCTATATGCGGTCTTTTGTTTGGCGAAAGGCCGTCTTTGGAAATGCGGCGCGCGTTTTTTCATACAAATATTTGTATTTTTTTTGGTGTTTGGAAAATATTAGGTACTTTTGCATTTGCAAACTCGGGTTTGCAAAACCTTGTGTGAACAACATGAATAAGGACATCAGGCATTGTGGCATTGTGGAAAAGGTGGATGCTGGGTGCACGCGCGTGCGCATAGTGCAGTCGTCCGCGTGTGCCTCGTGCAAGGTGGCAGGCAGGTGCCATGCTTCGGAGAGCAAGGAAAAGACGGTTGACGTGACGGGAGACTATACGGGTGTATGCGCCGTAGGTGACAATGTCACGGTAGTAGTGTCACAGCGTGCGGGTATGTTCGCAGTTACGTTGAGTGCCGTAGTTCCGCTTGCAGTTGTCATGATAGTGCTGGCAGTAGCCTTGGCCGTAACGGGCAGTGAGCCTGTTGCCGCAGTGTCGGCCCTGCTTTCGCTAATACCTTATTATATATTGCTTTACTTTCTGCGCGGCAGTATAAGTTCGCGGCTTACGTTCAGGATTGAGACTTAGCGGCGCGCGGCAGGTCAGGAGTGACATTTAACAACTAAAACAAATACAAAACTTATGAACTTTATTCTGATAGCGGTAATTGTTCTTGGAGGCATTGCGCTCGTTTCAGCGGTAGTGCTGTATGTGTGCTCCAAGAAATTCGCTGTACATGAAGACCCGCGCTTGGCGCAGGTCTCCGCTCTTCTGCCCGGTGCCAATTGCGGCGGATGCGGTTATCCTGGCTGCTCCGGCATGGCGGCTGCCTTGGTGAAGGGGGCCGATGCCGGCTCGCTCGAAGGGCTGTTTTGTCCCGTCGGCGGTGCTTCCGTTATGGGGCAGGTGGCCGACTTGCTCGGCATGGCCGTGGCCAATACTGAGCCCAAAGTGGCCGTTGTGCGTTGCAACGGTACGTGCGAACTGCGTCCGCGCATAGCCGAATACAGCGGCTTGCGCACGTGTGCGGCCATGCACTCGTGCGGTGCAGGCGAGACGGCGTGCGGCTACGGATGTCTCGGTTGCGGCGATTGTGTCAAGGCATGCGCCTTCGGTGCAATAACAATCAATCCCGAAACGGGACTTCCCGAAGTAGACGAGGAAAAGTGTACGGGCTGTGGCGCGTGTGCCAAGGCTTGTCCGCGCCATGTCATAGAGCTGCGCAAGAAGGGCGTAAAAGGCCGCCGCGTGTATGTGCGTTGCGTCAACAAGGACAAGGGCGCGGCTGCGATGAAGGCCTGCAAGGTGGCCTGCATAGGTTGTGGGAAGTGCGAGAAGGAATGCCAGTTTGGCGCGATAACCATCGAGAACAACGTGTCATACATAGACCCGGACAAGTGCCGCCTGTGCCGCAAGTGTGTCGAGGTATGTCCTACGCACGCAATCATTGCCGTAAACTTCCCCGCACCAAGGCCGAAAGCGGTTGCTGAAGCGCAGGGAATGGCTGATGTAAAACCTAAACAAGAGGAGGTGAAAGCATGAAACTCAGGACATTCAGGATAGGAGGAATACACCCCGAAGAGAACAAGCTGTCGTCAGAGGCCGTTACGCAAACAGCCAAACTGCCCCAGCAGGCAATATTCCCCCTCTCGCAACATATCGGAGCACCGGCAAAACCGGTGGTTAAGAAAGGCGACAAGGTGAAGGTCGGCACGCTCTTGGCCGAGGCTGGAGGCTTCGTTTCGGCGCCTATATACTCGTCGGTATCGGGTACGGTGCTTAAAATCGACGAAGCCGTGGATGCCACGGGCTACCGCAAACCTGCAATAATAGTGAAGGTTGAGGGAGACGAATGGGAGGACTATATAGACCGTTCGGACAAGCTCGAGACGCTGGAGGCTCATCCGGAACTAACATCAGAGGAAATCATAGAGCGCGTGAAGAAGGCCGGCGTTACCGGCATGGGCGGCGCAGGCTTCCCAACATTTATCAAGTTGTGCCCTCCGCCTACGGCAAAGGCCGAGTGCGTAATACTGAACGGAGTAGAGTGCGAGCCTTACATCACGTCTGATTACAGGCTGATGATGGAGCACGCAGACGAAATCCTCGTTGGGCTGGAGCTGCTTATGAAGGCGGTGAAGGTGGCGAAAGGTTACATCGGCATTGAAGAAAACAAGCCACAAGCCATAGCTTTGTTTGAGGAAAAGACCGCCGGACGGGCTGACATCGAGATAGTTCCGCTGGCTAAGAAATATCCGCAGGGCGGCGAGAAGCAGCTCGTTGACGCAGTAATCTGCCGCCAGGTACCTGCTCCTCCGGCCATACCCGTGAATGTAGGAGCCGTGGTACAGAACGTAGGTACGGCTTTCGCCGTATATCAGGCGGTGATGAAGAACAAGCCGCTGTTCGAGCGATACACCACAGTTACAGGCAAGAGGCTCGAGCGGCCAAGCAATTTCCTCGTGCGCATGGGTACTCCGATGATTGACCTTATCAATGAGTGCGGCGGCATGCCGGAAGGAGACAACAAACTGTTGGCCGGCGGTCCGATGATGGGCAAGGCTCTTACATCGGTTGAAGTGCCAATATGTAAAGGAACGAACAGCGTCACGATATTGAGTGGAGACGACGCAAAGCGCAAGCCGGTGCAGCCCTGCATCAGGTGTGCGAAGTGCGTAAGCGTTTGCCCCATGGGGCTTGAGCCTTACCTCTTGGCTACGGCCAGCGCGCTGCACGACTGGGAGAAGGTCGAGGCGGCTGGCGTAACGTCGTGCATAGAGTGTGGTTCTTGCCAGTTTACGTGCCCTGCCCACCGCCCGATGCTTGACAACATAAGGCTCGGCAAGAGCACGGTGATGGGTATAATAAGGTCGCGCAACGCGAAGAAATAACAAACTATTTATATAAAAAAGTAACAAGAAAATGAGCAAATTAATAGTTTCATTATCGCCGCATGCGCATGGAAACGATAGCGTGGAGCGCAACATGTATTGCGTAATCATAGCCTTGGTGCCGGCGTTGCTCGTGTCTTTCCTTTATTTCGGAATAGGCTCGGTGGTGGTCTGTGCGTCAAGCGTGGCCGCATGTGTTTTCTTCGAGTGGGCGATAACAAAATATATGTTGAAAAGGCAGCCTACCATCATGGACGGTTCGGCCATATTGACGGGTCTGCTGCTTGGCTTCAACCTGCCTTCCAACCTTCCCGTGTGGATTGTTATAATAGGCGCGCTGGTGGCAATAGGCATCGGCAAGATGACTTTCGGAGGCCTTGGCTGCAATCCGTTCAACCCTGCGCTGGTAGGCCGTTGCTTCCTTCTGGCTTCGTTCCCGGCGCAGATGACGTCGTGGCCGGTGGCCGGTCAGCTTGCTTCTTACGTGGATGCGCAGACCGCCGCGACACCGCTTAGCATAATGAAGACGGCGATAAAGACCGGCGACGCTTCCGTATTGGAGCAGCTTCCGAGCTCTATGTCCCTGCTGCTCGGCAACCCCGGACTGAACAACGGTGCCGGATGTATCGGCGAGGTGTGCGCCCTTGCGCTCCTTATAGGCTTGGCATACATGCTTTGGAAGAAAATCATAACATGGCACATACCTGTAAGCATCCTCGCCACGGTGTTTGTATTCAGCGGACTTCTGCATCTTGCCAACCCCGTTTACGCCAACCCGGTGGCTACGCTGCTTAGCGGCGGACTCATGCTTGGTGCAATTTTTATGGCAACCGATTACGTTACGTCGCCCATGACGCATAAGGGGCAGCTCATTTATGGTGTGTCTATCGGTTTCCTTACGGTCGTTATACGAAACTGGGGCTCATACCCCGAGGGCATGTCGTTCGCCATTCTCATCATGAATGCGTTGACTCCCTTAATCAATACATATGTAAAGCCGAAGCGTTTTGGCGAAATTGCAAGCAAGGAGGGCGGAAAATGAAAAAGCTGGAATCTACTATAACAAACATGGTGGTTGTGCTCGTGGGCGTTGCCTTGGTAACAGGCAGCATCTTGGCATACGTCAACCATGTGACTGAAGAGCCTATAAGGCTTCAGGCAGAAAAGACACTTGCCGACGGAATAAAGGCCGTAATGGGCGGTGTAGAGCTGACCGTAGCCAAGGATGACACCGTAAGGCAGAACGTTGCAGGCAAGGAAACGACGTTCGTTATACATGAAGCCGTAGGCGCGGACAAAGCTCTACTGGGCGCAGCCGTGGAGAGTACGGCCGGCGGATTTGGCGGAGACTTGAAGGTGCTGGTGGGTTTTGACACTGACGGGAAAATCCTCGGATACACCGTATTGCAGCACGCGGAGACCCCGGGACTTGGCGCAAAGGCCGACAAATGGTTTCAGAAGGACGGCAAGGGGTGCATAATAGGCAAAAGCCCGGCCACGGACAAGCTGACCGTTAAGAAGGACGGGGGCGATATTGACGCCATAACGGCGTCCACCATTACGAGCCGCGCTTTCCTCTTGGCCGTAACCCAGGCGTACCAGGCGTACAAGTCAGTGCCTGTAGACGCGCATACCGGTGCAACGGGCAAGCATTGAAAATGTTTCATCATAATTAAAATGCAGAAGCAATGAATTACATAAAGATATTGATTAACGGCATAGTAAAGGAGAACCCTACGTTTGTGCTTCTCCTTGGAATGTGCCCTACGCTGGCTACCACCACGTCGGCCATGAATGGTTTGTCGATGGGATTGGCTACGACGTTCGTGCTTATATGCTCCAACTTGGTGATTTCACTTATCAAGAACCTTACGCCCGACATGGTGCGCATTCCTGTTTTCGTGGTTGTAATCGCGTCATTTGTCACTATATTGCAGATGCTGATGCAGGCTTACGTGCCGGCCATCTACGCTACGCTCGGCCTTTACATACCGCTCATCGTGGTAAACTGCATCATCCTTGGACGTGCCGAGGCCTTTGCCTGCAACCACGGGCCGGTGGAAAGCCTGTTCGACGGGGCCGGCATGGGACTTGGATTCAGCGTGGCGTTGACGCTGCTCGGCGCGGTGCGCGAGCTGCTCGGCGCAGGTTCTATATTCGGAATAGCGTTGTTGCCTGAAACGAGCAATATGCTTCTCTTCATCTTGCCTCCGGGTGCGTTCATCACTTTGGGGTATCTGATTGCAATAGTTAACAGGTTTAAGAAAGCGTAACTTATGGAATACTTACTGATATTCATCTCGGCGATATTTGTGAACAACATCGTGTTGTCACAATTTCTGGGCATCTGCCCGTTTCTCGGCGTGTCGCAAAAGATTTCGACATCGCTCGGCATGGGTGCGGCCGTGGCTTTCGTGCTCACCCTTTCAACCATAGTGACGTATCTTGTGCAGATATACATCCTCAACCCCATGGGGCTGCAATACCTCCAGACGATAGCCTTCATCCTCGTTATAGCCGCGTTGGTGCAGATGGTTGAGATTATATTGAAGAAGGTGTCGCCTGCGCTATACCAGGCGCTTGGCATCTATCTGCCGCTAATCACCACCAACTGCGCTGTGCTTGGCGTTGCAATCTTGGTTATACAGAAGGACTTTTCGCTCATTCAGAGCGTGGTCTATGCCTTCTCCACGGCTGTAGGCTTCGCCGTAGCTTTGGTGGTTTTTGCCGGAATACGCGAGCAGCTGGCCATGGTAAGCATCCCCAAGGGCATGCGCGGAATGGCAATAGTGCTTGTCACTGCAGGCTTGTTGAGCCTCGCATTCATGGGCTTTTCAGGTGTGGACGGCGGTTTGAGGGAGCTGTTCGGACTGAATTGAGCCTTGATATTATGTAATAAAACAGGGGTAAAGCGGCAAGCTTTGCCCCTGTTTTTGTTTTTATGGGGACGGTTGGCATGGTTTATAGACTTTGCTTTGCATGATTTATTGCACATTTTATCTTTTTTGTACATATATTTTTTGAAAAGATGCGGATTTTAGTTATTTTTGCGTTTTAGACGAATTTAATTATCACAAAACTTATGAAACAGACAATTTTGGTTACCGGCGGCACCGGCTTTATCGGTTCGCATACGGTAGTGGAGCTGCAACAGGCCGGGTATAAGGTCGTAATCGTGGACAACCTTTCAAACTCGAAGGCCGACGTGGTAGACGGAATAGAGAAAATCACAGGCGTGCGTCCGGCTTTCGAGCAGGTGGACTGCTGCGACCTGGCGGCCATGGACGCCGTCTTCGCCAAGTACGGCGACATCAAGGGCATAATACATTTCGCGGCGAGCAAGGCCGTCGGCGAGAGCGTGCAGAAGCCTCTGATGTATTACCGCAACAACATAACCAGCCTGCTGAACATCCTTGAACTGATGCCTAAGCACGGCGTGAAGGGCATAATATTCTCGTCGAGCTGTACGGTGTACGGCCAGCCTTCGCCCGAGCATCTGCCCGTGACCGAGGATGCGCCGATACAGAAAGCCCTAAGCCCTTACGGCAACACAAAGCAGGTAAACGAGGAAATAATACAGGACTACATACATAGCGGTGCCCCGATTAAGTCTGTAATCTTAAGATATTTCAACCCGATTGGCGCGCATCCGACGGCCTACATCGGCGAGCTGCCCAACGGAGTGCCGATGAACCTCATACCGTTCGTAACACAGACGGCCATCGGAATACGCAAGCAGCTCAAAATATTCGGCAACGACTACAATACCCCTGACGGCACCTGCATACGCGACTACATCTACGTGGTAGACCTGGCAAAGGCTCACGTCAAGGCCATGGAGCGCGTACTCGACAAGGAAGGCACTGATGCAGTGGAAATCTTTAACATCGGTACAGGTCGAGGCGTGAGCACGCTTGAAGTGGTAGAGGGCTTTGAGAAGGCTACTGGCGTGAAGGTTAACTGGGAATACGCTCCGCGCCGTGAGGGCGACATAGAGAAGGTTTGGGCCGACCCGACTAAGGCCAACACCGTATTGGGATGGAAAGCCGAGACCAGCCTTGAAGACACCCTGCGCTCTGCATGGAAATGGCAGGTTAAACTTGACGAGGAGGCTAAGAAGGCCTGACGGCTGTATAGGCGTTGTTCATGATACAACCGGCGGAGGCGAATGTCCTTCCGCCGGTTTTGTCTTTATTATTCTATGGTTATGCGGTTGTAGGGTGTAGGTGGTTGGTTGAGAACAAAGCGTTTTTACCGTCGGCAACATTCAATCTGTAAATAATTACAATGTTTTCATTTGTTTTTTTGTTGTTTTAGTATTATTGTTTAAATTTGTAACGACCAAAACAAATTATTATGAGAACAATGAAATTTAAGTGCTTGATTAAATAAGATACAATGTTTAACCAAAATAAATAGGAGGATTTTGTTATGAAGAAATGGTTTTATATAATGCTGCTTGCTTTGCCTTTGTGCTTGACAGGTTGCAATGACGATGATAACGAAGAACCTTATGGGCCGTTTATCGCTATTGGTTTCGGTTGCAGGTTGGACTTGTATAACGCCGATGGCACTGCCTGCGAGATTGACCAGCTGGACGTGGACAGAGGCAGAATCGAGATTCAGAAAAAGGAATGCGAGAAAGAATCGTTTGTTGATATTTCGTCAGATGTATCTGGAAACAGTATGTATTTTGATTTATCAGTATGGTCGCATGAACACTCTGACCACCTGAACAACATTGTTTTTACAATGCGGATAACATCGAAGACACTGTTCGGCGACGATAAAGGACGCGACATTACAATTTGCGCTGACCTGAGAAATGTAATGAATTACACAATCAAATCTGTAACATCTTCAGATTTGCAAGTAAATTCGGAGTTGTTATTTGTAGAAGATGAACAAGCAAAACATGACTATGTCCTGCCAATACGTATTACGCTTGACGATACGGCACAGGATAAGTAAACATGAGGCACATAAATAAACCAAAGCATGGAAGTAGCTTGTGAAAAGCCTTTCCATGCTTTTTTGTATATCGTATAAGAACGGCCGTCCCTAATTAAATGTTTGCTCTTTTGTATCGTAATAAGCGGACGCTTTTTATAATTTGCCAAATGCCGTCTTTGCGGCTTTCAAATGCCGTCTTTCATTTCGTCAAACATGCCCTTTGGGAATATAAAAGACCATGTTTTGCAAAATGGACGACGTCCCGGCTGCAAGAGGGTGCGGCCGGGACGTCGTTGCTATTCAGTGTGAGTGTTGTTACTTCACAATCTTGTTGTGCTCGGGGAACACTACGGTGGGCTTGTAAGACTTGGCCTCCTCGAAGTCCATCAGGGCGTAGGCTATGATTATAACAGTGTCGCCTACCTGGCATTTCCTCGCCGCCGCGCCGTTAAGGCATATGCAGCCGCTGCCGCGCTCGCCCTTGATGATGTACGTCTCGAAGCGTTCGCCGTTGTTGTTGTTCACTATTTGCACCTTTTCGCCTGCTATCAGGCCGGCCGCGTCCATCAACTCCTCGTCGATGGTGATGCTGCCCATATAGTTGAGGTTGGCCTCGGTCACCTGGACGCAGTGCAGTTTGCTTTTCAATACTTCTATCATCATGGCTTTGTCAGCTTTTGTATTTTATGTGGTCTATTAGCCTTACCGGCCTTGCTCCGCAATAAACGGTGATGCAGCCTACGATGTAGGCGGAGCCGTCCCAGCCGGCAACGGGCTGGAGCGTGTTGCCGTCAACTATTTCAAAGTATTCCACGTCAAGCCCGTCTACGGCGTTGATTTGGTTTACCACGTGGTCGTGGGTCTCTTTCAGGGTGTGTGTCTTGGCGTATTCAAGGCTTTCTTTGAGAGCCTTGAATATGTTTGGTGCTATCGCTCTTTCTTCGGGCGAGAGCAGGGCGTTGCGCGATGAGCGCGCCAGCCCGTCGGTGTCGCGCACTATGGGGCACTCCACTATGTTTACTTTCAGCCCCAACGACTTCACCATAGCTTTTACTACGGCTATTTGCTGCCAGTCTTTCTCGCCGAAATAAGCCCTGTCCGGGCGCACTATGTAGAACAGGCGGCTTACCACCTGACACACTCCGTTGAAGTGGCCGGGGCGGTGTGCTCCCTCCATTACGGTTGAAACCGGGGGAAACTCGAAGTGACGCGTGTCGGGAGTGGGGTACATCTCCTCCACGGACGGCGCGAACACATAGTCGGCTCCGACGCTTTCCAGCAGCCTGCAATCGGCTTCAAGGTCACGTGGATATGAGCTCAAGTCTTTCGGGTCGTTGAATTGGGTGGGGTTGACAAAGACGGAAACAACCGTGACGTCGTTGTCCGTGACACTTTTCTTGACTAAGGAAGCGTGTCCTTCATGTAGCGCTCCCATCGTAGGTACGAGTCCTACGCTCCTGCCTTGTTTCCTGTCGTCGAACAAAGTGTTTTGAAGTTCGGCTATCTTATGAAAAACCTGCATGATGTATATTGTGTTTCAACACTTATTGAATCGGCGTGCAAAATAACAACAAATTTCTTAAATAAAGAAGAATAATCGGGAAAATATGCCGTTAAGGATGGCCTTTTGCCTAATAAACGAAAAAAAATACTCGTTTTACGAAGATTTTTCGTACCTTTGCAAGGATAAAAATTAACATCATGAAGGCAAAGAAGGTATTGTTCATAAACCAGGAAATCACTCCTTACGTTCCGGAAAGCGAGATGTCGCACTTGGGCCGCGCCCTGCCGCAGGCCATACAGGAAAAGGGATACGAGATACGGACTTTCATGCCAAAATGGGGCAACATCAACGAGAGGCGCGGCCAGCTGCATGAGGTTATACGCCTGTCGAGGATGATGCTCATCATCGACGAGACCGACCATCCGCTTATAATCAAGGTCGCGTCGATACCGTCAACGCGGATACAGGTGTATTTCATAGACAACGAGGATTATTTCACAAAACGCCTGATGGCGTTCGACGAGAACGGCAACGAATATGACGACAACGGCGAGAGGGCGGTGTTCTTTGCGCGCGGCGTGCTCGAAACGGTCAAGAAGCTGCGCTGGACGCCCGACATCATACATTGCCAGGGATGGATGTGCTCTGCCATACCTTTATATATAAAGACGGCTTATCATGACGAGCCTTCGTTTGCCAATACAAAGGTTGTCACCTCTTTGTTCTCGGAAGAGCTGCACGGGAGTCTTGGCGAGAATTTCAGGAACAGCATAGAGTTCAGGGACGTGAAGCCTGAGATACTTGACGGCTACGGAAAGGATTTCAGCTTCGTCGATTTCGAAAAGCTTGCCATAGATTATTCTGACGGTATCGTAAACGCGGGAAAAGATGTCAACCCCGAATTAATCGCCTATGCCGAGAGCAAAGGGCTGCCCGTGTTGGTCAATCCGGGCGACGAGGATTTGTGCCAGGCATATGAAACCTTCTATGACAAGATATTCGAAGGTAATGCAGAATAAGGTAAATTGTTTTTGTTTTTAAGATTTACATCCAGATGAAAATAGGTGTTTTTGCGTTCATTGTGGCGTTCGCGTCAATAATGTTCGCTTCGTGTGATGATACGACAGGTACTATAGGTAGTTCTTTGACGGATAACATGGACATGCTTGAAGTGTCTACCGATACGTTTGGAGTAGCCTCACGGTCAGCCGTTTCGGGAGCAGTGTTGTCCCGTAACACAACAGGATATCTCGGCATAATCCGTGACCCAGAGACAGGAAACTATATTACCGGAGACTTCATGGCGCAGTTTGGCACACTTGAGGACTATAATTTGCCTGAACTTGACAGCATCGTCAGCCTTACAGACGAATTCACCGAGAGTGATACTTGGGAAGACAAGATAAACAAGGTGGTAGCCGATTCTTGCCATATCAGACTGTTTTATACCAGCTATTACGGCGATTCACTTGCTACGATGAACCTGACAGCGCATGAAATGGCCAAACCGATGAGTGAAGGTATGCCTTATTATTCGGATTTTGACCCGATGGCAGAAGGTTATGTAGGTAACGACGGTTTCAAGATAAACAAGACCTATACACTGACAGACCTTAGTGTGAGCGAGGATGAGCGTTGGGACGAAAGTTCTTATACGCCGAATATTAAGATTAACTTGGATAAGCCTTACACCGATAAGGACGGAGTCTCTTATAACAATTACGGCACATATATAATGCGTAAATATTATGAGAATCCTGATTATTTCAAGAATTCGTATAATTTCATACATGACATATGTCCGGGATTCTATTTTAAGATGAATGACGGACTTGGTGCAATGGCTTATATTACGGTAAGCCAGCTTAATATATACTTCAAGTACAAGGCTGACACAATATATGTTGGTACATCATCGTTTGCAGGGACGGAAGAGGTATTGCAGACTACCAATATTGAAAATGACGGAGGAGCGCTTGACGAGCTTGCCAATGACGAGAACTGTACGTATCTGAAAACCCCTGCCGGTATTTTTACTGTGCTTGACCTTCCTGTAGACGATGTCATGAAAGGGCATGAAAACGATACGTTGAATACAGCGAAACTGGTGCTTACACGAATGAATAATACCAATCAGAGTGAATATTCGTTGGATTATCCGACTACTTTGCTGATGATACCTTTGGACAGTATTGACAGTTTCTTCGAGAACGAAGATATCATAGATTACCAAAAGTCGTTTTATGCAAGTTTTGACGTGGATTCAAATTCAAACCCACGTTATAACACTTATACATTCAACAACATATCAGGTATGATAACTTTCATGTACGACAAGAAGAACAACGGGCTTGCCTCCGACCCGAATTGGCTTGCCAATCATGAAGATTGGAACAAGGTTGTAATCATACCGGTAAGCATTACTACCAATAGTTCCCAGCAGATAGTGAATGTAGTGCATGACATGAGCCTTAAGAGCACACGCTTGTTAAGAGGTGACGGAACCGATAATTCGCCGATAAAGTTGAGTGTTGTTTACAGTAAATTCAATCATGAGTAATGGCTGATAATTATCTTGAGCGCCATTATCTTGAATATGAGAGGCGGAAGGAAGAGTGGCTACGCAAGAAAAGGCATCAGCCAAAGCTAAAGAACAAAATGCCACGTAAACGCACAGGTGAAGGCAAATAGGCGGTAAAGTGCGATGCTTCTTGAGCTTGCGCATATTTATGGGATACAATAAAAGCGGTGGGGAATGAAACTCCCCACCGCTTTTATTTGTGTTATATCGCAGTAGATTCTTTATTCTATTACTACGAGTGGAGTGTCTTCCATGACACTTTCTCCTTCTTTTACAAGCACAGCTGTAACTTTTCCGTCTTTTTCAGCGTCAAGGTTGTTGGCCATCTTCATCGCTTCAAGGACAACTACAGTGTCGCCGGCTTTTACTTCGTCGCCGACAGCGACTTTTATTTCTGTTATAACTCCGGGCAGCGGTGATTTTATTGCGTTGTTCATGTTTACGCGTGCGCTGCCTCCTTCTGCCGGAGCCTGTGTTTCCGCCGGTTGCTGTGCAACGGGTTTTACAACGACTTTCTTCTTCTGTGGTTCAGGTTCTTTTTCCATTTCAACCTTATACTCTTCGCCGTTGACAACCACGTTCGCTATATTGTCCTCGATGCCGGCAATGGTCACTTCGTATTTGTTGCCGTTGATTGTATATTTATATTCTTTCATGACTTGGTGTTTTTAAGGATGTTGTGTCATGTTAAGGTAGTGCATCTCCCATTCGGTGTGTCTCTCCTTTATGGTGATGATGCCGGCTTCCTTGTCATGCACATTGTTGCCGTTAAACTCATGCAACGCCAATGCAATGGCGGCATAAACCTCGTTTTTGTCCATTGTCGTTGATTTTTAATTTTGGAAACATTACATCGGGATGTTGCCGTGCTTCTTGGCGGGCAGTCCGTCCCTCTTTGTTGCCAGTTGGGCCAATGCGCGGCAGATGCGGAATCGCGTGTTGCGCGGTTCTATCACATCGTCGATATAGCCATACTTGGCAGCCTGGTACGGGTTGGCGAACATCTCGGTGTATTCTTCTTCCTTCTCTGCAAGGAATGCTTTGGGGTCTTCATGTTCTTTCGCTTCTTTAGCGCAGAGTACAGCTACGGCGCCGCTTGCGCCCATGACGGCGATTTCAGCCGAAGGCCATGCGTAGTTGATGTCGGTGCGCAGCTGCTTGCATCCCATGACGATGTGGCTTCCGCCGTAGCTCTTGCGCAGCGTGACTGTAACCTTGGGCACGGTAGCCTCTCCGTAAGCGTAGAGCAGCTGTGCTCCGTGCAGGATGACTGCGTTGTACTCCTGACCTGTACCGGGAAGGAATCCGGGCACGTCTACGAGGCTTACGATTGGTATGTTGAATGCGTCGCAGAAGCGGACGAAGCGTGCGCCCTTGCGGCTTGCGTTGACATCAAGCACTCCGGCGTAGCATGAAGGCTGGTTGGCCACGATGCCGACGCTTTGTCCGTTGAAGCGTGCGAAGCCTACGATAATGTTTCTTGCAAACTTGGGCTGCACTTCAAAGAACTCTCCGTTGTCAACGATTGCGCCGATAACCTTGTACATGTCGTATGCCTGGTTGGGGTCTTCGGGTATGATTTCGTTGAGAGAGTCCTCCATGCGGTTGATGGGGTCTGTGCACTCCTTGCGCGGAGCTTCCTCCATGTTGTTCGACGGGATGTAGCTCAACAGCGTCTTTATCATTTCCATCGCCTCTTCTTCGGTCTTTGCCGTGAAGTGTGTCACGCCGCTCTTCGTTGAGTGTACGCTTGCGCCTCCGAGGTGTTCCTGGTCGATGTCCTCGCCTGTTACGGTCTTTACGACCTTCGGGCCGGTGAGGAACATGTAGGACGTGTTCTCCATCATCAGCGTGAAGTCAGTCAGTGCAGGAGAGTAAACCGCACCACCGGCGCACGGGCCGAATATACCGCTGATTTGCGGGATTACGCCTGAAGCGAGGATGTTGCGCTCAAAGATTTCGGCAAATCCGGCCAGTGCGCAGATGCCTTCCTGGATGCGCGCGCCGCCGGAGTCGTTGATTCCGATTACAGGTGCGCCCATCTTCATGGCCATGTCCATCACCTTGCAAATCTTCTGCGCCATGGTCTCTGAAAGAGAACCGCCGTTAACGGTGAAGTCCTGTGCGAAGATATATACCAAGCGTCCGTCTATTGTACCGCATCCGGCAACGACACCGTCGCCGAGATATTGTTTTTTCTCCATTCCGAAGTTTGTGCAGCGGTGAAGTTTGAACATGTCAAACTCTTCGAAGCTGCCCTCGTCAAGAAGCATGTCGATACGTTCGCGCGCGGTGTACTTGCCGCGTGCATGTTGTTTCTCGATAGCTTTTTCACCGCCTCCGAGACGAGCTTTCTCGCGCTTGGCGATAAGTTCCTTGATTTTTTCTACTTGTTTGCTCATTGTGATTTTACGGTTTTGAGGT
The DNA here is from genome assembly GCA_949295905.1 of uncultured Prevotellaceae bacterium. GTDB lineage: Bacteria > Bacteroidota > Bacteroidia > Bacteroidales > Bacteroidaceae > Prevotella. The sequence goes on from CASFNA010000012.1 coordinate 90,783, forward strand.
TGTGCGGTCATGCGGTTTTACGGTTTTAGGGTGTTGCGGTCTTTGTTTGCTTACCGTATAACCCCATAACCGTAAAACCGTATAACCTTATTATATATTACTGTTCACAAAGTTCTGTAAGTACGCCGCATGTTGACTTTGGATGCAGGAATGCGATGTTGAGGTTTTCCGCACCCTTGCGCGGAGCCTTGTCGATGAGGCGCAGGCCCTTGCCTTCACACTCGGCCAAAGCCTCTGCCACTCCGTCTTCTATGCAGAACGCCACGTGGTGTACGCCGTGGTTGCCCTTGTCAAGCCATTTCTGGATGGTGCTTTCAGGCGATGTCGGCTCGAGCAGCTCAAGCTTAACCTCGCCGCATTTCAGGAACGCCGTCTTCACCTTCTGGTCGGCCACTTCCTCTACCGCGTAGCACTTAAGACCCAACACATTCTCGAAATAGGGCAGAGCCTCTTCGATGCTCTGTACGGCTATGCCCAGATGTTCAATACGTGAAATTTTCATATTATTATAATTTAAAATATTGTTGCAAAGATAGTGTAATTCGGTTTAAGTGCAAAATAAAAACGGCTGAAAAGAGTGTTGGCATTGCATTTTACGTTACTGAAGGGGTGGATTTTGGGGCAGCTGGCATTGTTGCTCCGAATGTCATTTTGCCGCAGATGCCGCTGTCTTTCATGGCAAAGTGTCAATCTGAAAATGTCGTTCATTTCTGCTGAAATAGTCTGACTGTGGGTGTAAAACAATCGTCTGCCATATAAAAAGCCGTAGTTGTCACCTTAAAACATGGTCTTTCGCATGGTAAAACACGGCCTTTCCCAACCTCGTATGCCGTCTTTGAGGATGCTAAAAGTGGTCTTTGCCAGTTGCAATGACCGTCTTTGTAACTGATAAATGCCGTCTAAAAAACATTAAAACGCTGTATTCGGTTGCACAGATGTCCGCTTCCAGATGTAACGTTCACGGTTACAGGTTGTTACGTTTGCACACTCCTGCTTGCGTTATTTCCGCCCGAAGTAAGAAATTTTTGTGCCGTGCCCCTTCTCTGTGTTAAAAGAAAATCAGGATGTAAGTCTTATTCTGCAATGGCTTCGCAATGTGTCAGCGTGGCCTTACGCATTCAACAGACCGTTGCCATGCTGTGCATGGCGGTTTTTACAGCTGCATTTGAAAGATAATTGTACCGCAATTTCGTTTGTATCAAATTTATTATTACCTTTGTATCTGTAATCGATAAACTTAAATAAAGAAGCAAGAAACAGAAACGACAGTTAACATTACATATTAAAAACAAAAGCATTCGCTATTATTTCGCGTTTAGCCAAGAGCCTCGGAAACTCATTTGGAATAACAAGCACGTGAATAATATGTGACAGGCGACTCGTATTGGTGTCCCTGGAAGTTTGATAAAGCGCGATGCACACGCAAAGGCGTGGTGTATTCTTATTAAACTTCCGTGGCTCCAATCCGAGGCCGCCACGTGCTAAACGCGATAAGAATATCATCACGCTATTTTCTTATACGCGTTTTGCGGATGATAGTTCATGCTTGCAAACTATCATCATTATGGCAACTAAAAATTTAGCTTCAGCAAAGCAGAAAAGAAAAGACGAGTTTTATACGCAGATGTCAGATATAGAGCGCGAGCTGCAACATTACTGGCCGCACTTCCGTAACAAGACCGTGCTTTGCAACTGCGACGACCCTTACGAGAGCAACTTTTTCAAATACTTTGCCCTGCGCTTCAACCAGCTTGGGCTGAAAAAGCTAATCTGTACCTGCTATAACGGCTCTCCCGTGCAGGGCAACGAGCTGCCAATCCTATTCAAGTGGGAGGACGAAGAGCCTAAGAAAATCGCGTACAAGGTGGAAATAACCGAAGTGAAAGACCTTAACGGCGACGGTGCCGTTGACCTTTCAGACGTGCGTTATCTGCTGCAAAACGACAAGAACGTCATCTCCACGCTCGAAACCGGCGACTTTCGCTCGCGTGAATGTATCGAGCTGCTTAAACAGGCAGATGTCGTTGTTACCAATCCTCCATTCTCTTTGTTCCGTGAATACATTGCGCAGTTGATGGAATACGGCAAGAATTTCCTTATTGTGGGGCATCAAAACGCCATTACTTATAAAGAGGTATTTCCTTTGATAAAAGATAATAAGGTGTGGCTCGGCTACGGTTTCAAAGGAGCTGCGGCACATTTCGTGTCACCGTATGAGGACATTGCCACGGCTGGCGACCACCGTAAAGGGATGATAAGAGTGTCAGGAGTAACATGGTTTACAAATCTTGAAATTCCAAAACGAAATGAGATTTTGGATTTGGTGTGTCATTATACTTCGGAAGAATACCCTAAATACGACAACTATAATGGTATAGAAGTACGCAAAACATCAGATATTCCTTGTGATTATGCAGGTGCAATGGGTGTGCCTATAACATTTCTTGACAAGTATAATCCTGAACAGTTTGAAATAATAAAGTTCAGAAAAGGTGATGATGAGAAGGATTTATGCGTTAACGGCAAATGTCCTTATTTCAGAATACTCATCCGCAACAAGCATCCGAAAGCACCGTACAACCCCATAACCGTATAACCTTAAAACCTTAACCACCAATGATGACAATAAAACAAATCGAGGTAACCGTAGGCGAAATAACCGAAGGCTATGTAAATAACGACGAGCTTGGCGTGCGCGGCTACAGCGGCAGGCTCGACATACGTCCGCCTTACCAGCGCGAATTCATATATAATGAGAAGGAACAACAGGCCGTAATAACCACAGTATTAAGCGGTTATCCGCTCAACGTGATGTATTGGGTGAAGCGCGGCGAAGATGCCGAGTGCCCGTTTGAGGTGATGGACGGCCAGCAGCGCACGCTTTCGTTGTGCGAATACGTGGCCGGCAAGTTCTCTTACGACTTCAAAAATTTCTTCAATCAGCCAGCCGACATACAGCGGAAAATCTTGGATTACCGGCTTACCGTGTACGTTTGCGAGGGCGAGCCGTCGGAAAAATTGGAGTGGTTTAAGACCATCAACATAGCCGGAAAGCCGCTTAACGAGCAGGAAATAAACAACGCCGTGTACGCCGGCCCATTCGTTTCGGACGCCAAGCGGCATTTCTCGAAGTCCAACTGCGGAGCATACCGCTTGGGCAAAGACCTCGTAAACGGCACGCCAATACGGCAGGACTTCCTCAAGAAAGCCCTTGAATGGATGGCCGACCACGAGATACGCGGGGGCAAGCGGCAGACCGCCGTGGGCTACATGGCCGAGCACCAGCACGACCCCAACGCCAACAACCTGTGGAGTTACTTCCAAAGCGTGTTGAACTGGGCGGTTACCAACTTCGACCCCAAGAAGTTCCGCCGGATTATGAAAGGCTTGGACTGGGCCATGCTGTATGACAGGTACGGCACGCAGACGCTCGACACAGTGGCTCTTGGCAAGCGTATTTCAAACCTGATGCGTGACAGCGAGATTCAAAAACAGAACGGAATAATACCCTACGTGCTGACAGGCGACGAGCATTGGCTCGACCTTCGCGCCTTTCCCGACGACATAAAGCTGGCCGTATGGGAAGAGCAAGGCCACCGGTGCACGCTGTGCGGCAAGGAGTTTGACTATGAGTTTATGGAAGGCGACCACATAACGCCGTGGCGCGACGGCGGACGCACGGTGAAGGAGAACTGCCAGATGCTATGCAAGGAATGCAACAGGAGGAAGTCGGCAAAGTGACACGATACACACATTTTTATATATATTTAATATTGCAAACCGATACGGGAATAAAATATTTTTCGTAACTTTGCGGTCGAAAAACGAAGAGTGCCGGCAGAGGCAGGGCGCCAACACCAGCGGAACTCTTGTTTAAGAGCCGTTTCCAAGGCAATAGGTATGATTTAAGGAAATTATTTTAACCCTTTAAAATAAACTAAGATGATTAAAATTGGTATCAATGGATTTGGCCGCATCGGCCGTTTCGTTTTCCGTGCTTCTCTCGAAGAGGCTAACAAGAACGACGTCGTAGTAGTAGGTATCAACGACCTTCTGCCTGTTGACTACATGGCTTACATGCTGAAGTATGACACTATGCACGGCCGTTTCGACGGAACTATCGAGGCTGACGTTGAGAAGAACGAGCTCATCGTAAACGGCAACCACATCCGCATCACTGCAGAGAAGGACGCTGCCAACCTGAAGTGGGACGAAATCGGCGCAGAATACGTAGTTGAGTCTACAGGTCTTTACCTGACCATGGACCGTGCAGAGAAGCACCTCCAGGCAGGCGCTAAATATGTTGTACTGTCTGCTCCTTCAAAGAAGGGCGAGGACGGCCGTCAGGCTGACATGTTCGTATGCGGTGTGAACACCGACACATACGCTGGCCAGAAGATTGTTTCTAACGCATCTTGCACAACCAACTGCTTGGCTCCTATCGCAAAGGTTCTGAACGACAAGTTCGGCATCGAGACAGGTCTTATGACAACCGTTCACTCTACAACCGCTACACAGCGCACCGTTGACGGCCCGTCAATGAAGGACTGGCGTGGTGGCCGTGCCGCTTCTGGCAACATCATCCCGTCTTCTACGGGTGCTGCAAAGGCTGTAGGCAAGGTTATCCCCGAACTGAACGGCAAGCTGACAGGTATCTCTATGCGCGTTCCTACTTTGGACGTATCGGTAGTTGACCTGACTGTAAACCTGAAGAACCCTGCAACGAAGGAAGACATCTGCAACGCAATGAAGGAAGCTGCAGAGGGCGAACTGAAGGGTGTGCTCGGCTACACAGAGGACAAGGTCGTTTCTTCTGACTTCCTCGGATGCCCGCTGACATCTATCTTCGACGCTGACGCAGGCGTTTACCTGACAGACAAGTTTGTAAAGGTTGTTTCTTGGTATGACAACGAGATTGGCTACTCTCACAAGGTAATCGACCTCATCAAGATTATGAAGAAGCACAACGGCTAATCATAAAATTACCGATTGTATAAGATAAACCGCAGGACGTTTGCCCTGCGGTTTGTTTTTTGTATATATATATTGCTGATATGGGCTTCATCTTGGAATTGAAGATGAAAGTTCGTTTCACATGCTTTTATTTGCATTCCGCCCGATTTTGATGAATTTCTTACGCTCATAAAAGCAAAAGTATTTTTCTTTTATTTCGCATAATCGAAATTTTGCACTATATTTGCAGGGTGAAACGTGTTGCGTTGCGACACGTCCATTTTCGTGAAATGAGCACTATGGTGACAATACTCGGCCCGACGGCTACTGGCAAGACGGCATTGGCGGCGGCGTTCGCCGCTTCCGCAGGCGGTGAGATAATAAGCGCCGACAGCCGCCAGGTGTACCGCCGCATGGACATAGGCACAGGCAAGGACCTTGCTGACTATAACGTCGGAGGCGTGTGTGTGCCTTATCACCTTATCGATATCGCCGAGCCGGGCACGAAGTACAATGTGTTCGAGTACCAACGCGATTTCGCGGAGGCATACGCCGACATCATGAGGCGTAGCCGCCTGCCGGTCATGTGCGGCGGCACGGGGCTTTACATAGAAGCCGTGCTGAAAGGCTACAGGCTGCTGCCCGTGCCCGAAGACAAGGAGCTGCGCCGGAGCCTGGAAGGCAAGACGTTGGCCGAGCTGACCGACATTCTCGCAAGGCTGAAGGCGGGGAACGGCTCGGTAATGCACAACAAGACCGATGTGGATACGGCTAAGCGTGCCATACGTGCCATCGAGATAGAGACTTATTACAAGGAGCACGAATTGCCGGAAGAGAAGAGCTTCCCGGAAATAAACGCTGTAATAATAGGTTTGGCCATCGACCGCGACGAGCGCAGGCGCAGGATAACCAACCGTCTGCGGCAAAGGCTTGGCGAGGGAATGGTGGACGAGGTGAGGAGCTTGCTTGCCGAAGGGATAGCTCCTGAAGACTTGACATATTACGGACTTGAATATAAGTTTGTGACGGAGTATGTTACGGGCAGGACGACATACGAAGATATGTTCCGTTCGCTGGAGATAGCCATCCACCAGTTTGCCAAGCGGCAGATGACATGGTTCAGAGGCATGGAGCGGCGCGGTTTTAATATCAACTGGATTGACGCCATGCTGCCCATGGAAGAAAAAGTCAGGCTCGTAAGTGATATTTATAAGAATGCAAGTGAAAAGCTGGTGGGTGGCAAATAAGCAAGCTGGCGGCAGGCCCGTCTGTCCGTATTCGCAGCCCGTCACTAAAAGATGAATGTATGACAAATACTCGTTGGGGTATACTGTACTGCCCTAAGCATGGTGCGGCAGGTGCTAAGAAGCGCTGGGCCAAGATAGAAAAATGCCTGCGTGACAACGGAATAGACTTTGATTTCGTACAGAGCGAGAGGCAGGAAGGCGTAGTGCGGCTTGTCAACATGTTCATAGACAACGGCTACAAGACTATCGTGATAGTGGGAGGAGACTCCGCGCTGAACGATGCCGTCAACTGCCTGATGTCGGCAAGCAAGGACGTGCGTGAGTCGATTGCGCTCGGCCTTATACCCAACGGGGTGATGAATGATTTTGCGCATTACTGGGGTTTCAAGGAAAGCGAGCTTGAGCAGACGGTCAAATGGCTCAAGGAACGCCGTATAAGAAAAATCGACTTGGGGTGTATCAGGTACGTAAACGCCAAGGGCGAGAAGTGCCACAGATATTTTCACAACTGTGTGAACATTGGCCTGATTTCGGCCATAATGAACTTGCGCAGGCAGACACGCCGCGTGTTCGGGTCGAGGACACTGTCGTTTGTCGGCTCTTTGGCTCTGATGGTGTTCCAAAGGCTCGACTACAAGATGTCACTGAAAATAAATTCGGATGTCATTGACCGCAAAGTCATGACCGTTTGCGTAGGCAACGCGTCAGGCTATGGGCAGACACCTAACGCCGTTCCTTATAACGGACTGCTTGATGTTTCCGTTGTATACCATCCGGAAATGACACAGCTGTTCGAAGGTTTCTATCTCCTTATAACAGGAAAATTCCTCAACCATCATAGTGTGCATCCGTACCGCACGGGCGAAGTGGTGGTGAATGAGGCTGTAAGGGCACTTGTAAGTGTGGACGGAAGGCTTATGAAGACACCTGTAGGGCCGTATAAGATAATGGTGGAGCAGGAGGTCGTCAACTTTATCATACCGGCGTAATGCCGGTTCTTTTTACTGGTACAAGGGAATTGTATTGGTATTTTTTATACTAATTGTTTGCCTAAATGGGTGTAAGACGAAAAAAACACATATTTTTTTTGTCGTAAAAAATAATTTTATTACCTTTGAAAGGTCATTTGGTGTACAAAGTTGCGTTTGTACGTCAATGTGGCCTTGATATTGAAAACTTTAAATCTTCTAAATTATACCATGAGTTATCTTAAATTTGAAAAGGCTCTGATGACAAACTTGGAGGAATCGCTTTCAAGGGAGTTGTTGCGTACAAACCGTTCGGGGGCTTATTCTTGCTCGACAATCGTGGATTGCAATACCAGCAAATACCACGGTCTGCTTGTAGTACCCGTTCCTGGTATGGATGACGACAACCATGTGTTGCTTTCCTCTTTGGATGTCACGGTAGTCCAGCACGGCGCGGAGTTCAACCTTGGACTGCACAAGTACCAAGGCAACAATTACAGCCCCAAAGGGCATAAGTATATCCGCGAGTTCAATTGCGACAAGGTGCCGACCACGGTTTATCGCGTGGGCGGCGTGTTGCTTAAGAAGGAAGTGGTGTTCCAGCATTATGAGAACCGCATCCTTATACGCTACACGCTGATGGATGCGCACAGTGAGACCATCTTGAGGTTCAAACCGTTCCTTGCTTTCCGAAGCGTAAGGCAAGTGACGCACGAGAACGCTACGGCAAGCCGGGAATACCATATGGTGGACAATGGCATCAAGACATGTATGTATGCTGGTTATCCTGACTTGTACATGCAGTTCAGCAAGGCAAACGAGTTTGTTTTCAAACCTGACTGGTACAGGGGCATGGAATATCCGAAGGAGCAGGAATACGGTTATGCTTCAAACGAGGATTTGTATGTCCCGGGATATTTCGAGATGCACATCAAGAAAGGGGAGAGCATAGTGTTTGCCGCTTCTACTTCAGACATTAAGACAAGCACACTGAAGCATCTTTTTGACAAGGAAGTTGAAGACCGTGCCCCCCGTGACAATTTCTTCCATTGCCTTGTCAACGCCGCACACCAGTTCCACAACAGGACGGGCAAGGACGAGCGTTATATCTTGGCTGGTTATCCATGGTTCAAGTGCCGTGCGCGTGATACGTTCATTTCGCTTCCGGGCTTGACTTTGGCCATCGACGAGCAGGATTATTTCGAACTTGTGATGAAGACTGCCGAGAGAGGTGCGCGCGAGTTCATGAAAGGCGAGCCGCTTACCGTGAAAATCACGGAGATGGAGCAGCCGGATGTATTCCTTTGGGCAATTTGGGCAATACAGCAATATGCCAAGGCTGCCGGTGACGAAAAGTGTTTGAGCATGTACGGCGAGTTTGTCAAAGACATACTTTGCTACATAATCGACGGAAAACACCCCAATTTGCGACTCGATGCCAATGGCTTGGTTTACACAGATGGGCATGACAAGCCTGCAACTTGGATGAACTCAACTGTAAACGGTCGGCCGGTAGTTCCGAGAACCGGATATATCGTTGAATTTAATGCCCTATGGTACAACGCCTTGAAGTTTGGAGCCAAGTTGGCGGCATTGAAGGAAGACACTGTAAAAGCTGAAGATTGGGAGAAGCGTGCAGAGCTTTGCAAGCAGTCGTTTGTGGCTACGTTCCTCAATGATTACGGCTATTTGTTCGACTATGTTGACGGAAGCATGATGGACTGGAGCGTAAGGCCGAACATGATTTTCCCTGTTGCGTTCGACTATTCGCCGTTGTCACAAGACCAGAAAAAGAGCGTGCTTGACGTTTGCACGCGTGAGTTGCTCACTCCCAAGGGACTTCGTTCACTCTCTCCGAAGAGCGGAGGATATAATCCTATGTATGTAGGGCCGCAGCGTGATTACGCTTATCATCAGGGTACGGCATGGCCGTGGCTTGGAGGCTTCTATATGGAAGCCTGCCTGAAGCTTTACAAGCGCACACGTTTGAGCTTCATTGAACGCCAGATGGTAGGGTATGAGGACGAGATGCTGATAAATTGTCTCGGTACGATACCAGAGTTGTCTGACGGCAATCCTCCGTTCCGCGCACGCGGTGCAATCTCTTTTGCGATGAATGTCGCCGAGATATTAAGAACCTTGAATTTACTTGAAAAATATTCTTATGTTAAATAAAGGAGGAGCTATATGAAAGTATTAATGTTTGGTTGGGAGTTTCCTCCTCACATACTTGGTGGTCTTGGCACCGCCAGTTACGGTATAACAAAGGGCCTTTCGGAGCAGAGCGACATGGAAATAACTTTTTGTCTTCCGAGACCATGGGGCGACGAGGACAAGAGTTTCATGAACGTGATAGCGATGAACGAAGTGCCTATCGTTTATCGTGATGTAAATTACGACTATTTGAAAGGACGCCTTGGTAACATGACTACGCCGGAAACATATTACAGTATGCGCGACCACATTTACGCCGACTTTAACTATATGTTGGTGAATGACTTGGGGTGCATCGAGTTTTCCGGCAAATACCTTGACAACCAGTTGCACAGCGAAATCAACAATTATTCAATCGTTGCAGGTGTTGTAGCCCGTCAGCAGGAGTTTGACATTATTCATGCGCATGACTGGTTGACTTATCCGGCCGGCATACATGCCAAGAAAATAAGCGGCAAACCGTTGTGCATACATGTACACGCTACAGACTTTGACCGTAGCCGTGGCAATGTCAACCCCACTGTTTATGCGATAGAGAAGGACGGAATGGACAACGCCGACTGCATAATGTGTGTAAGCGAGCTTACGCGTCAGACGGTAATCAATCATTATTATCAAGACCCGCGTAAGTGCTTTACGGTTCATAATGCAGTTTATCCATTGCGCCAGGAATTGCAGGACATTCCCCGTCCTGACCACACAAACAAGGAGAAAGTCGTTACTTTCCTTGGCCGTATAACGATGCAGAAAGGGCCCGAGTATTTTGTCGAGGCGGCAAACATGGTGCTTCACCGTACGCGTAATGTGCGTTTCTGCATGGCAGGAAGTGGTGACATGATGGATGCGATGATTTATCTTGCCGCAGAGCGTGGCATTGCTGACCGTTTCCATTTCCCCGGTTTCATGAGAGGCAAGCAAGTGTATGAATGCTTGAAAGATTCTGACGTGTACGTGATGCCGTCTGTGAGCGAGCCGTTCGGTATTTCTCCGCTTGAGGCAATGCAGTGCGGTACGCCGTCAATCATCTCAAAGCAGAGCGGTTGCGCCGAAATCTTGACAAACTGTATAAAAGTTGATTATTGGGACATTCACGCTTTGGCTGACGCAATTTATTCAATATGCCACAACGACAGCCTGTTCAACTATCTGCAATCTGAAGGCAAACGTGAGGTAGACCAGATTACATGGGAGAAGGTTGGTTTGTGGATACGTGAACTTTATGAGCGTACACTCGGACTTAGGGACTAATTAACTTTAAATCGATAAATTAACCAAATAAGGAAAACAGCAATGAAAACAATATGCTTATATTTTGAGATTCACCAGATAATACATCTCAAACGCTATCGTTTCTTTGACATAGGTACTGACCATTATTATTATGACGATTATGAAAACGAACGCAGCATAAGCGACATCGCCGAACGTTCGTACATGCCGGCATTGGACACGTTCCTTGAAATGATAAAGAGTAATGGTAAATATTTCAAGGTGGCGTTCTCCATTTCAGGTGTAGGTCTGGAGCAATTGGAAATGCACGCTCCGCAAGTTATAACCAAGCTTCAGGAACTTAACGACACAGGATGCGTGGAGTTTTTGGCCGAGCCGTATTCACACGGCCTGTCTTCGCTTGTTAATGAAGAGGCTTTCGCTGCCGATGTGAAGAAGCAGGCTGCCAAGATGCAGGAGTATTTTGGAAAGAAACCGACCGTATTAAGAAACTCCTCACTCATATATAGTGATGACATTGGTGGCCAGGCTGCGGCAATGGGCTTCAAGGGTATGTTGACCGAGGGTGCAAAACATGTGCTTGGATGGAAGTCGCCGCATTATGTCTATAATTGTGCGATAGCTCCCAATCTCAAGTTGTTGCTTCGCGATGTTGACCTTAGCGACGATATCAGCCTGCGTTTCAACAACAGCGAGTGGGAAGGATATCCTTTGTTTGCTGACAATTACATCAACCGTATAGCTTCGTTGCCTGACAACGAGCAGGTTATAAACATTTTCATGGAGTTGTCAGCTTTGGGCATAGCGCAGCCTTTGTCGTCAAACATCCTTGATTTCATAAAGGCTTTGCCGATGTACGCTAAGGAGAAGGGAATCACGTTCTCGACTCCGACGGAGATATGCTTGAAGATGAACAGCGTAGGTAATCTTGATGTGCCCGATACACTGTCATGGGTTGACGAGGAGCGCGACGTAAGTTGCTGGTTGGGCAACCCGATGCAGCGTGAGGCTTTTAACAAGCTTTACAGTGTGGCTGACCGTGTGCGCATTGCCAACGACCCGAGGATTAACCAAGACTGGGACTATTTGCAGGCAAGCAACAACTTCCGTTTCATGACTACAAAACCGTCAAACGTCGGTCTCGACCGCGGTATTTACAGTTCTCCGTTTGATGCGTTCACAAACTACATGAACATACTTGGCGACTTCATCAACCGGGTAAATTCTTTGTATCCGGAAGAAATCGACAACGACGAGCTTAACTCCTTGCTTACAACAATAAAGAACCAAGGCGATGAAATCGAAATGAAAGACAAGGAGATTGTACGCCTTAAAGCTAAGGTTGAGAAGATGCAGGCTGCTGAAACAAAGCTGAAGGCCAAAGTCGAGAAAGCCAAGACAACAACAAAGAAGCCTGTGGCAAAGGTTTCAACGGCAAAAACGGCAGAAAGCAAACCTGCAAAAGAAAGCAAAGAATAAAACGTTATGTGAGAAGATTGCAAACTTCTCTTTGCAGAAAAGCGTAAAACAAGAAAAATCCCCACCTCATATTGGGTGGGGATTTTTCTTGTTTTTGCCTAAAGGGAGTTATTTTATTATTTTTATTATGTTCTTGGACGGATTAAAGCTGAAAAAGGTTTACCTTTGCACGTAAAAGGCATGATATAGTGGGATGCCTGGAGTTATGGGGTGTTGTCGCGGTCTTTTGCCTACAAAGCATTTAGTATAATTATGTATTTCCATCATAAGTTCAGAATAACCAAGAACAGATATTTGGCTGGTTTTTCCATCATTGTATTGGTGTTGGCTTTTATAAGACTTATATTTCCGTCTGTAGCGGAGTATAAGACCGTGGCAGGAAGCTCTGCGGCAGACAGTGTGTCTGTGGTGAATGAAGCAGAAGGAAAAAGTGGGAAGCCTGTATTGGATGCCGTAGAATGGCAGTCGGAGTCTTCACCGTTGTTTCCTTTGACTTCATTTTTTGATAGTAAGGGTGGTGTGAAAAAGCACCGTATTAACAGTGTTCCAGGATTCAGCCGCACTTTCCCTGATAATAACGATGTACAGCTCGTAGCCGCCAATACGCATGGAGTAAAGCCTGTTGAGGACCGTGAGGAGGCTGAACGCCGTAAGAAAGACCTTGTTTTTGTTGGTGCGAGTCCATATTTTCATGTAGACCCGTTGAATAGCAGCATTCCGTACCTTGTTCCGCGTGCCGCTGTGTTGCTTAACGATATAGGCCGTGCGTATTACGACAGTCTGCAGATAAAGGGTATACCATTACATCAAATCATCGTTACGAGTGTGCTTCGTACCCGTAAGGACGTTACCAAACTGCGTGGGCACAACGCCAATGCAACAGAGAACTCATGTCATCTTTACGGTACAACCTTCGATATCTGTTACAACAGATATAAGACGGTAAGTCCGTCAGAAGGCCCGGAGCGCCGCGCCGTGCGCAACGATACGCTGAAATGGGTGCTCAGCGAGGTGTTGCGTGACATGCGCGAGGCAAATCGTTGTTATGTAAAATACGAGGTAAAGCAGGGCTGTTTCCATATAACAGCAAGATAATAAGTAATTTAAGAGTTAAGAATTAAAAATTAAGAAATAAGAATTAGGAGTTAAGAAAATATGCCTTGCCGGTTAAAACAACCCACAAGGCATATTTTCTTAACTCTTAATTCTTAAATCTTAACTGAACACCAGTTCCTCCTTGTTTTCACATTTCTCGGCGGTAATGGTGTCACCGGCTTTATGTTTTCCGTCAAGCAGCAGTTCGCATACGCAGTCTTCGATGTATGTCTGTATGGCACGCTTCAGCGGACGGGCGCCGAACTGTACGTCATAGCCCTTCATGGCGACAAATTCCTTGGCCTTGTCGGTGATTTCGAGCTTGTAGCCCAGTTCGCTTACGCGCTTTATGAGGCCGCGAAGCTCTATGTTGATGATTTGCTTTATCGCGTCAAGGTCGAGCTGGTCGAAGGTTATAATCTCGTCCAGACGGTTCAAGAACTCGGGACTGAACTGCTTGCTCAGGCTCTTCTGTATTATGCTACGCGCATATTCCTTGTCGCTCTCGTTGAGGCTTAGCCCCATTCTTCCGCCTGCGGTGAAGCCCACGCCGCGCCCAAACTCCTTAAGTTGGCGCGTACCGGCGTTGCTCGTCATGATTATGACGGTGTTGCGGAAGTCTATCAGGCGGCCGTTGCCGTCGGTAAGGCGTCCCTCGTCGAGCACTTGCAGCAGCATGTTGAACACGTTGCCGTGAGCCTTCTCTATTTCGTCGAGCAACACGATGGAGTAGGGATGGCGGCGCACACGCTCCGTCAGCTGGCCGCCCTCCTCGTAACCTACGTATCCCGGAGGCGCACCGATAAGGCGCGACGTGTTGAAGCTCTCGCTGTATTCGCTCATGTCTATACGGATGAGGGCGTCCGCGCTGCCGAACATGTATTCGGCCAGCTTCTTTGCCAGGTACGTTTTGCCCACGCCGGTAGGACCGAGGAACATGAACGCGCCGATGGGGTGGTTGGGCTCTTTCAGCCCTACGCGGTTGCGCTGTATGGCTTTCACCATTTTCTCTATGGCCTTGTCCTGCGCTATTACGGCCTTCTTGAGTTCCGCGCCCATGTTTTTCAGGCGCACGCCCTCGGCTTCAGCCATGCGCTGTACAGGCACGCCGGTAATCATCGACACAACGTCGGCCACGTCCTTTTCGGTGATGACGTCGCGCTGGCCTATCTCGTTGTTCTCCCATTTCAGCTGAAGTTCTTTCAGTTCAGCCTCCAGTTCGGTCTGCTTGTCGCGGTAGCTTGCGGCCAGTTCGAAGTTCTGGTTCCTTACTGCGGCCTGCTTTTTCTCCTTCACATAGCTTATTTCCTTCTCCTTCTCGCCTATTTCAGGCGGCATCTGGGCGTGTTGCAGGTGTACGCGTGCGCCCACTTCGTCCATGGCGTCGATTGCCTTGTCGGGGAAAGCACGGTCTGTGACATAACGGTCTGTCAGTTTGACACACGCCATAATGGCATCGTCAGAGTAAGATACGTGGTGGTGATACTCGTAGCGTTCCTTTATGTTGTTCAGTATTTCTACGGTTTCCTCGGCCGTGGTAGGCTCTACTATTACCTTCTGGAAGCGTCGTTCCAGCGCGCCGTCCTTCTCGATGGAGTTGCGGTATTCGTCAAGCGTCGTTGCGCCGATGCACTGTATTGTGCCGCGTGCCAGCGCGGGTTTCAGTATGTTGGCCGCGTCCATTGAACCGGGGGTGGAGCCTGCGCCCACGAGTGTGTGTATTTCGTCGATGAAAATCACCACGTCGGGGTTCTGCTCTATTTCCTTTATTAACGCGCGTACACGCTCCTCGAATTGTCCGCGGTATTTTGTACCGGCTACTACGGCTGTCATGTCGAGGCTTATTATGCGCTTGTTGAACAGTACGGGCGACGTGTGGTGCTTGCATATCATCTGCGCCAAGCCTTCCACTATGGCGCTTTTGCCTACGCCCGGCTCGCCTATGAGTATGGGGTTGTTCTTTTTCCTGCGGCAAAGTATTTCGGTAACGCGTTGGATTTCGCGCTCGCGTCCCACCACGGGGTCGAGCTTTCCCTCGGCGGCGGCCTTCGTAAGGTCGGTGCCGAAGTTGTCAAGCACGGGTGTCTTGCCCGTAGGCCGCTGTGTTGTTGCGGTGCCCGCAGGGCGCGACTTTTGCGAGTTGTTGCCGTTAATGCTAAGCATTCCGTCGTCTTCGTCCTCTTCCTTGTCGGGCATGCCAATGCCGTCGTTGACGGTATTGGCTTTCTGCCTGAAATATGTCAGTGCGTCTTCGTAGTTCATATTGTTAAATTCAAGCACTTCTTTCGCTCCGTTGTCCACGTGGTCGTGCAGTATGGCGAGCAGCAGGTGCTGTTCGTCGACCATTTGCGTGGCCTGTATGCGCGCCTCGAGCACGGCCAGTTTCAGTATGTTGCTGGCCTTTTCGTTGAGCACGAGCTCGTGCGTGCGGAGCGGTTGCGCGAAGTCTTCCTCGCGCACCTTCTGTTCAAGTTCTTCTTTTATGGTTTGGAAATTGATGTCTGATTTTACGAATAGTTCGTGTACGGGGCCGGTCTTGTCGCGCAGTATGCCGAGCAACAGGTGCTCTGGACCTACCGACCTGCTGGCCAGCCGTGCCGCTTCTTCGCGGCTGAAGGCCAGTATCTGCGATACTTTCGGTGAAAATTGACTTGTCATTTACAGCTCCTAATTGTTAAATATATAATGTCTTGTCCCTGCAAAGGTACACATTTATTTATACAAACACCGTGCCAATGCGTGAATTAACTATTTTTTGTCTGCCCCTTGCAGTGTTTTCCCCTTGTGTTTTTGTCTGTGGTTTAACGTGAGCTCGGCGTAAGGAATAAAACTTCCAACAAGGGACAGCTACTTGTTTTTCGTTCCAAACGGTCGGTTGGTAATTGTAATTCCGCGTCGGAGCGCGGAACTGAAAGTCGCCGTTAAGGCAATGACTGATGACCTGACGACTAATTGACATAGGATTATTACCACATTTCCTTATACCGAACTCACGTTGGTTTGGTATTTCAATAAGATGCAGTTTTATCGATAAACATAGCAATGTGCCATTCGGAGAATGTCCGTATTTTCGGTCGAATTAGGTTGGTAAGGGGCGTATATGCCGCCATTCCAACAGCAAAATGCCACCTTTTGCACTCCCGAACACGGTATACAGCAGGGTAAAAGGCCGCCTTTTGCAACCGTGGAAGCCGTGTTTACGGGTGACGGATGCGGTCTTTACCAGTGCTAAATACGGTGTTTGTCGCCGACAAATACCGTTCAAAGCATGTTAAAAATGCCGTGTTTTTGCACATTGTCATGGTCTTGTTGCTTAACGTTCTGTATGTCAGGCAGTTGTGTTTGCACACTTTTCCCGGGCATGTTTTCGTCCGTCTGACTTTTATTTCAGAATAACGCAGCTACGGAGCGCCATCAGAAATCAATGTGTCAGCCGTCCGTCGGTTTGTGTGTCAAAGTGTCTGTTTCGATGTAAAACGGCGTCGGAGTGCATACGGCATTGTCCTTTAATTCGGGAAAACAGTCGTGTAATGCCGTATTATAAGTTTTTTTATGATAAAACAATCCTGCATTCTATTGGTAAATACTGGAAAAGTTGTAATTTTGTACTTGTCAAACCATTTAAACCAAATATAATTATGAAGAAATTAAAGGTTATAACACTTGGATTGTGTACGGCTCTCGTGTTGAGCTGTAGCACGAAAGCAGGCACAGGCTCGCTTATAGGCGCAGGAGCAGGTACATTCGTAGGTGGAATCATCGGCAAGATAGCAGGCAACACTGCGGTTGGAGCAGCGGTTGGAGCAGCTGTAGGCGCAGGCACAGGTGCCCTCATAGGCCGCCATATGGACAAGGTCAAGGCCGAGACCGAGGCGCAGCTTGCAGAGACGGCTACGGTTGAGGAAGTTACGGATAACAACGGACTGAAGGCCGTTAAGGTGACGTTTGACTCCGGCCTGCTCTTCGCCACAAGCAGCTCGACATTGAACGCGTCGGCCAAGTCGTCGTTGAGCAAGTTCGCAAACAACGTGTTGAAGAAGAACGCAACGCTCGACGTCAATGTGTACGGGTATACCGACAACCAGGGCTGGAAGAACTCTACGGCAGAGCAAAGCGTGCAGAAAAACCTCGACCTGTCACAGGCACGTGCCCAGAGCGTAGCTTCATACCTTATGGCATGTGGCGCGGCTGCCGACCAGATAGCAGCTGTTGAGGGTCTTGGAGAGCAGAACCCCGTGGCCGACAACAGCACTGCGGCCGGCCGCGAGCAGAACCGCCGCGTGGAGGTGTACCTCTACGCAAGTCAGGAAATGATTGACGCTGCCAACAACGGAACACTCCAATAACGTAATAAATTAAGAGTTAAGAGTTAAGAATTAAGAAAACTTGCTTCAACGGCATATTTTCTTAATTCTTAACTCTTAACTCTTAATTCACCAATTAGCATGTTACGACTTAAAATATTCAGCCGCATATTGCGTTGGGCGCTTGTGGCCTTTTTCGGCTCTACCATCCTTGCCGTTGTGGCTTTGCGTTTCATACCTGTATATTTCACTCCGCTGATGTTTATCCGCTGCGCCGAGCAGCTGAAGGACGGCGAGAGCGTGAAGTTGCACCACAAGTGGGTGCCGCTGGAAGAGATGTCGCGCCACATGCCGGTGGCCGTGATGGCCAGCGAAGACCAGCGTTTCCTGCTGCATCACGGGTTTGATTATGATGCTATAGAGAAGGCCGCCAAGAGCAACCTTAAAGGCGGCAAAATACGCGGCGGCAGTACGATTTCGCAGCAAACGGCCAAGAACGTGTTTCTATGGCCCGGCCGTTCGTGGGTGCGCAAGGGGCTTGAGGCTTACTTCACCGTGCTCATAGAGTTCATGTGGAGCAAGCAGCGCATCATGGAAGTGTACCTTAACTCTATAGAGATGGGCCCAGGTATATACGGAGTCCAGGCCGTAGCGCATGACAACTTCGGCAAAGATGCCGCCGACTTGTTCCGTGGCGAGTGTGCGTTAATCGCTGCCACGCTGCCCAATCCGTTGAAATTCAGCTCGAAAAGTCCGAGCGCGTACATGCTGAAACGCAAGCGGCAGATAGAGCGGCAGATGAAGTTCATACCGTCATTCCCTGCCGAGGGCGAAGACTACGACCCCAAGACATCGGCCGGAGGAGTGTATAGGAAGTGAAAAATTAAGAGTTAAGAATTAAGAAAACATGCTGTTGCTGGTTGTAAGGCGAGGCTGTTTTTCTTAATTTTTAACTCTTAATTCTTAACTCGCAAAGTCAAGTTTTCTTAATTCTTAACTCTTAATTCTTAACTCGAAAAGTGGATTTTCTTAATGAATTGAACGAGAGCCAGCGCAAGGCTGTCGAATATTGCGACGGTCCGTCGCTGGTAATCGCCGGGGCTGGGTCGGGCAAGACGCGCGTGCTTACATACAAGATAGCTTACCTGCTAAGCCAAGGCATGAAGCCGTGGAACATCCTCGCCCTTACGTTCACCAACAAGGCGGCCAACGAAATGAAGCAGCGCATCGGCGCGTTGGTGGGCGACGATATGGCTCGGAAGCTCAACATGGGTACGTTCCACAGCATTTTTTCACGCATATTGCGCGTCGAAGCGCACCACTTGGGCTACGCATCTAACTTTACTATATATGACGATGGCGATTCGCGAAGCCTTGTCAAGACCATCATTAAGGAAATGCAGCTTGACGACAAGACGTATAAGCCTGCGTCGATACAATCACGCATCAGCATGGCGAAGAACCACTTGGTGTTGCCGGACGATTATGCAGTAAACCGAAACTTGCTGGAGCGTGACCGCGAGCAGCGTGTTCCGGCAATGAGCAATATCTATTCTGCGTATTGCGAAAGGTGCAGGATGGCCAATGCGATGGACTTTGACGACCTGTTGACAAACACTTTTACCCTCTTCTATGAGCATGAAGACATACGCTTGAAGTATGCCGACAAGTTCAAATACATCCTTGTAGACGAGTATCAGGATACAAACTCCGTGCAACAGAAAATTGTATGGCAGATATCGAAGGAGCATTTGCGCGTCTGCGCGGTAGGAGACGATGCCCAGAGTATATATGCCTTCCGCGGTGCGAACATTGACAATATACTTGACTTTACCGAACAGTTTAAGGGCACGCAGCTGTTCAAGCTTGAACAAAACTACCGTAGTACGCAGCGCATAGTGCAGGCGGCAAACAGCCTGATACGCCATAACGAGCGGCAGATACCCAAAGACGTATACAGCCGTAACGACGAGGGCGAGCGGCTTGTGTTGAAAGAGGCTTATAGTGATAGGGAAGAGGCTCTGATTGTTTGTAATGAGATAAAGCGCATACGCCGTGAGGAGCATTGCGTGTATGGCGATTTTGCCGTGTTATACCGTACCAACTCACAAAGCCGCAGTTTTGAGGAAGCCATGCGTAAGGCTGCCATACCTTATAAAATATACGGCGGATTGAGCTTTTACCAGCGTAAGGAAATCAAGGACATCATCGCTTATTTCCGCTTGGTGGTTAATCCTGACGACGAGGAGGCATTTAAGCGCATCATAAATTATCCGAAGCGCGGCATCGGTGATACTACGGTGGCCAAGATTGCAGGGCTTGCATCGGTGGCAGGAGTGAGCCTTTGGAGTGTGGTTTGCGCTCCTGAGCGTTATGGCTTGTCCGTTAGCAAGGCTACGCAGGCCAAGATTGACGGTTTCAAGGAGCTTATAATCGGCTTTATTGACAAACTCGTTTCAACCGATGCTTACACGTTGGGCATTGAACTGGTGAAGGCCAGTGGCATATCGGCAGACGTTTATGCCGACAGGTCGCCTGAAAACTTGTCGCGCCAGGAGAACCTTGAGGAACTGCTTGGCAGTATGCAGGAGTTTGTTGAGAGCCACAGGGAGGAAGGGCTTGAACACGAAATAGGTTTGGCTGATTTCCTTAAAGAAGTTTCCTTTCAGACTGATATTGAGAGCGATACGGCCGACGACGGCGCAAGCCGTGTATCTTTAATGACCGTGCACAGCGCAAAGGGACTTGAGTTTCCTACGGTTTTTGTCGTAGGACTTGAAGAGAATATCTTTCCGAGCCTCATGTCGCTCAATAGCCGGCGTGAACTCGAAGAGGAACGTCGCCTGCTTTATGTGGCGATAACACGCGCCGAGCGTCATTGCATACTTACATACGCCAAGAGCCGTTACCGCTTCGGACGTATGGAGACGGAGGCTCCGAGCCGTTTTTTGCGTGACATAAGTCCGGAGTTGGTTAAGGTTGACGGGGGCGCAAGCAGCTTTTCGTCTTCAGACAGCATACGCTCTTTCATGCCGTTTGGCGGGCGTGACCGTTGGCAGAACAGCCGCCCGGTGGCGTCGCAGTTCAGGGCTGACCCGAAGCCTCGCGAGGCTCTTCACCGTGAAGAGCCGCCTGTTGCCGACACGTTTTCGCCGGGTTTCCAGCGTCTACGCGCCGTAGCGTCGCTTAAAGGCAGGCGTGTGCAGCCTGCGGCGGAAAGCCAGTCGGCTGCTGTCGGCGGTTTGAAGGAAGGCTGTGTTATCGAGCATGAGCGTTTTGGTATGGGCAAGGTGACGAGGCTTGAAGGCTCCGGCGAGAACATGAAGGCCACTGTGCAGTTTGAGAATGCCGGCACGAAGCAGCTACTTGTGAAGTTTGCCAGGTTTAAGGTCGTAGGCTGACGGTGCTCGGTGTGCGGCATTTAGTCTTTGCATTATTATCTTGTTGATAATCAGATTATTATGATTGATATTTTAAAAGGCCATGTTTTACAAGCTGAAACATGGCCTTTGGGCGTGTGAAAGACGGCCTTTTACTGTGCAAAAGGCCGCATATTACAATGCTATAGGTTTTCCCGTTATTTTTACTTGTTGCGTCTCCGTTTTTCTTTCCGGCATGTGTCTTTGAGCGGACAGCCGTTGCAGGTACCGTTCTTTGCCGCCAAGGCCTTGTATATGCGCCATGAAGCATATGCTATGGCACATGCTGTTATGGTCAGGGCGATGATAGTCTGCACTGTTTCAGACATGTATGTGTTTTGAAAATGAAGCCTTATGATTGTATGCCATGGTGTCAACCTGTTGCTGGAGCATTGTGGAAAGACATCCTACAGGCAGGCTTTTATTGACATGGTTTTAATAACCTGTTGCAACTTATCCTGTCTTTGTTCCTGTTTGCAAAGTCTTTCCAGCTGCCATATTTTTTGTCCGTTACGGGTGTTCCGGCCTGCATGAAGTGACAATATGCCGCCGCCAAGGCGTCGGTTGCGTCCATGAACGGGTTGATGTCCTCGTCTTTTATGTTGAGCAGGCGTTGCAACATGCCTGCCACTTGCTCTTTCGAGGCGAGTCCCTGGCCGGTGATTGCCAGCTTGATTTTCATCGGCGCGTATTCGTGTATGGGCACATCGTGGTGTATTGCTGCGGCTATGGCTACGCCTTGGGCGCGTCCGAGTTTGAGCATAGACTGTATGTTCTTGCCGAAGAAAGGCGCTTCTATCGCCATTTCGTCGGGCAGAAACTCCTCTATAAGGCTGGTTACGCGCTCGAAGATGCGGCCTAATCTTAGGTACGGGTCGTGCATCTTGCGCATGTCTATTACACCCATTGCCATCATGGAAGCCTTGTTTCCCCGCACTTTCAGCAGTCCGTAGCCCATCACATTGGTACCAGGGTCGATGCCCATTATTATTTTTTCGGTCATTGCCAGCCTCCCTTTGCGTTGAGGTATGGGTTGTGCGCCAGTTCGTCTTCCATCGTTGTGCGTCCTCCGTGGCCCGGAAGTATTACCGTTTCAGGTGGCAGTGTTTGTGCGATTTGTTGCAGGCTGCGCATGATGTCGTCGAAATCGCCGAGTTCAAGGTCGGTGCGTCCTATGCTCATTTGGAACAGGGTATCTCCAGAAAAGGCCAGTCCTTCTTCTTTACAATAAAGGAACACAGAGCCGGGCGTATGTCCGGGCGTGCCTATAATGGTAAAGGTGTGGTTGCCGAAAGTCACATTTCCGCCGTCTTCAAGGTGTTTGCTGACGGCAGGGAAGTCGTTGCCGCAATCTACACCGATGAACGCTTGGGCCTGTGCTCCAAGCTTGTTCATGAGCGGTTGGTCGCTTTTGTGCACTTCAGGACGTAGTCCGAATGTGTCGAATACGAACTTGTCGCCGAAGTTATGGTCGATGTGTCCGTGCGTACATAGCAGGTGTTTGGGCACAAGCCCGTTGGCTTCCACATGGTTGGTTATCGCCTTTTTCTCTTCCTCAAAGAACGCTCCGCAGTCTATAATGACACATTCTTTCGTGTCGTCGCTGACTACGTAGCAGTTCTCTTGGAACATGTTGCAGACAAACCGTTGTATATTCAGCATGTTGTTCTGGTTTATACGGTTGTTGGGTTGTAACGTTTTGCGGTTATTGGGTTATGTGGTTATACGGTTGTACGGTTATAGGAGGCTGCGGTTTTGTTGCTTTTTGCCGTAACGAAATAGCTGTACAACCGTATAACCACATAACCCAATAACCGTAAAACCTTACAACCCTAAATAAATAAGATACTTTTGCTTGAACCATTCTTCGTCGAACATGCTGCTGATTTCAGTCACGTCGGCAATGTGTTTGAATGGTCTTATCTCCTCGTCTATGTTTCCTCCCTTCAGGCAAAGCAGGCCGTTGGGCAGCGAGTTGTGCTGTTGCTTGCCTATGTTTTTCTTTACAAGCCTTGCAAGGTCGGGCAGGGGCATTACCGCGCGGCTTACTACGAAGTCGTATTTCCCCGTCTCGTTCTCACCCCTTATTTGCTCGGCATCGCAGTTTTCAAGGCCGATGGCTTTTGCAACTTCTTTTACAACGAGTATTTTCTTGCCCGTACCGTCAATCAGTTTGAAGCTGCTTTCGGGAAACATTATGGCAAGCGGTATGCCCGGGAAGCCTCCGCCGGTTCCAAGGTCGAGCACTTTTGTCCCCGGCCTGAACTTCACAGCCTTGGCTATTGCAAGCGAATGGAGAATGTGGTGCTCGTAAAGCGAATCGATGTCTTTTCTCGATATTACATTGATTTTGCTGTTCCAGTCGCGGTACAAACCGTCCAATGCGGCGAATTGGCTGCGTTGCTTTTCCGTCAATCCTGGAAAATATTTTAATATTATGTCCATATTTTGTATTAAAGTGGCAAGTAGGCAAGTAGTTGTATTCAAGTATTTTTAATCCTTTACCTTAACAAAGGGCAGACAGGCTGCAAGCGGCGTTGAAGTGATGGTATGCTGTAACATCACTACATGCTTGCAACTTGTCTGCCCGTCGTTGGGAAACTGCCTGTTATTTCTTCAACAGGCGTTCCATGTCTCCGTTCTTTATGGCCACCCTGATTTCGCCTTCGGCATGGCTGGCAATCTCGTCAGGAGAATAGATGAATGTGATGTCGTCTGTCCCAATGATGAAATTGTCTGGAGCATATACGTCTATGCCCGAGAATATGGTCTTGCCGTGAAGTCCCTCAAGGTCTTTAACTTCATACTTTTCACACAGCGCCTTGACTATGAGGTCGTTCAATTCCTGCTCGTATCCAGGAACGAACAGGTCTTTGAGCGATACAATCTTTCCTGTGGACGCGTCGATATTCCTTGCCACGACAACTGAACTTCCGTGTGCGCCGCCGCCGTACATGTAGACGTTGGCAATGTAAGTGAAGTATTTGTCGTTGTCGTCAAGCACGTATGTCTTTACTAAGTATTCGCAGTTGAATGATGCGCCGCTGCCTCCTGCGGCCTTGTACATCTCGCCGTAGTCCTTCTTGTATTCTGCGAGATACCGCTTAACGAATGAGTCAACGGCCACTTCCGGGGTTATTTTTTCCGACGTTATGGAGAAGTAGTCGGGGCTAAGTACGCCGGAGCGTATAATCGAGTCGTTTATCAGTTCCGCGTTCTTTCCCTTTGCGTATGTCAGGCACAGGCTGACGTGGCATCTCGGGCCGGCTGTGTCTTCGGTTAGCGGCAGGGTTGAATCCACCTTGATGCTGTCGAACGTAAGGCTGTCGTTGGCTTCTACGCCTTTGCCTGCGTTGCCGCCGCAAGAGGCGGTGAACATCGCCGCCGCCAACAGTATGGCGGGCGCTGAGATAAATTTCTTCTTCATAATCAATACTTGTGTCGTTAATGTTAATGTGGAAGGGATGCGCCTATGTCTTGGTGGCGAATCTCCTTGCACGGTTAATCTATCATTTTGCAAAGATAATATAAAAAACTGACATCAAGGGGAAATCGTCGATTTTATGACTTAAAATCTGCCATCCTGCATGTTTTTGATGTATGTCGGCCGTCTTTTTCCGGCATAAAGTGTTGCCGGTCTGCAAAGTGTTGATATCCAGCATGTTTCCAATATGCGGCCTTTTGCATCGCGAAAGACCGCATATTGCATTCCCAAAGACGACCTTTTGCACGGTAAAAGACCGTCTTTGGGAAAATTAGGTGTTGCCGTTGGTGCAGCCATAAGGTTATAAAGTCCGTTATGAGGGCATAAAATCATGAAAACGGTCGTTATATTGTGTTATTTTTTATAAAATGATTACTTTTGCAGCGCAATTCAAAATAAGGCTTGCAAGGATGCCGCTTTGTTACGTCCGTGCCGTCAGGCATTTCGTAGAAAGTTGTTTCGCGTCCTGTTGCCGGCATTTAATGATATGATTGAAAAAAGGATAATACGCGCGGCGTTGTTCGATTTGGACGGCGTCGTATTCGACACCGAGAGCCAGTACACCGTATTCTGGGGAGAGCAGTTCAGGCTCTACCATCCCGACAAGCCCGGGCTTGAGCATAAAATCAAGGGGCAGACGCTGGTGCAGATTTTTGATGCCTGGTTCTCGGACATGAAGGACGAGCAGCCCAAGATTGTCGCCCGTCTTGACGAGTTTGAGCGGAACATGAAGTTTGAGTACGTCCGTGGTTTCACGGAGTTTGTTTCCGACCTGCGTCGCAACGGTGTAAAGACGGCAGTTGTGACAAGTTCCAATCTTGCGAAGATGCAGTCTGTCTACGCTTCTCATCCCGAGTTCAAGGCTATGTTTGATGCGGTGCTTACGTCGGAAGACTTCGAGCGCAGCAAGCCCGACCCCGACTGCTATCTCAAAGGGGCGGCACTGTTCGGTGCGGAGCGCGGCGATTGCGTAGTGTTTGAGGACAGTTTCAACGGGCTGAAGGCGGGGCGTGCGGCCGGTATGGCCGTTGTCGGGTTGTCAACAACCAACCAGCCCGATGCCATCCGTCAGTATTGCGACCGCGTAATCCCCGACTATGTCGGTCTTGATTATGACAAGTTGTGCTCAATGTTACAATAAACTGTTGATTGGCAGGTAGTTGGTAATATTAGTTAATGTGTTGTTATAGATTGTTTTTTGATATGTTTGTTTTACAAAATAAATAAAATCATTAGTAAAATGTCAGGATATTTAGTAAGCGATACGCGTAAAGTTACCACACACAGGTTTATCGAAATGAAGCAGCGTGGCGAGAAAATCTCCATGCTCACGTCATATGATTTCACTACGGCAGGCATTGTCGATGGCGCAGGAATTGACGGAATATTGGTCGGCGACTCGGCATCCAACGTCATGGTGGGCAACACCACCACGCTGCCTATGACCGTAGACCAGATGATTTACCATGCAAGGGCTGTGGTGAACGGTGTCAAGCGCGCCCTCGTGGTGTGCGATATGCCTTTCGGCAGTTATCAGGTTGACCGCAAGGAGGGTGTCAAGAACGCCATACGCATAATGAAAGAAAGCGGATGCGACGCGCTCAAGCTCGAGGGCGGAGAGGAGATAATAGATACCATAAAGGGCATACTCGATGCCGGAATACCCGTAATGGGCCATCTCGGACTTACTCCGCAGAGCATCAACAAGTTTGGAACTTACGCCGTGCGTGCCAAGGAAGAGGCCGAGGCCGAGAAGCTGTTGGCTGACGCAAGGCTGCTGAGCGAGACGGGATGCTTCAGCGTTGTGCTCGAGAAAGTGCCTGCGGCTCTTGCCACCGAGGTGTCAAAGGCCATAGCCGTACCTACAATCGGCATCGGCGCAGGTGCCGGTACCGACGGCCAGATACTCGTAGTTGCCGACATGCTCGGCATGACAAAGGGTTTCAACCCACGCTTCTTGCGCCGCTATGCCGACCTTAATACGGTAATGACCGATGCCATAGGGCAGTATGTGGCCGATGTTAAGGACGGAGCTTTCCCCAACGCTAACGAGTCTTATTGATGGATACGCAGAACACTCCTGTCCACGCAGGGCTGTGGCATAGGGACTTTTGGTTGCTGGCTTTGGCCAGTTTGTCGCTGACTGCGGCCATGTATCTGCCTCTGCCGTTGCTGCCTGCGTGGATGATGCAGGTGTGCGGATGTACACCGCTTGAGGCGGCGGTATGTGTAGGGGTGCCGGGTGTGGGCATATTCATGTTTGGGTGTTTCTGCTCATACCTGGTTCAGCGTTACCGTCGTAATCATGTGTGCATTTATTCGTTATTTGTCGTCGCCGTCTGTTTTTATTTCCTCCAGTTCATTCACCGTGGAGTGGGGACGGCTTTAGGCGCGTTCGGCTTGGTTGCCGTTGTGCGTCTGGCGCAGGGAGCGTTGTTCGGACTGGCGCAGATGGTGCTGTCGAGCACATTGATTATAGACACTTGCGAGTCGTTCCGCCGCACCGAAGCCAATTATTCGGCGGCGTGGTTCTCACGGTTGGCCTTGTCGTTAGGGCCTATGGCGGCTCTTGCCTTGTCGCCGTTGGCAGGCTTCGGCAGCGTGATGGTCGTTGGAGCAATCTTGTGCATTGTGGCTGTTATTCTCATATCAGCGGTAAAGTTCCCTTTTAAAGCTCCTGAGGATATTGTACGCCATGTGTCGGCCGACCGCTTTTTCCTGCCGCAGGGCAAGTGGCTTTTTGTCAATTTCCTGTTTGTTACGGCTGCCGTAGGTTTGGTTTTTTCAATCAACGGCACCGCATATTTTTACGGGATGCTGTCCGTAGGCTTTGTCCTGTCCCTGTTGGCCGCCCGTTTTGTGTTTGCCAACGCCGAGCTGAAGAGCGAGGCAGTAACGGGCATAGCGCTCATGATAGCCGCCTTGCTGGTGATGTTGGCAGACGATGACGGCACTGCCTCATCGCTTGTGCCGGTGCTTATGGGTTGCGGAATGGGGGTTGTCGGCTCGCGCTTCCTGCTGTTCTTCATAAAGCTTAGTCCGCATTGCAGGCGTGGCACGTCGCAAAGTACGTATTTCCTGGCTTGCGAGTCGGGTTTGTCGGTTGGATTGTTCCTTGGCTACGGTTTCTTTTATGGCGCCAGCCATGACGCAGTAGTGTTGTCACTGGTATTGTGCAGTATTGCTTTGGCGATGTACGTAGTGTTCACCCACAGGTGGTATGTGAAGCATAAGAACAGATAAATAACCGTATAATGTGATGCGCAGGTTAACCGTCTGATTTGCAGAAGGTTGCCTGTTGTCTTGCAATATGCGGCCTTTCGCATCGTGAAAGGCCGCATATTGCGTTGTAAAAGGCCGTCTTTCGCATCGTGAAAGACGGCCTTTTGTGTGTGCGCCGGTTGTATATCGGCAGGCGTATGCTTTCGACGCTTTAGCCGTCGCGTTTCAATATGCCAACAATATGTTTCAAATTCCTTGTTTTTGTAAAGACATGCCCTATTTACTCCGATTTGCTTTGCATGGATAAGAAAATATTATTATATTTGCAGTCAGTAAACGTCTCTTAAGTTAAAGAAAAACAATGATGCTGCATTTTACGGGAATTGTCATCGCCATATCGTGTTTCCTTATAATCGGGCTATTCCATCCGATTGTGATAAAGACAGAATATTACACAGGTACAAAATATTGGTGGACGTTCCTTGTTGCAGGTCTGGCATGTGTCGTTGCGGCTTTGTTCGTAGCCAACCCGGTGGTGTCGGCGGTGCTCGGCATATTCGGTGCTTCATGTCTGTGGTCGATAAAGGAACTGTTTGAACAGCGCGACAGGGTGAAGAAAGGATGGTTTCCCATGAATCCTAAGCGCAAGAACGAGTATCAGGCATGAACACATATAACCTGAAAACGTATGAAAACCACATTGCTACTTGTAGGAAAGACGACAGGGAAACTGTATGCCGAAGCCATTGAGGACTATGCAAGCCGCATAAACCACTATATACCTTTTAATATAAAGGTTATACCTGAATTGAAAAACAGCAAGAACCTGACCGAAAAGCAGCAAAAGGAAAAGGAAGGCGAACTTATACTGAAAGCCATTGAAGACAAGAGCTTCGTGGTGTTGCTTGACGAGCACGGCAAGGAATACCGTAGCGTCGAATTCGCGTCGTGGCTTGAGAACCGGCAGCAGACGGCACGCAGCCTTACATTCGTTGTGGGTGGCCCTTACGGCTTTTCACAGGCTGTGTACGACAGGGCTGACGGCAAGGTGTCGCTTTCGCGCATGACGCTGTCGCACCAGATGGTCAGGCTCGTGTTCATAGAGCAGGTTTACCGTGCCTGCACAATAATGAAGAACGAGCCTTACCACCATGAATGAGGCTCAATGGAAAAACATTAAAAACTTTTATAAAGACTTTTTGATATGGAAAAAACATGGAGATGGTTCGGCAAGAACGACAAGATAACCTTGTCTATGCTGAAACAAATTGGCGTGGAGGGCATCGTCACCGCCCTGCACGACGTTCCGAACGGAGAAGTTTGGACGCGCGAGAAAATCCGTGACCTGCGTGAATACATCGAAAGCTACGGTATGCGCTGGTCTGTTGTGGAGAGCCTGCCCGTATGCGAAAGCATAAAGTACGCAGGTCCTGACCGCGACCAACTGATTGAGAACTATAAAGAGAGCCTTAAGAATCTCGGACTTGAGGGCGTGCACACCATCTGCTACAACTTCATGCCTGTGCTCGACTGGGCGCGCACAGACCTGACGCATCCCAACCCCGACGGTACGAGCAACCTTTATTTCAGCCATGCCCAGTTCGCTTACTTCGACTGCTGCATTCTGAAACGCGAGGGTGCGGAGAAGGATTACAGCCCGGAGGTAATGGCGGAGGTGGAGAAACTGAAGCAGACCATGACTCCGGAGGACAACCACAAGCTGGTTGACACCATCATTGTGAAGACACAGGGCTTCGTAAACGGCAACATTACCGAGAACGACGAGCACCCGGTTGAACTGTTCCGCCAGCTGCTCGACCTTTACAAGGGCATTACTAAAGACCAGCTGCGCGAGAACATGCGCTACTTCCTGGCGGCCATCATGCCCACCTGCAACGAATACGGAATGTACATGTGCGTACATCCTGACGACCCACCATTCCCCATTCTCGGCCTTCCTCGCATCGTAACGTGCGACGACGACATCAACTGGTTCCTAAAGGCGGTGGACGACCCGCACAACGGCTTGACGTTCTGCGCAGGCTCTTTGTCTGCCGGAGCGCACAACAATGTGGTGGAGTTGGCGCGCAAATATGCCGGCCGCACATGGTTTGTACACATGCGCTCGTGCAAGGTTTTCCCAAACGGCGACTTTACCGAGGCTTCGCATCTTGGCGGACGTGCCGACCTCATAGAGCTGGCGCGCATATTCGAGAAAACGAATCCGAAGCTTCCGATGCGTGTTGACCATGGTCCCAACATGCTTGGCGATGAAAACCGAGGCTACAATGCCGGTTACACGTTCCTCGGCCGCATGTTTGCCATGGGACAGGTGCAGGGCATCCTTGCAACTGTTGACCGCGAGTTAGGAATAAATTAAGAATTAAGAGTTAAGAATTAAGAAAAATACCATTGTTCATATGTAAGGCTGATTTGGCTTATATGCCCCCATTGGCCTTATCTAAAATATTAAAACACAATGAACGAATTATTTAACATCAAGGATTACGTCGTAGTAATAACGGGCGGAACGGGCATTCTCGGCCGCACAATAGCGAAATATCTTGCAAACAACGGAGCGCAGGTTGTAATCCTCGGCCGCAAGGAAGAGGTGGGCAAGGAGATAGTGGACGACATCGTGAAGGACGGTGGCAAGGCCGAATTCATGAAGACGGACGTGATGGATTATGCCGCTGTTCAGAAGAACTGCGACGACATAATTGCAAAGTACGGACGCATAGACACGTTGCTCAATGCAGCCGGAGGCAACATGGCCGGGGCGACTATAACTCCCGACCAGACCTTCTTCGACCTGAAAGTAGAGGAATTCCAGAAGGTGCTCAATCTTAACCTTACAGGCACGGTTATACCTACGCAGGTGTTCCTCAAGCCTATGGTAAAGCAGGGCAAAGGCTCGATAATCAACTTCTCGTCAATGGCTGCGTTCCGTCCGATGACCCGTGTGTGCGGATATGCGGCAGCAAAGGCCGGCATAAGCAACTTTACTGCGTTCATGGCGACAGAGTGCGCCAAGAAGTTCGGCGAAGGCATTCGTGTTAACGCCATAGCTCCCGGTTTCTTCATAACCGAGCAGAACCGTGCGTTGTTGACCAATCCCGACGGCTCTTATACCCAGCGCGGCAACGATGTGGTACGTCAGACACCGTTTGGACGCATGGGCGACCCGGAAGAACTTTGCGGAACAATACATTATTTGATGAGCGACGCCGCCAAGTTCGTGACGGGTACTGTGGCTGTTGTTGACGGAGGATTCAACACATTTGCGATGTAATATATTTGGTTGACAAGTAGACAGGAAACAAGCGGAGTCCGGTCTGCATCAATTGTTGATGGCAAGGCCTGTGTATGTTCTGCCCGTTTCTTGTCTATTTGTATGCGTTGGAAATGTAATCACGCAAACCTTTACGTGTTTTTAACGCGTAAAAACTGAACACATTATCGAATAATACTGTATTTTTGCAACAAAATTAATAAAAACGAATTTAGTAAATCAAATCATGAAAAAATTACAAGCATTAAACAAGAGGACTGCGCCTAAGAGCGTAATGCCAGAGAAAGTAATCCAGTTTGGTGAAGGAAACTTCCTTCGTGCGTTTGTTGATTGGATTATCTATAACATGAACCAGAAAACAGACTTCAACGGGTCTGTCGTAATAGTGCAGCCTCTTGGCGGTGGAATGATAGACAAGCTTAACGGTCAAGACTGCCTCTATCATGTAAACCTGCAAGGACTTGAGGATGGCAAGCCCGTAAACAGCCTTACGCGTATAGACTGTGTCAGCCGTGCATTAAGCCCATATTCACAGAACGAGGCGTTTATGGCACTTGCAGACCAGCCGGAGATGCGTTTCGTAATATCAAATACCACCGAGGCTGGTATTGCTTTTGACCCGACTTGCAAGCTTGATGACGCTCCTGCAAGTTCATATCCGGGCAAGCTTGTACAGTTGCTTTATCGCCGTTACCAGACATTCAACGGCGACCCGACAAAGGGACTTATCATATTTCCTTGCGAGCTTATATTCCTTAACGGACATGTGCTTAAGGACTGTATCTACAAATACATAGAACTGTGGAACCTTGGCGAAGGTTTTAAGAAATGGTTTACAGAGTGCTGTGGCGTTTACGCTACTTTGGTAGACCGTATCGTACCGGGCTTCCCTCGTAAGGAAATCAAGGAAATACAGCAGAAAATCAGCTATGAGGACAACCTCGTGGTACAGGCCGAGATTTTCCATCTTTGGGTAATCGAGGCACCGAAAGAGATTGCGGAAGAGTTCCCGGCAGACAAGGCCGGACTGCATGTCCTCTTTGTTCCGTCGGAAGAACCGTATCACGAGCGTAAGGTTACTTTGCTCAACGGTCCTCATACGGTGCTTAGTCCGGTGGCATTCCTTAGCGGCATCAACATTGTACGCGATGCTTGTAAAGACCCTGTTGTAGGCAAGTACATCCATAAGGTACAGTTCGAGGAGCTTATGGAAACTCTTAACTTGCCGAAAGACGAGCTTCAGAAGTTTGCAAGCGACGTGCTTGAGCGTTTCATGAACCCGTTTGTTGACCACCAGGTGACAAGCATCATGCTAAATTCGTTCCCCAAGTACCAGACTCGCGACCTGCCGGGTGTCAAGACCTATCTTGAGCGTAAGGGTGAACTTCCACAAGGACTTGTGTTCGGTCTTGCTGCCATCATCACTTATTACAAGGGTGGTACGCGTGCGGACGGAACGGAGATTGTGCCTAATGACTCGCAGGAAATCATGGACTTGCTTAAAAATCTCTGGGCTACGGGCGATACGCAGAAGGTAACTGACGGAGTCCTCGCCGCTACACAAATATGGGGAGAAGACCTTAATAATATTAAGGGGCTTAACGCTCTTGTCAAGAAAGACCTCGACCTTATCCAGGAAAAGGGAATGCTTGAGGCTGTGAAGACTATACTCTAAACGTAGGTTTAAAATACAGGACGGGGTAAAAAGGCTAAAGTTTGGATTTGATGTTGATTTGTCAGGCATCTTGAAACTTAACCTTTTTACCCTTTTTGTTTTTCTATATTTATCAGATGGGCGATTTGGCAAGTCTTTTGACACGGTATGCAGACCAATATGAGACGGCGGACTTTCTGCCTGCCGACCCCAGTTGGTTTATGCACCAGGTGGAAGGGACAGAAAATCAAGAGGTTACGGCTTTCATAGCTTCATGCTTGAGCTATGGCAGTAGAAAACAGTTCATGCCAAAGATTCAGTTCTTTCTTGATGTTTCAGGAAGAAATGTTTATGATTGGGTGATAAGCGGAAAATACGGGAAAGACGTGCCCGATGATGACGGAAAGTGCTTTTATCGTCTTTATACGTGGCATACAATACATTCGTTGCTCGCCGCCATACAGCAGATGCTCCATGAACATGGCAGCATCGGGTGCTATGTGAAGGCTTGTGCCACAGATGGTTTTTCTGCCGTTAAATGCCTTACGGATTATTTTTCGAGAAAAGGGATAGAGACAATAATACCGAAAAACACAACTTCCGCCTGTAAGCGTGTGTGCATGTTTTTGCGTTGGATGGTGCGTGACGGCTCTCCTGTAGACCTTGGATTATGGAGCGGATTCATAGACAAGCGTACTTTGATTATTCCTATGGACACACATGTTCTGCAAGAAGCCAACCGCCTTGGGCTTATCAATGCCAAGACGGCTTCCATGTCTGTGGCAAGGAGATTGTCGACCAGGCTTGCCGAGATTTTTCCCGACGACCCGATGAAAGGAGATTTCGCATTGTTCGGTTATGGCGTGAACCATTGACACATTGATGAAAA
This sequence comes from uncultured Prevotellaceae bacterium, assembly GCA_949295905.1. Taxonomy (GTDB): domain Bacteria; phylum Bacteroidota; class Bacteroidia; order Bacteroidales; family Bacteroidaceae; genus Prevotella. Next base: position 124,233 of record CASFNA010000012.1, read on the forward strand.
TGCGCTAAAAATCGATGAAAAAGAGTGAAAAATATTCAGTACAATGGTGTTTTTTACTTTTATTTATTATCTTTGTAGCAAGATAAGGCTTATTCTGTTGTTTCGGCGCGCTGCCTGTTTTCAGTCTTTGCCTTATTCCTTGTAACACGAATTACTAACATTTAATAATAGTATGGAAAATAACTCGGAATTGATTGCTTTGTGTGAGGCCAAAGCTCAGCAGTGGCTCACACCTGTTTTTGACGCTGACACTCAGACAGCCGTTAAGGCTATGCTTGAAAATGAGGACAAGACAGACTTGATAGAATGCTTTTATAAGAACCTTGAATTTGGCACAGGCGGCCTTCGTGGCATAATGGGTGCTGGCAGCAACCGCATGAATGTTTATACCGTAGGTATGGCTACGCAGGGCTTCGCCAACTACTTGAAGAAGAATTTTGCCGACCGCGAGCAAATATCCGTTGTCGTTTGTCACGATTGCCGCAACAATAGCCGCCTCTTTGCGGAGACCGTTGCCAATATATTCTCTGCCAACGGTATAAAGGTTTACTTGTTTGACGACATGCGTCCTACGCCTGAATGCTCGTTCGCAATCCGTCATCTTGGATGCCAGAGCGGTGTGAACATTACGGCAAGCCACAATCCGAAGGAGTACAACGGATACAAGGCTTATTGGGAGGATGGTGCACAGGTGCTTGCTCCCCACGATACAGGCATTATCGACGAGGTTAATAAAGTAAAGGTGGAGGATGTCAAGTTTGACGGCAACAAGGAACTGATTGAGATTATCGGAGAAGAAATTGACAAGATATATCTCGACCTTATCCACGGCATTTCTATCGACCCGGAAGTCATCAAGCGTCAGAAAGACCTGAAGATTGTCTACACTCCGTTGCACGGTACAGGCATGATGCTCATTCCGCGCTCGTTGAAGCTTTGGGGCTTTGAGAACGTTCACTGCGTGAAAGAACAGATGGTGAAGAGCGGCGACTTCCCGACGGTAGTCAGCCCGAACCCCGAAAACGGCGAGGCTCTTACTCTTGCACTGCGCGACGCGAAAGAGATTGACGCGGATATTGTCATGGCAAGCGACCCCGATGCCGACCGTGTGGGCATGGCTTGCAAGAATGACAAGGGCGAATGGATACTTATCAACGGTAACCAGACCTGCCTTCTCTTCCTGTATTACATCATCCGCAACCGTCAGGCCAAGGGCTTGATGAAGCCGACTGACTTTATCGTGAAGACCATTGTTACTACGGAAGTAATCAAGAAGATTGCCGACAAGCAGCACATCGAGATGCGCGACTGCTACACAGGCTTCAAGTGGATTGCCCGTGAAATAGCACTTTCGGAAGGGAAGCAGCAGTATATCGGCGGCGGTGAGGAGAGTTACGGCTTCTTGGCGGAGGACTTTGTACGCGACAAGGACGCCGTTTCGGCCTGCTCGTTGCTTGCCGAGATTTGCGCTTGGGCTAAAGACCAAGGCAAGACGCTGTATGATGTAGTGATGGACATCTATCTTGAATATGGTTTCTCCAAGGAAGTTACAGTGAATGTGGTAAAGCCCGGCAAGACTGGAGCTGACGAAATAAAGCAGATGATGACAAACTTCCGCAACAATCCGCCTACCGAACTCGGCGGCAGCAAGGTTGTTCTGTGGAAAGACTACCAGACGCTTGAACAGCGTGATGCGGCAGGCAACGTAATAAAACTCGATATGCCGACCACCAGCAACGTGCTTCAGTGGTTCTGCGACGACGAGACAAAGATTAGCGTCCGTCCGTCAGGAACAGAGCCGAAAATCAAGTTCTACATTGAGATTAAGGACACAATGAAGTGTGCCGGATGCTATGAGCGTTGCACAGATGCTGCAACCGCCAAGGTTGAGGCTATCAAGAAGTCTTTGAACTTGGAATAATGTTCTTATTTATACAAAGTAAAACGGCGGAGGAACAATCCTTCGCCGTTTTATTTTTCGGTATTGTCGGTAATGTGATATGCCGCTCATAATAAAGGCAATTAGCTCAAAAACTCTTCGTTTTTTATCTCCTTGCGCAGTATAGGCGATGCTTATGATATGCAAAAGTAAGAAAATACTCTTAATTTCGCATATATTGTAAGAGAAATATTGTTAATCGGTGTGGTATTATTAACTTTGCGCGTATAAAGCGGAAATAGTCCGTATTTGCCACACGAATGGAAAAAGCGTATTTTAATTGGAGCAGCGGCAAGGATTCGGCGTTGGCCTTGCATCGTGCCGTTACGTCAGGGCTGTATGATGTCAAGGCGTTGTTCTCTGTCGTAAAGACTGACGGACGGCTTGCGATGCACGAAGTAGGGGAGGCTCTGCTGCGCCGCCAGGCCGATGCTGTAGGCATACCTTTCTGTCCGTTTTATATCGACACGGCATGGACTGACGCCGAATATGCGGCCAACATGTCAAAGGCCGTTGGGCGGTTCAGGGAGCAAGGCATTGCCACCGCCCTGTTCGACGATATTTATTTGGACGATTTGCGCAGGCAGAGGGAGGCTGGCTGCGGCATTAACGGCGTCAAGGCTGCGTTTCCATTATGGCATGTTGTGCCACAGGATGCCGTCAATGAATTTATAAGCCTTGGCTTCAAGGCGGTGGTAACGTGCGTTGACTGCTCCGTGCTCGACGAGAGTTTCGTCGGCAGGGTTATAGACGACGGCTTCATTTCCGCCCTTCCTGCGGATGTGGATGTATGCGGCGAGCGCGGCGAATACCATTCGTTTGTTTACGACGGGCCTATATTCCACCGTCCTGTTGATTTCAAGGTAAAGGGCAGGTACTGTCGCGAATATGCAAGCAATGGCGCAGGCGGCGTGTCAAAGTATTGTTATCTTGACTTTGAGTAAATGCAATGTTTGAATAATTTTGTACACATTATAAACGAACAATCCTATGAAACTTATAGCAGATAGTGGCAGCACGAAAACCGACTGGTGCGTTGTAGACGGCGGAGTGGTTATATTCCGCACGGTAGGGCAGGGCATAAATCCGTTCCAGCAGACTGACGCAGAGATTGAGAACATTGTCAATAACGAGTTTGCAAGCGGCTTTGGCTATGCCGGGAAAATTGCCGAAATCGAGTTTTACGGTGCAGGGTGCCGCGACAGGATGGTGCCGCGCATGGAGCTGTTGCTCCGCAAAGTGTTCGTCAATGCCGTCAGAGTGGAGGTCTGCTCGGACGTTCTTGGTGCTGCTCGGGCGCTTTTCGGCTACAGGGAAGGTATCGCTTGCATACTCGGCACAGGGGCAAATTCGTGCCTGTATGACGGCAGACGGATAACGGCCAACGTGCCTCCGCTCGGCTATATACTTGGTGACGAGGGCAGCGGAGCGGTGCTCGGGCGGATGTTCATTAACGCGTTGTTCAAGGGCGGACTGCCAGCTGCCATGCGTGACGAGTTTCTTAAAGAAACAGGTCTTACGCTGGCGGACATAATAAACAAAGTGTATCGCGAACCATTGGCCAACCGCTTCCTTGCAAGTACGTCTGTATTTATTCATAATCATTTGGAAAACAAAGATTTAAGGAATTTGGTTATAGATAACTTTAGGTGTTTTTTCAAGCGAAATGTAAACCTTTACGGACGCAGGGATTTGCCTGTCGGAGCTGTTGGAAGCATCGCTTTTTATTACAAATCGGAACTGCTTGAAGCCGCAGAGGCCGAAGGCTATACGGTCGGGAAAGTCATAAAAAGTCCGATGGAAGGACTGGTAAAGGTGGAAAGGTAAAAGAGTGAAAATGTGAAAAACAAAAAAATAATAGCTGAAAAACGCGCACTATGCGTGTTTAGTGGGCCGTTGAAACGATGCGTTTAGGCCGTCCAAACGACAGGTTTGGACGGCTCTTTTCGTAAGCTTTGTAACGTGTTGTAAATCAGCGGGTTGCATTACACATGACAAAAGGTCGTCTTTGACGTTGCAAAAGGTGGCAAATGGCACGGTCAAAGGCCACCTCTTGCAGACTCAAAAGCCGTCTTTTACAATACCGTTTGCCGCTTTCTGTACAGCATGTCAAGATTCTTTACATAATAATTGGATTTTCATTAAAATAAAATATGGGTTTTTATTAAAACTTTGCGAAATAAATTGTACCTTTGCAAGCGTTTTGTAGTGCTACGTTTTATTAAATAAAATATATATGTATTTTATCTTGTTAATTACCGTTTTGATAACGGCTGTTTTCTTGGTCGTGGCTGCTTTTGTCATAGCTAAGTTAATGGGTCCGCGTACGTATAACAAGGTTAAGGGAGAGCCGTTCGAGTGTGGTATTCCTACACATGGTTCTTCATGGATACCTGTGCACGTGGGCTATTATCTTTTCGCCATCCTCTTCCTCGTGTTCGACGTGGAGACGGTTTTCCTCTATCCGTGGGCCGTCGTTGTTAAGGAGTTCGGCGTAATGGCAATGGTCAGCATCTCGTTCTTTTTGTTAGTCTTAGTATTTGGCCTTGCATACGCTTGGCGGAAAGGAGCGTTGGAATGGAAGTAAGAAAACCCGTAATCAAGAGTATTCCTTACTCGGAGTTTAAGGACAATGAATTCCTCGAGAAGATTGTTGACGAGCTTCACGAGGGTGGTGTTAATGTAGTGGTCGGCTCGCTTGACAGCATGATTAACTGGGGCCGTAGCAATTCATTGTGGTCGCTTACCTTCGCGACGAGCTGCTGCGGTATAGAGTTCATGGCCGTAGGATGCGCGCGTTACGACTTCGCACGTTTCGGCTTCGAGGTCACCCGTAACTCTCCGCGCCAGGCCGACCTCATCATGTGCGCCGGAACAATCACGCACAAGATGGCTCCGGCCTTCAAGCGTTTGTACGACCAGATGGCTGAGCCTAAGTACGTGGTTGCCGTCGGCGGATGCGCCATATCGGGCGGCCCGTTCAAGAGCAGCTACCATGTAGTCAAGGGCATAGGCGAGATTGTGCCTGTGGATGTGTACATCCCGGGATGCCCTCCGCGCCCCGAGGCCATACTGTACGGCATGATGCAGTTGCAGAGAAAGGTCAAGGTGGAGAAGTTCTTTGGCGGAGTGAACCACAAGGAGAAGAAGCCCATCATCGTAGACGACGATAATGCGGACAAGGGATGCTTGGCGCGTCTTCGTGAAACATTAAATAAAGTGACGCGATGAAATTAGAACACAAAATATTCGAATTGAACAGCTTTGCCGCAGAAATGGCGAAGCTAAAGAATGAGAAGCATTTTGACTTCCTCGTTACTATCGTAGGTGAGGATTTCGGAGAAGAAGGCCTTGGTGCCGTGTACATCCTTGAGAATACAGAGACGCACGAGCGTATGAGTGTCAAGGCTGTAAACGGTGACCGTGACAACGCTTACATCCCTACGGTTAGCAACCTTTGGAAAGGCGCGGAAATGCTGGAGCGCGAGGTGTATGACTTCTACGGCATCAAGTTCCTTGGCAACAAGGACATGCGCCGCTTGTACCTCCGTTCAGACTTCAAGGGCTATCCGTTCAGGAAGGACTACGACATGAGTCCCGAGAACAACCAGTACACCCTTGAGGATGACCCGGAGACAGACTATACCGTTGAGTACAACCTTAACAGCGACGGCAAGCTTGTAGCCACGCAGCACAAGCTCTTCACCGATGACGATTACGTAATCAACATCGGCCCGCAGCACCCAGCCACCCACGGTGTGCTCCGCCTACAGACAATCCTCGATGGCGAATATGTGCGCAAGATATATCCGCATTGCGGATACATACACCGTGGCATCGAGAAGATGTGCGAGAGCTACACCTATCCTCAGACATTGGCCTTGACAGACCGTCTTGACTATCTTTCGGCCATGATGAACCGCCACGCCCTCGTGTCGGTAATAGAGGAGGGTATGGGCATCGAACTGTCTGACCGCATAAAGTACATTCGTACCATAATGGACGAGCTTCAGCGTCTCGACTCGCACATGCTCTACTTCGGATGCTGCGCGCAGGACCTTGGAGCGTTGACCGCATTCATCTATGGTATGCGTGACCGCGAGCAGGTACTCAACGTAATGGAAGAGACCACTGGCGGACGCCTTATACAGAACTATTATAGAATAGGTGGTTGTCAGGCTGACATTGACCCGAATTTCGTGAAGAACGTAAAGAAGCTTTGCGAATACGTCAAGCCTATGTTCAAGGAATATGACGATATCTTCACCGGCAACGTTATCCTGCAAAACCGTTTCAAGGGTGTAGGCGTACTGTCAAGGGAAGATGCCATATCTTACGGTTGTACCGGCGGTACCGGACGTGCGTGCGGATGGCATAACGACGTCAGGAAGAACCATCCATACGATTTGTATGGCAAGGTTGATTTCGATGAGATTACGTACACCAACGGCGACTGCTTCGACCGTTACAAGGTGCGTCTCGACGAAATGCGCCAGAGTGTACGCATACTTGAGCAGCTGATTGACAATATCCCTGAAGGTGAATTCTACATCAAGCAGAAGCCGATAATAAAGGTGCCTGAGGGAACATGGTACACAAGTTGCGAGGGAAGCCGTGGCGAAATAGGCGTTTACCTGCGGAGTGACGGCGGAAAGAATCCTTGCCGACTGAAGTTCCGCCCGATGGGCTTGCCGCTCGTCTCGGCTATGGACACTATCTGCCGTGGCGAGAAGATAGCCGACTTGATTTCAATCGGTGCTACGCTCGACTATGTGATTCCTGATATTGACAGATAATAAAAAGGTGAGAAAGTGAGATGGTGCGAAGGTGTGAAGACTGGACAATGTCAAAGCATTTGTCTTAACAACTTTATTCCTTAACTCCTTACTCCTTTACTCCTCTTATTAATAACTTAAACTTTAAAGAAAAGTGTTCGATTTTAGTATAGTAACGACATGGTTTGACAGCCTGCTCAGGGATACCCTCGGGTTGGGCAATTTCTTGTCAATCCTTATTGAGTGCGTCATTGTCGGACTTCTAATCCTTGTGGCTTACGCCATGCTGGCAATCGTGCTCATATATATGGAACGTAAGGTCTGCGCTTTCTTCCAGTGCCGTCTTGGCCCGATGCGTGTCGGCAAGTGGGGTATCTTCCAGGTCTTCGCCGATGTGTTGAAGATGCTCATCAAGGAAATTTTCCCTGTGGACAAGGCAGACAAGCTCCTCTATGTTATAGCTCCGTTCCTTGTCATAATAGGCAGTGTAGGTGCATTTTCGTTCATGCCTTGGAACAAGGGTGCCGGAATTCTTGACTTCAACGTTGGCGTATTCTTGCTTACAGCCATTTCAAGTATCGGCGTTGTCGGTATTTTCCTTGCCGGATGGAGTTCTAACAACAAGTATTCTGTAGTTTCGGCGATGCGTGGTGCCGTACAGATGATTTCTTACGAAATGTCCCTTTGCCTTTGCCTTATAACGGCAGTGGCTTTGACCGGTACGATGAGCCTTTCGGGCATAGTTGAGTCACAGAATGACGGATGGCTGATTTTCAAGGGGCATATCCCGGCGATTATCGCATTCCTGGTATTCCTTATTGCAGGTAACGCCGAGGCCAACCGCGGCCCGTTCGACTTGGCCGAGGCCGAGAGCGAGCTTACAGCAGGCTATCACACGGAGTATTCAGGTATGGGCTTCGGCTTCTTCTATTTGGCCGAATACCTTAACTTGTTCATCATCGCAGGTGTTGCTTCTACGGTGTTCCTTGGCGGTTGGATGCCGCTTCACATCGCAGGGCTTGACGGGTTCAATGCCGTTATGGATTATATTCCCGGCATTGTGTGGTTCTTGGCCAAGACATTCTTCCTTATCTGGATATTGCTTTGGATAAAGTGGACATATCCGCGTCTGCGTATCGACCAGATACTTAAGCTCGAATGGAAGTATCTCATGCCGCTCAGCCTGCTCAACCTGGTGATAATGACAATAGTTGTAGCCCTTGGCTGGCATTTCTAAATGGGATAATGTATTTTAAGATTGAAGACATTTAATTAAATGGAAGAGAATAAGAATTCATATTTTGGCGGAATAAGGGACGGACTGAAGTCTTTGGCTACTGGTCTTGGTGTCACTTTCCGTGAATATCTCACGAAGAAAGTCACCGAGCAGTACCCGGAGAACAGGAAGACCACCCTTCACGTTTCGCAACGTCACCGCGGACGTCTTATTATGCCGCAGGACGCTGAAGGCAACAATAAGTGCATAGCCTGCAAGCTTTGTGAAATGGCTTGTCCTAATGGTACAATCAAGGTTGTTCAGAAAACGGTTGAGACGGAGGACGGAAAGAAGAAACGTGTACTTGACGACTACATTTACGACCTTGGCGAGTGCATGTTCTGCGAGTTGTGCGTAAATGCGTGTCCTCATGATGCCATAAAGTTTGTCAACGATTTCGAGAACGCAACGTTCAGTCGTGGCAACCTTGTGCAGCACCTTAACAAGGAAAAGTTTGAAACACCTCTGCCTAATCTTACGGACGGGGGCGCACCTTTTGAGATTGGTACATTTAATACAAGTACAAAATAAAAGGAGAACGTGAATATGGCTAATATGGTAATGTTTTTGATTCTTGCTGTCGTCATCCTCGGCTCTGCTATCGTATGCGTGATGACGAAGCGGATTATGAGAGCGGCCACTTTCCTGTTGTTCGTTCTCTTGGGTGTGGCTGGTTTGTACTTCCTGCTTGACTATACGTTCTTGGGCGCAGCCCAGATAAGCGTTTATGCTGGAGGTATAACCATGATTTACATCTTTGCAATCCAATTGGTAAGCAAGCGTACGTTGCAAGGTCTTGTAGAGCGTTTCAAGGGAAGCCGTGTGGCTTTTGGCACATTGATGGCTCTTGTCGGACTTGTTACGGTCGTAGCTGTGTTTTTCAAGAATAAGTTTATCGACATGTCAATGCAGATGGCAGATGCAGAAGTTCCGATGAACGTTATAGGCAAGACGCTTATGGGTTCTGAGAAATATCAGTATGTGTTGCCGTTCGAGTTCATCTCGGTGTTTCTGCTTGCGTGCATCATCGGTGGAATTGTAATATCGAGAAAGGAGTAATATAGTATGGTACCAGTTGAATTTTTCTTTGTGCTTTCTGCACTGCTGTTTTTCATCGGCGTGTTCGGTTTCGTCACAAGGCGTAACTTGATAGCCATGCTGATTTCCGTTGAGTTGATACTCAATTCTGTCGATATTAACTTTGCTGCCTTCAACCGCTTGCTCTTTCCTGGGCAGATGGAAGGTTTCTTCTTTACTTTGTTCAGCATTGGTGTAAGTGCGGCGGAGACGGCGGTTGCAGTGGCTATTATTATTAATGTTTACCGCAATTTCCACAGTGACCAGGTGAACTGTATTGAAAACATGAAAAATTAATGTGTTATGGACTATAGTTTTGTATTTTTAATACTCTTGTTGCCTGCTCTCACGTTTGTGTTGCTCGGCCTGGCGGGAATGAAAATGTCCCATAAGGTTGCCGGGATGATAGGAACGTGCTCGTTGGCAATTGTTACGGTGCTGTGTTATTACACGGCTTTTGAGTATTTCCTCGTTCAGGGTAGGGATGCCGCAACAGGGCTTTATCCTACTGTTACCGTGTTTGACATTACATGGCTGAAGTTTTCCGAGCTTCTAACATTTAACATAGGTTTCCGCATAACGCCGATTTCAGCTATGATGCTTATCGTTATTTCTACGGTCAGCTTCATGGTTCACATCTATTCGTTTGGCTACATGCACGGTGAAAAAGGTTTTCAGCGTTATTACGCGTTCTTGAGCCTTTTCACAATGTCAATGCTTGGCTTGGTTGTAGCTACCAACATTTTCCAGATGTATCTTTTCTGGGAGCTTGTAGGTGTCAGCTCATATCTTCTCATCGGATTTTATTATCCGTTGCACGCGGCAGTTGCGGCATCTAAGAAGGCGTTTATCGTTACGCGTTTTGCCGATTTGTTCTTCCTCATAGGTATCTTGTTCTACAGCTTCTATGTAGGCACGTTCAATTACGACCTTACGGCTATGCCTGAGGCACAGATGGGTGCGCTTCAGCAGGCAGGATGGATTATGCCAACTGCATTGTTCATGATGTTCATCGGAGGTGCGGGTAAGAGCGCGATGTTCCCGTTGCACATTTGGTTGCCCGACGCAATGGAAGGCCCGACTCCTGTCAGTGCCCTTATCCACGCGGCTACGATGGTTGTCGCTGGCGTGTATCTTGTGGCAAGCCTCTTCCCGTTGTTTATCGAGTTTGCTCCCGAGGCATTACATTGGGTTGCTTATATTGCTGCATTTACAGCTTTCTATGCTGCCGCAGTGGCTTGTTGCCAGAGTGACATCAAGCGTGTGCTTGCATTCTCTACGATTTCGCAGATTGGCTTCATGCTTGTAGCTCTCGGAGTTTGCATGCCTGACCCCGAGCTTGGCAAGGTTGCCATGACCGAGGAATATGCAGACGTAAACGGACTTGGTTATATGGCCGGAATGTACCATCTGTTCACCCATGCCATGTTCAAGGCTTGCCTGTTCTTGGGTGCCGGCTGCATAATCCATGCTGTGCATTCAAATGAGAAAATGTACATGGGCGGTTTGCGTAAGTATATGCCGGTAACCCATTGGACATTCCTTATATCGTGTCTTGCAATCGCAGGTATTCCGTTCTTCTCTGGCTTCTGCTCGAAGGATGAGATTCTTGTAGCTTGCTACAATTTCTCTCCTGTGATGGGTGTTGTTATGAGTGGAATTGCTGCAATGACAGCGTTCTATATGTTCCGCCTTTATTACTCGATATTCTGGGGCAAGAGCTATTACGAAACCCACAAGGCTGAAGGCGCACACCAGCCGCACGAAGCTCCGTCGTCAATGACGATACCTTTGGTAGTCTTGTCTGCGATAACCATGCTTGTCGGCATTTTCGGTACTCTGCATGTATTCGAGTTCGGCGAGTTTGTTTCAGCAAACGGTATCGGTTTCGGCACTCATACTAATTGGGCTGTGGCAGGAGCAAGCACTGTTCTTGCGCTCTGCGGCATCGGACTTGCTACTTATATGTATAAAGGTGAGGAGACACCTGTTGCAGATATGTTGGCAAAGAAGTTCCCACGCCTGCATGAGGCGGCATACCGCCGTTTCTACCTTGATGAAGTGTGGATGTTCGTAACCCATAAGATTGTTTTCCGTTGTTTTAGCCGTCCTATTGCATGGTTCGACCGTCATGTCGTTGACGGAGCGATGAATTTCATGGCATGGGGGGCTAACGAGGCAGGCGAGAGCATCCGCGGCTGGCAGAGTGGCGACGTGCGCCAGTATGCGGTATGGTTCCTTACCGGAACAGTTGCATTAGTCTTGTTATGTATTTGTCTATAAAAGAAAACCGGTAAAATGAGTATATTAAGTTTATTTGTAGTAATTCCCGCGCTGATGTTGCTTGGCCTTTGGCTGGCAAAGAATCTCAATCAGGTGCGCGGCGTAATGGTTGTTGGAGCATCGTGTCTGTTGCTCTTGTCCATTTGGTTGACTATTGCATTCATACAGATGCGTGCCGGAGGCAACACTGACGAGATGTTGTTTACATACAGCATACCTTGGTTCAAGCCTTTGAACATTGCATATTCTGTCGGTGTTGATGGTATTTCGGTTGTGATGTTGCTTCTGTCAAGCATCATCGTGTTTACCGGAACATTCGCTTCTTGGCAGCTCAAGCCGCTGACAAAGGAGTATTTCCTTTGGTTTACCCTGTTGAGCACAGGCGTTTACGGCTTCTTCATCACTACCGACATGTTCACCATGTTCATGTTCTACGAGGTTGCACTTATACCTATGTACCTTCTTATCGGTGTATGGGGCAGCGGCCACAAGGAGTATTCGGCGATGAAGCTTACGCTTATGCTTATGGGTGGCTCGGCATTGCTTATCCTTGGTATTCTCGGCATCTATTTCGGAAGTGGTGCAACGACGATGAATGTGCTTGAGATTGCCCAGATGCACAACATTCCGGTTGAAATGCAAAAGGTGTTCTTCCCGTTTGTATTCATTGGTTTCGGCGTTCTTGGAGCATTGTTCCCGTTCCATACATGGAGTCCCGACGGTCACGCTTCTGCGCCGACGGCTGTGTCTATGCTCCATGCCGGTGTGCTTATGAAGCTTGGAGGTTACGGATGCTTCCGCATTGCGATGTTCCTTCTGCCCGAGGCAGCTCATGAATTGGCTTGGATATTCATCATCCTTACGACCATTTCGGTTGTTTACGGAGCCTTGTCGGCTTGCGTGCAGACCGACCTGAAGTACATTAACGCGTATTCGTCTGTGTCCCACTGCGGTCTGGTGCTTTTCGCATTGCTTATGATGACAAAGACATCTTGCACGGGTGCTATACTCCAGATGCTTTCACACGGATTGATGACGGCCTTGTTCTTTGCCCTTATCGGTATGATATACGGCCGTACACATACTCGTGACGTGCGCCAGCTTGGCGGTTTGATGAAGATTATGCCGTTCCTCAGTGTCGGCTATGTAGTTGCCGGTTTGGCCAACCTCGGTTTGCCTGGATTCTCTGGTTTCGTTGCCGAGATGACTATCTTTGTCGGCTCTTTTGCCAACAATGACGTATTCCACCGCACGGCTACAATCATTGCTTGTACGAGTATCGTCGTGACAGCAGTCTACATCCTGCGCGTTGTGGGCAAAATCCTTTATGGAAAGGTTGCCGACCCGCATTATGAGACACTTACCGATGCGACATGGGACGAGCGCGTGGCAGTTTGCTGCCTCATCTTCTGTGTGGCCGGACTTGGTATCGCTCCGCTTTGGGCGAGCGATGTCATCGACAACGCTTTGGTTCCAATCCTCGACCACATCAACAATGTTTCAGCTATAGCGGCAATATGATGAAAGCAGACGAGTAAACGGGTGCAGGCGGACGAGGCAACGCTCTTACCGCTTGTCACCTTGCAACTTGTCAACTATAAAAAATCAGAACAATGAATTACAGTCAATTTTTAAACATGATACCGGAAGCCACGCTGATGGCTATCCTCATTATCGTCTTCATCGCCGATTTCGCATCGTCGCGCAACAGCGAGCGCAAGTGGTTCAATCCGCTTGTATGCCTGCTGATGCTCGTGCAGGTGCTTGTCAGCGTATGGCCCCAGGAGCCAGCATCGGCCTTCGGCGGCATGTATGTTACAACGGCTGCGGTGAATGTAATGAAGACAATCCTTGCCGCAGGCACGCTCATAGTGCTTATACAGGCGCGCAAGTGGCTTAGCCGTACCGATACAAGTTTCAAGGAAGGCGAGTTCTACATGCTTGTAATCTCTACGCTGCTTGGTATGAACATGATGATGAGCGCAGGGCATTTCCTGATGTTCTTCCTCGGACTTGAAATGGCTTCAGTGCCCATGGCTTGCCTTGTGGCTCTCGACAAGTACCGCCACAACTCGGCTGAAGGTGCTGCCAAGTTCATACTTACCGCAACGTTCTCAAGCGGAGTTATGCTTTACGGCATTTCGTTCATCTACGGAGCGGCCGGCACGCTTTACTTCGACGACGTGGCTACAGTGCTGGCTGCCAAGCAGAACCTTACCATGGCAATAATGGGCATGGTGTTCTTCTTCAGCGGACTGGGCTTCAAAATCAGCCTTGTGCCGTTCCATTTTTGGACGGCAGACGCTTACCAGGGTGCGCCGACAACCGTTACCGGCTATCTTAGCGTCATTTCCAAAGGTGCCGCTGCTTTCACGCTGATGGCAATACTGATGAAGGTATTTGCTCCGCTGACAGAGTATTGGACATTGGTGCTTTATGTACTTGTTGTCCTGACTATCACCGTCGGCAACCTTTTCGCCATCCGCCAGAAAGACCTCAAGCGCTTCATGGCGTTCAGTTCAATCTCACAGGCAGGCTATATCATGCTCGCCGTAATCGGCGACAGCGCAATGGGCGTAGCCGCTCTGTCTTATTATGTGTTGGTTTATGTTGTCGCCAACCTTGCAGTCTTCGCCGTTATCGGTGTCGTTGAGGAAAATAACGGTGGCGTTACCGACATGGACGCTTACAACGGCATGTACACGACAAACCCGAAGCTCTCGCTTCTGATGACGTTCGCGCTGTTCTCGCTGGCCGGCATTCCGCCGTTTGCCGGCATGTTCAGCAAGTTCTTCGTCTTCATGGCAGCTGCTGAAGAAGGTTCACCGCTTACCTACCTCGTAGTGTTCATAGCTTTGGTAAACACAGTAGTGAGCCTTTACTACTATCTGCTTATCGTCAAGGCGATGTACATCAAGAACTCTGAAAATCCGTTGCCTACGTTCAAGAGCGACGGCAATACCAAGCTCGCCCTTGCAATCTGCACCGCAGGCATACTTCTCTTCGGTGTATGCAGCTTCTTCTATGACTGGATAGAAATGGCGGCTTAGTCGCTTTTCAGTAGACAAAAGAGAATAAGTTACGAGCAGACAGGGCTATTTGCCTTGTCTGCTTTTTTGTTTATTTGTTTACAGTCAGTCTTTGGTTTATTGATAATACGTGAGTTCGGTATAAGAACCATCGGTAATCATCCAACCGACCACATGGGACGAAAGAAAAGGCAAGTTCTTCTCTATTAGTAAAATTGTTCCTTATATTGAATTCACGTTGATAATATGTTTTGTTCCCTGTCGGCAGAAGTATATTTTTTGTCCGTGCTTACTCCTTTTTGTATGCAAACAAGTGTTGGGGCGTTTTATGGAATACGGTCTTTTACTTTCCAAAACACGGCAAATTGAGTGCTGAAAGGCCGTATTTTACATTGCAAAATACGGCCTTTTGTACGGCGGTTGTTAATAGGCGGATTATCAATGTGTTATGGATACGTGCGGAAGGACGGCTAAGTCGGAGCGTTTAGGGCGTTAGAACACATCGTTTTGACGGCCTAAACACATTGTTTTGACGGCTCTTGTTCCGTCAGGTTGCAGTTTGTTGTATGAGAAGCAGTTACCTTACGGTTTGCAGTCGGTCGTGTTTCTTACCCGTAGTTGCCAGAACGCTACGGCCGATGCCGCCGCAACGTTGAGCGAATCTACGCCGTGGTGCATGGGTATGCGCACCGTGTAGTCGGCTTTTGATATTGTGTCCGTTGGCAAACCGTCGCCT
Source organism: uncultured Prevotellaceae bacterium (assembly GCA_949295905.1). GTDB lineage: Bacteria > Bacteroidota > Bacteroidia > Bacteroidales > Bacteroidaceae > Prevotella. Next base: position 139,348 of record CASFNA010000012.1, read on the forward strand.
TCCGCGCCCATTATTATGGCAAGCCGGGGTTCGTCGGCAAGTATTGGCGAGTCTAACGGGATGGATTTGTCGGTCAGGGCCATGGCAACCGTCTTGAAACCGCAGGCCTTCAGGCTGTCTGGTTCACCGTCGAGCCATGTCCACGGGACGAGGAACACAGACCCCATCGACACGCGGACGGCGCGTCGGTTCAGCGGGTCGCACGAGTTGCGGGTCAGCAGCACGGCGTCGATGCCAAGCGCGGCGGCCGAGCGGAATATGGCTCCTATGTTGGTCGTATCTACTACATTGTCTATTATGACTACACGTTTTGCGCCCCGGCATACCTCTTCCACCGTTTTTTGTTGTGGTCTGCGCATGGCGCAGAGCACGCCGCGCGTAAGCGTGTAGCCGGTCAGTTGTGCTAGCAGTTCACGCTCTCCTGTGTATATTGGGATGTCGCCGCACAGTGATATTATTTCCGCTGCATCGCCTGTGATGTGCCTGCGCTCGCACAGCAGGGCCGTAGGCGCGAGTCCGGCACCGAGTGCCGTGCGTATCACTTTCGGGCTTTCGGCTATGAATACGCCTTTATCCTGTTCGGCACGGTTGCGTAGTTGCGCCTCGGTCAGCGAGGAGAAAACCTCTACGCCGGGATGTTCGAGCGACTGTATGTTGATTATTGCCATTGTGAGTATTGGTACGTTGTAAATAAAAAGTTGTGTTATTTAATGTTGCAAAGTTATGTGTTTTCTTCTCATTGTCACACTTTTTCCGTCCTGAATTTGGCATATGGGGTTATAAATCATTATATTTGCAAATGCTTGGCGATGTTTTTGTCGTCCGTGTGGGTGCGGACTTATCATGAATTGCCTGCATTTTTTATTGTATAAATGAGAAAACACTAATGCTTATGAGGACATTTTTCATTACCTTAGGCTTGGCTTTTTTGTTTGCCGGCAACGCTTGTCCGCAGGTTGGCAACGGCCTCCCTACATTCCGTAATACGGGTAACCCCCTGATAACCGACAAGTTTACAGCCGACCCTGCGCCGATGGTGCATGACGGCAGGCTCTATCTGTATGTCGGACACGACGAGTATTATGAGGGGCAGGACACAGCCTCCGGCGGAAAGGAATTCAACATTACGGAGTGGCTTTGTTATTCGACAGACGACATGCAGACGTGGACTGACCACGGTGCAGTGCTTAGTCCTGCTGATTTCAGCTGGGCGGTAGGGGAGGCATGGGCATCCCAGGTGATAGAGAAAGACGGCAAGTTTTATTATTATACCACGGTGCAGGCAGGCGGGCCTTACACCGGCAAGGCGGTCGGCGTTGCCGTCGGCGATTCGCCTACGGGGCCTTTCAAGGATGCCATCGGCAAGCCGTTGGTGTGCGACACGATGACCTCCAACGGCGAGCGCGGCTGGTGGAACGACATAGACCCTACCGTGCTGATAGACGACGAAGGGCAGGGTTGGCTATGCTGGGGCAACGGCACATGCTTCCTTGCAAAGCTTAAGCCTAACATGATTGAGCTTGACGGCGGAATACAGGTAGTTGATTTGCCTAAATATATGGAAGGGCCGTGGCTTCACAGGCGTGGCGACATGTATTATCTTACCTACGCCTCTATGGGCGATGGCAATGAGGCCATAGCATACGCCACTGCATCTTCGGTGTCAGGGCCGTGGACTTACCGCGGCGAGCTTACTGGCATGGCCGAGAACAGCTTTACTATACATCCGGGAATAATAGAGTTCAAGGGCAGATGGTACTTGTTCTACCATAATGCGACTCTTACGTTGGACGGTCGCCCGGGGTCCATCGGGCGCAGGAGCGTGTGCGTTGACGAACTATTTTATAACCCAGACGGGACGATGAAGTTTGTAGAGCAGACAAAGAAGGGCGTAAGCGCTGAATAGTTTGGCGGCTTTCCTATTTGTATAAGTATATGTTTGTTTTTTCAGACAATTATGTAATAACAGTTGAATAGATATTTATGAAAACACTTTTTTCTGTATTGGCGTGCGTGCTTGCATCGTTTGCGGCTGCCGCCCAGCCCCTGCCGGAAGGTGTGCCTGCGCAGACCAATGTTCCGGAAATGAAATATCCGTGTGTTGACAATTCGTCGCGAGCTACGTTTAAGCTGAAGGCACCGGAGGCGCGTGACGTGCAGGTTGACATTTGCGGCAAGAAATGGCCGATGACGAAAGGTGCCGACGGCGTATGGAGCGTAACGACAGGCCCTTTGGTCGTAGGCTTCCATTATTATTTTCTGATAGTTGACGGCGTGGCCGTAAACGACCCGGCGAGCGAGACTTTCTTTGGTTGCGGAAAGATGGCAAGCGGCATAGAAATACCTGAAACGCCAGAAGCTGCGGCTTATTATACCTATGACAAGTCTGTACCTCATGGCCAGGTGCGTGAATGCCATTATTATTCTTCTGTTGAAAATGAGGAGCGCAGGTGCTTTGTCTATACTCCGGCCGGTTATGACGCCAATGTTTCCAAGCGTTATCCCGTGCTGTATCTGCAGCATGGCATGGGTGAAGACGAGCGTGGATGGAGCCGTCAGGGCAAGATGGCAAACATTCTTGACAACCAGATAGCTTCAGGCAAATGTGCGCCGATGATTGTCGTCATGGATTATGGAAACTGCGGATATATACATGGAACAAAGCCGGGTGAGACGCGCGAGGAGTTTGGAGCTTCGTTTACTCCTATACTGCTGAACGACATAATCCCATATGTCGACAGGACATTCCGCACCCTTACCGACAGGGACAACCGTGCCATGGCCGGCTTGTCGTGGGGAGGCCATCAGACATTCAATACGACATTGGCCAATCTTGACAAGTTTGCGTACATCGGAGCGTTCAGCGGGGCTATATTCCTGCCGCCGCAGGCCGACATTCGCCAGGTGTATGACGGTGTGTTCGCCGATGCCGGCAAGTTCAACAGCCAAGTGCATACGTTGTTCTTAGGCATGGGTTCGGAGGAAAACATGGGCAGCCGTCAGTTGAGTGAGAAACTTAAGGCTGCCGGTATAGACAATGTATATTATGAATCTCCAGGTACGCACCATGAATGGCTGACGTGGCGCAGGTGTCTTAATGAGTTTCTTCCTTTGATTTTCAAGGCAGCCAAGTAGGGCATGTCTTGTACATTCCGCATTGTTAAGGACTTATTATGAGAGTCAAGTTAGTATCTGCATGGTTGACAGGGTTGTGCGGTATTGTAACCATTCATGCACAGAATCCTATAATTTCAGGACAGTTTACGGCCGACCCTACGGCGAGGGTATTCGACGGTAAGGTGTATCTTTATCCGTCCCATGACATACCAAGTCCGGTAGAGCGGTTGAAAGACTGGTTCTGCATGGCTGATTACCATGTTTTTTCTTCAGTAAACCTGACGGACTGGACAGACCATGGTGTCGTTCTTTCGCAAGAAGAAGTGCCTTGGGTGGAGCCAGGGTCTTACTCTATGTGGGCACCAGATTGTGTATATAAGGATGGGAAATATTATTTTTATTTTCCGGCCAATCCGAAAGACACTAAAGGTTTTGGCGTAGGCGTGGCAGTTTCAGAAAAGCCTTATGGTCCGTTCGAGCCGTTGCCCGAGCCCATCAAGGGGGTGAACGGCATAGACCCATGCGTGCTGATAGACGCTGACGGACAGGCTTATTTATTCTGGTCGGGACGTGGACTTTATGTTGCAAAGCTGAAAGACAACATGGTGGAGTTGGCTTCAGAGCCTGTGCTTATTGAAAATTTGCCGGAAGGATTTAAGGAAGGGCCGTTTGCTTTCAAGCGTAATGATAAGTATTATCTTACCTTCCCATGGGTGAAGGACAAGACGGAGACATTGGCTTATGCAGTCAGCGACAGCCCGATGGGGCCGTTCGACTTTAAGGGGTTGATTATGGAACAGTCGCCCACGGGATGTTGGACAAACCATCATTCGTTGGTCGAATACAAAGGCCAGTGGTATCTTTTTTACCATCACAACGATTATAGCCCCGAATTTGACAAAAACCGTTCAGTACGTATAGATTCGCTTTTCTTCAATGCGGATGGAAGCATTCGCCAGGTGGTTCCCACGTTGCGCGGTGTAGGTCTTTCTTTTGCAGGAGATGAAATACAGATTGACCGCTATAGTGCTGTAAGCAAGAAAGGTGTCTCTGTTGATTATCTGGATAGTTCCAATAAATTCAGCGGTTGGAAAGTCTCGCTCAATGGAAACGATGCCTGGGTAAGTTATGGCAATGTGGATTTTGGACATGGCCCGTGGCGCAATGTTTGTGTACGCGCGTGTTCACAGTCAGGCGGCACATTATGTGTTAGTGTGGGCGATACGGCCTTGGCTGAAATAGTCATTCCTGCTTCTATGCGGCAATGGCGGACTATGTCTGTACCTGTGACATTTTCACCAGAAGGAATATGTGACATCCGTGTGTCAGTTGTTGCGGGCGATGACGTACAGATAGACTGGCTTAGATTTGAATAATAAGCGCTTTCCCTGCCTTTTGTTTAAGAACTTAAAGGCAGGGACGTGTATTTGGAGCAAAGACGCAAATAATTTTACTAAAATAGTTGTAAATAGAATTATTTTTGTACCTTTGCAGGTGAAAGACTATCTCATCTTAGGAGAAGGTCAATATGACCAAACCACTGAAGGCTATAACTACTATCAAATAGGAATGACAAGGTGGTGAAGAATAGGATTGGAGAGATTGGGCGAACTTCATGCTTTACGTTGCATAACTGCTTGTTTTTCAGTGTTTTACGAAAGCTTGCAGGATTAGAGGACATGTATTCTTTCAAACTATGGATGAGTCATATAAGTCAATTCGCGCCAACACAAAAACAGCGGATGAAGTATCATCAATTGCCAAAAAACGGGAGCTGCTTCAATGGTTCGTCATGCGAGACCTCAAACGGAGCAACGCTAAGTTTCCTGCCTATAAATTGCTCGAAGATTTGAAAATCGAGTATTTTACCCCGATGGTGTGGAAATTGGTGGTAAGGAACGGCAAACGGATGCCGGTCGAGGTGCCTTTCATGCAAGATTTGTTGTTTGTGCATGATTCACGCAAGGTTCTTGACCCCATTGTAGAAAGAACAAACACGCTTCAATACCGTTTTCTTAAGGATGGTTACCGTACGCCCATGACAGTGAGAGACGCTGACATGGAGCGTTTCATCAAGGCCGTTGAAGCGACAAACAATCCCTGTTTTTATTCTCCAAAGGAGATAACTCCTGACATGCTCGGCCGTCTGGTGCGTATAATCGGCGGTCCTCTTGACGGCTACATCGGCCGTCTGCTAAAAGTGCGCGGTGCACGCATCAAGCGCCTGCTCGTCGAATTGCCCAGCCTGATAACGGTTGCAGTTGAGGTGATGCCCGATTATGTGGAGTTTGTGTGATTGATTATTACGACATTTTTAAAACTTGTTTGATTGTTGACAGGATTGGGCAGACTCCAGTCCATAATATCTATTAATAAATGGATTCTCACGCAGAAAACAATAAACGCATAGCCAAGAACACGTTGATGCTATATGCCAGGATGTTATTCGGCATGGCGGTGTCGCTCTATACGTCAAGAGTTGTGTTGAACACATTAGGAGTTGAGGACTACGGTACTTACAATGTTGTTGGAGGTGTAGTTGCAATGTTTTCTTTGTTGTCGGGGTCGCTTTCATCGTCAATCAGTAGATTTATAACATATGAATTAGGCAGTGGAGACATAAAAAAGTTAAAGACAGTTTTTTCATCATCTGTGATGGCAATGATGTTTTTATCAATAGCCATTGTCATTGTAGCGGAGGTAATAGGAGTTTGGTTCTTGAATAACAAAATGAATATTCCTGAGGATAGGATGTATGCCGCAAATTGGGTGTTACAATGTTCTATATTAGAATTTGCAATAGGTTTAAATAGTGCACCATATTGTTCGGCAATTATAGCTCATGAGAAAATGGCAGCTTATGCCTATTTGGGTATTTTAAATATAGTGCTTAGATTGGTTGTTGTTTATTCATTATATATATCACCATTTGACAAACTTATTTCTTATAGTTTTTTGACATTGTCGGTAGCAGTGTTGATGTGTTTTCTTGATTATCTATATTGCAAAAGAAAGTTTTCGGAATGTACGTATCATTTTGTATATGATAAAACATTGCTTGGTCGCATGTTGAGTTTTTCTGGTTGGAGCTTTCTTGGCAATGGGGCTTATTTATTTAATACTCAGGGTCTAAATATTCTAATGAATATATTTTTTGGTGTAAGTATAAATGCAGCGAGGGGAATTGCTTCACAGGTAGATGGGGCTGTCCAATCATTTGTAAGTAATTTTACTACGGCCATGAATCCTCAAATAATAAAATCATATGCAGCAAATGATTTGGAATACATGCATATGTTGGTATGCCGTGGTGCCAAGTATTCATATTTTATGATGCTTTTTTTTACGATACCGTTGATTCTTGAAGCGCATAAAGTTTTAACCATTTGGTTGGGGGTTGTTCCTGAACATGCCGTTACGTTTATGAGGCTAACATTGTTGTCGTCTTTGACTGTTGTTGTAGCGAATACTTTGGTAACAGCACAGACGGCAACAGGGAAAATTAAGAAGTATCAACTTGTTGTTTCTTTTTGTGGTTTATGGGTTTTCCCATTTTCATACATTGCTTTTAAATTTGGTGCTTCTCCAGAAGCGGCATACATTATTTATTTTTTTATATATTTTGGGCTGATTTTTGTCCGTATATATTTAGTAAAGGATTTGATAAAGATGGCGTGGACGAAATTTGTAAAAGAAGTATTGCTCCGAATGGGATTAGTATCTGTATGTTCGGTTATTTTGCCTTGTCTCGTATATTTTAATATGCCGTCATCGTTCATCCGATTGCTGATTGTGTGTGTGGTTTCCGTTCTTTCTTCTTTGGCATTTATGTATGTTTGGGGGTTGGAGAAAGGGGAACGTACATTTGTCATAAGCAAAATACAGAACAAGATACATTCATTTAAATATTAATATACAAATATGTCATTGCGTGAATATTTTAAACGTGGGATAAAATATATAATAAGCGGTGTGCCTCAGAAGAATGTGACGGCGAACATTTGTTCAATTACGCAGAACGAATTACTGAAGAATAAAACGGCATTAGTCACAGGAGGGACTAGTGGTATAGGCTTAGAGATAACTAAAGCGTTTTTAAGAAGTGGAGCGTCAGTTGTTTTTACGGGTCGGAACGAGGAAAAAATCAATAAGATTCTTGATTCTGTAATTACGAACGAGCCGTCTTTCAATGGCAGGCTTCATGGAATTTTAATGGACAATACCGATGTTTCTTCTTTTGACGCCAAAATTTCGGAAGTTTTGTCTTTAATAGGAGGAAAATTGGATGTTCTGATTAATAATGCAGGTATATTGGGTGGAGGGTTTGGAACATCATCTGAAAGTGAATTTGACAAGGTGCTTGATACTAATCTGAAAGGAGCATTTTTCCTTTCACAAATAGTGGCAAGGTACATGAAAGCTAACAATATAAGGGGAAATATCTTAAATATCGCGTCATCTTCGAGTTTGCGGCCAGCTAATTCTGCCTACACCTTGTCGAAATGGGGAATAAGAGGATTAACTTTAGGAATGGCAAAATCATTGATTCCTTATGGCATTGTGGTGAATGGCATAGCTCCAGGACCGACTAAGACCCCTATGCTTATGGACGAAAAAGAGACCAATATAGTAAATGATAATAGTCCGTTGGAACGTTATGTCATGCCCGAAGAAATTGCCAATATGGCTGTGATAATGGTTAGTGATATGGCGAGAAGCATTGTTGGCGATATTGTTTATATGACTGGTGGAGCAGGAATCATTACATTTGATGACATTAATTATTCTTTTTGAATATGGACAATCTGTATTATACGAATGAACGTCAAATATTGATTTTGATAGCCTTATTGAAGGCAAATGGTATTCGCAAAATAGTTGCTTCTCCAGGAGCGACAAACGTTACTTTTATTGGAAGTGTACAACAAGACTCTTTTTTCAAAATATATTCATGCGTAGACGAACGGTCAGCTGCTTATATGGCATGTGGTTTGGCTGCTGAATGTGGTGAACCTGTGGTTTTAACATGTACAGGGGCGACATCTTCTCGTAATTATTTGCCTGGATTAACAGAGGCTTATTATAAGCATTTGCCTATACTTGCAGTTACATCTTCTCAGTTAACGGAGAGGGTTGGACATTTAATAGCCCAGGTGATTGACCGTTCAGTTGTTGCACAAGATGTGGCACGGTTAAGCGTTTGTTTGCCAGTGATTAAAGACGAGAACGATGCTTGGGCATGTGAATTGAAAGTTAATCAGGCCTTGCTTGCTTTGAAAAGACATGGTGGCGGTCCGGTTCACATCAATCTGGAAACGTCTTACAGCCGTGATTTTTCTGTAAAACAGTTGCCAGAGGTACGTGTTATTGATAGGATTACATTTCATGACGAGTTTCCTGCATTGCCTGATGGCCATGTTGCCGTCTTTGTGGGTTCACATAAAGTATGGACAAAGGATGAAACAGAGGTATTGGACAAGTTCTGTGCATCGCATAATGCGGTTGTCTTTTGCGACCATACCAGTGGTTATAAAGGGAAATATCGTTTCTTGTCAGCTTTGGTAAAGGCCCAGGCTTATAACCAGCCTGTACTTCCGAAGATAGAAACACTGATTCATATTGGTGAGGTTTCTGGAGATTATTATACACTCAGAATTTCAGCGAAGCAAGTTTGGCGTGTTAGTGAGGACGGGGAGTTGAGGGACACTTTCAGAAAATTGCGTTATGTTTTTGAAATGCCGGAAAGCGCGTTCTTTTCTCACTATACGGATTCGGAAGTTTGTGACGACAGTTGTTTGGCTTTGTGTAAGAAAGCGTATGAAGAAGTGTATAGCCATATTCCGGATTTGCCTTTTAGCAATATTTGGATGGCGCAGCAGCTTGCACCATGCTTGCCTGAAAATTCGGTTCTTCACCTTGGCATACTGAATACGTTGCGTTCATGGAACTTTTTTGAAATACCATCATCAGTGTTGTCATATTGCAACGTTGGAGGGTTCGGCATTGACGGTGACATGTCGTCTTTGGTCGGAGCCTCGTTGGCAAATCCACAAAAGATATATTTTTGCGTATTGGGAGACTTGGCGTTTTTCTATGACATGAACGTTATGGGGAATCACAATCTCGGCCATAATGTCCGTATAATGCTTGTGAATAATGGGCGTGGAACGGAATTCCGTAATTACGACCACATGGCCAACATGTTTGGTGACGATGCCGATGCTTATATGGCTGCAGCCGGACACTATGGAAACAAATCGAAAGACTTGGTTAAGCATTATGCCGAGGATTTAGGTTTTGAATATATGAGCGCTTCCTCAAAAAAAGAGTTCAATTCAGTCTATCAAAGATTTGTAACGGCGGATGTGACCGATAAACCGATGCTCTTTGAAGTTTTTACAGATAGTAAGGATGAGAGCGATGCATTGCTTGCCGTATCTACATGTTTGAAGACGGATAAAGATGTGAAGCATGAGAAAATGGTGGAGACTGCAAAGAAAGTATTGGGTGGAGGTTATAAGACTGTAAGTGATATATATCGTAAGTTGAAATCTTAATCAAGCGAATAGTTCTAATGAAGATTGGGATTCTGACACAACCTTTACGTTCGAATTATGGAGGTATATTGCAGGCTTACGCGTTGCAGCAAACATTAATTCGTTTAGGCTATAATCCTATTGTGCTCAATAGGAACTTTGATTATCCGTCATTCAGGCTTTTCCTTTTGCGGTGTGTAAGCGTCGTTAAATGTGTGTTTCGTAAATATGCGTTAGGAAAAAGAAATATTAGGATTTCTAATCCGCTTTCCACGCATTATACGATTTATAAGGATGAATATTACGATAATGTTGAATTGCGACGTTTTACAAAGCGTCATATAAAAAGAACATGCGTACTGAGAAGTAGCAAGTTGTTAAAACTATATGTAAAGTTTAGTGGATTACGCTGTTTTATTGTTGGGAGTGACCAAGTATGGCGTGAAGCTTATTCACCATGTATTACGGATTATTTCTTGCATTTTCTGCCGAAGGTAGGGGGATATAAGAAAATATCATACGCAGCTTCTTTTGGTATAAAAGAAGCTTATATATCGAAAGATAAGTTGTCTTTATGTGCGGAAGATTTAAAGAGTTTTGATGCCATATCTGTACGGGAGAGAACTGGAGTTGACATTGTGAATACAATAAGTGGGATGAATGCAGCTTTGGTTTTGGACCCAACGTTGTTACTGAAGGCGGAAGATTATTCTGTCTTGATTGATTTTCAAGACAAGAAAAGCAAATCTGGCATTGTTTGTTATGTTCTCGATTCTGATGCTGACAAGCAGTCTATAATGAATGATGTGGCATTGTCATTTGGACAGAATACAACGTTGTTGTCGCTTTATCCTAAAGATTATAAAGGAAACAACGACAAGCTTGTTTCTGTTTCTAAATGGTTGTCTTCCATAGCTAATGCCGATTTTGTAGTGACAGATTCTTTTCATGGTTGCGTATTCTCGGTGATATTCAAGAAGGATTTTATTGCTATAGCAAACCAAGATAGAGGTGTGGATCGTTTTTGTACCTTACTTAAAAGTTTGGAATTGACTGATAGATTGGTGTTTTCATATGATGAGTATGCGAAAAAGAAAAAGGCTTTGCTTGCAGAGGTAAACTATTGTAAAGTGGAAGACAATTTGGAAGTATTAAGAGCAAATAGCATGTTTTTTCTGCGCGAATCTTTAAAGGGTTGTTAGGATGAATCCAAGTGTCTCAATTATAGTTCCAGTTTATAATACGGCGAAATACTTGCACCGTTGTCTTGATAGTATATTGCAGCAATCATTTAAAGATTTCGAGGTGCTGCTTGTGGATGATGGAAGTACAGATAATTCAGGTGAAATTTGTGATGAATATGCTGCCAAGGATTCTCGTGTTAGAGTATTTCACAAAGAAAATGGAGGTGTGGCATCGGCGCGTGAATTTGGTATTGAAAATGCAGTTGGATTTTATTCTATTCATGTGGATTCAGATGACTGGATAGAAAAAAGAATGCTGGAGAGGATGTATGAGGATGCACAGATATCTCATTGGGATGTATTGATTGCAGATTTTTACAATGATGATAAAGGTGAAACCATATATATTCGTCAACAGCCAAGTTCCTCTAATTCAGAACAGGTTTTAAAAGATATATTGCAGAATAAATTGTTTGGTAGTTTGTGGCATAAATTGATACGTCATAGTTTATATAGAGAATACAATATTCATTTTATAAAAGGTGTCAATTATTGTGAGGATGTATTGGTTCTTGTTCAATTGTTGCAGCAGCCAGTGCGGGTAGGGTTTATTAATGAAGCATTTTATCATTATGATTTTTCAAATACGAATTCTATAACCCGAAATTATACTGTCAACACTTTTCAAATGCGAAAGCAGTTTGTTTTTAAGTTAAAAGATTTATTGCCTGTATCATATACGAATATAATAAAAGAGGTTGCTATAAAAGTTAAGAAAGAAGCGTTTATAGCAAAAGTTTTACCCAAGCAGGATTTTTTTAGTTTTGTGCCGATGTCAATGAAAGACATTGTGTTTTCTTCAGTCTTAGGGAAGAAGATCAAAATATGTATGTTGATAGCAAAATTTGGTTTTTATAATGTTTCTATGAAATTGTCTGTATTCATAAATGCGAAGTGAGTATGATTCCTAAGATAATACATTATTGTTGGTTTGGAGGAAAGCCAAAGCCTCAAAAAGTTCTTGATTATATTGATGGATGGCGACGTGTGAATCCAGATTATGAAATCAAGGAATGGAATGAAACAAACTTTGATGTTAACTCTTGTCATTTTACAAAAGAGTCTTATGCTCTTGGTTGTTATGCTTTTGTTTCGGACGTGGCTCGAATATATGCTTTGATTCATGATGGAGGGATATATTTAGACACAGATGTGGAAGCTATAAAGCCTTTTGATTCATTATTAAATGATGAATCTTTTATTGGGCTTGAAACTCCTTATCGTTTGGGTACAGCTTGTATAGGAGCCGTGAAAAAGTGCCAATGGTTGATAGATTTTTATTCTATTTATACGAATCCAAACAAACATCTGATAACTAAAAGAGGTGGAATTAGCGTCGTTCCTAATACAGTAGAACTTACTGCGTTTTTAGGAGATAGATTCCCTAAAAATGATAACATTCGTATTTATGATGTCGATGTGTTGTGTGCTAAATTGTATTCGCATAATGGGGAATTGTATAAATCTGAACGTACGGTAGTTGTTCATCATTTTGCAGGCAGTTGGATAGACACAGGTAGAAGAGTTTATCCTTTATTTGAACGAATACGAAATTTGAAAGTAAGATATTTATAAGTCAAACATATAAATGAATTTTATGGAATTGAAAGATGGATTGTCTGGATTTATTAGAGCGAAGAATGAAGCTCAGTTTATAGAAGCCTGCATAGATTCTTGTATTGATGCTTTGGATGAGCTGATTATTGTTTATAATGATTGTACAGATGAGACACCGGAAATTGTAGAAAGAAAAAGAAAGCAATATCCGGATAAAATAAAAGCGTATGAATATAATCACAATATATTATCACATAATCTGACTAAAGAAGAATTTGAGTATGCCATAAGTTTACCAGAAGATTCTCCACGTTTACATAGCACTCAATGTAATTATGCTCTTTCTAAAGTGACATATAAATATGCAGTCAAGATAGATCCAGATCAAATATATTTTGCAGAGGAGTTGAAAAAATGGCGTGATGTATGTAGCGGAGATAATAAGATAATATGGAGACTTAGCTTCGTTTTAGGTTGGTTATTCATGGTTCATATATCTGCTTATCGTCGTATATCCGTAAGGAAAAGTAGACCTTGTTTGGAGATGCTGCCGCAATGGCTGGTTGATTGTTTTAAGAAGTCATACGAGGATTTTGCAAAATGGCAGTTGCAAAGAAATAAGGTCGCTATTGCTATATCTGGAGTAAATGTGTTCTACGATAAAAAATGGTATATTCCTTTTGATAAATATAATGTTCATCCTCCATATAATGGAGCAAGCGATCATTTAATATTTCGAGTTACAAATAGAACTTTTTTTACTAGACTTTATGGACATGAGCAGCCTTATACGGTGATAGAGGTCTTTCATCAACCAAATAGAATGATGTTTGCTGATACCCCTTTATGGTTTCATCAACATGCCAATAGAATACGTTGTTGGTCTAAAGTGAAAAAAGTAAAAGACGAGCATCCTGAATTGTTCGTACCGATTGAAAAGTTTGTAAATATGACATACGAAGAGGTGAATGTAAAGATGGATCCTCAAGTAAATACTTTATTTCAACGTACTTCATTTGCATTGGTACATAAGATGGGGGTGGGTAATGTAAAAAAGTATTTAGGACTTTTAATGCTTAAACAGTTGAAGTGATGAGTTTTAAAGAATCTTTGAGAAGATGGAAAGATAGAAGTCTTTTATTGACATTTTTATATGAACATATTTATTTGAGATATGTGCTGAAGATAAAGTACAATGTGAAAATAAAAGATTATGGTAAGGGAAATAGTGTGTGGATACCTAGAAATACCAGATGTGATGATTTAAGGATTATTTTTAAAGGGAATAATAATGTTGTAAGGATTGGTTCAGGATGTGAATTGAAAAACATGAATATGCTTTATATTCAAGATGATGGAAATGAATTGATAATTAATGATCATGTTATTTTTGACCAAGATGTTTCCTAGTGTTAGGTGAGGGTACTCGATGTGAAATCGGATTTGATAGTGGGTTGGCAAAAGGATGTAGAATTCGTACTTGTGATCAACATTTCATTTATGATCAATCAGGACAAAGAATTAATCCTTCTAAGAATGTATATATAGGAAAACATGTTTGGTGTGGTGCTTCTGTAATAATAATGAAAGGTGTTTCCATAGGGGATAATAGTGTTATAGGTATAGATTCAATGGTGACAAAGGATGTTCCTCCTAATAGTATAGCTGTTGGTAAACCTGCTAGAGTTATAAGAAGCGATATTTATTGGAAATATTATTAGTAATATGGTAAAAGTATACGTTATCAATCTTAAAACATCTACAGACCGGAAACAATATATAGAACATCTGTTAAGCCCATATCAGGACTTTGTGGATGTACATTATGTAGAGGCTGTGGATGGTAGGGTGCTTTCTGATGAGCAATTAAGTGAAGTGTGGAATCAGGAAGAAACATATAAGACATACGGTCGTTACATGAAGGGTGGAGAGATTGGATGTTCATTGTCTCACCGCAAATGCTATGAGGAGATTTTGAAAAATGGTGATGATGTGGCGTTGATATTGGAGGATGATGTGGTATTCAAAGAAAATGCGGATATTAGGAAAGTTGTTTCAACTGTAGAAAAACTCTTATGTACGCAAAAGCCGATGATAGTTCTGTTGTCAGGAAGCTATTGGTTTTTTAAGGAAAAAAGTCTGCCAAGCGTGGGGTTTCAATTAGCTTCTGTTTTTGAGGCAATGGGTACTATGTCGTATATGATAAATTTGGCTGCGGCAAAAAGAATGATATCCATTGATAAGAAATATTTGGCAGATGATTGGTATCATTGGAGGGCTAATGGTATAAAAGTATATGCAGTTCGTCCTCATATTGCCGGTGATTTTGATTTGTTTGGGTCTGTTATTGCGGATCGTGAAGGTTGGAAACGCAAAAATCTGTCGTTTAAGAATAAATTACGTGCTTACTATCGTGGTGTCATCAGACGAGTTTTGGGGAAAACTGGTCATTGGGAGAAAAGAGAATGATTCTGCATTGAGAATATAAAATACCTATAGTATGAAACGATATGATTATCTCATCGTTGGTTCCGGTTTGTTCGGAGCTACGTTTGCTTATTTTGCTCATAAACAGGGCAAAAGGTGTTTGGTGGTAGACAAACGCCAACACCTTGGTGGCAATGTCTATTGTGAAAATGTGGAAGGTATCAATGTGCATAAATATGGGGCGCATATATTCCACACATCCAATAAAAAAATATGGGATTTTGTCAACTCCATTGTCGAGTTCAACAGATATACTAATTCGCCGGTGGCGAATTATCAAGGCAAGTTGTACAATCTGCCTTTTAATATGAATACGTTTTATCAGATGTGGGGGGTGGTTACTCCGGAACAAGCTCATGAAAAGATTGAAGCCCAAAGGCAAGAAGTGCTGGCGATGATGCGCGAGAAAGGTGGTTTGACCGAGCCTCGGAATCTGGAGGAACAGGCTTTGACGCTTGTCGGAAAAGACATATACGAGAAACTGATTAAAGGTTATACGGAGAAGCAGTGGGGACGGAAATGTACCGAATTGCCGGCTTTCATTATACGACGTTTGCCGGTAAGGCTGATGTATGACAACAATTACTTCAACGATAAATATCAAGGCATACCTATTGGTGGGTATAACCGGTTGGTTTCCGGCCTTCTTGAAGGTGTAGAGACCAAGACTGGTGTTGATTTCTTTGATAATAGAGAATACTGGGAAAGCGTGGCGGACAAGATTGTCTTTACAGGAAAGATAGACGAGTTTTATGACTATCGTTTCGGTAAGTTGGAGTATCGTACGGTTCGTTTTGAGACTGAAACATTGAATATAGCCAATTATCAAGGCAATGCCGTGATAAACTACACAGAGCGTGAAGTGCCTTATACCCGAGTGATAGAGCACAAACATTTCGAGATGTTCGGCCAGGATGTTTATGATGTGCCTAAGACTGTGATTTCCCGTGAATATTCCGTAGAGTGGACAGAAGGCATGGAGCCTTATTATCCCGTTAATGATGAACGGAATGGTGAACTGTACAAGAAATACAAGTCGCTTGCTGACAATGAAAGCAAAGTGCTGTTTGGTGGAAGGCTGGCGGAATATAAATATTATGATATGGCTCCGGTTATAGAATCGGCGATAAATAAGTTCACTTTAGAAACGGACGTTTAGAAGAAGGTATGGAACAGCAAAAACCTTTGATATCTGTCATTGTACCTGTATACAATGTGGAACAATATCTTGTGCAGTGTGTTGACAGCATATTGAATCAAAAATATGAGAACTTTGAATTGTTGCTTGTTGACGATGGGAGCACTGATAAAAGTGGGGAAATTTGCGATGTCTATGGGAAAAAAGACAAAAGGGTTCGTGTTTTCCACAAAAAGAATGGAGGTGTGTCTTCTGCCCGAAATGTAGGATTAGACAATGCCAAAGGGGAGTGGATAGCTTTTGTGGATTCAGATGATATCGTTACGCCGAATTATTTGTCAGGGCTTTATTCTGATGTCAAATCTGATGTTGATTTGGTGATACAAAAATATTTTATTTTTAAGAATAGTCTTAGAGATGAACGTTCACCTGAAGCGATTAAAGAAACAGATGTTTATGATAAGTCTGATTTTCAAAAACTGATTGTAGAGCATCGTTTGGACAAAAATGGTTATATATGCTCGAAACTTTATAAGCGGGAGTTTATACGAAATAACAACATAAGATTTCAAGAAGAGATATCTTTTTGTGAAGATTATTATTTCCTTTTTCAATATCTGGATGTAATATATGGGAAAGTAGTCTGTTCTCCTGTAGCGAATTATCTTTATCGTGATAGAGAGAATTCATCAGTTCACATCGGTTTTAAAGATTTTGAAAAGGGATATTTTACTTATAGGAAGATAAAATCATTTATTCTATCTTTTGCGGTTAGGAATAATTGTAAGATTGAAGATTTTGATGTGGCTTATCTTTTACATAGGGCTATGATGACGGTAAAATCCACATCCCAGTTGCGGAGCATAGCTCCTGAGGATTGGGATTTCTTCCTTAAATATTTTAAGGTGTTTACCCGTAAGACGAAAAACGACCGTTGGATGGTCTGTCATTTTAAATCGCACCCTTTCATTTTGTTGACATATATAAAAGTTTGCCGTTCATTGAGGATTTTCTTGGCGCGGACAAATATGTGGGGAATTCTTGATGCCTTGAAAAAGTAATAAAATGATAGTATTCTTATGTACAACAATTATAAAATAGTGCTCAACACGGCCGCAGGTCGCCGCCGTTATATGCAATATCTAATTCCTTATATCGTGTCGTCAGATGTTGTTGACAGGTATGACTTGTGGATAAACACGCATAATGGGGCTGATATAGAGTTTTTCAAGCAGGTTGCTGAAAAGTTCCCGGTAATTAATCTGGTATGGCAACCGGATGGAGTGGTGAATGGAAATGCGAGCATCAACGCTTTTTACAAGGATTGCATTGAGCCAAACACGGTTTATTTTAAGCTGGACGATGATATTGTATGGATGGAACCGGGGCTGATAGAGAAAATGGTGAAGTTCCGTGTCGATAATCCGCAGTATTTTCTTGTTTCGCCTTTGGTGATAAACAATTCACTTTCCACTTATTTGCTCGAATTGGAAGGGAAAATCAAACTGGACGATTACTATAATTCCTACGCCAGCCATCCTGTGTTGTGGCGGAGTGGAGTTTTCGCACAGGAATTGCATTCCTGGTTTTTAGAAAAGTTCCTTAAAACCGGAAAGTGGGATGAGCTTCATTTAGGAAAGAAAGAGATGGGCATGACCCGTTTCTCGATAAACGCGGTTTTGTGGTTTGGCGACGAGATGCGGAAATTCGCAGGCGTTGTTCCCGGCGATGACGAGGAGTTCATGTCCTGCATATATCCTACGCGCCAAGGTATGTCAAACGCCTGGAACGGCGATGCCATCGTGGCACACTTCGCATTCTTCACCCAGCGTGAGGAGCTTGACAAGAAAGGTATATTGGAGCAGTATGGCGATGTGTGTGCGCGGCAATGGCACGAAGATGAAAAATCTGCCGCGATTTATGATGCTGTTCAAACAATACTGAAACAGATTAATGCGAATGAAACGGAACTGATGAAGCGTCCTTCTCCTTATAAAAAGGTGGTGAAGCCTGTCACCATGAGGCAAAGGATTAAAAGGCTGATGCCTAAAGTTGTGCTTGACCTGAAAATGTTTTTTGACGGACGTAAAGAACGTTCAGGTTTTATCTGTTAACAAATAAGCCATGGACAAGATTCTGACACTTATTATCCCGACATACAACATGGAGAAATATCTCCGTTATTGCCTTGATTCGCTTATTGTGAGTGATGGCATGGATGTGCTGGAGGTACTTATAGTCAACGATGGCAGCCGTGACGGCTCGTTGGCTATCGCCCGTGAATATGAACGTGAATATCCACAGACGTTTAGGGTGATAGACAAGGAGAACGGCAATTATGGCTCATGTGTAAATCGGGGCTTGAAGGAGGCTACGGGCAAGTATGTCAAAGTGCTTGATGCGGATGACAGTTTTGACACGGAACATTTCAGGCATTTCATTTCTTTCCTTGAAGAAACGGATGCCGACCTGGTGCTGTCTGATTTTGCAGTGGTTGATACGGATAGGACCATACGCAAAGTAATAAGGTATGACCAGGGGCTTGGCCGTCTGTTTGAGATGGATAAGGTCTGCAATGCAGCCAGATTCCAGAACATGCAGATGCATGCAGTGACATACCGCCTTGAAAATCTGAGAAAATTGGAATACAGGCAGACGGAAGGCATATCATATACGGACCAGCAATGGATTTTCCTGCCCATGGTGACTGTGCGCACCATTGCGTACTTTAATGAGTATGTCTACAAGTATCTGGTAGGCAGGGTGGGGCAGACCATGGAGCCGGTATTCAAATTGACGAATATGCTTTTTGTTATTCGTTGTGCCCTTGATATGGCTTCTGCGTACGAAAACCATAAATCTTTGATAAAAGATAGACCCATACAACATTATATGCGTGCGCGCCTGATTCCATTTTTGAAAGCAGCTTATGTAACGGCATTGACTCATTATAGTGCTGATACGAAAAAGGCTCTTGTGAATTATGACGGCGAGTTGGAAAAACGCAGTAAGGAAATCTATGAACTGATAGGCGGTAAGGAAGTCAGTTCTTTCATGGGATTTAGGTATATTGATTATTGGAGGCAGCACAAGGATGCCAATATGTTTGTTATTCGCACGTTGAGCAAGCTTTATCTGTTTATGCTCAACCTGAAGCAATCCTTCCGTAAACCGGATGACATGGCAGTGCCTGTGTCTTTTTGAAACGAATGAATATGGCGGCAAAAGTATCGGTTATAGTACCTATATATAAGGTAGAAAGGTTTATTGACAAGTGCGCCTCGTCGCTTTTCGAGCAGACGCTGGACGAGGTGGAATTTATCTTTGTGGATGATGCTTCGCCGGATGGAAGCATGGCCTTGCTGGGCAAGTGCATTGACAGGTATCCTGCGAGGAAAAATCAGATAAAGATAGTTTGCCATGCGGAAAATAAAGGATTGCCTGCCGCACGGAACACGGGACTTGCAGAAGCTACGGGAGAATATGTGTTTCATTGCGACAGTGACGATTTTGTGGAACCGGATATGTTGGCTGCGCTTTATGAGGCTGCAAAAGAGAAAGATGCCGACATTATGTGGTGCGACTGGTTCTTGTCATTTGAGCATAATGAACGCTACATGGCACAGCCGTCTTATGAAACTCCCATGGATGCTTTGAAAGGGATGCTTGGCGGAGTAATGAAATTCACCGTGTGGAACAAACTGGCAAAACGGTCTTTATATGTGGATAATCACATCGAATTCCCGACCGGATTCGGGATGGGAGAAGACATGACCATGATGATGCTGTTTGCATGTGCCGGGAAGGTGGCTTATTTGCCGAAAGCATTTTATCACTATGTGAAACTGAATACCGGCTCATTCACGCAGACATTTTCCGACCGCCATCTTGTGGAGCTGAAATATAATGTACAACGTATTTCCGACTATCTGCATGACAAGTTCGGCGACACGCTGGACAAGGAAATCGCTTATTTGAAATTGGCTGTCAAATTCCCGTTCCTGATAAGCAACAGTTCACAGAAGTACCGCCTGTGGAAAGAATGGTATCCTGAAGCCAATAAATACATATGGGGAAATAAACAACTGTCTCTACGTAGCCGCATCGTGCAGTGGTGTGCGTGGAAGGGATTATTTCTGATGGTTAGGGTACATTATGTGTTATTGCAGAAGGTTGTTTACGGACTGATTTATAGATGATGTAATGAAAGCTTACGTTACGTTGTTGTCCAATAGTGCTTATTTAAAAGGAGTATTGGTTTTGTATCGTTCATTGAAGGCGGTGCAAGCACAATATCCTCTTTATTGCGTTCTTTCGGTATCTGTGGAAGATAAGGTGCAAAAAGAATTGGAACAAGAAGGGATATGTTGCATCCGCTTGGCTCATGCGGCAGTAGATGGTAATATCAATCCAGAAGGATTAGGATTCTCACATTGGAATTTCACATTTGATAAGTTACTGATATGGGGATTGACGCAATTTGAAAAGATTGTGTTCCTTGATAGCGATATGCTGATAGTCAGGAATATTGACGAATTGTTTGAACGTGAACCTTTTTCGGCAGTATGTGCAGATTCTTCTTATCCAGGAAATGAAGGATGGGCCGGTGGATTGAACTCCGGCCTAATGGTAATAGAACCTAATATAGAAACGGAGAAACAACTTTTGCAGTGTGTGAAGCCTGTAGTGGAGGAAAGCCAAAAGCAAAAAAGACTGGTCGGTGATCAGGATGTGGTGAAGTATTTCATTTCAGATTTCGGGCAACGTGTTTCATTGCATTTGGACGAGGGATATAACATTTTTGCAGATCATCTTACTTATTATATACGCCATTTGGAATATTCGCTGAGCAATAAAACGGGAAAACCGATATATGTGGTGCATTTCATAGGTAAAGCTAAGCCTTGGATGAAAAAGACATTGAGGCAATATGTTTGGCTACTGAAGATGTGTTTGGGAAATCCATATTATGTGGCTGCATATTGTAAATATATGAAATTTCTAAGAAAGTAGAAAATGATACGTATTATATCTGTCATATTATTAGTCGTTGTCTGTAGTTTATACTATTTCCCTGTGTCGTTACAGGTCTTGCCTTCTGTCAATTCCAAAATGGTTGTGGCAGCAGTGGGACTGGCGTTTTTTGTATGGGAGCGTTTGAGACGCAAGTCTTTTTCCATACGGAAAGATTTGTTCCCGGTTTTGTTTATCGGACTTCTTTTTTCCTTGTCGTCTTATTTTTCTGTAGTATATAACAGTACGGACGATATGGTTTATGCCACCTACTTCGTTTCTATGTGCGTATGGATGGGGGGAGCGTATTGTGTGGTTTACTTATTGAGATGGATGTATGGTGAGGTGTCTTTGCATACAGTGTTTCTTTATCTTGGAATGATGTGTGCCGCCCAATGTATAATCGCGGTGATGATTGATAACATGCCAGCATTGGCAAATTTTGTTAATACAACATTTGTTGGGGCAGATCCGGAATATTTTGAGAATAATCCTCGCCTGTACGGTATTGGAGCTGGTTTTGACACAGCAGGTATTCGCTTTTCTTGCGTTTTGCTCGGTCTTGCATACATGATAAAGGAAGATGTTTCGCAGGCGAAGAAGAATTTATATATATTGTTGTTCCTTATAATAGGGGTGGTGGGTAATATGATATCCCGAACGACGGTAGTAGGTATTGCGGTGGCTTGTGCTTATTTGTTTTTATCGTCTGTGTCTTTGAGTAAAATAAATCTATTTATTACATCAAAAGGGCTATTGTGGACTGTCGGTGGATGTGCAATGCTTATATTACTGTATAATGCAGGAATTTACATGTACAACACCATGCCGGGAGTGCGGGCGGCTTTTGACTATGGATTTGAAGGATTTATAAATTTATTTGAGACAGGTAGGTTTTCAACGCATTCCTCAGATTTGCTTGTCAATAGTATTGGCGATATTTTGCCTGATAATATAAAAACATGGGTTATAGGCGACGGTTATTTTGATGACCCTTATGATTCAGGCAAGTTTTATATGGGTACAGATTTGGGATACGTCCGTTTCTTCTTTTATTGTGGAGTGACTGGTTTTATCATATTTTTGTTTTATTTTATTTGCTGTACTTATGTGCTCTGCAAACGTTGGCGAAATTTGTCACTGTTTTTCATGTTGTTATTTGTTGTCCAGTTGATTGTTTGGGTTAAGATACCGACTGACATCTTTTGTTTTTATGCATTGCTGCTGTTGGCCGACAACCAGAAGTCTCCTTCAAAAGAGAATGGGAGTCTGTTTGCATGCCCTACTTTAACGGCATAGATATTTTTCTGAAATATAGATATTTATGATACCTAAGAAAATACATTATTGCTGGTTGAGCGGAGAACCGTTTCCAGAAAAGATACAAATGTGCATGGACTCGTGGAAAAAGGTCATGCCGGACTATGAGTTGAAGTTGTGGAATACGGAAACTTTTAATGTGGAAGACAGCGTGCCTTATGTGAAGGAAGCTTTTGCTAATCGTAAGTGGGCGTTTGTTGCTGATTACATCCGTCTTTATGCTCTTTATACGGAGGGTGGAATTTATTTGGATTCCGATGTAAAGGTGTTGAAACGTTTTGATGATTTCCTTCACCATTCGTTTTTCACCAGTATGGAGTATCATCCTTTCATGGTGGAGCGTGATAACTCTTTGGCCGATGTTGATGCTGACGGGCGTCGCATTGTGGATAAATATATTTCGGGTATTGAGTTGCAAGCTGCTGTAATGGGAGCCGAAAAAGGCTGTCCTTTTGTTAAGCAAGTGCTGGATTGGTATAAAGACAAACATTTCGTTAAGTCTGACGGCAGTATGGGGCTGGATGTGATAGCCCCACAGATATATGCCCGTATAGCTGAGAAATATGGCTTTAGATATAAAGATATTGATCAGGAATTGACTGAAGGAATGATGATTTACCGTTCTGAAATTTTTGCAGGAAACAGGCGCGAGGTTACACCTTCTTCATACGCCATACATTATTGTGAAAATAGTTGGAATGAGCGTCCTTTTATTGATAAAATCCGGCATTATTGGAAGTTCTTTTTATATCTGCTCAAATCGAAAATTAAATAATATCTGGTATGATTTATGTTAATGGACGATTTTTATTGCAGAACTTGACAGGAGTAAATCGTTTTGCTTATGAAATCTGTAAGGCGTGGGTTCATATGGGGGTGTCGTTTGTCTTGTGCTGTCCTCCAGGCGAGATAAAGAAATGCTATGACATATCACACTTCAATATTATAATATGTGGATTCGGTAAATCCCACTTCTGGGAGCAGTTTTGTTTGCCTTTTTGGTTCGGCAAGATTAAGGGTGAAAAAATATTGGTGAATTTTACAAGCCTTGGGCCTTTGTTGATTCGAAATAAAATTATAACTATTCATGATTTGGCTTTCATGGTCAATCCTGATTGGTATTCGCTTCCTTATAGGTTATGGTACAAGCTGATGACACCTTTATGTGCGGCAACGGCAGTGCGGGTGCTTACTGTGAGTGAGTTTTCCAAGTCTGAGATTATACGGCGACTTTCAGTGAATGACGAAAGGGTTTGTGTAATTTACAATGCGGTTGCAGCTTTATTCAACGGAGCTGGTGGGGATGAAAACGTGCAAGCAAAGTCTTCAATTAAGGAAAAGTATATTTTAGCGGTATCATCCATAGATCCGCGGAAGAATTTTGCCATGTTGTTGAAGGCTTTTGCTTATGTGAAAGATAAAAGTGTCAAGCTATATATTGTTGGTGGGCAGGATGTCATTTATTCCATATCTATGGCAGAGTTGTCTAAGTATAATGACTCTGAAAGAATAAAATGGTTGGGGCGAGTTAACGACGTTGAACTAAAGAGTTATTATAGGAACGCGTTGTGTTTTGTATACCCCTCATTATATGAAGGATTTGGCATTCCTCCGCTTGAGGCGATGGCTTGTGGTACGCCGACAATAGTTTCGTCAATTCCTTCTCTTGCTGAAGTATGTGGCAATGCGTCTTTATATGTAGACCCGAATGACGAAAAAGATATTGCTGATAAAATCAACCGTCTTATTAATGACGATGTTTTGCGGAAAGACTTGATTTCAAAGGGACATATAAGATGTTCAAATTTCGATTGGTATAAAAGTGCATCTCGATTGATTGTCGAAATAAATAAATGTTTGGCGTGTCAGGCCAAATAGATGAATATAGGCTAAAGTGATAATACTTTTGTTAAAGGCTATAATTTATACAACACAACAACTGAAAGCCTGGAGCCTACAGCCATGAGGTTGGGGCTTGAGTTCAACTGCGTCAACGGTCGTGCGGCGCGGTCATTTTGAATTTTATCCGTTATCATCAATTGTTGGGGCGGGCAGGTTATGAGAATTAGACTTTTTTAGGATTGCATAGATTCAAACTAACATAAAAATCGACTAGCCAATTGACAGTGGCGAACTTCTCTTGGCAATGGTCAAGATGATTAATTTATGAGTAAAAATGATTTACGGGTTTTACAGTTAGGAAAGTTTTATCCGGTCCAGGGCGGCGTGGAGAAGGTCGCTTACGACCTCATGTGCGGATTGTCCGCCCAAGGCATTCACTGCGACATGCTTTGTGCCGCTGTTAGCGGAGGCGACAGAATAATAACGGTGAATAGCTGTGCGCGGGTCATTTGTTGCCGTACATGGAGGAAGGTGGCTGCCACGATGATATCGCCTGGCATGATACGTATGTTGCGTAAGTTGTGCCGACAGTATGACATCATCCATGTTCACCATCCCGACCCTATGGCCTGTCTGGCCTTGTTCCTGTCCGGTTACAAGGGACGTGTGATATTGCACTGGCACAGCGACATTCAGAAGCAGAAACTGTTGCTTAAGCTATATGGCCCATTGCAGAAGTGGCTGTTGCGGCGTGCTGCGTTGGTTGTCGGCACCAGTCCTGTATATCTTTCCCAGTCGCCGTTTCTACGGCATGTTCAGGACAAGACGGCCTGTCTTCCCATAGGTGTTCCGCCCATGCTACCTTCACCCGAAGCTGTAGAGGCCGTCAGGCGGAGATATCCGGGTAAGAAAATCGTGTTTTCGTTGGGCCGTTTGGTCGCCTATAAGGGTTATAAGTATCTTGTGGCCGCCGCCAAATATCTTGGCGACGATTACGTAGTGCTTATCGGCGGTACGGGTGCGTTGATGGACGAGCTTCAAGGGGAAATAGCCGAACTCAACTTGCAGGGCAAGGTTGTTCTGCTTGGTCATGTCAGTGATGAAGAGCTGCCTGCTTATTACGGAGCCTGTTCGGTGTTTTGTCTTAGCAGTGTGCAGAAGACCGAGGCTTTCGGCATAGTGCAGATTGAGGCGATGTCGTGCGGAAAGCCTGTTGTCGCCACGGACATACCCCAGTCTGGTGTGCCTTGGGTCAACGAGCATGGTGTTTCAGGGCTTAATGTCAAGCCCGGCAGTGCGCTGGGGCTGGCAGAGGCTATCACTGATATAACCAAGGATGAGCCTACTTACAGAAAATATGCAGCCGGAGCTGCAAGCCGATATAAAAAACTATTTACTAATGATTTAATGATTAAGAAGTGTTTGAAAATTTATTTTGACTATGGAGAAGAGTGAACAGAAGTCAGTTTACCTGGCAATGGATAAAGTTGAAGATGGGAGCGTCTACTATGACAATGAAAAGAACATGTCCACTGTATCATGCTTTGTAAAGCGTGCTTTTGATGTTTTATGCAGCCTTTTGGGGCTAATCGTCACATCGCCGGCTTTTTTGCTGATATATTTTTTGATTAAGCGTGAAGACAATGGCCCGGTGATATTCAGGCAGGAGCGCATTGGTTACGGTGGCAAGCCGTTCACGCTATACAAGTTCCGTTCAATGACGGTCGCCTCCGAATCTGACGGCGTGCCGCAGCTTTGCCGCAAGAATGATGACAGGCTTACGCCTACAGGGCGTTTCCTGCGTGAGCATCATTTGGACGAGCTTCCACAGTTATGGAACGTACTCAAGGGCGAAATGAGCTTCGTCGGGCCGCGCCCGGAGCGTAAGTTCTTCGTTGACAAAATCAAGGCGGCCAATCCTGATTACGAACTGCTTTATCAGCTTCGTCCGGGCCTGTTCTCAATGGCCACCCTGTATAATGGTTATACAGACACGTTGGAGAAGATGCTTGAGCGTCTGCGTATGGATTTGGACTATCTGCATAACCGCTCATTATGGTTGGATATCAAAATCATTTACCGGACAGTGTATTCAATTCTGTCAGGAAAGAAATTCTGAATATTGTCAAATGAAAACAGATTCGATAAAACCCAAGGACGGATTACAATTGCGGAAAATAGGCAAGCAGTACATGATTGTTGATGCAAGTGGCGGAAACGTCAATATGTGCAATGTGTACAGCCTCAACCGCACGGCTGCCCGGCTGTGGGAGCAGATGGCCGACAACGGCATGTCAACCTTGGAAGAGCTGGCCGCTTACCTGTGTGCCAACTACGAGATTGACGAACCGTCGGCATTGCGTGATGTTGAACGGCTTTTGGCCGAATGGCGCTCGTTCGGCTTAATCGTCAATATCTGACACCCGGGTGCAATGGGGCCGTCAGTGTGTTGATTGACAGGCTCATATATCATAACTGGCGTATGACGACAGTTGCCTAACTATTTTTTTAATACAAATGTCCTCACATTTATTAGACAGCACTTGCGGGCACGAGCGTTTGCCGTTGCTCGTACTCCTTCGTGCCGGGCTTTGGGAGCGTGAACCTGACGACATTTCATGCTTCCGCTCGCCTTCATTCTCTTGGGAGAGTCTTTTCCGTCTTGCCCGCCAGCAAACCGTTACCGGCCTGGTGTTCAATGGATTGCAGTATCTGCCTGACAGCCTGCTTCCACCAGAGCCTATGCTTATACGCTGGGCGGCGGAAAGCGATGCCATCGAACGCCGTAACATTCATATGAACAAGTGCCTTGACGAGCTTTACTCCTTTTTCCGCAAACGGGGGCTTAATCCCATATTGCAGAAAGGGCAGGGCACGGCGAGGTTTTACGAGCGTCCGTTGCTGCGCGAATGTGGCGACATCGACTTTTATTTCAATAATGTCAGGGCTTGGGATTTCGCGCATACCTACATCCGCAGGCTTAAAATCAATGTCCGCCGGCAGCCCGACCGCAGCCTGTTCTACTCGTGGCGCGGTGTTACGGTAGAGCATCACAAGCGGCTGTTCGACGTGTACAACCCCTTTCTTCAGGACTTCCTCAACCGTCTTGAGCATGAAAACGGTTGTCAGGGTGTAAGGCTTTCGCCTGACTTTGATGTGGACGTTACGGTGCCGTCGCCGTTTTCAGAGTTGCTTCTGCTCAATCTGCACATACTCAAGCACTCCTTGGGGCGCGGCATAGGCTTGCGCCAGTTGTGCGACATGGCGCGCGCTTGTTATAAACTTCACGATGTGATAGATTCTGACAAGATGAAGAGCGTAAGCGTCCGTTTGGGGCTCCACCGTTGGAATCCCTTGCTCCATGCCTTTTTGGTCGAGTGCCTCGGTCTGCCTGTAGGCTGCCTGCCTTATTCCGATGTAGCCCCTGCGGCGCGTCCTTTGTCAGACATAGTATGGCGCGGAGGCAATTTCGGTCAGCATTACGGCGGCCAGGATGATGTCGGCGTTGCCGGCATCAGGCGTAAGCTCGCCACGGCGCGCTCTTTCGGGCGTAATGTCAGGTTTTCTTTGTATTATGCACCCAAAGACGCATTTTGGCTTATGGGCAATCTGTTGAAAGGGCAAATCCTATGTTGACAACCACGCATTATTTCCGTGTGGGCGGCTTTGTCTTTTCTGTCAGCCTGCCTGCCGGTTCCGATGTCAGGGCGCTCCTGCCTTCTTTCGTCCCCTTCATGGTTGACGGCAACGACCGTGGCGGCCTTCTTTTCAGTTTCACCCTCGCGCCGCCTGGTGCCGAGCCGGGTGGAAGCCGCAGCCGGCTGCTCGAGGAGACCGATAACGACATGGGGCAGCTCCGCCTGTATTCGTCGTCGTCAGGCTATGTTGTAGATGTCACCCGCGGTGCTTTCACCCATTGCATGTCAGCCTCGCCTGATTTCTCCTCCGTCGAGGCCAGCCTCGTCTGGAGCGATGCCAATGTAGGCGGTGTGCTGTCTTCCATGCTCCGCATAGCTTATGCGCAGTCGGTGCTCGGCCACGACGCAGTGTCGGTTCATGCCGCGGCTGTGTATTATGAAGGCAAGGCATACCTTTTCATGGGCAAGAGCGGAACGGGCAAGAGCACCCACGCCTCCCTGTGGATGAAGCATGTGCCCGGCAGCCGGTTGCTCAACGACGACAATCCCGTGCTCCGGCTCGTAGACGGCAAGGCTTGTGCCTACGGCACGCCGTGGAGCGGCAAGACCCACTGTTACAAGCAGCTGTCCTTCCCCGTCGGCGGAATAGTGCGCCTCGTCCAGTCGCCCGTCAACCGTTTCAGCTTGAAAGACGGCGTGGACGCCTTCATAGTGCTCTATCCCGGCTGTTCCGTCATCAGTGAGGACGTAAACCTGCGCAACCGCCTTTACGACACGTTGAGCCGCCTGGCCGAGTCGGCCGTCATAGGCACCCTCGAGTGCCGTCCCGACGCCGAGGCCGTCGGCGTTTGCTACAACGCACTACATAACACAGAAGTGAACATTTGAAAACCGGCAACCTCCATGTTCCGCATTTTTCAACCTTCACCATTCCGTTTGGTATAATCATAATCATTCATACAAAATCATGAGTAAACATTCGTTTTTATTGGCAACCCTGTTTGCCGTATTGTTGCTTACCTCCTGTGCGAAGAAAAACTATGTCTATCTGCAAGACATGCAGCCGGGTAGGGAATATCCCGTTGAAACAAAGTATGAGGCCGTAATCCATTGTGACGACAGGCTAAGCATTACTGTAAGCAGTAAGAACCCCGAACTGGCCATACCGTTCAACATTTACGGTGGCACGTTCAGCGTCGAGGCCAACGGCAACGTTACGGCGAACACGTCCGAGCATGTCAACTCAAAAGGTTATCGTGTCGATGCCGACGGCAACATCGATTTCCCGATACTTGGCAAGCTCCATGTCGAGGGCCTCAAGGTCAGCCAGGTTAAGGAGTTGATTCGCAACAAGATAATTGCGGGCAACTACATTAACGACCCCCTCGTGTCCATCGAGTTCCTTAACTTCAAGTACACCGTCATGGGTGCCGTAGGCCGTAACGGCACGTTCACCACCAACGGCGACCGCGTCACCCTGCTTGAGGCCATAGCCAATGCCGGCGACCTCTCGGCTAAGGCGCGCACCGACCGTGTAGCCGTGATACGCGAGGTCAACGGCGAGCGTACCATGTACATGCACGACGTTACCAGCAAGGACATCTACGATTCCCCCTGCTTCTATTTGCAGCAGGGCGACATCGTCTACGTAGAGCCGAAGTACCGCAAGAAGGATACCGAGGACCGCGGCTGGCAAATCACCACGACCCTGCTCTCCGCCATTACCGCGGCATGTTCTGTAGTTTGGGCGGTAAGATAATTAAAAGTGACTAAACAAACAATCATCATGCAGACTAACAGTTCAAACAACAAGGGCGGACAGGAAATCAACCTGCTCGACCTGTTTGCGTATTTCGCGTCAAAGTGGAAATGGTTTCTGCTTTCCATACTGGTTTGCGGAGGCATAGCGTGGTACATGTACGCCCGTGCGCCCTTCGTCTATTTCCGCTCGGCTACGGTCATCATCAAGGACCCCTCAAACAAGACGTCCACGACAGGCCTCGACCGCTATGACAACATCATCAACAAGGTCAATGTCGCCAACGAAGTCCTCCAGTTCCGCTCAAAGCGGCTCATGCGCGAGGTAGTACAGCGTGTCAACGCCGACGTAAGCTATCAGGTGAAGGACGGCCTGCGCCACAACGAGCTTTATTCGCTCTCGCCCGTCAGGATTAGCTTCATCGACAGCATACCCCAGCGTTACCTCGCCCTTGCAATGACCGTCAACGACAAGAACACCGTTACGTTGACCTGCCTTGACGGCTTCGGCACCGACAAGAGTTACAACGTGAAGCTCAACCAGAGGGTGAAGCTCGGCAACGGCGTGCGCCTCGTGGCCACGCCTACCAACTACTTCTCCGAAAAGTGGTACGGACAGCCCATCGAGGTGCGCAAGCTGCCGCTCGACGGCGTTGTCAACCGCTACAAGGGCTCTATCGGCATACAGCAGGAGGAAGAGGAGTCGTCCATACTTACGCTTTCACTCAAGGACAACTCGCCCGAACGCGCCGAGGACATACTCAACATGCTCATAACCGTATACAACGAGGAAGCCATAAAGGACAAGAACCAGGTGGCGGTCAACACGGCCAACTTCATCAACGAGCGACTCATCATCATATCAAAGGAGCTTGGCGGAGTGGAGAGCGAGCTTGAGAGCTTCAAGCAGCAGAACCAGATAGTTGACCTCTCATCGGCGGCAAGCATGTACATGAACCAGTCGCAGACATACAACGCCAGCGTGCTCGAACTGCAGACGCAGCTGCGCCTCGCCAACTTCATAAAGGACTACCTTACCGACCCCACGAAGGAGACCGACCTCATACCTTCAAACACGGGCATCGGCGACATGAACATAGAGAACCAAATCAACCTCTACAACACGGCCAAGCTGAAGCGCGACAGGCTCGTTGACGACAGCAGCGAGAACAACCCCGTGATGGCCGAGCTTAACAACTCGCTGCGCGCCATGCGCCAGAACATCATACGCGCCGTTGACAACATGATTGTCAGCCTCAACGTGAAAATCAACGACGCGCAGAACCACCAGATGCGCGCCCAGAGCCGCGTCACCGCCATACCTAAGAAGGAGAGGCGCATGCTCTCCATCGAGCGACAGCAGAAAATCAAGGAGGCCCTTTACCTCTACCTGCTCAACAAGCGCGAGGAGAACGCCCTGTCGCAGGCGATGGCCGACAACAACGCACGCGTAATCGACGGCGCCGAAGGCCCATCGGCCCCCATCTCGCCCCAGCGCAACCGCATACTCGTGCTCGGCGTGCTCATCGGACTGGCGCTGCCCGCAGTGGCGTTCCTCGCAATAATGTTCATGGACACACGCGTGCGCGGACGCCGTGACATCGAGAAGAAGCTCAACGTGCCATTCCTCGGCGAGATACCGCTCGACAAGGACGTGGCGCGCCGCCGTGCCGACGACCCCGTCGTCGTGACCGGCGACGATACGGGCAGCATCGTCTCCGAGGCGTTCCGCGTGCTGCGCACCAACATGACCTTCATGTCGAAGCGCGAGCACCCCACGCAGGTGGTCACCTTCACCTCCTTCAACGAGGGCGCCGGCAAGACGTTCATCTCGCGCAACCTCGCCATGAGCCTCGTCACCGCCCAGAAGCGCGTCGTGCTCGTTGACCTCGACATACGCAAGGGCACGCTCAGCCATTACTTCCACGACCCCGCCAACAAGAACCACGCAGGCGTTACCAACTACCTCTCCGACGCCTCCGTCACCGTTGACGACATCGTGCGCCACTTCGACCACTTCGACGTAATAACGGCAGGCCCCATGGCACCAAACCCAGCCGAGCTGCTCATCGACGCGCGCCTTGACGACCTCATGGCCGAGCTGCGCCGCCGCTACGACTACATCATAGCCGACAGCGTGCCCGTAGGCATCATAGCCGACGCCAGCATCATCAACCGCATAGCCGACATGACTATCTTCGTCGTGCGCGCCGGCCGCCTCGACCGCCGTCAGCTGCCCGACATCGAGAGCCTCTACGAGGACAAGAAGCTCAACAACATGGCCCTCGTGCTCAACGGCGTTGACCTTAGCCACCACGGCTACGGTTACGGCTATGGCTACGGTTACGGCCATTACGGTTACGGCTATGGTTACGGCAAGCAACACAAGAAGAAGCGCCGCTTCTTTGGACGCTAAGAAGCACCCAAAGACTCAAACAACTGCTGACTGAATGCCGGCAGGCAACCTGCTGACATTCAGCCACTTTGCAATACGCCGCCTTCCGCGTTGGCAAAGACGGCCTTCCGCGCCGCGATATGCCGCCTTTGCCAACGCGGAAAGCCGCATGCTTATATGCGGATTGCAAATCCGACGGAACGAGGAAATAAGCCACATAGAAGGACACCGCCCTTGTAGGGACATAATTTATTATGTCCTCACGCTCTGAAAGAGCGTATGAATGGTGTTTCTTGCGAAATACGTTTCTTGCGAAATACGTTTCTTGCGAAACGTGTGGGCATAATTTATTATGCCCCTACAATGGGGCGTTATGTTTGTGCTTATTTTCCGCTCATCCCGTGCACCTCTGCGGATGAACCGCATGCTTATGTGCGGACTGCAAAACCCTACGTAACGGGACGTTACTAAACAATGGCGCAATAAGTCACTCAAAACGGCGGATTTGTCCCAAAAACGGTGGCGAAAGTCTGAAAATTAGTGAATATTATCATAAAAAACGGTTGGAATGCGATTAATTCGGTAAAAAGTATTACTTTTGCTTGATAAAAATTACACCTGCAACTGTTTTGAATCTTTGACCATGTTTGAATTCAGGCGGAAGCGGCCGGCGCCAGGCCGGCACGCCGTGCCGAATCGGTAATAAACCAGTAAAATATTATTTAGAAAATAACAACCAATAAAAAAACTAAAAGTAGCGCGCAAGGAACAGAATAGACAACTATCGCCGGACGTTGACCGCAAGGCGGACACACCGGCAAAAGGACAAGGAAATTAATAAATTAAAAATAATTTAACAACATGAAAAAGAAAGAACTTTATGAAGCTCCACGGACCAAAATCACCGAAGTGGAGTTGGAAAACGGTTTCATGTCGTCTGCTTCTATGTTCGACCCGGAGAACAAGCAGGACAATGGCTTGCAGATAGAAGGCCACGAAGTAGGAAATGAAGCAACTTATGACAATTGGGATTTTAATGATCCTGAAGTATTTGGTAATTAAATCTTTTGGCAGATTATGAAAAAGATAAAGTTTGTTTTATTTGCAACCGCTCTTGTTGCATTGAGCAGTTGCTCGGACGATACGATAGAGCAAAAACCTATCGTTCCGGCAGAAATTGGTGATGAAATAATGTTTGGTTCGTCACTTGAAAATGCAATGACTCGTACAGTTTATGATGACGAGCCGACAAAAAACCCAGACGGTACATCTTATTATCGTGTTAGTTGGGAGGCGGACGGAAGCGACCAAGTGGCAATTTATTGCCCTCAAGCTGCCCAGACCAAGCTGGTAAAATACAGCGTAACGCCTGATTCGCAAGACCCGACACATTCAAGTACCGTGACAAAACTTAATCCTGACGAAGCAGGTCTGCAGTGGGGCGGTGATGACGACCATCATTTCTATGCGTTTTATCCGGCAAGCCGTGTGACCGGCACCGAAGACGGAAAAATCAGAGGTACAGTTCCCACGACACAGAATGTGACTTCTTGGAATATCCAAGAAAACAACGAAGAGGGGGGCACGACATATTATGGCAAGACGAATACAGACAATGCCTATATGTGGGCTTATGGTAACTTTAATAGGGAGACGATGGGCAACCAGGACGTTCCTTTGACGTTCCACCCGTGGATGACAGTGCTTGAAATCACTATTCGCGGTCCTCAATCAGGTACAAAGACCGTTACTAATGTCAATGTCCGTGCGATAGAGGGTACACAAACCACATTGGCCGGTGATTTTATCTGCGACATGACACCTGTTGAAG
Organism: uncultured Prevotellaceae bacterium; assembly: GCA_949295905.1. Lineage (GTDB taxonomy): Bacteria > Bacteroidota > Bacteroidia > Bacteroidales > Bacteroidaceae > Prevotella. The sequence continues at coordinate 173,224 of CASFNA010000012.1, forward strand.
AAAATAAAGAAAACGGCATACCAAATTACGAACCCGTAGGTGGTAGTGGCTCAGTTACCAATACGATTTCAATTTCAGGCTATAATAGTGAAACACAGGAGTTTATCGAATTAGGACCTAACGATAAAATGGTTGTCCGTGCATATCTTCTGCCTATTGACGAACAGCTGGCGACTAATGCCCGAAACATACAAATCAGTGTAGCTACACTGAATGGTGCTGCGTTGACAAGAACATTGGGATATTCAGGTCATGGCGAGAATTCAATACAGCCGCATAAGGTGAACAGGGTTACCCTGCCTCGTCTTGTTGATACAGGTACAAACTACTGGATGTCGTCGCTCGACAAGGATATTTATCTGTCAGAGCTTTCAATCCCCGGCAGTAAATTCTCTTATCTTACGGCAAACAATAACGCTTTCCCCGTTTATCAGGGGGCTACCATTTCACAGCAGTTCCTTGACGGTGTGCGTGCGTTCATTGTGCAGGTAGGTGCAAGGGCGACATATAATGCTACGAGGAGTGGAAATTGGCCATTATATAATTATTCTTATGAGTATTCTGATGCGACATTGCCCATTGACGGTGGAAACGGCCAGACTCTGGTAAATGCGATTAATGACATAGCCGCAGGCTTGGCTCAAGCGGAAACCGAGCTTAAAGACAGAAACCTTGAATGCGCCGTTGTCATGTTGACATATTCAGGCGGTGGCAATGTACAAGTAAACTTTACGGGTAACTCGCAGATTGGTGCAAATGTAAATACTGTTGGCGGTGCTGACAATGTATGGATGGATGCCATCGAGCATGAGCTGAAGGACTTGAGTGGGGTAGCAGCCAATAGGATTTATACGGGAACAATTGATGCCAACACTACGCTTGACGATGTTAAGGGCAAGATAATCTTCAAGGTTAATTACAATACTGACGAACAGGCCAACCACATGTCGGCAGATGCGGGTGTCCCCGCCTTGTACTCTCGGTGGATGTCGAATAGTACGATGACCACAGTGCCTTTGCGTTACGGTTCTGCAAATCCGAATGTAACTGCAAATCTTAGCTGGATGTATCATGAGGCTACCCACGTAGGAAGCAACACCGAAATCACGCAGGCAGACAAAGAGTCAGAGGTGACTTCTGTCCTTCAGAACAGTGTGGATGCGTATTTGGAAAACGACGCTCATAACATTTGGTATATGGTTGACGCCGGCGGAACATTCTACGATGGTGCAGAGTCAAACGAAGGTGTTGTCAGTCTTACTGAATGGTTGAATCCTATTGTAAGGCAGACTTTGCAGACGCGTGGCCAAAACGCAGCAACAGGCCTTGTGTTCTTCAACTTTGCTGATAAGCAGGAAAATTCAGGCGTAAAGTATGAAACAGACGAGTTGATTCAGACCATTATCGACAACAACTTCAAGTTCAACTTGCGTAAAGCTGGCACTAGCCAGAACGCTCCGGCCGACGCTTCTTTCAGCAACGGCGGCAACGTTTGGTGACATGACACTCTTTGACGACACTTGGCGCGGCGGATGAGCCGCGCCGGGTGTCGTCCTTCCCTTATACAAACCGGCGGTGCCAGCGATGGCGTCCGCCGTCCGCCGTGGCTTAAGGCGCGCCGCCCGCGAGGGTGCGGCCGGTGCCGGGCGGAACACTAATGGTGCTTGTAACTGATTTAATAATAATGTAAAACAAAAAACAATGAAAAATTATTCGCAAACGTTGTGCTGCGCTTGCCTCGCCGCGCTCTGCGCCGCATGCTCCGAACTGGAGGATGCCGCAGTGCAGTCAGGCCCGAGGCAGGTTAGCATAACCGGCGGAGCCGACACCTTCACCCCTCTCGCCGCCACGCGCACCCAAGTGGGCGACATCGCCGACAACGGCGCGCTGACGATAGAGTGGAGCGTGAACGACCAAATCGGTGTGTTCGGCGACGGCGGCCAGCAGCCCGGCGCATTCACAAGCACCAACACAGAACCTGCAACTACAACAACATTCACCGGCACGCTTACCGGCGGCAGCACGCCCCGCTACGCGTTCTATCCGTATGATGCAGCAGTAACAGACTTAACAAATATTCCGGTAACAATTCCAACAGAACAGATGTATCGTGACGAGTCGTCAGTAGCCCGGTACGACTTCAAGGCCACCAGTTCGATAACCGCCTCTCCCGACGGCGGCTACCGCATGGCCATGAGGCAGATGGCCTCCCTCGTCCGCTTTGAAATCAATCTGAGCGGCGTAGAGGCTTTGGCCGACGACGAGCTGCTGCTTGACATCACAATCCGTCCCACCACGGGCGACGGGCCGATGACGGGCAGCTTTACTTATGACCTGTCAAACCTTGACGCAGGGCTTAGCCCCGTCGAGACCGACAACGGCATAACGATAAAGTTCGCTGTTCCGCCTACTGCGCGTGAGACGGTGACGGCCTACGCCGTAGTAGCTCCGGGCAGCCACAATGGAGAGGAATGGACGTGCGAGTTTCATACCGACCGCCAGGAAGGTACTTTCACGACTTCCGCCCTCTGCGACTTTGAGGCAGGCACGTATTACACCGTGCCGCTCAACGCCACGATACTGGATGAAAAGGAAGCTGTCATAGACAGCATTCCCGAAACCGAGCTGGAAGAAACTGCCAACTGCTACATCGTTACCACCGCAGGCGAGCATAGCTTCAAGGCCACCGTAATAGGCAACGGCCCGAAGGGGATAATCAAAGATGCAGGCTTCCATACGGAGAATCCTTACATCAACCCGAAGTCGGCGAAAGTGTTGTGGCAGGATAAGAGCAACTTCATCACCGGCGTACGCTTGGAGAACGGACGTGTGTATTACACAGTAGACGATGCTTCTTCTTCTGGCAATGCTGTCATAGCTGTGTATAGTGAACCCGACTGTCAAGGAGAAATCCTTTGGAGCTGGCATATCTGGCAAACCATCGGTGAGATACAGGATGAGGAGTACATTAACCAAGCCGGTGCGAAGTTTAATGTTATGGACAGAGAGTTGGGCGCAGTGCGCGTAGGACAGAATGGTACGCTGTACCAGTGGGGGCGTAAAGACCCGTTTCCGGGGACACATTCAGGCTCGTCGATATACAACGACGTTTATACAAATAAGAATGTCGCAAACAGCTATCCCACCGAGTATCAGCTGAAGCTGGATGATGCCACTATCGAAGATGCCGTGCGCAATCCTCAATGTCTCATATCGAAGTCTGTCACAGGCCAACTTCATTGGCTTGGCGAGCCTAACTGCTACCTGTGGGGCGACGCTGGGCGGACGATGCCTACTACCCTCGATGACCCGGCGGCCGGTGCAGGTTGGGAGCATCAAAAGACTATCTATGACCCCTCGCCCGTTGGCTATCGAGTGGCTAACGTCTTCACGTTTAGTGGATTTACCAAAATGCCGAGCGGAAACACCAGCGATGTCGAGGATACCGATGACGGTTTTGATGTTTTGCTCGAAAGGCTTGACTATATCAATTATGTCAAGGCTAAAGTCGGTACAAACGATTGGTGGTTTATTCGTTATCCTGGTGACACGGAGGGTACATTGTATTCGGCCATAAGGTCGCGAGATGGAAAGACGGGCAAGGAAAAAACAGGTGCGGGAGAAGGCGGCTATTGGTGGACTGCTGAGGCTTTCGTTGCTGAGGACGGCAAGCAACACGCTTATTATCTCAATACCGACGAATATGCGGATGCTGCTAACGGTACAGGTACTGCTAACATAATCAGTACCTACGTTCACAATACATATCTCCGTGACGCCTACGCCGTCCGTTGTGTAAGGGAAGAATGAAAATCATAAAACATATATGCCTGAAGTCCTTGAAGGGGCACATGCAGGCTCCGTAAGGCTTCAGGCAAGTATGTCGGCACAGAAACTGTAACTGCCGTGCGTGCGGCAGGACACGGATTTAATATTAATTTATCAAAAATATTTAAACTATGAATGGAAAAGCAATCCTGGCAGCTTTGGCTTTGATGGCTGCCGGTCCGGCGTTCGCCCAAGAGGCTTATGTCGAACAGAACGGAAACTACACAGACTCTGTGTATGTCAAGAGCAAGTACAAGGTTGAGACCAACCGCTTCTGGAGCAACTGGTTTGTCAGTGTGGGCGGCGGTGCGCAGATGTACTTCGGCGACCACGACAAGCAGGCTGACTTCGGCGACCGCCTGGGCGGCGCGCTCGACATCGCCGTAGGTAAGTGGTTCTCGCCTGAAATCGGTGTGCGCTTGATGTACAGCGGCATCCAGGTAAAGGGTGCTACGAAGCGTCCCGGCCAGGGCTATGACATTGCCCACGGTACGGGTGAGGAAATTCCGGGCAAGGGCGATGGAACATACCACAACTTGCAGTATTCGAAATTCAACATGTGGAACGTTCACGCCGACGTGATGTTCAACATGTCTAACATCTTCTGCGGATATAACGAGAAGCGCATCTACAACTGCAGCCCTTACCTCGGCATCGGTGTGGCAAGCGCTACGAGCGAGCCCAAGAATGTTGACATCACGGGCCATGTGGGTATTCTCAACACGTTCCGCATCAGCTCTGCGTTCGACATCAACCTCGACCTGCGCGGCATGTTCGTGAACGACGAGTTCGACGGCGAGCGCGGCGGACGCGGCGGCGAGGGTATGTTCACCGCAACGGTGGGCTTTACCTACAAGTTCAAGCAGCGCGGATGGAACCATGCGAAGACTATCGTGCGTTACGACAACGCGGCCATCAACGCCATGCGTGAGCGTCTAAACGAGGTAAGCGCGGAGAACGAGCGCCTGAAGGAGGCTCTGGCACGCGGCGAGAAGGACAAGGCACAGGCTATCGTCAAGAAGGTGGCCGGTGGCAACTTCGTAACGTTCGAGATAGACAAGAGCGTGCTGTCTAATGAGGCGCGCGTAAGCCTCGGCATGCTGGCCGAAGTAATCAAGAGCGGCGACAAGTCGACCGTTTACACCATCACAGGTTATGCTGACGCCGGCACTGGTAGCAAGAAGGGCAACGAGCGCTTGAGCAAGGCCCGTGCACAGGCTGTTTACAACTGTCTCGTAAGCGAGTTCGGCGTTGACAAGTCACAGCTCAAGATAGACTACAAGGGCGGTGTTGACAACATGTTCTACAACGACCCGCGCATGAGCCGTGCCGTTATCACGAAGAGCAACTAAACGAACAATTTACCCGACAGGCGCGGCCGTAACGACTGCCGTGCCTGCAAATCCCCTTTACCGGCGAATGATGCCGGTGAAGGGGATTTTTTCGTTTTTCACGATACATGGTTTATATTTGCCGGAGCGTAATCGGGGATTTGTTGTAAAACATGCCGAAAAACGTGCGGTTATGGCGTAAAGTAGGAAAAAATAAGTAACTTTGCCATTTGGAAGGGTGCTGTAGCTTACACATTTGACGAAAATGACGGGATAGCTCCTGCCTTCCGTTGGTTTTATGGATATAGGATATGCAACAAGATGAGCTGCTGCTGAATAACCGACAATTCTTTACAGAAATAACACGGATGCTGGCCGAGGGTGAAACCGTTACGATTAAGGCCAAGGGCAACAGCATGTTTCCGTTCATAACGGGCGGACGCGACAGCGTTGTGCTGCGTTCAGACGGGAATGTCGGCACGGGCGACATTGTGCTGGCCAAGGTTGAGGGCAAGGGGCATGTCGTCCACCGTGTGTACAGGGTTGACGGTGACAGGTTCGTTCTGATGGGCGACGGCAACCTGCATGGGATGGAGTGCTGCGATAGGGAAGACGTGAAGGGCAAGGTGGTGATGATTCTGCGCGGCGGCAAGGCCGTCGAGTGCTCGTCGCCGTCGATGAAGGCCAAGTCTGCGCTGTGGCGCAGGCTGTTGCTCGTGCGCCGTTATTTACTGTTTGTATGTCGTTTGTATGCAAAAAGCAAGATTGATAAATAACAACCAGATTTCATTCATGCGGATTACCGACTGTGCCGGGTGGTTGTGGCGTAATTCGGGCGGTTTCCGTACGGCGGTGACGCTCTGCACGTTGGTGGGTACGCTTAATGTTGGCGTGTCGCTGTTTTTCGTCTATGTGTGCAAGCACCTTATCGACATTGCCACCGGCGTGTCGGGCGACGACATAAGCCTGTACATAGGTTGGATGGTGTTCTGCCTGGCGGCGCAGCTCGGGCTGTCGGTAGTAAGGAGCCGCCTTGCCACGCGCACGGAGATACGGATGCGCAACGAGCTGCACCGCAGGCTGTTCGTACACCTGATGGAAAGCTGCTGGACGGGGCGTGACACGCTGCACACCGGCGATGTGCTCAACAGGCTGGAGGAGGACGTGGCCACCGTTACAGATGCGTTGTGCCGCACTATGCCATCGGTGGTGGTCACTGTTGTGCAGCTGGCCGGGGCACTGTTCTTTCTTGCACAGCTTGACATAAGGCTGACGGGTGTGCTGGTATTCGTGATGCCCGTAGCTTTGCTGTTGAGCAAGAGCTACGTGGGGCGCATGAGGCGCATGTCGCGCGACATACGCGGCATGGACAGCAACATACAGAGCCACATGCAGGAGAACCTGCAACACCGCATACTTGTGCGGACGCTTGAATATACAGGGCAGACCGTGAGGCGGCTTGTTGACATGCAGGCCGACTTGCAGGGCAAGGTCATGAGGCGCACCGACTTCTCGGTGTTTTCGCGCTCAATGGTGCAGGTGGGCTTCATGACGGGCTATGCGGTGGCTTTCCTGTGGGGCGTCTTCGGGCTGCGTGACGGCACGGTGACCTTCGGCATGATGGCGGCTTTCCTGCAACTGGTGGCGCAGATACAGCGCCCCATGCTTGGACTGAGCCGCCAGATACCTATATTCATAAAGGTGTTCATTTCTGCCGAGCGACTGGCCGAGCTTGACGCAATACCACTTGAACAGAAGGGTGAGCCGGTGAGGCTCGGCGGCAGTCTGGGCGTGAGCGTAGAGCGGCTGTCGTTTACATATCCTGGCGGCGACCACAAGGTGCTCGACAGGTTTGCGTATGACTTCAGGCCGGGCAGCCTGACGGCCATTGTAGGTGAGACTGGGGTAGGGAAGAGTACGCTGATAAAACTGATATTGGCTTTGTTGCAACCCGACGATGGGTGTATAAGATTTTATAACGGGGAGCAGGAGGCGGAGGCTTCACCGCAGACGCGCTGCAACCTGTCTTATGTGCCGCAGGGGAACACGCTGGTGAGCGGAACGATACGTGACAACCTGCTGATGGGTAATCCGCAGGCTTCTGACGATGACCTGCGCGGCGTGCTACATACGGCGGTGGCCGACTTTGTATTTGCCTTGCCTGATGGCTTGGACACGATGTGCGGCGAACAGGGCACCGGACTGAGTGAAGGTCAGGCCCAGCGCATAGCCATAGCCCGGGGGCTGCTAAGGCCCGGGGGCGTGATGCTGCTGGACGAGCCGACCTCTTCTTTGGACAACGAGACGGAAAGAACGCTCCTGCAACGCCTGTCGGAGAGGGTGCAGGGTAAAACCCTTATACTGATAACCCACCGTGAGACGATAGCGCAGCTTTGCACGGCGGTGATACGTATTGGAGTGAAGAATTAACACAAACGCCATAGCCACCGGGCACGGTTTTGCGTCCGGTAGCCATGGCTGGTGAAACAAGCCTGCTCAACATCCTGTTCCGTCGATGCTGCACGACGCGCCTTCGCCGTCCTTGGGGCGAGGGCGTAATCCTGCCTTTTCTGGTCGAAGCGTAACCGTACCGTCTTCTAATACAAAACATGGTATGCCTACGGCACCGACACGCTTCATTGCGTCGAAAGCCGCGTTGCTATCACGCAGCCGCAGAAATGCCTTCAAGTTTCTTACGTGTGCTCCGATGTCGATTACTTCATACTGGCTGTTTCCTTTTACCTGCTCCTCTATGTAATTGCAGTCAGGGCAGGTGCTCATTCCATAAATCTTAATCATAATGCCGGTGCTATTGGTTGCAAGAGCAAAGTTAATGAAAAATCAGCAAGGTGATAAAAATATGCGGAACTTTGTGCGATAATGTAGCGATGAAAATTTTTGAATGGTAATTTTTCCTGCAATTGTCTCGCAAGAATGTAACGGTATGATGAACATATAGTGCGAAATAAGCGCATGGCGTGAAATATACCTGTATTTATGTGGTATGGATGATGAGAAAACGTTATATTTGCATGTTGATGAAATTTATTCGCGATATTTGTAAACTTCAGAGTAAAAAATGAGCAGTCTATTATATTATCCATATATAAATCTGCCCCAAACGGATTGGACTATACGCGCCCTGCTTTATCATGACAATATTGGTTCTATTGTTCCAATCCAATATTTTCATGAGCCAGAACGATATGAGCCTTTTATGAGGGAAGTAATTAAAAATGGGTTAATAAATTTGATTGAGCCAATGGCTGTTCTTGATGAGCCGTGGGAGGTTTCAAAACAATTCATTGATTATCTGGACAAGAACCAGAAATTTTTTAGAAGGCAGGGAAAGTTTTGTACAAATAATGCAACATGTAGGTTTCGTAAGGAAAACTGCGTCCAATTGCATGTAAATAAATTTGATAATGATGTTTTCTACCATCTTGTTCAAATGGGACTGGCTGAAAAGAAAGACGATTACTGGTATAATGTGGAAAAGAAAACGGCAAACGAACTTATGACATTTTTAGCTACTGTAATAGCCAATAAAATTGATTACCAACCGGCGACCGACAGGATGGAACTTGGTTTTTCCACAACATACATGCGGACACATGAAGTGGAATTACGGACAAGGCAATATAAAAGGGACTTGATACTTAAGAATCTCATACCATATCCCAAGCAAATAGATTTGACTAATCTTAGGCGTTTTAAAGACAGACATCGTGATTTGCTTAATACATTCAGGAGTAAAGTGGAATTATTAGTTCTAAATCCGGCACTCACTCCAGAATCGCCTTTATTTAAAGCCACTCTTGACGAGATGAAAGCGAATAAGGAAGAACTGTCTGCAAAGATGAATGAAAGTTGTATGGGGGATATAGTTTTTGGAACAATATGTGGCACAGTGTCAGCCGTAATAGGATTATTGGTCAGTCCGGTCTTAGGGATTCCAGGCTTTATGAACGCGATTTATTCAGCATGTAAAATAGAAAAACCTGAAAATGTATTTGACCAGACAGGATTAAAGTATCTGGCACTTGTCGATAAAAGATTGAGAAGGTAATAACTGGTATAAGATGATACTCGCAGATTTGTAATTGCTCTTAAAATCGGCGTTTTACTACTGTTGGGACATAAAATAAGAGTGAAATTATTATTTACTTGCCCCGACTGAAGTCCACCAGTTTTCCGATGCAGCCTAACAAACTGCCTTAAAATGAATGAGTTGCTGTTTAAACGGTAGAAAAGCCCTTTTTTGCTTGTTTTTCAGGCCCAAAACCGTCCGTTTTGCCGCACTTTTCACTTGAATCAGAACCAACGGGAAACTCCCTTTCCCGTCCGAAGTCCACCTGTTTTCTATCCGTTGCGAAGGTACGAAAATAAGCGGGATTTTCACCAACTGATATCAACTAAAAGCAAGATGCAGTCACGAATATTTTGCAGCCAAAAGAAAAAAAGGGTGGTGTCATTGGTGATTTCGGTAAATCGGTTGGTTTGTCTGGCGAAGCCATCTCTTTTCTCCCCTTTGTTTTGACTTTACTTTAATTGGCGTATATATGAGTACGGGGTAAAGTAAAGTTGTTGCCGAACAGGTTGCCTCCGAAAAAAGTTGTTGCTGTGCTGCTGCTGAAAAAGTGCTGCTGCCGAAAAAGTAGACACGGGAAGGTAGAAAAAGTGTAGAATCATAAGGGCTATTTCTGAGGAAAAGTGTATATTTGCAATGCTAAATCTTTTAGAAAAGTGTAGAAGCGATGTTGTACAGAAAGATCCGATCATATATAGATGACCACCTCAGGTCTAATGAGGACAAGATTCTCCTTATTGAAGGAGCGCGGCAGATAGGCAAGTCTTACATCATAAGAGATGTAGGGACGGAACTCTATGGCAACTATGTAGAGATAAATTTCGTGGAAGACGATGCGGGCGACAAAATATTCAAGAATGTCCGCACAACGGAAGAGTTTTACCTGAATTTAAGTATGGTCGCAGGATCCAAGCTGGACAGATATGAAAACACATTGGTCTTCATTGATGAGATTCAGCATTATCCGCAATTTTTGACGATGCTCAAGTTCCTAAGACAAGAGCATCGGTATCGGTTTATCTGCAGTGGAAGCCTGTTGGGAATTGCA
>CASFNA010000013.1 GCA_949295905.1 uncultured Prevotellaceae bacterium
CGAGAGGAAAATGGCCGAGGGGAAACATTACGGATGCGTGCTCAACGCCGTCAAGTTCAAGCTCGTACTAAGGATGTTCGCCGTTGTAAGGAACGACAGGGAGTATGTCGCAGACCATTGCCAATATGAAAGGTTGATGTCGGAAATGAGCAAAACGGCAGTTGCTGACATTAACCTTTCTTAATAAAACTTTTAACAGTATATATTTGCATAAGTCTTAGAATACGGTCTTTCGCAAAACGACCGGCGACAACAGTCATCACCTCCTCGACGGAAACGCATTTCATCGCGCCTGCCGCTGCAAAAAGGATGGCCGATTACAACGAGACGCGACGAATCGTCTCCAACATGAGTTCGGCATAAGAAAACATCATCAGTAGGACATACGCAACAGCAACGGGCCGACAGCGACATGGGAACAACGAAAAAAGGCGGACCGGGCAACGCCCCTGTCCGCCTTGAACTGATAGTTTCCACATCGCAGGCCGAAGCCCGCCGAGTCATGCTTATTTCACAACAAACTTCGTCGTTTCAGTGCCGTCTGCACTTGTCATCTTGGCTACGTATACGCCCGGAACAAGCCTTGAAGCATCGAATACGCAGCTGCCGGATGCAGAGCGTTCTCCGCCCACCTGAGCGCCGGATGCCGAATAAACGGCGAGACTTACCTCTGCGCCTGACGCCGAAGCGGCGGTAAGCGTCTTGGCGCCCTCGTCATATACTATGGACAAAGCCTTTGCGGCTGCCTCAACTGTGCCGATGCCCGACGGGTCGCCGCTGCCAAGTATCGCGCGTATGGCCGGTGTGCCGAGACCTACACTTGTATTGTCAACTGCTACAAGCGTTCCGTCTTCGTAAGCGGCGATGAGATACAGCTGTCCGGGAAGGACTCCGTCTACCGCCACGGCATATCCTACATAAGAGACACCTATCATATAGGTACCCGGAGCAAGCGTAACAGCCTCCGGCAAAGCATATTCAATCTGGCCGATTTCAGTGCCTTGGTTCACCTCTGTGTAATAAACCTCGTCGCCTACAAGCATGTAGCCATTGGCATCGGGCTGCGCATCGGAGTCGTATTTATACACTGCGAGACCTATCGTCTGGCCTGTTGCAACACCCCAGCCTACCGATACCGCCTCAAGCTTGGTCTCCTTGTATATGCGGAACGGTATTGCCGGCATACAAACATTTTCTTCACCGGTACCTATCGCATTTTCTATATACATATCATCGGTCATATAGTCGTAAGCGTAGACCTTATCGGTGATTGTCATGCCGGCCTCGGCCTTGTTGTCCGAAGCGTTGCTGTCGTCATATCCGTCGATTGCGGCCTCCACCTCGATACTTACCGTTCCGGCCTCGGCTGCCAACGCAACGGGCACATCGACCGTGACGGTAGCACCTACGGCAAGGTCGGTAAACGCTGCCGAGCCAACCTGCTTGCCGCCTGAAACTGCGGTAACAGTGCCTGAAACGACCTCGCCGCCATTGTTCTTAACGGGAACTGACACCTTCATGCCCTCAAGCTGGTCTTTCGGGAGCTGCGACGGCATACCTGTGATGCCGCTTACGGTCACGTCGTAAGGCGCAAGCTCGGTAACGCTTGTACGTGCAAGATAGAACGTTGCCTGCGGAGAAGCCTGCCTGAAGCCGAGCGAGTAAACGCCGTCTGACGGTACTGTGAAGCTGACAGCATTGTCAGTGAACGCGTCGTTGGTATAAACTTGCGAGAACTGCTCAACCACTTCCCATTCAGCCGGGTCGGTGCCTTCTTCGCCGAGAATGATGTCATAATCCTCATAAATTTGCAACAAGCCATAGAAGTCCATACCTGCCATATAGTTGTAAGACAGGCGATAAGCCGTGCCAGCCTTGAGATTTACGCCGCGAGAGACGAGCGGTGTAGTGCCGACACATGTCATAGCGTTGTAATAATCGCCGTCATACACCCATGAATCGTCGCTTGCCCAGTCTCCGCGTTGGTCAGGATTTGCAAAGTCAACGTTGAACGGAACGTCGGCAGGACTGTAGTGGGTAACAGAGGCCTCGGCATAGTTGTTGTCGGTGTTCACCTCGTCGTTCTGGCCGTCGGCGGGTGTTACGTCGGTTATGCGCACGCCTACCGTGTAAAGACCTTCAGCCGACATGTCCACACCCGAGCTTATCAATATGGTCTTAGTCTCGCCTGCGGCGATGGTGACTGACTGGTAAACGGTGGAATACTCATTGCCGTTTACGAGGCATTTGGTTGTGAAGCCTACGGCGTCGGCTGTGCCGTTGTTGCTTATCACGGCGCTTACCGGCTCGCTGCTGCCGAGAGCACCGCTTGAAATCGGCAGTATAACCTTGTCTACCGAGAGGTCGGGCTCACCTATGAAAGCACCTTCTGAAACTTCAACGCGGCTGATGGTGATACCGTCTTGGTATGCTTCAGACGTGGCGTGGATGGCGAAATAATACTCGGCTCCGCCTTCCGGCACCTTAATGCTTGCGATGGCTTTCTGGTCAACGGGCATGGCCGTGAAGTCTTCGACAGACTTCAGCACCTGCATCTGGCTTACATCAGCCGTAGTTCCGTAAAGTATCTCGAAGCTCTCATAATAGCCTTCCCACGTGCCGTTGTAATCAACAACTATCTTGTTTTCACCCGCGTTGAGAGCCACCGGGTTGACAGTAACCAGATAGTCATTAAGAGGACTGTAACCGTAAGTTATCAAAGCATAGCCTTCCTCGGGCAAAATCTCCCATGTAAGGCCGTCTTCGTCAACGTCGATTATCGTCCATTCAAGCGCATCGGCTTCCTCGTCAAACTCGCACACGTAAGGAGCTTGTACCGGAACAATGTGGTAGACGGTAGCAGCTACCCTGTTGTTGTCGAAAAGACCGTCCTCGGGGCAATCCACAGTAACGACAACCGCATGTGCGCCCGCAGCCGAAAGGTCGGCCTTGGCTGTGAAAGTATAATCGTAAGTAGCGCCGGGAACCAGCTCGTAGTTCACCGTTTCGGTGACAGGCGCGCCGCCGTCAACGACAAGCGTGGCGGTAAAAGACGACACGGCTACATCGCCCACGTTGGCCACCGTGACCGTAACAGTCTCCATGCCAAGGTCTTTGCCCGACACGGGAGACTTAAGTTCGGTAACGCCTATGTTGGCCGGGGCGTCACATGTAACGAGCGTATTGTCGTGTCCAGCCATCTCGTCAAAGACTACGGTAATCACGTACTCGTAACCGGCCTTGAAGTTGTAGTCGTCGCCAATACCGTTGGTTGCGATATAAGTTCCGCCGTCAGGTGACGGGTTGAGCAAATAGAAGTCATACACGCCGCCGGGAATATCAAGCGTACCAGACTCTCCGGGAAGCAACATGCTGCCGCCCAACGACGCGTCGGAAGGCAGAGCGTAGTCAACTTCACCATAGATTTCTTCAAGCATCGTTGTCGCGCAGAACTTCGCGTCAGCGTCGAGCAGCAACTGGTAGCCGGAGCCGTCGCCCCAGTCGGCCTCAACGTTCAGCGTGATACGCGCCATGCCGTCGGGCACAGTAGCCGCGGTGGGAGCCTTCTTGGCGGCAACGCGCATAGCCTTACCCACACGATTGCGGAGGAACTTGCCTTGAGCCGCAATCTTACGCCCGGCCTTGTCGAGCGTCTTTTGCACGAACGGGGACACGGCCTTGCCATACTTGCTGCTTTTCTTTGCCTTGACAGCTTTCAGGGTTTGAAACTTAGCACCAGTTGGAGGTGGTGAAGTTTTCGTCGTCTGTGCGTATGCGCCTACACACATGACGGCGCACAGAATGTAGATGAAAAGATGTTTCATGGCCAAATTTTATTAAATTAAACACCCTGCAAATATAAACAAATGAAACTATAAATGCAAATAAAATTACACATATTTACTTATAATATACTGAAAAAATCTTTTTAAAACAAATACACGTTACATACAAGCAAATTATCAGTGTCAACCAAACACGTTAAAATACTTAAAATCAACAAGTGTCAATACCGTTTTGACAGACTTTCAAGCACGTCCGCCAATGCGAAAAAGCAGTAGCATTACGCCTGTCTGCCACACATGTGCAACCGCCTGGCAATCAGCGACTTGCCAACATGCCGCTTTTCATCCTGCAAAAAGCCATGTTTTACACGACAAAAGGCCACCTTTCAGCGTGTAAAAGGTGGCCTTTCGGGTTCATCCGCAGCCTGGACGGATGGGATGTCAAGGCATATTAACGAACACACCCCGCCTTAATTCAGGCAGGGTGTAGTGACAAATCAATTGAATGAAAATGTACGGACTGGATTTTTCGCACGCACCAAGACTGCGGACGGAGTTGGAAACCGCAAGCCGCATTGCCGCCGCGCGCGTACAGGGAGCACCGTCAGTTGCCCATATCGGACATGAACTTGATGCGCACCAGCCTCACTTCCTCCTCGGGGTAGTCGCCGCCAAGCTCGTCCATGGCGGTTTCGAGGTCGTCAGTATCGCTCTCCTTGAAGTATTCGTAGATGTCGTCCACATGGTCGTCGTCCATCACTTCCTCAAGGAAATAGTCGATGTTGAGCTTCGTTCCGCTGTAGACAATGGCCTCGACCTCGTCGAGCAAGGCGTCAAAGTCAAGCCCCTGCGCCTCGGCAATATCGTCAAGCGCCACCTGGCGGTCGATGCTCTGGATGATTTTCACCTTCAAAACGGACTTCTTGGCTACAGTCCTTACGCGCAGTTCCTCCGGGCGTTCTATCTCGTTTTCCTCGCAATACTTCTTGATTAGCGCGACAAACTCCTTGCCGTAGCGGCGCGCCTTGCCGGCACCTACGCCCTGTATGTTCTGCAAGTCGTCAAGGGTTATCGGGTAGACGGTGGCCATCTGCTCGAGCGAAACGTCCTGGAAGATGACATACGGAGGCAGTTGCAGGCTCTTGCTGGTCTTCTTGCGGAGGTCTTTCAACATGGAGTAAAGCGTCGGGTCGAGCGCAGAGCTGCCGCCTCCGCCCTCGTCTTCCTCCTCGTCTTCGCTGAACTCGTTGTCAAGCACAATCATGAACGACTCCGGCTTCTTCATGAACTTCTTGCCGGCCGGTGTCAGTTTGAGTATTCCGTAGTTCTCGACATCTTTCTTCAAGAATCCGGCAATGAGCGCCTGGCGTATGACGGGATTCCACAGCTTCCCGTCCATATCCTCGCCCGAACCGAACTCCTCAAGCTTGTCATGCTTGTGGGCCACAATGTCGTTGGTATCCTTTCCCTCGACAAAATCAATGACGTAATCTGTACGGAAATCCTCTTTCAAGGCCGTAACCGCCTGCAAAACAACCATCAATGCGTCCTTTCCCTCAACCTTTGTCTTGGGATGCAGGCAGTTGTCGCAGTTGCCGCAGTTGTCCTTGCCGTACTCCTCGCCGAAGTAATGCAGCAGCATCTTCCTGCGGCACACCGACGACTCGGCATACGCAGCAGTCTCCTGCAACAGCTGGCGGCCTATGTCCTGCTCGGCCACAGGCTTGCCTTCCATAAACTTCTCAAGCTTCTTCAGGTCCTTGTAAGAATAGAAGGCGATGCACTTCCCTTCTCCTCCGTCGCGCCCTGCACGACCTGTCTCCTGGTAATATCCCTCCAGGCTCTTCGGTATGTCGTAGTGGATGACGAAGCGCACGTCGGGTTTGTCGATGCCCATGCCGAACGCTATTGTCGCCACAATTACGTCGATGCGCTCCATGAGGAAGTCGTCCTGCGTGGCGGAACGCGTCCCCGAGTCGAGCCCCGCATGGTAGGCGGCGGCCTTGATGTCGTTGGCGCGCAGCACGGCAGCCAGCTCCTCAACCTTCTTGCGCGACAGGCAGTATATTATTCCGCTCTTTCCGGCGTTCTGCTTGATGAACTTCACTATCTGCTTGTCTATGTCCTTGGTCTTGTGGCGCACCTCATAATAAAGGTTGGGACGGTTGAACGAGCTTTTATATTCAGTCGCGTCAAGTATTCCGAGACTCTTCTTTATGTCGGTACGCACCTTGTCCGTAGCCGTGGCCGTAAGCGCAATGACCGGCGCATTGCCTATTTCGTTGATTATCGGGCGTATCCGCCGGTACTCCGGACGGAAGTCATGCCCCCATTCCGAGATGCAATGCGCCTCGTCAACGGCGTAAAACGATATCTTCACTCCACGCAGGAAGTCAACGTTGTCTTCCTTTGTAAGCGATTCAGGGGCAACATATAACAGCTTGGTCTTGCCTTCAAGGATGTCTGCCTTGACACGGTCGATGGCCGACTTGTTGAGCGACGAGTTCAAATAATGCGCCACACCGTCGGCCTCGGTCATGCCGTTGATGACGTCTACCTGGTTTTTCATCAGGGCTATAAGCGGCGATATGACTATCGCCGTGCCGTCCATGATAAGCGAAGGCAACTGGTAACAAAGCGACTTGCCGCCGCCTGTGGGCATCAGAACAAACGTATCCTTGCCAGCCAAGAGGTTGCGTATGATAGCCTCCTGGTTGCCCTTGAACTTGTCGAAGCCGAAATACTGCTTCAGTTTTTCTATCAGATTCACGTCATTGTCCATACGACAAACAGAGTAACTTGTTAAACGTTGGTTGTCAGAAGCACAGCCGCTCAAGCGCTTTCGAGCTTGTGGAAATGAGCCTTCTCCAGCTGGCGCCGTGCATAATCGAGGTCAACCTCGAAGGCATCCACCTTCTTTGACGGTATCTCGAACATCGCGTCCATGATTACACTCTCGACAATTGAGCGCAGTCCGCGCGCCCCGAGCTTGTATTCCATGGCCTTGTCTACGATGAAGTCGAGCGCCTCGTCGGTAAAGGTTAGCTTTATACCGTCCATCTCAAACAGCTTCTTATACTGCTTCACGATTGAGTTCTTAGGCTCAACGAGGATGGAACGCAGCGCATTCCTGTCCAAAGGATTGAGATATGTGAGCACAGGCAGGCGGCCGATGATTTCAGGTATGAGGCCGAATGACTTGAGGTCTTGCGGCAGGATGTACTTCATCAGGTCGTTCTTGTCAATGTTCCGTACATTCTGCACAGACGTATATCCCACCACATGGGTGTTCATCCTCTGGGCGATTTTACGCTCGATGCCGTCGAACGCGCCGCCGCAGATGAACAGGATGTTCTTCGTGTCAACATGGATATACTCTTGGTCGGGGTGCTTGCGGCCGCCCTGTGGGGGCACGTTGACCATCGTTCCCTCCAAGAGTTTTAGCAAACCCTGCTGTACGCCTTCTCCGCTCACGTCGCGCGTGATTGACGGATTGTCGCTCTTGCGCGCGATTTTGTCGATTTCGTCGATGAAGACGATGCCGCGCTGTGCGGCCTCAACGTCGTAGTCGGCCACTTGGAGCAGGCGGCTCAGGATGCTTTCCACGTCCTCGCCCACGTATCCCGCCTCGGTGAACACGGTCGCATCGACGATGGTGAAGGGCACGTCGAGCAGCCTTGCTATGGTGCGCGCCATGAGGGTCTTGCCCGTTCCGGTGCTGCCCACCATTATGATATTGCTCTTTTCTATCTCCACCCCGTTGTCGTCGGCAGGCTGCTGAAGGCGCTTGTAATGGTTGTATACAGCTACGGCAAGGCAGCGTTTCGCTTCGTCCTGCCCTATTACGTACTGGTCAAGATAAGCCTTTATCTCCTGCGGCTTTGGCACACGCTTAGGCTGGAACTTCTTTCCCTGCGTCTTCTGCTTGCTGTCAAGAATGCCGGTCGACTTAACTATCTCGTAAGCCTGCACGGCGCAGTCCTCACAGATGTAGCCGGTAAGCCCGGTTATAAGCAGTTTCACGTCGTTCTCGCTGCGCCCGCAGAAGCTGCACACTTTTGCCTCACGGCCGTTATTCCTGCTTGCCATCCTGCGTCTCCTGTACCGTGTTTTCTTTCTTCCTTACCAAAACGGCGTCTATCATACCGTATTCCTTGGCCTCCTCGGCGGTCATCCAGTAGTTGCGGTCGGAGTCCTTGTACACCTTCTCGTAAGGCGTGTGCGAATGTTCGGATATGATTGTGTAAAGCTCTTTCTTGAACTTGAGTATCTCCTTGGCCTCTATCTCGATGTCTGAAGCCTGTCCCTGCACTCCGCCGAGCGGCTGGTGTATCATCACGCGGCTGTGGGTGAGCGCCGAGCGCTTGCCTTCCGTACCCGATACGAGCAGCACCGCGGCCATGGAAGCGGCCATGCCGGTGCAGATTGTAGCCACGTCGCTCGATATGAACTGCATAGTGTCATAAATGCCGAGGCCCGCCGTGACGCTGCCTCCGGGGCTGTTGATGTATATGGAGATGTCCTTGCCCGGGTCGGTAGAGTCGAGATAGAGCAGCTGCGCCTGCAACGTGTTGGCCGTGTAGTCGTCGATTTGCGTGCCGAGGAAGATGATGCGGTCCATCATCAGGCGCGAGAACACGTCCATCTGCGTGACGTTGAGCTGGCGTTCCTCAAGTATATAGGGATTGAGATACTGCATCTGCGTCTTCATGACGTCGTCGAGCACCATGCCGTTCATGCCGAGATGGCCGGTGGCGTATTTCCTAAAATCGTTCATCTATGTATTAAATTAACAATTAAAAATGAAAAATGAATAATCGCCCCACGGCATTCCGCCACACAGGCCGCGCCGTGCCGCCACGGCTGAAGCCTTTACGAAAATTGCATTTCCCACCTATTTATATTACATGCGAAGAGGAGGTTGCCGACCCTTTTCGCTTGTTCGTGCGGAACAAAGTTAATAAAAAAGTCGGAAACCTCCTCTATTTCGCGGAAGTTTTTTTGCAAAAAAACACTTATTCGCCCTGCATCAGCTTGTTGAACTCGTCCAGAGTGGCGGTCTTCTCGTTGAGTTTCACCACCTTCTTCAACGCCGCCGTGAGCTTGCGGTCTATGCTGCGGTCAACGAAAGAGTCGATGTACTCGCGCTTCTTGAGCATGTCCGTGGCGTAGTTGTCGATGTACTCCTCGGGTATGTTGTTCATGCCGTACTGTGCGAACTGGGCGCGTGCGGCCTCCTTGGCCGTCTCCTTGATGTCGGCGTCCTCAATCTTTATGCCGTTGGCCTTGACGAGCTGCTCCTTTACGAGGTGCCATGTAAGCTCCTTGATGCTCTGCTCGTAGTTCTTGTCAACGTACTCCTGGCCCTTGTCCTTATTGTTGTTGAGCATTACGCGCTTCAAAAGGGCGTCGGGATAAGTCAGCGCGCCAACCTTGTTCTCCATGTACTTGCGCACGTCCTGTATGAACTTGAAGTCAGTGTCAATCTCAAACTGCTTCTTCAAGCCCTCCGCAATCTTCGCGCGGAAGTCGGCTTCGTCCTTCACGGCGTCCTTGCCGAACACCTGGTCGAACAGCTCCTGGTTTACCTCGGCCTTGACGTAGCGCGATATTTCGGTAACCTGATAGCTGAAGTCAGCCGTCAAGTCGGCCACCTCTTCCTTCTTCATCTTGAGCAGCGAAGCCACTTCCACGTCGCTCTCGGGGTAAGCCTTCTTCGGGTTGAAGGTGATGATGTCGCCCAGCTTGCAGCCCTCAAAGAGCTTCTTCTGGTCGTCAGCCTTGATATAGTCGGGCATAAGCACTGCGCCCTCAACGGTAATGCCGCCCTCCTTGGTGTTTCCGTTCTCGTCAAGCTCGCGCAGGTCACCCTTCAGCATGTCGTTTGCCTGATAGTCCTCCACCTTGTCATAGTGTCCGGCGCGCGACGCGAACATGTCAACCTGGCGGTTGATTACGTCGTCGTCAACGGTGATTGTATAGTGGTCTACGGTGTCCTTGGCGGTCAGCGTTGCGTCCATCTCGGGAGCGACAGCTATGTCAAACTGGAACGTGTAGGGAGCATCCGCCTCCAGGTCTACCGGCTCCTGCGCCTCGTGGGGCAGCGGCTCGCCGAGCATCTGGATGTTGTTGTCCTTCACATATTTATAGATTTCCTCGCCGAGGAGCTTGTTGATTTCGTCCACCTTTACGGCCGTGCCATACTGCTTCTTAATCATCCCCATAGGCACCATGCCCACGCGGAAGCCCGGCACGTTGGCCTTCTTGCGGTAGTTCTTCAGTGTCTTCTCGACATTGTCCTTATAGTCAGCCTCTTCTACGGTCAATGTTATGAGGCCGTTCACCTTGTCAGGATTTTCAAATGAAATTTTCATCTTTCGTTTTTTATGTTATTTTTAATGATTATCAAATGCGAGCTGCAAAATTACTGAATATCGCCGTAATTACCTAATATAATAAGGAAAAATGCCGAAAATTAGTTTTTTTAACGCCGCAGGCGGCTAACGATTTAGCGAAAGGCCGTCTTTCGCAATGCAAAAGGCCACGTTTTACCGTATAAAAGGCCGTCTTTTGCGAGCCAAAAGACGGCCTTTTTGCAACGCATTGAGTATCAAGGTATTACGCAGGCGCCCACGAAAAGTGCCTCAGACTGTTTCTATACATAGCCCGAAGCACCTTTACAAACATGGTTTCGTATTTTCGTTATTCCAACGAATACACCCTCAATACCCCCACACCATCGCCATTCTTCAACACCATAAACGGCAGGACTGTATCACCATCCTCGCACAGTCCGCGAGTAAAAATTGTATATCCATCAACTTCCTTTGGATAAAGGTATTCCTTCTTCTTGCCAGTCTTACGGTCAAATACCATATACGTATAGTTCGTGCGTGGGTCTTCCGGGTCTGATTGGTCGCCATATGCAATGACACAATATAACTTATCCGAGGTAATCCTGATGTCAGAAACCTTACGACAGAATACGTTGCGGTAAACTTTCGGGGCATCGTATGAATAAAACTTTGCCGTATCAAGCGGAGGCAATAGTTTTCTGTCTATGCTAAATATCTCATAACAAGCCTTTTCCCTTGACAAATCGGACGTGTCGGCCACATAAACCTTACCAGAATAAGAGTCTGTGTAAGCAAGCTCGCTACCGCCAACCACCGACAACGCCTCTGTATAATAATACCCCGTTAAGGTATTCTTTGCAATATCATCCAAATGTCCGAATGTCTGCACAAGCTTGCCCGTGCGCCTGTCAAAAGCCGCCATAATAGGATTGTCGGTGGCATAAAACCCGTTCATGAACGGGTCTATACCTACCAGTCCCTTGTATTCTTCGGTCTCAACCTCTATCGGCCACGTTTTCTTCCATAGCCCTATGATGATTTTGTCGCCCGTTGAGCTGAACTGAAAATGCTGAAACATATATTTGTCATAATATGGCTGAAAATCAAATACAGTACAAGAATCCTCGGCGAAACCGTCAATTCTGCGCGAGAGAATGCACGCCTTATTATAATAAGCGAGAGTGGTGGAATCTTGCATAAACATCCTTGGCAGCGAATAAGACATGCCTATATGCGTACTATCGAGCGTCCATACATTGCAAATTATGTAATGTATGCTGCCGTTAGCCTTTTTCATCTGATACAAATAGTCAGGTATATTGACAAATCTGTCTTTCTCTCCATCGGCAGGCATCAACAGTTTACAGAAACCAAACTCATCGGTGCCAACCTTGCGCTTGTACACCGGCACTCCACCAAGCAGTTCGTCGGGATAGAAAAACATATCATCCTTGAAATAAGGGTTGCGAAAAATCTGCCCCAGCGGGGCTTCCTTCGGTATACAAAGTTTGTAATCTTGCCATGACATTAAGCTCTCAGCGTTCTGCTTGGATACAGGATACAGCCAGCCTGGCACGTCATTTTCGGTATTGCCGCCAAAATCTTTATATTCCATTGGCTTAGCACGTTCATACAACCGGGCGAAAATTGCAGGGGATATGAAGTTGGCGTCATAGCCCGTTATCAGCCGTCCGCTTCTCGTTATCTTCAGCAAATCCGGGCTATTCAATGCAATATTATTAAAACTGAAAATGTTTTTATATTGGTTTGTCGTGTCGTAGATATAATAATCGGCCGCGTATCCTTTCCCTTTGTTGTAAGACATCGCCGCTTTCTTGTCACGCATCACCGTTATGAGCATAAATTTCTTGCCCTTCTTCTTAAACTCCTCCATATAAGCGTGTATTCCACTTTCACACCTCGGGCATGAAGCTGGGGTGAAAATATACGCGTATATCGTATCTTCAACCACTCCGGCCTCGGCCAACCAGTTTGACAGCAACCTATCAGTACCGGGCTTTTGCCGTATCTGTAACGCCGAATTTTCCAACTCTTTCGTGGGGTCGGTCTCCTGCCCCCACGAAAGAGTGAAAGAAACTACGGTAATCAAGAATATCAACAACCGTTTCATGTTCATGTATCAAAAAATCATTCAACTGTCACTTCACCACCATTAATCAAAGCTTCTTGAACAAACTGTTGCTTAACGGTATTCAAATCCCCGTCGTAGACTTCCTCATACTCGTCAATAACCTCACCGTCAGGATATTGCACAATGGTTTTAGCCGCCGTCTGCGCTGACATGCCGAAGAAATTAATAGCAAACTTGTCCAACAATTTAAACTCTGTTATTTTTTCATAACAAACATCTAATGTTTCACCTTTACAGGGATTTTTTTACTATCACGGGCTTTTTCTCCATAATATCTTTCTGTCACTGTACTTCCATTGACACCTTGTGCAGAAACACTCAACGCTCCGAATATGCACATGAAAGCGCATGTAAAAATGTTCTGTTCATAACCTTAAGATTTTATTTGTTAAACATTATCGGCTGTACGCCGTTAAAAACTAAAATACCCGACCATTATACAATCGTCAAATTCCACTTCTACTTCATAAATTCCGCTTTCAAGGTCGCCTATATAGTAAAGGTTCTCACCGCCTGCGGTCACCTGTATAATGTCTTCTTTTAACGTTTCGCCATGCTTGTCGGTTATGGTTATATACACATTGGCATAATCCGCGTATTCAGATTGTACCGAAATGTACAGCTCCGACTGGTACAACTCGGGAACGTACACGGCGGAACGGCCTTTGGTTTTTGTACCTTTAGGCACCATGTCGCAAACAATCTGCTTCCAATCAAAGCAATCAGGAAGAAACGTTGCCGCATTCACGGCAGTCAGCCCAAACACCGACACGAATAACATTAATATAATTCTTTTCATTGCAAAATGCTTTTAAATTGTTCTTAAATCCGCCGTAAAAATATAAAAATAAAATAAGCGAGCAATGGATTTTCACTTCACATTACTTCACAACATTGCAAACAAATGATTATCAACGGGTTACGCGAGGACTAAAAGGTCTTGACGAATGCGTCAAGCTCCCTCGCCGAACCTTTTTTATTGAACATTTTGGCGTATAAGCGAGACTTTGCCATGCTCAATGCACTGAACGAATAGGCCGAGATGTTGCACGTCTCCTTCGACGACAACCCGGCTTTCGTCATGCAGCAGAACCACATTTCCTGCTCGCTGATGGCCGGGTAAAACCCTTTCAGACGCGTGGTGAAGCCGTCATACGCCTTATTCAATGCGTTAACAAGCCTGTGATAGTCGGCCATGGACGGACTGGCCGTAGGGTCATGGAACAGTTTATACACGCCACTGCCGGCAAAGTCGGCCTCCAACAGTTCGCGCTGCTTCAGCTCCGAAACCATCTGCTCATTGCTCCTTGCCAGCATCTCGGCTTCGTTGCGCTTCAAAGAGCGTTGCAGTTCGGTAAGCTCCGCCTTCGACGATGACAGCTCCATCTGCAACCGTGCGATGCGTTCCTCGTTGCGCTTCACACTCGCCTGCTCGCGCTCCTGCCGCTCACGCAGATACGCCTTGACGCGTTCCTGCTGCTCGCGCAGGCGTTTCCTTACGTTCGCATAATACCTTACAAGCATAAAAGTGGCGGACATTACAATAAGGATGATGACCGACAATAGTAATGTCAGCCGCATCTTAGCCCCTGCCAAGGCAGCATTTTCACGCTCTACGTCGAGCATACGCTCTACGTGCGCCAGCAAGTCGGCGTTTTCCGTGACGCTTTCGTCCTTCAAAGAGTCAGCGTATGAGAAATACATTTCATAATACTTCAGAGCCTCATCACGCTTGCCGCCTTTAAGATACAGCCTCGCCATATCCAAGGAAACGTCCCTGTTTACAGTCTCGCTGCCGTAAACCATGCCACGTTTGTTATAGGCTATCGCAGAGTCAAGCTTGCCTACGCTTTTATAATAATCAGCCCATGTGAAATAATGTGCGGCAATATCCATATCGACCTTGCCCAGAAATGGCGTAGACAGAGCAAGGCGCGCATCTTCAAGCATTCCTTCTTCAATATAAACAACCGCCAGTTCTTCCATCACCATGTTGTAAAGACAACCGTCATTCATGGCTTTCGCCTTTGCTGCGGCACATTTATAATAAGGTATGGCGACACCGTTACGCTTCAAATAGCTGTAAGAACGGCCTATGTCGCGCAGCGAATACACCTCGACCGACGGCACGTCGGCCTTCTTCGCATACTTGTATGAGAGCTTGTTGTATTGCAAGGCATCCCGGTGCAGCCCCCGTTCCTCATAGACGAAGCCTGCCCACGTGGCAGCACGGGCCTTGTAGCGGCAGACCGGCGGGGCGCCGCCGTCATCTACGGCGAGGGCTTTGTCGAAGGCCGAAAGGGCGTGGCCGTACAGCCGAAGGTCGCAATACACGCGACCGAGGATGTACCACGCGCGGACACGTTGCAGCGGAGAGCCATGCGCGGAAAAGTATTTTGTAACGGGAAGCATGGCCGAGTCTGACGTATGGCTTATATAAAGCTTGTCCTCCGCCTCCGTCTTCGTCAGCGTGTAAGCCATGCGCACGGCCCTGCCTGCACGCGAAAACAACGCGGAGTCGCGGCGAAGCATGGCCAGCGAGCTGTCCGCCCGCTCCTCTACGAGGCTGTCGGCAAGGCGCAATACGCCCTCCGCCCTGCCGTCGTCACGGCACGACGCAAGCACGGTCAACACCACAGCAAGCAACATATATACGCCAACAGCCCTCATAATGCTACCTTTCCGCGCGGCGGCCTGCCACAAACAAACCGCCGCCACGCCGCAAAATTAATAAAAACCCGGCACAAGGCGAAGGCCGCGCCGCATTATTTCACGCAACGGCTCACAGGCGGCGGCGATGCCGTTGACGGTTCATCCGCAAACCTGTTGGATGGCAACAAAGCGCAGCATGGCGTCGAAGACGTATGTCCGCTGTGGGAAATTGACAATTAACAATGAAAAATTAAACCTCCATGTCGGCTTCCACAGCAAACGTTCCGTCCCCGAAGGGGGCGGGAGTTGACGTACACGTACCTCCAACAGATTTGCAGATGAACCGCGAAAGGCCGTCTTTCGCTATGCAAAAGGCCACGTTTTACCGTCTAAAAGGCCGTCTTTTGGCTCGCAAAAGACGGCCTTTTACAACGCATTGAATATCAAGGCGTTACGCAGGCGACAACAATGCGTTACGGGAAAGGGCGTGAAACAGCGCGCAAAAACATCGCGGCAAACTTGCAAGGCACGCGCTTAATGACTACCTTTGCACCCGTGAACGGCGGCCGCCGGGGCTGAAAGGCACTGTGTGGAAACGCCGCGCCATACTTGCGAAGAGAGTTTTGTACTCATCATCGGAGGGCGTAATGCCGGATAAGATGACATGGGGGAACCAGCCATCTTGTCCGGCATTGCGCGTTATTTGTGAAAGGTGAAAAGGTAAAAGGGTAAAAAGGTAAAATAAAAAAGACAGCAAATGGAAAGAGACGCGATTGACTTCGGCACGGAAAAGGTGTCAACACTGTTCAAGAGACTGTTTTTCCCGACGCTTCTGGGCATGCTGGGCATGTCGGCCATGACCGCCATCGACGGCATATTCATAGGCCACAGCGTAGGCAGCGACGGCATAGCGGCGGTCAACATCATCTGCCCACCGCTGATGCTGCTCACCGGCCTGGGACTGATGACGGGCACGGGGTGCTCCGTAGTGGCGTCAATCCACCTGTCGCGCGGCAAGACCAAGGCGGCCAGGCTCAACGTCACGCAGGCGTTCCTCTTCGCTACGGCGGCCGCGGCGGTGCCCGTCGCGCTGCTGCTGGGCTTCACCGACGAGGCCGCGAGGCTACTCGGCTCGTCTGAGCACCTGCTGCCGCTGGTGCGCGACTACATCGTGTGGAACGTGCCGTCGTGGGTGTTCATGGTGTGGGAGGCCGTGGCGCTGTTCGTAATCAGGCTCGACGGCGCGCCCAAGGTAGCCATGGCGAGCAGCCTCACGGCGGCGGCCCTCAACGTGGTGCTCGACTGGCTGTTCATGTTTCCGCTGGGATGGGGCATCATGGGGGCGGCCTTCGCCACGTCGATAGCCACCACCTCGGGCTGCCTGATAGCCGTAGTCTACATCCTGCGCCACGCCAAGACACTGCGCCTGGCGCCGCTGAAGGCGAGCCGCACGAGCATGAGGCTTACGGCGAGAAACATAGGCTACCAGTGCCGCATAGGCTCGTCGGCGCTGCTGGGCGAGGCCACCTTGGCCGGGCTCATACTGATGGGCAACTTCGTGTTCATGCGTTACCTGGGCGACGACGGCGTCGGGGCGTTCGGCATAGCGTGCTACTACACGCCCTTCATCTTCATGGTGGGCAACGCCATAGCACAGTCGGCCCAGCCAATAATCAGCTACAACTTCGGCCTCGGGGCGTCGGCGCGCGTGAGGCAGGCCGAGCGCACCGCCCTCATTACGGCCGCCGTGTGCGGCCTTGTGGTCGTGGCGGCTTTCACGGGGCTGCCCGGCTGGCTCGTAGGCCTGTTCGTAAGCCTCGACAACGGGGCGGCGCGCATAGCTGTTGACGGCTTCCCCTACTTCGCCGCAGGCTTCGTTTTCTTCATCTTCAACCTTACGGCCATAGGCTATTTCCAGAGCGTCGAGCGCATCAGGACGGCCCTTACGTTCGCCGTGATGCGCGGCTTCGTGCTGCTCGTGCCCAGCTTCCTCATTGTGCCGGGGCTGCTGGGGACACACGGCATATGGCTGGCAATGCCCGTGGCGGAGTGCCTTACGGCGTTGAGCGTAGCCGCGTTTTATGCCATTAAAAGGCGTAGCGGTACACGGTAGGCAAGCATATGCGCGGACACCGCCCGTCACCAGCCGTAACGCCTGTGGCAGTCTGTTTTGCAAAAGGCCGTCTTTCACAAGCTGAAAGACGGCCTTTTACACGACGAAAGACGGCCTTTCGGAATGTGAAAGGCCGTCTTTTGCAAAACGTATGATTATCGCCTGTATGGCAAGCGTCAGCCTGCGTCCGCAGCCTCGGCGGCTTCCTTGGCGCGCTTTTCCTCGTCGATGCGCTGAAAGTCCTTCTGGCGCAGCACGAAGCTGTTGGTAAGATACTTCTCGCGCACCACCTTGTTCTCGGCCAGTTCCTCGGGCGAGCCTTGGAAGAGGATGCGCCCCTCGAAGAGCAGATAGGCGCGGTCGGTGATGCAGAGGGTGTCCTCAACGTTGTGGTCGGTGATGAGTATGCCGATGTTGCGGTACTTCAGCCGCCACACTATGTGCTGTATGTCCTCCACGGCGATTGGGTCAACGCCAGCAAAAGGCTCGTCGAGCATGATGAACTTGGGGTCGATAGCCAGGCAGCGGGCAATCTCCGTGCGCCTGCGTTCGCCGCCCGAGAGGCGGTCGCCGATGTTCTTGCGCACCTTCTCCAGGCGGAATTCCTTTATCAGGCTCTCCAGTTTCTCCATCTGTTGCTTGCGCGTAAGGTCGGTCATCTCGAGCACAGCGAGTATGTTGTCCTCCACACTCAGCTTGCGGAAGACGCTCGCCTCCTGCGGCAGGTAGCCTATTCCGGCGCGTGCGCGCTTGTACACGGGGAAGCTCGTTATGTCCTTGTCGTCAAGGTATATGTGGCCTGCGTTAGGTATGATAAGACCCGTAGTCATATAGAAAGAGGTGGTCTTGCCGGCTCCGTTGGGGCCGAGCAGACCCACGATTTCGCCTTGGCGCACGTTGATTGACACGTCGTTGACCACCGTGCGCTTGCCATACCGCTTTATAAGGCCCTCCGTGCGCAGCATCATTCCGCCCTCAAGGCGCGCCTCCATGCTGTTGTTCGTTTCGTCCATAGATGTCGTATTTTTCGGCAAAAGTAGTAAAATTGTGCCTAATAATAGTTTATAAAGTCAAAAACTCGTCCTCGCGTTGTAGTTTTTATAGTTATTTTGGTTACTTTTGCAACAAGGAAAACAAGTTTTCCAGCAGACAAGTTGACAAGTTACCTGCAAACAAGGAGATTTGCACAGCCGACGCCCAAGCTCGCTGTCAGTACAATCCATAGGCACGTGTGCTTGTCTGCTTGCAACTTGTCTACTTGTCACTAAAAACAAGAAACATGCTTCTGCAAAAACACCTCACGTCTTTCGGCCGCTACCTGATGCTCATGGGGCGCGCCTTCGGTCGGCCTGACAGGTTCAGGATGTTCCTGAAGCAGTATGTGAAGGAGATGTCAGCCCTCGGCGTCAACTCCATAGGCATCGTGCTTCTGATATCGTTCTTCATCGGAGCGGTAATCTGCATTCAAATCAAACTCAACATACAGAGCCCCTGGATGCCGCGCTTCGTCACGGGATATGTCACGAGGGAAATCATGTTGCTTGAGTTCTCGTCGTCCATCATGTGCCTCATCCTTGCCGGAAAGGTAGGCTCGAACATCGCGTCAGAAATAGGGACGATGCGCGTGACGCAGCAAATAGACGCATTGGAAATAATGGGCGTCAACTCGGCCAACTTCCTCATAATGCCCAAAATACTCGGCATGATAACGCTGATGCCGTTCCTCGTCATCTTCAGCACGGCATCGGGCATCATCGGAGCTTACGCCACGTCGTACATCGGGCACGTAATCAGCGCCGAAGACCTTACCATCGGCCTGCAGCACGACTTCAACCCGTGGTTCATGTACATGAGCATCATCAAGAGCCTGTTCTTCGCCTTCATCATAACCAGCGTGCCGTCATACTACGGCTACACCGTAGAGGGCGGCTCGGTAAACGTGGGCAAGGCCAGCACCAACGCCGTGGTGACGAGCAGCGTGCTCATACTTTTCTCGGATGTGTTCCTAACACAAATCCTGTCTTGACAGCAGACAAGACACAAGGGACGAGCAAACAAGGAGATTTGCTTGACCTTTGAAAACAAGAATTACAATTGCCAAGCAGACAGGCAAATCTCCTTGTCAACTCGTCTGCTTGTAACTTGTCAACTGACAAACCATGATTGAAATAAAGAACCTTTACAAGTCGTTCGGCGAAAAGAAAGTGCTCAATGACATAAGCGCCGTATTCGACAGCGGAAAGACCAACCTCATAATAGGCCAGAGCGGCTCGGGCAAGACCGTACTCATAAAGAACCTCGTAGGGCTTCTTGACCCAACGAGCGGCGAAGTGCTGTATGACGGACGCAACTTCGTGGCCATGGACAAGAAGGAAAAGGCCGCACTGCGCCGCGAGATGGGCATGATTTTCCAGAGCGCGGCGCTGTTCGACTCGATGACCGTGCTCGAAAACGTCATGTTTCCGCTTGACATGTTCTCGTCGATGACGCTCCGCGAGCGCATCAACCGCGCCAGGACGTGCCTCGACCGAGTAAACCTTACAGGCACGGACCACAAATATCCGGGCGAGCTTTCGGGCGGAATGCAGAAGCGCGTGGCAATAGCCAGGGCCATATCGCTGAACCCCAAGTACCTTTTCTGCGACGAACCGAACTCAGGACTCGACCCGAAGACATCACTGGTAATCGACCAACTGCTGCACAGCATCACCCACGAGTTCGGCATAACGACCATCATCAACACCCACGACATGAACTCCGTGATGGGCATTGGCGAGAACATAATCTTCATACACGAAGGACGCAAGGAGTGGGAAGGCGTAAGCTCGCAGGTGATGGGCAGCGACAACCAGAAGCTAACCGACTTCATCTTCGCCTCGGACCTGCTCAAGAAAATGCGCAAAGCCGCCCTCGAGAAGATGAGGTGACGGTTGATTATTTCCAGACAAAGCGCAAAATTCCTGTCAAAATGTTTTGATTGTCAATTTAATTGCATACATTTGCCACCGTCAGCCGTCATTATCAAGGCTGCGTAACATAAACAATCAAAACATTGACAATCATGTGTAAAACCAGATTTCTGGCCGCATTTGCGGCCGTGGCGTTGCTCGCCGTTGCGGGCAAGGCCGACGCTTGCACGGGCATCACACTCAAAAGCCAGGACGGCAGCACCGTCGTGGCGCGCACGATAGAATGGGGCGGCAGTGACCTGAACAGCCGCTACGCCATCGTTCCGCGCGGTTACACGCAGTCGTCATACATCCCCGGAGGGACGAAGGGCGGCATGACGTTCACCGCCAAGTACGGTTTCGTGGGGCTGTCGGTGGAGCAAGAGGAGTTTGTAACCGAAGGACTGAACGAGGAAGGGCTGTCGGCCGGACTGTTCTACTTCCCCGGTTACGGGCAGTATGAGGACTACGACGAAAGCCTGAAGGCGCAAAGCATAGCCGACCTGCAGCTCGTTTCGTGGATGCTTGGCAGCTTCAAGACCGTTGACGAGGCAATAGAAGGGCTGCGGCAGGTGCACGTCGTGGCAATAGACCCTCGCGCATCGACCGCCCACTGGCGCGTGGCCGACCAGTCAGGCCGCCAGGTTGTCATCGAGATTGTAGACAAAAAGGTGAACGTCTACGAGAACAACATAGGCGTACTGACTAACTCGCCGGGCTTCGAGTGGCAGGTGACCAACCTCAACAACTACGTGAACCTCTATCCTGGAACGGCCAAGCCGAAGGCCAGAGGCGGCGTGCAGACAGCCTCGTTCGGCGCGGGCAGCGGCTTCTTAGGGCTTCCCGGCGACGTTACCCCACCCTCGCGCTTCGTCCGCGCGGCACTGTATCAGACCACGGCGCCCGTCCTCGCCACGGCTGACAAGACCGTAAGGCAGTGCTTCCAAATACTAAACAACTTCGACATTCCCATCGGCATAGAGACGGCCGAGGGCGAAACGGCGGTAGACATACCCAGCGCGACGCAGTGGACGTCGGCCACCGACATCAGCGGACGCAAGCTATACTACCGCACGATGTACAACAGCGCAATCCGGATGTTCGACCTCAACAATATTAACTTCGGCAAAACGAAGTACAAGACGGCGCCGCTCGACGAGGTGAAGGAGCAACCCGTTTACGCCGTAAGCGTAAAGTGAAAAGGTAAAAGTGAAAAGTGAAAAATCCAAATGTATAAACAACGGTAATGGATTTTTCACTTTTCACTTTTACCTTTTCACTTACTTCGGCATTTCCGGTGTCCCGAAGGGAATCTTGCCCACGCTCGGCATTCCTTCGGGCATTATTATGGGGCCGCTGCGCTCCTTGCGGTTGAACACCGCGTTGTCAATCAATTCCTTGACGAGCGGGCCTACCGGCAATTCCAAAGTAAACTTTTCGCTGAACTTGATTTTAGGAGTTATGATGGGCGACGTTACCCAACGCCGCGCGAACGTGTCGTAATAACGCTCCACGCCGAGGTCCATGCCGACCGTCTCGCCCATGAACGTTACGAAGCCGCCGTACCCGGAGGTGCCCATGTAGGGGAAGGCGGCCATCGTGTAGAACGAGCGGTTGTCGGTGTAACGGCCGAATACGGTGGCCGACCACTGGTCGCTGAAGCGGTAAGTGGCCGCTCCGCTGACGCCGAAATGCGTCCTCGTGCCGCGCCACAGCAGGTAGCGGTCGGCCGATAGCGAGCCTGTCAGCGTGAGGTTGCCGACGTTCTGCACTACGCCTACAGACGCATTCTGGCGCGACATGAGCGCGGGCATGGTCTGGCGGAACGACGAGCCTACCACGGCTCCGCCTCGCCACTGCGTCAGCACGCCGCCGCGGTTGAAGTCGAAAGCATACGGATTGTGCCCGAACTGCGGCATGGCCGACGCCGGAGTGATGCTGCCGAGGCTGCGGTAGTCGGCCGTAGGCACTGCCAGGCTGTCTGCCATGCGCCACCGTGGCAGCCTGTCCGCCTGCGGCACAAAGCTCTTCACGTTGGCCGCGAACGCCAGCGAGTCGCGCAACGCCTCGGGGCTGGGCACATTCATCACCGCCGGAGCGAGCCCGTAGCGCGGCCTGTCCGTGCCGAGCAGTCCGCCCGTCTCCTGCGCGCTTGCCGCCCCGTGCAAAAGGGCAAGGCACGCCGCAACGCTCAATAGACTGTACTTCATCCTCATAACGCAAGCATTTTACCGCCGTACATACGGCATAATGCAAAATTACCCATTTCCGCCGACACTCGGCAAAAGTACAATATAAATATAGTTAAACGGCATAATTATGACCACGCCGACACCTTTGCGGAAGCAATCGGCGAACAATTTTAAGCGCGCCAATAACCCATTGATGCTCAATCGGTTACAAACGCCTTTCAAAAGCCGTGTTTTGCATTACAAAAGACGGCCTTTCAGGCGGCAAAAGGCCATCTTTTACCGCCCGTTTTGCCGTATTTCGGAAAACAACCGTTATATTTGCACCTGTGAAACAGACTACCTTGATAACCATTACCCTCGCCGCCCTCGTCGCGACATGCCTCTGCGCCTGCGGCGGCGGACAGCACCGCGAAGCGCAGATAGCCGCCATAGACAGCATAGCCACCGACAACGCGCCGCGCGCCCTGACGCTGCTCGACAGCCTGAAGCCGCGCATGGCCGGAGCTACGGAGGCCGAATGGAGCCTGTACTCGCTGGTACGCGTGAAGGCCGAAGACAAGGCTTTCATCGAGCACAAGACGGACACGGTGATGCTGCGCCTCATCGACTACTTACGAGACAGACGGCGACAAGACGCTCCTGCCGCAGGTATATTACTACGCAGGCCGCGTGTACGCCGACATGGATGAGGGCAACCTCGCCCTGCAATACTTCCAAAAAGCCGTAGCACTGACCGACAGCACCAACGCGTTATACAACAAAGTGCTGTCGCAGATGGGGAGCCTATTCCTATACCAAGGGCTGTATGAAAAAGGCATCAAAGC
Source organism: uncultured Prevotellaceae bacterium (assembly GCA_949295905.1). Lineage (GTDB taxonomy): Bacteria > Bacteroidota > Bacteroidia > Bacteroidales > Bacteroidaceae > Prevotella. The sequence goes on from CASFNA010000013.1 coordinate 23,023, forward strand.
CTTTCACCATTCTTACGAACATCATAAAAGGGAGGGAAGCAAGCTGGGGCAGGCCGACGCCCTTTGCGGAATTGCACAGTGTTTGCAGCGAAGCGGTAGCAAGAAGCAAGCATTGCAATACTTCAACCAGGCTCTACGTCTGTCACGCGAAGCAGGCAACAAACAATATGAAGCCGAAATGACAGCCCAAATTGCCAACCATTATTACAAAGCCAAGCAATATGATATAGCCTTGGAACACATAAGGCAGGCATTGACCTTTGTTGACAGCATCGGCGCACGACCCGTCTACGCCATCGCAGCGGACATATACAACAAGGTTGGAAAAGAAGATACCGCAACAATCTTGTACAAAAAGCTGTACGCACTAAATGACATTTACGCAAAACACTGGGCAAGCAAGCGGCTCGGCCACTATTACCTTGAGCATAAAGACATGGCAAAAGCCGCCTTCTTCCTTGATGAATATGACCGATATGCAGACTCCATCCAGACTATAACACAGACTGAAACGGTAGCAAGAATAGATGCAGTCTACAACTACAACATAAGGGAAGAGGAGAACGACAGGCTGAAAAGCGAGATTACAAAAAGCAAATACATCATTGCAGTAACGGTAATACTTGCCATAGCTGCTATGCTTGCCGTGTTCGCCCTTATACAGTATTCAAAGAAAAAGAGGATTGCCGAGCGCGTGAAATACGAGAACGAGAAGCGCTACCTCAACTCGCTTTACGAACAAAGCAGCAAATTCATAACCGACAACAACAAGAAAATAAACGAGCTGAAGCAGCAACTTGCCGTGTCGGCAACCCAAAACGAGAGCCTCAACGCCACCCTCAAAGCCAAGGAAGAGCAGCTGAACAACCTAAACAAGATGGCCGTAATGAGGGCGGAAAACAGGAAACTGGCCGCCGCCGGGCTGGAAAGTTCAGGCATCTGCGCCAAGCTCTTCGCTCTGCTTAACGACAACACGACAAGCGATTTCGACAAAAAGCTCACGGCGGAAGACTGGCAAAGCTTGGACGAAGAGGTGAACGCGCACTACCCGGAGTTCAAGGAACGCCTGTACGGACTGTGCCGCATAAGCGATACGGAGTATCGCGTGTGCCTGCTGCTGAAAGTCGGCGTAGCCCCGAAAGACATCGCCACGCTGACAATAAAGACAAAAAGCGCAATATCGGTAATGCGCAAACGCCTGTACGCCAAAGCCTTCGGCAAGGGAGAGACACCCGAAAAGTGGGACGAGTTTATACGCTCACAGTAAGGCACTTACGCCCGGATGTCAACCGTTTTGTAAACCGGCAAAACCATTTGTCAACTGTTTTGTCAACTGAAAATCTGCCGTTTCATATCCGTTCATTATAATTTTGCCGTCGAAATCAAAACAAACGGATATGAAACGGAATTTACTTTTATTTTTGGCTGCGGCCATGACATTCAACGTTTGCTTAGCCGATGTGTTCTATATAAGGCTACAATGCAGACCTGAAATTGATGACAATGTAACCAAAACAACCAACAGAGGACGCTCCCTGCAAGTCTCCCCCTCCGCAATGTACGACACCGACACGGGCTGCTTGACGGTAACATCGCCAGTAATGATGTACGGTGCGCACATTAAAGTAACCGACGCATGGGGCAATACTGTGGCCGACGAGTACACTGACATCACAAAATCAGGAGTTGAAATACAGCTTGCCGACGGGCAGGAAGATGCGCCTTACACGCTCGAAATAGAGTGTGGCGACGGCGGTTGGTACGGCCGTATCGGCTGACCGTACCACATTTAAGACATAATACCATGAATGCCGCTTGGCGGCATACCATACAAACTAATAACTAAAACCAAACCTAACAATGCTTAAACACGTAATTTTCGCAGCATCGCTGATGCTGTGCGCGTCGGCATCGGCGCAAAACACAGCAGGACAACGCTCCGACCGCAAAATAATCGAAATCAGCAAAATCGTAAAACTAAGCCCTGAGCAGGAGGCGACCATCCGCAAAGCCTACGACGCCTACAACCTTACGGTGGACTCCGCGCTGTATGTGGAGCAGGACCCGGTCAAGGCTTCGCGCATGAAATATGCCGCCAACAAGACCTTCTACAAAGCCATGATGGGCGCACTGACAACCGAACAGCGCAACAGTTACATCCAAGTAACCTCAATTCCTGACGTGGAGGCGAAGACGGAGTACAACCTCAGCCTGCTGCGCGAGGGCGGAGAATATACGGAAAGCGAGCTGAAAAGCGTCAAGAAGGACATTTTCAACTACCTGATGAGGGAAAAGCTGGTCTACATGCGCGACAAATACGACGTTGCAAAGCAAAAAGACAACATCCGCCGGTTGAAAGACACACAGCCAAAGGCTATGAAACAGAGCAACATCATCGAGAAGATGAAGGTGCAGGGACGGCTGCAAAACGGCAAAATCAAGTGGTGACGACATACTGATGAACGAAAGACACACGACAATGAAAAAAATATTACTATTTATAATGACGCTCGCCGCCGTCGCTCCAGCCATGGCGCAAAGGTCGGTTTCGCTCGACACTATCGACACAAAGACGCAACTTAGATGGGCTTACCGCTACAAAAACGGCATAAACGCCGACGTAAGCCTTAAGAACGCGGCTAAAATATACATGCACCTGGCACGCCAGGGCAACATTGACGGAATGCGCGAGCTTGGCCGCATGTACCTGTACGGGCAGGGCGTGGAGTGCAACCGCCGCTACGCAGGCCGTCTGCTGAAGCGCGCGGCGGAGTGCGGCGACGCGAAGGCGATGTGCCTCCTGGCGCAGATGTACCAGCAGGCGTTAGGCTTCAAACAGAATTACGAAAAGGCGTTCTACTGGTATAACATGGCCGCAAAGAAGGGCAGCGGCCGCGGATGGTACGGTGCGGGCTACATGCTGTACAAGGGTCTCGGCGTGAAACAGGACTATGCCTTGGCCGAGAAGTACCTGCTGCGCGGCTCGGAGCGCGGCAACCAGAGCTGCGACTTCCTGCTGGGAGGCTACTACATGAACGGCTACGGCGGTTCGCCAGACTATACCAAGGCCGCCAAACATCTTGACCGCGCCGTAAAAGAAGGGCACGGCTGGACGCTCGACATGACAAAATACGGCGTGATGGACTCTATAAAGAATGCCCGCGCAAGGCGTGCGGCCATGCCTATGATGATGGCTGCAAGTACCGCTCCACGCACACTGGCCGCCGTTGACAGCCTTCTGGCCGAGCTTCCGGCAGACACCTTGGCTGGCGGATGGACAGGAACGGTGTACACCTGTGACTGGTCTGGCAAGGAAATACTGGCCGAAGAGCCTATTACTATCGACATAACGCCGCAAGACACGCTGCTAACCGCTGCATGGACATGGGGCGAGGGCGACGGCGGAGACTTCACCCCGACCGAACGCCGCGGAGCATCCTGGCGCATAACACGGTTGGGCGACAACGAGGAAGGCCGCCGATGGGTGATAACGTCAATGACCTTCGGCCTGGCCGATGCCAACACCCTGTGTGCCCGCCTGCGCTGCATGAACGTGAAACACTACGAAAAGCGCAAGCCCGTATTCGCCGTGCTGCGCCGCAACGAGCCTGTAACGCCGCAACGCTACGTGCCCTTCAGAATCATGCAAGTAGCCCCGATGCCTGTAACCAACGGACAGTTCACCGTAACATTGCAGGCCAACGAAAGCTGTACCGTCAGCGCAAGCATATACAGTGCAAGCGGAATGAAAGCGGCCGACTGCGGCATAATGCACATAGACGAAGGCGAGAACTACCTGCAACTCAACGCCGCGCTCACTCCGGGACAGTACGTCCTGCGCATCACCGGCGCAAAAGGCAGCGCGTCAACCCAAATTATATGCCGATAACCTGAAAAACACCTAAATTACGAAAGATTAACGATGAAAAGACTCGCGATATTCATTTTGTCGGTATTTTTGTTAGTACCGACAGGAGCACTTGCGTGCTGGGACGACGACTGGGACGATTGGGACGACTCCGACAGCTGGTATGATGATAGTTGGTACGATGACGATTGGTCTTATGACGATGACTGGTACAATGACGACAGCTGGTTGGACGATGACGACAACTATGATGGAGGCTGGTTAGACGACGTTGTTATTACCCCTGACGACAATGATAACGACATAGCTTGGGACGAAGATTTACCAGAACTAGTTGTTACACCAGATGACGGCGACGATGATTATGACTGGGGGTTGGACGAAGACTGGTGGCGCACAGATGACGATAATGACGACGATTATTCCAGCAGCGACGACGATTATCAAGACAGTGGGGACGAAACCGATGACGGTTCAAATGCCGGAAGTAAAAAAGACAACTCGACAACAATAGGTGCTATTGGAAAGGAATTCAAGGATTACAAAATTCAAGAAGGAGATAAAATAATCATAAAAGACCATGTTGACAAGACATGGAGAAAACAACCGGGTTCCAAAGCTTGTGTTTTAACGGCAATGGAATATGTCTCCCAAATCTTGAAAGATAATAATTTGAATTACATAACAACATATGCGGAAGATTATAAACACTTCATTAATAGTGATAAAGAAAATGTTTTAAGGGATGGTATTTATGGCTCTGAACTTGAGGCATTATTGAATTTAGAGTTTAATTATGAGAAAATAACATATTTCCCAGAGTTTAGCGAGGCATTAGATGTTGGCTGTCCTATACTTTCCATTATTGACGGCAATGTGATTGATTTTCTTGAAGAACCCATCGAACACATGGTTGTCATTATAGGTGAAATAGAAAGTGGCGGCATGTATATCTGCATTGACCCAAGCGATGGAGGATATAAAACAATATCGTCATTCTCCTTGATTGGCGACAGTTATAAAATCAATTATTTAAAAAGATACTAATCAATATGATTATGAAATCATTGCTTTTATTTTTCATATTAGGCGTAGCCTCTGTATGCGCATGCAACAACGGCACAAACAGCCAACAAGAGACCAAACGCATTGTAGACAAAGAAAACAAATCACTGTTTTCAACACGTCTTTTAAGCGGAACAAGTTGGTTGGCAGACTTTTCGGACAAAGTCGACTCATACAGAATATCATTTACTGACACAACATATGTCACAAAAATATCTTATGCTTCTTCAAAACGGACTTATGTTGAAACGTATTTTTACTACCTCTCAAATGTAAAGCCACGGCAATTCGACATGTCAAAAGTTGGGAAGGAGACAAAAGGCGACATCATTGTAATGTATAAGGAACATTCAAAAAAGAAAAAAACAACGGCAGACAAACTATTGTTCATATCGCCACAAAAGCTCATCATACTGCTCAACGAAGTTGATACTTTAACTTTCACAAGGGAATGACAAGCATATAACTTGACAGAATATTTATATTGTAATAAGGCTTATAAAACTAAAGCGACATGAGTTTGGCATAAGAACAAAACAGCGGGCATCCAACCCCTACCTATCAGTCGGCAACTGAAAGCCGCTGTTAAAGCAATTGCTGTTACCAACCGACTGTTTGAAGTAGGATGTCAGCCATGTTATCCTTATACCGAACTCACGGTAACTTAACCCGAAGGGTAACAAGAATGGCGATTACCAACTTATCTACGACACCTTTCACAAAGAGTTTGAATAGGGGCAAGGGGCTTGCCGCTCCTTGCCTCAACACGGATGTCGCATCGATATATGGCGTCCGCCCATGCGCGCCATGCAAAACCGTCACGACGCAGACGCGGAACGTTACAATCACATTAGCCCGACAACGTTTTTAAGACGAAAGCGTAAGCAAACCCATAGGTCTTAGTTTCAATTACGAAAGGCGGTCTTTTGCATTCCCAAAGACCGCCCCTTGGTAAGTAAAAGACCGTCTTTTATAACGCAAAAGACCACATTTCGCAAAAGAACTAACACATCAAAAGAGCCAACGACATGGTAAAATATTGGCAAAACAACCCGTCACATTGGGAACAAATATCTATATCGGAAGCGCAGCAGCTTGCGAACGAAGGCTATTTTGTCGTTGCCGGATGGATAAATCCAAGTGGAGGCAGCGGCCATGTAGTAGTTGTTGTGCCTGGTGAAGAGACATATAGCCCTAAATGGGGGTGTGATGTCCCTCAAACAATGGATACAGGCGGGAACAAACGAACACCGAGTCAACCTATTTCAGACGGCTTCGGCCCAGACAAAAAAAGACAATGTGAAATTCTTTAAATACAAATAAACATTTTATGAAACGAAAATATTTATTATTGTCGTTAACCATATTTTTTAACATGATGGCAATAGCGCAAGAACAAATTTTCAGCATCGACACCAATGGAGACGTTGTGACGAAGGCTAAATTCATCGAAGAACTTTATGCAGGGAATTACAACAATATCACCCCTTACACCTTAAAGTTCAGCGAAAAGATTAATATCCTACAACATTTCACGCCCAGCAAGAACCTGACAACCAAAGAAATGGCATCTTACAATTTAGAAACGAATAACGCCGTTGCCATGAGAAAGGCTTATACAATAAACGGATTGAGGTACAAAGGTTGGGACAACGAGTCTGGCGACTTCAATGTAATAGAAATATTGTTTGGCAATGACACGTTACTGACATTGAAATATGCCGACGGATGGGACAAAATGTCAACTGACTACGGCTCTTACACATCAAAATTCTGCGGTATCGAGAACTTAGGCGACGATACCTATGCCGCCATCTTCAAAGGTGTTGACATAATGAGTCAGCCGCCTTATCTTACAATCATCGTGATGAAGAACGGCAAAGCAAGCTTGGTTTTCAACAAACCGATGATAATCAACGACATAAAGACCAATGCCGACGGCACAAAGACGTTCAACTTGCAGGAAAACGTGGTTGAGTGGATAGACGAAAACACGCCTGCGAACAGTCCGATTACGCACACGATGACTATCTCAAGCGGAAACATCTACTTCAAGTAAAGCTCAACATGCAAGGCAGAAGAGGCTTCTTACGACCTCTTCTGCCTTTATCTACTTACAATTCGCCAAACATACAATGCCCATGAAAAAGACAACGATACTATTATTTGCACTGTGCACAGCCTTTGCCTGCGCCGCGCAGACATTCACTTTGTCGCAACTTAAAGGCTGCAAGTGGGTCAGTTACGAACTTGACGGGAAAGTGAATACTGTTTGGTTTACTGATTCGGCATACCACGATGAGAACTTTTATACATCATTAAATAAGACCGCAACATCCAAAATGCCGTTCTATTTGTCAGACACGATTGAAAAAGTATTCGACGAAGCGAAGGTAGGCACTAATACTTCCGGCAAATATCTCATAGTAAAAAGCGGCAACGCCAAGCATGGCTTCAACTTGGTTGTATGTGAAATAATGGGTATAAGCGATACCAACCTGTCGATAAAATACAACGTTTACTCGGCCAAAAAGACAATCGGCGGTGTTAAATTCGTGGAAAATTTTACCAAAGTGCAGGACAGAACAGCAACGCCTTGCGTTGACGCGGAGCAGCTGAAAGGCGGCAGGTGGCAGGCTGTCGACGTAGAGAAAATCAGCAGTTGCGGAGGACACATGCAGGTAACTTTTACCGACTCGCTTTGCATTACCGACATTTCGCTTTACGAAGGGAGCGACACGGTACACGTAGAGTCGCAGTATTACCTGTCTGACAGCAAACCCGGGACGTTCGACCAAGCGAAGATTGGCAAAGCCACGCACGGCAAATACATTGTAATAAACGAGCGGAGGCGCACGCTGGCCGATTCTACCTGGCATTATCATCTTGTTGTGCGCGAGATAATGGAAGCATCAAAAGACCGCCTTGTCATAAAATGGGACGAGAAAAACACATGTACATTCAAACGGGTATGTGCATTTTAGGCTTAGCCAAGCAATACATGCAGTATAAAACCGCCACAAACTCGACGCAAAACACTACAAACACAAATATTTAACAGTCATTCAAAACGAAAGCGTAAGCAAATCAGCAGGTTACGTTTCGATTGCGAAAGGCGGTCTTTTGGAATGCAAAAGACCGCCTTTCGCATTGTAAAACATGGCCTTTCGCACGACGAAAGGCCACATTTTGCAACGCCGCCACACGCGTGCGCATAATATAAATGTGTCCTGCGGCGTTGTAACAATTCATAAACGCCGTCGTAAAATCTTGTTAAAGCGATTGCAAACGCTTGTTCACCCGGCTGAAAAGCGGCTGTAAAACGTTTGTCCGAACTTTGCACCCGGAAACAATAAGGATGAAAATCGGATGAACAAAACAAAGAGAAGCATTACTTCGGCGGCTCTCGCCGCGCTCCTCGCCGTGCAGGCCTTAGGGGCAGACATTACCGACATCGACCTGAAAGGACGGGTGAAGGACCGCCAGTCGAACGAGCCGCTAATCGGCGCAACGGTGCAGGTGGTGGGCAGCTCGGTGGCCGCCGTGACCGACGTTGACGGCAACTTCCAGCTAACGGGGCTGCGCGACGGCATCTATGACATCGAAATAAAATACGTAGGTTACAAGACGGCGGTGAAGCGCCAAGTGAAAATAGAGGACGGCAAGGCCGCCACGCTCGACTTCGAACTTGAGGCCGACAACCGCCTTCTGGCCGGTGTGGAGGTTGTGGCGAAGGCCAACCGCGAGTCGGAGAATGTCACGATGATGGAGCAGAAACGCTCCGTCGTGGCCATACAGTCCATCGGCGCGCAGGAGCTTTCGCGCAAGGGAGTGAGCGACGCGCAGGCCGCCGTCACCAAGCTCTCGGGCATATCGCGGCAGGAGGGCGTGAAAAATGTCTTCGTGCGCGGACTGGGCGACCGCTACAACATCACCACGCTGAACCGTTATCCGCTGCCTTCGGAAGACCCGGAGTACAAGAACATCGCCCTCGACATGTTCTCGACGGACATCATCCAGTCGGTTGACGTCAACAAGGCGTTCTACGCCGGCACGCCGTCCGATGCCGCCGGAGCAGACATCAACATAACGTCGAAGGAGCTTACAGGCGACTACAAGCTGGGCGCAAGCCTCTCGGGCGGCTTCAACACGCAGACGCTCTCGTCCGCCTTCATGCGCATGGACGGCGTAAACTCGCTGGGTTTCGCCGACAGGACGCAGCCCGGCACAGGCCTTGACACGTACAACTTCCGCAATTCGCTCGACCCTTCGAAGCAGAACCTGCAAATCAACCAGAGCTACACCGTCTACGGAGGCAAGCGTTTCAAGTTCGGAAACGATGCCCTCTCGTTCTTCCTCGTGGCCTCACACAACAAGGACTACACGCACTATGACGAACTGGTGCGCAACACTACGACCACGGGCACGCTGACGCAAGACATGGACGGCGACATATCAAAGGTGAAGACAAGCCAGCTCGCCATGGCCAACGTAGAGTATTCGCTCGCCCGCCGTCACCGGCTGGCGTACAACTTCATGCTCGTACACTCGACCGACGAGAGCGTGGGCGACTACCTCGGCATGGATGCCGACTACCAGTCGTCAGACACCTACGAGGGCTTCATGCGCCGCCAGCAGGCCAACGACAACATGCTCATCGTAAACCAGCTCGACACGCGGTGGCAACTCGGCAAGCAGTTCGGCCTTGACGCTGGCGTGGCTTACAACATAGTGAACGGCTACGAGCCCGACCGCCGCATCAACAACCTCGTACTTACCGACGACGGCTACGTGCCGATGAAGGGCACGGGCGTACAGCAACGCTACTTCTCGAAGCTCAACGACAAGGACCTTAACGTGCGCGCAGCCCTCACCTACAAGCTGGCCGACGGCTTCGAGGGCAAGTCTAACGTCCGCCTCGGCTACATGGGACGCTTCGTAAAGGACGGTTTCGAGGCCGTGGAATACGACATGTCCGTAGCCAGGCAGACCGTTTTCGACATCGGCAACGTGCGCTTCGACAGCTATTACAACCAAGACAACTACGCCGACGGCATGTTCCTGCTCGACCACTACGTTGAAAGCTACGACGTGAAGAAGAACATACACTCCGCCTACGCCGAAGCCACATACCAGCCGACACGCCGTTTTACCGCCAACCTCGGCCTCAAGTATGACAACGTTGACATGAAAGTGGGCTACAACGTAAACCGCAACAGCACCAAAGGCGACCAGGAAATCAAGGAAAACTACTTCCTGCCGAGCCTCAACCTGCGCTACGACATAACCGAAGACCACGCCCTGCGGCTGGCCGCAAGCAAGACTTACACCCTGCCGCAGTCGAAGGAAATATCGCCTTACCGCTACGTCAGCGTCAGCTTCAAGAGCCAGGGCAATCCCGACCTCAAGCCGTCCGACAACTACAACATCGACCTGAAGTGGGACTGGTACCTGTCTCCCTCCGAACTGTTGTCGGTCACCGGCTTCTACAAATACATCAAGAACCCCATATCAAGGATAGAGGTTGCCAGCGCGGGAGGCTACCTTTCATACCAGAACATATCCGACCACGCCACCGCGGCGGGCGTAGAAGTTGAGCTGAAAAAGCACATCTTCTCGCGCAACTTGCAGTCGGGCGGCCTCAGCCGTCTTAGCTTCGGCGTGAACGGAGCCTACACATACACCTGCGCCAAAGTGCCGTTGGCCACCGACCCGAGCGGCTCCCAGCTTGAAGGAGCGGCCCCGTGGATAGTCAATGCCGACCTTAACTACCTGTTGCGCAAGGGCGACAACTCCGTAACGGCCAGCCTCGTATTCAACTACTTCAGCGACCGCATCTACACAATCGGCACCCAAGGCTACCAAGACATCATGGAGAACGGCATCCCCACGCTCGACTTCGTGGCGCAGGCGAAGCTCGGCCGCCACTTCGGCCTTAGCCTCAAGGCGCGCAACCTGCTCAATTCCGCACACCAGCTGACGCGCAAAGGCAACGCCGACAACAGCGAAGTAGTGCTCAGCAAATACAAGAAAGGCCTGGACTTCAGCCTCGGCGTTACGTACAACCTGTAACAGTTGAGTGAAAAAGGATAAGTGAAAAGCGGAAAAATCCAATACATCTTACAACGGCGTATAAGGCCAATCAGCCCCATCCGGCCTATAAACCAAGGTAAAAAGAATAATATAACAACAATTGTTCAACTAATTATTTAGCAACATGAGAAAGTTTTTTCTAAGCTCAATGGCACTGATTGCCATGATGGGCGCAATGAGTTTGACATCTTGTAGCGACGACGACAACGGCGGAGGAGGCGGCGGTGGCGGCCAGACCGGCGAAGCCGCAGTGCTTGGCGGCACACTTACCGAGGACCTGACGCTCGACGCAAGCAAGGAATACAAGCTGACAAGCGCACTCGTCGTGCCCGAAGGTGTAACCCTCGAAATACCGGCCGGCACGACAATCAAGGCCGAGCAGGGCTTCGACAAGTACATTCTTGTAGAGCAAGGAGGTACAATCAACGCACGCGGAACGGCCTCGCAGCCTATCATCCTGACCGCAGACAAGGAGGATGCAGGCTCCGGCTACTGGGGCGGACTCATCATAAACGGCAAGGCTCCGATATCAGGAGCGAGCGCAGGAACTACTAGCGGAACTGAGATTGACAGCAACATACCCTACGGCGGAACTGAAACCGGCGACAACAGCGGCACCGTTGAGTACGTAGAACTTTGGTACACGGGAGCGCGCTCGTCATCGGAAATAGAGCACAACGGCGTGACTCTCAACGCGGTAGGCAGCGGAACGACAATCAACAACCTATACATCGTAGAGGGAGCCGACGACGCAATCGAGTTCTTCGGTGGAACGGTGAACGTGAGCAACGTGCTCGCCGTGAACTGCGACGACGACTGCTTCGACTTCACACAGGGATATTCCGGCACGCTGAAAAACTGCTACGGCATCTGGGAAGAGGGCTTCACAAGCACTGAAGAAGACCCGCGCGGCGTGGAGGCTGACGGCAACCTTGACGGCAACGGCCCCGACCACACTCCGCAAGCTAACTTCACAATCGACGGGATGACCATCGTCAACAACTCGTCGAACCAGCCGATGCAGGACGCAATAAAAGTGCGCCGCGGCGCAACCGCCCACATAACCAACGCCGTTGTATATGGAACAAGCACCATAGAGAACATTATCGACCTGACCGACGGCAAGGGTGGAGCCACAACTTCATCAGAGATTAGCGTGACAAACAACGCATACTACGTTTCTGACGGCATCGTAAACGAAGGCGACGGGACATATCCCAACGTGAAGGTAGAAGCCGGAAACACGGGCGCTGATGTCTCGGCGTTCGGCTGGACAGGCTACAACTTCCCCGAACTACAGGCAACCACGGTTGTGCCGGAAGGCGACCTGCCGCTCGAAATAAGCACTCCCGTTGCGCTTGAGGCAGGAAAGAGCTACACCATCAACGGCTCCGTACACGTAAAGGACGGCGGCGTGCTGCTCATCCCGGCAGGAATGACTATCAAGGCGAAGGAAGGTTTTGAGAACTTTATCCTCGTAGAGCGCGGCGGAAAGCTATATGCTACCGGCACAGAGGACGCTCCCGTCACCTTCACCGCCGACACCGACAACGCCAAGCAGGGCTACTGGGGCGGCATAATCATCAACGGCAACGCCGTAATCTCCGGCCCGGCAGGCTCCGTAAACGAAGGAACTACCGAGATAGACGCCAACATTCCCTACGGCGGCGACGACAACGCCGACAACTCCGGGGTGCTGACATACGTCCGCATACTGTACTCCGGCGCACGCTCTTCAGCCGACATCGAGCACAACGGACTGACACTGAACGGCGTAGGCTACGGTACTACAATCGAAAACATTTACATCGCCGAAGGTGCCGACGACGCTATCGAGTTCTTCGGAGGCTCGGTAAACGTGAAAAACCTACTCGCCGTGAACTGCGACGACGACTGCTTCGACTTCACACAGGGCTACTGCGGCACGCTTGAGAACTGCTACGGCCGCTGGGAGGCAGGCTTTACAAGCACCGAGGAAGACCCGCGCGGCGTGGAGGCTGACGGCAACCTCGACGGCAACGGCCCCGACCACACTCCGCAGGCCGACTTCACAATAAAGAACATGACTATCGAGAACATGGCCGCAAGCCAGCCCATGCAGGACGCAATCAAGGTGCGCCGCGGCGCAAAGGCCACCATCGAGAACGCGCTTGTCATCGGTTCGGGCGAAATACAGGAGCTGGTTGACCTTTCAGACGGCAAGGGCACGGGCGACGAAGGCTGCGTAATCAACGTGACGAAGGGCGCAACCAACGTAGGCAAGGACACCAACGACGGCAACCCCGCAGGCGCGACAATCAACATCGCAAGCGGAAACACGGGATGCGACACCGGCATCTTCGGCTGGACGGGATACTCGCTGTAAAGCAGACAAGCGACAAGCAGACAAGCAAACAAGGAGATTTGCTTTACCTACATAAAAACGGGCGGACAATTTTACTTGTCCGCCCGTTTTATGTTTTTTGTAAACTTGTGTCTTGCCACTTGTCTGCTCGTCACTCGTTTACTTGTCTGCTACTCTTCCAAGTACCACTTCGAGTATTCCACGTAGTGCCGTGCAAAGCTCTCGGCCTGGTCAGGCCGCGTCTTCTTAAGCAGCTTGGCGGGCACTCCGCCCCATATTTCGTGCGCCCCTATTTTAGTGCCTTGCAGCACGAGCGCGCCTGCGGCGACAATCGCCCCCTCGCCAACCTCGGCGTTGTCGAGCACCACGGCACCCATGCCAATGAGCGCGCCGCGGCGTATCGTGCAGGCGTGCACCGTGGCGTTGTGGCCTACCGTCACGTCGTCTTCCATCACAACGGGACCCGTGGTGTTGGTAACGTGCACGCACGCGCCGTCCTGTATGTTGACGCGGTTGCCCATAGTAATGGGCGCAACGTCGCCGCGCACCACTGCGTTGAACCATACCGAGCACTCGTCGCCCATCGTTACTTCGCCCACGATGGCCGCCGTCTCGCTGAAATAGCAGTCCTTGCCCCACTTCGGAGCAAGTCCCTTAACCGTCTTTATCAATGCCATAATATTTGCTTTTACTGTTGTTTCGATGTGCAAAAGTACATATTAAATGAATAATTAAAAATTAATAATGAATAATTTTATTACCTATCGGCAAACAAACCGTATTTAACACCTAAATGACAGGCCGTCTTCCGCACTGCAAAAGGCCGTGAATTGCAACACAAAAGGCCGTCTTTCAGCGTGTAAAAGACGGCCTTTTATATTGTAAGTAAAGACATATTAAAACGTTACACATTATCATGCGACGGATATGTAACAAGACACAATGCAAGCAAAACAGCTTGTTTTGCTTGCAGTTTTCGGCCAACTGCCATTAAAGCATTACTCTCCTACCGTCGCAACGACATACTCCGAGCACGTGCCTATGCGGAACTTCGCGCCCCAGATGCCAATGCCCGAACTGACGTAATAGCGTGTGCCGCCGCGCCGCCAAGGGCCGTAGGCGTCCTCGTAGACGCTCTCCGTAATCCATGATATAGGCCATGTCTGTCCGTGGTGGGTGTGTCCGCTAAGCTGGAAGTCAACCCCTGACCTCTCGGCCTGCTCCAAATGGTAGGGCTGATGGTCGAGCAGTATGACGTAACGCGACGTGTCAACGCCCCTCATCAGCGCACCGATGCTCTTGCGGTGACGGTTGGAACGGTCGTCGCGGCCAACGATGGTGATGCCGCCCACGGTCGCCGCGCTGTCGCGCAGCAGCGTTATGCCGGCCTCGCGGTAAAAATCGAGCGAGCCGTCAATGCCCGCGTAATACTCATGGTTGCCCAGGCAGGCGTACACGGGAGCCTCGATACGGCGCAGTTCGGCGGCCATGTCCTCCTCCCGGAGCGGCCGCAGGCTGCCGTCAACCACGTCTCCGGCCAGCAGCACGATGTCCGGGCGCTCGGCGTTGACCATGTCAACCCACCTTGCCAGCTCCTTCCTGTTGTTATGGTAGCCCAGGTGCAGGTCGCTCATCATGACGAGTTTCACGCCCTTAGCCTCCACTTTGCCCGTAGGCAACGCCACACTGTGCCGCGCCTTGTGCATGTAGTTGGCGTAACCGGCGGCGAACACCGCCACCATGAGCACCGTGACGGCCGCCGCGGTGTACCAGTTGGCGTAAAGAACGGCCTTCGGCACGATGTGCAACAGCCGTCCCAAGTCCATCAGCAGGAACAGGAGCACAAGGTAAAGCAGCACAAACACTGACGTATTGCCCACCTCGTAGCACACCCGGGCGAGCCACATGGGGAAACGGTCGATGGCGTGCGAGAAATTGAGGAACAGCGTAGAGAATGCCAATACGCACACCGCCACTACGGCGCTCTTGCCTCCCGTGCCCAACGGCAGCAGGCACCAGACGTGCCATAGCACGTAAGCCAGCCCGACGAAGGGCAGGATGAAGAACAGGACGAACCACATGTTTTATCGCTTGAGGATGTTTTTATAGGGAGTTATAGGGAGTTAACGGGAGTTATCACTCGCTTCGCCCGTTAAGGAGTTAACGGACATTAGCCACCAAAAGTAATGTCCGTTAATTCCGGGCGAATGCCAATGAGCCTAACTCCCGTCAACTCCCGATAACTACTTACATCATTTTCCAATCGTCTCCACGGCCCTTCTAAGCCTGCGGAGAGTCTCCTCCTTGCCGAGGAAAGCCGATATGTCGAACATGCCGGGGCCTTTGCCTATGCCGACAAGGGCCAGTCGAAAGGCGTTCATCACGTCGCCGAGCTTGTAGCCCTTGGCCTCGACCCATGCCATGACCTCGCGCTCCTGGTTCTCCAAGGAGAAGTCGTCAAGGCTCTCGAGAAGGTCGGCCAGCTCGGTCATCACCTGCGGAGAGTCCTCCTTCCAACGCTTGCGCACTGTCTTCTCGTCGTACTCCACGGGCGGAATGAAGAAGAAGGAGCACAGCGGCCACAGCTCTTTCACGAAGTCAACGCGGTCTTTCATCATGTGCACCACCTGCCTTACGCGCTCCATAGGCTCGTCAACGCCGTTGCCGGCCACGATGGGCGCAAAGAGGCTTGCTATTTCGTCGTCGCTCTTGCGGAGCATGTATTCATGGTTGAACCATACGGCTTTCTTGTAGTCGAACTTCGCACCGGCCTTGCTGCACTTCTCGATGTCGAACTGGCTAACCAGCTCGTCGAGCGTAAACAGCTCCTGCTCCGTGCCCGGATTCCAGCCAAGCAGGGCGAGGAAGTTGATTACCGCCTCGGGGAAATAGCCCTGCTCGCGGAAACCGTTGCTTACTTCGCCGGTCTTGGGGTCGTGCCATTCCAGGGGGAACACGGGGAAACCGAGGCGGTCGCCGTCGCGTTTGCTAAGCTTGCCCTTGCCGTCGGGCTTCAGGAGCAGCGGCAGGTGGGCGAAGCGCGGCATGGTGTCTTCCCAGCCGAAGGCGCGGTACAGCAGCACGTGCAGCGGCGCGCTGGGCAGCCACTCCTCGCCGCGTATTACGTGGGTGATTTCCATCAGGTGGTCGTCCACTATGTTGGCGAGGTGGTACGTGGGCAGTTCGTCCGCGCTCTTGTAGAGCACCTTGTCGTCGAGTATGTCGCTCTTGATTACCACGTCGCCGCGTATCATGTCGTTTACGTGCACCTCTTCGCCCGGCTCCACCTTGAAGCGGACCACGTACTGCACGCCGTCGGCTATGAGCGCATCGACGTCGGCCTTCGGCATAGTCAGCGAGTTGCGCATCTGTAGGCGCGTGTGGGCGTCATACTGGAAGTTCTTTACTTCCCCGCGCTTGGCCTCAAGCTCCTCGGGAGTGTCGAAGGCGATGTAGGCCTTGCCCGCGTCGAGCAGCTGGTCTACGTACTTCTTGTATATGGCGCGGCGCTCGCTCTGGCGGTAAGGGCCGTGAGAGCCGCCGAAGCTGACGCCCTCGTCGAACCTTATACCCAACCAGCGGAACGACTCGATGATGTATTCCTCCGCCCCGGGAACGAAGCGCGAGGAGTCGGTGTCCTCAATACGGAACACCATTTCGCCGCCTCGCTGGCGCGCGAAGAGGTAATTGTAAAGCGCGGTGCGCACTCCGCCTATGTGGAGCGCACCCGTAGGACTGGGCGCAAAGCGCACCCTTGTTTTTCTTTCTTCCATCATTTTTTAAGTTGGCAAGCAGTCAGGGACAAGCAGACAAGCGGCAAGTGACAAGTTGACGAGCAGACAAGTGACGGGCGGACAAGCCCGTTTCTCACCTTCCCACCTTCTCACTTTCTCACCTTCCCGTAACCGTCTGGCAGTCAGCACGTTACCAAAAGCCTTGCAAAAGGCCGTCTTTCGGTCTGCAAAAGGTGGCCTTTCGGCGTGCGATCGACGGCCTTTTGCAAGGCGAAAGGCCGTCTTTTGCTAAACGCCCGGTCGCCCGCGGCCGTGCAGCCTGCCGCCGGTCAGCCTCCTGACACTTGAAATTTTGTGCAAAATTACTACTTTTTTGCCAAAGTGGAGTAAATTTTTCGTATTTTCGCAGGGCATATAATCCAACGCTAACGAAAATGATAAAATTCGGCAAAACAGGCAAAGGCAACTGGAGCAATACGCTCGTGTGCGTAGCCATAAACATAGTTGCGGTGGCGGTAATAGTGTTTTTCCTGCCCAGGAACAGCGGTCCGCAGTTCCGCTACGACGTAGGCAAGCCGTGGATGTACGGCTCGCTCATCGCCAAGTTCGACTTCCCCATATACAAGACGGAGGCCAGCATCAAGGCCGAACAGGACAGCATATCCGACGCCTTCGAGCCTTACTACAACTATGACGACAAGGTGGAAAAGGAACAGACGGCCAAGTTTCTCGCAAAGTACAAGGACGGCATACCCGGACTGGCGTCCGACTACGTGCGCCTCATAGCCGACCGGCTGCACCGCCTGTACCAGGCCGGAATTATGAACGCGCCCGAATACTCCTCAATCAGCCGCGACACGCTGCACATGGTGAGGGTGGTCAACGGCAAGAAAGCCACCAGCATAGAGATAATGTGCCTCTACTCCACCATGACCGCGTATGAACAGCTGTTCTCCGACCCTAAAATCGCCGCGCAGAAACAAATCCTGCAACGGTGCAACCTCAACGAGTACATACAGCCGAACCTGCACTATGACGAGGAGCGCAGCGAGACCGAACTGGGCGACATGCTAAGCACCATACCCCTGGCAAGCGGCATGGTGCTTAGCGGACAGAAGATAATCGACCGTGGGGAAATCGTAGACGACTATACCTACCGGGTGCTTAACTCGTTTGAAAAGGAGACCCAACGCCGCAGCGCCAGCGTCAGCGCGGTACCCTCGACCATAGCCGGACAGGTGCTGTTCGTCGGCACGCTAATCATCCTCTTCACCACTTAC
This sequence comes from uncultured Prevotellaceae bacterium, assembly GCA_949295905.1. Lineage (GTDB taxonomy): Bacteria > Bacteroidota > Bacteroidia > Bacteroidales > Bacteroidaceae > Prevotella. Next base: position 41,407 of record CASFNA010000013.1, read on the forward strand.
CTGCGCCTGTTCCGCAAGGATTACTTCGAGAAAACGCGCAGCCTGGCCATGCTCTACGCCATGATTACGGTGTTTCCGCTGCTCGTCTCGCTCATGATTTCACACAACGTGCTAAGCGTCTACATACTGCCTTTCGCCATAGCTCCCATCTTCATACGCGTGTTCCTCGACTCGCGCACCGCCTTCAACGCGCATGTAACCATGGTGCTAATCTGCGCCGCCGCCGTGAAATACCAGTACGAGTTCATCATAGTGCAGCTCGTGGCCGGCCTCATTGCCATCTACTCGCTGCGCGAACTGTCGCAGCGTGCCGAAATATTCAAGACCGCCCTGCTCGTAACCGCCGGCAGCTGCGGCATATACTTCGCGCTACAGCTGATGCAGGACAACAGCATACTCACCATGGACCACGACATGTACAAGTACATCATAGTCAACGGCGTGCTGCTGCTCTTCGCCTATCCGCTGATGCTTGTCATCGAAAAGACCTTCGGCTTCATATCCAGCGTTACGCTCATAGAACTGTCGAACACCAACAAGAAACTGCTGCGCGACCTTAGCCAGGTGGCCCCCGGCACGTTCCAACACTCCGTAATGGTAGGCAATCTCGCCGCAGAAATAGCCAACAAAATAGGCGCGAAAGCGCAGCTCGTGCGCACGGGAGCGTTCTATCACGACATTGGCAAGATGAAGAATCCGGCCTACTTCACCGAGAACCAGATGGGAGGAGCAAACCCATTGGACACCATGCCGCGCATAGATGCCGCCCAGGTGGTGATAAGCCACGTCACCGACGGCCTCAAAATAGCCGAGAAGTACAGCCTGCCGGGCGTAATCAAGGACTTCATAAAGACGCACCACGGCACGGGCAAGACCAAGTATTTCTACATATCCTACAAGAACGAGCACCCCGACGAGCCGGTAGACGACACGCTGTTCACCTATCCCGGCCCCGACCCCTTCACCCGCGAGCAGGCCATACTGATGATGGCGGACACCGTGGAGGCCGCCGCGCGCTCGCTGAAAGAATACACGGAGGAGAGCATATCCAACCTCGTGAACAAGCTGATTGACCAGCAGGTAGCCGACGGTTTCTTCAAATACAGCCCCATAACGTTCCACGACATAGCCGTGGCAAAGCAGGTATTGACCGAACGACTGAAGGCCATATACCACACGAGGACAAGCTATCCGGAACTGAAAAAGGAGGAAAAGAATTAAGGGTTAAGAATTAAGAACTGAAAGTCAGCGTTAAGCTAATTAAGAAATTACCACTTGAAATTGGAATAGGGTATTTTTCTTAATTAGCTTAACGCTGACTTTCAGTTCTTAACTCTTGATTTACCAAAGGCCACCTTTCGCAATGTGAAAGGTGGCCTTTTAACTTCCCGTTTGCCGTCTTTTACAAGCCGAAAGACGGCCTTTTGCAAGGCCGCCGATAACGCACTGATATACAATAACTTACAAAGCACACAGAGACAGACACAAGAAAAGTGAAAAATCCATCGGCTTTTACTGTTTTGCCAATGGATTTTTCACTTTTCATTTTTAATTTTTCATTTCACTATAATGGGTCAACGTCGAAGTAAACCGTCACCGACTTGTACCTGTTATCCTGCAAAACGGCATCCTTGCCGCGGTTGAGGTAAAGGCGTACTTTGGCGCGGTCGAGTCCGTTTTCAAGCTTCACGACCATCTTGCGTATGTTCATCGACTTGACCTTTGCCACCGACGGCTTGTCAGGGCCAAGCACCCTGTCGCCAAACCACTGGCGGAACAGCGTCCCCATGGCCTCGGCCGCCGCCGTGACCGTAGGCTCGTCCTTGTGGCGCAGGTAAACGTTTATTATGTGGTAGAACGGCGGATAGCGGAACAGCTGCCGCTCTTCCATAAGCTCGGAATAAAAGCCGTCGGTGTCGCCACGCACCACCTGGCCTATGACGGGCAGCTCGGGGCTTTTCGTCTGCAACAATACAAGCCCCCGTTTGCCCTTCCTCCCGGCGCGCCCGGCCACCTGCGCCATCATGGTGAAGGCGTGCTCGTATGCCCGGAAGTCAGGATAATTGAGCATGGAGTCGGCGTTCAGTATGCCCACCACCGACACCTTGTCGAAGTCCAAGCCCTTGCTTACCATCTGCGTGCCTATGAGTATGTCGGTGCGGTGCGCCGAAAAGTCACTTATAAGACGTTCGTATGCGTTGCGTGTGCGCGTCGTGTCGAGATCCATACGCGCCACACGGGCGTCGGGAAACAGCTCCATCACCTTGTCCTCCACCTTCTCCGTGCCGTAGCCACGGCCACGAAGGTCGCGGCTTCCGCAGCAAGGGCACACGTCGGGAACTGTATACGTGCGGCCGCAATAGTGGCAGGTAAGCTGTCCGAGAGCCTTATGGTAAGTAAGGGAGACGTCGCACGCCTCGCACCTCGGCGTCCATCCGCACTCGCGGCACTCAATCATCGGGGCGAAGCCGCGGCGGTTCTGGAACAAGATTACCTGCTCCTTGTTGTCCAGCGCGCGGCGTATTGACGATAGGAGGAGCGGCGAGAAGGGGCCGTTCATCATCTTGCGGTGCTGCAAGTCCTTAGTGTCAACCACGGTGATTTCGGGCATCTGCATGTCGCCATACCGCTTGTCAAGGCGCACATAGCCATACTTGCCCGTCCGTGCGTTGTGCCATGTCTCGGCGCACGGCGTGGCCGAGCCGAGCAACACCTTAGCTCCGGCCTTGGCGGCGAGCATGATTGCCGCCGAACGTGCATGGTAACGGGGTGCCGGGTCTTGCTGCTTGAACGACGTTTCGTGCTCTTCGTCGATGATGACAAGCCCCAAACGGGTGAACGGAAGGAGGACTGCGGAGCGCGCTCCGAGGATTACATCGTATGGATTTTGCGACATCTGCTTCTTCCATATTTCGACCCTTTCGGCGTCGGAATACTTTGAGTGGTAGATGCCCAGACGGTCGCCGAAGACGCGCTGGAGCCTCTGGCGGATTTGAACGGTCAGTGCGATTTCGGGCAAAAGGTAAAGAACCTGCTGCCTGCGCTCCAACGCCTGACGGATAAGGTGTATGTAGATTTCGGTCTTTCCGCTTGAAGTGACACCGTGAAGCAGCACCACATTCTTTTTAAGGAACGAAAAGACAACCTGGTTGTAGGCTTCCTGCTGCGCCTCATTAAGAGGCTTTATGTTGTCGAGATGCGGCTCGCCGCCATGATTGAGGCGGCCAACCTCGCGCTCGTAAGGCACGAGCAGGCGGCGATCTACGAGGTTTTTCAGCGTGGCCGCCGTGCAGTGGGCGGTGTTGAGAAGCTCGTCGCGCGTAACTTCCACGACCTGTTGGCGTGTGGCCGTACCCTCAATGGTGTCCCAACGGCTCATGGCGAGGAAGCAGGCGAAGGCCTTTCGCTGCATCTCGGCACGCCGCAGAGTGTCCAAAGCCACATGGAGGGCACGTTCAGAAGCATATTCTTTGGCGAGGGCGAGGCACGTCTCGGTCTTGGGGCGATAGCTGTCGGCCGACTTCAAGCCGCCAGGCAGGGCGGCGGATAGCACGTCGCCGGGGGCACACATATAGTAATCGGAAAGCCAACGCCACAAATCCAGCTGGAGGTCGGTTACGATTGGCGCGTCGTCCATTATGAGCTTGACGGGTTTAACGGAAAACTTGGGCTTGTCGGCGTGCACCTTCATGATGATGCCTACGTGCATTTTGTTGCGCCCGAAGGGCACAAGCACGCGTCTGCCCCGCTCCGCCGAGGCGTCCATCTCGGGCGGAACAGAGTAAGTGAAGAGGCCGTCGAGCGGCACAGGAAGGAGAACGTCAACGTAATTCATAATGCATAATCTGGCTGCGCCGTGCAAAGTTAATAAAAAGCCAGCTGTTTACAGCAAACCGAGGCTACTAATATTATGAATTGCGCATTATGAACGCATAAATTACTACCCCACTCCGTTGAGCCTGCGGCGCAGTTCGTTGGGAGTGCAGCCGAGGTTTTTCTTGACATAGCGGCCGAAGAAGGAGGTGTTGGGGAAGGCCAGTTCGTTGGATATTTCCTTGACCGACTTGCGCGAGCTCTTGAGCAGCGTCTCGATGTCCTTCGACACGTATGCGTCGATGATTTTCGAGGCGTTCTTGCTTCCCACTTTCTTGCACACTACGGAGAGGTATTTGGGCGTGATGCTGAGCCGGTCGGCGTAGTAAGCCACGCTGCGCGGCTTGGGATAAGCCGTCGAGAGCAGGTCGATGAAGTCGCCAAAGATGTTTTCCGCCGACGACAACGGACGCGGATTGAGCCGCGCGAAACGCTCGAACGTGCTGCGGAACTCGAACACGAAGGCCTGCATCAGCGCGTCAACGATATGGCTGCGGTAGGGGTTCGCCTTGTCGGCCAATTTCTGTTTGAGCAGTCCGTAATACAGGTTGAACGTGCCAACGGCGGCCTCGCCGAGCGATATTCTGGGGTTCTGGTCGAAAAAGACCTTGAAATTCCAGCTCCTTACCGACACCGGGAGCATCCTGAAAGCATACTCCAGCGACATGAACAGGCCGCGGAACTTGAAATCTGGGCTGGCCTCCGCCTTGCCAATTACGGCTTCGGGCACGCCAATCACAATGTCGTTCCTGCGTGCCGTGAACATCCTGTGGTCTATGCTTAGCGTCAGTTCGCCCTCCACGCAGAGTATTACGAAGATGCCGTCGAGCCGCACATACTCGGGACGCTCCACTGATGTGAACTCATCGAAGACATATATCCGCCCGTCGTCAAGGAAAGGACCTGACACGTCCAAATCGCCTGCTTTTATATGTTTTACATCCATATTTACAGTTTTCAGTTTCATATCGGCACGCGGACAATGATTATCCGATTATCCGTCTGTCCCGTTTCATCTGCAAAGAAACGATTTTTCCGCGAAACGGCGGTTATCTGAAACGCATCATGTATTATCCAAATTTCCGCGCAATAGTTAAAGATGCTTATGCACATTACAGCCCTTCGAGTGTGTGCGGACAGCATTTTATATGCCGCCCTGCGGCCTGCCGCATAACCGCCTGACATTCAACGTGTTGCGAAAGGCCGTCTTTCAGCCTGCAAAAGATGGCCTTTCATCGACCAAAAGACGGCCTTTCACAGCACGAAACATGGCCTTTGGCAACGCCATCGACCACACACGGCATTGTAAAAGGCCACAGGCTGCACCGAAAACGCACAGTGTCCTATCGGTAAAAAGTTATGTCCCATAACTCAAATATTCCCAAACAGGACATTTTCAAGGAACATAAAAAGAGAAAACGGCCATAATATCGTGCTAAATTTGCAGCATAATCACAACTAAACACAACTGCAATGAAAAGCATTCATCAAATAGCGCTTGCGCTGGCAGCCGTCATGCTGTCGGCCTGCAACGCTGAAAACGACAAAGGCCAAGCAGCCGACGAGGCCGTAAGGGTGGAAGTGACGCAGGTAAAGGCCGCCACGGCCGACCGCACCAGCCGCTACTCGGGCACCGTTGAGGAAGAGAGCGGCACGCTCTTGAGCTTCGCCGTAGGCGGCACGGTGAGCCGCGTACTCGTAGACGAGGGCGACCGCGTGGGCAAGGGGCAGCTGATAGCCTCGCTCGACGCCGAGCAGCTTACCCACAACCACGCCGCGGCACAGGCCGCCCTGGCGCAGGCCGAGGACGCATACAGGCGCATGGAGGAGCTGCACGGCAAGGGCAGCCTGCCCGAAATAAAGTGGGTGGAGGCGCATACCGCCCTCCAGCGCGCCCGCGCATCCGAGCAAATGGCGCGCAAGCAGCTCGCCGACTGCCGGCTGTATGCCCCGTTCAGCGGCGTAATATCAAAGAAGTTTGCCGAGAAGGGACAGAACGTGGCTGCCGGAACACAGGTGGCCAAGCTCGTGGCCGTAGGCCGGATGAAGGTGAAAATATCCGTACCCGAAGGCGAAATGGCGCAAATCAGCGTCGGACAGAAGGCCGATGTCACCGTAGAAGCACTCGGCACGGCCCCCATACAAGGCACGGTGACTGAGAAAGGCGTGGCCGCCGACCCCCTGTCGCGCTCTTATGAGGTGAAAATAAGCCTGCCTAAAGCCGACAGGAAGCTGCTGCCCGGCATGGTGGCCGACGTAAGGCTTGACGGCAGAGGTACGCAGACGGCCTGCATACTGCCGGCGCACATCGTGCAGATTGACGAGAACAACAACGAGTTTGTATGGCTCGCCGTAGGCGGCAAGGCCGTGAAGCGCATCGTAACCGTTGGCGGCTTCACCGCCGACGGCGTGACCGTAACAGGCGGACTGGCCGACGGCGACATGGTAATCACCGCCGGGGCGCAGAAGGTAAGCGAAGGTATGAGGGTGAAAACAAAGTAATGTGAAACGATGAAACAACAAAAACGAAACTTCGTTGAATGGGCGATGCACAACCGCAAAATCGTCATCCTCGTAGCCTGCTGCCTCGTGGCGTTCGGCATGTACAGCCTGCCCGACATGCACAAGAACGAGTTTCCCGACTACACCATACGCCAGGGAGTCGTCGTTGCGGCTGCTCCGGGCGTGCCTGCCGACGAAATAGCCGAGCAGGTTGCCAAGCCGTTGGAAGACTACATCTTCTCCTATAAGGAGGTGAAGAAGGCCAAGACCTTCTCAAAGAGCACCGACGGAATGGCTTACATACAGGTGGAACTCAACGACGACATCGATGACAAGGACGCCTTTTGGAACAGGTTTAGGCACGGCGTGGCCGACTTCAAGGCGCAACTGCCAAGCAACGTGCTCGCCATACAGGTGGTTGACGACTTCGGCGACACGTCGGCCCTGCTCATAACGATGGAGAGCGGCGACAAGACATACCGCGAACTGTCCGACTACATGGACGCACTTAAGGACAGCCTGCGCCGCATAGAGAGCGTGGGACGCATGACCGTGAGCGGCATGAGGCAAGAACAAATAGCCATATACGTTGACAACCGCCGCCTCGCAAACTACGGACTTAGCGACCGGACACTGGCCGCGACGCTGGCGCAAAAGGGCTTCACAACGAGTGGAGGCCGCGTGAAGACCGCCGACGCGGTAGAACCCATATACGTGGAGAAGTCGCTCAACTCGGTATTCGACATCAGCGAGACAATGGTCTACACCGACCCTGACGGGCGGAACATTCGTCTGAAGGACATTGCGGACGTGCGCCGCGAATATCCCGCTCCCGAAAGCTACATCGAGAACAATGGGAAAAAGTGCCTGCTGCTAAGCGTGGAGATGAAGAAAGGCCGCAACATAGTTGACATGGGGCGCGAAATCGACAAGGCTATGGCCGGTTTCCAAAGTACATTGCCTGCCGATGTAAGCATCTTCCGCATAACAGACCAAAGCAAGGTGGTAGGCGACAGCGTCTACAACTTCCTTAAAGAACTGCTCATCGCGGTATGTGCCGTCATCATAGTGGTGATGCTCCTGCTGCCCATGAGAGTGGCTTTGGTGGCCGCTTTCACCATTCCCATAACCATATTCACGTCGCTCGGCCTGTTCCATGCGTTCGGAATAGAGCTTAACACGGTAACGCTGGCCGCGCTGATAGCGTCGCTCGGTATAATAGTTGACGACTCGATAATCATCATCGACAACTACATGGAGAAGCTCGGGGAAGGAGTGGCACGCTGGAAAGCGTCAATCGACAGCACAACCCACTTCCTGCGCTCCATCTTCTCGGCCACGCTGGCAATAAGCATAACGTTCTTCCCGTTCCTGTTCACCACCCACGGAATGCTGCGCGACTTCCTTGTCAGCTTCCCATGGGCCATCACCATCATCCTCGGAGTGTCGCTCCTGGTGGCAACCTTGTTTGTTCCGTTCATACAGTTCTGGTTCATCCGCAAGCCGATAGGCGGCAAACCGAAGGACGGCGGACGGCGCAGGTTCTCGCTGCTCGACACCTTGCAGGGTGCCTACGACAAGCTGCTTGACACCTGCTTCGCCCATCCGAAGGTCACGGTGGCCACCGGCGTAGCCTTCGTAGCCATCGGCGCGGTGCTGATAAGCCACCTTCCACAGGAAATGATGCCGACGGCCGACCGCAACCAGTTCGCCGTTGAAATCTACATGCCTACCGGAACGTCGCTCCAGCGCACGTCAGCCGTAGCCGACAGCATGGCCGCCGTGTTGAGGAAAGACAAGCGGGTGGTGTCTGTAACGGAGTTCAAGGGCTGCTCGTCGCCACGCTTCCACACATCGTATGCGCCACAGACAGGAGGCGAGAACTTTGCGCAGTTCATCGTGAACACCACCGGCGTGAAACAGACCGTCGAGCTGCTTGACTATTATTCGCCACAGTACACGAACCACTTTCCCGGTGCTTACGTGCGCTTCAAGGAGCTTAGCTACAGCGAAGCGGTAAATCCTGTCGAGGTAAGGCTTAGCGGCGATAACATCGATACACTGAAACGCGACGCCGACAAGGTGCTTGCCATACTGCGGAAAATGCCCGACCTTACGCTCACACGCACCGACATGAACGAGCCGTTGCCGTCGGCCACCGTCAGACTGAAGGCCGACGAGGCCGCAAGGCTCGGCATAAGCAACCTCACGGTGGAGTCTACGCTGGCCATGAGGTACGGAGCGGGTATGCAGGTAGCTACCGTATGGGAGGACGGCGACGCAATACCTGTAACCCTGAAAAGCACTACGGCCGAACGGGCGACCAACGCCGACGTTGCCGACGAGATGCTCCCGGCGGCCGGAGGACTGGCGCAAGTGCCGCTAAGGCAGGTGGCCGACATAACGCCGAACTGGAAAGATGGCTGCATAGTACGGCGCAACGGGGTGTACACCGTGACCGTACAGGCCGACGTAAAGCGCGGAATGAACGGCACGGAGGCCAACAACAAGGTGGTTAAGGCGGTGAGCGGCATTGCGCTGTCGCCCGGAACAAGCGTAAGCTACGGCGGAGAAATAGAGAACAACGACAATTACATACCGCAAATCATCGCCGGACTGGCCGTGGCTACGTTCATAATTTTCTTCATCCTGCTGTTCCACCTCAAGAAAGTAAGCCTCGCCCTACTCGTATTTTCGAGCATCGCGCTGTGCACATTCGGCACCGCCGCCAGCGTGCTTATACAGGGAATAGACTTCAGCGTGACGTGTTATCTCGGCGTAATCAGCCTTATGGGTATCATCGTGCGCAACGGAATAATCATGATTGACTATGCCGAAGAGCTGCGCCTGACTGACGGGATGCACGCCGAAGAGGCCATCTACCACTCGGCCAAGCGGCGAATGCGCCCGATATTCCTCACCTCCGCCGCCGCGTCGATGGGCGTAATACCGATGATTTTGGGCGGAACGGGGCTGTGGATGCCCATGGGCACGGTAGTATGCTACGGCACACTCATCACCATGGTGTTCATACTGACCGTGCTGCCTGCTGCCTACCTGCTGATGTTCCGCGGCACTACGGAGAAGAGACAACGAATAGAAGCCATTGAAAACGAATAACTTTTGATTATGAGAACCATCATATTATCGGCCGCGCTGCTGCTGGCGGCATCGTCGGCGCAGGCGCAACGCCTGATGACCGCAGAACAGGCGGTGAGCGACGCATTGCAGAACAACGTGCGCATGAAGAACGCCGACAACGACCTTGAGGCCGCGCGGCAGGCCAAGAAGCAGGCGTTTACAAAATACTTCCCCACCTTAAGCGCAACGGGCATCGGCTACATGGCCGACAAGGGACTGTTGGAAATGAGCCTCGCGCCGGGCATGGAGATGTCGATGATGAAAAACGGCATAATGGGAGGCGTGTCGGCGCAGCTGCCACTGTTCACGGGCGGACGCATACTGAACGCCAACCGGCTGGCCGACGTGGGCGTGGAGACGAGCCGACAGCAACGACGCATGTCGCATAACGAGGTAGTGCTGACCGCCGAGACATACTTCTGGCAGGCCGTGATGCTGAAAGAGAAGCTGAAAACGGTAGAGGCCGTGGAGCGGCAACTTGACAAGTTCGCCAAGGATGCCGACGCGGCAGTGGCCGCCGGAGTATCTGACAGGAACGACCTGCTGCAAGTAAACCTGCGGAAAAACGAGACCCGGAGCAACCGCATAACGCTTGAAAACGCACTGACAACGGCCAAACGCCTGCTGGCGCAGTACACGGGGCACGACGGCGACAGCATAGACGTGAGCGCGGACATGAGCGGCTCGCTGCCGCCCTCGCCCCTGCAACTGTACGCCGAGCCTCAAACGGCGCTGGCGAACACCGCCGAATACGCCCTGATGGAGCAGAACGTGAAGGCCAACAGGCTGAAATACAAGATAACCGTAGGGCAAAACCTGCCCACAGTGGCCATCGGTGGCGGATACATGTATGACGACCTGATGGACAAGAGCCACTCCTTCTGGCTCGGCTTTGCCACCGTGAGCATACCGCTGACGGGCTGGTGGGGCGGCTCGCACGAGATGAAGAAGCAACGCCTGGCCGTAAGGAACGCCGAGAACACGCTCCAGGACAACAGCCAGCTGCTGATAATCGGCATGGAGAACAAGTGGAACGACATGAACGACGCTTACCGAAAAATCGGCATAGCCATGGAGTCTATAGCCCAGGCGGAGGAGAACCTGCGCCTGCACGACGACTACTACCGCGCCGGAACGGCCACGATGAGCGACCTGCTCGAAGCCCAGACGCTCTACCAGAACAGCCGCTCGGCCTACGTCGAGGCGTATGCCGAATACCAAATAAAGAAGCGCGAATACCTGCAAGCCACCGGGCAATGACACGCTTTTTACCTATTTGATAACCATCTGATACTCAACACGTTTGCGAAAGGCCGTCTTTTACTTTCTAAAAGACGGCCTTTTAGCGCGCAATTCACGGCCTTTGGGAAGGCGAAAGACGGCCTTTCGGGTTCATCCGCAGTTTAAGATGTACGAGCTTCCATTAGTTATCAAAATAAATACAAATAGAATACCACCCTTGTAGGGGCATAATTCATTATGCCCGCACGTTTCGTAAGAAACGTATGTCGCAACCCAACGTCTATAATACGCGCTTTCCGAGCGTACGGCCAGAATGAATTATGTCCCTACAAGGGCAGTGTCCTTTTATGTGACTCATCATGATGGATGAAAAAATATGATACACCTAAACTGCGGATGAACCCCAATCGCTGAAGCCTCAACGGCAAAACAAAAACAAAGGGAAGCCCCTGTGAGAGGAGCTTCCCTTGATATTGCATGTGCGGCTACGCCGCTATGCTGCACTTAAAAGTAGTAAGCGGCTGAAATCTGCCATGTGTTAGAACGGCCGCGGAAAACCTCTTTCGCACCGTCGAACACTGTAACTTCGCCCGTCTTGCCGCAAACAATGTTGTAGTTTGCACCCACCTGCAAGTGGCTGAGCAGCATTACGCCAAAGCCTACGTTGACACTGAAGTTGGAAGTGTTGAGCTTCCAGTCGGCCACATCCTCGACTATCGTCTGGTGCTTGTCGCCAACGTTGAAGCCGAACTGCGGACCTGCTGCAAGATATACCGCCGCAAGGCTACCCAAACCGATGTCATAACGCAGGTTGATGGGGATGTTTATCGCCTGCTGCTTTAACTTCTTGTCGGCTCCCTTCACCTTGGCCTCGCGCTGGTCGTAAAGTGCCGAAGCGTCGATGCCGAGACCGACGATGGGCAGGGTGAACTTGACGGTAGGGCCGATGAAGAAGCCCGTGCGGTTGGAAGCATCCACTACGTCGCTGCTGAACGACATGTCTGTGATGTTAAGACCGCCTTTCAGACCGAACTTGAACTGTGCCTGCGCCGGAAGGGCGAAGCATGTGGCCGCCAAGAGGACGGCGAGTGTAAAGATTTTTTTCATACTTTTGGGTTTTAATGGTAATATAATTCACAATGCATAATTCACAATGCATAATTCACAATGCATAATAATCTGACGGGCTGCAATGCGACGTATGCATTATTATGAATTGTGCATTATGAATTATGAATTAATTAATGCCTCTGACGGCGCACGGTGACACGCGCGGCAGACGAGCCTGACGATGAAGACTTGCGCGACGAACTGCGCTTGCGCACCGAAGCCGACGCACGGCGGTTGCGCTTTGCCTTCTTTACTTTCTTGTCCTTGACGTCAAGCTTGGCTATGCTGTCAAGCGAATCCTTACGGGCCTGGTCGCCCCAAAGGTTCTTCTCGAAGGCGGCCAGCTCTCCCTCAATGCGCAGCTGCTCCTTTGCCAGGGCTGAATCGGTTGGGCAATACTGCGCGAGTGTGCGCCCGAGCATGTTGGATGTCTTATAGATTTTACCCTTATACATGTTGCGCGCAAAGTAATCGTCCATGCTCATGGTGGCCGCGTTGTTGAGGTTGCTTGTCATTACGACCTGCTTTGACAGGTAAGAAGCAACGTCGTCGTACTTCACCCAGAACAACGGGTACTTCTGTTCTCCGTCGCCGAAGTCGTCAGTGCGCCACAATATCGGGCAGAGGGCTATAGTCTTTACGTGGAACGTAGCCGATGCCTGGTCGTAATACGCGCTCTCCTTGATGTAATATGACTTCACCTCGGCCGACGGTATGTCGCTGTCGTCTATGCGAATGCTGTTGTTTACGCGTTCATAATATATGTGGTAGTTGTCTATAAACGCCTTGCGGTCTATCTGTGCGGAGTCGGTAAACACCTCGTTGCCGTCAAGGCGGTACTCGTAAGCCTTCACAATGTTGTTCATTATGAGCTTGAACAGGTAAGTAAACAAGTTCATCTGCGAGCCGGCCGGCTCTACGGGATAATACAAGGCGGCGTTGGCATCCTCTTCAAGCAGTATTTCACGGTAAATGTCGCGCCGCCAGACAACGTCCTCCGACATCTTCGCCGCAACAGGGAATGATATCTTCGCACGCGTGGTAAGGCCTTGGGCGCTTTGCGCGGCACGCTTCTGCTGCTCGCGGCGGCGCGCCGCCGGCTGCGCGTTTACGGCGTCAACGGCGAACACAACGAGGAGCAAGGCCACGGCGAAGACACGAAGCAACGGGCCTTCGCACCGTTTAAAGGAACACCATATGGATTGTGGAAACAAGAAACCTGTCATATTTTCTTAACTCTTAATTCTTAACTCTTAACTTACTTTACTATCACTTCCATCGACGCTGGCAGCGTGCGGCGTATGCCGTCGGGGCCTACGGCCGTGATGCGCGTTATGTAGAAACGCTTGTTGCGCGCCAAGCGGCGGAACGTCTCACGCTGACGCTCTGTGAAAGAGTCGCCGTTTGACACCATAGGTACGGCGTTGCCCATGTTGTCATAGAACACCGCCTCGAAGCCCAGCACGTTGAACGGGATGTCCAGCAGGCCGTCGTCTATTGCGGCCTTTATGCCCTTTGCCGACATGAGCGAAGCCTTGGCGAGTCCTCCTGTGCGGAAACGGTTGTCGCCGATTTGTATGTACGGTGTCGGGTCGGGCAGCTTGCGCACCTTGAAAGTGAACTGGCCTACCTGCCGCGCCGTACCCGTCTGGAGCGACAATACATTGATTGTAACGTCCTGCCCTACAGCCGACGGACGCGCGATATACTTGCCCGGACCTACCGGCTGGAGTGCTCCGCCGCTCATCGTGGCCGACACCTTGGTAAGCGGAACGCCGGGTATGCTTATGCTGATAGGGTTGTTATAGCCTGCGTAAAGCACGTTCATAAGGTCGGCGGAAACAGTCGCGCTGGGGTCAACCACGGTATATTTCTGCGAGAAGTCACGGCGTATTACATCGCCGTTGCCGTTTTGCATGGTGATGTAACCGGTCAGGTTGAAGTCTCCCGTGCGGCTCGTCACTATCTCATAAGTATTGTCGCGCAGGTTCATCTGCCGTCCGCCGATGAATATTTGCGGCTTCTGCGTAGTGTCAACGGCGGCCATCACTATTTGCGCCGAGAACTTGTCGCCGCGTACAATGGTCTGCGCGTTGGGTATTACGAAAGCACTTAGCTTGTTGACGCGTATGTCCTTCACGTCGATATTGGCCACAAGAGTGTGCAAAACCTCGCCTTCGGCATAGCGCACGTCGCTCTGTAGCTTTGTAAGCAGCGTCACGGCGGCGGCAACGGGCATGTCCTCGAACATGTACTCCTGCCAGTTCTTGCCCATGGTCTTGGCATTCTTTGGCAGCGTTGTTGTGAGGTTGCTGGCTATTATGGCCTTCTGCCGCTCGTCGGGCACCATCGCCAGAATACGCTCACGGAATGAGTTGATTGCGTCAAAAAGCCGTTTGCCCTGTCCTTTGCCCGGAGCAAGCATCACTTGGTTGGCCGCCTCGAGGTCGTCCTTGCGTTCGATGTTGAACACATCACCGTCTTCCCCGTCGGCTTCCTTCACGATTGCCACCTTCAGCTGCTGCGCAAAGTTGTACAACGAGTCGCTCATACGCTTCACGGCGGTGGCTTTGTCAAACCACGCCTTCACCTTCTGGGGGTTCGCCTTCATCTGCGCCTCGAAGTCACCGTATATCGCCGCGTTCTCCGAAGCCGAGTTTGTGGTGGTACGGTGGAGACTTTCCTCTACAAGGGAAAAGCCTTCAAGCACTTCCGTCGACACGTTGAGCGCAAGCATTGCCATCAAGACGACGTACATAAGGTTTATCATCTTCTGGCGGGGAGATACCGGTCTTTTCTTTATTGCCATACCCTATTATCCTTCAGCGTTGTTGCCATTGGCCGTAGTTGCGCGCATGTTAACCGTCATGGCCTCAATCATGCGGGCGTAAATCTTATTTAGCTGTTCAATCTGCGAAGCCATACGGCGCGACTGTTCGTTGATTTCGTCGATTGTGCCAATCTGCGAACTTGCGCCTTTAAGCTGCATCTCGTACACCTTGCAGATGCCTGTGAGCGTGCGGTTCAGGTTTTCCATTTCTTCCGAATCGCGCGTCAGTCGCTCGCTTTGTTCCGAAACCTTGGCCAAAGTTTCCGTAAGCTTCTTCAGTTCTTCCACATAATTAGTTGTGGCTTCTTCCATTTCAGGCGACACTTGCTGCTGACCTGCAACCCATCCGGGCACAGACTGGCCTGCAACCGCAGCCTGCCCCGAAGGCGAAACGCAGCCTGCCTGCATCCCGTTAGCCGCCACATCATCAGGCTGTTCACCAGAAGGCACGCCTTGAGACGCCACAGACTGGCCACCGAGCGAACCGACATAGGCCACCATTCCCGGCTGTACCGGCATTCCGGCGGCCACAGGCTGCGTACCGGCAGACTCTTCATCAACGGGCATTTCGCCGTCTTCAACATTGTCGGCATTGACATGCGTAGGCAATTCCTTGCCTATTGCAGTCTTGTCGAACGGTCGGTCGAAAGCCGAAATGAAAAACACTATGACCTCGGTACCCATGCCCAGGTAAAGCATGAGGTTGGCTCCCGGCAAGTGTGTTAACTTGAAAAGCGTACCAAGAATGACTATCGACGCTCCCCAACTGTAAGCGTAGTTCAGGAATGTTTGTCCCGGGACGCTGTCCAACCACCGTTGCAGGTGGTATATGACATTATATTTGCTGTATTCGGTCATTGCTATTTCTTCTTTCCTTTTTGTTTCACACTTGTAGTATTGGCCAGGCTGCGCACGCAGCGGAAGCCTATGTAGCAGCGCGGCTGGTTCTGATACTCCCATGTACGCCAGGCCGAACGTATATAAGACTCGGGGTCTTTCCACGACCCTCCGCGTACGCTCTTCTTCTTCAAGCGGTACGGGTCTTCCTTGGCGGCATTGTAGCGAAGCTCCGGGTTAAGGTCGTTCATTGCGTCGATGCCGGCCTCCGTATATGTGGTGCTTGTCCATTCAGCCACGTTTCCGGCCATGTCATACAGGCCGTTGGTGTTCGACGAGAACAAGCCTACACGGCTCGTAATTAGATTTCCGTCCTCGGTGTAGTTGCCGCGGTCGGGCTTGAAGTTGGCGAAAAAGCACCCGTCTTCGTTCTTCACGTCAACCTGCTCCCACGGGAATTCCGTTCCGTCCTTGCCGCGGGCGGCATATTCCCACTCGGCTTCCGTCGGAAGGCGGTAACGCTGGATGTACCTTGCCTCGCCGCCGAGGCCTTTCAGCAGGTAATCCGTGCGCCATGCGCAGAACGCGTTGGCCTGTTCCCACGTAACTCCGACCACGGGATAGTCATTATAAGCCGGATTGCTGAAATACTGGCGCATGTAGACCTCGTTGTCGGAGTTGACGAAATCGTTGACCCAACACGTCGTGTCGGGATAGATGTTGACTATGTACGTGTTGAGGAAGTCCCATGGGCCGCTCAACGGACGGTCTATTGTCTGCCTTACGATGCGGCCCTCGTCGTCGATATAGGCAGTGTCCTTCGATATCATCACAACTTCGTCGGGGTCTACCGGCACGTCCGTATTAAGGTTGCGCAGGGCCGGGTCAAGACGGTTGCGGCGCAGAGCGGCGGCCGTATAGTCGTACACCTCGTAACGGTAGTTCATCTGCGCGGCGTCAAGCATCTTCTCACCGGTCACAGGATTGGTGACGTAAAGGCTCTCTATGGCGCGCAGCTCGTCTTCGTTTGGCTTGCGCGGCAGAGACTTTTTCCAGTTCAGGTGTGGCGTCACGGGGTCGCCGTTCTTGTCTTCGGTTATCATATATGTCTCGTCACCTCCGTAAGCAGGGTCGGCAAGGCGTGTGCGGAGAATGGAATCGCGAACCCAGTAAACGAACTGTTTGTACTCGGAGTTGGTCACTTCGGTCTCGTCCATCCAGAAGCCGTCCACGGATATTTCCCTGACCGGGGTACGCATGCCCCACAGGCTGTCGTCTTTCTCAAGTCCCATCTTTAGGAATCCGCGCTTGACGAGGGTCATGCCGTATGGCGTAGGCTCGTTGAAGCTTTTGCCGCCTACGCCTACCACCTCGCCGCCGCGTCCCGACGACGACATGCGTCCGCCGAAACAGCCGGTCAGCACGACAGCGGCCGCGAGGCCGAGCACCGTCATTATATAAGTTTTCTTCATATTCATATTACAGTATTCTCACGCTTTTATGCTTGTTACGTCCTTTCTTGAACAGGTTGATGTCGGTCTGATAGATTATCAGGAGCTCGTGGCTGCCGTTGCCGAGGCTTATCCCCGAGGTGTAGGCCTCGTAGCTGTAGCCTATGTGTATGCCGTGGAAGCTGCCGCCCACGAGCACCGTAACGGAGTTGGTAGGGCTGTAAGACACGCCTCCGTAGAGCATCTTCTTGTCGTTGGTGTATACAAGCCGGCCCGACACGTCGCCCCTCCATGCCACGCCGTCGGTGCGCACGAGCACTGACGGATGTATTGTAAGAAACGGATTTCTTAGCCTAATATTGTATCCTCCGGTCAAATAAAACGTAGGGTCTATCTGCAATTCGCTTGTTTCGCCAAGTTCTACGAGAGGCGAAGTGATATGCTGAGCCGACAGGCCCGCGTACCACGGGCCGCGCGTATAATAAAGGCCGAAGCCTACGTCGAAGGCACTTCCGTTGACGTCAGACGACACAAGGGCCGGGTCTCCGGTGTCTTCCACATCAAGCTTCGAGCCGTCGAAGCCCTCGCTCAGGAAGCCCAGCTGCACGCCGGCACTCAACATTCCGCCGAACAGGCGGTGCTTGTAGGCGTATTGCACGGCCAGGCGCTGGTGGGTGAACAGTCCTATCTGGTCGTTGAGCAGCGACACGCCCACGCCATGGTAGTTTTTCAGGAAGTAAAGGGGCATGTCCGCGCCAACGTACATCGACCTCGGGTTGTTCTCGAATCCGGCGAAGCTCAATGCGTATACCGCCGCCACGTTCAACTTCTGCTGCTTTCCGATGGAGCCGGGGTTGAAATACGGTTCCAAGTCCCAGTAGTGGCTGAACGACACGTCATACTGCGCGCCGGCCCTCGAGACGGCGAGCAACAACAGTGACGATATGACAATAAGGCGTATTCGCACGACATTATAACGATGCCCTTGCGCTTTTATTGCGCAAGGGCAATTAAGAATTAAGAGTTAAGAATTAAGAGAAAATGTCCCGGCTGCCGCCGACATGGCATTTTTCCTTAATTCTTAACTCTTAATTCTTAACTAAATAATTTTCGGCTTAATACTCGTCCTCGTTGAAAAGGAAATCCTCCTTAGTCGGGTAATCGGGCCATATGTCCTCGATGCTTTCATACACATCGCCTTCATCCTCAATCTCTTGCAGGTTCTCAAGCACTTCCAACGGCGCGCCCGAGCGGATGGCATAGTCAATCAGCTCGTCTTTAGTGGCTGGCCACGGCGCATCTTCGAGTTTTGAAGCCAGTTCAAGTGTCCAATACATAACCTTTATTTTTTACGTGTTTTTTATCGACCGCAAAAGTAATATATTTTTTCTTATTTGCAAGTTTTCTGCCATGTTTTTTCCCTTACACCGTCAATAAAGTTTAATTTCCGGGCAAGGACGAACAAATAGTCACTCAGGCGGTTCATGTACTGTAGCACGGCGGGGTCAAGCTCGGTGGTCTCCGCAAGGAAGAATATCCTGCGCTCGGCGCGGCGGCATACCGTGCGGCACACGTGGGCGACGGCCGCCTCGTGCGAGCCTCCGGGCAGGATGAATCCCGTCTGCGGCGGAATGCCGTCGAGGATGGTGTCTATCTCCTTCTCGAGCGTCTCCACTTCGGCAGGGTCGAGCGTGTATGACGGGGCAAGCTGTGTCTTCGTCTTGTCAGTGGCCAGATACGAGCACACGGTGAACAGGTTGCGCTGTATTCGGTATACGAGGTTCTTGTCAGGCCCGTCCTTCATGAACGACGCCAGCAGGCCGAGCTGCGCGCTAAGCTCGTCAACCGTGCCGTAAGCCTCTATGCGCGAGTTGGTCTTCTTCACCTTCACGCCTCCGACAAGGCTGGTCATGCCAGCGTCGCCGGTCTTTGTGTACACCTTTGTTATTTTCATAGTCGTAAACGGTTAAAAATTAATTATGTAGTTCTGTTTGAAACGTTTTCGGTCGAAGAACACAAGGCCGCAGTAATACAGGTCGAACGTCACCACGCCCTGCGTCTCCCCCGCCACGCTGAGCCACAGGCGGCGCATGGCCTTGTCGCGGCGGATGTCGAGCAGCATGACGGCTGACCCGTCGCGCGCCGCAGCGCACATGCCTACGAACGCGCGCTCGAAGCCATCCGCAGGGGCAAGCACCGCGAAGTCGGCCTCCGCCACGCCTTCCGCACCTGCCTTCGCATACTCCGCCCGGCGGCAGCCTGCCTGTATGTAGCAACCTATTGCGTCGCCGTCCACGCCGTAACTCATAACCTTCCGAGGCTGCAAATGATTGGCCAGGCGCAGGCAAAGCTCACAAATGCGCCTACGGGTGACATCCATCCCGGGGAAACGCGCGGCCAGCGGAGCGTAAGCGTAATACGGCCAATGCTCGTTGATGACGTAACGCACCATGCGGTAAGCCCACGGCGACTGCACTCCGAAGCCGCGGCAATGGCCTATCCTGACAGCCCACACCAACATACGCCTAATCCTTGAATACTCCATACAAGCCTTTCACTACTGTCATGTTACGGCCTTGCGACGAGCGGCACACGCTCCGGCGCGGTGCGCGCACGCGCCTGCCATGATTTGCAAATATACGTATTTCCTGATGAAAAACTGCGTTTTTCACTAAAATATTTTCCTTTTCAGGACACATGCCGCCGCAACACAACCGCACAAGGCGGCCTTTCATGATGTAAAAGGCCGCAAACTGCACGATGAAAGGCCGTCTTTTGGAGTTCAAAAGACGGCATTTCACAAACGCCTGAATATCAGCGTCTTGCGCACCGGACATTGACATGCGCCAAATACCGCGGAACAAAAGGGGGCAAAGGTTTGCTTTTATGATTTTTTTCAGCTAACTTCGCACCGTAAAAAAACAGGAGAACATGAAATCGTTAAGAGAACTTTACAAGATAGGCAAAGGGCCGTCGAGCAGCCACACCATGGGGCCGCAGAAGGCGGCGAAGATGTTTTTAGAGAGGCACGGCGGCGCGGCGGCGTTCGAGGTGACGCTGTACGGCAGCCTGGCGGCCACGGGCAAGGGGCACATGACCGACGTGGCCATAAACGAAGTGCTTAGCCAGGCCGCTCCAGTATCCATAAGCTGGCAGCCCGACGTATTCCTGCCGTTCCATCCCAACGGCATGAAGTTCACCGCACTCGACACAGCCCACAACGTGACCGACGAATGGACAGTATACAGCATAGGCGGCGGCGCGCTGTCGGAAGGGAAAAGCGAAGGCGACATGTTTGACACGCCTGACGTGTATGAAATGAATTCGCTGTCTGAAATAATGAAATGGTGCGAGGAAACGGGACGGAGCTACTGGGAATACGTTGACATGTGCGAGGACAAGTCAATCTGGGATTACCTCATGGAGGTGTGGCGCACCATGCAGGAGGCCGTCGAGCGCGGCATCAACCACGAAGGCCGGCTGCCCGGGCCGCTCAACCTTGCACGCAAGGCGACCACGTATTACGTCAAGGCTTCGGGCTACAAGCAGTCGTTGCAGACGCGCGGACTGGTCTACGCATACGCCCTCGCCGTAAGCGAGGAGAACGCATCGGGCGGCACCATCGTCACAGCACCAACATGCGGGGCGTGCGGCGTGCTGCCGGCCGTACTCTACCACCTGTCGCGCGGACACCAGTTCAACGACATGCGCATACTGCACGCCATAGCTACGGCCGGCCTTATAGGCAACGTCGTGAAGCAGAACGCATCCATATCAGGTGCCGACGTGGGCTGCCAAGGCGAGGTGGGCGTAGCCTGCGCAATGGCGTCAGGCGCGGCGTGCCAGCTGTTCGGCGGCAGTCCTTCGCAAATCGAATACGCCGCCGAAATGGGACTCGAGCACCATCTCGGCATGACTTGCGACCCCGTTTGCGGCCTCGTACAAATCCCCTGCATAGAGCGCAACGCCTTTGCTGCCACACGCGCCCTCGACGCCAACCTCTACTCGGCCTTCTCCGACGGCACTCACCGCGTATCGTTCGACAAAGTAGTAAACGTTATGAAGCAGACCGGCCATGACATCCCGTCGCTTTACAAAGAGACAAGCACCGGCGGACTGGCAAAGATACTTGCGCCGAAAAGCTCACACGAACATCCCAAAGATTAATCATCCGCCACAAAACTGCAATGGATTACATATATTACAGAATGTTCTGTTGGTACAAACAAAAGAAGGATTGCGCCACCTACACAAGCATCATGTTCATAACTATGACGAAAATATTTATATGGTTTCCTTTGGTTGGATTTATCGGCAGCTTGTTCAGAACGGATAATATAAAGACCGATTTATATTTATATTGCGTATTCTGTATCACTATGCTTTTCCACTCAGCTACAAAATACACTAAACAAAAAGAAAAATTATCAGCAAAATACAAACATTCAAAATATAACAAACTCATCCCCAATTGGATGATATTCTGTTCACTGCCACTCTCACTATTGTTGGGAGTGGCTATTTACATCATACTTTGCACTAAAATGATAAACTATTATGGACTGGAAGGGGCAATACCCCAAATTACTGAACAAATAACTTATCCCCAATATCCCATCTTCCCAATTCTCCCAGATTTCCCAGTTCTCTCAGCACTCCCAGTCCACCCGGCTTGCCCCATCCGCCAAGGACAACAAAAAAAGGGCCTCCCCGAAGTATCGTCCTTCGGGGAGGCCCGGCTGAAAGAAGGCGGCCTCCTACTCTCCCGCATCGCATCGCAGTACCATCGGC
>CASFNA010000014.1 GCA_949295905.1 uncultured Prevotellaceae bacterium
ACCTCTTCCTTACCAAGGAAGTGCTCTACCACTGAGCTATTACAGCAGCGAGAGCGGAAAACGGGACTCAAACCCGCGACCCCCAGCTTGGAAGGCTAGTGCTCTATCAACTGAGCTATTTCCGCAAAAGACTTCTACTGAGTGGGTGGTGATGGATTCGAACCACCGAAGGCGAAAGCCAGCAGATTTACAGTCTGCCCCATTTGGCCACTCTGGTAACCACCCTTGTCAATTTGTTTCAGAAACGTCCGAGTTCCGTTGAGCCTCTTGTCGGATTCGAACCAACGACCCCGAGATTACAAATCACGTGCTCTGGCCAACTGAGCTAAAGAGGCAAGCAAAGCAGCCGTCAGGCGCTTGTTCGTAAGGACGTGTCCTAAAACGGCTGCAAAGATAGGCATTATTTTCCAACCGCCAAAACTTTTGGCGTTTTTTTTTAATTATTCCGCAGTTTTTCTTTGAATTTCACGAGTTGCACCTTCATCGAGTCCACACAAAGGTCAACTCCTTCCTCGAACGTATCGCAGACTTTCTGGACGAAAAGACGCGAGCCTGGCACCATTACCGTAATGCTTGTTTCCTTGTTGAGGGCGGTTGCCGGCTTCACCACTTTCAGTGCAACCTCTACCGTCTGAATATCCTCGAAAGACTTTTCCAGCTTTGAAACTTTCTTCTCCACAAATGCTTTCAACTGCTCGGTAGCGTCGAAATTTACAGATTGAATTCTAATTTCCATAGTTACCTCCTTGTTTTTATTATAAGGTTAATAAAGGTTCAGGCCCTTGGATGGGCCGATTCATATACTTTCTTTAATTGTTCGAACGTGGTGTGCGTGTATATCTCTGTTGTAGTCAGCCGACTGTGTCCCAGCAGCTTTCTCACGCTTTCCATCCCGGCGCCGTTGTTGAGCATGGCCGTTGCGAACGTATGTCTGAGCACATGGGGGCTGCGTTTTTCAATTGTGCATATGCGCGTAAGGTGCTTCTTGACCTCACGCCGCGCGGCATGGTAGGCCATTCTCGCGCCGCCGGCCGACAGCAGCAGGGCGGGCGACTTCTTCTCCACTACGGCATCACGCATACGCATGTACGTCTCCAGGGCGTCACGCAGCTCCGGGCCGAAGGGGATTATGCGCTGTTTGTCTCTTTTGCCGGTGACTTTCAACTGGCAAGCCGACAGGTCAACGGCCGAGTCGTCCATGCCGAGCAATTCTGATATTCGCACGCCGGTCTCATATATTACCAATATTATGGTACGCGCGCACACGTCCTCATACTTGCCCATGTCCCACATGCTTTCGTCAAGAAGGGCGTCCATGTCGGCCTCCCTCACGAACTGCGGCAGC
Organism: uncultured Prevotellaceae bacterium; assembly: GCA_949295905.1. Classification (GTDB taxonomy): domain Bacteria; phylum Bacteroidota; class Bacteroidia; order Bacteroidales; family Bacteroidaceae; genus Prevotella. The sequence goes on from CASFNA010000014.1 coordinate 1,346, forward strand.
GGCCTCTCCTTTTTCGGCCCCTTTATCCCGTAAGCAGGGTCGGCAGCCACCTGCCCGTGTGAAAGCGCGAAACGATAGAAGGAACGCACAGCACTCAGCCGCCTGTTGACCGAAGTTGTGGTGTTGCCCTTGTCCATCATGCTCTCAATCCAGTCACGGATTACATCAGAATCGACGGTATCCCATGTGAGCGCAGCGTCCAAGGACTTGAAGAACGCCTCAAACTTCTGCAAGTCGTCGCCGTATTCCTCCACCGTCCTTGCGGAATAGTTCCGCTCGTCGCGCAGGTAGTCCAGAAAATCATTCACTGACATAACAACGTCGCCAAACTAATGTTTTCGGCAACGAATTTACAAAATTATAACCGAACCGCCAAATTTTTCATCCACAAATTCACACAGGCGCATAAAACTGCATTATAAAGCAAACCAATGACGCATGTCCATAAAAAACCGGAGGAAAGCGGACTACAAACACCAGGCATAGGGGGATAAAAAAACGGCGCAAAACTGCATTCCTGCATTTTGCGCCAATATACAATTGCAACGCGCCTTTGAACATCACTGCTCCAAAGCACGCCAAAACGACAGCAAACCGTTTACAAACCAAAAAGTACGCCGTACAAACTGTAACAGCCGTACTTAAAAACACGGTTTGTCTTTATCTTAGGTGCACACCAGCCGCCCCGAATATTATTCCTCGGCGGTTCTCAGCTTCTGGACGTAAATGGCGTGCTGCATCTTAAGACGCTTCAAGACTGACGGCTTCGTAAACTGCTGACGCGCACGTAGCTCCTTTACAACGCCTGTCTTCTCGAATTTCCTCTTAAACTTCTTCAACGCTCTTTCGATGTTCTCGCCATCTTTTACTGGTACGATAATCATGTTTTGTCCTTAATTTTTTATATGTTAAACTTATTTTTTCTTACAGATGCTTTCATTAGCGGCTGCAAAGTTACGGCGTTTTTTCCGATTTACAAAATATTGCGAGTTTTTTTTCAATATACACACATTACTTTTCAAGCAGACATGCACACGACAGCCTTTTATACATCTTTTTTCAACTTGTATACGCGTTGTCCCAACATGAAAAAACGAAACACATTATTACATATATGCGGCAAAAAGAATAAAAAAACAGTGAGATGACCGTCCAATATCCTGCAAAAACATGAAAAGCCGCGGCCAACAGGGCTTATTTTGTAAATAATATTTCTATATTTGCACCGGATTTCAAGTAAACGTTAAAAACTACAAACGACATGGGAAAATTAATCAACGAGTTCAAGCAGTTCGCCGTAAAGGGAAACGCGGTTGACATGGCTGTCGGTGTAATCATCGGCGGCGCGTTCGGAAAGATTGTATCTTCAATAGTGAACGACCTCATAATGCCGCCCATAGGATGGCTCATCGGCGGAGTGAACTTCACCGACCTTAAGGCCACGCTGCCTGCCGTAGACATGGGCATAGAGAAACTGGAGCCTGCCACAATCAACTACGGCAACTTCATCCAGACCACTTTCGACTTCCTCATCATCGCCATCTGCGTGTTCCTCATGCTCCGCGCCATCAACAAGCTCATAAAGAAGAACGACGCAGCAAAGAAAGACGCCGAGGCTGCAAAACCCGCAGAGCCTACAAAGGAAGAAAAACTGCTGACCGAAATACGCGACCTGCTGAAACAACAGGCGGACAACAAGCGTTGAGCAGGCAACAAGCGCAAAGGCCAATAAAGGCCTGGCGTACAGGGACTTGCAGCCATGCAGGCTTGGCCGCAGGCCTTACATGACACAAAAGACGGCAAACGACCGTGTCGTTTGCCGTCTTTTGTGTCATGTAAGGCCGTCTTTTGCATGTCAAAAGACGGCCTTTTACATATACATTCGGAAAGCCTTGCCTTACGGCCGGTGCAGGCTTACCTTACAACAACTTTCTTCACATCGGCGCCGCTCTTGACTACATAAAGCCCTGGAGCCACCGGCACCGAAGCCGAAACGGCTGACGTCTCCGCCACCTTGCCGCCTCCTACAGTATATACAGACACTGCGGAACCGCCAGGATTGTCTATACATATATTGCCGGCAGCAACGCTTACGGCCACGCCGTGCCCCGTCTCAACTTTGCCGACTCCGCTCGATGTGACATCGGTTATAGAGAGGGAGGACAGCCTGAACGGATAACCGAACTTGGGTGAATGGACATGCAGGCCGAAGAAATGCACGCCTGTCTCGGAAGGAACGACGCTCACCTTGTATACCGTAGGCTTTGCCGGGATGCCGATGTAGTCCTCCAACAGTTCCTGCGACTGCGGCTCGTCGTCGTCACCGAAGCATACCGCAAGGTTGTCGAGCACGTCCGCTCCGCCCGACTGCACGGTCAACGCAAGCTGGTAGGTATGCCCGGCCTCATAGACAGCCGGCGGAGTGAACAGCCAGTCGTCGGCTTCGTTCACCTCGCTGTAGGCATAACAAGCCGTACCTCCGTACAAGTCATACACCCATGTGCAGTTGTCTCCGTTCGCATCAACGACCTTGTACTGGTTGTAAAACTCTGCCTCGTCATCGAAAGCGCATTCATACGGCAGCGATACGGGGTCGCCCGCGACGACAGCGTTGGAATACATAGCATAGCCGTCGTGTCCGTCATACTTTGAGCAGACCATATACATGTAGCGTGTCAGTTCCGGCTGCACTTCCTCGACAAAGGTCGTGCCTGTAAAGTCCTCCTCGACCACCTCCGGCGTGACGTAGCTGTAGCGCACGATGCGGTACGTCAGCTTGTTCTTGTCGATATCCCAGCCGTGTATGCCTTCGGTCGGTGCGTCCCAGGTCAGGGTGATGCGCCGTCCGTCGTTCTCAAGCTTAAGGTTGGCCGGGGCGTAAGGCAAGTCATATCCGACAAATACGTCGAACGTGCGCGCAGGGCTTTCCGTGCCTTCCGCATTCACAACCTTGCACGTAAACGTATGCTCTCCGTATGCGAACTCTCGCTCGTCCGTACTTGCGACAGAACCCGGCTCCACATTGTCGAGCACAATTTCCAGGTCGCCTTCGGTTATGACAATCTTCAGCTTGCCTTCAATCGGCTTGCCATCATAAGTTGTTGACGGGGCTGTTACTGTAAGCTTGCCTGTACGCCTGTCGGCCGAAGTCGCGGAATATTCATAAGACAAAGCGGACACAGCATCAGGCGCGGTAAACACGGGCTCGTCAAAGAACGCACCGGTAATCCTCGTTCCGCAAGGCAAGTAGCCCACCATCGTCGCCACCGCAGTATTAATATCCAACTCGAAGATGGGAGTGTAATAGTCGCCTACGTACAGGCTCGAGCCCGGACGCAGCCAATAAAGCTTACCCGACTGGTTGTTGAACACGAGAGCGTGGCGGTTGCCCATAGCCACAAGCGCCTCGTCGTTAACAAGCCCCGTGCAGGTAATGTCGCCTGTGCCATTTATCGGCGCCATCTCTCCAGTATTGGGATTGACGCGCGCCAGGCGCAGCTTGCCCACATCCTCGCCGTTAGGCTCATAAACAGTGTACAAGTCACCGTAACGGTCGGCGGCAAGTGAATAACACCTGTATACCCTCCTGCCGTTTTCCGACAAAAGGCCTATCGTTGTCTTCTCGCCCGTACCGGGGTCTATCTTCGCAAGATATATGCCGTTGTTGTTCTGCAGCACACCGTATATGACATCAGTCGAAATGTCGTAAGTTATGGCGTTGGTGCAGTCTTCCTGCATACCTGTGCCCTGCACGGCTTTTTCAAGCTTGCCTGTGGCAAGGTCGTATATGCGCCACTCAGGCGCGGCTGACAACCCGTCGTCAAACGAATTAACGTATATCTTGCCGTCATGGTAGGTAACGCCGCCGTCAACCATCAGCGGAGACTCCTCCGCCACCGGATAAGTACAGCCGGCCGGCAACACGTAAAGCCCGGCCGAGTCTGACTCGAACACATCATCGCTCCAGCTATGGTTAAACTCCAAGCCTATATGCAGCTCGACTCCTTCCTTTGCCAAGCGCGGCATTACCTGCGGACTTGCCACATAAGGCAAGCCCGCAAGTGACAATACTGCCAATGCAAATTTCTTCATATTGACGTAATTTACAACGTTAAACTTCAATGTCTCACTTTATGAACTTCACCGTTGATACCGTTCCGTCGGCACAAACCACCTTGGCAACGTATATGCCACGCGCCAACGCTTCGAGCGACAATTCTTCTCCGGCTGACGATGAAGCCACGACAGCTCCCTCAAGATTATAAACCTCAACGCTCTTGGCATCGGCTGGCACACAAAGCTTTCCGTCCTTGAAGCCTATGCCGTCGCCAATCTCGACCCTGTCAATTGCAGACGAGCCTGTAACTTCGGTTATCTTGAAATTGTCAATGGCGGTGACATTGTCGCGTGTACTTGACGCATAGGACACGAAACCAAACACACATGTACCCTCGGCGGTCACCTCAAGTTCCCTAACATAGTGTTCCCACTCTGTAGCCTGGGCAAGTTCGTCTATCGTCGCATACGCCTCATAGCTCGGTTCATCGGCATAGACAAAAGCCAGACCGGTTACAGACGACGGCATGAAATAGTCGAACTCTATCTTGTATGTCTTGCCTGCCTCCAATGTGAAATACGGAGTATATACGAAGTCCATAGGATTGGTAACGCTAAGTTCTGTCGTTGACGGTGCTACGAGAGCGCGCGTTCCAGACACAGCCTCAGCACCATAAGCAGACATCTCGGCAATCCTCCATGGATTGGTGTACAACGGAGTGTTCCAGTTCGGTTCGATTTCATTCTCCGGAACGGCCGGGTCGTCAAAGTCATTCTCGTAAGGAATCTCGCACACTTCAGGATACTCGCGCACCTCAAACACCTGTACAGAGCTTACAGACAACCTGCTTCCTACCCTGCCGACCGATATTTCGACATTGTATGTGCCGTCAGCCTCAACTCTCGGAAGTATGAAGTCCACATACTGGTAGCGGCCTACGGGATATTCAGGATGGTCAGGCCCGACATTCCAGTCAAATGTGTTGCGTCCTATGTAGGCGTTGACAAAGTCTTGAGACGCTCCGCCTACCGTTACGGTAAAGTCGGCACCGGCATCCGCGTCGGTATCAATATAATAGCGGACCATGTACAACAGGCCTTCCTTAAGCTCAAATTCAGGTGACACCAATGAGGCAGGAGCCGCGGTAACAGACGCTTCCGAACCGGCGATTGTCCAGCCCTCGTTACTCCATGTCTCGTCAGACGAGAAGTCGAAACCGACAATTTCGTTTATGTTTCTTGAACATTCAAACAAATCGTCGTCGTTCATCCTCAGCACCCATGTTGCCGTTTTACCTGCGTTCTCACCGATAGACGCAACAGCACGGAACAACTTTGTGTCATTATTCCATCCGTCCACAAAGGCGAGATTCTCAACATATGTATATTCACCCGGTGCCCCGGTCTTGGTCGCAATCAGCTCTTCGCCTTCATAAATGTCAACGGTCACCTTGCTGTTTGCGTCAAGAGCATTGCCGTCGGCCTCGTCTTTGGGGAAGCACCATGCCGCTATTCCGTTTTTGTAAACACGGAAATTATAAGGAGCGCCGGCAATCACGGCACGCTCATTCTTGACCATGTTGATATCGTCTACAAGCAAAGTGCCTGTCCCGTCGGAAGCAAACTCGATGCGGAACGTATCAGGCAGGTTTGTACCCGGAGCAGGGATGTCAAAGCTTAAGTCGGCCCACTCTGCCGCGCCTCCGCCTACCGTGCCTATCTCACGCTTCTGGCCGCCGGCGCTTACGGCTGAGACAGTCCATGCCGCATTGCCTGATGCCTGTGCCTTGAACGACAAGTTATAAGTATCACGCGCGTCGTTTCCCATGAACCACAGCGTCGAACCGCCCGTTGCCGCCACTTCGGCAACTATGTTTCCGTCGGCCTCCGAACTTGTAGTAACACCGGCATAGCCCATCGGTGTCTCGTTTATACGGTTGCCGCCAAAGTTCTCCGAGTACGGCAATGCCGTGTATACGTTGACTCCGAAAGCAAGGTTGTCAACCGAAACAACGCCACCTTCACCTTCTGCCGACGAAAGTTGCCATGCAGCGCAGTAAGCGCCGTCTTCCTCCGGAGTGAAGAGGCAGCGTGCATGTGTGCCGTCAGCATCGAGAAGCATACGGCTGTCGGCGATGATGTCGGTAGTCTGCTGGCCTTGCGACATGTAGAAACCCAGCTCACTGCCAGAGCCTCCGCCGAAAGCATAGTCAAACGATACCTCGTAAGTATAGCCAGCCTTCAGGTTTACAAGCGGCGAGAATACCGTCTCGTTGCGCGCTGCGCCGGTGTCTTCAGACTTCAACATGCCGTCGGCAAAGGCGAACGACGAGTTCTCCGGCATACCCCATCCCTCGGGTTCGGCCCCGTCGAAGTTCTCGGTATAAGGCACGTCCTCTGGTTCAACCTCGCTGTTCTCATAATAATAAATAGAGTATTTCAGCAGCAAAGTCTGCGAGCTGACGCTCGTAACGCGCAAACCCATATGATAGTCACCGTCTTCCTCCACGGCAAACTGGTCTGACGTATATGTAACCGAGCCGTTGCCTTCGGCGGTAAAATTGTACACAAGCTCTGTCATGTCAGCCACTTCGTCTCCCCGGCCGACGTAAAGTTCAAAGTCGGCAGGATAATTTATGCCGGCCTTTATGTCCATTTTCACTATGTAGCGGCGGTTCTTCACCAGGCTTACAGCCGGTGAAATCAGCCAGTTGTCACACGGTTTGCCGTAGTTGATTTTCCAAGTGTCGTTATAGCTCTCGGTCATCCAGCTATTGTTTCCTGAAACCTTTACGGCTTTCCAGTCGCTGTTGAAGCCTCCGTCTTTGGTTCCGCCCCAGCTCTGCTGCATACGGGCGTCTCCCTGGAAGTCGTCAAGGTTGACGGTAACCTCTGTCGCCGCGCCGGGCTTGTCTTCTGTTACATAAGACATAACCTCATACTTCGCCTCGCCCTCAAACGGCGACGGGCGGTCGATGTACTCCATCGTTGCCCCGGGCTTGCCGCCGGGCACATCGGCAACGGCCACACCGTTGCGTACGATGCGTGTTGTAAGAAGGTCTGTAATGGCCACGCCCTCAGTATCTTCCACGGGGTTTGTCCATGCCAGTGTGACTTCCTGCTTCTTTATGTCAGACTCTGCCGTTACGCCGGTCGGCGCGAGCGGAACGCAGCCTTCACTCTCCTTTATCGTGACATTCTTTATCTGTATGGTGCCGTTGCGTGCCGGAGACGTTGCATGGAAGCCGAAGTAGTATGTGCCGTCGGCCTCGGGAGTTATGCGGTAGTGGCGTGTAACCTCGTCGTTGAGCACGCTCTCCTCGCCCACCACGTTGACCATCGCCTCGGCAACAGGCTCCGTGCCGTAGGCCGTTGTCACCAGCTCGGGCTCGAAACCGCCTGAAGCCGCAATGGTATATTCAACAGAATAAGCCTTGCCTCCAACGAGTGTCATCGGATGTGACACAAGCCAGTCGTCCTGCGCCGCGTCCATTGAACGCGTCAGGGCGATTCCGTCAATGCCTGTCTGGAAGCTCCACTGCACTCCGTCGCCGTTGCCGTCGATTACGGTCCAGCCGTAATTCATCACGCCTTCGCCCAAAGTGAAGTCAGTGTCAAGCATTACGCCGGGCCCGTAGTCGGGAGTCGTGCTTCCGTCTGATTCTGAAACGGCCAAGCCTTTAAAGTACCACACTGAATTGACACAGAGGTTGTGCAGGCCTATGCGATAGTCGCCGCTTTCGTCAACGGTGAATACCACAGGCACATCAGCCTCTTGCTGCAAGGCGAACGTGCCTACACACTTGTACGACTTGAAGTCGTCGCCCGTACCTACAACCAGCTCTACGCTGTTTTTTTCGCCGGGAGTGTTGAATCCGCCTATGCTCAGCACAGCCTCATACGTCTTCCCCGCCTCAAGCCGGAACGTGCCTGTATACACAAGATAGTCATCGTTCTCGCCCAAGCCGGTCGCAGCTTCGCGGCAGCATATGCCGAAACCCTGGCCGTAACTGCTTACCTGCCAGGTTATCCCGTCGCCGTTGGCGTCAAGAGTCTCCCATCCGGCAATACCGCTGCCGGAGAAGCTGAACTCGAAAGGCAGCGCAGCCGTAGCCCTTGCGGATTTGGAACCGTCGGCCGCGGCATCCGCCTGCGACACGTTAGCGCGCCCACCAGTCATACCGGCACCAAGCATGGTGCCCACGGGCAGCAACATAGCGCCCCATGCAGTACATGCAACCAATACTGCAAGGCATAAAAACAAGTTGATTTTTTTCATAAACTCACGGTTTTAGATTTATATATGATGTAAATGTCAGACATCATCCTGCAAATATCTCAACTTATAACATACATAAGGCGCGGCTCACAGGGCGCTTCCCTAATGCCGGCCGGGAATCAAGGCGAGGCCTTGCCTTGCAACCGCCATGCAACGACTGGCGTCACGGCTACCTGTCCCCACCTCCGAGCGCAAATTTATTAAATTATTGTTTTGTCTCCAAATTTTCATCAGCTTTTTAAATAAAAAATGTCAAAGCGCCGACACTTGTCTATAAAACACATTATTATAATACACAAAATGAAAGTGAACAAAATACATTTAATAACAAACAGTCACTTCAGACGCATCCTAACGGCTTCGACACACTGGCAACCATGCGGCAGGAAACATGTCATTATGACAACGTGAATCGGGCATAACCAATCATTTTTCCAACCAATGAGGAACCAACCACTTCCCATATTCCTGACGGCAGGAGGCCATCGCCGCAGTGCTGGTGCATATAAAAACTGTACCTTCTTTTGCTTTTGTAATCGCATCTCATGTACACATCCTGCTGCAATGACAGTTACCGACCGCCTGATTCAAGGTAGGAGGTATCCATTGAGTGCATGAATAAAATGAAGGGTAAATATCTTTGTGCTATCCAACAGATTTGCGGATGAACCCCAAAGACGGTTTTCCGTGTTGCGAAAGGCCGTCTTTGGCACGCCAAAAGGCCGTGTTTTGCATCGCAAAACACGGCCTTTTATAACAGTATTGATTATCAAGCAGTTACGCGGACAGGAGAAAACGCCGCACGGACGGCGGCAAACGCGCCTATACCGGGGCGCAGGCTGCGGCCAGCCAGGCGCGCTCTTCCGCGTCGAGAAGGGGTGAAAGGCGGTCTAAGACGGTATTGTGGTAGGCGTTGAGCCAGGCTGTTTCCTCGGCCGTAAGCATGTCGCGGATGATTGGCCCGGTGTCTATCGGGCAGAGGGTAAGCGGCTCGAACTGTAGGAAACGGCCGAACGGCGTCTCCTTGTAGGGCGCAATGAGCAGGGTGTTCTCCGTGCGCACGCCGAAGAGTGACGGCAGGTAGATGCCCGGCTCGTCGGTTACGGTCATGCCTTCGACGAGCGGCGCGGGCTTGTATTCCATGCGTATTTGGTGAGGTCCTTCGTGAACGTTGAGGTAAGAGCCTACGCCGTGCCCCGTGCCGTGCAGGTAGTTGAAGCCGTAACACCACATGTCCTTGCGGGCTACGGCATCGAGCTGCGTGCCCGACGCTCCGCGGGGAAACTTCAACAGCTCGAGCTGTATGTGGCCTTTGAGCACGAGCGTGTAGACAAGCCGCTGCTCGTCGGTGACCGGCCCGAGGCTCACGGTGCGCGTAATGTCGGTTGTTCCGTCAAGATATTGCGCCCCGGAGTCGAGCAGCAGCAAGCCTTCGGGGCGCAGTGCGGCGTCGGTCTCGGGTGTAGGTTCGTAGTGAACGATGGCTCCGTGCTCCTGATATGCGGCTATGGTGTCGAACGACAGGCCTCGGTACAGCGGCAGCGAGGCGCGCAGCTGCTCAAGCTTCGCGCTCACGCTAAGCTCCGTCTGCCCTCCTGCCTCCACCGCCTGGCGCAGCCAGCGCAAGAACTTAACCATGGCTACGCCGTCACGCAGCATGGCGCGGCGGAAGCCTTGGATCTCCGTCTGGTTCTTCACGGCCTTCATGGCAGGTATCGGCGACGGTTCAACTACCTTCAGGCAGCGCGGCATATTAAATAAGGTGTAGTTTATTTCGCCGTCATCCATCAGAATGTTGTACTCCCTGTACGCCTCGAGAGCCTTGCCCACGTCGGCGTAACCGGCCGTACCGACACCCTCTCCACGGAGGTATGCCTCAACGCCAGGCGTAAGTTTGGCCTTGTCTATGAACAATGTTGCGCACTCGGGTTCGATTAAAAGATACGCCACAAACACGGGGTTGCAGTGCACGTCGGTGCCGCGCAGGTTCAAGGTCCACGCTATGTCGTCGAGCGCGGCAGCCAACATGCCGCAGGCGTGGCGCTCTTTCAGTGCGCGGCGTATGCGCTCCAGCTTGCTGCGGCACGGCTCTCCGGCGTACTCCAAGGGGTGAATTGCCACCTCGCTTTGCGGCACGGGCGGACGGTCAGCCCATATCCGCGCCAGCGGGTCGAGGTTGGTGCGCACCGTGATGCCGCCCTCGGCGCGCAGTTCGGTAATTAACGCCTCGACGGAAGCCGCCGAGTTTACCGTTCCGTCAACGCCCACCACGGGGCTTTCGACGGCGGCCAGCTTCATGCCCAGCCACCGTGTGATTGAAGGAGTGCCCTCTACCCTCTCCTTCATCAGGCTGAACGGCGTGCCGCGCAGCTGCTCCTCCGCGGCGAGAAAGTAGCGTGAATCGGTCCAAAGGGCGGCGTCCTGCATGGTTACCACGGCCGTCCCGGCAGAGCCGTTGAAGCCACTTATCCACTTGCGGCCTTCCCAATGCTCCGGCACATACTCGCCGTTATGCGGGTCTGTGCTGGGAAAGATGAAAGCGTCTATGCCTTCCCTGCGCATCACTTCGCGCAGGGCTTCTACTCGTTTGTTGATTGTCTCGTTCATATATACTGTTGGGTTATAAGGTTTTACGGTTATGAGGTTATACGGTTTGGTGTGAGGCTGTAAGATTTTACGGTTATGCGGTTGTACGGTTTGTTCTGTAAGACAGACATTACAAAGATATGTCTTTTTAACTTTAATAACAAACTAAAAGGAGAATAAACAGCACATATTCAGCTTTTTTCGCTAACTTTGCACAACAGAAACCAATGAATGTCTTACATTTATTAAACAATAGGTTATTATGGAATTTTTGACTAATGAAAAACTGACAATCGTCGGCGCAGCCGGAATGATTGGTTCTAACATGGTTCAGACAGCCCTCACCATGCGTCTGACTAACGACATCTGCCTCTACGACGTGTTCTCACCCGAAGGTGTGGCAGAGGAAATGCGCCAGAGCGGCTTCGGCGACGTAAAAATCACCGCCACAACCGACGCTAAAGAGGCGTTTACCAACGCTAAATACATCATCTCTTCAGGCGGCGCTCCCCGTAAGGCAGGCATGACCCGTGAAGACCTTTTGAAAGGAAACTGCGAAATCGCAGAGGGCCTTGGCAAGAACATCAAGGAGTATTGCCCCGATGTTAAGCACGTGGTAATCATCTTCAACCCGGCCGACCTTACCGGACTGGTTACTCTGTTGTACTCCGGCTTAAAGCCCTCACAGGTTACAACTCTCGCCGCTCTCGACTCTACACGCTTGCAGAGCGCGCTGGCTAAGAAGTTCAACGTAATGCAGAGCGAGGTTAAGGGATGCGCTACATACGGCGGCCACGGCGAGCAGATGGCTGTGTTCGGCTCTCACGTTACAATCGACGGCCGCAAGCTGACCGACATCATCGGCACAGCGGAGTTCCACGAGGCTGAATGGGAGCAGATGAAGAAGGACGTTACGCAGGGCGGTGCGAAGATTATCGAACTGCGCGGACGCTCTTCATTCCAGAGCCCGGCTTACCTGTCAGTTGAAATGATACGCTCGGTGATGGGCGGCGAGCCGTTCAAGTACCCCGTAGGAACTTATGTTTCAACAGACAAGTACAACCACATCATGATGGCGATGAACACTACTCTCGACACAACTGGCGCTCACTACACCGTACCCCAGGGCACAGCCGAGGAGAACGCGAAGCTCGACGCAAGCTACGAGCACCTTTGCAAGATGCGCGACGAGCTGGTAACGCTGAACATCGTGCCGGAAATCTCGAAGTGGAACGAAATCAACCCGAACCTCTAATCAAATTCTTTTCATACGCAAAGTGGCGAGCCATGTTTCATGGCTCGCCACTTTGCGTATGAAAAAAATCCACATTATATAAACATCAACCAATCAATACACCTTTTTGTCTAAAAAACAACTACAATGAATGCTAATCTATAAAAGCAAGTAAAACAAAATATTAAATACATCACGAAAATCGACATCCTAACTTTTTACATAGAAAATCGATTTTTACACAAAATTATTAAAACTTTTTAATTTCAAACAATTCAAATAACATCTGTATATCATCATCATCATAACCAAATTCGGTTTTATACATCATGTTCAATTTTTCTAAGCCTTCATGCGAACCTAATGTCGCAATAACACTATAAAAATAGCAATAAAAAATTCTCAATGTATTACTATTTTCAAGAGTCTTAAGTATTTTTATCGCATACGACAAACGGCCGTTTACCTCCATTTTATGAACAAAGTTTTCCGCATCAGCCTTTGAAACGCCTAAGTCATCGGCTATATTTGCTAAAATACCACTAATTTCGGTCAGTTGTTTAACTGTTGGTGTCTTCACGCCTGCAAAATCCACGGCCACCCCAATAACAGCACACTTTTGCTCTGTTGTCAAATCTTTCAAAAAAGGATCCATAAACAATTTTTTTTAATGTCCCTACAACTCCTCTTCAGAACTGTTATAAAATTAAAGCGTGGAGCTGCAATGCCCACGTCTTAACTTGGAGGTCCTGAGAAAACCCGTGAATACAGACAGATAAGGTAATAGCAACCCACGCCTAAGCGCGAGAACCATCACGCCTTCCTTGTATTCACTTATGAAATTTCTCAGGTTTCCAAGTTACAAGACAAGCATAACGCTTCTTTTCCACAAAATATGGACTGAAATAAATCAATCCAATGCAAATATACAAAGAATTATCAGACAAACAAGTACTTTTCAAAAAAAGTTATCAAAAGATATTTCACGCTATTTACCATTTTCTAAAAGGCTTTCTTTTACGTTGCAAAAGAGCACAAAACGGAAGGTAAAAGACCATCTTTTGCAACGCAGTTTGCCATGTTTTGAAACACAATTAGCAAAATACGCGCAACTGTCTGAATATCAGCCACAATCACGGAATGAACAAAAAAACACGGCAAAGGCGATTCAACGAACCGCAACTTTTTATATTTTTGCAATGATAAACATCAGCATTGTCATAACAATAGACCGAGAACCATGAAGAAGCCAGCCATAACACTGCTCTCAACAGCCGTAGCTTTCAGCATTACGGCGCACAACCCGTCAACGCCTCAACGGCTGTTCACCGCGCAAAATGACACCATAACACAAAGAAACGGCAGCACGGCGGACGGCAAAAACTGCCATATTGCCATGCAGGACACGCTGCGCCTGAAACTGAACAGACTGAACGTAGACAGCAAAGCAGTTGAAACAAAGAAGTTTGACACATTCAACGAGAAGATGAAAGAGCCTTGGCTCGGCGGCCTCCTGAAAGACATCATCTTCCATTGACAAAGCATTTAACAAAAAGGATAAGCCCCTTACCTCATCACCCAGCGGCCTTTGTGGAAGAGCATAGGCACTACGACCTCCTCGTTAAGGCTGTCGCCGAGGCACAGCACGAGGAAAACGTCGGACGTGCGGACGTGCGACTTCTTGTCGGGCGAGGCTATGGTGTCGTTGGCGAAGCGCATGATGCGCACGTCATGCACGCCGTGATGCTCTCTTTCCATGCGCCCGACGAACATCGAGGCGTTGGCTTCAAGCTGCTCGCGGTACGACGGAGGAATGGTGTCGGGCAGGTACATGCCGCTGACGAAGTAAGCGTAGTTCCTGGCGAAAAGCGAGTCATAATATTCCTTCGCCGCCCACGCGGCCGCGTCGTCGGACTTCCTTTCCTTAGAACATGAGAAGAAGCCAAGCGCGAGAAATGAAAATATAAGGATGATTAGTTTGCGCATGGAAGTATATTTTTAGGAGTTAAGAAGTTAGTTGCATAACTCCTTAACTCCCCTGACAAAATCATTTCTGCCTTATGAAGATGTTGATTGGCGAACCCGTAAGCTTCCAGTTCTCGCGGATTTTGTTCTCGAGGAAGCGCTTGTAGGGCTCTTTCACGTACTGCGGCAGGTTTGCATAGAACACGAACGAGGGTATTTGCGTGTTCGGAAGCTGCGAGCAGTACTTGATTTTGATGTACTTTCCCTTGATAGATGGTGGCGGATAAGCCTCGATAAGTGGCAGCATCACCTCGTTGAGCTTTGTCGTTCCTATTTTCAGCTTGCGTGCCTGATACACCTCCTTGGCCGTCTCGAGCACCTTGAATATGCGCTGTTTGGTAAGCGCGGAGGCGAAGACGATGGGGAAATCGGTGAACGGAGCCATGCGGTTACGTATGGCGTCGGTGAACGTGTCGATAACTTTCTGCGTCTTGTCCTCCACCAAGTCCCACTTGTTCACTACCACTACGAGGCTCTTGTTGTTCTTCTGGATGAGCTGAAATATGTTCATGTCCTGCGCCTCAATGCCACGCGTCGCGTCAATCATGAGTATGCAGACGTCAGAGTTCTCGATGGCGCGGATGGAGCGCATCACGCTGTAGAATTCCAAGTCCTCCGTAACCTTGTTCTTGCGGCGTATGCCTGCCGTATCTACAAGGTAGAAGTCGAAGCCGAACTTGTCGTAACGCGTGTAGATACTGTCGCGCGTCGTGCCTGCTATTTCGGTCACGATGTTGCGGTCTTCGCCGATGAATGCGTTGATTATGCTGCTCTTCCCGGCGTTGGGACGGCCTACTACGGCGAAGCGCGGTATGCCTTCTTCAAGCAGTTCGCCGCTGTCTCCCTTTAGCTTTGACACCACAATGTCGAGCAAGTCACCCGTTCCGCTGCCGCTCATGCTGCTTATGCAGATAGGGTCTCCCAGTCCGAGCTTGTAGAACTCGGCCGCGTCAAACTGCTGGGCGCTGTTGTCCACCTTGTTGGCAACGAGCAATACGGGCAGCTTTGTGCGGCGGAGTATCATGGCTACGTCCTCGTCAAGGTCGGTGACGCCCGTACCTACATCCACCAGGAAGAGCACGAGGTCGGCCTCTTCGGTGGCTACGATGACCTGCTTGCGTATTTCTTCTTCGAATATGTCGTCAGACTTTACGACCCATCCGCCGGTGTCAACGACGGAAAACTCGCGCCCGTTCCAGTCGCACTTGCCGTATTGGCGGTCGCGCGTGGTGCCGGCCACATCGCTGACGATGGCCTGGCGCGACTTGGTAAGGCGGTTGAAAAGCGTAGACTTGCCCACGTTGGGGCGGCCTACTATCGCTACTAAATTTGCCATAGTTTATTGAATTAAGAGTTAAGAATCAAGAATTAAGAAAATATGCGTTTCTTATTCCGCATCGATTAACTCCATATTAAAAATCAAACGTCTGCGAGTAAAGATAAAAGAAATAAGGGAACAGCCACGAAGGCATATTTTCTTAATTCTCAACTCTTAACTCTTAAATTCATCCGTCATTCCGGGTTGTACCCGAAGTTGTCAAGCTCGCGCTTCGAGCTGCGCCAGTCCTTGTCAACCTTAACAAAGGTCTCGAGGTAGACGGGTTTGCCGAAGAAACGCTCCAAAGCCTTGCGCGCCTCGGTGCTCATCTTCTTGAGGGCTATGCCCTGGTGGCCTATGATGATGCCCTTCTGCGAATCGCGCTCGACGTAGATTACCGTGCTGATGTGTATGTGGCGGTCGTCCTCCTTAAACGACTCGACCCTTACCTCGACGGAATATGGTATTTCCTTGTCGTAGTAGAGCAGTATTTTCTCCCTGATGATTTCGCTTACGAAGAAGCGCGCGGGCTTGTCGGTAAGCTGGTCCTTGTCGAAATAGGGCGGCGAGTCGGGCAGCAGCTCCTTGATGCGCTTCAGGAGCATGTCCGTGCCGAACTTGTTTTTGGCCGATATGGGCAGTATTTCGGCGTCGGGCAGCAGCTTGTGCCACCTCTCCACAAGGTCGCCGAGGGTTTTCTGGTCGCTCTCGTCAATCTTGTTGATGAGCAACAGTACGGGGATGGTCATCTTCGCCACCTTGGCGAGGAAGTCCATGTTCTTCTCGGGGTTCTCAACCACGTCGGTGACGTAGAGCAGCACGTCGGCATCCTTCAGCGCCGACTCGGAGAAAGCCAGCATCGACTCCTGCAACTTGTAGTTGGGCTTGAGCACGCCCGGCGTGTCCGAGAACACTATTTGCATGTCGTCGGTGTTGACTATGCCCATAATCCTGTGGCGCGTGGTCTGCGCCTTGAACGTGGCTATGCTTATGCGCTCGCCCACGAGCTGGTTCATCAGCGTAGACTTGCCCACGTTAGGGTTGCCCACTATGTTCACAAATCCTGCCTTGTGCATCTGTATCTCGTCGTTTTTTGCCGCCTGCCACGGTCGGCTGCGGCATCAGTATTAATCAAGTCTGCAAATATACGGATTTTTTTCGGTACGGCAAGCGTTTGTATCACGTGCCGTGCCGAAAAGCCGACAAAAAGATGTTAAAATGCAAAAGGCCGCCTTTCGCGTTGCAAAAGGCGGCCTTTTACACGATGAAAGACGGCCTTTCGCAAACCGAAAGGCCGTCTTTTGGAAAACGGTGTTTCCCTGCCGTGTGAACGGACGTTTTACGGTGGGGATGTTATCTTACGGCTACCTTCTTAACCGCATTGCCAACCTTGACGATATATATGCCGCGCTCGAGGCTGAACGACTGGTCGGAGCCGTTGCCCTCGGCCACCATCACGCCTGAAGCAGTGTATATCTTGACATCGGCATCGCCGCTGACGCTGATGCAGCCGTCGCCTACAACCACGCCCTGAGCAGCCTCGACACCGCCTATGCCGGTACCGAACGTGCCGGTGACAGTCATGTTGATGCCCTCATACGCATCGTCTACGCGTATGTAGCAGTCGCCCGCTGCGGCTACGGTTGTCTTCCATGTGCATACCATGTTCCAGTCTTCGTCAAACGAATTGTCGAACTCCATCACCGTGCCGTTGGTGCCGGCGAGCGCGTCTTCCTTGCTTGCGAACCATACGGGGTTGGTCATGAACGGAGCGTCGGTGGTCACGGTCACCTCGCCCGGCTCGAGCGAAGCCTTGTACCAGAACGGCATGGCAGCCGTAACGGCCGGTATCGACACCGCCTCGCCGTCAACCAGCTCTATGGCTGTGCCAACTGATTCGCCAGGCTCGAAGTCCCTTTCCGTAAAGGTCACCTTGTTGCCCTCGGACACAGTGGTTATCTTGACGTTCACGAGGAACACGTCGCCTGCCATGGCGGCACATTCCGCCTTGTAGATAGTTGACGCCTCGGTGCCGTCGAAGTAGGCGGTAGAGATAGGCACGAGCGTGCCGTCCTCGCCCTTGCAGTAGTATATCTCGTCATAACCCATGCTGTTGTAAGGCTTGTCGCTGGCTATCGTCAGCACGCCGTCCTTCTTCATGGTGTACTCAAGCCAGAGGTTGGTCGGAGCCTCCGCGCCGAACGTGTAGGCGTCGCCCTCGACCACGATGGGGTTGGTGCGTCCTTCGCCCGGCTCGTAGTCTTTCTCCTCGATAGTAAACTTGTCTCCGTCAAGCGCGCCCTCTATTTCAATAAGGTATGTAGAGCCTTCCACTATTTCAAGTATGTACTCCATGTTGTCGCCCCTTGTCACCGGGTAATCCTCGTCATAAACGCCGGTACCCGTCGGAAAGCTTACAAACATGTTGCTCGGGCCGCTTAGATACAGCTTGCCCGTAATTGTAGCCGTATACTGGTAATACTTGATGTAGCCGCCCTCGTTCTCTACAACGTTCTCGCCCTTTACCGCAGTGAGCGGGTCGGTTATTATGTCGCCCTTCTCAATGTCGTCCATCGAAACGGTGAACGTTATAGGCTCCGTCTCGCTCGAAGTCCACTTTATGATGTAACGCTGTCCGTTCTCGCCTCCGGTAGCCTGTGCGTATACGGAGCTGGAACCCGATACGGCGCTGTAGCTGTTGCCCTCAAGGTAAATCTCCACCTTGGTGTATCCGCTCAGAATCTCCGACACGGCCTTGACGTTGATGAACTTATTGGCATTGGCCGGCACGTCTACGGCATAGAACGTCGTAGCGCCTGCGGTCTCGGTAGTCAGCTCGGCAGGCAGGCTCTCTATCACAATCGGGTTCGACTCCTTGTCGCCGGCCTTGTAGTTCTCATACGCGAACTTCATCACCTGGGCGGCTGCGGTAGCCTCTTTCTTGTCCACGCACACATAATATATCTGGTTCGCGTTCTGCATTTCCCAACGGGTGTCGAAGCAGCCTTCCTCTGAAACAGCCAAAGTGTAGCCTGCCTCGACAAGGCTCTTGTCCTCCGGGAACACCTTTACCTGGCCCGGTAAAGCCTCGTCGCCGCTTATCACGCCGAAGCCCGTCTGCGTGTTGCCGTATATGTAGTAATATGTTCCTGCGGCGGCGGGCACCTGGTTGTCGCCCTCTGCAAGCTGGAACGGCATGTAAAGCGAGCCGCGCTCGGCATCCTCGAACGCCACCTCAAGCATGAACGGGCCATAATTGCTGTACTTTATCAAGTATGTCTTGCCTGCGTCTACCGGCATCTTGCACTGATGCTGCGAACCGCGGTCTACCACAAAAGTAGGGTCGAACTTCAGGCCGATGATGCCTTCAACGTCAACACCCGTCACGGCGGTGGGCGAAGTCATCACAAGCAGCCCGTCCTTGTCGGCGGTATACGTGGCGTAGAAGTCCTGGTTTGCGAACTCATACTGATTGCCCATATAGTAAGTGCGGCCAACCTCTATCGGCATAGGGTCGCTTTCCGCAAGTCCCTTGCCAAGTTCGGGCATCGCGCTGGCGGCCAGGTTGATTGTAGCCTTAAGCCCGTCGTACACCGGAGCCTCGAAGTAAATGGTCTTGCCCACCATCAACGGAAAATTCTGTATTGTATACTGGTCGCCCTGCGCCGGGTTCACGCTCTTGCGCTCGCCGCCTTCAAGCTCGAACGCTACCAGCTGCTGTATGCTCGTAGCCTCGGTTACGGTCAGCACGCTGTTTTCGTCAGCGGTGTATTTCCAGTAAACATTAACCTCCTCTTTTGTCTCAGGAGTCCACTCGTTATAACCTATGCGCAGGTCTATCGCCGTCTCCACCGTTGTCTGTGCAAATGCTACAGACGACACAGCCGCCAGCAACATTGTAGGGAATAAATGTTTTTTCATGACAGTTATTTTTTTAACGGTTAAACAAGGTTTGCGGCACAGGATTGCTTTGGCCGGCCGTGCGATGAGGATTGGCCGGCCAACCGGCCATCCCATGCCGCAAACATAAAAATATAAAGATGCCTGTACAGGCTTACTTTACAACAAACTTCTTTCCGCCCTTGATGTAAATGCCCTTGGCAAGGCCTTCAAGGCGACCGTCGGTGCGGACGAGGCGGCCGTCGATAGTGTAGACATTATCGCCTGCCTTGGTGTCTTCAGGCGACACAACACCTGTTATACCCGAAGACACACCCTCTTCAACGGTGACATTTCCTATTTGGAGGAAAGAGAATCCTTCGTTTGCCTCGGGATAAGGACTTACCAGGTGCAAGCCGATGCAGTGGATTCCATCAAGCCCCTTCGGGAGATTGAACTCGTACTCGCCGTAAACCCAATTGTCGCCGGCCTCATTAAGCACGGGTTTCAAGACAAAGTCTTCAAACTTTTCATGGCTTGTATAGACGTTGTTCGTTCCGACTGTAAACTCAAAAGTCTCGTCATAAGTACAACGCAGCTTGAGCTTCATGCGGTAAGACTTTGAAGCGTCAAACTCCATAGGCGGAGTGACGAGCCACTCGTCAGCGTCTTCCTTGAAGTAATAATCAAGTCCCGGATTGACAATATACTCGGCACAAGGAGCCGCATCGCCAAACTGCATCGGGCCCCATTCCGACGTGTAGGTCCAGCTGTAAGAATTATTGTTGCCGTCATAAGCCATCCACTGGTTCTCGAAATAAGTTATGTTGGAGAAGTCCTGCGACATAGGCATGAGCACAGCAGGGCCCAACACGTAAGCCTCGGGCATGTCGGCCGAAGTCTCTCCATACTCGTTGCATGCGTAAATCACATAAGTATAACGGCCAAGACGTGCGAACTCCTTGTCTGTGAAAGTTGTTGCAGTCAAGCCTTCTGCTACGGTCTTGTTGTCGGGCAGGCGTACAATCTTATATGTAATGCCGTCGGGAGAGAAATAGCCTCCGCTGAAGCCCTTTAAAGGCGCATCCCATGCAAGCGTCGCCGAAGCGCATCCGTCGCCGACGGTAAACTTCATATTGGCAACCTGTCCCGGCCTGTCGTTGCCGACAAAAGCCATGGCACGAGCCTTGCCGCCGTTACCTGCTGCATTCTTAGCATACACCGTGTATCTGTATTCTCCGTTCCCGGTCAAAGCCGCGTCGTCATAAGACGTGGCGTTTGCGCCTAATTCAGCTATTTCCTGTCCGTTACGCTCTACCACATAGCCTGTAACCGCGTCAGCCAAAGCCTCTCCGCCGAACGTTGTAATGGGTGCCGACCAGGTAAGATGTGCCGACATGGCACCCTTTTCGCCCGGAACAACCTTAAAATCGGCAGGAGCGGCAGGAGCTGAATCACCTCCCTCGGCAAACGGTATGTAAAGAGCCTGAAGCTGGGCGTTCACACCGATATTGCCAATATTGCGGAAAGTCTTGTCCTTTACGTTTATGCACACCATGTGTGTCTGCGCGCCATTGTCGTAATCGGCAGAGCCTGCTGCCCAATAGAGAAGGCCTGTCGTATGGTCGAACTCCATCGTCTGGTTGTAAGCCAGTGAGCTGAATCCAGTCTGTACGACCTTTAGCAGCGAGCCGTCGGCCTTGTTCACCTTATAAATGAAACCGTCATGAGCCGCACCATAGAGGGTTCCGTCCTTGTCGGCAGCGATTGTACCAAGAGTCTCCTGCAAGGTCGTAACCTTGGTCAGCTTGCCGTCTGCAAGTTCAACCTCATACAACGCCGACTCGCCTTGGTCATAACATACGGCATACATCGTGCCTGTGCTGTAATCGTATGTCATGTCTTGCGGCTTGAAACTTGCGCTGTACGCCCCAAGCCCTTCGGTGCCGAGCCGCGTATAACGGCCGGTTGTTATGTCATATGAAATGAAATCGCCATTCTGCGGCCCCATGTAAGAGTCGTAGGTATACTCGTAAGCATAAATAACGTCGTCAACTGCCGCTCCGGCGTATATGCTCATCATTTCTCCATAGGGATAAATCAGTTCCGCCTCGGCAAGATTGTCAAGATAGAACGAGGCGAAACCATATTGCCCTGACAGTGCCAAGTTATTATTGAAGTAGCCATACATCAACCTGTGAGCAGGTGAAGAGGCATCGTCTGCGGCATACGCCGGTGTACCAACGCCTGCAAGTGCCAACGCCGCAAATGCTGAGAATAAAAGTTTCTTCATAATAATATGCTTTTTATTATTAATAATTAAAAGTTCAATCCAAAATCACTTTCTTAACCATATCGCCGCATTTGACGACATACACGCCGCGTCCGGGGCGGCATACAACATCCTTAGCAGCCGATGTCAGCACTACCCTGCCGTCTATCGACATGATAGAAACCTCCTCGCCCGCAGGGTTGCCAACGCTTATTGTGCCGCCAGCAACGCTCACCAGCAACGCTTCATCCTCGTGGACAGCCGTTATGCCCGTGGCTTCAGCCATGAAGTCGAACATTATAACGCCGTCGTTTTCCCTTATGTTCGTTATCGGACGGTTCACCTGTGCCGACGTAGTATGCCATTTTGCGCCGGGCATCGACGTGTCGGTATACTCCGTATTACCCGTAGTTCCGGGGAACGGGTCGCCCGACTCCGAGCCTTCAGACACATGCCCGTCGGCCGCTATCAGGGCCACATGCTCGTATCCGACAGACTTGGTGTTGACCCGGTTGGTCTTCCAAAGCGACGGGTCGTAATGTATCTGCGATATAATCAGGCCGTGGCCGCCAAGCGCCTTGTCCCAGCCAGTCTGCTGCCGGTTCTCCAAAGTGAAGTATTCATTGCTGTTTTCAGGGTTTACAATGAAGTACGCCTCGTTCGATTCCGAGAACGGATTGAGCGTCAAGTCCTTGGCAGGCTTGTTCAGAACGACAGGCTCAAGCCATCCTACGGTGTATTTGTCCATGGCCGTATATCCGGCAGGTGTCTTGCTGTCGTCATTGTACAAGCCCTTGCACATAACGTCCCATGTCACCATTCCGGCCTTGCCCGAGTATGCCACGTCGTATATGTCGGGCAGTCCTAGTATATGGCTGAACTCATGGCAGAACGTGCCTATGCCGTCCATGTCGTCTCCCTCATAGCCTCTCAGCTCGCAAGAGCAGGCCGCCTGCCCCAAGTACAAACCGTCATAAATGTCCCAACTCTCGTAAGTAAGGTCTACAGCCTGCGGCCATACAGTGCCTTCTCCTCCGCCCTGCGCCTGTCCGTACCCTGCGAATACCACAAAGACGAAGTCCACATAACCGTCATTGTTATAGTCATATCTGGAGAAATCGACGTCTGTAGTCGCGTCTGCCACGGAGCAGGCGTCAATCATCAGCTTCGAAGCAATCTCGTCACTTGCGTAATAAGCCATTTCGTGAGGCAGGTCTACAGGGCCTACCACATCATATGTAGGCACAAACTTTCCGCCCGACTGCGCCATGAAATAGCTCTTTATGCTGCCCGACGCATACGGCCCCGTATAGTTCTCGTCGTTGGCCATCTGGTCGTACAGCTCGCGTATGTTCTCCCGCGCGAACTTCTTGTCAGTGAACTGCGCCAGGATTATCAGTCCGCGTATGTTCCCCACGGTGGGGAAAGTGCTCTCTATAGCGCCGGGCATACCGTCCCTGCCTGCCTTGGCCGCCGCCTTCACCGCCCCGCTCCGGCGTATCTCATCGTATTCGGACGCAAGCCTATCCATGACGGAACGGGTATCGAGCGCCGCCACATGCAGGCGCTCCTGCTCGCTGCGGACGCTTTCCGCATGGGCAATCATGCCCGTAGGGAGCACCTTGCCGTCACGCGACACCTCGGCATATCTCAAAGACCCCTTGCCGTCAGGCAGCAGCACGAGGTTGTCCTCGCTGACATAATAATGCAAACGCTCGTCTCCTTGCAGATACACCGGCAACGATGTACCGTCAGCCTGGTTATACACTATCTTATAAGGCCAAGCCGGAGCCGAAGAGGCGGACCCGCAGAACATCGTCAACAGGCACGCCGCAAAAGCCAATCGAACAACAAATCTTTTCATATATTTTCAGTTTAACAAGTTTATTCCATCACATACAATGTAATTTTCACGTCGCTAAAATAATTATTTTCAAGACAAATACGGCAAGCCTTAACGCCCAAATTTCTTACATTTCGCGAAATGTTATAAAAAAACTTACATTTTACAACATCTTGGCCATGCTTGTCTCATATTTTATTTACTTTTGCAATGTATTATTACTAAAAGCATACCGCATCCACATCAATAAGAACAAGACCGCAATGCAAAGACATTTCATCATACTGGCAATCATGCTTCTCTGCCACGCGTGCAATGCCTACGCGTCTATGCAGGCAAAAACAAAATCCGAGATAATGAAGGCCTATGCCGACAAGCAATACGAGGAGGGCGACTTCCCCCACGCCCTTTCATCATACATCAAGAGCATGGAGACGGCCGAAGGCGAAAAAGACGACGACACCTACATGGCCTGCATAGGCAACATCGCAAACATATACGAGGCGCTGGGCGACTACGAGTCGAAC
The DNA here is from genome assembly GCA_949295905.1 of uncultured Prevotellaceae bacterium. GTDB lineage: Bacteria > Bacteroidota > Bacteroidia > Bacteroidales > Bacteroidaceae > Prevotella. The sequence continues at coordinate 25,365 of CASFNA010000014.1, forward strand.
CTGTTTTACCTGCTCAAAGGCTACAACATGTCCGAAAGGCTCAAGAACGCCGACCTCAGGAACAAGTACCTTACGAACATTGTCTCGGCATACTGCCACCTGGGCAATGTGGAAAAGGCCAAATCTTTCTTCGAGATTGCCAAAAAGGCCACAGGCAGCAAAGACACCGTACACTGGAAATACTTTCTGATATACAACTCGGCGCGGATAAAGCAGGCCGAAAAGAAATACAAGGAAGCCATCGCCGAGCACACCAAGGCAAAGCAATACGCCGAGGCCAACGGCCTTGAAGGCGTATACGCGCTATACCAGGAGTGCGAGATAGGCAACGTGCTCGTAAAGCAAGGCGACTTCGGCAGGGCCATAAGCCAAGGGCGCAAATGCAAGGACATGGCCACGGCCACGGGCAACGCCGAAATGCAGATTAGCGCGTACAAGACCATGTACGAGGCGTTTGCGGGCAACGGCGACGCCGACTCCGCCAAGAAATACAAGATGCTGTACCTCGAGGCATACGACGCGGCGTTCCGAACAAAAGGCATGTACAAGGCCAAAGGGCGGTTGCAGGAATACGAGTCGCGCAAAAGCACGGAGAAAATCAACCTCCTCACCTCACGCATCAACATCTACACGCTGGCCGTGATTCTTGTATCGGCACTGCTCGCCGCAACCGTGGTGCTCACCATAGTGCTCATATGCAAGAACCGCAACCTGCGCAACGCGCAAAGGCTGCTAATCAACAGGAACAACGACATAATGAAGTCATACCGCAACGGCAACCCGGCCACGCTGGCGGACACTACGGACGACGGCATGAAAGACGACATGTGCGACGATGCGGACGACACCGCCGGCGGCGTGGAGATAACACAGGAACAGGCCGACGAGCTCCTTGCGAAAATCAACGAGCTGACAAACAGGAGGGAAGTGATAGCCGACCCCGACCTGAGCCTGAAGGCCATAGCCGACATGGCCAAGTCGAACACGAAATACGTGTCGTTCGTGATAAACAAGACTTACAACAAGAACTTCAGGACATACATCAACGAGAAGCGTATAATGGAAGCCTGCCGGATGCTGTCTGACAACGAACACTACGGGCGCATGACGATACAAGCCATATACGAGGAGGTGGGATACACCAACGCGGCAAGCTTCAACCGCACGTTCAAGAAAATCAACGGCATGACACCGGCCATGTACAAGAAGCTCGCCGCAGACAACAGCAAGGGCTGAAACCGCCTTGCAGCCCGCAGGCGGCAGGCGGCAAGACCGACGGAGCGGAACCGGCTGTAAGCCGATGCGTCCCGACGTCAATCCACATAAAAAACACATCCTATCGCAAAAGGTGGCCTTTCACGATGCGAAAGGCCACCTTTTGCGTTGTAAAAGACGGCCTTTCGCAAGCCCAAAAGCCGTCTTTCGCAAAAGCCTGCATCATAAGAAAGTAATTAATCATGCTGATATGAGATGAAAACAAATCTTTATGATACATTTAACAACGGGTGATAGCTGGAATAAAGCTAATTTTGCAACATCAAGATACACATGAGACACCCTAATCTATGAAAAATACGCTACAGCATAAATAATTCAGAATCCCTAATCAGCATGATTAATCACACTCAAAAGAAAGGAGGTATATTGGCAAAACAACAAAAGAAAAAGACGTAACCGACAGAGAAACACATTATTGTATATAACGAAAAAACCTGTACTTATGACAAAACACTATTACATTCTATTACTTTTGCTGGCCACGTGCCTGCAACTCAACGCCCAGCGCGAAGAGCTTACCGTCAACCTCGGATGGGGAGTAAGCTACGACTCGCCGTCGTCTGTCGAGCCGCCGGTCGGCGTCAACATCCCCGGCAACTGGGGAGACGTCAAGCTGACCGACTTCTCCTTCAGCGCGGCCGAATATCCCATGTACCGCATCGTGCTCGGAAAAGCTGTCGAGCAGGACGGCACTGTGCAGATAATGGTGCGCAACGCGGCCGAAGCCGAAGAATACGGTGGCCACTATTACCCCGTGAACGCCGGACAAACCGTAATTGAAGGCGAGTTCGACCTCGGCTCGTTCAAGGGCGGCGACCTTGTCGTCACCGAGTTCGCCTTGCAGAACATGACGGGCGCCACCGTCACCGTTGAAATCGAGGACGTGGTACTCATAAGCGAATACGGCGACGAAGTGCACACCAAGCTGATGGCGACAGGCTGGAATCCGGCCACGTTCATCATTCCCGGCGCACCATTGAAATTCACATTCCAATACGCAACCGCAGGATACTGGAGCGGCACGGTTGACGAAGGCACGGTGCACAGGTTCTTCATAAACTGCACCGACACCATAGCAGACAACTTCCAGATAAAAATAACCGAAGTGGCCGATGACGGGACCGACACCACGTACTACAAGCAAATGTACATGCCCGAAGGCAGCAAGACATACGCCTTTGACGTGGCGCGGACATACAAGGAAGTCAGCATACAATACTACGGAACCGCCCTGCCGGGAGCCATCGGCATAGAGTCGGTGCAGCGCGAAGTGATAGCCGACTATCCCGGCGAGAGCCTTCCGCTCGAAGGAGGCTGGGGAGCAAGCCGGTACATACACGAGCCTGTGGCTCCGCCTGTTACCGTCAGCATACCCGGCAACTGGGGAGACGTCAAGCTTGCCGACTTCTCTTTCAGCTCGGCTGAATATCCTATGTACAAACTCGTGCTCGACAAGCCGATGGAGCAGGACGGCATAGTGCAGATAATGGTGCGCAACGCGGCCGAAGCCGAGGAATACGGAGGCCACTATTACCCTGTAAATGCCGGACAGACAGAGATTGAAGGCGAGTTCGAGCTTGACCAGTTCAAGGACGGCGACATCGTAATAACCGAGTTCGCACTGCAGAACATGACGGGCGCAGCCGTCAAGGTTGACATCAAGGACGTGATACTCTACGGCGAATACGGACAGGAAGTGCATCCCAACCTCAAGGCTACAGGCTGGAATCCGGCCACGTTCATAGCCAAAGAAGGGCCGTTCGGCTTCTCCTTCCCCTACGCTTCGCTCGGAAACTGGAGCGGAACGGTGGACGAAGGCACGCGGCACCGCATCACCGTGTATGCTACCGACACCATTCCGGCCGACTTCCAGTTCACTATAACCGAACGGATATCCGCCGAGGAAACGGCCACACGCTACGTGGCGATAGAGCCGGAGCCCGGCTCAAGGGCTTTCTCGATAGACCTTGACAAGGACTACACCAGCGTGTCAATCCTGTATTGCGGACAGGCGGGCACGGCATGGTTCGGCATAGACAAGGTGATGAGGGAAGTTATAAGCGACGGCGGCACAGGCATCGCCGACAACATGGCGGCCGGTGACGAAGTCGTGGAGCGCAAGTATTACAGCCTCTCGGGCGCTTTGCTCGACAGGCCGGAGCGCGGAGTCAACATAGTAAAAGAGACATTGCCAGACGGAACTACGCGCACAAGGAAAGTGATAACACGTTAAACCATGAAAACAAGAACAATATGAAAAAGCTACTTACAATGTTTGTGTCGCTGACGGCACTCACATGCGCCGTAAACGCGCAACAGGAAGAACAGATACCATTGGTGTACGACGTAGAAAACACGGGCGCGGAATACGCCGACCCGGTATTGCCTGCGTTCGAGGAGCTGCCTGAAGTGCAGCCGCTCACCGACCCGTTCGAGTGGGCCGACGGCTCCGGCCGCAGCACGGACTTCAAGGACTGGTCGAAGCGCAGGGCTGAAATAGCCAAGGAAATACAACACTACGAGATAGGAACGAAGCCCACCGTAGACCCGAGCTGCATCAGCGCGCGCATGGACGGCAACACGCTTACCGTGGACGTGACGGTAAACGGCGAGACGCTTACCCTGACGTCAGAGATAACATACCCGTCAACAGGCGAGGCGCCTTACGCCCTCATGATAGGCACAAGCGGCATTTCGCTGCCCAAGGCGGTGTTCGACGGCAAGCCCATCGCCACGATGACCTTCCGCGAAAGCCAGGTGAACAGTTACTCGCAGATGGGCGGCTCGACCGACAGGGAGTCGTACAACTTCGTGCGTCTGTACCCGGAGCTTATAGACAACGGCGCATACAGCGAATGGGCGTGGGGCTTGAGCCGACTGATTGACGGCCTTCAGCAGCTCGGCCCGGAGGTAACGAAGATTGACACGAAGCGCATCGGCGTGACGGGATGCTCCTATGCAGGCAAGATGGCGCTGTTCTGCGGCGCGTTCGACGAGCGCATAGCCCTGACTATTGCACAGGAGCCGGGCGGCGGCGGAGCGGCGGCATGGCGCGTGTCGCACAACCTTGAGGGCGTGGAATGCCTTGACAACACCGACTACAACTGGTTCATGCAGAGCCTGAAGGAGAACTTCGCGGGCGACAACGTCTACCGTCTGCCTTACGACCACCACGAACTCTGTGCGATGGTATGCCCCAGGGCGCTGCTCATGCTTGGCAATCCTGACTACCAATGGCTTGCAGACCCGTCGGGATATGTCTCGATGAACGCCGCAAGGAAGGTATGGGACGAGTTCGGAATAGCAGACCGCGTGGGCTATTCAATCGTAGCCGGGCACGGCCACTGCCAGCTGCCGGAAAGCCAATACCCCGAAGTTGAGGCGTTCATAGACAAGTTCCTGCTCGGCGACGAGAGCGCCAACACCGACGACGTAACCATCGCACCCGACTACGAGGAGACCGTCGACCTGTCAATATGGATGGACTGGTGGGGACAGGGCGAGCCTCCCACTCTGCCCGGAGAGACCGTTTACTTGGAGACTTACAAGTTTGAGGCCGAAGACCTGATGACTGCGGCCAACGAGACCGGCTTCAAGCGCGTGGACGACGAGACCTGCCAGGGCGGCGCATACGTAGAGACAACCGTGAACAACACCACCCTGCCCGACGACCCGGGCTGCACGCTGACCGCCGAATTCAACGCGGAGCACGAGGGCAAGTTCTACATCTACGCGCTGGTCAACGCGCCGTCTTACGCCAACGACGCTTACTTCATATCATTCGACGACAACACCCCGAGCCGCTGCAACGGCCTCAACACCAAGGGCCAATGGATGTGGCGCAACCTTACAAGGTACATTGACGACGGCACGCTCGGCACATTCGCCAACACCTTGCAGCCCGGACCACACAAGGTGAACATCACGGGCAAGGAAATCGGCGTGAAGCTGGACATGATATGCGTATCAACGTCTGAAGAACTGCCCGAAGGACTGCCCACAAGCATAGACGCCGCAGAGGGCTTCGGCGGCTACAACATATCCGCGGCAAGGGGCAACGGCGGCGGCGTGGAAGCCACCATAACCGTACCGGCAGACGGAAACGTAAGCCTTACGCTGTTCAACATGTCGGGACAGAAGGTCGGCGAGACCGACAGCATGCCCCTCGCTGCCGGAGAACACACCTTGACTGTAGGCGCGAACGTTGACAAGGGAGTGTACGTGCTGAACCTGAAAACGGCTGAAATGTCGATAAGCAAGACTTTCGCAATCAAATAAGCCCCTCATGGCGGCCGGTTTGCGGCACGCGGGGAGCAGGCGCACGGGCAACGGCAAAGCCAGTCCTGCAAGCCGGCACGCAAACTGTTGCCGTACAGGCAGATACACACCACGAAACAAAAGGTGGCCTTTCGCATCGTGAAATGCCACCTTTTACAATGCAAAAGGCCGTCTTTCACAACGCAAAAGACGGCCTTTCGCAAAGCCGTCCGCAACCCCCTTGCCGGTAGGCGGAAACAAATAAAGCAGCAGAAAAGAAAAAAACTTCCATTTATTTTAAACAGATTTAAAAATAGTTGCTACCTTTGCCTTTTGCAAGAAGCAACCAAACTCTTTTTTACCGGCCTTATCCATTTGGCCTCTTGAAAA
>CASFNA010000015.1 GCA_949295905.1 uncultured Prevotellaceae bacterium
AACAACGTATACCTTCAAGGCGCCGCCTCAATCAGGCGGACTAACCTCACTCGCTCCTCGCCTGTGACATCGTTTCAAAGAACTCGCTCCGAGGGGCAACCCCTCAAAAGCGGATGCAAAAGTACGCACTTTAAGGCAAACGGCCAAACCTACAGACAACTTTCTTCGCAAAATCAATGGAATTTAACATACGTTTACAAATGAAGGTGCGAAACATACACTATACACCTTATTATTATGTAGTAAATGAGCACGAAACATGAAATGAACGAAATGCAGTAACGCAAGATTTTCTTGTCGTTTAATTAAGCATAAGGTTCATTTCCGCGTATTCCCCGTCGAAAATAAAACGGGCGAGAGCGTTGATTGTGAGCTTCACAGCTGAGGGACAAGGCTCGTCGGTCTGGCGCACAGTTCCGTCTTTAAGCACATAATATGCGTTGTTCATGGGTATGTCGGCATCCCCTTCCACACGGAGCACCATGTCAACGCCGGGATGTGTCTCGACGTAAAGGCGCAAAGCTTTCTTTGCGTCGATAACGCGAAGCAAGGCCGGAATGTCCTCCGCCTGCGGCCTGTACGCCTCTCCGGCAAGACGTATGTCGTCGCGGATTACGCCGTAGCCGTCCTCATCGTGCAGCAGCACACAGTTCCTAGCGCGCTGAATGCGGTCGAAGTCGGCGAAAGAAACGGCCATAGGGTCGGCCGGCGCAGGCTTGCACGTTATCACTTGGGCATATCCGCACTTGCCATACCAGCCGTAAAGCCACGGCTCGGCCGGTATGAGGGAGGAGAAGACGGTGTCCTTGTAATACAGGCGGAAGTGCGCCTGGCGCATGAGGTTGTTGCCGATGTCCTGTCCGCGGTAGCTTTCCGTCACGGCAACGCCGCTCATGTAGGCGGTGTTTACCTCCCTGCCACGATACAGCATAGGGTAAGGCAGGGTCTGGAGGGCGGCCACCACGCGCCCGTCGAGCTGGCAGCAGACGTTATACTCGCTCCTGTACACGCGCGAAAAATAAAGCTGTATGAACTCTTCGGGGTCTCCGAAGGTGCTGCGCCACAGCTCCATTGTCTCTTGGCGGATGCGTCCCTGGTCCTCGAAGTCGGCCAAAGGATGCTTCTCCATGATGACGTTTTTCTCCAAAAGTATGTCGGGCTTGTACGAGAGCTTTGCCCGTCGCAGACCCTCGTCGCCCATGTCTTCCTCGCGGTTGACGTAGAAATACTGTTCGGGGATGTGCCTGGCGAACTCCTGATTGATGATAGTGAACGCCCCTTCATAGCCCACGTCGGCCTTCTCCACGCACACGTCGAAGGTAGTCTGGTTAATCGGACACCCGTAAGTGAACGCCACCATGCGCCCGTCAACGAATATTGCGCCGCCCGTAAGCCCCAGCTTGTCCCATCGGTTGAAGGCGCGCGTCATCGAGCGCAACTCTTCTGACAATTCCTCGTCGGGCTCGTCGCCGTTGTCTTCCTTCGAAACGGCGCGCCATTGCCGCTCTACCTCGAGGCACTGCGGTATCAGTTCGGGCGTCAGCTCGCGGTATTCGTAATCGGGATAGAGGCTCTTGAACTTGTTGATATGGTTGCGCTTACTCTGAAGCTTCTTGCCGGACAGGCTGACAAGTTTGTCGCGCAAGTATATGTAGTCGCTGTAATCGCGGTCGGGCTTGATGTCGAACGTGTCGGGAAAATACTTTTCGATGATGTCGCGCATGTAGTTGCACACGCCGAGCATGAGGAACGGATGCCCCATGGCAATGGAGTCGTCGCGTATGGCGCGGATTACGCTTACCGAGCATTCGTCGCACGGCTCCACCCTGAGCGAGCCGTCCTCCTGCCGCCGAGGACGCGGAACGGGCATCATGTAGGCCAGATGGCGACCCGTGTAGAAGCGGAACACGAGGTAGTCGTCAACCACGGCGTACTGCGTGTTGTACAGGAAACGCCAGCTGATTAGGTTGGCGAACGACAGGTCGCAGTTCTGCCTTTCGCCGTAGAGCGTGAAACTCTGTATTAGGTCTTTGTCACCGACGGTTACATCCTTGAACTTTATCATGGCATTGAAAGATTGCGTTACACACGGCAAATTTATAAAAAACGCGCGTAACGGCAAGCATTCCTGCACAACTATTTTCACCCCGCGAAACCGTCGCCAGCGGCTACTTTCACAGCGTGTAACGGTGCGTCTGTAACCGGCTGACTGTCAATGCGTTTGCAAAAGGCCGTCTTTTAGCGTGTAAAAGACGGCCTTTTACATTGCGATTGATGGCCTTTTGGAATGCGAAAGACGGCCAATTAAAAACGCGCGGACAACGGCCCACGCGTTTACCGGTTACTTTGCCAACGCCTTTACAAGCCATTCTGCCGCCAACGATGCGGCATACGCCTTGTTGGCGGAAAACACATGGTCGTCTCCGGGGATAAGCCGGACGGCGCAATCAGGCATCTCGCGGCCGAACCTCTGCCCGTAAGTATAAGGCACTACGCGGTCGGCCATGCCGTGGATTACCAGCGCGGGGCCGTCATAACGCGCCGCCATCTCGTATATGGGCAGGTCGATGGCCGTCTGGATGTACGCCCTTCCAAGTTTGTGCCCTGACGGAAGGACGACATATTCGGGCGCGTGCCACGGGTCATACACCGCTCCCATGGTGTTGCCGCGCAGCGCGTCGTCCCTCAACACGGCGGCGGGAGCCATCAGCACGAGGCTTCTTATTACGCCGGAGCCGAGCCTTCCGGCGGTCATCGCGGCCACCACGCCGCCCTGCGAATGGCCTACCAGCGAAACGTCAACGGCCTGCGGCAGGTTGCGCGCAAAGGCTACGGCGACCAGAGCGTCGCCAATCTCGTTTGGAACGGTCATTTCCACGAAGTCTCCCTCGCTCCGTCCGTGCCCGTTGAAGTCGAAACGCAGCACCCCGAAGCCGGCATCAAGCAGCTTGGCGGCAACGCCTGCCACTACGGGGTCGTCCATACTGCTGGTGAATCCGTGGCATACCACAACCATGTGACACTTTTCCCCTGCTCCGAGTACAGGCAACTGAAGGCGTGCGGCGAGACGCCCCATGGAGCCTTTGATGTAAAACGTGGAATCGGTCTGCGCCGGAACGGCGGCGGAGCACAAGACCATTGCAATGATGAAAAATACTTTTCCCAACTTCATAAAAAACTGTTCACCTTATAATATAAAGGCGCGGCGGCGGAGCCTCGCGCCCTACCGCCACGCAAAAACGCATGAAAAAATTACTTATACGACTTTCTTAATATTTCAACGCATGCCTCATGGTCAAGCTCGCAAGGGTTGGCGAGGAAGAGGCCGCCCATCGTCTCGCGTGCGTTTCGCGCCAGGGTGTCAAACTCGTCAGGCCTGATGCCGTAGTCACTCATCTTCAATCCGGCCACGCCGCACTCCTCCTGAAGGCGCACCAGCATGGTGATGAAGTCCTCCGGGCGGCTGGCGTCGGCCATACCCATGGCCTGCGCCATGCGTACGAAGCGTTCATCGCAGGCGTGGCACCCGATGAAATACTCGTAAAAAGCCTTTGAAATCATGATAAGCCCTGCTCCATGGGGCAACTCGTGGTGGTAAGCGCTCATGGCGTGCTCGAGCGAATGCTCTGCGGTAGTGCAGGCTATGTTCATCACTATGCCGGAGAGCGTGTTGCCGAAGGCCACATGCTCGCGCGCCTCAAGGTCGCGCCCGTCGCGGACGGCACGTCCGAGATACTTCGCCACGTTCTCAATGGCTGTAAGGGCGTACATGTCGCTCATCGCGCTCGCCATCGAGGATATGTAGCACTCAGTAGAGTGGAACAACGCGTCAAAGCCCTGGTAGGCGGTGAATTTCGGCGGAACCGACAGCATCAGCTCCGGGTCAACGATTGAAAGCACAGGGAAGTCGGCGTTGAAACCTATCTTCTCGTTGGTCTCGTCGTTGCTGATTACGCCGTAGGGGTCGGCCTCCGAGCCTGTGCCGGCAGTCGTGGTGACGCACACTAAAGGCAGCGGCTGTGCCTGGCGCGGCTGCGCCTTGCCTGTGCCTCCGGCTATATAGTCCCACACGTCGCCGGGATTCACGGCCATGAAGGCCATCACCTTGGCGGCGTCCATCACGCTTCCGCCGCCGAGAGCCACAACAAAGTCGCACCCATTGTCGCGCGCGAAGGCCGCACCGGCCATCACCGTAGACTTCAGCGGATTGGCCTCAACGCGGTCGAATAGCACCGTCTCCACCCCGGCCTGGCGCAACTCGCCCTCCACCGTATCAAGATAACCGTTGGCGCGGGTCGATTTTCCGTTCGATATTACTATCATAGCCTTCCTGCCAGGCAGCTGCAGCTTGTGCAGCTCCTTGACCATGCCCGAGCCGAACCTTATGTCCGTGGGCACAAAAGCGCAAAAACTTTTCATGATTTTGTCCTCCGTTGTCTTATTCACATTATATTTTTACGATTGCAAATTTATCAAATAAAAACGACATTCGCCGTAAACATTTTACTGAAAATACTCCCAATCTTACGCTTTGCCACATTGCACGCCGCCTGCCGGAGCGCGAAACGCGCACAGGGCGACACGCCACAACCAGACAATGGGCAAAGTAGCGCAGCGCATTTTGTAACACATTGAGTGACAGCATGTTACAAAACGGTTTGCAAAAGGCCGTCTTTTGCAGCCTGAAAGACGGCCTTTCAGCGTGCGATTGACGGCCTTTCAGAAGATGAAAGACCGTCTTTTAAAACAAAAACGGCGCGTACATGCGAAGCACCTGCTTACAAACGGATTCCGCACGGCCGCGCCCGGCACGGATGTTAAAACGTATAATAATGCAAGACTTAAACATTATTTTGTCACAAACAAGGCGTTTTAAACGTTACATTGTCAACTTTAACGGCATAATGCTTGCATATTTACATAATAATGTTTACTTTTGCAATCGGCTATACATAAAAACCTGTCAAACAGTAATAGCCCAAACAACAATAATCTGTTCAACTCAAACTTAACCGCTTATGAAAGATTTTACTTTTGGTAAAAACATTTCAAGATGCCGCAGTTTGTTCGCGGCAGCACTCCTTGGTGCCGGACTTACAGCATCGGCACAGTCAATAACCATACTTGAAGACCTGACCGACGAGGAGGGGACGATGTACATGCCCGTAGCACAGGCCATATCGTCAAACCACAGATATGTGGCAGGGCCGGCAATGAACTATTACGACGGCAGTTACGGCATGTTCGTGTACGACCTTGAAACCAAGCAATACTCCGTAAAGCCGGCCGTTGACTATTATGGCGCCGACATACGCGCCGTGACCGACGACGGAGTGGCCATTGGCTACAACGGGCCAGGGGTAACGTTCACCACCGACGGCACCGTGACCGAGCTGACAACGCCTAACCCCGGAGTGACATACGGCAGAGACGTGACGGCCGACGGCAGCATGATTGTAGGATGCTATACCGACGAGACGGGCTTCATGTCACACGCCTGCATCTGGAAAGACGGCGAATATGAAGCCCTGCCGGAGCCTACAACGGAAGAGATGGGCTTTGAAGTGAACGGAACTTCGGCCTTCTACGTGACTGACGACGGCTCTATAATAGCAGGTTACGTGGTAGACAACTTCAGCTCCAACCCCGTGATAGTATGGCGTTTGCAGGACGACGGCAGTTACAAGCTCGACCTGATTTGCAAAGACTATTTCATGGGCACCAATGAAGACACCGAGCACGAGTACACCCTATTCACGCCGGCCGGACTCAGCCGCAACGGCAAATACCTCGCCCTGAACGTAGGACGCATGGATTCGGAACAGCGCATAGCGCGCTACAACCTTGAGACAGGTGAGCTTGAAGAGTTCGTTGCGGACGGTACGGGCGACATAACCGCCGGAGCCGAAACAAACAGCACGGCCATATCGAACGACGGAACAATAATAGGCTGGATGCTTACAGGCGAATGGATGATGCAGGTAAGAAGCGCTCTGATATGGCGCAACGGCGAGAAGCAGGCACAGCTCATAGCCAACCAGTACCCCGAAATAACAGAACTGGCCGAATATGACGCCGTAGGCTTCAACACCATATGCGACATTACGCCCGACGGACGCTACATCGCAGGCTTCGCCATGGACGAGACATACATGTACAAGGGCTACATGCTCGACCTCGGCGAGGTGTCTTCAGGCATAAGCCGACCCACCGTCGATTCAGGAAACGACACGGAAGTGGCACGCTACACGATTGACGGCAAGCGCATAGACGCGCCCGTAAAGGGACTGAACATCATAAAGAGAGCCGACGGAACAGCTGTCAAGGTGATGGTAAAATAAACTGACTGCATACTGACAGGACGCCTGCCGCACGCCTGCATATCACGCAGAACGTAACGCATTGGCATCCAACACATTACAAAAGGCCGTCTTTCGCGATGCGAAAGACGGCCTTTTAGCGTGCGATTGACGGCCTTTTGGCGTGCAAAACATGGCCTTTCATCACCTGTAATACTGCAAGAAGGCTGCCAGCGGCACGCCCATGGCCGGATAATTGGGGTAAGGATGCGGATTGCCCGTCTGCAAACCGTCACGGCCGCGGCGGTAACCGTTCTCGCCGTCGATGGCCGCACCTATGTCAACAATGTATATGCCTTCGGCTTCGCGGCGGTCGAACGTGGCTATGATGTTGCGCCGCAGCCGCCACATTGCGGCGTTCTGGCGCAGGGTGAAGTCGCCCGGCAGGTTGTCAAGAGAGCCGCACGTAGAGCACGGCAGCAGTATGACAAAACGCCCTCCGGGCACGGCCTCATGGTAAGAGCGCGCCATCTGCTCCACGCGGCGGTTCCATTCGTCAAAACAGGCATGAAGACTGTCGCGGAAATCGTTAAGCCCCAGCAGCATGAAAAAGAAGCGAGGCTTGTGCAACTGCCACATTTCCAGATACTTGCCGTAGTCAAAACTCCATGCGGCCTCGTCCACTTCCGCGTCGCGCCAGCGGCGGCCGTCATAGGCGACGTAGCGTCCACGGGCGTTGTCATACATCATGTCGCCGCGCCTGGGGTCGGCAAGATAACCAGTAACAGGGTCGAACTTTGACAGGCAACGCCCAAAGCGGCCGCAATTGTACACCGTATCGAAGCCGGACACAAGGCCGCTCTCAACCCTGAAACAGTTTTTCCAGAAGGCCGTAGCGCCCCAATAGCGGCGGCCGTCCTGCGGCTGCATGAAGCCGTTGTAAGGCGTGATGCCGCCCTTTGAGACCTCGAAATACCGGGCCACGGTCCATCCGCCGCGCCCCTCGTCATACTGTCCGTCGGCATCCTTCACGCCGCGCAGGCCGACAAGGCGCAGCCCGGGCACATATCCCTTGTCGAGCAACGCGTCGCGGAAGAACGCCCCGTGCACGTAGCTGTCGCCCAGGATTTGCGCCGTAACCTCGCCCCCACCCGTGCACTTGCGGCCTACGAGCACGGTCACGGTGTCTGTCATAAGCGTGTCGAAACGGTCGGTGTTGACCAAATCCACGACCATGCGCCGCTCCGTGCCTGCCTCCGGCCTCACCGTGACATACCTCGACGTGCGCCGGGTATAGGCCGCATCGCCGGAAAAACGCACAATGTCGTCATATGGCCGCCACCGCTTCATGATGGGTTCCATGAACAGTGTGTTGTCAACACCGGAAAGCATGTACACCTTGCCGGGCACGCTTATTTCGTTGCGGAAGCCTGTCGTCTGGGCGGAAGCGCACATACCCCATGCCGCCAAGGCTGCAATAATAATGTTTTTCATCATCGTCAAAATACAAATATAACACATTTTTCAGCACATAGCGTAACGCCTTGTGCTACAGCAAGTTACAACCCGTCTTGCAAAAGACCGCATATCGCGCCGCAAAAGGCCGTCTTTTATACGCTAAAAGGCGGCATTTCAGAAGGCGAAAGACGGCCTTTCGCAACGCGCCTTAACGCAAAGCATACAACAAGGGGCGTTGCGCTTGATGCGCGACGCCCCTCAGATTATACTTGGAAAATCAGTTTCTTTCCAACAAGCATTACTCCGCACGCAGCGTGAAACGCTTGAACGCAACGACAGTAAGCTCCTTGTCGGCAGCGTGCAGATAGTCTGCAACGCTCATCTTGCTGTCCTGGATGTACTCCTGGTTGAGCAGGCAAGAGTCCTTGAAGAACTTGGCCATACGTCCCTTGGCGATGTTCTGTACCATCTGCTCGGGCATGTTGGCAGCCTTCTGCTCGGCCGTCTCCTTCTTGATTTTGCGTATTTCCTCGGCCTGTGCCTCGGTGATGTTGCCCTTCATGATGCCTTCGTTGATGTGCTCTTCGTTCTCTGCGATGTAGAGATTGAAGCCGGCCTTCTTCAGGGCAGCCTCTACGGCCTTGTTGATTTGCTCTTCCTTGGTCTTCTCGATGGCAACCTTCAGCTCGCTGTCCTTAACCTCCTGGGGTACGCTTGCCTCGTCGAGAGCCACCGGGTTCATTGCAGCCACCTGCATTGCGATGTTGTGAGCCTGCTCCTCGGCCGGCTTGTTGGTCTGCACCATGGTGCAAAGGGTGTGCTTGTTCATGTGGTCGTAAACCGAAACATTGCTTCCCTCGAGGTAGAGGTAGCCGTCAAGCTCGGTCTTCTCGCCCGTGATACCAGAGCGCGCTACGACCTCGTCCTGCACCGTGCTGCCGTTGAGCGGCAGAGCCTTAACCTCGTCAAGGGTCTTGGCCTTTGCCTCAACGGCTGCGTCGAGGATGCTCTGTGTCAGGGCGATGAAGTCAGCACCGTTGGCAACGAAGTCGGTCTCACACTTCAAGGCAATCATTGCGGCGAAGCCGTCGGTGGCCTTTACCAGCACGCAACCGTTAGAAGTCTCGCGGTCGCTGCGCTTAGCGGCGATGGCCTGACCCTTCTCGCGAATGATTTCTATCGCCTTGTCGAAGTCGCCGTCGCTCTCAGTAAGAGCCTTCTTGCAGTCAGCAAGGCCGGCGCCGGTCATCTTGCGTATTTTCTGTATGTCAGCTATTGATACAGCCATAGTTGTATTTCCTGATGTTATTAAATGTTAGTCAAAATGGGATTATGCCTCGGCAGGTGCCTCTTCAGCGGCTTCCTCTGCTGCGGGAGCCTCAACCTCGGCAGCCGGAGCGTCCTTGCGAGCCTTGCGTGCGCGCTTGGGTTTGTCCTCCATTGCAGCGGCTTCAGCCTGCTCCTTGGCAGCCTTCTCGTCGGCCTTCTCGATTTTACGCTCCTCAAGTCCTTCAGCGATGGCGGCGCAGCAAGCGTTGAGCACTACCTCGATGCTGTCCTTAGCGTCGTCGTTGGCAGGTATTACGAAGTCAATGTCGCGCGGGTTAGAGTTGGTGTCAACCATTGCGAATACGGGTATACCGAGCCTCTTGGCCTCTTTCACTGCGATAGCTTCCTTCATGATGTCAACCACGAAGAGGGCTGAAGGCAGGCGTGTAAGGTCTGCTATAGAACCGAGGTTCTTCTCGAGCTTTGCACGCTGGCGTGTAATCTGCAGGATTTCACGCTTTGAGAGGTTAGAGTATGTGCCGTCGTTCATCAGCTTGTCGATGGTAGCCATCTTCTTCACAGCCTTGCGGATGGTGGGGAAGTTGGTGAGCATACCGCCCGGCCAACGCTCGATTACGTAGGGCATGTTGACCGAAGCAGCCTTCTCGGCAACGATTTCCTTTGCTTGTTTTTTAGTAGCTACGAACAAAATCTTCTTTCCAGACTTTGCTATTTGCTTCAACGCGTCGGCAGCCTCGTCTACCTTGGCAACCGTCTTGTTGAGGTCGATGATGTGAATGCCGTTGCGCTCCATAAAGATGTAGGGAGCCATTGCGGGATTCCACTTGCGCTTGAGGTGGCCGAAGTGGCATCCGGCCTTGAGCAGCATATCAAAATTTGTTCTTGACATTGTCGTTGTTTTTTAAATGTTGTTGTTTACTTTCCTTTTTAGTTTTGTTAGAACCAGCCCGTAAGTAACCGTCGGTCAGGCTGCCGCGTGGCGGCGTTCATGCCGCTTCGGCGTTCCGATTATATCCCGTGCGGCGGGTCTTATGGGTTTGGATGCTAAACGCGAGGCTTGCGCTTCCACGGAGGGAAGCGTCGAGCCAAACATTAACGCTTGCTGAACTGGAAGCGCTTGCGTGCCTTGGGGCGTCCCGGCTTCTTGCGCTCTACGACGCGTGCGTCGCGTGTGAGGAAGCCGTGGTCTTTCAAGTTCTTCTTGTCTTCGGCGTTGATTTTCACGAGGGCGCGTGCTATCGCGAGGCGCAGAGCCTGGCTCTGGCCGGTGAAGCCGCCGCCGTCGAGGTTGGCCTTGATGTCATACTTCTCGGCAACGTCGAGCAGCTGGAGGGGCTGCTTTACAACGTACTGGAGTATGCCAGAGGGGAAATATTCTGTTATGTCTCTTTTGTTTATGGTTATTTTGCCGGTGCCCTCAGTCAGGTAAACACGTGCCACAGCACTCTTGCGACGGCCTATTGCATTGATTTGTTCCATTGTCGCTTTGATTATTTGTACTGGTTAATATCTATTGCCTTGGGCTTCTGTGCCTGCATGTTGTGCTCCGTACCGTCGAAGATGTAGAGGTTGTCCATCAGGCTGCGTCCGAGCGGGCCTTTGGGCAGCATGCCCTTAACGGCGTGGCGGATGATGCGGTCAGCACCGAAGGGGCGCTTGCGCAGCTCTGCCGGGGTGTTGAAGCGCTGTCCGCCGGGATAACCCGTGTAGCGTGTGTACACCTTGTCGGTCTCCTTATTGCCGGAGAATACGACCTTTGCGGCGTTGATGAGGATTACGTTGTCACCGCAGTCTACGTGCGGGGTGAAATTGGGCTTGTACTTTCCGCGCAGGAGCTTGGCAACCTTGGAGCAAAGACGGCCTACGACCTGGTCTGTAGCGTCGATAACGACCCACTCCTTATTAACCGTTTCCTTGTTGGCGGAAATAGTCTTGTAACTTAAAGTGTTCATTTCTAATTTAAAAATTACTACTAAAAAACGTTTTCTTTCTCTCTTGAACGGCGATTCACTAACCGTCGCGCTCGGCCAAAAGCGCGGCTATTAACACGCCGTTCCGGGGTTCTAAGTGCTCCCCCGATAATAATCGGCGTGCAAAGGTACACATTTTTATTATATGCACAAGAACGGGTGGGACACAAATACACGTTTGTTATTTATATTTAACATTGTTTTTAATTGAGGATTGGGAGTTGATTTAATTGAGAATGGAGAATATAGAGTTGAGAATTATGATTTGCCTTAATTGAGAATTGAAGATTGAGAATGAATAATTATGACTACCTTTGACGCTCGCCGAAGCCTTGTTTGCGGTTAGTAGCAATAGGCAATCCAAGCCCCCTCCCTTCGGGAGGGTTGAGGTGGGTTTCCAATATGCCACCTTTCAGCTTCCAAAAGGCCACATTTTGCACGCCAAAAGGCCATCTTTTACAAGCCGAAAGACGGCCTTTTGCAAGACGCTACGTAAACAGTTGGTTTTCAACGGGTTACAAAACGGATAGCAGCAAGGCGTAATAGGCACGAAAAATGAAGGCGTTGCAAACCGTGGAAAATGGACTGAAGCGTGCCGTATGACGATTATTTTGCGTAAATTTGCAATGCAATAGGCAAATGTGCGACAGTCGTTGCCAACATAAAACAATACCGCACGCACCCCTTGTAGGGACATAATTTATTATGTCCGCACGCCTTGAAAAGGCGTATTATCCAAGCCGAGCAAATGAAAAACGTTCTTTCAGGACGTGCGGATATAATAAATTATTTCCCTACAAAGGGGCGGCCTGCATTACAATAAACTCAAATCAACAATTAAGACCAGGCAAAACGATGGAAATAAACTACAAAATACAGTTCCCCGACGTGATGGACGGCAAGAAAATCCTCTACGTACACGGCTTCGCCTCGTCGGGCAGTTCGGGCACGGTGACGAAAATACGCGAGATGCTTCCCGGCGCGACGGTCATAGCGCCAGACCTGCCGCTGCACCCGGCGGAGGCCATGCAGCTGCTGAAAGGACTGTGCGAGACGGAGCGTCCCGACCTAATCATAGGCACGTCGATGGGCGGCATGTACGCCGAAATGCTTTACGGGCACGACCGCATACTGGTGAACCCGGCGTTCCAGATGGGCGAGACGATGCTGAAACACGGCATGTTGGGGCGCAACACGTTCCTCAACCCACGGCAGGACGGCCAGACGGAGTTCTTTGTAACCAAGCCTATGGTCGAGGAATACAAGGATATGACGGCGCAATGCTTCGCAGGCGTGACGGAAGAGGAGGCGAAGCACAGGGTGTTCGGCCTCTTCGGCGACGCCGACCCGGTAGTACACACGCGCGACTTGTTCGCCTCCCACTACCGCAACGCCATATCCTTCCACGGCGAACACCGCATGAACGACGGCATACTGCTACACTCCGTAATACCCGTAATACGCTGGATTGACGACCGCCAGCAGGGACGCACGCGCCCCATAATATACATCGGCATCGACACCCTGCGCGATGCGCACGGGCGGCAGCAGTCGAGCGCGATGAAGGCGGTGAACTTCCTGCTCGACAATTACACCTTATATATAATAGCTCCGGCACCTACCGACAACCCGGCGTACATCGCCGACGTCACCGCATGGGCAAACGACGTGGTCAACGTGCCTGCATGGCAGCACATAGTGTTCACCAACCGCTACGACCTTCTGTACGGCGACTACCTCATTGAGCCGTCTGACGAATGCCATGCGGCCGACTTCGCAGGCACGCGCATCCGCTTCGGCGACGACACTTTCAAGACTTGGGAGGAGATAATAGAGTTCTTCGGAAGGCTGGGAGGACAATAGGTAAATTAAAAATGAACAATTAAAAATGAATAATGAATAATTTATCAGTGGTTTAATGAACAATTAAAAATGAATAATGTACAATCAAATGGACAATTATCAACCATAAAAAATTACCCAATAAGCCGCAAATGGATTTTTCATTATTCATTTTTCATTATTCATTAAATAAGACATTATGAATTATTTATACTCCCGAATACTTGAAATAATCCCCGTACTTGACGGCACAGAACCGCAGACGGCCAACAAGATGGCGCACGAGACGCTTGTGCTCGCCTGCCACGAGGGGCTTCGCGGCACAGGTCAGGCATACGGAAACCTGTTCTCGCAGGTTGACTTCCTGTGCCGCAGACACAACATGCGCGTGCCCGACAGGATAGCGTTGCAGGCACTGCGCCGCGCCACCAACGGCACTGCGCCCGTTGGCCGGGCCGACTTCATGCACGGACTGCACGCCCTCAGCCGCCTCGTCTCCGCCATAACGGGCGACTGCGTGCCGCAAGAGCTGCTGCAAGTGCTGCCGCCCGAGGACAAGGCCTACAACCGGACGGAAGGTCTGGACGTGCGCTACATACGCTGCATCGTGAGGAGTTGGGACACCTTATATATATATGTGGCCGCCGAAAAAGGGCTTGACGGACAGACGCTGGCCGTAGACTGCACCGACGACAGCCTTGCATACCTGCGCAAGATGCTGCGCGAGGGGATGCAGCTCAACCTCTTGGACTGCAAGATGAGCCGCCTTACATGCGGCAAGGATGCCGCGCCGGAGGGTGTGGAGAGCGTCGTCGTGCCCGGCATCGTCGTCGTAGAGCCTGACTATCTCATCGACATAAGCTCGATTGCGGCCTGCTTCAAGGACTACGGACACCACCCCCTGACCTACACTCTCGACCGAATGAAGCCTCGGGCGAACAACCAAGCCATACTGCTCGGCAACCTCGCAGGCGCCGTTCTCGACGACATCGTGAACGGAAAGGACAACTTCAGTCTTGCAGAAACGCTGCGCCGCAACTTCGCAGACAAGGCTCTTGAATACTGCTCTTGTCCCGGTTTCAACGCAAAAGAGTTCAAGGCGGAGGCCGAGAGGCAGGCGGAGAACATAAGGGAGGCCGTCAACGTGATGTTCGCCGACCACGACCGCAACCGCGCCGTGCTTGAACCGTCGTTCATCTGCGAGCGTCTCGGCCTGCAAGGGCGCGTCGATTTGATGACAGACGACTTCCGCCTGCTCGTCGAGCAGAAGGCAGGCAAGAACCGCAACATAGCCTCCGGCCGTCCGGGAGGCCACGGCTCGATGCAGCTGGAGCCGCATTATGTGCAGCTGCTGCTGTACTACGGCGTGCTTAGATACAACTTCCAGCTCGGCCAAGACCGCCTCGACATACGCCTGCTTTACTCCAAATACGCGCCCGGAAGCGGCCTCGTGGCCGTAGCTTTCTACCGTGCGCTGTTCCGCGAGGCCATAAAGCTGCGCAACATGATTGTCGCAACCGACTTCACCATAGCCCGTCAAGGCTTCGGGAAGGTGCTGCCCTACCTCACTCCGGCCACCGTCAACACCGCCGGAATGGACAACTCGTTCTACCACACGTGGCTGCTGCCGCAAATAGAGGCCGTCACCGAGCCGCTAAGACGCATGCCGCCGCTGGAAAAGGAATACTTTTGCGCCATGGCAACATTCGTCTACCGCGAGCAGCTTCTTGGCAAAGTGGGCTCGCAGGAGGGTGTTTCGGCCTGCACGGCCGACCTCTGGAACATGCCGGTAAGCGAGAAGACGGAGACCGGCAACATATATACCGGGCTTACAATAACGGCGAAACGGTGCGGCGGAGACGGCGACGCGCCCGACATATTGACACTCGCCGTGCCCGACCAGGGCGTGAGCTTCCTGCCAAACTTCCGCCGCGGCGACATGGTTTACCTATATCCGTACCGCCGCGGACAGCAACCCGACGTACGCAACGCCCTGCTTTACAAGGGCAACATTACCGAACTGCATACCGCCAGCCTGACAATAGCCCTGGCAAACGGACAAAAGAACCCTGAAATACTTAAAGTGTCAAGCGACGGGGACAATACGGTCTACGCCGTGGAGCACGCCGGGAGCGACGCCACACAGGGTGGGGCGTTGCGCGGACTGCACGAGCTAATCACCGCTCCGGCCGACCTCAAGGCCATGCTCCTCGGCCAACGCGCACCACGCAGGGACGCTTCGCGGCGGCTGACGAAGGCGTACAACGAGGCGTATGACGACGTGCTGCTGCGCATAAAGCAGGCCGATGACTACTTCCTGCTGGTCGGTCCGCCCGGAACGGGCAAGACTTCGATGGCCATTCGCTACATGGTTGAGGAGGAACTGACTGAAAAAGACGCGTCAATACTGCTCACGGCGTACACCAACAGGGCGGTGGACGAGCTGTGCGCGATGCTCGAAAGCGCAGGCGTTGACTATATACGGATAGGCAGCGAGTACAGCGCCGACCCGGTGTTCAAGCACCGCCTGCTGGCGGAAACGGTGCGCCGGTGCCCCCACTTGGGCGACGTCAGGGCGCAAATCGGGGCCGCTCGCGTCATCGTCGGCACTACATCCACCATAATGTCGCGCCCGTTCATATTCGACATAAAGGCGTTCACGCTGGCCGTAATCGACGAAGCGTCGCAAATATTGGAGCCGAACATCGTAGGACTGCTTGCCGCCCACCGCACGGGCGGCGACGGACAGCAGGAATGCAGGATACGGAAGTTCGTGCTGACGGGCGACCACAAGCAGCTGCCTGCCGTAGTAAGGCAGGACGAAACGTCGTCAGCCGTAACGAGCGAAGCCCTGCGCGCCATCGGCCTTGCCAACTGCCGCGACTCGCTATTCGAGCGGCTGCTGCGCCTTGAGCGCGCGGCGGGGCGCACAGAGTTCACCGGCGTGCTGCGCCGCCACGGCCGCATGCACCCCGACGTGGCCTTCTTTCCCAGCCACGAGTTCTATGAAAGCGAGCGGCTTGAGGCCGTTCCCCTGCCCCACCAGCAAGAAACAGCCCTGCCATACGCCGACATCGGCCTTGGCGACCGCCTCGACACGCTGCTGCGCACGCACCGCATGGTGTTCATCCCGTCGCCCATGTGCCGCAGGCCGGAACTTTCTGACAAGGTGAACACGGCCGAAGCGGCCATCGTGGCGGAAGTGATGAGGCGAGTAAGACTGATGCTCGGCGCGGCGTTCGACCCGGCAAGGAGCATCGGAGTGATAGTTCCTTACCGCAACCAAATAGCCGTAATACGCCGCGAAGCGGAGCGTTTCGGCATGCCCGAGCTTGAAGCGGTGTCAATAGACACGGTGGAACGCTACCAGGGCAGCCAGCGCGACGTCATCATTTACTCGTTCACCGTACAGAGCGAATGGCAGCTTGAGTTCCTCGCAGGCAGCTGCTTCGACGACAGCGGGCACACCATAGACCGCAAACTGAACGTCGCACTGACACGGGCACGCCGCCAAACCATCATGACCGGCAACGCCGCGACACTCGGCCTGAACCCCGTGTTCAAGCGGATGATGGAATATGTAAAGGAGAAAGGCGGTATCCTATA
The DNA here is from genome assembly GCA_949295905.1 of uncultured Prevotellaceae bacterium. Lineage (GTDB taxonomy): Bacteria > Bacteroidota > Bacteroidia > Bacteroidales > Bacteroidaceae > Prevotella. The sequence goes on from CASFNA010000015.1 coordinate 16,466, forward strand.
GTACAAAAAAAGAGGACTCCGCTGAGCCCCCATCCATTGTTAACCTTAAATCTAATACTATGAAAAACACGTTGCAAAGGTAATGCTTTTATCAAAAAACGCCATGAAAAGTTAGCATTTTCTCATTTTATACCCGTGTTTTATTGATTTAAGTCAAATAAAGACGAATAAAAACACCATTTTAGCATTCTGTCCGCACGGCATACGGGCGCAGTCGGAACAACGCCAAGCGGCACGCCTGTAACCCACTGACAGCCAGAGGGTTTGCAAAACGCCGCCTTTCAGCCCCCAAAAGACGGCATTTTACAACACAAAAGGCGGCCTTTCGCAATGCGAAAAGCCGCCTTTCAGCAACCGCCCGTAAACCGGGCGGCCGCAGGAATATCATTTGGCGTAATTCTGCAAGCCCCTGTCAAGGAACTCGGTATACAGTGATATGTCCTCGTCGTAGCTGTAAGAGCCGGCCAAAGGCTTGCCCTCATTGTCGAGGATGACGTAGAACGGCTGCGCGTTGGCACCGAACTTGCTGCGTTGCAGGTAGCTCCACTTGTCGCCTACGGTGCGCAGCTTGCGCTTCTTTCCGTTCTCCATGACTTCTATAGGCTCGGCCAACGGCTGCTTGTCGTCAACGTAAAGAGATATGAGCACGTAGTCTTTCGTCAGCTTGTCGGCCACCTGCGGGTCGGTCCATACGGCCGCTTCCATCTTACGGCAGTTGACGCAGCCGAAGCCGGTAAAGTCGATTAGCACGGGCTTTCCTTCCGCCTTGGCCGCCGCCATGCCCTGCTCGTAGTCGGTAAAGCGCGGCTTTACCTCGTTGTGATACAGGTTGAAGTCCTGCGTATTCATAGGCGGAGCGAAAGCACTCACGGCCTTGCAGGGCGCGCCCCACAGTCCGGGCACCATGTAAACGGTGAAAGCCAGCGACACCATGCCCAGCATTATGCACGGCACGGGCATCGCACGGTTGTCGTCGCCGTCGCTGCGGAACTTGAGTTTGCCTATGAGATATAGGCCGAGCAGGCCGAAGATGACAATCCAAAGCGAGAGGAACACCTCGCGGTCGAGCAGTCCCCAGCCGTACGCCAAGTCGGCCACGGAGAAGAACTTGAGGGCGAAGGCCAGCTCGATGAAGCCCAACGTTACCTTGATGGTGTTCATCCAGCCGCCCGACTTGGGCGCCTGCTTCAGCCATGTGGGGAACATCGCGAAGAGCGTGAACGGCAGAGCCAACGCTATTGCGAAGCCAAACATTCCCACGGCGGGACCAGCTATGCTGCCCGACGTGCTCACCTCGACAAGCAGGAAGCCGATGATGGGGCCGGTGCAGGAGAACGACACAAGCGTCAAAGTGAACGCCATGAGGAATATGCTAAGCAGTCCGCTCGTCGAGGAAGCCTTGCTGTCCACCTTGTTTGTCCACGAAGACGGCAGCGTAAGCTCGAACCAGCCGAAGAAAGACAAGGCGAACACTACCAGCAACAGGCAGAAGAAGATGTTGAACACGGCGTTGGTTGACAGCGCGTTGAGGGCGCTTGCACCGAAGATTAACGTGATGGCAAGGCCGAGCACGAGGTAAATAACGACAATGGAGATGCCGTATGTTATGGCGTCACGTATGCCCTTCTTCTTGTCCTTGGCACGCTTGAGGAAGAAACTTACGGTCATCGGTATGATAGGCCACACGCAGGGAGTGAACACTGCGACAAGTCCGCCCACAAAACCCATGATGAATATGTAGAGCCAGGAGTGGTCAGTGCTGCCCTGTTGGCCGTTCATGGCCTGCAATTCGCTTATGACCGGAGTCCAAAGCCCAGCCTCATCGACAACCTGCGGAGCGGCCGCCACAGCGGTGTCGGCCTTCGCCGTATCGGCCACGGCCACCGTGTCAGCCGCAGGCTTTTCCTCTACGGCAGGCTCTTTGGGCGCATCCGCCACGCCTTCACCCTTGAAGTCGAACTCTACCTGGGTAGGAGGCATGCACATTTCATCGTTGCATGCGCCATACTCAAGATAGCCCTTGACGCGGTAAGTCTTGCCGGTTATTTTGTATCTCTGCACAAACGTCACGCTGTTCTCGAAGTAACGCAGGTTCATGCCGAACATGTTGTCATACTTGTTGACTTCGTTTCCCCTGTGGCCGAGCTTGCCTTCAGCCTTCGCCCCGTCGGCAGTCTCGGTGGTTATTGTGGCCGATATGGGGCCGTCGGCCGGCAATCCTGTTGAATACACATGCCATCCGGCGTCTATCTTGCCGCTGAATGTCACTTCCACTACGTCAGCCGCCACTTTCTTCTGGCTTACGCTGAAATGCACGGGGTCTTGCATCTGCGCGCTGGCGGCTATGGCCAGCAGCGCGAGAAGCAGGGTCATAAATATCGGTTTCTTCATAATAGCTTGGTGTTGTATGGTGTATTTGGATATGGCTAACAGGCCGAATGAGCCTGATTGGCCATATGCAATAAAATTCTTAACTCTTAATTCTCAACTCTTAACTTCCTTATGCGTCATTATGTCGAGCACGTAGCGGTCGGTCTCGTCCATTCCGCGGCGGCCTATTTCGGTAAGGTTGCGTATGCTCTGGTCAACGTCGTCGTCGATGATGCCTTCCACCGAGGTTACATGCTTGTTCTGTATGGCGAGCATCGCGCTAAGTATGGCGGTGCTTACGCCCGACGTAAGCTTCAAGGCACAGCTGGGCTTGGCTCCGTCGCAAATCATTCCGGTGAGGTTGGCAATCATGTTCTTAACGGAGAATGCTATTTGTTCATAGCTGCCGCCCATAAGATATGTTATGCCGCAGCTGCTGCCCGTGCTCGCCACCACGCATCCGCACAGGGCGGAGAGCGTGCCGAGGTGCTGCTTGATGTATATGGCCGTGAGGTTGCTTATTATCAAGGCGCGTATGGTTTCCTCCTCGGTGTTGTGGTTTTCCTCGGCGAACACGGCCACGGGCATTGTCGCGCAGATGCCCTGGTTGCCGCTGCCCGAGTTGCTCATCACGGGTATCATGGCGCCGGCCATGCGCGCGTCGCAGGCGCAACTGGTGGCCGAGAGCACCTTTGAGAAGATGCCTTCGCCCATGATTCCGCGCCCGAGGGGGCTGCAAAGGGTCTTGCCGAGTTGGTGGCCGAAGTTCTCGCGCAGGCCGTCGGCTGCGGCAGCCTCGTTCATGTCGCGCGCCTTGAGGATGAAGCGCAGGTCGTCAACGTCGGTCTCGGTGGCAAATTCGTACACCTTGCGCAGCGTCAGGGGCACATCTTCCTCATTGTCGGCATGGCCTGCGTGTACGGGCTTGTCCTCGATTACGTCTCCGTCGCGGCACAGATATACGAAGTTTGTATGCTCCGTTGCGATGCGCGCCTCGGCCTCATGGCCTCCGCCGGTTACTTTGACGGCTATGTACAGTTTGTCGGGGGCGGCGTTCTCAAGGCCTATGCGTATCCTTCCCCCGGCTATGTAGTCCTTGCCGCGCTCCACGGCGTCGCGGTTGCAGTCCCGGAGCACCTCCAGCCCCAACTCCGGCCGCCCTATAAGCGCACCCAGGGCCACGGCTATGGGCAGCCCGGTCATGCCCGTGCCGGGTATGCCTACGCCCATGGCGTTCTTCAGGATGTTCGCACTTAAGCGTATGTCGATACTCTCGGGCAATGCGCCGAGCAGCTCCCGCGCCTTGGCCACACACAAGGCTACGGCTATAGGCTCGGTACATCCTATCGCGGGGACTACCTGCCTGTGTATCAGCGATATTATCGCGTTCCTTTCTCCTGCTGTCAGCATGACTTAATTACATTATATTTACAAGCTGCGAAGTTACGAAATAAACCTCAAAAAAACGCCGCCCGGACGTTATTTTTTTCACTTTTTAGGGCACTTTTAAATCCTTCGGCGCAACGCGCTGGCTTTCAATGTGTTACAAAAGGCCGTCTTTTGCACTGTAAAAGACGGCCTTTCAGGTTGCAAAACATGGCCTTTCGGGAAGCAAAAGGCCACATATTGTAAAACGCCCGGACGCAGACGCTACGGCGGCGGCCGACGTTCCATCTATGTTAAAAGGTCGATAAAGTTGTTAACATGTAACACATCGTACAATATTTTTTTGTATCTTTGCAACGTTTTTATAACAGCGCGGAATTTCACCATTGAAAAACATTCCGCAATGCGACACCGGCACTTGCCGGAACCGCAATCTTAATCAACAACATTAAACCATGTATTTGAGAAGGACAATTAAAACATTAGCAATCACAGCATTTATGACAATAACGGCGGCAACGGCCTCAGCACAGGACTTGTTGGCACGCCAGGCACCCATAGACAAGAAAATGAAAGCGGTGGACACCATCGCGCTGCGCAGGCTAATCGACCAGGAGCAGATGGGGTCGCCGTCAGCACAACTATATAAGGAATGGAGCAACAAGTACGCACACAAGGCGACTGAGCTGCCCGACTCGTTCCTCATCAACCTGAAACAGTTTTGCATGCCCACAACGAGCCGTGTGATAACATCCAACTTCGGCCGACGCTGGGGCAGGATGCACAAGGGCATCGACGTGAAAGTGTACATAGGCGACACCATACGCGCGGCATTCAGCGGCAAGGTGCGCATAGTAAGATATGAAGCAAGGGGCTACGGAAACTATGTAGTGATACGCCACCACAACGGACTGGAAACCATCTACGGACACATGTCGAAGCACCTGGTAAAGGAAGACCAGACGGTAAAGGCCGGAGACCCGATAGGACTTGGCGGAAACACGGGCCGCAGCACCGGCTCGCACCTACACTTCGAGACACGCCTGTGCGGAGTGGCGCTCAACCCGGCGCTGATGTTCGACTTCAGGAACCAGGACGTGACCGCCGACACATACATGTTCCACAAGGATACATACGAGAAAGAGTCGGTGCTCGCCAACAAGCGCGCAGGCAAAGACAGCGACTTGGCCGAGGCGTCAACCGGCAACGACAGCGACAGCAAGGCCTCGAAGAAATCTTCAAAACGTGGAGGCGACGTACTGTACCACAAGGTAAGACGCGGCGAGACGCTCAGTTCAATCGCCAAGAAACGCGGCACTACGGTTGACAAGCTGTGCAAGCTCAACCACATAAGCCGCAGGATGCGCATACGTCCCGGACAAATCCTAAGATACTCATAATTGTTAAAGTCAATAAATTGTCAAGGCGGCTGCCAGCGTGAGCTGACAGCCGCCTGCCTTTTCATTACACCCATTACATGCGCATATTGCCTTAACGGATATGGAAACGGGCCAGGCATCATCTGCCTGACCCGTTTCCATTACACGCCAACAAGCCTTTACTTGCGTTTGCAAACATCGTCGCTCCTGTGTTTTTCGCACCATTCGGCACACTCCGGGCACAACTCGCCGCGCTCGTGGCAACCGTCAACCGTACAACGGTCATACCGGCACGCGCCGCATCCGTACCTTTCGTCACAGCATCTGTAATCCCGGCGGCAATCATCCCGGCGGTAATCGCCGCAACATCCGCCCCTGCGGTGGTGGCGGTGGCGGCCGTCACAATCGTCATGCCAGCCACAATGGCCGCGCCTTTGCTCCGTCTGACGCGTAGGCGGCTCGTCGCCGTCATTACCGATGAAGGCCATCGTGCCGACACTGAACAGCCCGAGCATGGCCAAACTGACTATAAACTTCTTCATATTGCCTCCTTTTTATGTTTTTACTTGTATTTGTTTACAATGGCAAAAATAGGCAACAAAGCGGCAAAAAACCAAATTATTTTAGTTATTTAATTGTAAATCAGGATGAAAGCCGTCACTTACGGCCACGCTTCAACACAGCCCTTGCCACGAACCAGGCGTGCATCGCCAGTGTTACAGGCAACCCGTAGTGGCGGCGCATCACATCGAAACGCTCGCGAAGGGACGCCCGGTGATTCTTGGTTGTCTGCCCCTCACGCTGGTAACAGGCCACGGTGGCGTGCACATTGGCCAACGGCAGCGACATGCGCGACGCCTCCTTCATAACCCGTATGCACCAGTCTACATCGGCGGAGAAGCGGTAACGCAGGTCGTAAGGCGTGCGGCGCGCGATGTCGAGGCGTGCGTAAAAAGCCTGATGGCACACCAACATGCCCATACGGAACGACCTCCACGTAAGCCTTTCGGGCGGAGCAAGGCGGCGACGTGCCAGATACCGCCCATCGGAGTCCACCAAATCGGTGTCTCCATAAAGCACGGCAGGCAAACGCCCCTTGTCGTTCTCAAAACCGTCGAGCCGCGCCTTATTATATATAAGGTGAAGGGTTGACGCGTCAGGGAAGAAGTCTCCGGCGTTGAGAAAGCACACATAGTCGCCCGTTGCGAGGCGAAGCCCTTTGTTCATGGCATCGTAAAGCCCCTTGTCAGGCTCCGAAACTACGCGCACCTCGTGGCCGTTCATGGCTTCGTCAGACCGCCGCTTGTAGGCCAAGGCCATGTCGGCCGTGCCGTCACTCGACGCCCCGTCAACTATGATATGCTCCACACTGCGGTACGTCTGGAAAAGAACGCTCTCGGCGGTACGCATGAACACGGGCGCGGCGTTGTACGTAATGGTGACTATTGTGAACTTTATCATAACCTGTAATGTCTGTAAGCAAGGGCTTGGTTGTAAACTTCTATATACTTCATTGCCACACTCTGCTGCGAATATGACACCGAAACCTTGCGCACTGCGGCGCGGCCAAGCTCGCCGCGGTCGGCCTCTTGCAGCACCCAGCGCATTCCCCGGGCCAGGTCTTCGGCGCTCTTGTACGCCGCCACATAGCCGTTCTTGCGGTGGTCTATCATCTCGGGGATGCCGCCTACGTTGAAACCAACGCACGGAACACCGCAGGCCATCGCCTCCATGATGGTGTTGGGCAGGTTTTCCGACAAAGAAGGAAGCACGAAAAGGTCGGCCGCGCGGTATGCCATCACAATCTTCTCGGTGTCTGACAGGTAGCCGAGCGGATAAGCCGGAACGCTGAAGTTACCGGCCAACTCCGCACCGCAGCCGCCCAGCATCACCACACCGAAGCCGCCATCGGCATCCGCCTGCCCGTCGGCAAGCATGCGGCAAGCCTCGACAAGATAGTCCATACCCTTGTTGGAGTGCGACAAATTCTGCGCCACAAACAGTATGAGACGGCGTCCGAGGGGCAATCCGAGGCGGCGGCGCGCCTCCTCCTTGTCGCCCGGACAGAACGTGCGTATGTCTATCGGGTTAGGTATGCTCGTTATCCTCACGCCTTCGAGCAGCCTGCTACGCCTCGCCTCGGAGGCCAGCCAGCGGCTGCACGTAACGAACGAGAGTGCGCCGTGCCGTCTCAACAGGGCCTGCTTGTGCCGCCATACACGCCTGGCCACGTCGCCAAATGGACTGACTGACGGCAGCAACGGGCACCGCGAGCATTCCACAGCATACTTGCGACAGCCGAAAGTGAGGTGGCACAAGGCCGTGGCGGGCCACATGTCGTGCATTGTCCACACCACAGGCTTGCCCGAATCAAGGATTTTGCCTATCCCGCGGAGCGAAAGCATACCTTGGTTGACCCAGTGCAGGTGAACGATGTCGGCCTCCTTGAATTCGCGCGTCGCCGTAATGTCTATGCCGGCGTTGGCTATGTCAACGGAAAACAGGTTCTTACGGGAGAAGCCGAGATGGCAGAACACGCACCACCTCTCCCACAGGAACGCCCACTTGCTCCGCAACCGGCCGCCGACTGAAGCCACGGTAAGGTTGTCGGTCGTCTTGTCGCGCACCATCATCTTTGCCTTCACGCCGTTGTTGTTGAGCGCATCGACCAACCGGCCTGCCGCCACGGCCGCACCGCCGGCGTTCTCGCTTGTATTTACAATAAGGACACGCATAGTATGCAAGGTCATTTTACTAAACGGACACAAAAGTATAACAAATCACGCATTTTTCCAAATTTACGGGCATTTTAATCGCTGTTTGCGCACACAAATTATTGATTTGCATCAAGAAAAGCTGTTAAGATATCAAAAACACACATGAAAGTATTGACACGGACGCATTTTCGTTGTATCTTTGCATCGTCAAAAGGTTAATAAATTGTTTAGGTTAGTAAATAGTATTAGTTTAAGGTAAAGTTTTCATGATTATTTAGGATGACAAAGGGGACCGTGAGGTTACCTTTCGAATCGAAAAGGTTTTTTA
>CASFNA010000016.1 GCA_949295905.1 uncultured Prevotellaceae bacterium
TAGGAGCACATTCTGAGCATTATATCCAATTCTTATCAAAATATTCAAACGATAGTAAGATATTGGTAATTAACCAATTACATTCCCGTGTAGTTCGGCGGAAACTTTAGTGATTTCTTTCATCGGACTGGAATCGCAAGAAGTTAAGATTCAGCCGGTTGTGAAGGTTGTGCTGAAGTCGGATGCCGAAGTGTTGGACGAAGTTGTGGTAACAGGTTACGGTAACTTTAAGAAATCTTCATTTACCGGTTCTGCTTCAAGCATAACCACAGAAAAATTGGAAGATGTACCGACTGTCAGCGTACAAGACCGCTTGGCAGGTTCGGTTTCCGGTGTGCAGATTACTTCTACTTCCGGACAGCCCGGTGCAGTTGCTTCAATCCGTATCCGTGGTATGGGTTCTATCAATGCCAGCAACGAGCCTCTATATGTAATCGATGGAGTTCCGATGCTGAATACCAACGTCAGTGAGTTCTCTTATGCCGACTCTGGTAACAGCTTGATGGCTACGCTGAACAGCAATGACATTGAGTCAATGACGGTTATCAAGGATGCTGCGGCTGCTTCACTTTACGGTTCGCGTGCGGCAAACGGTGTGATTGTTATCACTACCAAGAAGGGTGCTGCAGGAAAGACTCGTTTTAATGTAAGAAGCGACTGGGGTTTTTCTAACATGGCTATCAACTACCGCCCGATTCTGAACGGAGCCGACCGTCGCGAAATCTTGCATCTGGGTTTGAAAAACTATGCGATGAATCAAGGAGAAACAGAAGTTGACGCAATTGCTTTTGCTGATTCAAACATTGACCAATTTGCTGCCGAACCGTGGTCGGGCTATACCGATTGGAAAGACGTTTTGTTCCGCAACGGTTTCCACCAGAATTACGAAATCAGTGCACAAGGTGGTAACGACAGAACGAGTTTCTACTCTTCATTCTCATACATGAAACAAGACGGTATTACTAATGTATCAGGTTACGAACGTTTCACAGGTAGAGCCAATGTAATGCATAAGGCAGGAAGAATTACATTGGAAGCCAATGCAATGTTTACTAACTCTAATCAGAATGTAAATAATGAAGGTACAAGTTATGCCAGCCCCATCATGTGTTATGCCATGACTGCATCTCCTTCTACATTCCCGTATAATGAAGATGGTTCTTTCAGTACAAACTTCCCTGCACTGAATGGAGCTAATCCGGTACAAACAGAAACCTATAACTATAACCGCAGTACCGTAAACCGTTTCTTGGGTTCAATGGCTGCTACATGGAACATTTGGGACAACCTGAATGTGAAAGAGGTTATCAGCTACGACTTCAACCAAAACAACGAGCGTGTATGGTGGGATCCGCGTTCTAACGATGGACGTTCATCGAACGGTGTTTACCAACGTGTAATGGGTAACCGTGGCAAATTGAACACACAGACTCAGTTGACTTATAATAAAACTATTGCTCAAAAGCATAACATCGATGTTTTGTTAGGCTTCGAAACAGAAGATTACCGTTACGATTATGTGTATGCAAACGGTAATACTTATCCTTCATACTTACCTGAAATCAATAATGCGGGAGACACTCGTGCAGCAAGTGTTGTGAATCGTTATCGTATGACTTCGTTCTTGGGACGTTTTAACTATGATTACGACGGACGTTACTACTTCAGCGCAAGCTACCGCCGCGACGGAAGTTCACGTTTGTCAAGAGAAAGCCGCTGGGGAGACTTCTGGTCTGTTTCTGGTTCATGGAGAATTTCGGGTGAATCATTCATGGAAGATATAAAAGATGTGATTACAGACGCTAAACTTCGTGTATCTTACGGTGTCAACGGTACGCAGCCCAGCGATTACTATGCTTACATGGGACTGTACGGTTACGGATATAACTATGGTAAAAATGCCGGTTCAGCCGAAGAAACCATCGAAAACCCGAACATGAAATGGGAAAAGAACTATGCTACCAATGTAGGTCTTGACTTGACGTTGTTCCATCGTTTGAGTTTGACTTTCGAATGGTATAACCGCGATACAAAAGACCTTTTGATGGATAAAGCTATTTCCGGAGTAGTAGGTATTATCGACGGATACGGCGATGCCAACACACTGATGAACGTAGGTTCTATGAGAAACCGTGGTTTTGAATTTGAGTTGAAATCAAACAACTTCGATAATGAGAACTTTACATGGACTACTACTTTCAATATCAGCCACAACAAAAACGAGTTGATAAAACTGGATGGCAGCCAGAACGAAATGATCAGTGGTCCGCTGATTCACCGCATCGGCGAATCTTATTACTCACTGTATGCTTATGAATATGCAGGTGTAGACCCCGAAACCGGTAAAGAAATGTTCTATAAAAACGATGGTACGAACGAAACCACTACCAATTATGCTGAAGCCAACAAGACTATTATCGGAAAAGTTGAACCGAAAGTACAGGGAGGTTTGAGCAACTATGTACGTTGGAAATGGATTGATTTCAACATGACATTGACTTATTCATTGGGCGGTCATGCGTACGACTATGCTACTTGGTTGCAATCAAACGGTGGTACGTATAACTATTTAGGTAACGTACCGGCATATTATAAGATAGAAGATACTTGGAAGCAACCGGGCGACAACGCGAAACTTCCGCAGTTTGCATACGGTAATACAAATGTTCAGTCTTCTCGCTGGATGATGTCTACTGACCATTTGCGTATCAAGAACCTGACACTCGGATTCACCATACCTGAAAACATTACCCGGAAATGGGGATTCAACAAGCTGAGAGCCTTTGTATCGGCAAGCAACTTGCTTACTTGGAAGTCGGACGGCTTGTATGTAGATCCTGAAACTCCGGTTAACGGATTGTGTACGTTTGAAACTCCGGCATTAAGAACGGTTACATTCGGTATTGAATTAGGTTTCTAATATAATTAACCCAGAACAGCAATTAAAATGAAAACATTATATAAATCATTAGCTTTGACGGTGGCAGTTATCGGATTGTCATCGTGTGTAAACGAATGGTTGGACTTGGATCCGTCGACCGGTGCTCCCAGCTCTTCTGCCATCGTAACCTATAATGATGCGAAAACAGCCATGTATGGTATGTACGACGGATTGCAGGGAAACTCTACCTACACGGAATACTATGCAGCCCGTATGTTTTATTACGGAGACGTTCGCGGCGACGATATGCAGGCACGTACTCAGGGAATGCGTTCTTCGTCATGCTACGAAATGAGATATGGAGAAGACGATGCACCCAGCATTTGGAACGTACCTTATAACGTAATCCGCCGTGCCAACCGTATCATTGAAGCTGTTGACAACGGTGCGATAGCCGATAAAGATGACTACGAAGCTGAAGTGAACAGCATCTATGCACAGGCTAAAGTGGTGCGCGCATTGGTTCACTTTGATTTGGTGAAAATCTACGGAATGCCTTATACGGCAGATAACGGTGCTTCATTAGGTATTCCTATCGTAACTACTCCCCTGACGATTGATGCGTTAGAAGGACGTAAAACCGTAGCCGAAGTTTATACGCAAGTGGTGAAAGACCTGACAGATGCCATTGATATGAATGCCCTGCCGGTATCAACAAAACCGGGCGAAAATCAGGGATACATCGACCAATGGGCTGCTAAAGCATTGTTGAGCCGTGTATACTTATATATGAATAACGATAAAGGTGCATTCGACATGGCAGAAGACGTTATCAAAAATTCTCCTTACCAGTTATGGGCGATGAACCAATATGCAGCTGCTTGGGATAAATCGGATGCCAATCACACCTCAGAAATGATTTTCGAACTGATTAACAGTGGCTCTGATGACTGGGCAGACCGTGAAGGTATCGGATACTTATATAATGAAGATGGATATGCTGACGCTATCTGTACAAAATCGTTTGTAGATATGCTTTCACAAGATGCTAACGACGTTCGTATTAACGTTATATTGCCCGTTCAAATGAAGCAGAATGAAGACGGTACACCCAGCGACATGTATAAAACGTATGGAGACAACCGTATTTTCATCGATAAGTTCCCGATGGGAAGCGAAGGAGATATGCGTTTGCAGAATTTGCCTATCCTGCGCTTGTCTGAAATGTATCTGAATGCAGCCGAAGCTGCCATGAAATTGGGTAATACATCGGATGCGGCTTACTATCTCAACGAACTTATCCAAAACCGTACGACAACATCAAGCCAACAAGTAACGGCTTCAAACGTTTCGTTGGAACGTATCTTGCTGGAGCGTCGTAAAGAACTGGTAGGCGAAGGACAGCGTTTCTTTGACGCAATGCGTAATAACGAAACCATCGTACGCTATGAAGACGAGAACAACAAAGGTTGGCATTACTCTCTGAATGCAGATTCACGTAAATTCGACCGCACATATTTCCGTGCTCTTTTGCCGATTCCTGTCAGTGAGGTAAATGCGAACAGCGTACTTCGCGAACAACAAAATCCGGGATATTAATAGAAACGGAGAGTTCCGAAAGATAACATTTTAAGAAGTGCTGAGTATTGTTTTGTATTAAATAATACTCGGCACTTCTATTTTTTTACATGGATTCGCTTAATCCTGTAATATATTTATAATAAACACATTACATTCCACCCGACAGATTGAAAAATTCTACCGTTAGAGTGGGTCGGTTCTATGGGTAGAAACGGTAAACTCTACCGCATGGGATGTGTAACACTACCCGTAGCGTTTTATGGGAGATTTTGGTGGGGAATTTCTTCCTGCATTTTCGCAGACATAAAAGTCTAAAAAGGTTCTGACTCAATTCACAAAATAGGAAAGAAATAGTACATAAAAGGTAGAAAAGCGAAGTGGAAACCTCGCATAGAAGCAGCTACAACACATTCATACTCCGTTGCTTAAAGTTCATACAGTATTAATTATCAACATATTACATCCCCGTGTAGTTCGGCGGAAACTTTAGTGATTTCTTTCATCGGACTGGAATCGCAAGAGGTTAAGATTCAGCCGGTAGTGAAAGTGGTGTTGAAGTCGGATGCTGAACAGTTGGAAGAGGTTATGGTTGTTGCTTATGGTACTGCGAAAAAAACATCATTTACAGGGGCTGCATCCAGTATTGATGGTGCTAAAGCTCTGAAAGATATTCCAGTAACTTCTTTTGAGCAAGCACTTGCAGGAACTACGCCGGGATTGACTATAAATTCAAATAGTGGACAGCCCGGAGCTGCTTTGGAGATTCGTGTTCGAGGAACCGGATCTATGAATGCCTCTAATGAGCCGTTGTATGTAATAGATGGTGTGCCTGTTGTTTCGGGAGATATTGCGGTATCTGCCGTAGGTAATGACACTAAGGCCTTTAATATTATGTCATCTATTAATCCGAGTGACATTGAAACTATCACAGTGTTAAAGGATGCAGCTGCGGCTTCTTTGTACGGATCGCGTGCGGCTAATGGTGTTATTCTGATTACTACCAAGAAAGGAAAAGCAGGAAAAACACGCATTAACTTTAAAGCGAATTGGGGATTTTCTGATTGGGCAATGAACAATCGTGAAAATGTAAACGCAGCACAACGTCGTGAATTGACTTATGAAGGTGCTTATAATGAAGCGACAACATACGGTATTCCCGATGAAAGTGGAATTTATCATCCTGCAACAGAAGCTGAAGCCAAGGCTTATGCTCAACAAGCTATGGATACTTATGCTCCTGATTATAATACGAATTGGGAGGATTTATTGTTCCGAAATCACGGAAGTTCTCAAAATTATGAATTTTCAGCACAGGGTGGTGATGAACATAATTCATTTTTCGCGTCTTTGGCCTATCGGGATGAGCAAGGAAAAGCGAATAACTCTACGATGGATGGATTTGTTGGACGTGTTAACGCAGTACATCGTTCTGCTGATAACAGGTGGCAAATGGGAGCAAATATAACTTTGTCTAAACAAAGTTCATCGGTGGTGAGTGAAGGTACGGCTTATGCCAATCCGTTTTTTTTGAGATCGGCTATTCTTACTCCGAATATTCGTCTGTATGATGATGAAGGTAATTATTATTTGGATGACCCGATTATCAGTAGTATTTGGAGTGGTTCGCATCCGTTGTTAGATCTTGATAAAGATAAAAATTTATCAAAAGTATTCAGAAGTTTCAATAATTTGTGGGCTTCTTATGAAATTATTGAGGGGTTGACATTGAAAGAAAATGTCAGCTATGATTATATATCTAATCATTCCATCAATTATTGGCCTGTTGATTCAAACAACGGTTCTATGTTAGGCGGACTTGGTGCTAACTATATGGTAACTCAGCATAACATCTATTCTTCTACAACGTTGAATTACATTAAATCATTTAACCAAAAACATAATTTGGATGTTTTAGTAGGTTGGGATGTAGACGATCGCCGAACGGAGTATGTGTTTGCTTCCCAAACAGGCTATCCGCATAATAAATTGCCGGAATCTATCAATGCTTCAAGCCCGATGGAAGGAACTGCTTATTATACGGAAGATCACTTGTTATCTTTGCTTTCACGTGTTAATTATGATTATGACAATAAATATTATGTGTCTTTTAACTACCGTCGTGACGGTAGCTCGCGATTAGGAGCAAATAACCGTTGGGCAAACTTTTGGTCAGTTTCGGGTGCATGGAGAATGACACAAGAGGAATTCATGAAAGACATTCACTGGCTAAACGACTTAAAGTTGAGAGTATCTTACGGTATAAATGGAACATTGCCTAATTCATTATATGGTCATTTAAGTTTATACGGATATAATAATACGTATCAGGATCATTCAGGTTCGGCACCCACTTCTGTTGCTAATCCAGATTTGTCATGGGAAAAGAACAAGAACTTTAATATTGGTTTCGATGCTCGCCTCTTTGACCGCTTAAATGTTACATTTGATTATTATACCCGCCGTACAAGTGATTTGTTGCAAGACGTTCCTACTTCAATGACTGTCGGTTTTCTCACCATGTTGCAGAACGTCGGCGAAATGAAAAATAGTGGTGTTGAAATAGATCTTAATGTAGATGTATTTAAACACTCCCAAGTAAAATGGAACACAGGTCTGGCTTTATCACACAATAGTAATGAAGTGACAAAACTGTATGGAGGTAAAGATATTGTCAGTGGTACAAGTATCATTCGCGAAGGAGAATCTTATTATTCATGGTGGAGTCGTGAATGGGCAGGTGTTGATCCGCAAACTGGTGAAGAACAATGGGTACTGAATACAGTGAACGAAGATGGTACTATTAATAAAGGTTTGACAAAGAATCCTAATGAAGCACAGCGAGTAATAATAGGCAAACCAGATCCTAAAGTAACTGGCGGATGGAGAAACAGTGTCTCTTGGAAAGGATTAGAATTGAGTATGTTGTTCAATTTCTCATTGGGAGGGAAAGTCTTTGATACATATCGGACCTCTTTCTTTGATACCGATGGATATGATGTTTGGGCAAATATGTCTACTGACCAGTTAAACCGTTGGCAAAAACCGGGAGATATCACAGATGTTCCTAAACGTATCAATAACTATCAATATGGAAATTACGGTAGTTCACGTTTCATGAAAAATTTGAATTACTTGCGTTTGAAATCATTAAGTCTGTCTTATTCTTTGCCATCTAAATGGATTAGCAAAGCTCAACTGAGCAATGTACGTGTTTTTGTTTCGGGAAGCAATTTACTTACTTGGACATCTTACAAATATGCAGATCCGGAAATGCCTATCAATGGTATTCCGACGTTAGGTTTACCGAATTTGAAAACAGTAACTTTCGGTATCGAATTAGGTATTTAATTTTATAATGACTATTAGACTAATGAAAACAACTATATATTCTTTATCAACAGCGATATTTATATCAGCTATTGGTTTGTTGTCTTCATGTGATGATTATCTAACCACGTTGCCTACTGATTCGTTGGTCAGCGAAGATGCTATTACCACACCTGAAGATACGCAAATCGCAGTAAATGGTTTATACGAAGGGTTAATCAGTGTTACAGACCCAACAAGTGGCGGAACATATTATTACTATGGCACTGATTTTATAACAAGGGCAGAAGTAGGGGGCGAGGATGTTCAGACAAGAAAGACCGGAGACAGAACCGAGAATTTTTATCGCTTTACCGATCGTCAAAGTAATGCAACCGAATCATTATGGTATGCTCCTTATGCTGTGATTAATCGTGCGAATGTATTACTGCAAGCAATAGATAATGGCACGATTGAAATGAACGATATAACCAAAAATTCTAAAGGTGAAGCGTTGGCTGTTCGCGCATTGGCTCATTTTGATTTATTGATTACTTATGGGGTACCTTATCAGAAAGATAGCGGTGCATCTTTAGGAGTACCTATAATAAAGAGCGTACTCAATGCTGACGAATTACCTGCACGTAACTCTACGGTAGCAGAAGGTTATCAGGCTGTATTGGACGATTTGACAGAATCTTTAAACTACATCAGCGAAGAAAAGAATTACGGTCATCTCAACCAATGGGGAGTAAAAGCATTATTGGCTCGTGTAAACCTTTATAAAGGAGATTACGATGCTGCATACAATTATGCTAAAGATGTAATTGAGCATGGAGGTTATTCATTGGTTCCGAATGCTAATTATATTTCAATGTGGAGTCAAGAAGAAACGACTGAATCTATTTTCGATTTGGCTCTTTCTACTACTATATATAGTGGTGCTCGTGAATTACTTGGTGCTGTCGCAAGTCCAAGCGAATATGGTTCGATGATAGCAACACGAGATTTCGTCAATTTATTAAACGAAGACCCTAACGATATTCGTAATCAGTTGCTGATACCCGGCAAAACATCGGGACAGTTAGTTGTAAACAAATATCCGGGACGAGGAGGATATGTTGCCGTAAATAATATACGTGTAATTCGTTTATCCGATATTTACTTGATAGGCGCGGAAGCGGCCCTTAGAAAATCTACACCCGACCAAGAATTGGCAGATGATTATTTATATGCCATTCGTAATCGCGCCAATGCGAACAATACAGAAATAACAGCAACTCTTGATTTGATTAAGAAGGAACGTAGAAAAGAATTAGTGATGGAAGGACACCGTTTGTTTGACATCTTGCGTGTTGGCGACCAAGTAACTCGTGCTGGCGGGCATCATTTCTTAAATAGTGTGGACCTTGTAACTGTTAGTTGGGATGATTATAGAACGATTATGCCTATTCCTCAAGCAGAAATAGATGCTAATCCTAATATTGTTCAGAATCCACAATATTAATAGGTATATAAAGAATCATCTTTTAAAAATAAAATCGCCCGGTCTCACCATTGAGCCGGGCGATTTTGTTTGGAATAGAATTGGAATGATAATAAAAGAATCATTTATCGAACCTGAATAACCAGATAGCGTGATACGCTCCAGAAATCCGTGGGGTTAGTGATTTTCAGCGTCAACTGTCCTTCGCTGTCTTTCTCCAATACGTAAGAACCTTCGGGATGAGTAGTCAGCAGTTGGGCACGTTTTGAATATAACTTGATAACCTTGTCGGTACGGATGTCAATCTGAGTAAAGTAATCTTTGTTAAAGTCATTGTCTTTCAACACGTCTCCGCGTTTTAAAATCTTTTGGTCTTTCAGCTCCGATTTTGTTCCGAAAACATACCATGCCGTGTTCAGAGCCTTGTCCTGAGCCTCCACCGTGCGGGTTTTTACTTCGTTTTCAGCACTCAGCTCGTCAACGTTCTTGTTCAAGTCGCTTACAGCCTCATCAAGTTCCGCTATGCGGATATTCTTGGCAGCCAGTTCCGATTGGAGCGTTTCTATTTGCTGTTGCTTTGCGTTAAGTTCGGCAGTCAGGTTTTTGATGGCTTTTTTGAGCTGTTCCGACTGATAGTTGCTGTTAGCCAACTGTTTCTCCAATTTGGCAATCTGTTCGCGGTTCGACTTTAATTTTTCGCTGATAAAACGGATGTCTTCTTTTATCTTCTCGGCAGCCGATTTGCTTTCAAGTGTTCCCCCTTGCAGGTCTACGCGGTTTTCTGCTTCATTGATTTCGCGGAAGCCTTCTTGGATTTCGTTAAATGAACCCATGATGTCATCCAACTCTGAGTCGCGGTTAGAAAGTTCAAGTCTCAAAGAGTCGTTTTGAGCTTGCAAGGTCTCGTTCTGTTTTCCAGTATTCGTACATGATGCCATGAATGCGGCAGCACATAATGAAAATAATACAACCTTCTTCATACTTATTCAGTTTAGATATTTATAATTTAGTTTCTTTCCCTCCTAATACGATAACTATTTCTCCCCGGGGAGGGGTTGCTGTGAAGTGGGCGATAACCTCTTCGAGCGTTCCTCGTACGCTTTCTTCGTGAACTTTCGAAATCTCCCGGCAAACGGAAACCGGCCGTTCTGCGCCAAATGTTTCGGCAAACTGGGTTAAGGTTTTCAGCAGGCGGAAAGGAGATTCGTAAAACACCATCGTACGTGTTTCTTCACGTAAAGCGTTCAGCCTTGTCATGCGTCCTTTCTTTTGGGGCAGGAAGCCTTCGAAGCAAAAACGTTCGTCCGGAAGTCCGGATGACACCAACGCCGGCACAAAAGCCGTGGCTCCCGGCAGGCACTGGACTTCAATGCCGTTTCTCACGCATTCACGCACGATGAGAAATCCCGGATCAGATATGCCCGGCGTGCCTGCATCCGAAATCAGTGCAACCGTTTCGCCTGCCTTGATGCGCTCTACCACGTTTTCCACCGTCTGGTGTTCGTTGAATTTGTGGTGCGATTGCATGGCATTTTTTATTTCGAAATGTTTCAGCAAGATGCCGGAGGTGCGCGTATCTTCTGCCAGAATCAAATCTGCTTCTTTTAACACGCGGATAGCTCGCAGCGTCATGTCTTCTAAATTTCCTACCGGAGTAGGTACCACATACAGTATTCCCATCTGCTTAAATAATTACTATAGAAAACAAAGGTAGAAAGTTTTTGCATCCGTGGATGTCATTTACTTAATATTTAACAGATGTTGTGTTTTCCCATCTCGGAGGGGTGCTTTAATTAAACTCTGAATGAGGCTGGAATGGCTTGAAAAACACCTGATCGGCAGGTGGAAAAATTCTACCCATAGGACGTGGCATTTCTATGGGAAGCGTTGGGTAACGCTACCGCTTGCGTATGGCAACGCTACCCGTAGCGTTTTACACTGCCAACTTGAGCCTCAAAACCGCTTGTCCGACTGACAGGTTGTCAGCTAAAATGTCATACTTCGCCGAAAGAAATAAATGGCAGAGAGCCATTTGCTTTTTGGCACGCCGTTTGTGTAATAGAAAGCGTAACGTTTCGGCGTTACAGAATAAACTGATTTGAAAATAATAAAAATAGATACAATTATGGGAAAGATTATTGGTATTGACTTAGGAACAACAAACTCATGTGTAGCAGTATTCGAAGGTAACGAACCGGTGGTAATAGCCAACAGCGAAGGCAAGCGTACCACTCCGTCAGTAGTAGCATTTGTTGACGGCGGCGAACGTAAGGTAGGCGACCCTGCCAAACGTCAGGCTATCACGAACCCGAAACGTACCGTTTATTCAATCAAACGTTTCATGGGTGAAACTTATGATCAGGTTCAGAAAGAAATCGCCCGTGTTCCTTACTCAGTAGTTAAGGGTGACAACAATACTCCGCGTGTCGACATCGACGGACGTTTGTATACACCGCAGGAAATTTCGGCTATGATTCTTCAGAAGATGAAGAAAACGGCTGAAGATTATTTGGGACAGGAAGTAACCGAAGCCGTTATTACCGTTCCGGCTTACTTCTCAGATTCTCAGCGTCAGGCAACTAAAGAAGCCGGTCAGATTGCAGGTCTGGATGTAAAACGTATCGTAAACGAACCGACTGCCGCAGCGTTGGCTTACGGTGTAGATAAGTCGAACAAAGACATGAAAGTCGCTGTATTCGACCTCGGTGGTGGTACATTCGATATCTCTATCTTGGAATTTGGCGGTGGCGTATTCGAAGTATTGTCAACCAACGGTGATACTCACCTCGGTGGTGATGACTTCGACCAAGTAATCATCGACTGGTTGGTACAAGAATTCAAGAACGATGAAGGTGCTGATTTGACTGCCGATCCGATGGCAATGCAACGTTTGAAAGAAGCTGCTGAGAAGGCTAAAATCGAATTGTCTTCTTCTACTTCAACCGAAATCAACCTGCCGTACATCATGCCGGTAGGAGGAGTGCCTAAACACTTGGTTAAGACGTTGACCCGTGCTAAATTCGAACAGTTGGCTCACAGCTTGATTCAGGCTTGTCTCGAACCGTGTAAGAAAGCCATGAGCGATGCCGGACTGAACAATGCAGACATCGACGAAGTAATCCTTGTAGGTGGTTCTTCACGTATCCCGGCCGTTCAGAAACTGGTTGAAGACTTCTTCGGTAAAGTTCCGTCAAAGGGCGTTAACCCCGATGAAGTAGTAGCCGTAGGTGCAGCCGTTCAAGGTGCAGTATTGACCGATGAAATCAAAGGCGTGGTATTGCTGGATGTAACTCCGCTGTCAATGGGTATCGAAACAATGGGTGGCGTAATGACGAAGTTGATCGACGCCAACACTACCATCCCGTGTAAGAAGAGCGAAGTATTCTCAACCGCAGCCGATAACCAGACCGAAGTAACCATCCACGTATTGCAAGGCGAACGTCCGATGGCAGCTCAGAACAAGTCAATCGGTCAGTTCAACCTGACAGGTATTGCTCCGGCACGTCGTGGAGTACCTCAGATTGAAGTAACTTTCGATATTGATGCCAACGGTATCTTGAAAGTGTCTGCAAAAGATAAAGCAACCGGTAAGGAGCAAGCCATCCGTATCGAGGCTTCATCAGGTTTGAGCAAAGAAGAAATCGAACGTATGAAAGCAGAAGCTACAGCCAATGCAGAAGCCGACAAGAAAGAGCGTGAAAAGGTAGATAAGCTGAATCAAGCCGACAGTTTGATTTTCTCAACTGAAAATCAGTTGAAAGACTTAGGCGATAAGATTCCTGCCGACAAGAAAGCTCCTATCGAAGCTGCTCTTCAGAAGTTGAAAGACGCTCACAAGGCGCAAGACTTGGCAGGTATCGATGCTGCCAGTGCAGAACTTCAGACTGCATTCCAAGCCGCAAGTGCTGAGATGTATGCCCAGACAGGTAATGCTCAGGCAGGTCCTAATGCCGGACAAGCTAATAACAATGCCAGTCAGAACAGCAATAAGAATGATAATGTTCAGGATGCTGATTTTGAGGAAGTGAAATAAGTATCGGTAAACAACGATAACTAACGATAGAAAAGTAGGGTGTAGCTCAATGAGTTACGCCCTATTTTGTTTTTAACATTTTCGGATTGATTTGCTTGTTTCTCGGATTTTTATCGTATATTTGTACCATATTTGTGCCGCGATAAAAAAGTAGGAAATCTGCGACAAAGTACAAATGAGTTGAATACAAACAAGTAAAAATCAGCATTATGCCAGCAGCAAAGTTCGAGATAAAGCGCAAATGCCAAGTGTGCGGTCAGGAGTTTATTGCCAAGACCATAGAATCATGGTATTGTTCTAAACGCTGTTCTAACATTGCCTATAAGCGCAGGAAAGACGAAGAGAAGCGAAACCAACGATTGGATGAAATCGTGAAAGCCATCCCGAAGCACCAAGATTATATCAAGGTGTCGGAAGCCTATGCCCTGTTCGGTATCAGCAAAGATACGCTGTATCGTCTGATACATAAAGGCACTATCTCACATATAAACCTTGGCACCAATCAAATTCGTGTGAGCAAAGAAGAACTGCTGAAACTCTATCCTCTGCGGAAGAAAGCTCTGACAAAAACAACGCCTGTTGCCAAGCTGTATAGTTTGGAGCCTAAGGACTGTTATACTATCGGTGAAATATCCAAGAAATTCCATTTAGAGGACAGTACGGTCTATCTACACATCCGCAAATTCTCTATCCCTACCCGGCAGATAGGAAACTTCGTTTATGTCCCCAAGAAAGAAATTGATAACCTATATAAAGGAATGAAGCGATGAAGAAAGCGTTGGCCAATACACGAGTTTCGGTAAAACTCCGCAAGTCGGAATACCGCGAGGAATGGTATCTGTATGTGGAAGCCTATCCGGTTTTCCAAGCAGACAAATCCGCTCCCCAAAGAGTGCGTGAATATCTGAACCGTACCATCACTACTCCCATTTGGGATAAATCGCGGAACGCCCGAACTGACAAGGACGGCAAGACCACTTATAAGCCTAAGCGTGATTTGAACGGTATCATTCAATGCAAATCACAGTTAGACCAAGAATCGTGTATCTATGCCGACAAAGTGAGGAGCCTGCGCCAAAAGGAATACGATAATGCCTCGCTTTATTCAGAAACCGATGCGGAACAGGCAGAGCAGTTGGAGCGTTCACGTTGCAACTTCATTGAATACTTCAACCATGTGCAGCGGTTGCGTCACGCTCATAGCTCCGATTCCATTATCATCAACTGGAAGCGCGTGCATGAACTATTGAAAATCTTTGCAAAAGGCGACACCATCCTTTTCTCGCAGATAGACTTGAAGCTGATAGAATCATTCCGTATGTTCCTATTGAACGCGCCACAGGGAGGTGGAAAGAAAGGTGTCATTTCGCAAAATACAGCATCCACTTATTTTTCCATATTCAAGGCCGCATTAAAGCAGGCTTTTATTGACGGCTATCTGACGGTTGATATTGGGGCAAAGGTCAAGGGTATTCAAGGTCAAGAAAGCCGTAGGGAATACCTGACCATTGAAGAACTGAACCGTTTGGCTCAAACTCCATGCGACCCGCTATTGAAACGTGCCGCCCTCTTTTCAGCACTTACCGGGCTTCGTCATTGTGACATCCAAAAATTGAAGTGGTCAGAGATAGAATTATTCAACGGTGGTTACCGCTTGAACTTCACCCAGCAAAAGACCAAAGGCGTTGAGTATATGCCCATATCCGAACAGGCATTTCAATTATGTGGTGAAAGAAAAGACGGTGAACAATTAGTTTTTGCCGGACTGCCCGACCCTTCATGGATTAACCGTCCGATAAAGAAATGGGTTGCAGAAGCCGGAATAACGAAGCACATCACCTACCATTGCTTTAGGCACTCGTATGCAACCCTGCAACTCGCCGGAGGAACAGACATTTATACGGTCAGCAAAATGCTTGGCCATACGAATGTCCGTACAACTCAAGTGTATGCAAAGGTTGTTGATGCTAAAAAGGAAGAGGCAACAAAGACTATTAAGTTGGATTTACCAACGACAGAATGACCTTTATTTACACCTCCACTTATATTATACATCATAAGCCATCTGCATCTTCATGTGGGTGGCTTTCTGTTTCTGTGCATTTTTATCTTCATAACCTTATGATTCGATGATGATTTCCTTATGTCGAGAGGCATAAGCGGAAAAATCTAATAATGGAATTTATCATTATATCCACTGAGAATCAGCGCATATCGTTTATGACTCTTGTGACTTGCTGATGTTTCTTTATGTGATATTTGTCACCCATAAATCAGTATTGGGATTTGCCGTTACTTTGCGGCAGAAATCAACTGATAACGATATGGAAGACAAGAACATTACATTTGAAGATTTGCCCAAAGCAATGTCATGGATGATGGACAAGCTCAATAAACTTGATTCCAAGATTGACGGTCTGAACAACATCCCACAAGTACGGCCTGCCGACCAATGGATGAACCTTAAAGAACTGTGCGAATACTTGCCCAGCCATCCGGCGGAGCAGACCGTTTACGGATGGACGAGTTGCCACCAAATACCATTTCACAAAAGAGGCAAGCGCATCATGTTCCTTAAATCAGAGATTGACGCATGGCTTCATGACGGTAAGCGGAAATCACAAAAGGAACTGGCGGAAGAAGCCGCCCAATTCATCAATGCCAAACGAAACAGACCGTTCTAATGGATTCACTTGACTTGTGCAACAGCATCAGAATGGAGTTCGAGGGTGTCATAGAGAACAAGATACCTTTGGATGTATTTCCTGCCAAGTTGCAGGACATGATTCTGGCATTGTCACGGCAAGAGAACTATTCCATTGAGTACATGATGGCATCCCTTATTGCGGCAACATCAACGGCTATCGGCAATGCGGTCAACATCCGTATCCGTGGCGGTTGGGTTAGTAGCCCTATCCTATACATGATATTGGTCGGACGGCCAGGCATGGGTAAAACTCCTCCGCTTGACTTTGCTTTCCGCCCCATTCGTAAACGTGATGCTAAAGTCATTAAGCAATTCAAGATAAATATGGAAAACTACAATTCCATACTGGAAAGTCAGAAGGGTAAGAAAGATGAAAGACCGTCATTGCCTCCCAAGCCGATTTTGAAGCGGACAATCATTTCGGACTTCACCCCTGAAGCTCTTATTCGTGCGCTTAACGACAATCCAAGAGGGGTAACCGTGTATGTGGATGAAATAATGGGAATGTTCAATGCCGTGAATCAATACAGTAAAGGGCAACTGATAGAACAACTTTTGACAGCTTTTAGCGGTAAGCCTCTTGATGTGTCAAGGTGCAGTATGCCGATACCCATCCATATTGAGCGGCCTTTTATAAATATAGTCGGCACGATGCAGACAACTCGTGTGCATGAACTGGTCGATAAAGGGTACAAGGACAATGGACTGTTGGATAGGATAATCTTCGTTTATCCCTCATCACAGGAAATATCAGATTGGCAGATTGACGAAGATTCCACATCCTCATCGTTTGAGAAATATTCTGCCTTGTGGGAGGATGTAATCAACCGTATTTGCGAGATTTGTTTCATAACAGATGAGAACAACGACTACGCTTTACAGAACGTACTGAATTTTTCTCCAGAGGCTGGTGCCTATTTCACCGACTGGCGCAATAACCTAATCCACAAAGTAAATCGAATCAAGGATGACGGTGTGGTTGACAGCCGGGTAATGAAAATCCCCATGATTGCAGCACGGTTGGCTTTGGTCTTTCAGATACTCCGATGGGCTTGTGGCGAAGTACACAAGGATTTCGTGGATATAGATTCCATCAAGTCGGCCATCAGGCTAAGTTCTTATTTTGAAGACTGTTATTCAAACATACAAAAATTCATGTTGATGGAGAGTATAGAACCGCAAAAGAAAGAATTGCTTGACAATGTACCTGTCGTGTTTTCTACCGCCGAGGCCATTCAAGCCGGAAAAGAAGTTGGCCTTTCCGAAAGGTCTGTAATGTATATGTTGGTTAATCTTACAACAAGTAAGGTCATCAAGAAAATCAAGAGGGGAGAATATGAGAAACTGCAATAAGCTATACCATTTGCACCTTGCAGTATTTGCAGTTTGCAGTTCCGAATACATTGGTAATCTGCAAAACTGCAACAACTGCAAACTGCACGAGCTGCATTTATAAAAGGAGAAACTATGACTGAATACCGATTTACGCTCCAAAAATACAAGCGAGGCTCTAAGCTGACCTGCCCTAAGTGCGGAAGGAAACAATGTTTTGTCAAGTATATTGATATCGAAGGACAGATTGCGTTTCCTGATTATGTAGGTAGGTGCGACCATGAACATTCGTGCCAATACCATTATAAACCATCGGATTATTTCAAAGATAATCCCGTTGCATTGGAAGATAGGAAGTCGTGGAAGTCACAAACAAAAATTATGCAACCCAAGCCAACAGATTACATAGACCGTGATATTATGCACCGCTCACTTGCCAATTATGAACGGAATCCGTTGTACATTTTTCTTTCTGGTGTATTTGGTGAGAAAGAAACATCCCGGCTGTTCAAATTATACTGTGTCGGGACATCTAAGAAATGGGGAGGCTCCACGGTGTTCTGGCAGATTGACCGACAAGGAAGAGTGCGAGCAGGAAAGATTATGTTATATAATCTGGTGACGGGACATCGGGTAAAAGAACCGAGAAGTTATGTGAGTTGGGTGCATACGGAATTAGGGCTTGCTCACTTCAATATGAAGCAATGCTTGTTTGGCGAACATCTGTTGGCCGATTTCCCGGCAAAAGCTGTAGCCATTGTGGAGAGTGAGAAATCTGCTTTAGTGGCCAGCCACTTCATGCCTGACTTTGTTTGGTTGGCGACCGGAGGAATACACGGCTGTTTCAAGGCTGACACCGTTGCCGTGTTGAAGAACCGTGCCGTTATACTTTGTCCTGATTTGGGAGCAAAGAAGGTTTGGCAGGAGAAAGCATTGTCGCTTTCTTCCGTTTGCTCAAAAGTGGTTTTCAGTGAA
Source organism: uncultured Prevotellaceae bacterium (assembly GCA_949295905.1). Lineage (GTDB taxonomy): Bacteria > Bacteroidota > Bacteroidia > Bacteroidales > Bacteroidaceae > Prevotella. The sequence goes on from CASFNA010000016.1 coordinate 18,302, forward strand.
AAACTGGAGCAGTGTGCTACAGACGAACAGAGGGAAAAGGGATTGGACATAGCTGACTTTCTGTTGATGACAGACACACCCATGATGACGCTCCAAAAGATGATAAAGCGATGTCCGAGTTTACAAATGCTCATTGACCAATTTCAGTTAGAGTTAGTAGAACAATAATCAGATATGAAGATGAAGAAAGACGTTTATTATTGCATAGTACTTTCCGACAGCCAGCTTGATTTTCTGGCAGGAAGTAAGTACGGTATCGACCGCATGAAAGTATTGAAATGCCTCATTGACGCTGCGTCCATCAAGGAAACGAAGTACGAAAAGAAAGGCTTTGCCATTACCCTGCATATCGGGCAAGCCGCCCTTTCGGAAGTGGAATTGGCCACCCGTTTAGGCTATGACAAGAAGACCGTTTCAAGGTTGCTTGACAAAATGGCCGAGTTGGGGATTGTCATATCTGAGCAGACCAACCGCACAAGCATACACACTGTGCATTGTGTGTCGGCATGGTATGCGGACAATCAAAAGATACTCAATCCGCATTATGTGAGCGTGAAAGAGCGGCACCACTATGTCAAAGAGACTGGCGATAATGGTATAGATAAAGATGGTATCGCTGCCGATGTGTCAAAAGATGAAATTGGAAAGTCGGTCACCTCTGCCTGTTGCAACAGTGGACTGCCGTCTCTATCCCTTATTTCGGACAATAATGTTCATGACGGAGACGGAGTGTAAAACTTGATGAAACCGAGACTGTTGCGAAATGCCGTGTATTGACTTTCAAAAGATGGCTTTTTACAATGCGAAACATGACCTTTCACACTGCAGTTCGTGGCCTTTTAGAAAGGCATTGGTTTATGGCAGGAGTTGGGGTTACCATTATGATGCAGTTGAAAGCAGTTTTTTGGGGAATGAATTTGGCGGAGTACGTTTGTTTTAGACGTTCATAAAGACTTCGGACAAATCGTCTACCCTGTGGGGCATGGTATATCCAAAGTTCGTGTCAGGACTGTTACAAGAATTGCCTATGTCGCACAAAACCGCTCCGCGCTTCCATACCACATAAGCCATTACAGCCGCTCGCAAGCTCGTACCGGGCTGACCAGTTTTATTTTATCGTATCACCTTATTATAAATCATTAGATATGACAACAACGGAAGGAAACAAGGACAAAAAGAAAAAGGCTATAAAGCGCACAAAGCGGCTGGAGGCCAGAGTGACCGAAGAGGAATACACAAAAGCCGTGGAGCTTGCCGAGACCTGCGGCTTGACTTTGAGCGACTATATTCGAAAATGTGCTTTGGGGCAGCATCCGAGGCGACGGCTTACCGACAAGGAGGTGGAAGCCCTTTGTAGTCTTTCCGATGCACGGGGCGAATTAATGCGAATAGCAGCAGCCGTCAAGTCCATACAGGGCAGCCATCGGGCGCAATACTTCGCAGACACCCGTTTCGTGGAACAGTGGATGCGTGCCGCCGTTCCCCTTATAGTCCGTTGGAATGAAATTCAGGAATACATCACCCGATAAATCCCCAACCAGATGATAGCAAAAGCGACCACCATCAGCCACGGCGGAAACGCCGTCCGCTATTCGGTCAACAAAGACAAGGCCGAGATAGTGAAAGTGAACTTCTTGCCCGATGACATATCGGCTGAAGCTATGTATCAACGTATGGTACTCAAACAAAAGGAATTTTCCAGTACAATCAACAAGGGCAGACCACTCAAACGGAATGTGATAAGAATGGAAATATCCCCAACTAAGGAAGAATCCGCAGGCTGGACGCTGGCTGATTGGGTAAGGTTGGCAAACGAGTACATCCAAGTATTCGATTCCATCGACCTCTCGAAAAAGGCAAAACGCGCCAGTGCTAAGTCCACCAACGTAAAGAACAGCCAGTATGTAGTCGCGCTCCACCACGATGCAAAAAGTGGCATACCTCATTTGCACATAGACGTGAACCGTGTGGACATGGATGGAAAGGTTAACGATGACCACTTGATAGCGGAACGGGCAATGTCGGCTGCGTACATTATCAATGAGCGACGGGGATGGGTACAGCCGGAAGATATTTACGAAAGGCGCAGGCAAGAGATAGCAGACACTTGCATGGATGTACTTCGTTCCTTGCCGAAATTCAGTTGGTCAGGCTACGAGGCTGGGCTGAAAGCGCACGGCTACGGCATACACTTACAAGAGGATGACAAAGGGAATGTACGAGGTTATTCTGTTCTGTCGGGCAACTCCAGTTACAAATCCTCCATTCTCGGCAAAGGCCGACATCTCATGCCATCAAAGATAGAAGCGACATGGGCAAGGCTTCATGGAGAGCGGAAATCTTCGGTAATCCCAAATACTGAACAGAAAATACGGACAGCTACCATTTTGGCAGAAATGCCACAGCCCAACAGTCCGGCTCCCGTTATCAAGCACTACGACATATCCACGGACGAATACCATCATTACCATGTGGCCATACCGGAAGAAGCGGACGAAATCATCCTCAAGGAATGTTCCGTGCCGGAGGATAATCCCTTTGCGAATATAGAAGATGTACAGAAAACCGCCTTGCTCCTTTTTGCCGAATACCTTGACGGTGCAACGGGCATGGCTGCATCTAATGGCGGCGGAGGTTCTGACATGAGTGGTTGGGGAAAAGATAAAGATGAAGACGAACGCGAATGGGTAAGGCGATGCGCTCAAATGGCCAAACGCCTTTGCAGACGAAGGAGAGGTTTACACAGATAATTGTTTTACTCAAAATCAATGAAGTATGGGAATTGGAAAAGGGAAATCTGACAAGATAGAAATTGACGGCCTTATAGAAGGTACTAACAATGAAAATAAAGTAGCCCAAGAAGAAAGTAAACTTGAACAGAAAATTAAAGAACTAAAGGATGTGCGTTTGGAGTTGGAAGCTGCTACCCGCAAAATGGAAGAAGTTACTTTTGCGCTCAAAACGGCTACGGATAGTGCTGACAACATTATTTCAGGCATTTGCCGTGCTATTGTCAAAGCGGAACAAAATATAGTTATCCGTGCCAAAATCAGCACAGATGAGTTAGCGAAAGTGCATCAATGCACAGTTCGGCATATCAAAGCTGAAGAAGAACTGTTGGAAAGGCATAGTGATAAAATGGCCAAACGCCTCCAAAACAATGAAGGCGTTTGGCTTTCCACCCCTTGGCTTATATTTACTTTGCTCGTACTGGCGATTAGTTATCTTGCCGTAATTTTATGGGCTATATACAAAAGGTGAGTACACACTTTTACTTGCCCAATGATTTGAACATTTTAGTTATACACCGTTTCTTCTGTTCCATATAGGGATGGACGTAAAGGTTGAGCGTGGTTGAAACATTGAAATGTTGGAGTGACCTAACAACACGCTCACTGTTTTATAGTCGCACCCGGCTTCAATGCAACGGGTGGCGAAGCTGTGACGCAGACCGTGATATTTCAATTTAGGGATGTCGAGTTTCGTCATCAAACTGTTGTAGTAGTTGCGGTATGTGCATGGCTCTGTTGGATGCTCGTCGTTACTAATCAACACGCCATCAAACATGGCATTGAAGTCGATAGTGTTGTTGACATAGAATGTATCGGTGTACTCTCCGCATCCTATCTTGAAGTTGAATGATACACCCTGGCACTTTACACCCTTTCCTTGTACTGAGTGTATGTCTATGGTCTTGCCGTCTATTACACTTGACTCGTCGATAAATGAAAGTACCGACTTGTTGAGTATGCAATGTACGGAACCGCTATCAACCATCATAGCACCCACGTACACATTTCCATCCTTTCCCTTGAATGTAGCTTTCACAATAGGGAACCCCACTTGCTCTATGTCTCTCAGTTTTGCAGTTCTTGTCTTCATCTTTTTCTGGTTTTGTTTGTTTGGAAAAGCCACCTGCTTTATGCTGCAGGCTGCTCTTCGTTGAATTCTTGCTTTTTGATTCTGCGAATCAAGTAAGCGATAGCCTTTGGTGCCTTCTCTCGGCAGACCTTCAGCTGAGCAAGGAACTCCTCCTCGGTAGCGTCTGAGTTGAAGAGGTCCACCAACTCGCAGTTGTTGTCCGACTGCTTGTCAAGCTTTAGGTTGTGGCGTTGCATCAAAGTGCGAAGGGCAAGGATACCAAGGTCGTACTTTGGACGTGCCTCTACCAGTTTGCGCATCAAGTCAAGTCCTGGATCGCCAATGTGCATCTCATTGAGCATGGCAATCATGAAGAGCACCTTTGCGTCTGGTGTTGCCATCTCGAACACGTTCGCAAGCTGGCAGTTGGTCTCGTCAGCTTCTGTGTAGCGTTCGAGTTTTGCCAAGGCACGCGACTTGATGTACATGGCTTCTGCACATTGGTGTGTTGCCAGTACCTCGTTAGCGTACGTCAATGCTTCCTCGTACTTCTCTGCATAGAGGCAGAGCAACGAAGCAAGGAACTTCGGAGCCCAATGGCTTGCCTTTGTCAGACACTCTGGTACCGACTCTATCGAACCATAGAGATGTTCGTCGCACACGAGTATGTCAAGGAAGCGTTTTGCTTGCTGCATGGCTTCTTTGATGTCGCTGTTCTCAGCCTTCTTCGCTACGAGGAGCAGGTACTGACGTGCCGCTTCGTCGTAGTCGTTGTGCTGGAGTGCGCCATAGACAGCTTTTCCGCTCTCTATCTCGTTGCCAATCTGTTGCTCGTTGTTGTACTCGCTTGCGTAAGTTAGCACCTCACGACTCGTATGAGCATACTGAGGTATGACGTTCTTCGAGAGGTACAGACCTTCAAGGCTGCGAACACGGCTCAGAGCTACGTAGAGCTGTCCTGCTGCGAACATGCCACGGCTGAGGTCGAGCGAGAGTTTGTCGAAGGTCATGCCCTGACTCTTGTGGACGGTGATTGCCCATGCAAGTTTCAGAGGGTACTGGGTGAATGTACCAATAAGTTCCTTCTTCATCTTGCGCTCCTCCTTGTTGTAGTCGTAGCTGTACGACTCCCATGAACAGCATGGCACAATGTATGTCTCGCCGTTGTTGAGCGTCACGCTGATCTCGTCCTTAGTGAGTTTGCTCACCTTGCCGAGAGTGCCGTTTGCCCATCGCTTTTGCTGGTCGTTGCGAGTAAACATCACCTGAGCACCAACCTTGAGGCGAAGCTTCATGTCCACCGGGAACTTCTTTTCCTCGAACTTGCCGTCAATGGTTCCTTCATAGACGAACTCCTCCGACTCAATCTCCTCTAGTCGCTGAAGGTTGATCTTGTCTGCCGTCTTGTTGATGGAAGCCAGCGTGATGACAGCACCATCTTCTGCGGTCGGAATGTGAACGCGATCGTTGAGGTGCATGATGTTCTCTGGTGTTACCTTGTTCAGGCGCACATTCTCCAAGATGTGCAGGAAGTGTTCGTCATCCTGACGGTACACCTTGCGGAACTCGATCTTCACGAGTCGCATGCGCTTGATGGCGTCTGACTTGTAGAAGAAGAAGTCATCCGTTTGGTACAGATCCTTCAGCATATCCTTCTCAGGACCTTGCTTCACCACCGGTGGCAACTGGAACATGTCGCCTACGAAGATTATCTGCTTGCCGCCGAAAGGCATGTTGTTGCGCAGAGCCTTACGCATGGTGTAGTCGATGGCATCCATGATGTCGCATCTTACCATCGACACTTCATCGATGATGATCGTATCTGCATGTAAAAGCGTCAGAATCTTTGCCTCGTTCATCTTGCCGCATGTTCCTGGCGTACACACCTCCATTGGCAAGCCAAAGAAGGAGTGTATTGTGTCGCCACCGGCGAGGATGGCTGCCACACCTGTTGGGGCAAGGGTGATGAACTGCTTTCCAACCAACTTCTGTACGTTGTGAAGAAAGGTTGTCTTACCTGTTCCAGCACGACCTGTGAGGAAGAAGCTGGAGTTTGTGTTGGCAACAAGCTCGTATGCAAGCTGCTGCTCGTGGTTGTGCGGGTCTATCTGTGTGTTCTGCATGTCCTACTTCTGTTCGATTTGTGGGAGGATTTGGGTGAGATGTGTGTTGTAGTCGCTGTCGAGGAAACTCTTGTAGCATCCATCGATGATGCCTTTCGCCTTCTCTTCGAGTTCTTCCTGTGGCATGCAGCTTCTCTGGGCTTTGAGTACTCCTTCAAAGAAGTTGCGCACCATGGTTTCTAATTCCTTTCGGATGAACTCCTCGTTGCGATGCACCTTGTCGTAGTCTCTCTTCTGAACAAGTTCAAGGCGTGTACCGTTGAAGGCGTAAACTTCGATGCCGTCGATGTAGGTCCAGTTGTGGTAGAGTCCCACCTTCTCGACAACTACGATGCGGTCGCAGAATCTCACGCCCTTGTAGTAGCGGTTTCCGCTTGCGCTCTCGTACTCCTCGCAGAGGAACATCTTCTGTCCTTCGTCCCATACAGGAATGTGAACTCGTTGGTTACCGAATGTCGGCAGGATGCTGTCGAACAGGTCTTTGTTGATTGCTTTTGTTAAGCTTGCCATGTCGTTTTGTTTTTCTTGGTTTGTGATTTTTGTTTGTTCTCTCTTTGATTGGGCATGATGGTTAGCCCAAGCACTTCTGATGAGTTGCCTCTATCATGCTTCGCGAGAAGTCAAGGAGCTGACTCTCTGTAACCATGCTGCCCATTGCCTTGGCTTGTCCCTTCAGGAAGTCCTTCAGCATGAGGATGCTCTCTTCCTTGGCGCTTCGTTCGTTGAAACATCGCCAGTTGCATCCACCCCAGAACTTCTGAGCAATGATGTTTGCCTTCTGTCCGTTCCATGCAAACAGTGTGATGCCGTTGAGGAAGGTGTGGGCGTAACCTTGTCCGATATGGTAGTAAACTGCCAATCGATCAGAGAGGCGGATTGCTCGGTAGTAGGTGTTGCCAGCTGCGCTGGTGTAACCGAGGGTGAGGTACACGTTCTTCTCTGCGTTGTAGGTGAGAGAACTACCCGAGAGGGCTGGGAGTGCCTTTGCGGCAATGAGTGCGAGTGATGTGTTCATCGTATGTCTGGTTTTTGTTTAGCGGAATAGGCCGCCACCTCTGTTGTTTGTAATAATAAAATAATGTATAAACAAAACCAACTCTCTCGGAATTGTGATGCAAAGTTACTATGTTAGTATAGGGCATGCAAGCTTTCTTACATGAGTATTGGTTCCTTCCGTTTTGGAACCAATCACACTCATTTTTGAAAGTTCATGCAGCGTATCTTTTCTTTCTGATATCCTTCATACACTTGCTTGTGCATGCAAGGGTGATGTGCATTGAGGTGAGATCTTCTGAACGACCATGCTTCTTGTGGCTTGCCTGTACCTGACATTTCTCTACGATGCGACGGAGAATTCTGTCCTGCACTTTTGAAGGCTTCATCTTACTTCTGATGTTCAAGTTGAGAAGGATGCCGTCAAGTACCTCAATCTCAATCTTGTTTGTTGTCACATTGCAGAGCTCTTCGGTAGCTGCCTTGCGATAGCGATCAGAAGTCTCAACACGTTCCCAACGCTTGTTGGTTCTTCTGTGAGCATCTGCCTCTGCCTTCCTCTGCTTCTTTGTCTGCTTTGCTGTTGCCTTGTTGTTGTTTGGTGTCTGTTTCATAGTCGTTCGTTTTTGATTTCGAGTGCAAAGTTACTACTCGTTTTAGGATCTGAAGAATGTTTTCACCAGAACAATAGTTCCTCTCATTTTGGAACCATTGTCTCTCTGATTAACTACTTCTTTCCTGCGAAAAAAGCAGTAATGGCAGTACCGATTGCCGAGCAGATAGCTGCTGCGAGCAACCAACGATCTTTCTCTGTCATAGGCGTTTCTGTTTTTGGTGATTGCTGTGTTTCCATTTGCGATCAGTTTTAGGTTTCTACCAACGAATTGCAGCGTCAACTTCGTGGTGGTTTTCGAAGTTTGACGCTGCAAAGGTAATAACTATTCTTGTGATAAAATCAAGAATTTATGATTCGAATGGTTCCTCCGTATTTGGAACCATTCGTTGAAGTTTCTCTCCAGGTTCAATGTAGTGCAAAGCCATGTCTTTCACTCTTTTCGCAAAGATCTTACGAATCTGTGGTGGTGACATAACTTCAAGTCCTGCACCCATCTGGAGCACACGACCGATGAACTCGTTATTCGATTCTATATCAACAGAGAACTCAGCATACTCTCCATCTTCGTATAATCCGTAAGGCTTCACAACCTCGTATGAATGATGCAGAGGCTTTGTGTCTATTAATTTAAATATATAATGTTCGTGCGCGCGTATAACGATGTGTTCTTTGTTCGGCTGCTCCTTCATGTGGCTCACGCCCACGATGTCCTTGAAGAACTCATCATAATAGTGCTCCGGTGCAGGAATATAGTCCACCTTACTCCTCTCACGAGGTTTCTCTTGTATGCGGTCAAGAGCAATGTTGTACCCGAATTCCGGTTTCCTACCTTCTGCATGACCGAATAAATGCCATCGTCCATTGTACTCTTTCAAGTAATGCGGATGAAATAGTAAGGTTACTTGTTCCTCGTCGTATGGCTTATATTCTATCTCCATCACCGTTTTGTTGGTAATAGCTTCATAGAGCTGAGGGAGATATTCTATATTGGTTAATATTCGGTCAAGGCTTGAACTTATCACCTGCTCACCTTTCTGGCGCTTAGCCTTCATGTCGAGCAAGTCCTGACAATCATGGAAGAAGTACTCTAACCATGATTTGGGGAAGAATCCAGCAGAGTCCTGGCAAAACTTCCAGTACTGACGAAGATTATTGATGACCTTGGCATTACGCATGTCTGCAAGTGGATCATCATCCTTACCAACGTATCGAAAGCGCTTATTGCGGTTGTTGCCTTCTTCCTCAAAGCACTCGTCAACGCCCTTTTCAAGCTTATCGGCTATAGCTTTCTTTAGTGTGCCAACCACCTTCTTCAACTCGCCATACCCTTCGCAATTTGACAAATTAGCAGGAAGTTCTTTTGTTGTCACACCAATATAATCAGCCATAATATCTGCATAACTAACCCATCGGTGACTCATAAGCCACCGATAGGTTATCAAAGCAAATTGTGCCTTATAGCTATCTCCGTCAAAGAGGTTCTTGCGTTGCATAACTATTCTTCACAAGCAGGTCTGATGTTTATAGCAAACCCGAATGGTTTATTGTTTTTAGGATTTATTGTTTCAAAAATATCAAAAATGACCTCTTCGTTATCCCCATAGTCATACTGCGTTGGATTACAATTTGGAGCAAATCCGTTATTTTTATCAACAATATAGAAGATAGATTTGTAGCTCACTCTATCACGTTGACTATTAATAAAGCCATGGAGATTTTTTTTGCTATCTTCTTCAACTGCAATTGATTGCTTTTTTCCAAATTTTGAGAGATCGATTTTACCGACGACTTTTGGCTGAGTTTTTTCCTCTTTCACAGGTTCTTCCTCTTCAGCTTCCTCTTCAACAAGGTTTTCTGTTGGAACATATGACTTCTCTAAATCTTCAAATGTGGTTTCTGTTTCATCCTGTTCATCGTATATTTCAGAATATTCATTCACATTTTCGGGTCTAAAATCATACAAGCCAGGTCCACTATACGAGAATCCTAAAACACCACGTAATGTTTGTCCTTCATCATGAAGGATGTCAAAACCCTTAGCATTGAATGTTACTTCAACTCCACATAGCATTTTAAGTATACCTTTATTGTTATTGATATGATGTATTACACCTGTTACGGTATCTGCGTCAGTATCCTTCATGTTCTTGTCAATGATACAATGTATATCATCTCTTTCTCCAAGGTAACATTGAGGCAATACAGTACCTTTGTCAAATTTCTTAGCAAAATCTTCTGACTTTCTGAAATATGTTGATGCCAATGAGGTTAATTCCTGGTTTGGAACACCTCTTTTTATTGATTTGGCACAATAACATACAGCCAAATAGAAGCAAGCATTTAAGTAGCCCCATCCTAACTGACTATTTTCATCATATTGATTTTCCCATTCTTTAAGCAGATCAATGGCATCGTCAAGAGAGAAATCTTCAGAGCTATACAATTTGAGCATGAACATGGTTTCGTAGCTCTTTACATCGCCTTTGTTCATTTGGAATTCAAGAATCCCTTCAATCTCGTTACGCTCTTGTTTTGTGAGATTTCTATAAGCCCTTCGAGTGTCTCGTTTTGTGGTCTTACTATATACAATCGATTTTAACAGCAAATTGCCATAGAACAATTTCTTTTCATCACTCGCACTACCATATAATTTGCGATACTTGTCTATTGATTCAGAATTTCTTCCAACGAGATTTTCATGATATGCTCTTACGTTTTCATATATGTAATATGAATTCATGATTTGTGTTAATCCTTCATTCTTAAACGCATAGCATATTTGCTCAAACAAATCAAGAACAACGCCTAACTTTTCCGTGTATTCTGAGAAAACATAATCAGTTTCACAGAAAGAATAGTCGGTTGCCTGAAGTAGTTTTTGACCAAACTCTATAGCTTCTTTAAACAGTTGGCTTTCGGCAGCATATCCGTATGGACTTGCAGGGCTTAGCTGAATACTTTTTTCAAAAGCCTCATAAGCCTGCTGAACCCAATCTTCAAGGCAATCTCTTATTTCATTAATATCTATTTCTTCAAATTCCTTAGTTTGTATATCTCTTTGGAACATCTTTGCAAGAGCGTTTATCCTTCGGCGAAACAGCATTCCTTGCATATGATACAAATCAGTATCGTTTGGATTAATGTCAAATGCTTTATGGAGTTGATCCTGAGCATCAACAAATAGTCTATCATCAACCGTAATGAATTTGCTCATATTTGCTTTTTCATATAAGAAACGAGCAAAATGGCCTCTAAATACCGCATCTTCGGGAAAGGCTTCAACTAATGAATTGAATAATGACTCTGCTCTCTCTATATCATCAAGATCCTTGATTAAAAGAGAGAATTTGTTCCTTATGTTAGCTGCTTTATCTTCCAATACTCTATAATCTGCATTTTTTCTTATTACAAATACACTATAAAGCATATCTTTGTCATCAGAGCCTAATTCTCCAGCATCTTGGCAAAGAGATATAAATTCTTTTGCAATTTCGGAAATACCTGCTTCCCAGTTTGATTTATATGCACTGAGAATAAACGTGGAAAATCTATTGTAACGTGGACGCCATATTCCGGTGTTTGATCCGTCAATAGTTTCTTCAACCAAAAGTTTTTTTATCGCATTAACAGCTTCTGGTTGATAAGACATAATTGAGAACTTCCCATCAACTTTCCATATAGATTTCAGAAGAGTCTGATTTACTCCAAGGTCAGAATACTTGAATACAAAACCAACGAATGCACAGAACTTTACGAGATTTTCAGGTAACACCTCCATCCATTCTTGCACGTATGTGCCCAAGTTCTGACTAGTTTCATTATCTCTTAACATCAAAGGAAAATCAACAACGTCAAGGGAGTTACGTTGCTTCTTTTGGAACTCTAATAGGGTGGCATTAAGTCCCAGTTGTTTGTATTTTTCTTCGAATCTGACTAATTCACTTCCTTTTAAAGATGATTCAAGCAGCACAACGTTTTCTTTTGGCGTGTGATATTGACGAGTATATGGTTCAATATAGAAGAAAAGAATTTTCTTTCCCGCATCAGACATCCTTTTTACGAGATAGTCGAATTTTTCTCTTCCAATATGCTTAGATTCTACAATGGCGAGGATTGGAGTGTTTTCTGTTCGTTCTGATAGCTGACACAGATACTGATCAGTAATACGCAGATTACTGCAATTTTTAATATCAACTACCGTACATGACAAGAGACCGCTTTCATCATCTTTTGTTATATCGTATCCCAGTCGTTTAGACAAGGTTGTTGCACCACTACCAGGTCTATGACGTAATGTAAATATTGAGGTCTTTCGAATTGTTCGTATCAATTCTGTGACCTTTGAACGTACAATTCTGTACAAATCGCGTTGAACATCACATTGTTGTTCCAATTCCTCCCAGGTAATCTCCGCACCAGAGTAAAAATCCCATTGTGGCTTTTTACCTTGATTTTTCGATGGACAATAGAAATCAATACCTGCTGCATGATATCGTTCTCTTGCCTCAGATATATCTAGCGACTTACCTCTTAACAGAATCTTAGAATTCTCGACCTCTTTGTTTGGCTTAATTTCGTTTAGATGAACCAAAAAATCAGAAAAAGATGCTTCAACAAAGAAAACCTTGACTCCAGTATAATCAGCCAATTCCTCAAGCTTTTCTTTATATGTCAAATCGTTTGTGAATGATATGATTTTGCACCTATTTGCGACGGCATCCCAATCATCAAATACATCTTCGAGCTTATTAAATAATTTTTCCGTTAAACCAAATGCATTGTTGCTAAAATCAAATATTACATAGTCTTTGGTTAAGCCTGTTTTCACAAGTTTTGAAAATATTTTTGAAAACAATTTTGGCGTGTTCCTTAGAGTTATTCTTTCGTCAAACCCTCCTAAGTCACTACGTCCTTTGGCAAATAACCAATTTATAAGATTTGATGCACCAGTTACTTCACTAAGATTATCTGTGATAATACGTATTGATGATTTCTTGTGAGCTGGCGCTTGTTCATAAAGACCATCAGACGTTTTTTTGTTTAAATCTACAATGAAGTGCCAGTTTAATCGGAATAAATCTTGAAGTTGCTCCTTACATAACACATGTCCATAGTTATCCTGCAAAGACTCTGGAAGAAGCGCAACATAGTATTCATCAATAGACTGTTCCAAATTATTAGTAACGCTATCCAAAACAGAAAAGTCATTACTGATTTGAATAGCCTTTTCTATCTCAACACTTGGAGCCATTTCATTCTTTTGAGGAACGTCAAGTGTTGAAAGAAACGAAGAGGCTTCTTCGCTAATTAGCCCTTTTAGGTCATTAAAAGCTTTAATAAAGAATGAAGCGCATGATGCAGCTTGAACCTTTTCATCCATAGAAGAGTCCGCTGTGTGCATGACAATTTCACTTGATGTATTGTAAAATTCAACCATAGCATCAAGGCAAGTATCAATTTTTACCTTTATTCTTTTAGCTTTCGGAAATTGTCCCGGATTATACAATGTCGGGAACGCATAATACATTGTGCTTTTTGCAAGAGCAATAAAGAATGATCCCTCTGGTTCCCTTGGCTGAGGATTTGAAGAGTAATTACAGACCTTATTCTCGAAATCAAGGGAAAATGAAGATTCACCCGAAATGATTTTATGAGCTTTGTCTTCTTCTCCTTTAATTCTGAGAGTATCGTGGATAAGAAATTTACCGATTAGCTCGATAGACTTTCTCACATGGAAGAAATAATGCTCAAAGTCTCCTTTATTGTAGAAATCTACAGACTTATTATATTGTTCTTTAAGTTGTATTTTTATATTCTCCATAACTTAGAAGTTTTGGTTTACTAATAGTTCTCTAATATTCACCTTAAGCAGTTTCGAGATTTTCGCTAACGTCTGCAAGTCCGGTTGTGAGGTATTCGTACACCACTTACTGACGGTAACAGGATCCTTGCCAAGTTGCTCTGCAAGCCACTTGTTTGTTTGACCTACGTCTGCGAGAACTGCTTTTAGTCGATTTAGGTTCTTTGGATTTCTCATATTTAATAAATTAACGTTGAGCACAAATTTACTAAATTACATCTTAATAAAAGAAATAATATGCGGTTTTCTTCAATTTGGGGTGGCAATTTAACATTAACTACTGAAATACACAATAAATTGATGGTAAATTGCAGGATACGTTTTAATATTAACGTGTTTATCCACATATGTGTGAAAATATATCACATCCATCCTTGCTCACCCCTTAATAAAACATTTATCAACAGTGTTAAGATGGGTGTGGTAAAACGACTTCTATCCATGCGTAAGAGTCTCTTGTGCTAAATCAACTGCAATTTATGGTATTATTTTAAAAGATGTTGCTAATTTTGTAGTTTGAAATGTTTTGTATTTATTAAATGGTTCGATACAATGGGTAAAAGTCATCTGTTTTTAAAGAACGAATTTGGTATCTGCCTTAAGTTTAACCGAACAAGAGGCAGAGATGATGAAGAAGAAACTTTGAAAGACGAAAAGAATTATTGTCAGCAGAGAGAAAAGCTTCATCGTTGCCGTATTAATTTTGAGCAAGCCTTAGAAGAACGCCATAGCTTACGGAGACAAGATGTGGTAAGTGAACATTTTGATATACTGTCTATTGATTTTTTGAAAATTGCAGATAGCACCTTAACAAGACAATATTGCCAAGTCTATGGATTATCCGAGCTTAATTATTCCAACATGAATCAGACTGTCCTATTTGCTATAGTTGACGAAGATCGATTTAATGATGTTTTTATAACTCAAATTGATTCCTTTTCAACGGAAGAAAATAATGACAGTACAGAATATAAGCCACTGACTTTGATGGCCGGTTTCAGTTATTGGGATAGTGATTCGATGAAGCCTTTTGGTATTATGAGCGATGATGCTCATGATGTACTTCTAGAGTTGGTGGAGAGTTCACCTAGAATAGCGATGAAACATCAAGCTATAGTGAAAGCAATGGAGGAGTATTTAGATCAGAAGCAGATTCTTTATAAAAGGATAGAATCTGGAATATACCAAATAAACTTCATTTCTAAAGATGATTTGGCTATTTTATTGGATAATTTTGATGTGATACAAAGAATTCAATCTTTGTACACTACTCGTGTACGTCCTAATACTTTTGGTGATTTGGAAAGGGTGTCAGATGCAACTCTAAATTTGCTAGAAGGAGCACCAATTATTGGTGTAATTGATACAGGTGTTCAAAGACTGGCCGTACTAGATCCCATATTGGAACATGATGGACTTGATTTAGTTGATAAGAATACCCCACATCCGTATGAGATTGATTTAAGGTCCGATTCAAGTCATGGTACAACTGTTGCAACATTAGCTGCATTCGGAAACAACTTCTATCGTAACATGGATGCTAACGTAGTTGATGCTGATGCCAAAATCTTTTCTATCAAAGTACAGAGAGGCGAAACTGGACTCGTGAACATCGCTGACATAAAAGAGGCTATCACTATGGCTCATCAAAACTATGGCATTCGTATCTTTAATCTTTCAATGTCCGTTCGTGGAAAATTTTATAATCAAGATATTTCTACTTATGCATATATACTTGATGAATTAGCTTACATATATGATTTGCTGATTTTTATTTCCGTTGGTAATCTTAGTGAAGAGGATATTAAGAATATGCAGATTATTGCTGCTAATCCTAATACGAGTGAAAGAGTTAAGCGTTTTCTGAAATATCCGAATCATTATTATAATCCCTTCATTTCGATAGAAGAAACAGAGTGTCACGACGGCGAGTGTATGAATCTTTGTGAACCTAGTGAAAGCATGAACAATATGTCTGTTGGTGCTATTGCTGAAAGTTATAATATTAATCACGGTAATTATGGATTGAGTTTGGGGTGTGAGTTTCCTGCTTATTATTCGCGTAAATATCACATAGACTACAATTCGTTGATTAATGGCACTCGTTTCAAGAACAACCAAAAAAATAAGAATCTCTTTAAGCCAGATATTGTTATGCCTGGTGGTGACCAATTGGATGTTGAGTCACGCATGCTAGTTTTAGCACCGAGAATAGATGGAACAGGCCTGAAAATAGAACAAAACTCTGGAACGAGTTACGCAACTCCATTAGCAGCTAATATTGCAGCTAAGATTGTTAGTAAATATCCTAACCTAAATATGCAATCAGTGAAGGCTTTGATGATTAATAGTGCAGAACCGATTAAAAAGTATTATCTCGAAGAGACTATCGATGAATTGAAATTTTTGGATAATAATTCATATCCCTATGTTGATAGTAACGAGAAAACTCTTTTATCCCAAAAGTATAGTGCAGAACGATTATCCAAGTATATTTCTGGTCATGGTGTGCCTAACATTTCTAAGTGTATAGATTCAGACGATAATCGTTGTACGTTTGTTATTGAAGATACAATAGCTTTCGATAGTCACAAGGTTGTTAATCTGAATATCCCTAATTATTTACTTCAATACTCAAAGAAAGGTGTATTATTAACTTTAACTGCTACACTTTGCTATAAGTTTAATCCTAAACGGGCTGATGTATTATCTTATTGCCCAATTCATATTGCTTTTAACTTTGGAAATAGTATGAATCATGATGAACCAAGAAAGAATGCAGAGGAATATGCAAGTAAAAGAGCCTCTGACGATAAGGATAGAATGGCAATAAAGTCTAGCGTAGGTTCATGGTCTGATGATTTTTACCCTGTATCAAGTAAAATATTCTCAAATGTACAGAAGATGAGTTTAAATATTAGCCGTGATGAAATAGAAAAGATTCGTAATCAGATATCTATTATTTTTCGATGCACAGGTCGTGAGTATTTAGAAGGCACAAATCATCCATTCTCATTTGTGCTGACGATTGAACAAAAACATTCTGCAGAATTGGATGGGAACAGTTTATACGATAGTTTGGAGCAAGTCAATATAGTGGAAGCTATTGCTCAGGCTGCTCTTGAAGCAGAACTATAATTTAAATTTAAACGATAAAAGGGTTGGCATTAGCTAATCCTTTTATCGTTTAAGAGTTTTTTCCAAATATTAGTTCGAATAATATTGTCATTATATCCATCTAATATATTTCGTTTGATTGCATTAAGCAAAGCGCGTTTTATAACGTAGTAGGACAAATTTCTACATTCGCTATTGATAATGTTTTCTTTGACTTGTTCATTGTCAAAGACGAACCGATCTTTAATCGTATATTGGATAAGAGCATGTACCTGTTCAGAGTTTGGTAAATCCATCTTAATAGATAAATCAAACCTTCTAATAAGGGCTTCATCTATCATTTGTAATTGATTAGTAGCTGCAATGATGATAGTATCTTGACTTACAAAATCAAATAGTTGTAATATGGTATTTACAACCCGTTTCATTTCGCCATGATCTTGATCGTAATCTCTTATTTTCCCTAAGCTGTCAAACTCATCAAGCAAAACAATAGCTTTTTCCTGAACTGCAGTCTTAAATATTTGAGTGAGATTTTTGCTTGTTTCTCCTAGTCTCGATGAAATGACTGTACCCAAATTGACTATAATCAGTGGACGATTCAATTCGCCAGCTAATACATAGGCACTTAATGTCTTTCCACATCCTGATGGGCCATGAAGCAATATCTTATTGGATACTGGAATATCCATTTGGACAAGAGCCTCAGTTTGTTGTCTTTCCTTGATAAAATATTCAAATTCCTCACGAACATCTTGCGTACAAACTAAATCCTTCATTGTAAATGAAGACGTTACTGTCTGTAAAATATACTCGTCAGCTTTGTAGTCAAAATGCTTATTTAGTCGATATTCTTTTAGTTTTCCCAATGAATTCTCTCTATCAGAATCTTTAATGATAGATAGGATTTCAGTTGCAAATTTGCCTCTGTTATTTTGTTGAGAATATTCTACATACTGATACAACAAATCTCGCAAACGAGCATTGTCATTTGCTAAGGCAAATTTTGCTATTTGCTTGATGTAATCAGCCTGCTTCATAATGAATTTATTTTCTTTAATTTACAAAATTAGGCAATTTAGTCGAATTACCAAAATTTTGGAAGATTGAAAAGGATAATTTAACAAGAGATCAATTTCAACATCAACTTTATAGAATCTGTTTGCATTAACATCATATCGCAATTTATGAAAATAAGTATTTCCCTCATTTGTTTTATTGATGTCTTTTCTTCTCAGTTTGATGTGGTTGGGTGTTTGATAATCTGCTCATCTATTTTAATCTTATGTTTCCCCGCTGTTGTGCGCAAGTTCTTCCTGATTGTATCAATGGTGGAATTGGTAAACCATTCGTGGAATGTTTGCATAACGAATTGTGCCGTAACATCACGGCTGATGTTGTATTGGAATGCAATGTTCCAAGCGAAATTCTTTAGTGAGATTTGAGTAACGGCTGTACGCCGTTTGATGTGGATGTTTATGCGTAGAGCTTGCCGATTGGTAACAAAGTATCGGACACATTCGCAGATTTGGAAGATTTCTTCTTTGCTAAAGTCAAACTGCCTGAATGTATTTCGGGTGTATTGCAATACGGCTTGTAGTTTTTCATCTTCTTCTCTTTCTTTTTGCTGCAGATACTGCCGTTCCTCATGCTGGTACTCATAATGAAATAACTCCATCCGTTTCATTTGAATATCGTCATTGCCAACCGTAGATATAGCAGTTGCAAAAGTGCAATCATCTTTAGTTTGTCGGTCAGATTGCGTAGGCTTGTGGCGGACTAAAGAAGCAAGGGATATTATATGTTCCGACAGAGAGAGGCATAAATGGTAAATGAGTTTTAGAGCAACATAACAAGCTACCATGACAAAAGGGAGAATGCTTAACTGCACATTCAAAGCATCACTTACTGGAAATGATATTGTGGATGCCAGAAGCACTGTTACTACTTCTATTGCCCACGATTGGAATATATGTTGCCTTTGCTTCATAACTATTTTTATCTATGGTTGTCTTGCAAAGGTATAATGTATTTCCATAAAAAACGAAAGCCAAAAATAAGCAGCAAAGAGGCAATAACTTCATTTTATGGTGTTTTTGCAAACAAGAGCATAACAAGAGAAAATACCGATGAAAAAATGAAAACATCTGCAAATAAGAAATGAACAGTTAAATAAATATAAATCTTTCTTTGGCCTACATAAAGCCAGGTTTGTCCTTATGCTTTTTGTGTGTCGCTTATAAAATTGTCCTTATTTGTACCATAGATTTATAAATTGCTTATAATCAATATATATTATATTTGAGGAGGTAAAGTGATGTAAGATAAGATACATCAAGTGATATGAATCATAAGAAGTCCGTGTAGCTTCATTGGAGCTACACGGACTTTTTGTTTGTCTACGGTTGGATATGTGCTTCAAGCCTCAATCGCGGTGTCTTTGGTTCCATTTGTTGGCAATGTGCATCAAACAGTTTTTGCAGTCATGTATGTACGAAAGGCGGTCTTTTGTCAGGTGAAAGGCCGTCTTTCAGCGGCCGATATGCCGTTTTTTGCAGGCTAAAATGCGGCATATTGGAAACAGTTTGATAATCAGGCGGTTGGCGGCAGGCTTTTTCGCGTTGTTTGTTGAGCCTGTCTGGCAGATGAGTCTTATTTGCAAGACGTGCCATGATGAGCGGCTGTAGTGTGTTCGGATTTCTTCCTACGGAAGGGTGGGGCGGGTGCCGGGCCGGCCTGTGCGCCTGTCTATTTTGCACATTTATCTTGTGTTTTACGAGGTCTTTATGGGTGTCTTGCATTCATAGAAGTAAAAACCGTTTCCCTTTTACTTTGCTTAGTCGAATTTTTTTACGTTACCTTTAAATAAGGTAATCTGCGCCTCGGAAGTGAAAATAAAAATTCGTTTCTTTCGCTTTTATTTTGCACTTCACTCAACTTGCATTACCTTTGCATCTATATTTAAATATGTAATGGAAGCAGCGACAAGTGAATTTAATATCCTGAACAGCATCAATTATCCTGCCGACTTAAGAAAGCTGAAAGTGGAACAGCTGCCTGCGTTGTGCAGGGAACTGCGCGACGACATCCTGAAAGAACTTTCCGTCAACCCGGGGCACATGGCTTCGAGCATGGGGACGATTGAGCTTACCGTGGCGTTGCACTACGTATTCAACACGCCAGACGACCGCCTGGTGTGGGATGTGGGTCACCAGGCTTACGGACACAAAATCCTCACGGGGCGCAAGGACCGCTTCTGCACCAACCGCAAGCTGCACGGGCTGATGCCTTTTCCCTCGCCGCTTGAGAGCGAGTATGACTCGTTCGTATGCGGACACGCGTCAAACTCCATATCGGCGGCGCTCGGCATGGCCGTGGCCGATAAGCGCACGGGACACCCTGAAAGGCATGTCGTGGCCATAATAGGCGACGGTGCGATGAGCGGCGGACTGGCCTTCGAGGGGCTTAACAATGTTTCGACTACGCCTAACGACATGCTCATAGTGCTCAATGACAACAACATGAGCATTGACCGCAGCGTGGGCGGACTGAAGCAGGCGTTGCTACGCCTTAACACCAACGATACTTACAACCGCCTGAGGTTCAAGGCATCGCGGTGGCTTAACTCGAAGGGTTACCTCAACGACGACCGCCGCAAGGGCATCATCAGGCTGAATAACGCGCTGAAGTCGGCCATAAGCCACCAGCAAAACATATTCGAGGGGCTTAACATAAGGTATTTCGGCCCGTTCGACGGACACAACGTCATAGAGCTTGTGCGCGTGCTGCGCCAGCTGAAGGACATGAAGGGGCCCAAGCTGCTCCACCTCCACACCATAAAAGGACACGGATACACACCGGCCGAGAAAGACCCTACCACATGGCACGCGCCAGGACGCTTCGACATTGATACGGAGGAGCGAATCGTTACCGACGAAGCGGGCGCACCGCCAAAGTTCCAGGACGTGTTCGGCGAGACGTTGCTTGAGCTGGCCAAGGTCAATCCGCGCATCGTTGGAGTGACTCCGGCCATGCCGACGGGGTGTTCTATGAACATCATGATGAAGGCGATGCCCGAACGGACATTTGACGTAGGCATAGCCGAGGGCCACGCCGTAACCTTCTCGGCGGGCATGGCAAAGGACGGCCTGCTGCCATTCTGCAACATATACAGCTCTTTCGCCCAGCGTGCTTACGACAACATCATACACGACGTGGCCATTCTGCGCCTGCCCGTAGTGCTCTGCCTCGACCGCGCCGGACTGGTGGGCGAGGACGGCGCGACACACCACGGGGCGTTCGACATAGCCGCCCTGCGCCCCATACCCAACCTTACCATCGCCTCGCCGATGGACGAGCACGAGTTGCGCAACCTCATGTACACCGCCCAACTGGACGGCAAGGGGCCGTTCGTAATCCGCTATCCGCGCGGACACGGCGTGCTGACCGACTGGCGCAACAAGCTGGAGGAAATCAAGGTGGGCACGGGCCGCCGCCTGAAAGAGGGCAAGCAGGTGGCCGTTCTGACCGTAGGCCCAATCGGCAACACCGCCGCCAAGGCCATAGAGAAAGCCGAGGCGGCCGTAAGCGGCCTCGAAGTGGCTCATTACGACATGCGTTTCATAAAGCCGATGGACGAGAGCCTGCTCGAGGAGATAGGCAGACAATACGGGAAAATAGTAACCGTGGAAGACGGAGTGCGTTCTGGCGGCTTCGGTTCTGCCGTGCTCGAGTGGATGGCCGACCATGGATATTCGCCCCCAATAACACGTATAGGGCTGCCCGACGCGTTCGTCGAGCACGGCACCGTGGAGCAGTTGCAGCGCATCACGGGAATGGATGCCGACTCGATTGCCGCCGCCATAACCAAGGCGGCAGGCTTATAATCCAAATAAAAGTCAACAAGCAACGTAAGGAACACGATATGAAATTCATCATTGCAGGAGCTTATGCCATAGGCACGCACCTGGCAAAGCTCTTATCGCGCAACGACCAGGACATAGTCTTGATAGACGAAGACGAGGAAAGGCTGGCCGGCATCAGCGGCGATTACGACCTGATGACCGTGCACGCTTCGCCGTCGAGCATCAAGGCTCTAAAGGATTCGGGTACGGGCAACGCCGACCTGTATATCGGCGTGACGCCCGACGAGAACATGAACATGAACAGCTGCATCCTGGCCAAAGGCCTTGGAGCGAAAAGGACGGTGGCGAAGGTGAACAACTACGAGTTCACCAGCCCGGAGCTGAAAGACTTTTTCACTAAAATAGGCATCGACTCGATAATATATCCGGAGAACCTCGCCGCACAGGACATAGTCAACGGCCTGAAGATGAGCTGGGTGCGCCAGCGCTGGGACGTGCACGGCGGCGCGCTAATCATGCTCGGCATCAAGCTGAGGGAGACGTGCGAGATACTGAACGAGCCTCTGAAAGACCTCTGCAAGCCAGAATCGCCATACCACATAGTGGCCGTGAAGCGCGGCGAAGACACCATAATACCGCGCGGTGACGACGTATTGAAGATGTACGACATGGCTTACTTCATGACAACGCGCAACTATATACCTTATATCAGAAAGATAGTAGGCAAGGAACACTACGTTGACGTAAAGAACGTAATGGTGATGGGCGGAGGCAACACTGCCATAAGGGCGGCAAAGATGATACCCGAATACATGGGCGTGAAAATCATCGAGGCCGACGAACGCCGCTGCGAGCAAATCAACGAGCAAGTGGACACCGACCGGGTGATGGTTATCAACGGCGACGGACGCGACATCCCGTTGCTCATAGAGGAGGGTGTCAAGAACACACAGGCCTTCGTCGCGCTGACGGGCAACGCCGAGACTAACATCTTGGCCTGTCTTACGGCCAAGCGCCTCGGCGTGCGCAAGACCATCGCCATGGTCGAGAACATGGACTATGTGAAGATGGCCGAGAGCCTAGACATCGGCACCATAATAAACAAGAAGGCCATTGCGGCCAGCCACATATACCAGATGATGCTTGATTCTGATGTGAAAAACACCAAGTTCCTTATGACCGCAAATGCTGATGTGGCGGAGTTTACCGCGCAGGAAGGGTCTAAAGTGACGAAGAAAAAGGTGTTCGAGCTTGGCCTTCCGCACGGAGTCACAATCGGCGGGCTTGTCCGAGGAGGCGAAGGTCACCTCGTTTCGGGAGGCTCGCAGATTGAAGCAGGCGACATTGTGGTGGTGTTCTGCCACAACGTCAACATGTCGAAGATTGAAAAATACTTCATTTAAGCCACGGCAATGGTAAACTTCAAAATCATATACAAGGTCATCGGCTCGCTGCTTTTCATCGAAGCCATCATGATGTTAGCCAGCCTTGCCGTGTCAATATATTACCGCGACGACGATATTCCGGCGTTTCTCATCACCATAGCGGTGACCCTTCTGGCCGCAATCGGACTGAAATACAAGGGCTACGGGGCTGAAAACAGCCTGGGACGAAGGGAGGCTTACCTGCTGGTAACGCTCATCTGGCTCATCTTCAGTGCGCTCGGCGCGCTGCCGTTCGTCATCAGCGGCTACCTTACAAGCTACACTGACGCTTTCTTCGAGACAATGTCGGGCTTCACAACGACGGGCGCAACCATCATCGACGACGTGGAGGCGTTGCCCCACGGACTGCTGTTCTGGCGGTCGCTGACCCACTGGATAGGCGGCTTGGGCATCATGTTCTTCACCATAGCAATACTTCCCTCACTCGTGGGAGGTAGCGTCAAGGTGTTCTCCGCCGAGGCCACAGGCCCCATAAAGAGCAAGATGCACCCACGGCTGAGCACCACGGCGAAGTGGATTTGGGGCATATACCTGCTTATCACGGCATCGTGCGCGGCGTGCTTCTGGCTCTTCGGCATGGGATTTTTCGACAGTATAAACTACTCCATGTCGATAGCAGCGACGGGAGGGTTCTCCACGCATAACGCCAGCATGGCCTTCTTCGACTCTGCGGCGATTGACTATACGGCCGCAATCTTCATGATTTTGTCGGGCGTTAACTTCTCCCTACTTTACCTGTTGATACTGAAAGGAAAGGTAAAGGACTTCGTCAAGGACGCCGAACTGCGCTTCTACCTTGGCGTAATATCCATTTCCACGCTGTTCATAACGTACATGCTGGTGACTAGAAACGGTATATCAGTGGCCGACTCGTTCCGTTACGCGCTGTTCCAGGTAAGCTCTTTCATATCTACTACCGGCCTTTTCAACACCGATGCGGGGCTGTGGCCGCACCTGACGTGGGTAGTCCTGACGGTGTGCATGGTGTTCGGCTCGTGTGCCGGAAGCACAAGCGGCGGTATAAAGTGCATCCGCGGCGCGATGCTTGTACGTGTAATACGCAACGAGTTCAAGCGTCTGCTGCACCCGAGGGCGGTAATTCCCGTAAAGCTCAACGGCACAATCATACCCCACCAGGCGCAGGCTACGCTGCTGGTGTTCCTCTCAATGTACGGCATATCATGCTTTGTTGCGTTCTTCTGCTTCCAACTTATGGGCATAGAGAGCACCAACGCCATAACAATAGCCATAAGCAGTGCCAGCAACGTAGGGCCTGCGCTGGGCGCAGACATAGGTCCTACGATGTCGTGGAGCACGCTGCCGATGGCCGCAAAGTGGATATGTTCGGCACTGATGCTGATGGGCCGTCTCGAGTTTTTCAGCGTCTTGGTGCTCTTCATGCCGTCGTTCTGGAAGGAGAACTGACGCTTACGCACATTTACCAATAACCTTATAATAACCAAAAACTTAGCAACATGGAGCCAATCAAGTTCAAGCCAATACTCAAGCAGACGCTTTGGGGTGGTGAAAAGATTGTGAAATTCAAGGGAATTGACGGCCACAGCGGCGAGCAGATAGGCGAAAGCTGGGAGCTGTCTGGCGTTCCCGGCAACGAGAGCGTGGCCGCCAACGGCGAGTATGAGGGGCGCACGCTGACCGAAATCGTGACCGCAGAGAAGGAGAGGCTTGTCGGAACGGACAACTACAAGCGGTTCGGCGACGAGTTCCCGTTGCTAATCAAGTTCATTGACGCCAAGCAGGACTTGTCAATACAGGTGCATCCCGACGACGAGAAGGCGCAGAAATACGGATTAAGGAACGGCAAGACGGAGATGTGGTACATAATGAATTCCGATGCGGACGCAAGCCTGCGCTGCGGAATGAAGGCCAAGATAACGCCTGAAAAGTATAAAGAGATGGTGGCTGACGGCACCATCTGCGACGCGATAGCTGAATATCCGGTGAAAGAGGACGACTGCTTCTTCATCCCGGCGGGGCGTATACACAGCATAGGCAAGGGCTGCTTCCTGGCAGAGATACAGCAGACGTCGGACGCTACGTACCGCATATACGACTTCAACCGCCGCGACAAGGACGGCAACCTGCGCGAACTGCACACGGAGAAGGCCGCCGAGTGCATTGACTACACCGTGCTGAACGATTACAGGACGGAGTTTACCGCCGAGAAAAACCGCGGCGTGCAGATAGTAAGTTGCCCGTTCTTCAACACGGCCGTGTACGACCTTGACGAGCCTATGACGCTCGACTATAGCGAGCTTGACAGCTTCGTGGTGCTCATCGGCCTCAAAGGCGAAGCCCGGCTTACCGACAACGAGGGCAACACTACCACCCTGCGTGGCGGCGAAACGCTGCTTGTGCCGGCCTCGACGGCGACTATTAAAGTAGACGGGAACATCAAGTTCCTTGAAACTTACGCGTGAAATAATTAAGAATTAAGAGTTAAGAATTAAGAAAATTACCATTGTCAATTGGCAAAAGCATATTTTCTTAATTCTTAACTCTTAATTCTTAATTTCCATGTTCTTCATTCTCAATTCCCAAAATCCTTTCCACATCGCGGCGCATCTGCATGAACTGAGGCGACGCGAGATAGCCCGTGTTCTTCTTCAGCATCTGCACAATGTCCTGTACGGAGTGCGAGTAGCATGACAGTTCGTTGCGCATCTGTGTCTGGTGTACGGCCTGCCGGCGTATTTCAGCTTCGCGTTCGCGTATCAGTATGCCGCAGACTTTGTTAAGAAGCGGTATCACAATCTTGTCGAAAAGGTGGTGTCCTTGTATGTAAAGATAAGTCTGTTCCGGCTTCACTCCGAGCTGTACAAGCTCGTATGACAGCTTCTGGTAGCTCTGTTTCGCTTCCGGGTGCTGGCGGCGCAGGTAGTTCACCTTGCGCATAACCTTGTTCCTAAGGTTGTTGAGTGCGTCTTCCGGGCGGTTGATGTTGAAGCCGCCAAGCTCTATTGTGCGGTTGAAGTCGGTTATGGTGAACTGTCCGTAGATGCCGTTGCGGTAGTGCCATATGGACCACACGAACAGGGGGAAGATGGCCGCGCTGAACTGCGAGAAGAAGCGTTGCATGTCGAATACGTTGTGGTCGTTGAGAGTCACCATTACGCATACGTTGTGCAGCGAGGGCGCGTAGCACTGCATGTTCTCTATCGAGTAGGCATATGTGTGTAGCACATACGGGGTTTGCAGTATCTGGCGCGACGTCTCGGTGGCTCCCTGCATCAGATAGTCGTAGTCGGCATCGACGCATGCGAGCATGTCCTGCCCCGTGTTGCCGTAGAGCAGGCTCATCAGCACGGAGCGTTTGCCGCGCTCTAGCGTGCGGTTTGACGGCAGCATCACCTCGAAATACCGTGTCTCGTCCTCATACATGCCCAGCAGCGTGCGCCAGAAGAGCACGTCGTCGTAGCTCTCTACGTATGCCACGATGCGCCGCCGGGCATTTTTCGGCTTCAGGCGGTTGGCCGCCGAGAAGTAGTCTGACGATATGTTGTCTCTTAAACGATGGCCCATGATGAGTTAAGAGTTTGGAATTAAGAATGAATGTCGGTTTGGAATTAAGAGTTAAGAATTAAAAATTAAGAAAATATGCTTTGTCAGGCAATCACCTGCTTCATGTTTTCTTAATTTTTAATTTTTAACTCTTGATTCTTAATTGTCCACTGTTATGTCGCTTACCTCGGTTATGTGGTCGAGCCATCCGTTCATCACCACGGCCGGAGAGTGGGTCGTCAGTATCACTTGTACGTTGGGGTTGAGCTCGAGCACGAGGTCGATGAGCCTCTTCTGCCAGTCCACGTGCAGGCTCACCTCCGGCTCGTCCATGAACAGGACGTAAGGCTGCATGTCCTCGATGAGCACCGTAAGGAGTATGGCCAGCATCTGTTTCTCGCCGCTCGACAGCTGGTAGGGGTACAGCATCTCGCCGATTTGCGAGAAACGTATCTCGTTCTCCGTCCTGACAATGCGCTTGCCCGTGTATGAGAAGAGGTCGTCTATCATGTCCTGGAACTTTTTTTTCTGCGCGCTGATTAGCTGCGCCTGCTCGGCGGCATCGTCCGCGCCGCTTTGCAGCACGGAGATTATGCGGTTGCCTATGTTCACCTGGTAGTCGAGAAACTTCCTCTGGAGCTTGAACAGCTGCCAGTCAAGCTCGGTCACGAGGTTCGCCCCCACCTCGGTCAGCATGTCTGCGTTTAGCAGGGGGCGGTCGAACGAGCGGATTACGTCATACCTTATGAAGTTGGCGTCGGCCGGGCTGGGCGTTATGTGCACGCCTTTCAGCAGGTGGGCGGTGATGTCTCCCTGCGGCCCTATGCTGCGCACGAGCTTGTTCAGTATGGTACTCTTGCCCACTCCGTTGATGCCGCTAAGTATGTTTACGCGCCTGTCAAGCTGCCATGTGATGTGATGGCGGCCGCTCCAGAGCGATTCTATCTCTATGGACGATATGTATTCGGCGAATTTCTGCATGGCAATAGTAATAGATTTAAACCTGTTTTTATGTGCAAAAGACAATGCCGGTGGCGGGAGGCAGGCCGGTCAAAAGCCTCCCGTCGCTGATTATCTATCGGCAAAGATAATACAAGGCGGCCTAAAAACAAAATAAAACAGGAAGAAACGAAGTTTTTATTTTGCCGCCGCTCATGCCACGTCAGGCTTCATTAGATGCCGGTTGGCCGTGCTGCCAGCCGTCAGGACGACCTCCGCCGTAGGCTTGCGGCTAACTGTCTGGTAATCAGCCGCTTTCCGAAAGGCCGCAAATCGCCATGCAAAAGACCGTGAATTGCATTGTGAAAGGCCGTCTTTCACCGCCCGATATGCCGTCTCTTGCAAAACGGTATGTGGCATGTGCTCCTGCGGAGTGTCGCTGCTTGTCCGCGCCGCGCTTGTTCCCCCGCATTGAGGCGGCTTGCCTTCGCATGGGACAAGCAACGCCTCGTGCGTGAAAATAAAAAATTGTTTCGCCCGCTTTTATTTTGCATTCCGCTCGGTTTGCATTATCTTTGTAGCCAAAATAAATCTAATGAATATGAACAAGACAAAGACATTTATCCTTTCAGGCTTCGTGCTGGCGGCCATGTCGCTGCCTGCCGCGGCACAGACTAAGGACGGCGGCATATCAAAGGATATGCTCACGGGCATCAGGCAGGCGCAACAGTGCATGCAGGGCGACCGCGCCCTGCGCAACGCCTTGGCCGGCAACAGCATCGACGCGCTGGCCAAGAACTACGCCAACAACGGCAAGGTGGACACTTACTTCAGCGTGGAGACGCCATTGCAGAGCATCACCGACCAGAAGCAGAGCGGCCGCTGCTGGATGTTCAGCGGCTTCAACGTGCTGCGCTCGGCGTTCGCACAGCGCACCGACTCGCTCACCGTAGAGCTGTCACAGGCTTACCTCTTCTTCTACGACCAGCTGGAGAAGGCCAACCTATTCCTGCAAGGCGTGGTGGACTGCGCCGACAAGCCCATTGAAGACGAGCGCGTGCGCTTCTTCTTCAAGAGCCCCATCAACGACGGAGGCACCTATTGCGGCGTGGCCGACCTCGTGTCGAAGTACGGACTTGTGCCCGCCGAGGTGATGCCCGAGACTTATTCGGCCGAGAATACGGCGCGCATGGCACAGCTGCTGAAGTCGAAGCTGCGCGAGTACGGCCTCAAGCTGCGCTCCATGGCGGCCGCAGGCAAGACGCAGGCCGACATCAACAAGGAGAAGACAGCCATGCTCGCCACCGTCTACCGTATGCTCGCGCTCACGATAGGAGAGCCCGTACAGGAGTTCACCTACGCCTTCAAGAACAAGCAGGGGCGCACCGTTACCGGAGCGAAGACGTACAACCCGATGACGTTCGCCGCCGAAATAATGGTCGACACGCCCGTCATGGGCTCGTTCATAATGGTGATGAACGACCCGCGCCGCGAGTATTACAAGACATACGAGGTGGAGTATGACCGCCATACGTATGACGGCACCAACTGGAAGTACCTCAACCTGCCCATGGAAGACATCGCGCAGCTGGCAATAGCGTCGCTGAAAGACGGCAGGAAGATGTACAGCTCGTACGACGTTGGCAAGTTCCTCGACAACAAGCGCGGCTATTGCGACCTCAAGAACTACGACTATGGCACGCTCTTCGGCACCGACTTCGCCATGAACAAGGCCGAGCGCATAATGACATACGACAGCGGTTCCACCCACGCCATGACCCTCACGGCGGTCAACCTCGACAAGGACGGCAAGCCGTTGATGTGGAAAGTGGAGAACAGCTGGGGCGCGGACTACGGCCAGAAGGGCTGCCTCGTGATGACTAACGACTGGTTCAACGAGTACATGTTCCGCCTTGTGGTTGACAAGAAGTATGTTCCGGCCAAGATGCTGAAGCAATACGAGCAGAAGCCCGTAATGCTGATGCCGGAAGACCCGCTGTTCCTGCCGGACGAATAGAAACCCACCCCATCCCTCCCGAAGGGAGTGGGCTTGATGTGTTTCGCTGTTTTTCTTGATGTTTATAAAAGGAACGTGGGAGAAAGCCAAATTACTTTCTCCCACGTTCCTTTTATTTTGTATATCAGCAAAACGTTGACGTTATCCACAAAAGCATTCTAAGCTCCCTCCCTTCGGGAGGGTTGGGGTGGGGCTTTACACCAGATGTGCCACCCACTCGTCCCTGTCGCCGGGCAGAAGGTCAACCACGGGCAGCTCAATCATGGTGTAGCAGCCGGGCTGCTGGCGCATTGACGCGCGCGCCACGTTGACGAGTACCTGCGCGGTGAGCGCCGGGTTGTTGATGCTCATGTCAAACTCGAAGCGCTGGTTCTGCGTCTTTCCGCTTACGCCTTTGCGCACGAGGTTCACTCCGTGGCCCATGTCCTTAACCATGTCAACGCTCGGCACCTGGATTACATAGGTCTCGTCGCTGGCGAAGTAGGGGTCTTCCTTTACGGCCTTTGTCACCTCTTCAAGGCTTGCGCCTTCTTCCAGTTCTACGTAAACCATGCGGCGGTGTATGCCTTCGCCCTTGGGCACGGTCAGCGAGAGGGCGTCCTTCACGCCCTTCTTGGAGCGCACGCATACGGAGTGGCCCATGCTCATGCCCGGACCGAAGTTTGTATATGTGATGCCTTTCGGCGCGAGGCTCTCCAGGAGGGTGCGCACGATGCTGTCCGAGCCCGGGTCCCATCCGGCCGAGATTACCGCTACGCGGCCATGCTCCTTGCAGAGCTTCATGAGGTTCTGGCGGTACTGGGCTATGCCTGTGTGTATGTCGTAGCTGTCAACGGTGTTGATGCCCAGCGGCAGTATTTTTGATGCGTACTCCTCGCAGCTGCGCGTAGGGGTGGCGAGGATGGCCACATCGACGTCCTTCAGCTCGGTTATGTCCTTCACCACGTCGTACTGCGCCAGTTCGGCTGGCTTGTCGGCCGCCCCGTTGCGCCTTACTATTCCTGCTATTTCAAAGTCGGGAGCGGCTTCAAGAGCCTCTACCGTAAACTTGCCTATGTTGCCGTAGCCTACTACGGCCGCTCTGATTTTCTTCATGTTTGCGTAAATGTTTTAGTGTATTCTTGTTTTTAGGAGTGCAAAGTTAATAAGTTCGCAGGTAATTGCAGCATCACTGTGATATAAGAAATGTAAAAAATGTGCGAATGTTGCGGTTTGTTTGTTTTCCGGCGGTAAATGTAACGGATTGCAAGCGTGCCGGTGCCGTTCTCTGAAAGACGGCAAATAGCGTGGCGAAAGGCCGTCTTTGACAATGCAAAAGGTGGCCTTTCGAGTTACGAAAGGCCACCTTTAAGATTGTAAGTTGTCGCGGTTATTTTACGATAACCTTGTGTATGAATGTGCGGTCGGCCGATTTCACTTTCACTATGTACATTCCGGCCGCGCCTACGTTGACCTGTGCGTTGCCGCCTGCGGTTGTCCTTACGCCTTTGGCTGCAATCTTTCCGTCGGCCGAGCAGATGTCGGTCTCGCCGCTGTTGGCGGTGGTTATGTGTATCGTCGTGCCGTCGGCATATACCCTGACGCCGCTCTCGGCGCCGGTCTCGGTTATGCCCGTGCCGGTGATGTTGACCGTTGTGCTGATTACTTTCGACTCGTTTTCTCCCTCATACAGCGATACAATGCCGTAAGTGTGGCTGCCTTCGGCCACGTTGCCGTCGATGAATATGCCCGTCGAAGTGAAGCCTATCGGCTCGTTGTCGCGGTAGACGTTGAATCCGAGAGGGTATGCCGCGTCTGCCATAGGGTCGTAGTCGGGGTTGAACACGGGGCTTTCGCCCGGAGTGAAGTCGCTCGCCGTCGGCGTGTAAGGTTCAAGCTCGGCCCTTATGAATACGTTGCCGGCGAGCAGGTCGCTGCGCCATTCGCTGTCGATGAGCACGAGGTTGCCCAGTCCGGGGTCGTAGGTGGTTCCGTCGTAGAGCAGCGGAACGTAGCCCATTGTGCTCTCGGCGGCGAAGCCTATGTAGTAGTCGTAGCCGGGCTCGATGGCCACCGGCTCCTTAAGCTTAAGCGTGCGCCATTGGCCCGAGCCGTATTCCGACGCGTCGCGCTCGCTTATCACTTCGGGCGTGCCTCCCGCCTCGGCCCTGTATACGCGCAGCTTGTAGCTTACTTCGCGCTGCGAGCTGAACGGCAGGAACTCCAGCGACGTTATGGTGTAGCCGTTGTATGTTGCCAGGTCTTTTGCGTTGAATCGCTGCGCGATGTCCATGCTGCCGCCGCTTACGCTCGATATTACGGCCGACTGACTGGCGGCGTCGATGTCGGGGTTCATGCGTGTCAGCGTTGTGTTCAGCTCCCATGTCAGCGTCACTTCATGCCCGTTGACCGATTTGCTTACTTTCGTAATCTTGTTCTCAGGCACTCTGACCGAGCTTTGAGCGAAAGGCGAATACAGGCCGTTGTCATATTCCACATCGACCTTGTATGTCGCGGTGGTCGATGTCAGTCCGTTGTCTACGTATTGCAGCTCTTCGGTCTCCTTTATTAGCTCGTCTCCGCGGAACACCCTGTACGCCTTGACTCCTTCCTCGTCGGGGGCTTCCCATGATACGGTCACTATGCCGCGTCGTGCCGTGGCCGTAAGGTTCTTGACCGTGGCAGGTGCTTCGGCCTTGACGAAGTTGAACGACGCCGTGCCGTCGGCCTTCATGCCTGTAAGCGAGAAGTAGGCGAACTTCCCGTCGTTTGAATGCGTTGAAGGCAGCGTGGCGTCAGAGAATTCGGTAACGCCCTCCTCGCCGGGGAACGGCGCCCCCGCGCTGTTGATGTCGCCGTAAGACAGCGGCGTAGTGCCGGGGTCTCCGTCGGCCGATGCGCACACGGTGTAAAGCCCTTGCCTGTAGTCGGCGTTGACGGAGTTCATGCCCATTCTCTCCCTAAGACGCTCTTCGTCGGCGTGGTAGATGATGAGGCCTTCGCCCGGCAGCGCGCGGTCGAAGCCCGTGCGGGTCCTGTTCTCGATGACGAAGTAGTCGCCCTCACGCATTGTCGGGGCGATGTAGCCCGCCGCTTCGTCTGAAGCCGCCGGCATGTCGCTTACGGTGCATGTCTCGGTGAGGTATTTCGGTGTCACCCATCCGAACTGCATCTTCTGCCACATGTTGATGTGCGACGGCGAGTCTCCCGGCTGTTGGTACTCATTCCAGATGCCGCCCGACATGAGGTCCCACGCCCCTGTGCCCTCGAACATTCCTCCGCTCTGCTCGTAATCGACGTCGTAGAAGTCGGGAGCACCGAGGTTGTGGCCGAACTCGTGGCAGAATACGCCCACCGTAATCTTCTGTGTCGGGGTGGGGTAGTCCAGCAGTTCGGGCTGTATGGTATATGTGTCGAGCTTTATTCCGTCGGCGTAGATGTCGGCAAGCAGTCCTCCGCTGTGCGACCATATGTCGCTCGAACTGCCCGTAACCTCGGCTCCCGTGCCTTGGTGTATTATCGAAAGGCCGTCGAGCACGCCGTCGCCGTTGTTGTCAAACTGGGTGAAGTCCACCTCGCCGTCAATCATCCTCACCGCGTCGGAGATGAGCTGCGTCATGTCCTCCGTGCTGTACGTGTATTTGTTTGACGGCAGTTGAATCCAGCCAACGACCGTAGTCTCTATGTCAAGCTGGCCGTATGAGTTTTGCAGGAAGTAGTCACGGAAGC
The DNA here is from genome assembly GCA_949295905.1 of uncultured Prevotellaceae bacterium. GTDB lineage: Bacteria > Bacteroidota > Bacteroidia > Bacteroidales > Bacteroidaceae > Prevotella. The sequence continues at coordinate 51,368 of CASFNA010000016.1, forward strand.
ATCCCGTTCCGTCGTAGTTTTCCTGGTTCATCATCTTGTCGAATTCGGAAGCGTCTATGGTAGGCTTCGTGTCGGCGTAGTTTACGAGCAGCATCAGCAGCTTCCGCTTTCCCGTTGTTGGGAATGTGCTGCCAATCGACAGGGTGGGGTCACCCGCCAAGAGGGCCTTTGCGCTGACATCCTGCCGCTTTACAAGCTGCGCCTTGGCTTTGGCTGCGGTGTCGTTGCCGCGGTATGTCACGGTTGAAGCCTTCAGTTTGTCGCCGTCTTTCACGGCATACATCAGGTAACCGTCGTCCGCACGCTTGAGCAGATAGCCTTCGGCGGACTCCATCCAGTGGCGTTTCTCGTCGCCACGGAGCCTGTACTTCACGATGGTTCCATCCGGCTGAGTATAAGAAATTTCTTTTGGAAATGCCGGTACGGCTTGTACCGGCATCCAAAAGAAACTAATCAGGCAGATGGCTAATGACAGTTTTATTAGCTGTTTCATCTGTTTCTCGATTAAGGTCAGTGTGTCTTGTCGCGCTTATCTTACAACTTTTACAGATTGTCCGTTTACGGAAATGATGTAAATGCCCTTTGTCCAGCCGCTTGCCGGTATGAACATGTCGCTGCCCGAAGCCTTCTTGTTGAATACGAGGGCGCCGTTTGCCGAGTAAACCTGTACGTTGTCGCCCGGCTGTATGCCTACAACCTTGAAGTTGTCGCTGTCGAGTGAGGCGTAGAGCTTGAACGTGTTGTCGCTTACTACGTTTTCACCGATGCCGGTAGATACGCAAGATTCGCCGTAAACAACCCACGGCATTACGCCGAAGCTGTAGCCTGCCAGCTCTTGTGAGAACTCGTCCGCACGGACGTATTCGCCGAGTTTGCCGCTTTGTTCAAACTGGCTTCCGGGGATGGCTTTCTCCGGCTTGACCCACAAGGTGGTCTGTCCGTTGGAGTGTACGCTGGTCGCAAGGCCTACGTAAGAGCGTGAGAGAGTCTGGTCGCTGTACGGTTCGAGCGTAAGTTCGTCGAACTCGAGGGCTACGTAGAATGTTCCTTTGACGGTTACGGGCTCCTCCGCGTCGTCGAACTGGACGTTTTCACGTACAGGATAATAGTCGTCAAGAATCATCTCGCTGATTTCTCCTTCCTTGGTGTAAACAGGGTTGGTGACATCCGGCTTGCCGTCTTTTTCGGGATATATCACAACCTTGAGCTTCTTTCCTTTGTCGAAGCTGCTGTTGCCGAGGAATTCGCCGGTATCGGGGTCGTATATTCCAAGTGTCTGGTCGAACAGGAAATATTCCATCGAGTAGAAATTGATGGCGGTCAATGTAAGTTCGCAATCCGACGGAATCTCGAAACGCTCGGCGAACGCGCGGTAGTAAGGATTGACGCCCACTACGTAGTTCTGGTGTACGCTGTATGTGTAATCGTCAACCACTGTACCGTCCTCGAGGAATGCCGGCACGTTGGTCTGGTCGTACATGTAGTCTGTGTCGGTTGTCGTCTGCAATGCGTCTGTAGCGTCTTTCTCGGGGAATGTGGGGCTGAAACGTCTTGAAGTCTCTTTCGTTCCGCCTTCGTTTTCTGCCGTAAGCGTGATTGTATAGTCTGCTGTTTCCTTGAAGGTGATGGTCGGGTTGACTGCAGTCGGGTCGGATATCGTGGCCTCTCCTCCTGTAACGCTCCATGTGTAGCTGTTTGCATCGTCGGTTGTGTTGACCATCTGGACCGTCTGGTTGGGGAACAATACGGGCTGGTAAGATATTACGGAGTACAGCGTGTTGCCGATTTCAAAGCCTGTCTCGGGCGGGAATATCTCGTTGGCCTTGCTCAGCCTGAAGTTGTCAACGCATACAAGTCCTGCCCAAGGTTCGGGTGAAACGGCCCAGAATGCGAAGCTGTATTCGGCTGTCGTCTCCGGCGTGAATGTGACGTCGATGCGCTCCCAGCCGTCGGTTACCCTGTTCACTTCCTTCAATACGGTCTCCTGCATGTCTGCGGCCTGGTCCTGGCCTACGGTTAGCTTGAAGGCCGGTGTCGATTCGCCGCCGGGCATGTTGAGGTAGAATGACAGGCGGTATTTCTGTCCTGCCTCCATTTCGAGCAGCGGAGAGTAAGCTATGTCGCGGCGGCCGGTAAGGATTGATGAGGGCGATACCATATAATAAAGTCCTGAAACGGCCGGCACGTCGTCGCTGTTGGCCGTAACGAACGGGTCTTCGCCGCTTGAGAACCAGCCGTTGGGCAGGTAGCCCTTGCCGTCGTAATGCTCGGCGTCGTCAAAGTTCTCGGCGTATGGTATCGACGCTTCCCACAGTTCTGACGGCGGCTCGGTGGTGCCGCCCTTGCCGTCTACGGTGAAGTCGTCAACGCTGATTATGCCTGTCCAGCTTATGTTTGATGTCACTTGCAGCGCGATGCTGTACTCGCCGTCCTCTGTCGGTGTGAACTTGGCTTCCACTTTCTGCCATTCCGTATTGCTTACTTCCACTTTCTCCGTAATGGTGATAGTCTGGTCGGCTACGGTCTGCCCGTTGCCTGCGGTGAGCTGGTAGAACGGCTTGCGGCTCTGTCCGTAGTTGTCAAAATAGCAGATGTAGAAAGATATGGTGTACTCTTCGCCTCCGGCAAGTGCCAACATCGGGGTGAAGATTGCGTCAGCCCTGGGGTTGTACGTAGCGGTGCTTGAGATGTAATATTCGCCTGAATAAGGTTCGACATAAGGATAGTTGTCATAGCGTTCGGCGCGTGCGAAGCCTTTGTCGCCTTCCGTCGCGCTGACAGCCCAGCCGTCGGGCATCGTTCCGCCCTCGGTGTAGTGGGTGTCGTCGTCGAACGTTTCAGTGAACGGGACTGTTGTTACGTAGCCTTGGGAGAAGGCCGGCAATCCGCCGAACAACAACATTGCCGCAGCGGCAATGGCCGTGGTTAGTCGATGTTTCATCATAATTTAAAGGTTTTAGTGAAAAATAATGTGACTGCGCCTGCAAGCCGCATAAATCGCTTTTCATGCAAAGTGTCAGGCTTTTCTTGGCAAATATATTAAAGAATTATTGTTCTTGCAAATATTTGTGGCAGAAAATTAAAATATATTGCAAAACCGAGCATTTTGCAAAAGACGGTCTTTTAGGCGGCAAAAGGCCGTCTTTCGCACGTTAAAAGGTGGCCTTTCGCGATGTAAAAGGCCGTCTTTTGCAAGACGGCTTGCCTTGGGGCGTATTCCAGGCGGCTGTTACCGGTGCAACAATCGTGCGTTTAACATTAATTAGCTTTCGGGGGGGGGTAATTTTAAGATGTTTATATAAATTTGCAGCGCAATAGCGTTTCGCCCTTATCTTGTAGTCCGCCTGCGTGCGGTGCGGTGTGTGCAGACATGCGGTGTGAAACCTGTTGCGTTGCGTAGAAAACCAACATAAATTATATATTCTCATGGCTTAAAAGTCAATCTCTATTTAATGCGCCACCATCCGGTCGGCCTACAGGGCACGCCCGGATGGTGGCTGTTTTCATGTCGGTGTGTAAACCTTATTTATACAAAATAGCATTTTTAGCAGAACTTAACATATTTGTAATGTCGTTTTCTGTGTGTTTTATATAATTTTGCATGTCAAAAAAATTTGCAGCGACGTTTTTTGTAGTGCGCTGGATGTGAAACCAACATTTAACATATATATAATCGACTAATGAAAGTTTTTTGTTTCAAGACAAGCCTTCTGCCTTGCCTCGCAATGGCGGGAGTGCTTGCATTGAGTAGTTGTCAGGACGACAACTATGATTTCGACGACGTTGACATGACGGTCGGCATCGGGGGCGACGGCCTTACGTTGCCTGTAAGCTCGACCAGCGTCATCAAGCTGGAGGATGTTCTCGAGCTTGACGGTTCGGAATGCGTGGCTGTAGCTGAAAACGGCGACTATGTATTCAGCCAGGAAGGCGGCGACGTGGCTCCCACCCGTCCGCGCATAGCCTCGTTCGTGGTGAGCCAGGACGGCGCGCCTTTGGAGGGCGAGATAATCGTGAAAGCTGTCCAGGCCGCAGGCGGAGGCTCATTTGACATCACAGCCGACGGCAAGGCGCAGTCGTTCACGTACAGTGGCGATGCGCCCAACGAGGTCAAGATGCTCAAGCATGTTGACGTAAGCGGCAGGCTTTCGTTCACGGTAAACTTCCCAAGCGCGTTGCAGGCCGCCGTGCCTGTTGTCGAAAGGCTGGCCGTAACGCTGCCGTCATACATGGAAACAAGCAATGCCGAGGTGGCGGCCGACGGCCATACGCTCGTCTACCAGAACGTACCTACGGGCAGCCCGTTTACCGCCGATGTGACCATTACGGGGCTCGACTTCGCCGAGGACAAGCAGGTCAACGGCGTGGTGACCGTCAAGGACGGCGTGGTAGACATGAGTGGCGACATCCTCGTTGACGTAAAGGCCACGGCGTCGGCGGCTCCAGACGTAGACGGCAGCCGCCTTACAAGCTCCATGCAGATGGGCGACGTCATTGTTACGAGCGCTTCAGGGCGGTTCAATCCCGAGATTAACATTGAAAGTCTCGGCGAGGTGGAAGTGGCCGGCACGCCCGACTTCCTGGAGGACGGCCGCGTGTGCGTAGACCTTTACAATCCGCAGGTCATACTGACCATAAGCAGCGACATGCCCGTAGGCGGCAAGGTAAGCGGCGTGATACGCTCTTACAAGGACGGACAGATGCTGGCCGAGGTGACCGTGCCGCAGTTTGGCATCAGCCCTTCGGGTGTGTCGAATGTTTGCATCTGCCGCAGGCCGGACGACGTTGACGCTTCGGCTTATACCGAAGTGGTGCGTGTAGACAATCTTTCCGACCTCATCAAGACCGTGCCCGACCGCGTGACGTTCAACGCAGAGGCCTTTGCAGACGACTCGCATGACGGCTACTTCGAGTTCGACCGTGACTATACGGTACAGCCGCGCTACTCAATCGAGGCTCCGATAATGTTTGACAAGGGCGCGAGAATAGTCTACAATGACACACTTGACGGCTGGCATGACGACATTGAAGACTTCGAACTGGCCGACGGTGCGGGCCTGAGCTTGAGCACAACGGTGGAGAACCGCGTACCGGCTTATCTCACGGTGGACGTCAAGGCCATTGACATTGACGGCAACGAGATGGGCGGCGACGAAATAGCCGTAAGCGTGAGCACCGCCGTGCTGGCGTCGGCCGACGGCGAGACACCTGTCGAGACGCCTCTATCTGTCGAGCTGAAGCAGACGGGCAAGGGTGCTTTCAAGAGGCTTGACGGCCTTGCGTTCCACATAGAGGCCGCCGCTTCGGCCGACGGGCAGAACCCCGTTGTGGGCAAGACGCTCAACGCCAGGAAGCATTCGCTTGTCGCCAAAGACATCAAGGTGACGCTGAAAGGAAAAATAATAGGCGACTTCAACTAACACGAAAACCGAACAACTGCAATGAAACATATATATATAAGGTGTGCCGCCGCCCTCATGATGCTCGCCGCTGCTGGCGTAGCGGCGGCCCAGGGACTTAATTCGGCCTACTTTACCGACGACTACAAGTTCCGCCATGACATGAACCCGGCCTTCGGCAACGAGCAAAACTACTTCTCCATACCGGCCTTGGGCAACATCAGTGTCAACCTGCACGGCAACTTCGGGTACAAGGACGTGGTCATGGACAACCCCATGTATCCGCACGAAAGCGGCAAGAGGCTGACCACATTCATGAACCCCTACATATCAAACAGCGCCGCGCTCGACGGCTTCAGCAAGGGAAGCAACCGCATAATGGGCGACGTAGGGTTGGCGATATTGTCCGCAGGCTTTAAGGCGTTCGGCGGATATAACACCATTGAGATAAACTCCAAGACGGCGTTCGGCGTGTCGCTGCCCTATGAACTGTTCGAGTTTGCAAGGAACACGGGCAACAAGACCTACGACATAGGCGACATCAACGCCCACGCAATGTCGTATGCCGAGCTGGCGCTGGGCCACTCGCGCCAAGTAAACGACCGTCTGCGCGTGGGTGCCAAGCTGAAGTTCCTCTTCGGACTTGGCCGTGCCGACCTGAAGATGCAGGACGTAAGGGCCGACCTTGCGGCCGGTGACAAGTGGACGGTGTCTGGCAAGGCGACGGCCGACGTGTCGCTGAAGGGTTTTATGTACAAGAGCAAGATGGAGGAGTACAACGACCCTGACAAGGGCGAATACGAGAAGATTGACGACGTTGACGTTGACGGCTTCGGCCTCGGCGGCTTCGGTATGGCCGTAGACCTCGGCGCCGTATACCAAATCGACGACGACTGGCGTGTTAGCGCGTCGGTGCTCGACCTCGGCTTCATCAGCTGGAGCGAGAACGCGCAGGCTGTCAACGGGGCCGACAGGTTCGAGTTTGACGGCTTCCACGACATATCCGTCAACGACGGCGACGGCGTGTCGATGGACGACCAGTCGGACAAGTACGGCGACCAAATCGCCGACTTCATCAACCTGAAGGACAACGGCAACCAGGGCGGACGTACTACCGGCATAGGCGCAACGTTCAATTTCGGGGCGGAATACAACCTGCCGGTGTACCGAAAGCTGACGTTCGGCCTGCTTAGCAGCACGCGCATAAAGGGTGCTTATACGTGGACGGAAGGCCGCCTGAGCGCCAACTGGAAGCCCCTGAAGTGGCTCGACGGAGGCGTCAACCTGGCCGTAAACAGCTTTACGACGAGCATGGGCTGGGTGCTCAACATCCATCCCAAGGGCTACAACCTTTTCGTAGGCATGGACCATCTGCTCGGCAAGACGAGCAAGGAGTTCATACCGCTTAGCTCGAACGCGAGCATCAACGTCGGCATGAGCGTGGCGTGGTAAGTCTTTGATAATCAATAACTTGGTGAAAGGCCGCCTTTTGCGTTGCGAAAGGCGGCCTTTCATGTTGCAATCGACGGCCTTTTAGTTGCCGAAAGACGGCCTTTTGCAAGACAAAAAGCCATGGCTTGTGCAATAAAAGCGCGCGTTGTGCGTTTTAAGTCAAGGATAATTAATTTTTGTTTTGAAATGATAGAATACATAAAGGGCGAACTTGCCGAGCTTACTCCGGCCTATGCCGTGGTAGAGGCGGCCGGCGTTGGCTACGGGCTTAGCATCACGCTCAACACATACACGGCCATACAGGGCAAGAAGGACGTGCGCCTGTATGTGTTCGAGGCCATACGCGAAGACGCTTACACGCTGTACGGATTCGCCTCGAAGCAGGAGAGGGAAATGTTCCTCCTGCTCATTACGGTGTCCGGGGTGGGTGCCAACACGGCGCGCATGATACTCTCCGAGATGACGCCTGCCGAGCTGTGCGCCGTCATCTCGACAGGTAACGAGAAAATCCTGAAGACCGTCAAGGGCATAGGCCTGCGCACGGCGCAGCGCATAATAGTAGACCTGCGCGACAAGATTGCCGCCCTCGGCATTGTAGGAGAGCAGCCCGTGCAGGCCGGAGAGCCGCAGCCGCAGGTGGACAAGGAGGTAAGGGACGAGGCCGTTGGTGCGCTCACGATGCTCGGCTTTGCCCCGGCACCGTCGGCGAAGGTGGTCACCGCCATATTGAAGGAGCAGCCTTCGCTGCCCGTTGAGCAGGTAGTGAAGCTCGCGCTGAAACAGATAAAGTAAGTATGAAAATGAGTAATGAAAAATGAGTAATGAAAAATAGTGTGCTGTTGTGCAATTGATTAGCATGTCATGACAAGGCGCAAGCCTGATTTTTCATCATTCATTATACATTATTCATTAAGTTAAGTTTTGCTGATGAGGAAAATCTTGTACGGAATTCTGCTGGTGTTGTTTGCCGTTAGCGCGGCAAGCTATGCCTTCACCGTGCCTTATCAGCAAGACGACAGGACGCGGCGCGCGCGCCCGCAACAGGCCGGGGCGGGGCAGGGTAGCCGTCAGGACACGGCCCGGAGGGTAACCGTAGTAAGCCCCGTAATCATGGTCGAGGATGACACCATACCCGACTCGCTGCTGCATCCGCGCTGGAAAATACAGCGCATAACGCCGATAACGGATGACGACCTTGACAAGCAGGCCGCCGACTTGACCTTACCCGACAACATAAAGCAGGAAGTAGAGTACAACGATTCGCTCGACCGCTACTTCATAGGCTCGAAGATGGGCGACGGCTACCTGTCAACGCCCATCGTGATGACACCCCAAGAGTACCGAAAATGGAGCGAGAAGCGCGAGTTCGACCGCTTTTTCCGCCAGAAGAACGACACTCTGATTAAGGAAGGAGGCAAGGACAAGTTCTCGTTTACCGACATGCACTTCGACCTCGGGCCGGCGGAAAAAATCTTCGGACCCGGCGGCGTGCGCATAAAGACGCAGGGAACGGCCGAGCTGAAGTTCGGAGCCACGCTGAAAAACATCGACAACCCCTCGCTGCCCATACGCAACCGTAAGACCACCACGCTCGACTTCGACGAGAAAATCAACCTTAGCGTCAACGGAAAGGTGGGCGACAAGGTCAACATGAACCTCAACTACAACACCGACGCGACGTTCGACTTCGACTCGCAGAACCTCAAGCTCAAGTACGAAGGCAAGGAGGACGAAATAATAAAGCTCGTAGAGGGCGGCAACGTGTCGTTCCCCAGCAACTCGTCGCTGGTAAACGGAGCGTCGTCATTGTTCGGCATACGCACAGACTTGCAGTTCGGCAAGCTGTCGTTACAGACCGTAGTGTCGCAGAAGAAGTCTTCGTCGAAGAGTGTGTCGTCCAAGGGGGGCACGCAGTTTACGTCTTTCGAGTTCGACGTAACCGACTACGAGGAGAACCGCCACTTCTTCCTTTCGCGCTATTTCCGCGACAGGTATGACGAAGGAATGTCGCGCCTGCCCAACGTAATGACTGGAATCACCATCAACCGCGTGGAGATTTGGGTCACCAACAAGACCGGAAACACTACCAACTCGCGCGACATCGTCGCCCTGACCGACCTCGGCGAGAACCAGACGGTAAGCAACCCGATGTGGGGAGTGACGGGACAGCCCGTGCCGTCGAACTCGGCCAACAGCGAGTACAACGCCATGGTGACATCATATGCGGCGGCACGCGACATCAACCAGACGTCGTCCGTGCTCGACGCCGTGCCCGGCTTCGTCGGCGGAGTTGACTATGAGAAGCTTGAAAGCGCGCGCCTGCTCAACAGTTCGGAGTATACCGTCAACACGGCTTTGGGCTACGTGTCGCTGCGCACGTCGTTGCAGACCGACCAGGTAATCGCCGTTGCATACGAATATACTTATGGCGGAGTGACCTACCAGGTGGGCGAGTTCGCATCAGACATACAGGACGTGGGCCAGGCTCTTTTCGTAAAGTCGCTCAAGAACACCAGCAACAACCCCCAGCAGGGCAACTGGGACCTGATGATGAAGAACGTCTACTACCTTGCATCGTCGGTGGAGAAAGAGAAATTTCGCCTCGACGTGAAGTTCCAGAGCGACACTACGGGTGTCTACCTTTCTTATATACCCGAGCAGCAGGTCAAGGACCAGCCTATCATCCGCCTCATCGGAGCCGACCGTCTGGACAATAACAACAAGGCTAACAGCAACGGCTACTTCGACTACGTTGACGGTTACACGGTTAGCAACGGCCGCGTGTTTTTCCCAAAGGCCGAACCTTTCGGCGAATACATGTACACCGCGCTGACAAGCCGCGGCGTTGCGCCCGACGTGGCGAGCCGGTACAGCTACACGGAGCTGTACGACTCGACCAAGACCATCGCCAAGCAGATAGCCGAAAAGAACAAGTACATGATAAGCGGACAGTTCCGCGGCACGCTGGCAAACGTCATTTCGCTCGGTGCATACAACATTCCGCAAGGCTCCGTGGTGGTGACCGCAGGCGGAGTGACGCTCACCGAAGGCTCGGACTATACCGTTGACTACTCTTCTGGTGAGGTTACAATCCTTAACCAGAGCCTTATCGACGCGGGAACGTCTGTCAACGCCTCGTTCGAGAGCAACACGGACTATGCCCAGGAGCGCAAGACCTTTCTCGGACTGAACTGGCAATATGACTTCTCAAAGAATTTCCAGCTTAGCGGTACAATCCAGCATCTGTCCGAACAGGCGTTGACAACCAAGGTTTCCATGGGCTCCGAGCCGTTGAACAACACCCTTTGGGGACTTAATATCAACTGGAAGCACGAGAGCCAGTGGCTCACCAACATGCTCGACAAGCTGCCTTTCCTGCACTGTACGCAGCCTTCGCAGATTTCATTCACAGGCGAATTCGCCCAGCTCATAGCCGGACAGGCAGGCGGTGTGCAGGACAATGCTTCGTACATTGATGACTTCGAGAATACGAAAAACGCCATAGATGTATCTGTTCCTACGTCCTGGATTTTGTCGAGCGTACCCTCGATGTTTCCCGAACAAAGTGACAAGACAACCTTGCAGAGCGGTTACAACCGTGCGTTGCTGGCCTGGTACAACATTGACCCGTTGTTTACGCGCCGCAGCTCGTCCTTGACGCCCGCCCATATAAAGAGCGACCTTGACCAGCTTAGCAATTATTATGTGCGCGAGGTGCCAATCAGGGAACTCTTCCCCAACCGCGGCAACAACTCTTACAACAGCGTTACGTCCACGCTTCCGATACTTAACCTTGCATATTATCCCGACGAACGCGGCCCGTACAACTTCGACCCAGGGCTGAATTACGACGGAACGCTGCCTAATCCGCAACGCCGCTGGGGCGGAATGATGCGCAAGCTGGACACCAGCGACTTCGAGACGGCCAACATAGAGTACATCGAATTTTGGCTGCTTGACCCGTTCATCTATTCCAACGAGCAGCCTGACGCCAATCAATACGGCGGCGACTTGTACATAAACCTTGGCGAAGTGAGCGAGGACATACTGCGTGATGGCCGCAAGTTCTACGAAAGCGGAATGCCTGTGGACGGCTCGCAGAGCTTCACTACCACTCAATGGGGCAAAATCCCGACACAAGCCACCGTGACATACGCCTTCGCCACGACCGACGGTTCCCGTGAGTTGCAGGACGTCGGCTATAATGGCTTGACCGATGCGGAGGAGCGTGAGTTCGGCCCTTACCAGGAATTCCTGTCTGCAATACAAGGACGTGTGTCGCCGGCGCAGCTCGATTCAATAATGAACGACCCTGCAAATGACGACTACCACTATTTCCGCGGCTCGGACTTCGACCGCATCGAAGCTCCAATCCTGTACCGATACAAGCGCATAAACAATCCGCAAGGCAACTCGCCTGACAGCAACAACCGCACGGAAAGCTACGATACGTCGTACAAGACCACGCCCGACGTGGAGGACATAAACCAGGATTACACCCTCAACGAGTACGAAAACTACTACCAGTACCGCATATCCATGCGCCCGGAAGACTTTGTCGTAGGGCGGAACTTCATCGTTGACAAGCGTGAGACTTCTCCTACGCTGCGCAACGGACAGCCGGGTCACGCCACTTGGTACCAGTTCCGCATACCGCTGGACGACTTCGAGACGCGCGTCGGCTCCATAAACGACTTCTCTTCAATCCGTTTCATGCGGATGTTCCTCACCGATTTCCAGAAACCGATAGTCCTCCGCTTCGCTACTTTGGACCTTGTGCGCGGCGAGTGGCGTGCATATGAGCAGCCGCTTGACAACACCTCGCACGAAAGCGGAAGCATGTCTGTCAGTGCGGTGAACATCGAGGAGAACAACGACAAGAGCCCCGTGAACTACATCTTGCCGCCGGGCATCACCCGCGAGCAAGACCCTACGCAGCCGCAGCTGGCCGAAGAGAACGAGCAGGCATTGAGTTTTACGGTCAACAACTTCTCCACTAACGAGGCGAAGGCCGTCTACAAGAACACCACGCTCGACCTGCGCCAGTACAAACGGCTCGAGATGTTTGTACACGCCAACGCCTTCGAACAGAACACTACAAACCTTACAGACAACCAGCTGGCCGTGTTTGTCCGCCTGGGAAGCGACTACCGGAGCAATTATTATGAGTACGAAATCCCATTGAAGCTCACCGCTCCCGGTAATTACAGCCGTTATTCGGTAGAGGACGCACGCATGGTGTGGCCCGAGGAGAACATGCTCGACATACCGCTGAGCGTATTCACCGACCTGAAGAAGGCCCGCAACACGGCCAAGTCACAAGGGCTCGCATCGTTCAGCAGCGCTTATACCGCTTACGACGAGGACAAACCGAACAACAAAATCAGCATAGTGGGCAACCCTACGCTCGGCGAAGTGAAGACGATGATGATTGGTGTGCGCAACCTTTCGGGCGAAACAAAGTCGGGCGAGGTGTGGGTCAACGAGCTTAGGCTTAAAGAATACAACAACACCGGGGGCTGGGCGGCACAGGGCACGCTGAACGTGCAGCTGTCAGACGTAGGTTCGCTGAACGCCACGGGCAAGATTGTTACCGACGGATTCGGCGGCATAGAGGACGGCGTGGCCGAGCGTTCGCAGGACGACTACAAGACATACAGCTTCACGGCGAACATAGAGCTTGGACGCTTCTTCCCCGACAAGGCCAAGGTTACCGCACCTCTTTATTACTCTATAACGAAGGAAGAGACGCGCCCGAAGTACAATCCGCTCGACACCGACATGCTGCTTGACGAGTCGCTCGACGCAATGGGCGACACTCACGAGCGTGACTCGGTGGAGCGCATAGCCGTGACGAAGACCACGAATACCAACTTCTCGCTCTCGAACGTGCGTGTAGGCATACAGACCAAGCGGCATCCCATGCCTTACGACCCTGCCAACTTCTCGTTCAGCTACAGCCACAGCCACAGCTATTCGAGCGGAGAGACCACCGTGTACGAGAAGGAAGACAACTGGCGCGGAGCGTTGAACTATAGCTATACGCCCGTATACAAGCCATTTGAACCGTTCAAGAAGATGATAAAGAGCAAGAGCAAATGGTTTGACATACTAAAGCGTTTCGGGCTGAACTGGCTGCCGCAGAACATAACGTTCGACACGGAGATGACGCGCAACTACTATGAATTGCAGGAGCGCGACATGGAGAGTACGGAGGGAAACATGCTTCCTCTTACTTTCAGCGAGCAGTTCCTGTGGAATAGGGCGTTCTCCGTGCGCTGGGACTTGACAAAGAACCTGCACATGAATTTCAGCAGCGCGACCAATGCTGAGATAGAAGAGCCGTACACTCCGGTGAACAAAGACCTTTACCCTGACCGCTATTCGGCGTGGAAAGACTCTGTGTGGACGAGCATAAAGGACTTCGGCAGGCCGTTGGACTACAACCAGACGTTATCCGCTTCTTACCAGTTGCCGCTCAACTTAATCCCAATTTTCGACTGGATTAACGCCGACGGCAACTACAACGCCACATACAACTGGACACGCGGCTCGGAGCTTGAGGACGGGACGTCGCTCGGCAACTCGGTAACGATGAACCGCCAGTACAACATCAACGGAACGTTCAACCTCGAGAGGTTGTACAACCATGTGCCGTTCCTCAAGAAAGCCAACGACCGTTTCAACAAGTCGGCGCGGCAGTCGCGCCTTCCCGACATGAGGAGGCGCAACCAGCGCAACTCCAGGACGGCAGGAAGAAACGGCAAGGACGACAAGGACGGCGAAAAGGAAAAGAAGGTGTTGCCGAAGAACAAGCGCAGCTTCGAGAAGGAGATAGTGCTTATGCCCGACACGCAGCTCGTCGTTTCGCACGGCAAGAAGAGCAAACGCCTGATTGTAAGCGCGAAGACCAAGGACGGCAAGGCTTTCCGCCTGAAGTACAAGAAGGTAGACAACAACCGTATACGCATAACCAACGAGGTTGACACGCCCACCACCGTGAAGCTCACTGTTACGCCGAAGGCTCCGCTTGACGACACCAAGTGGTACAAGGCGGCGCAGTGCGTGGCGCGCGGACTGATGCTTGTGCGCAACGTAAGCTTCTCTTACCGCAACCAGTACAGCATGTACCTGCCCGGCTTCATGCCCGAGGTGGGCGACATGTTCGGCCAGCGTGGGGGCGACATAATGGCTCCCGGAGTAGGTTTCGCCTTCGGTTTCGCCGGCGACAGCTACATCGACAAGGCTGCCGAGCGCGGCTGGCTGCTCATGGCCGACAGCGTTGCCACGCCGGCCACGACCAGCCTTACCGAGGATTTCCAGTTGCGCATGACGCTCGAGCCGGTGAAAAACCTGAAGATAGACCTCAACGCCAGCCGCACGGAAACAAAGTCGAAGAGCATACAGTACATGTATCAGGGCAACCCCACTACGCAGAGCGGCACGCTGACCATGACTACGATAAGCCTCGGCAGCGCGTTCGAGGGAATGGGCGACGCGAAGAACGGTTATAGCTCAAAGACGTTCGAGAAGTTCTGCAATTCGCTGGAGACGTTCCGCAGCCGCGTCGAGGCGCAGTATGCCGGTGCCACTTACCCTGCCGGGACGGCACTGGCGGGCAAGCCCTTCGACCCTGCCAACGGCACCGTGAGCAAGTACAGCGCCGACGTGATGGTGCCGGCGTTCCTCTCGGCGTACACGTCAATGGGCGGAAACTCGCTTTCCATATTCCCCACCTTGTCGCGCCTGCTGCCCAACTGGACGCTGCGTTACAGCGGACTGGTGCAGCTGCCGTGGTTCCGCGACGTGTTCAAGAGCTTCAACATCAACCACTCTTACAAGAGCATCTATGCCGTAGGCTCGTACAGCTCGTACTCCACGTTCCAGGAATACATGAACGGCCTGGGCTTCATCAGCGACGCCACCACGGGCAACCCCGTGCCGGGCAGCATGTTCAACGTGAGCACGGTGAGCATAAACGAGGCCTTCTCGCCGCTGCTGGGCGTTGACATGACCTTCCACAACAACCTTACCTGCAAGTTGGAATACCGCAAGACGCGCGTGCTCAGCCTGAGCATGACGAGCATACAGATTAACGAGGCCGTAAGCAACGACTGGGTGGTGGGCATGAGCTACAAGATAAACAACTTCAAGCTGTTCGGCGGCCGCCGTCGCCGCCGTGTGCGTTCAAGCTCCGGCAACAACCAGACTGACAACCGTTCGTCATCCTCGTCAAGCTCGCGCGGCAGCGGCTTCAACACCGACCTGAACCTGCGACTCGACCTGTCATACCGCAAGCAGGCATCCATATGCCGCGACATAGCCTCGATGACAAGCTCGGCAAGCAGCGGCAACACGGCTTTCAAGCTGTCGTTCTCTGCCGACTACACGCTTTCGCGCCTGCTTACCATGAGCTTCTATTACGACCGCCAGACCAACACTCCGCTGCTGTCGTCGAGCAGTTACCCGACGACTACGCAGGACTTCGGCCTCAGCCTGAAGTTCTCGCTTACCCGTTGACGGCGCGCGTTGTTGGCAGCCGGCAACAGGCTTGCGTAAAACCGTTACATTTTCAGCCTGTTTTGCTTTCATTGTAGCCTGTACAGTGTGGCGCGTACGGTAAACCGTAACGTTTACGCATGTGTTTGCTTACGATGTGAAAGGCCGTCTTTTGCAATCCAAAAGGCGGCCTTTTACATTGCGGAAGACCGTCTTTCGCATCCCCGTTGGCCGTGTCTTGCAGAGTGGTTGGCATATCCCGTTTTTACAGAACTGTGTACAAAATTCTGTTTTAACATAAAATTTCTTCGTTTTTTTGCTTGATTGTAATTTTTATTTTGTTATTTTGTAGGCGTGAAAAGCAATGTATGTGTAAAACATGTGACTGTTTGACTTAAAATCTGTAACTATGGACGCGGAAAAGGTTGTTATCGGGGAAAATGCCGGCTTGGTATGGCGGACGTTGTACAACAGGCGGCTTTCATGGGATGAACTTGTGCGCGAGACCGGCCTTGAGCCAGTCAAGCTTGCCTTGGCTGTAGGCTGGTTGGCCCGTGAGGACAAGATATCCTTCACGTCGGACGGCGGAGTCATGTTCTTTGAAGTTTATCAGGAGCATTACTATTGACCGCGCGCAAGTTAATCGTACGTACTTCTCATCTTCGCGTCGGGCGGCGTTCCCTTTCAGGGTGCGCCGCCCGGTGTTGCATTGGATGCCATGCCCCGTCGGCCAAGTGAATGCAGGCGTTTGTCCTGTCCGCGCCGGTTTTACGTTCCGCCGTGCTTGTACGGTTTTTTACTGGCATGCGTTCGGTGCGGAAAATTATCTTCCTGATAAATGAAAAGCGAATCTCTTTCTACATTTGCATTATGCCATACTCATGTGAAACAGTACGGGCAGCGTCTCTGAAATAAAAATAAATGTCGTTTTACTCGCATTTATTTTGTATTTCACTCTACTTGCACTATCTTTGCACCGGAAACAATATGTGTAACCATTAATGGACGAAATTTTTATCATTCTGCTATTGATATTGCTTAATGGCATATTTGCCATGTCAGAGATAGCAGTAATCCAGGCAAGAAAAACAACTTTATCCAACGACGAGAAGAAGGGCAGCAGGGGAGCGCGCACGGCTTTGCGCCTGGCCAACGACCCTGACCGCTTCCTTTCCACGGTGCAGATAGGCATAACGCTTATAGGCATCTTGACCGGTATATATTCAGGCGCAACCATCTCCGGGCGGTTCTCCGATGTGTTCGAGAGCCTTGGCATGGCCGAGCGTTGGGCTTACCCCCTTGCCCAAGGCCTGATAGTCATCATCGTAACTTACCTCACCATCGTCTTCGGCGAGCTCGTGCCCAAGCGCATCGGCATGAGTGTGGCCGAGCGCGTGTCAAAGGTAATAGCGCGCCCCATGTACGTATTGTCGGTCATTGCGGGGCCGTTCGTGTGGATACTCTCCAAAAGTACCGAAGCCATGGTCAACCTTCTCGGGGTCAAGGATGCCGAGACAAAGGTGACTGAAGAAGACATCAAGTCAATCGTACAGGAAGGCAAGGAGGACGGCGAAGTGCAGGAAGTGGAGCAGGACATCGTCGAACGCGTCTTCATGCTCGGCGACCTGACCGTAGACTCCATCATGACCCACCGTTCGGATGTCGTTACGCTCGACGTAAGCATGACCAACGAGGAGATAAAGCAGGTAATCACCGACAACCTCTACGAGGCCTATCCGCTTATCGACCGCGGCATAGACAACATCCTCGGAGTGGTGTTGCTGAAGGACTTGCTCTTCCGTCTTGACGGCGAGACGCCCAACCTTAAGGCACTGATGCACCCAGCCGTGTACTTCTACGAGAACATGAGCGTGTACAAAGCACTCGAACAGATGAAGGAGAAACGCCTCACGCAGGCGTTCATCTGCGACGAGTTCGGCAGCTTCCAGGGCATAGTCACCCTGCGCGACATCCTCGAAGGCCTTGTAGGCAACATCGACGGAGTGGCCGAAGAGCCTGAAATCGTAAAGCGCGAAGGCTCCGAAAGCTGGCTCGTAGACGGCCAGTGCTCGTTCTACGACTTCCTTTCTTACTTCGACAAGGAGGACCTTTACGACAGCGAGCAGCAAGACTACAACACCCTGGCAGGCCTCATCATAGAGCAGCTGAAGCATATCCCGCAAGCCGGGGAGCGCACCGACTGGAACTGCTTTAACCTTGAAATAGTTGACATGGACGGTGTGCGCATAGACAAAGTGCTCGTAACGATGAAGGAAGAAGACAAGGAGTAATCAAGGATTAAGAGCCAAGAACTGAAAGTCAGCATAAGGCTAACTAAGAGAAATACCCTTGTCGTGTCACCGGCAAGGGTATTTTTCTTGACTTTTGGTTGTTGGTTCATAGTTCGGCAAGTTATTAACACTTAAATTATAATAGGTTATGGAAATACAGAATGCACAAGACTTTCAGGCCTTGTCGATAGCGAGGCTCATCATGCAGGCCATGAATTACGACTGCTGCCGCTACTTCACGGGGCCTGACCATACGCTCGACGACTTCGAGCGCGTGATGACTTCGTTGGTATTGTCAGGCAAGTCGCAGTACAGCTACCTTAACACCTTGGTGGCGATAGACGAGGACGGCGGGCTGTGCGGCGCCTGCGTGTCGTACGACGGGGCGCGCCTGCGCGAACTGCGCAAGGCTTTCATTGATGCCGCAAAGGAAAACTTTGGCCGCGACTTCAGCTCCATGCCCGACGAGACTCAGGCCGGCGAACTTTACATTGACAGCATAGCTGTGCCCGAGAACTGCCGTGGCAAGGGCATAGCGACAGCCCTGCTCAACGCCACCATAGACAAGGCGCGCGGCATGGGGTTGCCTGCCGTCGGCCTGCTCGTAGATACAGGCAACCCGAAGGCCGAGAAGCTGTACACGCGTGTGGGCTTCAAGTTTGTAGGGGAGAACTCTTGGGGCGGACACCCCATGAGACATTTGCAGTACGTTTTATGACATGTTGTCCGCCCGTCGGCGGCATACGGTGCGGCTGACGGCCGTGCCCCCAATTGGCTGGAGCTGTCCAAGCATCATGTTTGGGCGGCTCCAGCTTTGTTTAAGGAAGGTTCGCCGGTATTGTCTGCGCCGCCATTTTGCTGCCTTTTGTGTCGTGGGTTGGGCTGCTTGGAACGTGTGTCCGACAGCTTCGCGCAGGCTTCTGCATCCAAGAGGTGGCAAAACGCATTGCGAAAGGTGGCCTTTCACATTGCAAAAGGCCGCCTTTTGCAGGTCAAAAGACGGCCTTTCGCAACATGCTGTATGCCAGGCTGTTGCACGGTTGTATGCAAGACGCTTGTCCGGATGCACCCGGCGGCATGCCGTTTGCCGTTTTTTTATCGTGCAAAAGTTGCATGTACCGCCTTAAAAATGTATTTTTGCAATGCTGTTGAGGCTGCCATACAGGTGGCCGGCGGCATGGAAAAATGATTTAAATGGACATAATACGACTGGGCGGCACCGAGCGGCGGCTCTACGAACTCGTGGCCCCGCTGGTGATGGATGCCGCCGTAATCAGGCAGAACAACGGTTACCCCTTCAAGACTTCGGACAAATACGTGTGGTATGTGGCGTGCCAGGGCGGCACGGCAAGGGGGTTCATGCCGCTGAAGCGCAGTGCGTGCCGTGTGCTCATAGACAATTATTACGCCGAGGGCGACGACCCGGAGGTGCTCGCCTTGCTGCTGGCGGCGGCGGTGAAGGGGCGCGACGGCGGCGCGGAGCTTGCGGCCATGGTGCAGAAGAGGCATGTGGACGTGTTCCGCCGTGGCGGCTTTGAGACTGTGGCCGGGCTGAAAAACTATGACAAGATGACATTTGCAATGAAGGAAAGGGCTGAGGGCGATGATACGTCAGCTTGATGTTTACGAGGCCGCGCAGCGGCGGCTGAAGGTGGTTTTCGACAAGTTCGACTACGTGTACGTATCGTTCTCCGGCGGCAAGGACAGCGGCGTACTGCTCAACCTGTGCATAGACTACATACGCCGCAACGTCCCCGGGCGCAAGCTCGGCGTGATGCACATGGACTACGAGGTGCAGTACCGCGACACGACGGACTACGTGGCGCGCACGCTGGCGGCCAACCGCGACGTGCTCGAGGTGTACCACTGCTGCGTTCCGTTCAAGGTGCCTACGTGTACGTCGATGTATCAACCCTACTGGAGGCCGTGGGAGAAGGACAAGCGCGACCTGTGGGTGCGCCCCATGCCTGAAGGCTGCCTGACCGAGGCCGACTTCGACTTCTTCACCCCGGAACTGTGGGACTATGACTTCCAGTTTCTCTTCATGCCGTGGCTGATGCGCCGCAAGGGCTGTTCCAACATCTGCGCCCTCGTGGGCATACGGACACAGGAGAGCTACAACCGCTGGCGCACAATACACAGCACAAAGAACTATAACCACTTGTACCATTACAAGTGGACACACAAGTATGACAACCACTCGTACAGTGCCTACCCCTTGTACGACTGGCGCATATCCGACATTTGGACGGCCTACGGCCGCTTCGGCTGGGACTACAACCGGCTGTACGACCTGTACTTCCAGGCCGGCGTGCCGCTGGGCAGGCAGCGGGTGGCCAGCCCCTTCATATCGCAGGCCTTGCCGTCGCTCGCCCTTTACCGCGCCATCGACCCTGACATGTGGGGGCGCATGGTAGGGCGTGTGAACGGCGTCAACTTCGCCGGAATATACGGCAAGACCACGGCCATGGGGTGGAAATCCATCAAGTGTCCGCCCGGCTTCTCGTGGAAGAAGTACATGTATTTCCTACTCGACACGCTGCCCGGACACGTGCGCCGCAACTACCTGCGCAAGCTCGAGGTGAGCATAAAGTTCTGGCGCGAACGCGGCGGATGCCTCGCCGGAGAGACCATAGAGAGGCTGCGGCAGGCCTGTGTAGAGTTCACCGTAGGCGAAGAAACGGCCTACCATACGGACAAGAAGCCTGTGCGCATGGAATACATAGAGGATATCGACATACCCGAGTTCAAGGAAATTCCCACGTACAAGCGCATGTGCATCTGCATAATGAAGAACGACCACGCGTGCAAGTACATGGGCTTTGCGCTGACCAAACAGGAGAAGGAAAAGCGCGACCGCGTGCTCGAAAAATACAAATCGCTGCAACATGGAAGATGAATACAGAAGTCCGGTGTACGGAGTCATCGCCGTGCCGATAGACAAGGTGGTGGCAAACAACTATAATCCTAACGTCGTTGCGCCGCCCGAGATGAAGCTGCTGGAGCTTTCCATTTGGGAAGACGGCTACACCATGCCCTGCGTATGTTACTACGACAAGGCGCAAGACCGCTACGAACTCGTGGACGGCTATCACCGCTACATGGTTATGAAGACATCAAGGAGGATTTATGAAAGGGAGCGCGGCCTGCTGCCTGTATCTGTGATACAGAAAGACTTGTCAGAACGCATGGCATCGACTATACGCCACAACCGCGCCCGTGGCACACACTCGGTAGAGCTGATGAGCAACATCGTGGCCGAACTGACCAAGGCCGGCATGTCTGACGCATGGATAATGCGCAACATAGGCATGGACAAGGACGAGCTGCTGCGCCTCAAGCAGGTGTCGGGACTGGCCGCCCTGTTCGCCGACAAGCAGTTCGGCGGCTCGGAAGACTGGGTGGAAGAAGAGTGTGAAGGTTGACGGCTATAAGGCCTTGGCATGTTTGCCGGTGTCGGTGATGCCGCCCGGTGTCGTCTGTCTTGCGTGTTGTCAGGATGTAAGTACGGTCGTCTGCTTCCCTTTTCTTGATAAATTCTTAACCCCTTTGCTTCTTGATGAGGCAAAATGTTTTCCCGTAATTGAGCATACGCCATATCCATTCAAGCGGTCCGAACTGGCAGAAAGTCAGCCAAAGACGGCTCGCCAACGTCTGCAAAATTAATACTCCAAGGGCTATGAGCTCGGTGGCTGACAGGCCGGTGCTTGCCCCAAGTCCCATGCCTATGCCGTAGAAGAGGAACATTCCGGCGACCGATTGGCCGACATAGTTGGTCAACGCCATCTTGCCCGGTGCCGCCAGCCACCGCCACAGGTTGCTGTCGGTGCTCTTGAGAAACAGCAGGCACAGTCCTGCCATGTATGCGAAGCCCAGAGGATAGACGCTTGTCAGGTAAAGGACGGAGTGCCCTGTCAGCCCGAAAGGATGTCCGCTTGTCGCGCTCCAGGCGTAAACCACCGATAGGGGAAGTCCAACCATGAAGCCGAAACGCGCCACGCGGCGCAGCAAGTCCTTGTGACCTGCAAGGTCGGCGTACATCTTACGCCGCCCGATATGGAAACCTATGATGAACAGTCCTATCACCTTGAAGTAGCGGTTGCCGTCTACAAACTCCTGCACTCGTACCAATGCACCCTGCACGAGGAACTCAAACACCTCTTTATATGTGTCCGCATCGCGCAGCCAATAGCCGAAGTTCTCCTCCGTTATGCCGTACATTCGGCAGTAATGCCACTGCGCCCGCACCGCCGGGGCTGACAGGCTGACACCTGATAATTCGGTGAACGCATCGACGGCGACGGGCAACAGCAGGAAGAACGCAGCCCAGTGGAGCAACGCTTTGTCGCTTGCGTGCCTGAACAAGGGTAGTGCCATGCCCATAAGTGCGTACAACATGAGAATGTCTCCGCTCCAAATGAACATCAGATGGACGAAGCCGAACAGCATAAGTACGGCCATGCGGCGGTAAAACAGGCGGAAACCTGCCACGCCCTTGGCTTGTGCGTGGCTGATGATTATGGAGAAACCGATGCCGAAAAGGAGTGAAAACAGCGTGTAGAACTTGCCGTCCACCAGCACGTATTGCAAGAACCTTACCACCCGGTCGATGCCAGCCGTAGGCATTGCGGCGGCCTCTTCAGCCGTCTTGAACGTGTAAAGGGAGAACTCCGGGTAGTTGGCGAGGATGATGCCGATAAGCGCAAAGCCCCTCAAAGCATCCAGAATGACATAACGTTCGGAAGGTTTTACGGGCGAAAGACTGTTTTTGTTCATTTCGTTCTTCTGTTAACGCTCATCACGCTGAGCAATATTACGGCCAGTCCGGCCAGCTGCACCGCCGTTACTTCTTCTCCTCCGATGCCAGCCCCGAGTGCAACGGCCACTACGGGATTGACGTATGCGTGGGTGGCAACTTCCGTTGCAGGGCGCACTTTGAGCAGCCATACGTAAGCGGTGTAAGCCATCAGTGAGCCGAATATTATCAGGTAAGCCAGTGAAAACCATGTAACCGTAGACACGGAGGCAACGTTTACCTCGGCGAAACCGCCCGTAGTGCAGGCGCAAACAGCAAATACAACGCCTGCGGCGACCATCTGCCATGCCGCTCCGGCCAGTCCGCTGCTGTCTTCTTCGGCCGAACTGCGGTACTTGGAGTAGAGCGTTCCGCATGCCCACGACACGCATCCGCCAATGAGCAGCAGCACTCCGTACTCGGCATGGGCACCCGTCTGCACGTCGTCAAGCAGCTGTTCTACGTATAAAAGGCCGACACCAACCACTCCGAATATGACTCCCAGAACGGTGGTAAGGCTCTTGAAGTTGCGCCGCCACATTGGAACGTCGAGAAGCATTATCCACACTGCGGTCGACGAAGCTATGATTGCGACGAGGCTGCTGTTGACAAACCGCTGCGCAAACATGATGACCGCCTGGTCTACGAACAGCAGGATGACGCCGCTCACGGCAGACTTCAATATGAGCTTTGTCTTGAACAGACGCTCGCCGCGCAGCCAACAGACGGCCAAAAGCAGGCTTCCTGCCACAAGGAAACGCACCGCGCCAAGCACGAACGGCGGCAAGTCGCGCAGGCAAAGGCCGATGAAAAAGTAGGTGGAACCCCACACTACATAGATAAGGAAGTATGCAATGGCGACGGACATGGCATTTAATAAGAAAGCCCCTCCTGACCTCCCCAACGGGGAGGAACAAGATACCTTTCAAGCAAAGTATTCAATGTTCCTCCCCGTTGGGGAGGTCAGGAGGGGCTTCTCTTTATTTATTGTTTCTCGTTTTGATTTCACAATCGGCCGGAGCCTTGATGTTTTCGTCGAGTGTTATGGAGCCGATGGAGTCTGCCACGATGCGTCCCGAGGTGGGGTTCTTTATGTTCGTGATGGCTCCGCGTATGTCGGCGTCGAGCGTAGAGTATTCAAATGCGCGGTCGCAGGAGGCATCGAAGGTGCAGTTTTCCAGCTTAAGGTCGTGCGCATAGCAAAGAGGCTGCTCGCCGGAGATGTGGCAATTGACGAGGCGCAGGTTCTTCGAGTGCCATCCAAGGTACTCTCCGTTCAGTTCGGAGTCGTAGATTGTGACGTTCTCCACTTCCCAGAAAGCGTCCTTCGTGGTTATTTTCGCGTTGCGGATGACTACGTCCTTGACGTACTGGAACACGTATTTGCTGTCGCTCTCGAGGCCATCTACGCTGATACCCGTGCTGAACATGAAGGGGTAAGTGCCTCCGTGCAGCTTCAGGTTCTTGACGCTGATGCGCTCACAACGCCAGAACACCTCGTCGGCATCGTTCATCTCGACATTCTCTATCTCGATGTCGTTCATCTCGCGGAACATCTTTGGAGCGTCGATTACAGTGTCCTGCATCTTCAGGTGGTCAGAATACCACAGGGCGGAGCGGCCTCCCACGGCGAAGTAACAGTCCTTGATGGTGAAGCCGTGGACGTGCCAGAAGGGGTAGTTGCCCTCGAAGCGGCAGTTGGTAGCCACTATGTTGCTGCACTCCTTGATGGCCGATTCGCCTTCGCGGATGGTTACGTTGTCGATGTGAAGGTCGTGCGAGGCGAAGAGCGGACGCTCTCCGCCGAACTCGGTGTTTGCTATAAGTTTCATATTGTATTGCCTTTTGTTTTGTTTCACGGTGCAAAATTACACAAAAAAGGCGAGACGGAATGTATCTTATTTACTGATAAGACAACCAACCTTACGGTTGAAAGATTAATTAAGAATTAAGAGTTAAGAATTAAGAAAATTACCAGCGAGGTATATTTTCTTAATTCTTAACTCTTAATTCTTAACTCAATACGCTCTTAATTCTTAATTGTTTACCACCGCGTTGCCTATACATCCGTTGGGCATCTGCACGTGGATTAGTGCGCACACGGTGGCGGCAATGTCGTTGATGGTGGTCTTGGCGTCGGTGCGTCCGGGCTTCACGCCCCATCCCATGAGCAGGAACGGTATGTGCGAGTCGTACGGATTCCATACGCCGTGCGTCGTGCCGCGGTCGATGGGGCCTTCGCCCACCTCGTAGTTGGCTGGGTTGGGCACAAGCTGTATGTCTCCGCTGCGCAGGCGGTGGTAGCCGTTGATGATGCGTTCCTTGATTATTGCCGGCAGGGTGGCCGTGGCCGCGTGCTCAAGGTCTACCACATAGGCCAGCTGCGGGTCGCGCTTCAACCACTCGATGGCCGCCGCCTTCACCTCGCCGAGGTCGAGCCGCATCGCCTCCACGGCCTTGTGGTCGATGAACACCTTGTAGTTGCTGATGCACATCACTACGCTTTTCTGTGCGCCGAACTTCTGCTTGAGGTACGTGTCAAGCTCTTTCGCTACTTTCGAGGCCACGAATCCGCCGGCCGGTATGCCGTGTTCCTGCAACATCAGTATGTTGTTGGCCGCGCCGTGGTCGGCTGTGAGGAAGGCCAGATACTGCCCTTTGCCAACCTTTTGGTCAAGATAAGCAAACAGGTCGGCCAGCCTTTTGTCAACGTCTACATATATTTCCTGTATCTCGGGGCTGTGCGTGGCTACCTTGTGGCCCACTTTGTCGGTAACGGAGAAGCTCACCGTGAGCATGTCTGTTACCGCGTCTTCGCCAAGGTGTTCACCCTCTACGGCTGCCTTTGCCATCTCCGCCGTAACGAGGTTGCCGTAGGTAGAGTATGACACTTCGCTTTCGCTCCGTCCGCCGTACTTCTTGTTGAAGCTTACAACCCACCGGGGTAGCTCCTTCATGTAGTAAGTGCTCGTGATGAAGCGGCCCGTCGAGTTGTCCATCCAGTACGCGGCATCGGCCGAATGGCCGGCAGGCAGAATGGCGGCGCGGTCTTTCAGCGACACGCCTATCACCTTGGCCTTGAAGCCGGTGGCTATTTTCAGCTCGTCGGCGATGGTCGTAGAGAGCAGCCTGCGCGGCGACATGCGGCCCGCCTTGCCGTCGGTGCCCACGCCGCTCACCGTAGAGTCCTCGCAGCAGTACACCATGCGGCCGTCCATCAGGAAGTCGTTGCCGGCTATGCCGTGGATGGCAGGCACCGAGCCGGTGAACACCGACGTGTGGCCTACGGCCGTAACCGTCGGCACGTAGTTAATCATCGTGTTCTCGCAGTTGTAGCCTTCGCGCATCATGCGCTTGAATCCGCCATCGCCGTAAAGGCCGTAGTAGCGGTAAAGGTAGTCCCAGCGCATCTGGTCAACCACTATTCCTACAACAAGCTTGGGCCTGTCCACGCCCGCGGCCGTGCCCCTTGCGCATCCGAGGCCAGCCACTATGACGGCCGCCAGGATGGCTTTTGCAATCAGTAAGTTTCTTTTCATCTTTTCTTTTTGCTGTAATTTGTGTTGCAAATATACGCGTTTTCGTCGTAACATGGAAATGTAAAAGCCCGTCGGGGCAAATCTTAACGGAATATTAAAACCGCCCTTGGCAAGGCGTTTTGCCGTCCGTCTGTAACCCGTTGACAGTCAAGGGGTTTGCGAAAGGCCGTCTTTCGCGTTGCAAAAGACGGCCTTTTAGCGCGTAAAACATGGCCTTTTGGAAGGCAAAAGACCATGAGTTATCTGTCAAGCCATTCAGTCATGCGGTCGGGGTAGTTGGTTATGATGGCGTCAACGCCGGCCTCTTTCATCCTGACGGCTTCCTTTTCGGTGTCTACGGTGTAAGGTATGACCCTCATTCCGTCGGCCTTGGCCTTGCTTACGAATTCCCGGTTTATCATGGGGAAGTCGGGGCTTATGGCGTAGGGCGTGAAGCCGAGGCGGCCCATGGCCTCGTCGTAGCTGCCCACCGACTTGTCCACGAGGTACAGCAGGCGTATGTTGGGCCAGTGTTCGTGCACGTATTTCAGCGTGCGCACGTCGAAGCTCTGGAGCAGCAGGCGCGAGCCGAGGCTGCGCGAGGCCAGCGCGCGGACGCAAAGCTCGGCGAACGTCTTGTAGTCGGGCGACAGCGTGCCGTCCTTCCTGCTCGACGACTTTATTTCGATGGTGTAGTTCACCGGCGGCAGGTTGTGCCTGTGGCAGTAAGCTTCGACAGAGTCTATGAGCGCGGTAACAGTAGGAATGTGGCACGCCACGTCCTTGCGCCCCGGGAAGCGCTTGTCGGCCTTGTCGCCGATGGTCAGCTTCGCCAGTGCGTCATACGTGTTGGCGTAGAGCGGGTACTGCTCGCCGTAGCCCTTGAGGTATGGGTCGTGTGATACGACGACAACGCTGTCTTTCGTAATGTGCAGGTCAAACTCGAGGTCGCGTATGCCTATGTTCACGGCGTTGAGCATCGCCTCGATGGTGTTCTCGGGGTAAAGCCCCGCTCCGCCGCGGTGGGCGATGACCTCTATTTCTGGCTTTATGGTGTCGGAGTATTGCTCGCCGAAGCGGTTGGTGAACACTACGCGTATCTCCTTATACTCTCCTTGGGGCTTGCAGCGGAACAGGTGCGCCGTCTCGGAGTCGCCCTTGCGCTTGGCGTAACGCGAGTTGTAGCCCTCGTCAACATCCGTGAAACGCTCCATTGCGCCCATCGCGCGTCCGTCCTGGTACCACTCCACACGGCATTTCGAGTCATAGTCCCACACGTTGGCCACGGCGTAATCCTTCTGCGACGAGAACTCGCCGGGGGCGTAAAGCGTCATCTGGCGGCTCATGGGGAAGCCCGTCGCCTTGTAGTGCCAGTGCAGGTCGTCGCCGTTAACGTCAACGACGAGGTAGCCGTTAGGCGCGCCGCAGCGGTTAATCCATCCCGTCCACCATGCTCCGCAGGCTGCACCTATGTTGTGCTGGTACAGGTTTTCGCTCACTTCGATGTTCTCGTAGAAGTGGGTGTGTCCGCAGAACACGTGCACACGGTAGCCCTCCAGCGCCTTTTCCAGCTGCCCGGCGTTGCGTATGTTGCCGTCGCCGCCTACGGTGTTCCAGCCTGCGGCGTGCATGTTCAGTATTACGAGCGAGCCCTTTGGCACGTAGCTCAGGTCTTTTTCAAGCCAGGCTATCTGCTGGTCGGTTATGTGCTCCTGGTACTTCTTGCCGCCTGCGTAGTCGATGTTCTTCATCGTTATGATGTGCGCGCGGCCTATGTTGAACGAGTAGTCCGTAGGCCCGAAGTGCTTGCCGTACTCCATTTCGCCGTACACGGGAGTGCCGAGGCGCATGTTGTGCAGGTCCTGCCAGCGCTTGTCGAAGTCGTGGTTGCCTATGCACTGGAACATCGTCATGCCCGTGTTCCTTACCGACTCGATGTAGTCGGAGTAAAGAGGCATGTTGTCAAATACAAGGTCGCCGAGCGCAATGCCTACCACTTCGCGCCCCTTGCGCAGCGAGTCCACCGTTTGGCGTATGTCCCTCATCGCCTCGCTGCGCCACCGCTCCATGTCGCGCTGCGTGCGCACTTGTGGGTCGGATATGGCGATGTAGTGGAAGTTTTCTTCTACCTTGTCGCGCTTTTCCAACACAAAGTCGCATCCCGCCGTGCTTACCGCCTTGCCTACTGGTGTGTAGAAGCCTGCGGCTATGCCGTCTTTTTCAGGCAGCCGGTAGGCCGACGGCGTGGATATGCTTATGAACTTGCTCACTATGGTGTCGGTGCGCAGCGACCATCGGCCGGCCTTGTCGGTCAGCGTGAAGTTCACGCCGTCGTTCACTACGACACCTTCTATTCCGCGCCCGGACGTGTCTTTCACCGTGCCCGAGACGTTGAACACCGTCTCCTGGGCTACTCCGCTGCCCATGAACACCGTGCTCAAGAGCAGCGCCAGCAGTGCTTTCATCTTCATGTCGCAGGTTGTTTTCATCTTACAAGCTCTACCTTCTTGAACAGCCTGATAACGTCCTCGCCGCTCTTGGCCGCCTTTGCGGCGTCCTCGAACTTCTTTGTGTCGTCCTCGAAGCAGATTACGTTGGCGCAGTCGAGTATGTGCGACAGCGTGCTTACAGCTTCGCTGCGTGTAATGATGTTCTTCTTCAAGGCTTTTTTCACGTATTTGTTGGCGCGCTGTACGGCGTTGTATACGGCCGGTTTGACGAACTCATAGCCTGAGTTTGACAGGCCTACGCTGACGGAGTATTCGTGGCGGTAGTTTGCGATAAATGTGTTCCATTTCTTTGATACGTCGTTTCCGAGGTAATGTTCTTCCTCGAACGCCGTCTTGGCAACGGGTATATCGCCGTATGTGCGGAACGTGTATTCAATGTCGGGCTTGCTTTCCGCCGCAGCCACGGCCGTCGTGTTGGTGACAGGTGTCAAGCCTTTGCCCGTAGCCATTGCCATGTCTTGTGCGTTGGAAAGTGTCGATACGCACAATGCGATTAATAAAAACATCTTTTTCATCTTTACATCCTTTCTTTTTAATGTTGTCATTTCTGCCATATAAGTTTTATATAAAAGTCGTCGCCGCCCATCGATTCTTTCGCCGCGTCGTAGTTGGCCTTGTTCGTCCTTTGCAGGATTGACGGATACTTGAAGCGTGTGAGCATCTTCTTCGTGCTGTCAACTCCCGGCCCTACAGGTATTTCCGGATAGCCCGTGCGGTTGTGCTCGAACCACTGCTGGTAGTCGCAGAAGAACAGGGCGTAGAACTTCTGTTCCATGATGCGTTGCAAAGTGCCGTCATAGGCGGTCAGAGGATTGTCGAAATAGCCTGCCGGAACCGTTGCTCCCCATTGTCCTATGGCCGCCGTTACGGCCTGCTCGTATAGGCTCTTTGCGTCAGCGTTGATTACTCCGCGCTGTGCAAGTTCGGCCTTTATGAAAAGGATTTCCGGGTAAGTCATCAGCTGAAGCTCCATCGGAGCCACCGCCAGGTTGTCCGTATTGGGGTAAGAGGCGTTGATGCTTGGCAGTACCTGGTATCCGCTCTGCATTCCATAGTAGCCCTCGACGCCGTTGTTTGTCGCGGTAGTGGCGAAAATCTCAAGGCGCGGGTCATTCCATTCTTTCAGCGTGTTGATGAAGAATTCGGACAACACCTTGTATGACGTGAAGTCTGACGGGCGTGCCAGAGGGGCTTCTTCGGGAGCCACGCCGCTGACGGAAACCATAGCCGACTCGTCGTTTGACTCGAACACGGGGTATTCGGCAGGGTTGTCAACCATCTCTTTCAGCTTTGCCGCCGCGTCAAGTCCGGGCACGTCGATTACGCGGAGCAAAGCCCTCATCCGCAGGGAGTTGGCAAACTTTTTCCACAGCATGATGCCTTCGGTGTCCTCATCGGACGTGCAGTAAAGCATGTCGCCCTGGCTGTTGAACTGCAGTCCTTTCGATGTGTCGTACAATCTGTTTGCTTCGTCGAGCATGTCTATGATGTTTGCATATACGTCTTGCTGCTTGTCGAAGCGCGGCTGGTAAACGCCCTCTTCGCCTTTGCAGGCATCTTCAAAGGGTATGTCGCCGAAAGCGTCGGTCAGCAGTTCGAACATCCAACCCTGAAGCGTGAGCGATACGGCCATGTAGTTGTTGTCCTCGGCCTGCTCTCCGTATTTGTACATGGCCTTGGCGTTGGTCAGGTAGTAGTAATAATTAGTCCATGTGCCGTCACCGGACGCGTCTGTGGCGTTATACCAGCCGATGCCCGACGTGGAGCTTGTCGATACGCAAATCTGCATCAGCTGGAATGTCCATGAATTATACCTGTTCCAATTGTATGTTGACATTCCGTACATGATGGGGCGCAGAAAGCTGCCTGCGTTGGCTTCGCTCATGTGCGTCGGGTCGGTGTTCAGCTCGTCGAACGACTCGTGGCATGAAGTAAGCAGCAGTGCGGGAGCCGCGAGCATGAGCATTATATTTCTTATAAGCTTTTTCATCTTATGTTATATTGGTTAAAATGATACGTTGAAGTTGATTCCGTATGAGCGTGTGCTCGGCAGAGTGCCGACTTCCACACCTGTGACCATCGTGCTTCCGTCAAGTGATACTGTCTCCGGGTCGAACATCGGATAATCAGTTATGCACAGGAGGTTGCGGCCATATACACCAATGCTTGCCTTCTTGATAAACGTGTTCTTGAGCCATTTGGTGGGGAAGTCGAAGTCCAGGCGCAGCTCGCGCAGCTTAAGGTATGACGCGTCGAACGAGTTTGTCTCCACGTTTGCAATCCTGTAAGTTTCCTTGTTGTATTTCTCAACGGTTGTAATGATGTCGTTCGGCCTGTAAGTGCCGTCGCCGTTGTCGATGACTCCGGGTGCAATCATGTACACTCCGTCAAGCAGCGTGTAGCCTGCGTCTGTGATTTGCTGCGCTATGGACGGGTCCGTGATGTCGAGATAGAATGGAGTTCCGGGCAGACGGCCGTTAAGGCTCTCGGTTATATGTCCCTGTTCCATCATCTTGTGGTGCGACTGTGAGTAGATAAGTCCGCCGTATTGTCCGTCCCATGACATTGAGAAGCGCCAGTTCTTATACTTCAATGTAGTATTGAAGCCGCCTTTCCAGTCAGCGTATGCGCAGCCTATGTACTCTATGGCGTCTGTACGTTCGGGCAGACCGTCGCTGCCTATTATCACTTGTCCTGCGTCGTTGCGCTTCAACTTGTAGCCCCACAGGTCGCCGGTAGTGCCGCCAACGGTTCCGATTATCGACACGTTGCCGCTTACATATGAGCCTATTACCTGCTGTTCGTCGGCTTCAGGCGAGAGTGAAAGTATCTTGTTGTCGTTCTTCGACCAGTTAAGCGTTACGTTCCATTCCCAGTCCTTTGTCTTTATAGGCATTGCATGGAGGACAAGCTCGATGCCTTGGTTGCGCACGCATCCCGAGTTGATGGTACCTTTGGTGTAACCGGTTGTCGGGTCGAACGGTGCGTCGAGTATTTGGTTCTTCGTTCGGTTGTAGTAGAATGTCGCGTCAAGACCTATGCGGTTGTTGAACATGCGGAAATCCAAACCAACCTCATAGTTGTTTGAAATTTCGGGTTTGAAGTCTGCGTTGAACAGTGTTTGCGATGTTGTCAGCGAGCCTGCGAACGGGCTTGTCTCGTAATATCCCGATGTTTTGTACGGGTCTGTGTCGTTACCTACTTGCGCCCAAGACGCGCGGAGCTTTAAAAGGCTTATCTCTTTCGGCATCCTTATCCATTCATTGAGTATTCCGCTGACGCTTACAGAGGGGTAAAAGAACGAACGGTTGTTCTTCGGTAGCGTAGACGACCAGTCGTTGCGTCCTGTGATGTCAAGGAACAGTTTGTTCATGTATGAGAAGTTGGCGGTGAAGTAAAGGCTGTTTACCTGTTTCTTATAGATTGTCGTCACCACCTGTGGGTCTGACACTCCGTTGGCCAGGCTGTATACTCCGGGAGTGTTGAGGCCAATTACCGCTGCCGACAACAGGTCATAATAGGAATACATTATGTTGCCTCCCACGGCGGCGTTGACGTTAAGGCCGTTGGAGAAACTGTTATGGTAAGTAAGCAAAGCGTCACTGTTGATTTCGTAGTCGATGACGTTCTGTTTTTTGAAGAAGCCGTTGGGGAACACCCTGTCGCTCATCGGCCTGTGTTGCTCTTGCGCCTGTGCGGAGAGCTGTATGCCTGAACGCACCATGAAGTCGAAGTGCTTGCTAAGCTGCGCCGTAGCCGAGGCGGTGGATATCACGCTGTGTTTTGTCGAGGGGTTTTCCGACTCGTAGAGTACGACATACGGGTTTGGCAAGTATGAACTGAACGGACGTATCTGGTTGATGTTCTCTTGTCCCTTGTACCATTTAGGCTTGAACCAGTCAAGGTTGAAGTTAGGGTTCTGGAATATGAGGAAGTATGATATTGAATTACTGTTGTAACTAAGCGTGGGGACGTTGTCCGAGTGGCGGTAAGTGTAAGAAGTCTTGAAGTTGAGTTTTATCCTTCTTGACAGTTGTTGGTTGGCCGATACGGAGGCTGTAATGCGCTCGTAGCCGGTGTTCGGCAATATCCATTCGTTCTTTGAGTGCGTGAACGAGGCGCGCATGCTGCCTCTGTCCGTCTTGCCTGTCAGCGCAACGGAGTTTGTCATGGTGTAGCCTGTCTGGAAAAGGCCCGAGTGGTTGTCCCTGTAAGGACGCCAGGGCGTAGGCGACGTGCCGCGTCCTTCGAGCTCGGGGTCGTACTGGTAGTAGCTTTGTCCCTCAAACCTTGGGCCGTAGGCGCTGCTGGTGCCCGACGTGCTTGAGTTCCCGTCTTCGGCAGCTCCGTATGAGTAGTACAGCTGTCCGGCGTATTCCGTACCTTCCTTGCCGATGTATGACGGCAAGCCTTGGCCGAACTCATACTGGTAGTCGGGGAAATGTGCGGCCACGTCCCATGTGTTGTTGAAGCTGTAAGTCACTCCCCAGCCTTTTTCCGCGTCGGCTCCCGACTTTGTGGTGACCATGATAACGCCGTTGGCCGCGCGCGAACCGTAAAGCGCGGCGGCGCTTGCGCCCTTGAGTACCTGTATGCTTTCGATGTCGTCAGGGTTGAGGTCGGAGAATCCGTTACCGTAGTCCACCGAGTTCTCGCTGTTGTCTCCTGCTCCGTAAGAGGTTCCGGGGTTGTTCATAGGGCTTGACATCGGAACGCCGTCAACCACGATTAGCGCGTTGTTTCCGTTGGGGTTGAGCGACACGTCGCCTCGCAGTGAAATCCTTGTGGACGACAGTGGGCCGCCTGCTGATATGACGTTGAGGCCGGCAACCTCGCCTTGCAGGGCGAGCGACCAGTTGCTCGGCATGGTGCCTGTTATCTTCGAGCCGTCCACTGTCTCGGTGGCGAAGCCAAGTCCTTTTTCTTCTCGCTTTATGCCGAGCGCGGTAACGACGACGTTGCTAAGCTCTATCGTGCCGTCGCCGAGCTTCGCGTTTATCTCGGTCTTCCCGTTCCAGGCTATAGTTTTCCTTTCGTAGCCTACGTAGTTGAATGTCAGCGAGTCAGTCTTTGCGGGTCTTTTGTTTACCGTCATGGTGTATTTCCCGTCCATGTCGGTTATCACTCCGCTTTGTTTCAGGCTGTTCATCCTTACCGTGACACCGATTAGCGGCTCGCCGTTTTCGCTTGTCACTTTGCCCGTGATGGTATGGCTCTGGGCGTAAAGCGACGATGGAACCAGCAATGCCGCTCCTGCCGCGCACGTTTTTACAATGTTGCGTAAATCAAACATATAAATACCTTTTTAAAGTTTTGTGCAAAGGTATTTATGTGTTTTTACAGATGAAATGCAATGATGTTAAGAACCAAGAATTAAAAATTAAGAAAATATTTCTAAAAAACGTGTTGTTGTGTGTTTGTTTTCTTAACTTTTAATTCTTGGTTGTAAGGCTTCCGCCAAGGCGTTGCCTATTTATAGGTGAGCAGGGGCAGTTCGCCTCGCAGCACGCCGAGTGCGTTGTATGCCAGCGACCCCATCTCGTTCTCGCCTGGTATAATCACTATCGGAGCGAGATATTCAATCTGGCGGCGCAGCAGGTTCATGCAGTAGTCGCTGTGGGCTATGCCTCCGGTCAGTATGATGGCTTCCACTTGCCCTGTCATGGCCACGTACATGGCGCCTATCTGCTTGGCTATGGTGTAGAGCATGGCCGCCAGCACTTCGCGGTAAGGCTCTTCGCCCTCTTCCGCCTTGCGGTCTATGGTTATCATGTCTGTCTCTCCCAGAAGTGCCGCCAGTCCTCCCTTGCCGCTTATCATCTGCTTTATCTGCTTCTTGGTGTACTTTCCGCTGAAGCATACGTCTACCAGCTGGCCCGACGGTACGGTGCCGGCGCGTTCGGGCGAGAAAGGCCCTTCGCCGTCGAGTGCGTTGTTTACGTCTATCACGCGGCCGTATTCATGCGCTCCTACCGATATTCCTCCGCCTATATGGGCTACTATCAGGCGCATGTCTTCATACTTTTTGCCTACCGATGCGGCAAACCTCCGCGCCACGGCTTTTTGGTTGAGTGCGTGGAATATTGACTTGCGGTCTATGCCGGGGAAGCCCGTGTAGCGTGCTTCGGGCCTCATCTCGTCCACGACCACGGGGTCGGCTGTGTATGCCGGGCAGCCGCATTGGTCGGCAATCTCGGCCGCTATGAGCGAGCCGAGGTTACAGGCGTGCTCCCGTTCGGCGTGCAGCAGGTCGTGCTTCATCAGCTCGTTAACGGCATATACGCCGCCGGTGAGCGGCTTGGTAAGGCCGCCGCGGCCTATTACGGCGTCGAAGCGTAGCTCTATTCCGGCTTCTTCAAGCTTTTTCATTATGAAGTCCTTGCGGTATTCGTACTGGTCGCTGATGTGCTGGAACTTTGCCAGTTCGCTGACATGATGGTGCGCGCCGGTCATCCAAACAGGCTTTTCGTCTTCGTAGACGGCGATTTTCGTCGACGTAGAACCGGGGTTTATGACTAATATTCGCATATCGTTTAATTCATGATTCACATTCAATGTTCGTAATTCGCGATACATGGCCGTGCGGCTTTGTGCGTAATTCACCGTGTGACGCGGTGCCTCTGGCGCATGCCCGGCTTGTGCATCGGGCATTGTGTGCCATGCTTGTGTGCCGCTATTCCACGCAGGCCATGGCGAGGCTGTAAAACTTCGATTCGCACGAGTCGGCCCTCGAAGCCACTACCACGGGCACTGTCGTTCCGCAGAGCATACCTGCCGTCTCCGCGCCTGCGAATAGGGTGAGGGTCTTGTAGAACACGTTGCCCGATTCGATGTTGGGGAATATGAGGATGTCGGCGTTGCCAACTACGGGCGACGAGATGCCTTTGATTTGACCGCTCTCGGCATCGAGAGCCGTCTTTACGTCCATCGGGCCGTCCACGAGCACGTCGCCGTAGTGTCCGTCGGCGGCACGCTGCTTCAGCTCCATATAATATAAGGTGTGGGGGAATTTCTCGCTTACCTTCTCGGTGAAGTTCACCAGTGCGGCGCGTGGGCACGCAACGCCGATTTTACGGCTTATGCCTACCGCGTAGCCGAGGATTGCGTCAAACTGCTCCAGCGTAGGCCGGGGTATCACTGCGGCGTCGGCGAACACTACGAGCTTGCCGTAGGCCGGTATGTGCGTGGCCGTAACGTGGCTCAGCACGCTGCCCGGGCGCAGCAGCCCGTGTTCCTTGTCAAGCACGGCGTGCAGCAGGTTGTCGGTGTTTATAGTGCCTTTCATCAGCACGTCGGCGGCTCCTTCTTTGGCCAATGCCACCGCCTTGCGCGCGGCGTCGTCGGCGGTAGGCTCTATCATCACTTCCACATGGTCGGGATATTGCTCCTTCAGGCTTGCGAATTCGGGCTTGCACTCTCCGGCGCAAACCAGTGCGAAGTCGGCAAAGCCTTCGCTCAGGCCGCGTTCCACTACGTATCTTGTATGCGAATCGGCAGGACATGCCATTGCTACGCGCTTGCGGCTGCGCATCTGTGAGAGACGGCTCAAGAGGTCGTCGAAGTTTTGTATCAGATTCATGGTTAATAAGATTTGCCTACAAATTTAATAAAAGTATGTATATCCGCAAAATAAAATCATGTTAATAAACTGTTTTTAAATGTTCGGCATGTTGTAGTGGCGGTGGCGCGTTTTATGGCATAAAGATATTGTTTGTAGCATATGTCGTGGTTGTTGGTGTCTCGGTGTTGACAAAGTGTCGGCGTTTTGAATGTTTAAAGGTCAGAAAGAAAGTTTTGATTTGTAACCGCCAGTCCGGCCCCTGACTTCCGCAGGCGTTGCGGTCGGCCGTCTTCCGCAATGCAAAAGACGGCATTTTGTATAGTAAGCAAATGTAGTCTGTTTTGTGATGGATTGTAAGTGGATGCGCGGTTTTACCGCGATGGTGTAAGCGTTTCCGTGCGTATGGATGACGGTTTTCTGCCATGCCTCGTCCTTGCGGACTGGATGCCGGTTGCGGAGCGTATGCTCCGGGCAGGGCTGTGCTACTTCCTGAGTGTGAATTCGAAACGCAGTCCGCCCGTGATGTTGTTGTTCACGCTTATCGTCCCACCGTGCAGCAACACCGAGTTCTTGACAATCGCCAGCCCCAGTCCCGTGCCGCCCATTTTGCGGCTGCGCCCTTTGTCTACGCGGTAGAACCGCTCGAAGAGCCGCGGCAGGTGCTCGTAAGGCACGCCCACGCCGTTGTCGCTGAACGTGAAGCTCCACATGCCGTCCGTCGGCGACGCCGTCAGGGTTATAGTAGTGCCCTCTCCGGCGTAGGCTATGGCGTTGTCTGTAAGGTTGCGGAACACGCTGTACAGCAGCGACTGGTTGCCGCGCACGGTGACACCGTGCGGCAGCCGGTTGTCAAAGCGCATCTTGCGCTCGTTCATCTGCAAGGCGGTGTCCTTCATGATGCCCGTTACCATGGCGTTGATGTCAACCGTCTCGAAGTCAACCATGTCGGGAGCGTCGTCAAGGCGGTTGAGCGTAGATATGTCGTGCAGCAGCGAGGCGAGTCGCTGCGACTGCGCGTAGCAGCGTTCAAGGAATTGCTGCTTCATCTTGTCGTTGGCGTTGGGGTTCTCCAGTATGGTCTCAAGATAGCCCTGTATGCTGGCCACCGGCGTCTTCAGCTCGTGCGCTATGTTCTGCGTCAGCTGGCGTTTCAGCACGTTCTGCTCCTCCTTTGTGCGTTGCAGCCGCTTGTATATTTTTATTATCCGCTCGGCTATTTCGCCCAGTTCGTCGCCCGGAAATCCCACAAGGTCTTCCGTGTCGAGGCTCTCGTTGTGGTCGGCGCGGCTGGCGAAGAGGCGCAGCTTGGTTATGTTGTCGCCCAGGCGGCTTACGAAGCGGTAAAGAATGAGCACGAGTATGAGCATCGCCACGAGCGAGAACCACAGGTAGTGCTGGTCTGCCTGCAACGTTTCGGCCAGGCTGTTGTCGTATGGCAGCGCGCTGCGCAGCACGAGGTCGAACTCCGGCACGTACGTAGCCGAGTAGAAATATGTCTGCCCCATCGTCGAACTAAGGCGGCTGAAGTCGTATCCGCTGCCGTCTGTAAACGCCTCGCGCACCTCGCGCCGGTTGGTGTGCTTGTCCATCTTGGCGTAGTCCTTGTACATGTTGTCGTACACTACGGTGCCGTCGCGCTCAATCAGCGTTACGCGCAGGCCGTGCATGTGGTGGCTTTTCACGTAGCGGTCGATGGTCTCCTCGGAGTGGTTGCCGATGTATTCCAGCGTCTCCATCATGCGCGAGTTGTAGTCTTGCAGCCTCGCGTTGAGCGAGTTGATTTTGTATTCGCGCTCCCGGGCGTGCTGGAAGATTATGAAAGCCGCGGCGAATGCTATGAATACGGCCAGCACGCTGACGTAAAGACGTGTTCCTACGGAGGTTCTGAACATAATTCTTATGTTATAAGGTTTTACGGTTGTACGGTTTTACGGTTGTACGGTATCACCTTATAACCGTAAAACCGTACAACCGTAAGGCCGCAACAATACACTATGCGTCGAAATAATAGCCGAAGCCGAGACGCGTTACGATGCACTTCGAGAACTTGCCGATTTTCTTGCGCAGGCGTGTTATGTTGACATCCACTGTGCGGTCGAGCACCAGCACGTCTTTCGGCCAGATGCGGTCGATTAGCTCCTGGCGCGAGAACACGCGCCCCTTCTCGTCGAGAAGCAGGTGCAGTATCTCGAATTCGGTCTTTGTGAACGGCACGTCTTCGCCGTCGATGCTCACCGTCTTCTTGTCAAGGTTAAGCTCAAGGCCCTGGTACCGCAACACGTTCGACTGCTGTTCGCCGTTCCGCTCGGCCGTTCGGCGCAGCACGGCGCGTATCCTTACGAGCACCTCGCGTATGGAGAAAGGCTTTGATATGTAGTCGTCGGCACCGAGGTTGAAGCCCGTCACGGTGTCGTTCTCCGTGTCGCGGGCGGTCAGGAACACCACGGGGATGTCCCTGGTCTCGGGGTCTGCCTTCAGCTTCTTTGCCATGGCGAAGCCCGACATGCCGCCCATCATCACGTCGAGCAGCAACAGGTCGAAGCTCTTGATGTCCATTTCAAGAGCCTCTTCGGCCGAGTTGGCCGTCTCTACGGCGTAACCGTCGGTCTCAAGGTTGAACTTCAGGATTTCGCACAAGTCTTGTTCGTCGTCTACTACCAGTATTCTGTAATTGTTGTCCATAAACTTTGTTTTTAATACCCGTTGCAAAAGTACCGACAAATGTATTCATATCTGTTACGGAGATGTTACAATGCTGTTAAACATAAGCCCCTCCTTAACCCTCCCGAGGAAGGGATTCTGGGCGCATACGTCACATGGATGGAGCAATGCTTCCTCCCCCGGGAGGGTTGGTGAGGGGCTTACAAGCCTTACTCTTCCGGCAGTTTGCGCCTAGGGTTCTCCTTTGCTCCCATCTCTACGAGCTTCCGCGCTGACGTGACGAAGCCGCGGTTGCCGGTCATGGCCTTCTTTGCGTCGTCGTAAGCGGCCTGCACCGCTTCTACGTTACGCCCTATTTTGTCGAAACGTTCTACGAACAGGGCGACGCGCTCCACCAGCGAGTTGGCCAGTCCGAACACCTGTTCCTGGTTGTCGGCCTGCCTCTGTTGCGTCCACGCTATTTGCAGGAGGCGCAGCAGCGAGAACAGGTTTTGCTCGCCGGTTATGACTACGTTGCGCTCGAAGGCGTAGTTCCAAAGCGTAGCGTCGGCCGAGACGGCAAGTTGCATGGCCGCCTCCTGCGGAACGAACATTATTACGAAGTCGAGCGTAGTGCCGCCTTCCATTGAGTATTTGCCGTAGCTTTTGGCCGACAACTCGTCAACATGCCGGCGCACGCTCTTGACGTGCTCGTCCAAGTAACGCTTGCGCTCGTCGTCGGTCTCGGCGTTGACGTAGCCTATGAAGGCCGTGAGCGACGCCTTCGAGTCTATTATTACGTCCTTGTGGTCGGGGTAATGCAGCACCACGTCGGGGCGCATCATGTCGTCGGTGTCGTCGTTGCGGATGACGTTCCCTTTCGAGTCGCGCATGGTGTACTGCACGTCGTACTCCACGCCTTTGGTGAAGCCGAACTTGTCGAGCAAATCGTTGAGCTTCATTTCGCCGAAATCGCCCTGCACCTTCGGCCCCGTCTGCAACGCCTTCGACAGCTTTTCGGCCTCCGCGCCGAGGCTGGTCGTAGTGGCGTGCATCTGCCGCAGCTGTTCGCTTAGCGACGCCGTTGAGCGCGTAAACGACTCGCGGTTGTCGTCCATCGACTTCTTCATCTCGTCCATAACCGCCTTCATCGGGGCCAGGATGGAGTCCATCTGCGTGCGGTTGGTGCGGTCAAGCTCCTCAGAACGCTGCTTCAAGAGCCGCTCGGTGGTGGTGTTGAGCTGCTCCTGCACCAACTTCAGCCGCTCGGCAAACTGCCTGTCGAGCATCGCCGTGCGCTCTTCCTTGTCGCGCTCGTGCCTCCGCTCGGCCTCTTCAAGCTGCGTTTCATACTGCCGCTTGGCCTCCGCAAGCTGCCGTTCGTGCTCGCGCTTGGCGGCGTCAAGCTGTCCTGTCAGCATCTCGGCCTCTCGTTGCCTGGCCGAAACTTCGCTTGAGAGCGACGTGATGCGCTCGTTCTGTTCCTTGGCTCTGCGCTGGTTGGCGAGCATAAACACTACGGCGGCGATGAGCGCGCCTGCTAAGAAAAGGAGGATAGATGTCATCTTTGTCGTGTTCAGATGTTATATTGCAAAGATAATGCAAGCGAGTGGAAAGAAAGCTTGCTTTCAATTTCCCGAGCGCAGCTTATCTTATGCAAAGATATAGAATATCGGCGATACTCGCAAACGATGCCGTCAAAAATTAAAACGGAAGCCGTTGGCCGTGCAAAAGGCGGCAAACGGCGTTGTAAAAGGTGGCCTTTTGGCTTGCGAAAGGCCACCTTTGGCAGACTGAAAGACGGCCTTTCGGAATTGAAAGGAAAACGTGCCGGAATGCTTACGGTTACATATCGTTTATATATATTATAGAATAACGTAAGCATCAGTATCGCTTTTGCTTATAGTTTTCACTGCTTGTTTTTATACTGATACAAAAACGACGCGCCTCTCGCCGCTTGGCAATGTGCAAACGACGAGGGGCGGAAAGAGATATGACGGCTGTTATGCGTTATGTTAAGGCTTGCACTTGGTATGAAACACCCTTTGTAGGGACATAATTTATTATGTCCGTATGTTCTGAAAGAACATTTTTAATGTGCTACGCTTGATTAATACGCCTCTTCGCGGCGTGCGGACATAATGAACCGGAGGTCAGCGTTAAGCTAATTATGTCCCTACAAAGGATGTTTTTTATATTTGATTAATATCATTCTGTTGTTTGCGTCTTGGGCCAGTTGACGAGAAACAGCCGCTCGGTGGCGCGCGTGAAGGCTGTGTAGAGCCAGTGGATGTAGTCGGGAGTGAGCATGTCGTCGGTCATGTAGCCCTGGTCTACGTAGACGTGAGCCCACTGGCCGCCCTGCGCCTTGTGGCAGGTTACGGCGTAGGCGAACTTCACTTGGAGGGCGTTATAGAACCTGTCTTCGCGCACTTGCTTCATTCGGTCGGCCTTGAGGGGTATGTCCTGATAGTCGTCAAGTACGGCGTTGAACAGCTGTTCGCTCTGCTGGCGCGTCAGTGCGGGTGCTTCAGACGTAAGCGTGTCGAGCATTACGGTAGCCTGAAGTTCGTAGTCGCCGTAGTCGGGGAACTGGAGCCACACGTCGGCAAAGCGGAATCCGTACAGCTCCCTTACGTTGCGCACGCGCCGGATGCACGCCCGGTCGCCGTTGGCGATGAACAGCCCCACCCGTCCTCCCCATTGGGGAGGTGCTTGGCTACCGTCACCTACGGGCTGTTCCCTCCCCGTTGGGGAGGTCGGGAGGGGCTCTTTTTCCTTCTCCAGCCAATAATAGTTGTTCTTTACCACCATGAGCATGTCGCCGGCGGTAAGCTCCTCCTCGCGTCCGAGCACCATGTTGCGTATTCCGGCGTTGTATATGTTGGCGCGCTTGTTGCTCCGCGTCACGACGATTGTCTCGTCCATGCCCACCTCAGAGTAGCTGCCGTTAAGCTGCTCGATAAGCTCGTCGCCTGGCACCATGCGTATGTCGGCAAAGCTTTTGAAGCGTACAAGGGGCAGCTCGGTCACTTCGTCGTGCGTCACCATGCGGCGTATGATGGTCGCGTTGTACAGTATGCCCGAGCCTTCGGCCTGTCGCAGCACCTCTTCCAGCTCGCACCGGTACACCTTCAGACTGTACCCTGCCATGTATTCGGCCGACAAGGCGGGCGACTCTTCAGCGCCAACGGGCGGCAGCTGGGCCTTGTCTCCGATGAACATCATGCGGCAGTTGCGCCCCGAGTAGACAAAGCTGACGAGGTCGTCGAGCAGGCGGCCCGTGCCGAAGTGCATCGTCTCTACCGCCCCTCCGTTGGCTATCATCGAGGCTTCGTCCACCATGAAGAGCGTGTCTTGCGCCAGGTTGTCGTTCAGGTTGAAGCGGCTGTCCTCGCCGGTGAAGGCCTTTTGCCTGTATATGCGGCGGTGTATGGTGAACGCCTGGCGGCCCGCGTTGAGCGAGAACACCTTGGCTGCACGCCCGGTGGGGGCCAGTAGCACCGTCTTCTGCCGCAACATGGTCATCGTCTTGACCATTGCGGCGGCCAAGGAGGTCTTGCCCGTACCGGCGGAACCACGCAAAATCATCACCGCGTGGCTGTCCCTATCGGTCATGAAGCGGCAAAACGTGTCTATCGCAACGGCCTGTTCGCGTGTAGGAACAAGGCCGAAAGCCTGCCTTACGAGCAGTGCCAGTTCGTCAACAATCATCAGTTTTTAACTTAAAGGTTTGGT
The DNA here is from genome assembly GCA_949295905.1 of uncultured Prevotellaceae bacterium. Taxonomy (GTDB): domain Bacteria; phylum Bacteroidota; class Bacteroidia; order Bacteroidales; family Bacteroidaceae; genus Prevotella. Next base: position 93,771 of record CASFNA010000016.1, read on the forward strand.
CTTACGGATAATTTGGAGTATTTTTGCAACGCACAAGATGCGCCAGCATGATGCAAACTTACTAATAATAATTGGTATAACATGCTGCGCATACTCATTAAATAGTTTTTTATCCAAGGCAAACGCCGTTTTCGGGGATGGTCAAAATCAAAAGAAACTACATTTTGGGCGCGCTTGCCGCCGCATTGGCCGTAGCGTGTGCGCTCAGCATATACGCCCCGATACGGTTTGACAGGTTGCGTGCCGCACGCGAACAGGCGGTGAAGCAGCGGCTGGTGAAAATCAGGTACGCCGAGGAACGTTACCGCAAGGCTAACGGAACATACACCGACAACTTCGGAGAGCTGGTTAAGCACGGATATCTTGCCGACTCCTTGCAATACATTCCGTTCACGGAAGGCAAGAAGTTCGACATCGCCGTCAACACGCAAATAGGCAAGTCAGGGCGGCAAATACCGCTGATGGAGTGCGGTGCGGGCTATGAAGACTATCTCGAAGGACTTGACGGGAACAGCGTCTCAAACCTTGTTGAAGAAGCGAACAACGCCGGACGTTACCCCGGACTTAAAATAGGAGACTTAATCACACCCAACGACAATGCAGGAAACTGGGAATAAGATATTTCTACAGACGGGCCGACGGGCTGACACTGCGGCTGATGCACAGGCCGACTTGTCATCCCGCACCTTGTCAACCAAGAAGAAGCCGCGCCTTACCATCCGTGTAGGCCGCCACACCTTGTCTTTCTCCGCTCTCGACCCGGGCAGTGCGGCAGGCGTAATATTCGAGCCTTACACCGTAAGGAGTGGAATATCCATGGCTGCAAACCTTAGGGAAGCGCTCAAGGAAATCAACCTGCAACCCGACGGATGGCAGCGGGCGATGGTGCTTGTTGACTCGCCCGTGCTGATGGTTCCTGTCGATGAATACAAGGATTCGCTTAAAGACGTGTACTATCATCACGCCATAACCGGCCGCACCGGCGAGACGGTTATGCACACCGTGCTGCCTTCGCTCAACGCGGTGGCCGTATATTCGATGAACAAAGACCTGAAGCTGGTCGTTGACGACCATTTCGGCGATGTGCGTTACACCCATGTCTGCGCCCCTGTATGGGAACATCTGTACCGCCGCAGCTTCACCGGCGTGAGGCAGAAGCTGTACGCTTATTTCCATGACAAGAAGCTCGATGTGTTTAGTTTCCAGCAAAACCGCTTTAAGTTCACCAACAGTTTTGACACAAACCTTGCTCCAGACGCCGTCTACTTCATACTGAACGTGTGGAAGCAGCTGGCCTTTGACAACCGCCGCGACGAGCTTCACCTCGTAGGCGAGCTGCCGGGACGAGACGAACTCGTGCAAGAGCTGCGCCAGTTCGTGCAAAACGTATATGTAATCAATCCCAAAGCAGAGTTCAACAGGGCGCCAATCACCGAGATAAAAGGTCTGCCATACGACTTGATGACATACTTCTTGAAGGGCTAAGAATTAAGAGTTAAGAATTAAGAAAATATGCCTTGTACAATTCGTAATGGTATTTTTCTTAATTAGCTTGACGCTGACTTTCAGTTCTTAACTCTTAATTCTTAATTCACAAAGCATCTCTTTCTTAGTTCTTAACTCTTAATTTTTAATTCACAAAGTGCGAATAATCACCGGAATATACAAGGGACGCCATTTCGACATTCCCAAGACGTTCAAGGCGAGGCCGACTACCGACTTCGCGAAGGAAAACATTTTCAATGTGCTTAACGGTTACATCGACCTCGACGGGGCAACGGCTCTCGACTTGTTCTCGGGCACCGGCAGCATATCCCTCGAACTCCTTTCACGCGGATGCTCGTCAGTCATAAGCGTTGAGGCCGACCGTGACCATCACGCTTTCATCCGCCAGTGCCTCAAGAAACTCGGAACGGACAAGTGTGTGCCCCTGCGCGGCGACGTGTTCCGCTTCTTGAAGAGCTGCCACCAGCAGTTCGACTTCATCTTCGCCGACCCTCCTTACGCCCTGCCCGAACTGCCTACGCTGCCCCGGCTCATCCTCGAACGCCGTCTGTTGAAGCCCGGCGGCGTGTTCGTTTTCGAGCACGGCAAGCACAATTCGTTTGAAGATGTGCCAGGATTTGTCGAGCACCGCGCTTATGGAAGCGTCAACTTCAGCATATTCAGACCGCAGGATGAAACACAAACCGTGGTCGAGGAAGAGCGTCATTAAAAGCGATTTCGCTTTTAATGACGCTCTTTTTGTATTGTAATTATGGTAGGTGTCAAGCCTATAATATTGCTTTTATTCTCCATTCCCGGGCATTTTACGTATTCACCGTGCAAGCATTACTATGCATCCGGCGGTTATTAGCAGTGCGCCGACCACAACGCGCAGGCTGACAGGCTCTTTTAGGAAGAGGAACGACAGGCAGATGGTAATCACGACGCTTAGCTTGTCTATCGGCGCGACACGCGAAACGTCGCCCGTCTGCAACGCCTTGAAGTAGAAAAGCCACGACAACCCCGTGGCCGCTCCTGACAATATGAGGAACAGCCAGGCGTGGCGCGGTATGCCGCGCACCTCGCCCATGTGGTTGCCGAAGAACACGATGCCCCACGTGATGAGCAAAATTACGGTGGTACGGATAGCCGTGGCAAGGTCTGAATTGATGTCTTTCACCCCGATTTTGGCGAAGATTGCCGTCAGTGCGGCAAAGAATGCGGAGAGCAAAGCGTAATATTTCCACATGGTTTAATGGTGTTTTTACGGTTGCACGGACGTTGTTTGCCGTTACCGTTCATGATAACGGACGTTACGGCCTTTTTGTTTTGTCGATGCAAAGATAACATGTTATTTTGTGGAAAATTTGAAGAAAGCGGACTTTTTGCCGCCACCTTGCATCCGGCTGTTTTCCTTCGGTTTTCCAAAAGACGGCCTTTCGCATTGTAAAAGACCGTCTTTGACACGCTAAAAGGCCACCTTTCACAATGCGAAAGGCGGCCTTTTAGTGGGTGTCTGCTTACTGTCTGATAGTCAGGCGGTTACAAATTGTTGTGGAAAGCGTCCTCGTCGAGCACTACACCGTCGCCTGCCGGGGTGTCGTCTGCACCGAAGCTGCCGGCCATGTACTGGATACACATCACTACCATGTTGACCTTTCCCGTGTTGCGTAGCGCACGCTTGCCTGCCGGAGCTACGCGCACGAGGCTGCCTTCGGCTACCGGGAACACCTTGTCATCGACGCGGAACTCGCCCTCGCCGCTGATTATCATGTACAGTTCCTCGTGCCGTTTGTGCGCGTGGAGGAACGGACTTGCCTGCCCGGGGCACATCGTCTGGAGCGACATTTCCATGCCCGTGGCCTTCAAAGCCCCGCCAGTGAACACCTTGCCGTTTACCGATACGCCTTCGCCGAGCGGCAACACATAGTCTTTCAAACCGTCAAACTTGCCCGTAGATACGGCCGTGAAGTTAGCACCTTCACCCAAAACTTTCAGTTCTTTCATATCAATGTATGTTTTATAAGTTGATGTTTACGGGTGCAAAGGTAATGCGTAAATACATGACATGCAAGAAGTTACGCAGACGTTACACGGTAACCTGCGCGTTACCGTTGCCTTTTTGAGGCGTATTCAAGAATTGACTTTTACAAAGTTTAACGCACATTGGTGCATTATATAAACCGTTTCGGTTACTTTTGTAGACCAAAACGGTGATTGTTTATGCTCAAAACAGATGTAAATTACGCCTTGTTCCCTCAATGTCCGATAAGGAACGTGCTGTCGCGAATTGGCGACAAGTGGTCCATGCTGGTGCTTTTCACGCTTGAAAGGCACGGCACAATGCGCTTCAACGGCCTGAAGCTGTACATCCCTGACATATCGAAGAAGATGCTTTCAACGGCGTTGAAGGTGCTCGAGGCCGACGGACTTGTTTCGAGACGGGTATATGCCGAAGTGCCGCCGAGGGTGGAATACAGCCTTACGGAGCGCGGCCTGTCGCTCATTCCGCTGCTCAACAGCCTCATAGACTGGGCTGCCGAGAATATGGAAGACATCCTGAAGGACAGAAACGATTATTCAATTCATAATTCATAATGCACAATTCATAATTGGCTGCGCTTTGTTCTTTCCGCTGTCCGCAGGCATAATTATGCATTATGAATTATACATTATGAATTAAAATTTATTTTTTATCGTACGCGTGCAGCGGATAATCGATGGTGTAATGCAGTCCGCGGCACTCCTTGCGCTCTATTGCCTGGCGCGTGATGAGGTAGCCTACGTTAATCATGTTGCGCAGTTCGCATATGTCGCGGCTGGCCTTTACGCGCTTGAACAGGGCTTCCGTCTCCTCGTAGAGCAGGTCGAGGCGGTCCCAGGCGCGCTTCAGGCGCAGGTCGCTGCGCACTATGCCGACGTAGTTGCTCATCGTCTGGCACACCTCCTTGACGCTCTGCGTGATGAGAACCTTCTCCTCGTTGGTCATCGTTCCCTCGTCGTTCCACTCCGGCACGCGGTCGTTGAACGTGTATTTGCCGATGTTCTCCAGGCTGTGACGCGCCGCCGCGTCGGCGTAGACCACGGCCTCGATGAGCGAGTTGCTGGCCAGTCGGTTGCCGCCGTGCAGTCCCGTGCACGAGCATTCTCCGATGGCGTAGAGGCGGTGGATGCTGGATTCTCCGTTGAGGTCAACCTTTATGCCGCCGCACATGTAGTGTGCCGCCGGGCGCACTGGTATGTATTCCTTTGTGATGTCTATGCCGATGGAGAGGCACTTCTGGTAAATGTTGGGGAAGTGGCGCTTCGTTTCCTCGGCATCCTTGTGCGTAACGTCGAGGCAAACGTGGTCAAGTCCGTGTATCTTCATCTCCTTGTCGATGGCGCGCGCCACTATGTCGCGCGGCGCAAGGGACAACCTTTTGTCGTATTTCTCCATGAACGATTCGCCGTTGGGCAATCTTAGAATGCCGCCGTAGCCGCGCATGGCCTCGGTGATGAGGTAAGCCGGATGCGTCTCGTGAGGATTGTAGAGCGCCGTGGGGTGGAACTGTACGAACTCCATGTCCTTCACCGTGCCCTTGGCGCGGTATACCATGGCCTCGCCGTCGCCTGTGGATATTATGGGGTTGGTGGTTGTCAGGTAGACCGCGCCGCATCCGCCGGTGCACATCAGCGTGACTTTGCTCAGGTATGTGTCCACTTTCTGCGTGTCGGGGTTGAGCACGTAAGCTCCGTAACACTCAATGTCGGGCGTGCGGCGTGTCACCTCTATGCCCAAGTGGTGCTGCGTAATGATTTCCACGGCGAAGTGGTTTTCCTTGATTTCGATGTCGGGATTGGCCTTTACGGCGGCCATCAGGCCGCGCTGTATTTCGGCTCCGGTGTCGTCGGCGTGGTGCAGTATGCGGAACTCCGAGTGTCCGCCTTCGCGGTGCAGGTCGTAGTTGCCGTCTTCCTTCTTGTCGAAGTTGACGCCCCATTGCACCAGTTCCTTGATTTGCGCGGGGGCGTTGCGCACCACTTGCTCCACCGCCTGGCGGTCGCTTATGTAGTCGCCGGCAATCATTGTGTCCTCGATGTGCTTGTCGAAGTTGTCCACCGCGAGGTTGGTAACCGACGCTATGCCGCCCTGCGCCTTGGCCGTGTTGGCCTCGTCGAGCGTGGTTTTACAGATAATGCAGATTTTTCCCTTGTGCGCCCGGGCTACCTTGAGGGCGTAGCTCATACCGGCGACGCCGCCGCCGATAATCAGAAAGTCGTATTTATATACCATAATACGTTTTATAAAACGGTTGCAAAAATAATAAGAAACGTTGGAAAAAGCGAAAAAATCGCGCCAGAATAATGCAATTTAGCGTATCATTTGCCTTTCGTAACAGGCGTTTCAGGCCGCATCGCGGCACCGTTTGCGCCGCTGCCCGTAACCCGTTGGCTGCCAGCATGTTACCAACGTCGTTGCAAAAGGCCGTCTTTTAGCTTCCAAAAGACGGCCTTTTACGCTCTAAAAGACGGCCTTTTGCAAGGCGAAAGATGGTCTTTTGAAAGTGAGAGGGTGAGAAAGTGAGAAGGTGAGTTACTCCGTCTGTTCTGTAAACGGTGCAAAAGAAATGCGGCAGGCAGTATGTATTTCGGATTTTTACGCTAACTTTGCAGGTGTTATGATTAACCGTACTTTCCATTACCGTGTGTCTTTCCTCAACTATGCCGCCATCATCGTGGTGGCCGTGGCGGCCTTGTGCGCCTTCTGGCATAAGTCGGCGGCCAATGCCGTGGTGGGGTTTGCGCTGATGATAGTAGTCGTGCTGATGGTGGAGCGCATAGTCCACACTGCCTACACGCTTACCGCCGACGGGCGGCTGCGCGTCAGCAAGGGGCGTTTTTCGCGGCGTGTTGAAATTCGTCTGGCCGACATCGTTTCCGTTGAAACGGTGCATGGCAGGCTGCTGCCGGTGAGGTATGTGCTCGTAAGATACGGCGCGGGGCACGAGCTTGCGGTGCAACCGGCCAACGAGGAGGCGTTTATCGAGGAAATAAGGAAACGGCAGAAAGCGTTGGAAGGGTGAGAAAGTGAGAAGGTGAGACGGTGAGAAAGAAATTTTAAATGTAAAAAGGTAAAAGGGTAAAACGGTAAAAATGCCGATTGAAAGGTGGAAAAGTTGAAAGGTGAAAAAGTGAAAACTGGGATGAGAACGAAACTGAATATCAGCCATATGGCCGCGATGTGGGTTGCGGCAACGTTGTTTTTATTGTCCTCGCTCTGCTCTTTCGGCGGAGTGGGGGGCTTTGTTTATGCTGTAAGTGACGATGGCGCAGACACCGTAAGAGTTGACACTGCCGCGGCGGACACGCTCGACTATGGCGGCGAAGGCCTGTGGCCGGTAGACGTGCAGTCGCGCCTCGACGTGCTGTTGCAGGCCGACATGTTCGAGACTTCCACCGTAGGACTGATGGTCTACGACCTTACGGCCGACTCGGCCATATACCGTTACAACGAGAAACAGTTGATGCGCCCGGCCAGCACGCTGAAGATGATGGTGGCCGTGGCCGCTTTAGACCGCCTCGGCAAGGACTATGAATACGCCACCACCTTATATTATACCGGCACGGTGGACTGCGGCGTGCTCGACGGCGACCTGTACTGCCGCGGCGGTTTCGACCCCGCGTTCACGTCGGCGGACCTCGACGTCTTCGTTGACAGCATCCAGAGCCTCGGCATAGACACCATACGCGGCTGCCTGTATGCCGACGTCTCGATGAAAGATGACGACCGCCTGGGCGAAGGATGGTGCTGGGACGACGACAACCCCGTGCTCTCGCCTCTGCTCGTCCACCGCAAGGACGAGTTCGGCGAGCGTCTGCTCGACCGCCTGCACAGGGTCGGCGTGGTGGTGGAAGGCGAGCTGCGGACAGACCGCACGCCGCACGGTTCCGCCGAGGTGTGCACCATACGGCGGTCGGTCAACGACATTCTGCCGCGTATGATGAAGAAGAGCGACAACCTGTATTCAGAGTCGTTGTTCTACCAGTTGGCCGCTTCGTCAGGCTCGTCGCATCCCGCTACGGCCAAGCAAGGCCGCCGCATGATGAACCGTCTCATAGAAAAGCTCGGCTACAAGCCGTCGCATTATTACATAGCCGACGGCAGCGGACTGTCGCTCTACAACTATGTGTCGCCCGAACTGGAGGTGGCCTTCCTGCGTTACGCTTACTCCCAAGACGGCATCTATGTGCCGCTGTACGCCTCGATGCCCATAGCCGGCATCGACGGAACGCTCGACGACCGCATGCGCCGCGGCCATGCGCACGGCAACGTGCACGCCAAGACGGGCACGGTGACCGGTGTCAGCGCACTGGCAGGCTACTGCACGGCGGCCAACGGGCACAAGCTCTGCTTCTCAATCATCAACATGGGCATACGCCACGCGTCAACGGGCCGCCGCTTCCAGGACCGTGTCTGCGAGGCGCTTTGCAGGCCGTAAACATGCGTTTTTCACTTACTCCCTAACCCGTTGATAATCAACGGCATTATAAAAGGCCACCTTTTAGCTTGTAAAAGGTGGCCTTTTGGCGTGCGATTCATGGTCTTTTGCAAGGCGAAAGACCGTCAACCGCAAAACAGGCTTCGGCGTATGGCAATGCAAAAGGCGCAATACCACTGTTGCGGTATTGCGCCTTTATCGTAATCAAGCTATGGTTTTACTCTGCTTCAGCCTCCGCCGCGCGGAAGTTTACAAGGTCTTCGGCGATGAAGCTCTTGACGTATGTGTAGTGGCCTACCACCTCTTCCTCGGCGTAGCGCACGTAAACGTTCGCGCTCTTGGTGAAGAGCTGCGGCGCACGGGTTGCGTCGTCAAGGATGAGTAGCGACATGAGGATGTCTCCGGTCATGTCGTATAGGCGGCGTGCGAGGAAGTCGTGAGCCTCCTGGTCGCCCAGTTCCTTGGCGTAGTTGACGGCCTGCTCGTACAGCTCAACCATCTTCTTGACGCGTTCCTGGAGCGGTTTCAGCTCCTCGGCAACCTCGTTTTCAAGCATCTCCTTGATTATTCCGAGGTACGTTCCGTTGGTGATGTAACGTATTGCTGCTACGACCTGGAGCTGCGTTGTTCCCTCGTAGATTGAGAAGATGCGCGCGTCACGGTACAGACGCTGGCTCTTGTACTCCATGATGAAGCCCGAACCGCCGTGCACCTGGATGGCGTCGTATGCGTTCTGGTTGACGTATTCCGAGTTCATTCCCTTAGCGATTGGGGTGAACGCGTCGGCCAGCTTGGTGTATTTCTTCAGCTCCTGACGCTCTTCAGGCGTGAGTTTGCGCTCGCGTGAGATGTCCTCGAGAGCCTTGTATATGTCAACATAGCGTGCCGTCATGTACAGGATGCTGCGTCCTGCGTCGAGTTTCGCCTTCATGCGCGCCAGCATGTCGTAGACAGCCGGGAAGTTGATGATGGCCTTGTCGAACTGCTTGCGCTCCTTGGCGTATGCCAACGCCTCGTTGTAAGCTTCCTGGCTTACGCCCACGCTCTGCGCCGCGATGCCGAGACGTGCGCCGTTCATCAGCGCCATGACATACTTGATGAGGCCCATGCGGGTGTTACCGCACAGCTCGGCCTTGGCGTTCTTGAACACAAGTTCGCACGTAGGCGAGCCGTGTATGCCGAGTTTGTGCTCTATGTGGCGCACGGTTACGCCGCCGTTACGCTTGTCATAGATGAACATTGACAGTCCGCGGCCGTCGTGTGTGCCGGCTTCGCTGCGTGCAAGGACGAGGTGTATGTCTGAATCTCCGTTCGTAATGAAACGCTTTACGCCGTTGAGCAGCCAGCATCCCTGCTCCTCGCTGTATGTGGCTTTGAGCATAACGCGCTGCAAGTCAGAACCTGCGTCAGGCTCGGTGAGGTCCATACTCATCGTCTCTCCTGCGCAAACGCGCGGTATGTACTTCTGCCTCTGCTCCTCGTTGCCGAACTCGTACAGCGTCTCGATACAGTCCTGCAAACTCCAGATGTTCTGGAATCCGGCATCGGCGGCAGCAACAAGCTCTGAAGCCATAGAATAGGGAGTTACCGGCATGTTGAGTCCGCCGTAACGGCGGGGCATTGACAATCCCCAAAGACCGGCCTTGCGCGTTGCGTCAAGGTTCTCGTAGGTCTTTGAAGCGTAGTGCATGCGGCCGTCAACGAGGTGAGGTCCTTCGGCATCTACTTCTTCGCTGTTAGGCTCGAGGATGTTTGCGGCGATGTCGCCGGTTATCTCCAACACTCTCTTATAGTTCTCAATAGCGTCCTCGTAGTCAACGGGCGCGTCTGCGTATTCGTCTTTGTCGGCGAAGTTGCGCTCCTTCAGCTCAACAATCCGCTTCATTAGCGGGTGGGTGAGGTGGAACTCAAGCTCCGGATGGTCTGTATAATAGTTAGCCATTGTTTTATTTTTATGAAGTTGTAGAAGTTAAAGAAGTTACCGTTCGCTTTGCTCACTAAGAAGTTAAAGCCAAATGCTCGGTTGGCAGAAGTGGCATTATAAAATCCCTTTCCATTCAAAGCTCCTGTTAACTCCAGCTTACTCCTTATTAAAAATGTTACTTACTGTTCTGCTTGTAATATTTGATGAGCTTCGGAACGACATCCTCCACCGTGCCTACTATTACGTAGTCGGCAATCTGGTTGATGGGAGCATCAGGGTCGCTGTTGATTGAAATGATGATGCCAGAGTCCTGCATACCGGCTATGTGCTGTATTTGTCCGGATATACCGCAGGCGATGTACACCTTCGGATGCACCGTAACGCCGGTCTGTCCGATTTGTCTGTCGTGGTCAACGAAGCCCGCATCGACCGCCGCACGGCTCGCGCCGACCTCTCCGTGCAGCTCTTTGGCGAGCTGGAAGAGCTGGTCAAAGCCTTCTTTGCTGCCTACTCCGTAGCCTCCGGCAACGACAATGGGCGCGCCCTTCAGGTTGTGCTTGGCTGCCTCTACGTGGCGGTCGATTACCTTGACGATGAAGTCTGCCGGGTCAGTGTACTTGCTTGCATCGGGGAATACCACTTCGTTTTTCGCCTGGCCGTCATACAAAGCCTTCTGCATCACACCGCTACGGACGGTCGCCATCTGCGGCCTGTGGTCGGGGTTGACGATTGTCGCCACGATGTTTCCGCCGAAAGCGGGGCGTATTTGGTAAAGAAGGTTGTCGTAATGTTTGCCTGCCTTCTTGTCGTCATAGTCTCCTATTTCGAGCTGTGTGCAGTCGGCGGTAAGTCCGCTGGTGAGCGACGACGATACGCGCGGCCCTAAGTCGCGGCCTATAACGGTAGCTCCCATGAGGCAAATCTGCGGCTTTTCCTCTTTGAAAAGGTTTACCAAGATTGACGTATGGGGAGCTGATGTGTATGGGAAAAGGCCTTCGGCGTCGAAAACGAACAGTTTGTCAACGCCGTAAGGCAGTATTTGGCTTTCCACTTTGCCCTTGATGCCAGTGCCGGCAACCACGGCGTGCAGCTCGACGCCAAGCTGGTTGGCGAGCTTGCGGCCCTTGGTGAGCAATTCTTGAGACACCTCGGCAACGGTAGTGCCTTCTATCTCGCAATAAACAAAAACGTTATTCATTATTTTATTTTTTAGGAGAGAAGGAGTATGGAGAGAAGAAGTAAGTAGAAATGCCTTGCTTACTGCATCACAGTATGTTTCTGCTTTTTATTGCTTTATAGTAAGCATTGAGCAAGCGACTTGTCTCTTCAATCAAGTCATTTAGATTGTTGTAAACATCAAGGCTTATGTATTCAAGGTCTTTAGACAGCAAAATGTAATATCTGCATTCCTCAAGACTGCCTTGTGCGATGTTCATAAAGCGCAGTTTGTCTGCCATTCCGTCACGTCTATAACCTTCGGCAATGTTGGCAGGTATTGACACTGCGGCTCTTTGAAATTGTGAACAGAGTCCAAAACGTTCAAAAGAAGGATACTGCTTTGTGGCTTTTAAACCATTACGACGAGCTCGTGGGCTTTCTGCCATGCAAATACTTCCTTGAAACTCTGTGTCATATCTACTTACTCCCTTTACTTCTTTACTCCTTACTACTTTATTATTATCCGATTATTTTCTCCTCCAACAGCTCTTTTATCATGCCTTCTATGTCGGCGTCGCTGCCTGTAAGGGTTTTGCTTTCCTTCGCCTGGAACACTATGTTCTTGACGGCTTTCACCTTGGTGGGCGAGCCTGCCAGTCCGCACTGCTGCTGGTCGCCGTCGATGTCGGCAACAGACCACTGGTTGAGCGTCAAGTACGGACGTGTCTCGTACAGCTCGGCGTGCGGCGTTTCGGGTGTGCGCTCAAGCGGAACGGTGGCGTATTTGTATTTCATCACGAGCTTGGCGTTGCACGGGCGGCACGGTGCCGCGCTGCCGTTTACGGTTATTACGATTGGCATCGGAGCCTCGACGGTCTCCACTCCGCCGTCGATGTGTCGGCGTATGGTGAGCTTTCCGTCTTCGCATTTCAGTATTTCCTCGGCATAGGTGACCTGCGACAGGCCGAGCTTCTGCGCCACCTGCGGGCCTACCTGTGCCGTGTCGCCGTCGATGGCCTGGCGTCCGCCGATGATGATGTCGGCACCGCCGATGTGCTTTATGGCCGTTGCGAGGGCGTAGGATGTAGCCAGCGTGTCGGCTCCGGCGAACAGGCGGTCGGTCAGGAGCCAGCCTGTGTCGGCTCCGCGGTACAGTCCCTGGCGGATGATTTCAGCCGCGCGCGGAGGTCCCATGGTAAGTATGCCTACGGTAGAGCCGGGGTTTTGCTCTTTCAGGCGCAGTGCCTGTTCGAGCGCGTTAAGGTCTTCGGGGTTGAAGATTGCGGGCAGTGCGGCGCGGTTGACCGTTCCTTCGGCGGTCATGGCGTCCTTTCCCACATTCCTCGTGTCGGGTACTTGCTTGGCAAGTACGATGATTTTAAGATTCATAGTAATATATTAATAATGTAAAGTTCACGATTGCAAAAGTACACTTTTTTTACCTTTCGGCAAAGGAAAAGGGGATTTTTTAGGACTTAAAGGAATTAAGGGAGTTAAAGAAGTCAAGGGCATGTGCTCTGCGTATTTACGACATACAAAACATTTGTCCTTGACTTCTTTAACTCCCTTAACCCGTTTAACTTCTGAAATTACCTCTTCTCCAGCGTCATCACCACCTTGCCGTCTTCGGCCTTGAGGCTCATCTTGCCGCCCTTGGTGATTTCATACCGGGCAACTTTGCCCATTGCTCCGAGCACCTTCTGCTCGGTGTCCATGTCGGGGCACATCATCCGTGTCGAGCCTGTCTGCCCGAACGACATCGTGCCCTTTGCCGGGTCGGCCTGTATTCCGCCTACGAGGTTGTTGCAACCCGTGTTGCCGTAGAGGCGGTTCTCTTTGACGTTGAAGCCGATGAACGCTTCCTTCTGGCCGGCTTTCGGCGTTACGGGCTGTCCATCGACCGTAGTTATTTTCCATTCTCCTTCGAGCGCCTCCATCGTAGAGGCCGCGCTCTGCGCCGTCTTGCATGATGACAGGCCGGCCAAAGCCCCTGCCATGCACAGTGCGACAAACATCTTTTTCATCGTTTAATCCTTTCTTTTACGGTTGAAAACTAAAACCTATCGCCACGGCATACACCGCCGTGGGCTGAATTGGATGCAAAGATAAGGCATTTTATCCTTTGAATTAAGAATTAAGAGCTTAAAAGTTAAGAATTAAGAGTTAAGAATTAAGAAAACGACACTTCGTGAGTTAAGAATTAAGAGTTAAGAATTAAGAAAATATGCCTTGTTTGTTCGTCTGCTCAAACATATTTTTCTTAATTCTTAACTCTTAATTTTTAATTCAATAACTTTTCCTTACACATTGCTTTTCCTTGACGCTCTCATACGGCAATATTCTGAAAAACAAAGCACTTTGCGGCGTTATAACGCAGGGAAAAGTGTGCAAGGGCAATATGTTGAAAACCAACTGCTTCTGTTCGTTTGAGTGTGATGTGTGCATCTTTTTGCCGTTGCCTGCTGTGCAAAAGACGGTCTTTGAGGTTGTAAAAGGGCATCTTTTACATTGCTATTGACAGCCTTTGACGGGCGCATTTGCCGTCCTTATCATGTGCGAATGGCATGTATTGGCGTTTGCCTGCCTGCCATTCGTGCAGGAACAGGCTGTCTGCCGTACATTAAAATACGGTTTTCAGTGCCCTGCTTTCTCTATTTCATAGCTTTTTGCGGACATTTTCCGTCTGACATTTTGCCATGCTTCCCTTTGCCGTTGCTGTCATTTTGCTTTCCGTCAGCAGTGCGTCGGCATCCGCATGGAATACCATTGAAGATGCAACCGGCAAGCGTTAAAATAATATAAAACACACGCCGTGTACGGTCACGTCCAATTCTTTTTTTTCATAACTTTGCACCTGTAAAACCAAAAAGCATTCAGGATGACCCTTACCGTTATACACCGTTTGAACAAGATTTGCCGCTTCCACCAGTGGGGTGTGGCGGCTCAGATTTAGCAAGGCTGTCATCCTCGATACGATACATTATTCCTAAATAAAACAATCAATTAATTTATGAGCAAAAAGAGCAGGCTCATAGCGTCGCTGTGCATAGCGTCGCTATGCAGCCAGGACGTGTGCGCCCAGACGAAAGTGATGGGCATGGAAGACTTGTTCCACCTTGCCGACAGGCAAAGCGTGAGCATACAGGCCGCCAGGAGCAGTCTGGCAGCCGCCAGCGAGGCTGTAAAAGCGGCCAAGGCGGAGAGGCTGCCTGATGTAAGTGTCTCGCTTTCGGCCAGCTATCTGGGCGACGGCACAATCTGGGACAGGCACTTCGGCAATGCCAAGAACATCGACATGCCGCATTTCGGCAACAATTTCGCCATTGAAGCGAGGCAGACAGTCTATGCCGGAGGTGCCGTAAGCAGCGGCGTCAGGCAGGCCGAACTCGGCAGGCGGCAAGCCGAACTTGACTTGCAGAAGAACGTGCAGGAGGTGCGTTTCATGCTTGCAGGCGACTACCTGGAGCTGTACAGGCTTGACAATCAAGCCAAGGTGTTGCGGAAGAACATCGAACTTGCCGGACAAGTGATTGCCGACATGAAGGTGCGCCACGAACAGGGCACGGCCTTGAAGACCGACATCACGCGCTACGAGCTGCAAAAGGACAGGCTCGGCCTTAGCCTTGCCAAGGTGACGGACGCGCGTAAAATCATCAACCACAGGCTTGTCACCACGCTACACCTGCCCGCAGGCACGGAGATAACTCCCGACACTACACTGCTACAGAGGCAAGTAGCCGCACTGAACGAACGCGACTGGCTGCAAACGGCCGCCGCAAACAACGTGGATTTGATGCAGGCGGAGACCGCCATACGGCAAGGCGAGCAGAAAGTGAAGCTGGAACGCTCGGAGCTTCTGCCCCATGTGTCAATCATCGCGGCCGACCATTTGGACGGGCCGGTGACCATTGAGGTGCCCGTGCTTGACAACAACTTCAACTACTGGTATGTGGGCATAGGCGTAAGTTACAACATCTCGTCGCTGTTCAAGAACAACAAGAAGCTGAAACGGGCCAAGCAGGACTTGCGCACGGCGCAGGAGAGACGCCGCTTGGCGCAAGAGCAGGTGGAGAACGCCGTACAGGCGGCCTATACTGACTTTATGACGGCGTTCACAGAGCTGGACGTACAGCGGAACAACGTCCGCTTGGCCGACGAGAACTACGCCGTGACCGACAACCGATACAGGAACGGCATGGCATTGCTTACCGACATGCTCGACGCCGGAAACGCCAAGCTCGACGCCGACTTAGGCCTGGCCAATGCCCACGTAGGTGTAATCTACAATTATTATAAGCTGAAATACATCACTCACACTCTGTAAAACAACATTAACAACACAACGTCATGGTAACGAGAAAGACAAAGAAGATAGTTTACAACACGGTCGTAATAGCATTGCTTGCCGCCTGCGCGGTATACGTGTGCTCGCGCTTCATACATCTCGGGAGCGTGGAATACACCGACAACGCACAGGTGAAACAGCACATTACACCAGTCAACACGCGCGTGCAGGGATTTATAAAGAAGATATGTTTTGACGAATACCAGCACGTGCGCAAAGGCGACACGCTGCTGGTGATTGAGGATGCCGAGTTCCGCCTGCGCCTGGCGCAGGCCGAAGCCGACCTTGCCAACGCGCTGGCGGGCCGCAGCGTGACCGACGCCGGCATCGCCACGGTGCGCAGCAACATGACAGTCAACGACGCGACGATAGAAGAAGTGCGCGTCATGAAGGCTAACGCCGAGCGGGAACTGCGCCGTTACGCCAAGCTGTTGGAGCAAGACGCCGTGACGCAACAGCAGTATGACAACGTGAAGACAGCCTACGACGCTGCCTGCGCACGGTATGAGCAGGCGTTGAGAGCTAAGAACTCGACCGCGTTGTCCAAGGACGAGCAGACCCGCAGGCTCGGACAGGACGAGGCTGCGGTGCGACTTGCCAGGGCAGCCGTCGACCTGGCAAGGCTCAACTTGTCGTACACCATCGTCACGGCGACGTGCGACGGTGTAACCGGGCACAAGGACATACACGTTGGACAGCTTGTACAGTCGGGACAGACGATGGTGGACATCGTAGACGGAGGCAACCTCTGGGTGGTGGCCAACTACCGTGAGACGCAGCTGCCTAACATCAAGCCGGGCGCAGAAGTGACCTTTACGGCCGATGCCGTGCCGGGAGTTACGTACAAAGGCGTGGTGGAGTCAATATCCGACGCTACCGGCGCGGCTTTCTCCATGATACCGCAGGACAACGCTACGGGCAACTTCGTCAAGGTGGAGCAGCGCGTGCCGGTGCGCATACGGCTGCATGGCAACGGCAAGGAGGCCGTAAGCCGCCTTAGGGCAGGCTTCAATGTGGAATGTAAAGTGAGGTACTGACATGGGCGGACAAGCACAACCTATGCCTTTCTCGATGCCTATGTTCAGGCGGTTCGTGCCTGAAAAGGCGAGGCCGTGGACGTATGTGTTCATAGCCTTGACGTTCCAGCTCTCGGGCGGACTGTACATGGGGACGATGAGCCAGATGATGGGCGAGACGGCCCTGATGCGCGAGGACTTGCTGATGTGCCTCTACGCCAACCTTGCCGGAATGGCGATATACTTTCCTCTGCTGTTCCGCACTAAGTTCCGTTTTACCAACAAGACGCTGCTGTGCGCTGCGGCCACGGGCGTGCTGCTGTGCAACTTGGCCGCGCCCCACATCACTTTCCTGCCGCTGTTGTGGCTTGTGTGCTTCGTGGAAGGCATGTGCAAGATACAGGGTACGTTCGAGTGCATGTCGAACATACAGCTGTGGATGTCGCCTACGCGCGACTTCACTGTGTTCTTTCCCGTTCTCCACATTATAATATTAGGCAGTATGCAGCTGTCAGACCTGCTAGCCACGTGGCTGGCGTACCATTATCATTGGGACTTCATGCAGCTGTTTGTCTGTGGGTTGATGGTAGTCGATTTGCTGGTGCTTACCATATGCACGCGCCATTTCAGGATGTTCAAGAAGTTTCCGCTCGTCGGCATAGACTGGCTTGGAGGCTTGCTGTGGGCGTTGCTGGCGTTGGAGGTTGCCTACCTGTTCAACTACGGCGACTATTACGACTGGTGGCACAGCCCCGTGATGCGGCGCGTTGCGGTGGCCGCAGCGGTCACCGCCGTGGCGTGCGTGGGCCGTATGTTTCTAATCCGCCATCCTTATCTTGAGCCTAAGATGTGGACTTACCGCTACCTGGTACCCATACTTGTGCTCGTCACGCTTGTCGAGGTGCTTTTCGCCGCCGAGAACGTGCTTGAGGAAGTGTATCTCGGCGAGGTGATGCGCTATGGAGCCATGACGGGCGCGAGGCTCGACTGGCCGGTGCTTGCCGGTTGCCTGTCGGGCTGCCTGTTCTCTTACTGGTGGATGCACACAAGGCGTTTCAATTACCTTAGGCTCATCATAGTCGGCGTTGCCGCTTTAGTATGCTATTTCGTGGTTTTTTATCTCACATTGTCGGGCGACATACACATTTCCCAACTATATCTGCCTATGGTGTGCCGCGGCTTCGCCTACGCCGTGCTCAGCGTCACCTTCCTCACTTGCGCGGAAGAAATCATGAACTTCCGCCACTTTTTCCAGTCGCTTGCCGTGTTCCAGATGCTCCACATGGTGATGGGAGGCGTGGTCGGTGCGGCGATATACACAAGGGCAATGGACTGCTTCATGGCTGACAACATAGCCCGTTACGGTGCGGCGGTGGATGCCGTGGCGGCAAGCCGCAACGCCGTTCCCGTGCCGCAAGTCATGGACATGTTCATGCGCTTCGTGTCGGAAGTGAGTTTAAAGCAGGCATACGGCTGGGCGGCTTACGCCTGCATACTGCTGCTTTTGCTCTTCTTGCTGTATGACGCGCCGATAAGGAGGCGGCTGAAGCAGATGCCTTTCTGGAGCAAGGTGCGCAAGGATACGGTCGAGGCGCTTTCCACCGAGAAAGTCGGCTGACGCTGTGCGTTTTTCAAAAGGCGGCCTTTCGCATCGCGAAAGGCCGCCTTTCATCGTGTGAGACGTGGCCTTTTGCAAGCCAAAAGGCCACGTTTTGCAAAACGCCTTTTAACTGCCTGAAAATCAGGCACTGTATGCTTTTGAGGCATTTCGGCAAAAATATGTGAGTAATTGCCGTCTTTCACGGATATTATAGTATCCTTAGATAAGGATAGGTTGCATCTTGGAAATGAAAATAAAAACTCGTTTCATTCGCTTTTATTTCGCTTACTCGGAATTTTGCACTATCTTTGCACGTAAGCAAGTTCAAACGGACAACTTGTTTTAGAAACTTAACAAATATGGAAAGAGAAATTAGGCAACTATCTCATTGACGTGTCCAAATACTTCCTGACATGTGTTTTCGTCGCCTCGCAGATAAAAGATTTGGAGGATATGCGCTGGCTTATCTATGCGTTAAGCGGCACTATTGCGGCTGCATTATTAGTATCAGGATTGATTTTGGTTAATAAAAAGGAAAAGAAATGACAGGAACACTGATTATTTTAGGCATGGTCGGCATACCTTGTATTATCTTCTTGTTGTATTGCCTTACCCCCCGGCGGCAAGCGTTGGCTGCGCAAGAACAACATGATTTGACTTTCTACGCCGGTCTGAATACGCCATGATAAAATGAAATGATAGACAAGGCAACCATAGACAAAATCATGGACGCGGCGAACATCGTCGATGTCGTGTCCGAGTTTGTCACCCTGCGAAAGGCCGGGGTGAACTACAAGGGCCTGTGCCCGTTCCACAACGAGAAGACACCTTCGTTCGTGGTGTCGCCATCGAAGGGCTACTGCCACTGCTTCTCGTGCGGCAAGGGCGGCACCGCCGTGGGCTTCATCATGGAGCACGAGCAGATGACTTACCCTGAAGCCCTGCGCTGGCTGGCCAAGAAATACAACATAGAGATACACGAACGCGAGCTTACCGACGAGGAGAAACGCGAGGAGAGCGAGCGCGAGAGCCTGTTCATCGTCAACGACTGGGCGCTGCATTATTTCCAGGACAACCTCTTCAACACCGGGCAGGGACAAGCAATCGGACTGCAATACTTCCGTTCGCGCGGCTTCCGCGACGACACAATAAGCCGCTTCCAGTTAGGCTACGCCCTGCCGGAGCGCGATGCCCTGGCCCGCGCCGCCGTGGCAAAGGGCTTCAAGGAAGAGTTCCTTATCACCACAGGACTGTGCTACCGCCGCGACGACGGTCGCCTGCAAGACCGCTACGCCGGGCGCGTCATCTTCCCCGTGCATACCGTTACGGGTCGCGTTGTGGCCTTCGGAGGGCGCATTCTCGACAATAACAAGAAGGCGGCGAAGTATGTCAATTCGCCCGAGTCGCTAATCTACCACAAGAGCAACGAGCTTTACGGCATATACCAGGCCAAGCACGCCATAACGAAGCAGGACCGCTGCTATCTCGTCGAAGGATATATAGACGTAACGTCGATGAACCAGAGCGGCGTCGAGAACGTCGTGGCGTCATCCGGCACGTCGCTTACCACCGGGCAAATCCGCCTCATTCACCGCTTCACCAACAACATAACGGTGCTCTACGACGGCGACGCCGCCGGCATACACGCCTCCATCCGCGGCATCGACATGCTGCTGGCCGAGGGCATGAACGTCAAGGTGTTGTTGCTGCCTGACGGCGACGACCCCGACAGTTTCGCACGGAAGCACACGGCGCAGGAGTTCCGCGACTACATCGAAGCCAACCAGACAGACTTTATCGAGTTCAAAACCAATCTCCTGTTGCGTGGTGTTACCGACCCCATAAAACGCTCGGAGGCCATCAGCAGCATAGTGAAGAGTGTGTCGGTTGTGCCCGACCAAATCACGCGAGCTACCTATCTTACCGAATGCGCGCACCGTCTCGGCATGAACGAGTCCACTCTCATCAACACCGCCAACCAGTTCATACGCGGCGAAATGGAGGAAAAGCGCAAGGAACAACGCCGCGAAGAGGCCAAGGCCGACGGCCCAGTGAAGCCGCTACAGCCGCTCGCGCCCGTGCAGGGGCAGCCCGACGTGGAGTACATGCTCATCCAAATGGTTGTTCGCCACGGGCAGGAGACGCTGTACAAAGGTGTTGAAACGGCTGACGGCGGCACCGTAGACCTAAGCGTTTCGCAATACATCAGCTACGACCTTGGCGCAGACGACCTGCGTTTCAAGAACGACCTGTATAACCGTATGCTCGCCGAGGCCGTGGAGCACAACGACGACGAAGGTTTCAACGCCGAGGCTTACCTGACCCATCATCCCGACATCGACATAAGCCGCACGGCCACCGAGATGGCCATAGACCACTTCCAGCTTAGCAAGAGCCTGCAAGTGAGGTGCGACGAGGACACCCTGCGCAATCAGGTTGAGCACCTTATACTCGACTTCCGCATGGCTTACGTGGAGCAACACCTCAAGGAACTGCAACGCGAAATAAGCCTCGCCACAGGCGATACGGAGCGCATGATGAAGCTGATGGCCGAATACAAGGACATGCAAGTGATACGGAACGAAATCGCTAAGGAGCTTGGCAACGACATATTGATTAAATGAATAATGAGAATTTAATAATGAATAATGAGAAATTAATAATGGATAATCCGAAAAATCTATAATGGACAATCTAACTGCGCTGACTCATGAATGGATATGACGATGTAACTTGATGTCTCATTTTCCGTTTCCAACGCTTTCGTAAATAAAGCGGCGCGGCGTGATTTTTTATTCTTCATTTTTCATTCTTCATTGAAAAAGATGATATACCTTCACTGGTTGATATTCATAGTGTACGTCTGCGTGGTGCTGGTGACCATGGTCACGGTGCTTATGGACAACCGTCAGCCGGCCAAGACGATGGCCTGGGTGATGGTGCTCATCTTCATACCCGTGGTAGGCATAGTGCTTTACTTCTTCTTCGGGCAGAACACGCGCAAGGAAAAGTACATCAGCCAGCGCAGCATGGACCAGCTGACGAAGCGCTCCATGCTTGAGTTTGCCGAGCAGCAAGACCTCAAGCTGCCCGAGGAACACAGCACGTTAATCAAGCTGTTCGGCTCGTTGAACTGGGCGTTGCCGTTCAAGAACAACGAGGCCGACATCCTGACGGACGGCTACTCGTTCTTTGCTGCGCTGCTGAAGGACATCGGACAGGCCCGCCACCACATACACTTTGAGACCTACATCATCTGCAACGACCCCCTGGGACGCCTCGTTGCCGACGCCCTTATGGACAAGGCGAGGGCGGGGGTGGAGGTGCGTCTCATCTTCGACGACGTGGGATGCTGGAACGTTCCCAACTCGTTTTTCGAGCGGATGCGCACCGCCGGCATCGACGTTCATGCCTTCATGCCGGTGAAGTTCCCTGCGTTTACCAGCAAGGTGAACTACCGCAACCACCGCAAGCTGTGCGTAATAGACGGCCGGACGGGCTACATAGGCGGCATGAACATTGCCATGCGCTATGTGAAAGGCACCAAGGGCACGCCCTGGAGGGACACTCATCTGCGCATTAAAGGCGGCGCAGTGTACGGCATACAGCGCGCTTTCCTTGTTGACTGGTACTTCGTTGACCGCACGCTCATCACCAAGCGCATTTACTACCCCGTGCAAAACCGCTCCATAACCAATGACTGCGTGATGCAGATTGTGACGAGCAGCCCCGTGAGCCAGTGGCCGGAGATGATGCAGGGCTATGTGCGCATACTGCTCGAGGCCAAGCGTTACGTCTACATGGAGACCCCTTACTTCCTCCCAACGGAGCCTGTCATGTTCGCCATGCGCACCGCCGCGCTGGCCGGTGTCGATGTAAGGCTGATGGTGCCGCTGCACGCCGACGCCAAGTTTGTGGAGTGGGCCAGCCGCTCTTACGTGCAGGAAGCCGTCGATGCGGGCGTTGACGTATATCTTTACACCGCCGGTTTCAATCATTCCAAGCTCCTCGTGAGCGACGACTCGCTGTCTACGTGCGGATCGACGAACATAGATTTCCGCAGCTTCGACAACAACTTCGAGAGCAACGTATTCATCTACGACCGCCAGATGGCCCTGCGCATAAAGCAGGTGTTCACCGACGACATGGCCTGCTGCGTGAAATACACCGACTATATGCGCACGCGCCGCCTCTCGTTCACCCACCGCCTGTGGGAGTCTCTTGTGCGCATGTTCTCTCCGTTGATGTAGTTTGCGGTTGTGCGGTCATTGGGTTATACGGTCATGTGGTGTAGAATGCAACCGTGCTGCTATCCATTTATTCCGTTTTACGGTTGTGGTTTAAGACCGTGAAACATGCTTTTTCTTCTCCAAATCTGCACAACGGCTAACAGCCTGATAATCAAACACTTTGCAATATGCCGCCTTTTAGCCTGCAAAAGGTGGCCTTTCAGCGTGTAAAAGATGGCCTTTCGCATTGCGATTTGCCGCCTTTCGCAAAACGTCAGGATATTTGGCGTAATTCGGATTGTGCCCTTTACGATTATCGTTTTCGACCTTCGTCTATCCCCGTTAGGGTATAAAATAAAATAAAAACTATAAAATTATACCCCGAAAGGTATAAACTATATGTTTAATTTCGTATATTTGCGCATAGATATTGCATACAAAAACCAAGAGTTATGTACAGTCCTGATTTGACTATGGCGGTGTTCGTCAAGGAGATGCGCAAGAAGTTCGGCCTAACGCAGGTTGACCTCGCCGACAAGGCGGGCGTGGGCCTGCGCTTCGTGCGCGAGCTGGAGCAGGGCAAGCAGACGCTGCGCATGGACAAGGTAAACCAGGTGCTGCGCCTCTTCGGCCACCAGGCTGGGCCGGTGGAGGTGTCGAAAGCCGGAAAGTGACAAGCAGGCAAGCAACCGTGCGGCCGCCGCAGGCAGTCAGCCGCACGCCATTCCATAACCATAAAGACATGCTATGAAACGAGCGTTGATATACCTTCACGACCGGCTTGCAGGCCGGCTGACCGAAGACGAGGACGGTTACACGTTCGAGTATGACACCGGCTATCTCGCAACCGACGGTGCCGAAGCCGTCAGTCTTACGCTGCCGTTGCGGGCGGAGCCTTACAGGGACACGGTGATGTTTCCCTTCTTCGACGGCCTGATACCTGAAGGCTGGCTGCTGGGGATTGCCGAGCGCAGCTGGAAAATAGACCAGCGCGACCGCATGTCGCTGCTGCTGGCCTGCTGCAAGGACTGCATAGGGGCGGTGAGCGTCATCCCGGAGGAAGTTAAGAATTAAGAGCTAAGAAGTAAGAAAATTACCTTTGTCACAACAAGACATATTTTCTTAATTAGCTTGACGCTGACTTTCAGTTCTTAACTCTTAACTCTTAATTTCCAAAGTGCCGTTTTCTTAATTCCTAACTCTTAATTCTTAATTCACAAAGTGAAGTGCTTATTCTGTTACAAAGACCTCAAGGAGGGGCAGGTTGACTACCATCCGGCCTGCGCACGCAAGTTCTTCGGCGTGAAAAACGCGCCCAAGCTGCCTTACGTCCGTGCCCAGCTGGGCGACCTGGCGCGCAAGGTGGTACGTGCGCAGACCACGCTTACCGGCGTGCAGGCCAAGCTATCGCTCGACATCGACCGCGGAGGCAGGAACGAGCCAGACCGCTTCACCATCGTGGGACTGTGGGGACGCTTCATCCTGAAGCCGCAGACCAACTCGTACCGCGCCCTGCCTGAGCTTGAAGACCTTACCATGCACATGGCCGAGGCGGCAAGGATTGCCACCGTGCCGCACAGCCTCATTCGCTTCAGCGACGGCGAACTGTGCTACATCACGCGGCGCGTTGACCGGCAGCCCGGCGGCGCCAAGGTGCCCATGGAAGACATGTGCCAGCTGACCGAGCGGCTTACCGAATACAAATACAAGGGCTCTTACGAGCAGATAGCCAAGGCCATACGCCGCTACTCGTCGGCTCCGCAGCTCGATGTGGTAAACTTCTGGGAAGTGGTGGTGTTCTCCTGGCTCACCGGCAACGCCGACATGCACCTGAAAAACTTCTCGCTGTACAATCCCGACGGCTCCGGCTACACGCTCACTCCCGCATACGACATGCTCGCCACGACGCTCGTCATGCCCGACGACACGGAGGAACTGGCCCTCACGCTCAACGGCAAGAAGCGCAAGCTGCGCAAGGCCGACTTCATACGCTCCATCACTTCGTCGGGCGTTGACGAAAAGGTTATAGACAACATGGCGCGCCGCTTCGGCCGCGTGCTGCCCCAGTGGTTCGAACTAATAGACCGCTCGTTCCTGCCCGACGATATGCGCCATGCCTACAAAAGCCTTATATTAAGGCGCATCATCATGCTTAAATGAACATCGGCAAACAAGAATTTCCCTAAAGACGGTCTTTTACTTTGCAAAAGGCCGTCAATCGCGCGCTAAAAGGCCGTCTTTCGCAAGGTGAAAGACGGCCTTTCGCAAAGTGTCTGATTGCCAAGATGTTACGTGCCTGCCTAAAACTGCCTTTCCGAAAGCCGCAGGGCGGTGCGCCGCAGGCTGTTTGGCGGTATTGCAGAATATCAATGTTTTGGGCAATAATTTGGCGTTTTGTCGGATTTTGTGTAATTTTGCCGACCGATAAGAAATATATTGTAAAATGATGACAGCTAACGAAATCCGTGAATCTTTCAAGAAGTTTTTTGAACAGAAAGGACACAAGATAGTGCCGTCCGCCCCGATGGTGGTGAAGGACGACCCAACGCTGATGTTCACCAACGCTGGAATGAACCAGTGGAAGGACATCATCCTCGGCACGCGCGACCCCGAGCCGCGACGCCGCGCCGACTCGCAGAAGTGCCTGCGCGTGAGCGGAAAGCACAACGACCTTGAAGAGGTGGGTCACGATACGTACCACCACACCATGTTCGAGATGCTTGGCAACTGGAGCTTCGGCGACTACTTCAAGGAAGGAGCGATTGACATGGCTTGGGAATACCTTGTAGACGTGCTCCACCTTGACCCAAACGACTTGTATGTTACAGTGTTTGAAGGCTCTCCCGAGGAGCATCTCGAGCGCGACGACGAGGCCGCCTCATACTGGGCGAAGCACGTGCCGGCCGACCATATAATCAACGGAAGCAAGCATGACAACTTCTGGGAGATGGGCGACACGGGGCCATGCGGCCCCTGTTCGGAAATCCATCTTGACTCGCGTACGCCCGAAGAGAAGGCCAAGGTGCCCGGACGCGAACTGGTGAACAAGGACGACCCGCAGGTGATTGAAATCTGGAACCTCGTCTTCATGCAGTACAACCGCAAGGCGGACGGCTCGCTCGAGAAGCTGTCGATGAACGTTATCGACACCGGAATGGGCTTCGAGCGCCTTGTACGCGCCCTGCAAGGCAAGCATTCAAACTATGATACCGACATATTCCAGCCCGTAATCAAGGAAATATCGCGCCTCTCGGGCAAGCAGTACGGGCAGGACGAGCCTACGGACGTGGCCATGCGCGTAGTGGCCGACCACCTGCGCGCCGTCGCCTTCTCGATAGCCGACGGCCAGCTGCCCGGCAATGCCAAGGCCGGATACGTAATCCGCCGCATCCTGCGCCGCGCAGTGCGTTACGCATATACCTTCCTCGGACAGAAGGACGCGTTCATGTTCAAGCTCGTGCCGACGCTCGTGCATGAGATGGGAGCGGCTTATCCAGAGCTTGAAGCACAGCGCGAGCTTATCACCAAGGTGATTAAGGAGGAGGAAGACTCCTTCCTGCGTACCCTCTCAAACGGCATCAACATGCTCAACGAGGCCATGGACGAGGTGAAGAAGGCCGGCAAGAGCGAGCTTGACGGCGCAAAGGCGTTCCGCCTGTTCGACACTTACGGCTTCCCGCTCGACCTTACCGAGCTTATATGCCGCGAGAACGGACTGGCCGTTGACGAAAAGCAGTTTGACGAGGAGATGCAGAAGCAGAAGGCGCGCGCCCGCAACGCCGCAGCAGTGGAGAACAGCGACTGGGTTGAGTTGCGCCAAGGCGAACAGGCATTTGTTGGCTACGACTACACCGAATACGAGTGCCACATACTCCGCTACCGCAAGGTTACGCAGAAGAAAAACACCTTCTACGAGCTTGTGCTCGACAATACGCCCTTCTACGGAGAAATGGGCGGACAGGTAGGCGACTGCGGCGTGCTGGTAAGCGAGAACGAGACGGTTGACATAATAGACACGAAGCGCGAGAACAACCAGTCTGTACACATAGTGAAAGCACTGCCCAAGCAGCCCGAAGCCGACTTCATGGCATGCGTGGACACCGACAAGCGCGAGGCAAGCGCGGCCAACCACACGGCCACCCACTTGCTTGACTACGCGCTGAAGCAGGTGCTCGGCGACCACGTTGAGCAGAAAGGCTCATACGTTTCGCCCGATACGCTGCGCTTTGACTTCTCCCATTTCCAAAAGGTAAGTGACGAGGAAATACGCCAGGTGGAGCGTATCGTCAACGACATGATACGCCAGGACATCCCTCTCGACGAGCACCGCGACCTGCCTTTGGCCGAGGCCAAGAAGATGGGAGCCATCGCCCTGTTCGGCGAAAAGTACGGCGACAAGGTGCGTGTGGTGCGCTTCGGCCCCAGCGTCGAGTTCTGCGGCGGCATCCATGCACAGTCAACCGGCCGCATAGGCATGCTCAAGATTGTATCGGAGAGCAGCGTGGCGGCAGGCGTGCGCCGTATAGAGGCCAAGACGGGAAAGGAATGCGAGGAGCTGCTTTACCATCTTGAAGACATCAACAGGGCCATCGCCAGCCTGTTCAACAATGCCAAAGACCTGAAGGGAGTCATCGAGAAATACATTGAGGAGCACGACTCTATGAGGAAACGCATAGAGCAATATCAGGCCGAAGCCGTAGAGCGCACCAAGGACAAGCTGCTGTCGCAGGCGCGCTTGGTCAACGGCGTGAAGGTTGTTACGGCCGTAATGCCGATGAAGCAAGACATGGCCAAGGACCTGGCGTTCAAACTTCGTGCTGCAAGTCAGGAGCATCTGTTGTGCGTCATAGGCAGCGTTTTCGAAGGAAGGCCTACACTTAGCGTGATGATTAGCGACGACCTCGTGGCCGACCACGGGTTGAACGCAGGCCAGATGGTGCGCGAGGCGGCCAAGCTTATCCAGGGTGGAGGCGGCGGACAGCCTCACTTCGCCACCGCAGGAGGCAAGAACGTCGACGGGCTTTCGGCCGCAGTGGACAAGGTTGTGGAACTGGCCAACCTGTAATCAGCATACAGCCGGCAAGCGAAAAGCTTGCCGGTTTTTTTTGACCGGTTAATCATGAAATACGACCGGATAACCACACATGCGTGCGTGGTACTCCATTGCGCCTGAAACCATACTTGCATTTGTCATGATATATGGTTATTTTTGCATGTGACATTTGCATTTGAAAGCAATGAAGGGACGTAAACCAGCGCGGCGATACGGCGGAAAGGTTGAAATCGGTTCTGTTATAAGGGACAGGTTGAAAGAGACTAAGCATTCGGTTGTTTGGTTTGCCAAGCAGTTGGAGTGCAGCCGTACAAATGTTTATAAGATTTTCGCCAAGCAGGCGATGAGTACCGAAGAGCTTTTCAAGATTTCCGAGGTGCTTGAATACGACTTCTTCAAGATATACAGTAGCCGACTGGACTTAGATAAATAGACAAGAGATTTCTTAAACTTTCACATGACAACCGACACAATGACTTGGAATGCTTCTGGGATAGTGTTCTCAGGGGCATTCTTTTTTTGCCGTCACGCAGGCGTATGACAGGCTCCGGGCTTGCGGTATGCCTGATGTTTTCGTGCGGTTTTCATGCAGTTGGAATAACGGTTGCTCCGTACAGTGTTGCGAAAGGCCGTCTTTTGTACGCTAAAAGGTCGTCTTTTACAATGCGAAAGACGGTCTTTTGCATTGTGATTGGCGGCAAATTGGAATAAGCTTTGTTGGAAGCCGTGCAGGTTCTGGTGGCAGTCCGTGTCTTTGTGTGTCTGCAATTGCCGTAATGTCAGGGATTTGCAGGTGTCATGGAGGCAAGCATCTTGTTGAAAACGTCAGGCGTTACGATGCGCCCTTTGGGTGTCCTTACGGTTGGGAATGCGGCAAAGTATTCGTCGCTTGATACATGCCAGGAATGTCGTTCTACATTTTCAGAAAGCCTGACAGCTTTGTCTATCATCTTTACATACCGTGGGCTTACCACCGAAAGCAGCCTTTTCCCGTCCTTCATGGCTACTGCCAGTACAATCCTTTGCCGTTTCCTGCTCTTTACGGATGCGGATTTTGCCATGCCGGCCACTTTCGCCGACACGCTGATTTGCCATCCGTCGGCGTTTATCCTCTGCATCTCGCGGCGGAATACGGTGCCGTGTGGCGACGTGTCTTTTATCTTTCCAAACACGATGTAAAGGTGAATCATCTCATGCAGCAGCACGCTTTTAAAGCAAATCTCGTCGGCGTCATAATAGTTGCTTATGCGTATCGTGTAGCCGCAGGGCTGTTTCGCCAGCAGTCTGCGCCTGTATCGCCACGTAAGCGAGCCGAGGCGCGTGCGCGACTTGCCCGCCGCCAATGTCGGAATAGGCAGATGTCCGCCGAAATACTTTTGGTTGAACAGCGTGAACCAGGCTGTGAGCGTGTCAGTGTCTACCTGCATCTTTATAAAGTTGAGAAAGTGAGAGGGTGAGAAGGTGAGGCTTTTAAATAATTATTCTTACAGAAAAATGTCTCACCTTCTCACCCTCTCACCTTCTCACTTTTTTAATATTCCTGCTTGTCGGAGATGGCCTGCATGATTTGCGCTTCTATCTCCTCGCACAGTTCGGGGTTGTCTTTCAGCAGCGTCTTGGTGGCATCTCGGCCTTGTGCGAGCTTGCTTCCCTGGTATGAGAACCACGAGCCGCTCTTCTGTATGATGCCGTACTCCACGCCGAGGTCAACCAGTTCGCCAACTTTGGATATGCCTTCGCCGAATGTGATTTCGAACTCCGCCTTGCGGAACGGCGGCGCAACCTTGTTCTTCACTACCTTCACGCGCACCTGGTTGCCTATAACCTGGTCGCCGTCCTTTATGCTCGTGACGCGGCGTATGTCGAGACGCACGCTCGCGTAGAACTTCAAAGCATTGCCGCCGGTAGTCGTTTCGGGATTGCCGAACATCACCCCGATTTTCTCGCGCAGCTGGTTGATGAAAATGCAGGTGGTGTTTGTCTTGCTTATTGTCGATGTAAGCTTGCGCAGGGCCTGGCTCATCAGGCGCGCCTGGAGGCCTACCTTGTTGTCGCCCATGTCTCCCTCAATCTCGGCTTTCGGCGTAAGGGCGGCCACGGAGTCAACCACGAGGATGTCGATGGCTGACGAACGTATCAGCTGGTCGGCTATCTCGAGTGCCTGTTCGCCGTTGTCGGGCTGCGATATGAGCAGGTTTTCAACATCGACTCCCAGCTTTGCGGCGTAGAAGCGGTCGAAGGCGTGCTCCGCATCGATGAACGCCGCTATGCCGCCGGCCTTCTGCGCCTCGGCTATTGCATGTATCGCGAGCGTTGTCTTGCCGCTGCTCTCCGGGCCGTAGATTTCAATTATCCTGCCGCGCGGGTATCCGCCAACTCCCAGTGCGGCGTTGAGGCCGATGCTGCCGGTAGGGATTACCTCGACGGCTTCTATGCTCTCGTCGCCCAGCTTCATTATGGAGCCTTTGCCAAAGTCTTTCTCTATCTTGGCCATTGCGGCCTGGAGGGCTTTCAGTTTGCCCTCCTGCAAGTTAATGTCGGCCGCGTTTTCCTTGTCTTTTGCCATTATTCGGAAGTTAAAGAAGTTATAGAAGTTAAAGGAGTTAAAGACAATGCCGTCATAACTCCGCATTCTTCCAATTATGAATTGTGCATTATGAATTATGAATTAGTTAAAGTTCCAGGTCTCCGTCGAACACCTCGTGCCAAGGCAGACCTTGCTTGTTGAGCTGCTCCATGAACGGGTCCGGGTCGAATTCTTCTACGTTCCACACGCCGGGCTTGCGCCACAGGCCCTTGAAGAACATCATCGCGCCTATCATCGCGGGCACGCCCGTAGTATAACTTACGCCCTGCATGCCGGTCTCCTTGTAGGCTTCCTGGTGCTTGCAGTTGTTATATATGTAATAGGTGCGTTCCTTTCCGTCCTTCAGTCCGCGTATGCGGCAACCTATGCTGGTCTCGCCGTCGTAGTTCTCGCCGAGGTCCTGCGGGTTGGGAAGCACGGCCTTGAGGAACTGCAAGGGCACGATTTTCACCTTGGCGGTCTTTCCCGAGCCGTCGGCCAGCGGCGCTTCGTACTCCATTTCGTCGATGCGCGACATGCCGATGTTCTGTATAACGTCAAGGTAAGTGAGGTATTGCTGGCCGAAGGTCATCCAGAAGCGGGCCTGCTTGATGGTCGGATAGTTCTTTACGAGGCTCTCAAGCTCCTCGTGGTGCATGAGGTAACTCTCGCGCGGACCTATGTTGGGGTAGGTCAGGGGTTTGTGAACGGCGAGCGGTTCGGTCTCCAGCCACTGTCCGTCCTTGTAGTAAAGACCCTTCTGGGTGATTTCGCGAATGTTGATTTCAGGGTTGAAGTTGGTTGCGAAAGCCTTGTGGTGGTTGCCGGCGTTGCAGTCAACTATGTCGAGATACTGTATTTCATCGAAGTGGTGTTTTGCCGCGTAGGCGGTGTAAATGCCGCTCACGCCCGGGTCGAAGCCGCAACCCAGTATGGCGGTAAGCCCTGCCTGCTCGAATCTGTCCTTGTAAGCCCACTGCCAAGAATACTCGAAGTGGGCCTCGTCCTTCGGCTCGTAGTTGGCCGTGTCGAGGTAGTTGCATCCGCAGGCGAGGCACGCGTCCATGATGGTAAGGTCCTGGTAAGGCAGTGCGAGGTTGACTACCAGCTCGGGCTTGTAGTCGTTGAAGAGCGCCTTCAGCTGCTCCACGTCGTCCGCATCTACCTGCGCCGTGCGTATGGGCATGTCTATTCCTGCCTTGTGGATGGCGTCAACTATCTGGTCGCACTTCTCCTTGCGGCGGCTTGCTATCATGAATTCGGTGAACACGTCGGCGTTCTTGGCTATTTTGAACGCCGCTACGGTGGCTACGCCACCTGCGCCAATCATCAATACTTTTCCCATTGTCGTGATATTTTCCGAAGCCCCTCCTCACCTCCCCAGTGGGGAGGAACAGGCTACCTTTAATTCATTGGTTATACTAATTTGCGCCCCTTCCCATGGGGAGGATGGGTGGGGCTTATTCCTTCAGCTCTTCCGCGCGTATGCCGAGGGCGCTCATGAGCGAGTAGCCCAGTATTTCCTGACGGAAATTGCCGCCCGGCATGGGCTGCATGGCGAATACGGTGATGCGCTTGTCGTCGTCCGCGCGGCGCAGGGTATGCCGCACCGCGTCGTACATCGGGCCGTCGTCGGGCACTACCATGATGCGCTTCACCTCCTTGCGGCTGCACGCGGCGGCCAGAACCTCGCACACAAGGTCGTCCTTGCTCACCATGCTTTCCACGGGCAGTGAGCTTATGGTGAACTCGCCAAGGTTGTCCTTGAAAGCCTTGCCGTCAAGCTCGGTGTCGTAGACGGACGGCTTGAAGTTGTCCATACGGCCGTGCGCCTTGTCGTGTATGAGCACCACTTGCGTCTGCTCCTCGCCTTCGCGCACGCCGCCGTCAAGGGCCACGCAGTCAAGCCACCGCGCCATGTCGGCCTGCGGTATGCGGCGCATGAGCATGCGCTCGAAGTTCACTATCAGGTCGAACGCCACGCGGTCTACATGGTCGGCGTCGGCTATTATGATGTTCTCGCACCACTGTGTGGCGGTTGTCCAATCGCTGTTCATGTATGCAAACTTACTAATTTTCCGCCTAACAAACGAACGTTTGGCGCAAAAAGCGGCAATTATTGCCGCACGGCAGGCCGCAGTTGTTTTGTGCCTGTAGATTTTAATGTTGACATAATGTTACGTAAGGCGGTGTTTGTCTTGTCATTATGTCGTTTGGAAAATGCACGGGTTTCCGTCCGAAATAGAAAGACGGAAGGGTGGGGGATTGTCCTTTTTGTCGCTTCCGGCGGTTGGTTTTGTCCTGTTTTGCGGTCTGCATGTCTGCCAAAGGCCGCCTTTCGCCTTGTTGAAGACGGTCATAGGGTGCGTGAAAGGCCGTCAATTGCACGCCTATTGGCGGCCTTTCAGGGGTGTTCAGGCCGTTTCAGGCTTGTTTTTTTACCTTTTTTGTTGCACATAACAGTGCTTTTCGTACGTAATGCTTTGTCATTCAGGGTATTGCGTCTGCACACTTTTCCTTGGCGTATTTCCGTCCGAAGATGTTTTATTTCAAAAAAACGGCCTTCTCGTGCGTCAACGTAAATCACGGTGTAAGCCGCAGGCTCGTTTCTGTTGACAACCGTCTCATGGCATGACATAGGCCATGCCATGAGACGGTTGTTGCACTTTGACTATACCTTTTCGGGTGTAAAACAATTTGTTTTGTATATTATTATACCCACAAGGGTATATTGTTGTATGTTCAAAAGCAAAATATATAAGTTCAGGTTGAGGGCAAGCACGGTCATCTAAAGTCTCCTTAGCCACAGTGACATGAACTTGTCATAGACCATGTAGCCGCGTTCCGTCTTGTAAACAAGCTCTTTGGCGGTCAACGCTTTCAGTGCGCTGCTGACACTGCTTGCCGCCTTCAGATTGTGGCGGAGTATGAAATCGCCGTTTGTTGGAGAGGTTACGACACCTTCGTCCGCAATGGCTTTCATTATCTCCAATTGCCTGTCTGGCAGCAAAGACACCAAAGCCTGGTAGGCTGGTGTGTTTTCTTCAACAAGCGAAGCTATGGTCGCATCCACTTTTTCCACATTGTCAACATTGTAATATCTTTCATATAGACGGTTCAGCACAGCTTGTATGTACCATGTCTGTCCGTCAAACTTAAGATAAATGATATCGAACGCGTCTTTTTCCATATGTCCGCCGCGCCGCGCAAAAAATCCTTCGGCAAAATCATAATAGGCTTCCCGGCCGATAGGCTTCAGCTCCATTAGTTGCGTGCTTTGGTAAAACGGGCGTTTGGCAGATAAAAACATTTCGGTCATCAGGTGCCGGCTGCTGCCCGAGAACACAAAACTTGCATTGCTGACAAATTGAATATATGAACGCAGCAACGCTTCCGTCTGCTGTTCCGGGTACTGTGTGATTTGCTGGAATTCGTCGATAGAAATGTAACATCTGCGTCCCGAGGCTTTTATATAAGCGAATATCTCGCCCAAAGTCTGTTCCTCGTGTGAAGGGACGACATTGAGCGACAAGCTCGGAGCACCCGTCACAGGGTCAACCGAAAGCGTCGGGCGGCAATGTGTGAGCAGCGATGTTATCTTCGAGAGCACCATTTCTCCGGCAGTCTGCAATCCCTCTATAACGGCTTTGCCGAACATTTGGGTAAAGTCGTGCAGGTTACGTGTAGGGAAAATGTCTATATATATGCACGCTGTGCCGGTTTCTGTTTCTGCGATATGGTTGAATGCGTTTTTTACAAGTCCTGTTTTTCCCATGCGTCTCGGTGCGGTCAGTGTCACGTTACGGCCGTTGTGCAAAGCCGAAATCAGAGCCGCCGTCTCCTGCTTGCGGTCGCAAAAATATTCAGGTCCTGCGTATCCATATGTCAAAAACGGGTTAACCGACATCCTGTCTTTGTCCTTTTTCATAATATGACGATATTTGCGTTACGAACTTTACGTAACGCAAATATCGTCATATTATTCCAAACGGCAAAGTGCCAACGCTTATATCTGCTTGTTTTTCATGTTTTTTACAAGTTTGCAATCTGAATATTTCAAAATCATAATTATTGGGTATTGTCCGTGAGGGCGTGTTGCCGTACTTTTGCAAGTGCCATAACGCTGTACTGAATGCAGACACCTAAGGACTACATAAGGCAAGACTTGCTGCGCGCCGCCGGGGATTTGTTCTATGAAAAGGGCTATCTCGGCGTGTCGATGCGTGCCGTTGCGGCGCGGTCGGGCGTGGGGTTGAGCAACATATACAACTATTTCAAGGGCAAGGACGAGCTGTTCCGTGCAGTCGTAGCACCGGCAACGCGCGGCCTTGAGCGTATGCTCGACGAGCATTACGGCAACGGCGGGCGCGACATAACTGACGTTTGGAGCGACGGTTTTAATGATTTTCTGGTGAATGAATATGCCGGCTACATCAGCCGTCACCGCCGCCTGCTGGCCATACTGCTGCTGAAGGCGCGCGGCTCGTCGCTCGCCGGTTACAAGGCCGACTTCACCCGGCGGGCGGCGGATACGGTGAAGGCTTACCTCGAGGCGGTGAAGAGGCGGCATCCGCAGCTGCGTGCGGATGTGTCCTACTTTTCCATACAGGTGCATTCGGTATGGATTTTCAGCATGTTCGAGGATATACTGATGCGTGACGTCAGTCCTGACGATGTGCCTCGGGTGGTCGGCGAATACATTGCGATAGAGGTTTCGGCTTGGCGTGAGCTTTTGAGGATGTAGCCTCCGGCCTTTTTGTGGACGCCATTCAGCGACATGCCCTTATGCCCCGGAGCGTGTCTCTTGCGGCATGGCGTGGCGCTTTTGCAGTCAGTCGGCTTTTGGCCTGTTTCCAAAAGGCCGCCTTTCATGTTCCAAAAGGCCGCCTATTGCACGCTGAAAGGCCGTCTTTCGCATTCTAAAAGACGGCCTTTTGCTGTGTTGTTTATGAAATGTTTGAAAATAAAAGCCTAATTGTCAGTGTGTCGGTTGTTGGGTTACGGCAGAAATCCGTGTATGGCCTGTCATTGAATGGCAATCTTACGGGTGGTGGCCTTGCCGCCGCTAACTGTGCGGACGATGTATATTCCGGGGCGTGTCACGTGCTGCGGAACACGGCGCCCGTCAATCGTGTACACCTCGATATGGTCGTGCCCGTCTGCGGTGCTTGCGGTATCTATGCCTGTAGGTTTCCCACCGGTCAGTTTCTGCATGTCGGCGTTCACAATGTTGCCGTTGCGGCTGTCGAGCAGCAGGGCCACGATGTAAACGTTGTCGGGGTTGAGCACTGTTTCGGGCAGCGTGAACGCCGTCTCGTGCATGTATGTCTTGCCTGCGTCCATGCTTGCCGGCAGGCTGCCTTCAATGCCTTCGGGAGCGCCTATCGTGCCGCGGCCTACATCCTGGAAATGGAAGTCAGTTATGTATTCGGGCATGTTCTCGTAGCCGTCCATCGGTCCTTCTGTGCCTCCTGAATAATAGTTGCGCTGTACATAGTCGGGGTTGCCTTCCTCGTAGACATCGTTTTCCACAACGACGTAGCCCATGCGGTAGCGGCTGTCCTGGCTGTTCTCGTTGAGCATGACGCTCGCCGTTGCCGTGTATTCGCCGCCTTCGCCTCCGCCAAGTTCAAGGCCTACATAGCCTACGATGTCGGCATTTGCCTTCCTTTCATAAAATACGGGGATGTACTCGGGGTCGTTTGTGGTCGTTCTGTCGCGGTTGGTGATGGAGTTAGGGTAGCCGGTGCTTGCCGAAACGCTCTGGATGTAAGATGTGTATTCATCGTTTTCAAGGAAGTCGTCACCGTGAACGGCAATGCCGATGAACGAATCTGGGTACTTCTCCTTCATCTCTTCAAACGTCACTATGCCACGTATGCACCAGCCGCACCAGTTGCCCGTAAGCTCTTCGGCCACCACCTTGTTATAGCGTGAGGTCATTGTTGCCGACGTTTCGTAACGTTCGCCGGATGCTTCTATCCATATGTTGTACGTCCTCGTCTCGCCGACAGGTATCTTGTCGCCCGTAGCTACGCTTATCGGAAAAACCTCGCCGGGTTTCAGTTCGGTGTCTGCAAAGCTTTGTGTGCGTGTAGTTCCGTCGTATTCATAACCTATGGTGAAGCCATTGACAGGCTCTGACAGGTCGGTAGAGACATTGCCTTGTATGATTATTTCGTCCGACGGCTTGACCAACGGGCGCATGGTGTGCTCCATTCTGACGGTGGCCGGAGTGCCTATCATGATGTCGTCGATGAACAGCAGGCTGCAGTCCGTGCTG
Organism: uncultured Prevotellaceae bacterium; assembly: GCA_949295905.1. Taxonomy (GTDB): domain Bacteria; phylum Bacteroidota; class Bacteroidia; order Bacteroidales; family Bacteroidaceae; genus Prevotella. The sequence continues at coordinate 129,912 of CASFNA010000016.1, forward strand.
TTGTTGACGAAGGCCACACGCACCGTCTTGCCTACATAGTCGGCCAGGCTGACGCTGTGGAAAGTCCATTCGGCCTGTTCGGCGGCGACGGTGAACAACGGTTTCGACTTGTCGAAATCACTCACTGCACCGCCGCCCTCGCTTACATACACTGCGTAACCGTCGCTGAACATGGCGTTGTCGGCCATGGCGCGCCACGTAACAGTGGCATCTGCGCTCTCGACAGTAAACTGCGGCAGAATCATCCAGTCGTCAGACGTTCCGCTCGTGGCATACCACGACGTACTTGCTGCAACGTAATTGTTTTCGGCTTCGACATAATGGCTCACCCACGGAGTGCCCACCTTGAAGCCGTAACGGTTCACGTCAACAGACGGAGTGTTGCCGTCGTTGTCAATAAGGATGAAGTCTGACGGTATGCCCTTGTCGAAATTGTAACGTTCGCTGCTTGAGGACGGTGCCGCGTGGCTTGCCGTCAAGCAACACAGCGACAACAAGAGTATTGGGCAAACTTTCTTTTTCATGGTAAAAACTTTTATGAGCTAAGGGATATTTCGTAAATCAGGAGTCAAGAGTTAAGAATCAAGAAGCCGGTAATAATTGCATAAACAATGTATTTCCTATTGGTTCTCGATTCTTAACTCTTCATTCGGAAAGTCTTTAATTTAAATCAAAATCTTACTTTTTTAACCTTGTCACCGCTCTTGATAATGTAGATGCCGTTCTTTGCTGCGGCTTTGCTGACCTTGCGGCCGGAGAGGTCGTAGATTTCAGTTGGCAGCTGGGTGTCTGCGTCTTCGGTTTCAATAGTGTTGATGCCGGTGCCAGTGAAGTCAACATATTGCATTGTCGACGGGTCGGAAACGTAGATGTCGCCGTAGTTGTCGTAATAGGAAACGAGGTTGTAGCCGTACTTGTAGCCCGACTTCAGCCGCAATCCGCTTACTCGTGCAGATGTTGCGTCGCCGTCGAGGGTCTGTCTGTCGAGCAATGTACGTATCTCGTCGCCCACCTTAACGTCTTGGGTTACGGCCACGCGGTCGAGCAGCCATCCGTAGCCTTCAAGCGAATAGAACATCAAGCGTGTGTTGGCCGTGCCGCCAGTCATCTCCACCGTAAGTGTGTGGTGCCCGGCCTTGTCGGCGTAAAGCTCCTGATACATGGTCTCGTCGCCCTGTATTATCAAGGTCGTACCGTCTACAAAAGTCTCAAACTCAACGGTTACCGAATAGTTGCCGTCGTTGCGTTCCACGTTGATTCCCGGTGACTGTGCGTACAAATAATCAGTGAAATTCTCTATGCACCCTAACATTCCGTTGGCAATCAAAGTGCCCCAACCGGTCCAGTCAACGTTGTCGGTGTAATCGTTAAGGTATATCGGGTCATAATTGTTGAGCGCAACGGGATTCTCCACGGTGCCTTCGGTGCACTTGTTGAAGTTCTCTTCAAACACTATGTAATCCTCCTGGTCTGACGGAACGGTGTAGAACTCGTAGCTATACAGGTCGTAGCTCGTCGCGTTGGCAGCCGGTTCCCAGTTTGCGGTGTAAGCTCCGCGCGGGTCGATGTCGGTGGCTTCTTTTACGACAGGCGCCGCTACGCCGTATGCGTAATAGACTTCAGACGGCTCCGAGGTAGTCCCGTCAGCCTTGGCACTCTGCACGGTGAACGAGTAAAGGTTGTTCAGGTCAAGCTCGTTGAGCACGAGGCATGTGTCTTTCGCTGCAATTCCTTCGGCCACGCAGGTAGTTTCGGTAAGCGGAGTGGTTTCGAACGAGAGAGCGTCTATTGCGTAAACGTCGGTCACGTCGCTCCAAGGCGAGATGTAGATTGTAATCGATGAAGCCTTGCCTATGGGGAAGTCCTCAAATTCTTCGAGGTCGACCGTAGTGTATTCGTCATCAGATATATTCGACACATTCATAATCCATGTCCTTATACTGCCTCTGTCATTGACGTCTACGCATATCTCGTCATAGCTGCCTTCGTTCGCCTTGACCCTCTTTATCGCGAATTTGCCTGCAAGGATTTTGACATCTGCCGGCTCGAACTTAACGAAGTCGGTCTCGTTTGACAGCAAGAAGGCCTTGCCGCCGTCGGCAGCGTCGCTCGTAATGGCGTCGCCGGTGCCCTTTGCCGACCAGCCTTCACCCAGTCCTACCACCTGTCCGCCATTGAGACTTGCATCCTCGAACGACTCTTCATACTTACCGTTGTCGGTGCCTACGGTCTTAGTCTCATAGAGATTTACGAGATAGCTGTCTGCGCCATACGCCTTATTCCAGCTTGCGGTGAAGCCATCGGTGACGAATTTGGAGGCTGAAAGCCCTGCCGGTGTTGCCAGATATTCCTTGTCGCGGCTTACCTTTACATAATCAACGATGAGGCCTCCGTTGTTATACGTTGCGGCGTTGATTTGGAAGAAGCAGTCAGAGCCTGCGTAAGGTATTATCACTTCTACGTCGATGTCCTGCCACCCGTCCTCCGGTTCAAAATTAAACAGGTTCATCTGTCCGTCCTCCGACGGGTCGAACGGATAATCGTAACCTCCTGCCGCGATGCTTATCAGGAACGGCCTGTGGTTGTCTATGCACTTTACGCGCATCTGCATGCGTATGCGTCCTTGCATGTTCATCATCGGGGAATTGAGCACTCCGCCGAAACCAGGATAATTCAGGGCGAGGTTTCCGCCTGCCTGGTAAACGCCGATGCCGTTCCAACCCGGCGTGTGGAACAGCTCGTCGGGCAGCGACATGTTATAAGTGGTTTCGTAATCTTCGGGATACATGGTCTCGTCGGGCACGTCCTCGGTGCCTTTAGTCATGAGCGAGAAGTCTTCGTAGATAAGGGTTTCCCACCTGTCAGCGTCGTCTTCGCCGGCGCGGGCGGGAGCTTTCTTGGCCAAGTCTTTCGCCGTTACCGCGCCTTTGCACTTCCTTTGCATGTCTGCAAAACGTTTGGCATACTGCTTCATGGTTTTAAATGGCTCGCCCTTACGCTGTGTTGCGCGCTTCGCCAAAGGCTGGGCCGTTATGCCTAATGCCATCACTAATGAGAGCATCAAGACGACTACTCGGGTTAATGTAAATCTTTTCATAATCGCGAATTTTGGTTATTAATTCATCGCAAAACTATGAAAAACATGATAAAATGCAATAAAATCGAGACTTTGGGATGTTCTAATTCCCGAATAAGAACAAAATTATGTACTTTTTTTAGTAAACAAGCAGACTTTTATAGCAGACAAGATGACAAGTTCACAGCAGACAATCAGGCAAGTGACAAGCAGACAAGGAGATTTGCAAAGTTAATGACCAACAAGGCAAATCTCCTTGTCTGCTTGTCACTTGCCTGATTGTCTGCTAAAAAGGTATGCTTGTCACTTGTCAACTTGTCTGCTAAGATTCTCCTTGCTAATCTTCTTATACTCCGATGGAGTAAGCCCGGTTACTTTCTTGAACACCGTGACGAAGTTGCTGCGCGACCTGAATCCGAGTTCGGAGGCTATGGCCTCTATGGTCAGGTTGCCGTATACGGTGTCGTCGCAGAGGCGTTTGCACGCTTGCCTTACGCGCGCTTCGCCGAGTACGGACGAGAAGTTTTTGCCGTAATTCTCGTTGATTACCTGCGACACGTAGTGTGAGTTGGAGCCGATGAGCTTGGACAGTTGTTCTATCGAGAAGTTGTTTCTTGATATGAGGCCGACATCGTCCATCGCGGCGGCGATTTTTTCGAGCAGGTTTTGCCTTGCAGCCTCGTCCATAGTGTCGTCCTTCGCCTTGCGCGGTGGCTGTTCAGGGCTTTGGGATGCGAGCCTGTCTATTTCCGCTTCACATTCAGTTATGCGCCGTTCGTAGCTTGTGCGCATTTTTCGTTCGTTCTCGTTCATGCGCATTATCTCCGAGTTGCGGCGGTACAGGTCGTGGTTCTGGCGGTCGAGCTTGCGGTTTTTCATGAGAATGAGTATCAACAGGGCGAGTATCACGGCCGATGCAATGGCCGTTACGGTCAGCGCCACGGTGATGGTGCGCCTTCTGCTTTCGCTGCGTTGCAGCTTTGCGTCGGCGTTCTGCACTTCGGACGCTACGTTGAGGTCGCGTATGTGGTTGTACTGCTGGTCGCGGAAGAGCGAGTCCCTAAGCTGCATTTGCATCTTGCGCCACCACAGCGACGAGTCGGCCTTGCCCATCTTGGCGTACAGTTCGGATATTACGAACCGCGTCTGTTCCTGTATGTCGGAAGTCTCCTTGCGTGATTTCCTTTCCACATCCATTGCCACGGCCAAAGCCTCGTCATAGCGTTGTACGCCTTCATAGATTATGGCTACAAGCATTTCGGTGAACAGCCTGAAGCGTTCAGGCTTAAGGTTCGTGTCCACCTGTGTGACGGCCTTGCGGATGTAGGCCACGGCGGAGTCTCCCCGTCCTTCAAGGAGAGCCTCGGCCGCCGCTCCAATGGAGCGCGAATAAGCAAGCATCGGCATGCTGGGTATGCTTGTCCGCTTGAACGTGTACACCTCATTCCTTACATCCTTGATACGCTTTTCTTGGATGGCGGTGCCTACAAGATTGGTGAACGTGGTAAGCAATATCTTCCAGTCCTTGGCCTCAATGCTTGTATGAAATGCTTTTTTGTACTGCTTTATGGCCGTATCGTTGTCGTAATATGTGGTGTAGATGTTGCCTATGTTGAGGTATATCGTGGGCAGTATGTCCTTAAGTCCGGTGTCTTCGGCTATGTGCAGTGCCTTGAGCAGGCTGCTGTAGGCTGCCGAATAGTTGTTCAGGTGGAACGTGTATATGTAGCCGGCGTTGTTGAGCGCGGTTGCACACAGAGTCTTGTCCTCGTCGTCCATGTCATTGTCATATTTGTTGCCTGCAATGGTGTACAGTATGAGCGCGCTGTCCATCTGCCCCCTTTGCAGCAAGGCGTTGCCTTCGGCCTTGAGCTTCGCCAGCGATGTGTCGTCCCATTGCCTTACAATATGCTCGTAGTCAATCTTGCCGTATACGTAAAGTACGACCGCTGCCAGCATGGCTGCGGCCAATATGATGGTTTTCTTCATCCGTGTTGTCTTGTGTTCTGTGCAATGTTGTCATTGCAAATATAATGATTTTGCACCTAATGGCAAAATTACGGCGTGTTAATTAACGCCGCAATTTTGCATGGTTTGCGGTCTTGTTGCCTGTAGTTCACGGTTCATCCGCAAATCTGTTGGATGAAATAAAAACATTTGTTCACTATTTAATCGTTACCGTCGATGAATTCATCCTATTATAATCCAGGCGGTCTGTAGCCGTCATGCCGCACTCTGATGCGGCATCCAGTAAACATCCGGGACATCAAAAAGCGCAGATTGCATACACTGGATTCCGCGTCGGAGCGCGGAACTGAAGTCGCCGTTAAGGCAATGACGGTTACCGGCTGCCTGGTTCAAGGTAGGATGTTTTCGTAAACAGGACTTGTATTTCATCCAACAGATTTGCGGATGACCCCAAGAGACGGCTTTTTGCATTCCAAAAGGCCGTGAATTGCAATGTAAAAGGCCGTCTTTAAGAAGCTAAAAGACGGCCTTTCGCAAAGCCGTTGACTGTCAGGTGGTTGCAATGGGGTTTCTTGTTGCGCTTTTCCCATTGCTCCGCCGGATGGCAAGCCGGTCGGAATATGTCGCCTGCCGCCAGGCTTGGGGCATGGCGTAAGCGGTGGATACTCTTACAGGGACGTGCGTATGAAACTGCGTACAAACACCGGTTGGAAAACGGCCGGACGCAGCATCGAAGCGTCATCATGACATCTTATTCAGCATATTGGCGTATTTTCTTGATTTATTTGATAAAAAAACGTATCTTTGCGGATGCAACATGGATATCAAGGAGGAACATATGTGAGGACATCAGCAGCAATGGAGAACCTTTGGCTTTACTTGCAGTCGCTGCCGAAAAGTAACAAGAAGTGGCTGTTGAGGAAGTTTTTGGAGGATTTGCAGGCTCAGGACGAAAAGGCGGAAGGCGGAAATGAACGACACGCGGGCATTGACTGCGGACGGAAAACAGAGAATTAAATCAGACGAAAATACCGGACAGACATGGCACTTAACACGGACAAGAACCTGAAACTGTATTACTCAATCAAGGAAGTGGCCGGGATGATAGGCGTCTCGGACAGCATGTTGCGCTTCTGGGAGAAGGAAATACCCATGCTGAAGCCCAAGACCACGGGCAACAACGTGCGCCAGTACACCGAGGCCGATATAGAGAACGTCAAGGCTGTGTACAATCTTGTGAAGGTGCGCGGCTTCAAGCTGGCCGCCGCACGCAAGCTGCTGCGCGAGAACAAGCAGGGAGTTGACAACAACGCGCGCCTGATAGAGCGGTTGATTAAGGTGCGCGACGAGCTGAAAGAGATGAAGAAACACCTGGACTACCTGACGTAGCCTGACGACAACCGGCATCCCCCTTTGGCGATGTTGTCAAGACGAAGCACTAACAACATACGTGAGTTCGGTATAAGAAATAATCTTATAACAGACAACAACTTTCCTGTTTTTTGTGTTCCAAGCGGTCAGTTGGTAACTGTCATTCCGCGCTCCGACGCGGAATCCAGTATAAAAAGCATAGAAATAACAAGGTAATTGCCACTGGATTCCGCGTCGGAGCGCGGAATGACAGTTACCAAACGACTGTTTGGAACGAGAAGACAAGTAGCTGTACCCTTGTTTGAAGGGTATATTCTTTATGCCGAACTCACGTTAACAACATGGCTTGCTGCTTTGCAAAAGGCATCCGAATGCCATACAAAAGACGGTCAATCACACTTCAAAAGGCGGTTAATCACACATCAAAAGGCGGTCAACCGTAACCTCAAAGGCCATCTTTCGCACAGTGAAAGATTGAAAGATAAATCGCGGAAAAACAGCGGAGCATTGATTTAATTAAGTAAAACGAGCAGGTTTTCACTGTCATCTGTCAGTTTCATTCATAATGTTTTGACAGCAAGCCATTTAGAAACTGACAGACTGATGATTTTATCTGTCAGCCCTGTCAGCCGTTCGTTGTATTCCGGCGTTGTTTAGTCAAGACTGACACATGCTGACACTTCAACGTCGCGTCTGTCAGTCCGTAAGCTGTTGGTAATCAGGGAGAAACGCCCCAAACTGACAGATGACAGTTGTTTCGCCCTTAAACAAGCAACATTATATCTTCACCTGTTTTTTAATCTTCATTTAAGAGAGACTTAAAGAGTCCCTTTATTAAAGTCTTGTTTGATATTTTGATTGGTTTGTCCATCGGGTATTTATTCCTGAAACCAAGTTCTAACAACCACAGAAATAACACACCCCCACTTAAAATCAAAAACGGAACGAAGAATGCCAAACCTAACAAAGATATGGTTTCACCGTCAATACCGAAAATGCCCAAAATAGCCTTTATCGCCCAGATAAGCAGCAGGTATATTCCCATTGCAAAGGCAATCAGGCAGGCAATGACAATCTTTCCAAATGATACTTTTATTTTCATAATATGTTCTGGATTTTTGTCTATACTAATATTTTATTACGCCCGATTATCGTTCCCCCAACAACGAGTGACGTTCGTGACAATGGTTTTAATATTAATGTCATGCAGTATCCTTCTGATTGTCAGCAGCTTTCAATATGCTGTGACATTGTGATAGTAAAAGTAATAGCAAATTTTTATGACTTTGCGCTACCATTCGTATGCTGTTGCCAATTATTCTGAATGAAAAACATAATCATTGCAATGAAATTACAACATTTTTAGAGCAATTGTTGCTGTTGGGTTCTGTGGGTCGATGGCAATCACTTTTTTGTAAAATGTTTTAGCCATTGCATTGTCTTTTTTTACTATATAATAATGACCTAAATAAAGGTACGGTTCAACAAGGAGCTTGGGATTGTCTGCGTGTTCCGTTTGTACAATCTTTATATATTCGTCATAATATGGCTTTGCCAAACCTTGTATTGTTTCCGGGTCTAATTGCGAATTGATACGTGCACGCCACATTATTGCGTAAAACTTATTTTGTGGCGATTGTATAGCTATGCGTTTATAAATATCGTCGGCCTTGTTAAGAGCATCTTTCTTTTTGTTATTGAGTGAATTTATGCTTGAGGCATATTGAAAATATAGTTGGGCTAAACCATCAAGGTCTGGTATTGTTGGCTGCTCAACTTTCTTAAGATATTCTTCATAATATGTAAGACTGGTACTGAATTCACTTTTTGCTGCGTAAGCCTTAGACATTTGTATGCGAACATCATTGAGTTTTGGATTCATTTCTAATGCTTTTTTGAATACATTTATCGCATTGTCAAAAGAATTGTCGCCCATAAAAGCATAACCGTAATATTGATAATCGAGAGCTGTAATTTTAGCACCATTTGATTGTCTAAAAAGTAAATCAGCATATTTTAAAGCATTCTTAAAATCCTTAAGGTCTGTGTAGTTATAAAATGCAATACGGTTCATTGCTGCATTATGCGGATTCCGTTTCAGACCTTCCAAAGAAATATTAAGACTTCTTTGGGAGTTCCCCAACAGCAATTCTGCTGTAGCATACTCTGTTAAATAATTGTCATTTAGCCTACTTAAGTCAACTTTGTTGTAATATTCAACAGCTTTTTCTAATTTATTTTCCAAATAAAAAGAATGGGCATACTCTATATCTGAGATCGTGTTATTGCTGTTGTTTCCATAACCTTTTGTCTTATTTCTAATATCCTCTTTCGCTATTCTTCTCATTTGCGAGACAGCCGTTCCATACTCTTTAATAGCTGTATCAAGTGAATAATAATAGCTGCCATACAATGCCATATTGTCAATTCTTTTTATGCTGGCATCTTTAATCTCTGTTATTTGTTTTTCAGCCTCTTCTGACAAATCATAATTGGAAATAATATCTGAATATTCGTTACAGATAGCCGTTCTATATGACAATGCATCTTTGTGTTGCTCGTCTATTTTGTCAATAGCATACATAAACGCATCAAGGTTCTTTCTGATAGGTCTCCTCTGGGGAACATAATATTGTGCGAATGTATTGCAAGCACAAATTACCAAAATCAATGTCGTAAAATAAATCTTTTTCATAAATTTGCTATTTTATAATTCTTCATTTAGATACGAAATAATAATCCATGACAATTCAACGGCAAGAAAGACTGCAATAAAATTAATATACTCTAAACTACAATCATCAAATTGTTCCTCACAGCTAAAGACATATAAGACAAACCCTATGACTAATGAATAAATTGCGCTAATAAAATACGCTGAAAAATCCATCTTTTTATCTTCGAAATAAGCACTCTTATAAAATCCCAAAAATTCAATAAAAGAAAATATGAATGTATATAAGCCCAATTCTATACTTGGAAAATTAAAATCCAACCCATCACGTTTTTTATCTCCTATGATGAATAAAAATACCGTTAGAAGTATAAATAACACCAAGCCTATAATTGCATCGTTGATGAACATTTTTTTGTTATAGGTTTCCATAATTATTTTTTTATGTTCTTTACCAACTCCCAAGTAAAGAACAGTTATTATTAAGGTTGGTACATATACAAATAAGGCGTAGGAGCTGTACCGTCGACTCGTTCCGCATACCTTAGGCCTTCGCATTGCCCTCCATCGACAGAACGAGCAACGCAGAGCCTACGCCGATATGTATGCACTTCATATACATGATGAAGCACGGAGATACATATCATAAGTAGGCATCTACTGTTGCCTTGTTCTTGGCGATGGATTGAAGTTGCGAAGTTCAGGTATGCCTCGAACAAAGCGTTGAGTAAACGCCTTTTTTCATATATAGCCGCAACGCCGAGCTTGCCTCTTTAGAGGCTCAACCAGCAGATGCGACATGGCAAATATAGCGACTTTTGTCAATATCCGCAAATTTTCGGGATGAAAACTTGCAGATAAGTCTGTTACTTGCCGATTATGAAACAGGCAACAGCAGATTTTTATCTCGAATTTTATGTGTTGTCATGATTGCTATTGTTTTTATGCAAAAATAACCAATCGGCTGTATCACTCCAAAATATTTTTCATGGCAAGCCTTGTCATGACATGTTAGCTTGCTTTTTCGGAATATTATTTTTATTTTCGCCGATTAATAATAATGGTATATATCATGGCGTACAAAATATTAAGAAAGAAAATCAGATTCACGACATTGGACTTTCTATCCACCAATGATGTGGTTTTCGTGGAGAATGGCTACAAACCTGCACTCAACAGGTGTATCATTAAGAATTTAGGAAACATCAAGAAGATGTTTTACGAATATGAATTGAACTTTTACTATATGCCGTATCTTGACAAGGATATGGACGAAGTAATAGCTTACCGAGCCCCTTACTTGCAACCTGGGACTGTTAACAATAAGCGGTGGGCAAGCGATGCATTTCTTGACTATCTCGCAAAGCCGGAATTGCGCCACAAGTTGCCTCCATTCCTGATTACACAATACGCTGACAATATAGCCTACGCATATTTCTTCTCACCCGGCAGCGAAAGCGGCGTGATGCCTTGCTTCGAGGCTCTTCGTAATGAAATATACAGTGACATTTGGGAAGATATGGCTTCGCCGAGCATATACGAAGAACCTGACGGCGGACGGCTTACGGCGGATGAAAGTTTCAGCGACGACATTGAGAAGCTGATGGACGATGTGAAACGCAAAATTGAGTACCTTCGTTACAGCGGCGTAAGCCAGTGGGCATTAGAGCAACTTGTAAAACCGGAAATAAAATTGAGCAGACTTGTGGCAACCGATGATTACAGAATAATACTACCGGATTACAACAATATGGAAATTGTGATGCAGCCGCTTGTCAAGGCCGTTTACTTGTTGTTCTTACGACATGAAGAGGGTATCTTGTTTAAGCATCTGCCTGATTACCGCGATGAACTTTATCAGATATATAATAAAGTAAGAGTGTGCTCTGCGCCGCCTGTGGGCATGACTGATGAAAAAATACGCAACAGCATAAAACTTGTAACAGACCCGTTGTCTAATTCAATCAATGAGAAATGCGCACGTATCCGCGAGGCGTTCATCTCGCGTTTTGACGACAGCATGGCGGTATACTACTATGTGACGGGGAGGCGTGGTGAACCAAAGCGCATCACACTGCCGAGAAATATGATTGAACTTAAATGATGACCGCTTTCATTCCCCAATTACGGTGGCGACGATGCGCCGCGAGCCGCCGTAATGGCGGTACTCGCAGAGGTAAACGCCCTGCCATGTGCCGAGGTTGAGGCGGCGGTTGGTAATGGGGATGGTGAGGCTTACGCCTGAAAGGGTTGACTTGGCGTGTGCGGGCATGTCGTCGTCGCCTTCGAGGGTGTGGGTGAAGAATGGTTGGCGTTCGGGCACGATGCGGTTGAAGATGCCCTCCATGTCGGTGCGCACGTCGGGGTCGGCGTTCTCGTTGATGGTAAGTCCGCAGCTGGTGTGCTTCACAAAGAGGTTGAGCAGCCCAGTTTTAGGCAACGTAGGCAGCTGGCTGACGATTTCATCGGTGACGAGGTGGAAGCCGCGGCGGCGCGGCTTGAGCGTTATTTCTACTTGTGCAATCATGTTTTTATAGTTAAGAATTAAGAGTTAAGAAGTAAGAAAATATGTATTGTTGGCAATTTTCAAAGCATATTTTCTTACTTCTTAACTCTTAATTCTTAATTTAACATTGTCGGTTTCCAGTCCTTTAATACGTTTTCGAGCGTTACTTGGGCGGCTTCTTTCTTTGTAAGCTGTTTGCTCCAAGATACCCTCTCCGAAGTCTTTGCGCCGTCGCCGGTGTTGTTGTACTCACGGTAACGGGCGGTCTGCTCGTTCTTCGGGTTCTTCCAGTTGTGCCAGCCAGCCGGTACTATGTGGTCGCCAAGGTCGCAGTTCATGAACAGGGTGTAGGCGTATGGCCGCCACGGACGGCCGAGATAAACCTTGGTTATGCCGGGCGCGGCGGTCAGGCGGCAGCGGTTGAACACGTAGCCGAACTGTACGTCCTGCGGTGTCGAGGCCGCCGTGACGTATGAGTTGGCCTTGCTGTGTATTGTGCAGCCTTCGAACCATGCGGTTGACGGGCCGAAAATGAAGTCTGTCGTGCCCTCGATGTAGCAGTCTTTGAAGTAAAGGCGCGTGCCTCCTACGCCGGTGTAGACGGTGTCCTGGTTGCCTAGCAGGCGGCAGCCGATGAACGTTATGCGGTCGCCCTCGGTGTGTATGGCTACGGCCTGACCCAGTTTTGCGGCGTTGTTCTCTATTGTTATGTTCTTGAACGTAATGTCGCTGCCCTCCACTTTTACGGTGTATGTGCGGAAAGTGCCCATCGGCTTGTTTGTCTCGGGCAGGCGGATATTGGCGTGGTCGTCGTAGGTTATTATGGTGTTGTCGGCGTTTTCGCCGCAAATCTCTATGTTGGTGAGCCACGACGGGATGACGAGTTTCTCCTTGTAAACTCCGTTCTTTACGTAGATTACCTTGTGGTATTCCATGAACGCGCGGCATACCTCAACGGCTTCGGCCACGGTACGGAACTGCCCCGTGCCGTCGCGCGCGACGAACAGGGTGTCGGGATTGTCGTATTTGCCTGCTGCATAGGCCGTTGCGGTGCATAGCACGGCCAAGATGGAGATGAAAAGTTTTTTCATTTTATTGATTGGTTTTAGTATTGTTATGGGGTAAAAAGGGGAACTGTGAGATTAGAGCGACTGGGATATAAGGGAAAAAGGGTAAGTTGACTTACTCCTTTTCTCCTTTCTCTTTCCATGTTTCAAAATCAAACTATCTGCACAACTTCTTGCAGTCCGTTGATTTTTTTTAGTTTCTCAATGATGGCTTTAACGTCGTCGCGGTCGTGTATGCGCAACTCCAGCGAACCGTCGAAGATGCCTTCTTCGCACGAAATGGTGATTTTGTGGATATTGACGTTCAGCTCTTCGGATATTACTTGTGTCACTTCGTTGAGTATGCCTATGCGGTCGGTACCCTTGATTTCAATCATCGCGTCGAAGAACAGTTGCTTGTGCATGTCCCACTTGGCGTCGAGAATGCGGTTTCCGTAGCTTGATTTCAGCTTTGCCGCAACGGGGCATGAACGCTTGTGTATTTCTATGCGGTTCTTGCCGTCGATGAAGCCGAGCGCGTCGTCGCCGGGTATTGGATGGCAGCACTGTGGAAATATGAACTGCCCAATATTCTCGTCGGTGATATAGATTGGTTTTTTGCGGTTGAAGCCTTCTTTTACTATGAAATAGTCAGGCTTTTTCTCTCCTTGTATCTTTTTCTTTTTGCCCACGAACGGTACGAACTTGCGCAGGTTGCCTGCCAGGTTCTGTTTTTTCTTCTTGCCCGTTATTTCGTCGATGTCCTTGTCGCCGAGTATTATGGTCTTGTCGCCCAAGGCCTTGAACAGCGTTTCAGGTTTCTGCACGTCGTGGAAGTCGCACAGTTTGTCTATGATTGACGAATTCGGTTCGAGCGAGTGCTTTTTCAGGAATTCCGTTAAAACCTCTTCGCCTTTCTTCTGTATTTCTTTCGCATTGCGCCTTAGTATGGCTTGTATCTTAGCCTTGGCCTTGGCCGTGGAAGCAAAGTTTATCCATGACGGCTGTACGTGTTGCGAGTTGGAAGTAAGTATTTCCACCTGGTCGCCGCTCTGAAGCTTGTGGCTTAGCGGCACAAGCTTGTGGTTTACTTTTGCTCCGATGCAGTGGCTGCCAAGGAATGTGTGGATTTGGAAGGCGAAGTCCAAGGCGGTGCATCCTGCCGGCATGGTCTTTATTTCACCTTTTGGTGTGAATACAAATATTTCCGACGCGAATAGGTTTAGTTTGATTGCGTCGAGAAAGTCCATGGCGTCAGGCTGCGGGTCGTCAAGTATTTCCTTAATGGTGCGCAGCCAGTTGTTGAGCTCGCCGTCGTCTTCGGCAATTTCTTCACCCTCCTTGTATTTCCAATGGGCGGCAAAGCCCTGCTCTGCGATTTCGTCCATGCGGTCAGAACGGATTTGTACCTCAATCCAGCGGCCTTGTTTGCTCATAAGCGTTACGTGCAGTGCCTGGTAGCCGTTGGCCTTAGGATGGTTGACCCAGTCGCGCAGGCGGTCGGGATGCGACTTGTATATCTGGCTGATTGCGACGTATATGTTGAAGCATTCGTTCACTTCTTCTTCCCGTTTCTTTGGCTTGAAGATTATGCGTACGGCAAGTATGTCGTATATTTGGTCGAAGGTGACATGCTTGTTCTGCATCTTGTTCCAAATGGAATAAGGGCTTTTCACGCGCGCCTTTATCTGGTATTCAAGCCCCATCTTGTCGAGCGCTTCGCGTATAGGTGCCGTAAACTCGGCGAAAAGGCTGTCGCGCGATGCCTGAGTGTCGGCAAGCTGGTCTTCTATCAGTTTGTACTCTTCTGGATGTTCGAACTTGAAGCTAAGGTTTTCAAGCTCGGTCTTTATTTTGTTAAGTCCAAGCCTGTTGGCAAGCGGTGCGTATATGTATAATGTCTCTCCTGCAATCTTGTACTGCTTGTTGGCAGGCTGGCTGTCAAGCGTGCGCATGTTGTGCAGGCGGTCGCATATTTTTATCAGTATGACACGTATGTCGTCGCTCATGGTGAGCAGCAGCTTCTTGAAGTTTTCGGCTTGGGCTGATGCCTGTTCGCCGAAGATTCCGCCTGATATTTTAGTCAGTCCGTCTACAATCTGGGCTATTTTGTGGCCGAAGATGTTTTCCATGTCTTCCACGGTGTAGTCGGTATCTTCGACAACATCGTGCAGCAATGCGGCACTGATACTTGTCGAGCCTAACCCCATCTCAGAGCACGCTATCTGGGCTACGGCTATGGGGTGCATGATGTATGGTTCGCCCGACAGGCGGCGCACGCCCTTATGCGCCTGTTTTGCAAAGTTGAACGCCTTTGTAATCAGGTCTACTTTCTTGCGGTGGCGTGTTGACAGATAACTGTCAAGCAGGTGTTGGAACGCATCGTTCACCAGTTTCTCTTCCGCTTCGGCTCTTGCTTTGTCTATGCTGTTTTGCTCTTCCATGACCGTGTGTTTCTAAAGATATTATATAAATAAGGTGTATATGTGCCGGTAAGGGTTTTTATCTTACCCTTATTTTCTTTCCGGCACGGATGTTGTTGCCGCGTATGCCGTTAAGTTGGCGCAGCTTTTTCACAGTGGTGTGGTTCCTCTCCGCTATTTCCGACAGAGTGTCGCCTTGTCGTATTGTGACTCTTTTCACCCTTGAACGTCTCCTTCGCCGTGAAGAACTTTTGCGTTTTGTTGCGCTTTTACGTACGCTGCTGGTGCTGGTAGTATTGTCAACTTCAACTAAAGAACGTCTTGTGAAAAGTGCGTCTGTCTTATAGTTGTAGATGGAGTCTTCGTTCGCAATGAAAGTGTTGGTTGCCGTAGCCGGCATTCTTATTATTGAAGGCTTGTTGCTGCCGTTCACGATGTCGCGCCTGTATTGTGGGTTAAGCGTGCGCAGTTCGTCAATGTCTATACCGCAAACTTCGGCAATCTGCTTTAGGTGTACATCCTTGTTGACAACTATTGTGTCTGTCTTTGCCGGAAGTTGTGTGCGCATGGGGCATATGTTGTGCTCGCAGTAGTAGTTCATCACGTAATTGGCTGCGATGAACGCCGGCACATATCCTCTGGTTTCGCGCGGCAGGTATGGGTATATTTTCCAATAGTCGGCTTCGCCTCCGGCACGGTGTATGGCCTTGTTGATGTTCTCCGGGCCGCAGTTGTACGCTGCGATTACGAGGCTCCAGTCACCGAATATGTTGTAAAGGTCTTTCAGGTATCTTGCGGCGGCGAACGATGATTTTATTGGGTCGCGGCGTTCGTCAACCAGTGAATTCACTTCAAGTCCGTACTGTTTTCCCGTTGCGACCATGAATTGCCACAATCCGGCCGCCCCGGCGTGTGATGTCGCCATTGGATTTAGGGCAGACTCTATTACAGGAAGGTATTTCAGTTCGAGCGGCAGGCCGTAAGCCTCGAGCGCTTCTTCAAATATCGGGGTGTAGAAGTTTGATGCGCCGAGCATATAGCTCACCGAATGGCGCAGGCGGCCTGTATATCTGTCTATGAATTGCTGCACAATGTTATTGTACGGCATCTCCATGACATTTGGCAGGCGGCTAAGCCTTTCTATGTATGTCTCTTTCGGATATGTCTTGTTTTCGTCGCGGTAGTTGCAGTCGTTGTCAGGTTGAAGATAGGTTTTTGAATAGTATAGGTTCAGGAGGCTGTCTACTTCATAGTTCATGGCTTCCGGCACGTCGATGATTTCTTCTTTCCCATCGTCGTCGGTCACAGTTATCTCCTCTTTCTCGTTTTGTGCCTGCGTCACGCAGTTTCCGCCGAGAATCATTGCGGCGATGATAATAAACGTCTTTTTTCTCATTCTTATATTATGTTGTATGTGCATGTTCAGGTTATTTGTTCTGCGTTATGTCAGAATGTTACCGAGCATTGTAGCCCTATGGATGATGACTTCAGTGGGTTTGCTGACGAGCGGTTGTTTATAATCGCAGGCTGTATGTGCAGGCTGAGGTCTTTTGATATGTCGAATTCAGACAGCGAAGCGTCAACGTAAGCGTCGATGACAGACAGGGCATACACACCTATCAGTATGAAAATGCTAAGGTCTCTATACCTACGGTAGAAGTCCTTGCGCCGTCTGAAAAGGTCTTGGTAACGTTCCGTGTTCTCCGGCGTTATTGTATTGCCCAAATGTAGGAACTGGTTGTAGCTCTGCGTGTTAGGGTCGTTGTCCATTATGTCCATGTATGCCTGCGAATAATCGTGGTACATCTGCCCGTTCCATCTTATTGCATATAGGCATCCAAGAAAACCTCCGTACACAATTGGCAGTTTCCAATATTTGCGGTTGTATATTTGTCCGGCTCCAGGTATGACAATTGCAAGCCACATTGCGCGCTTGGCACTCGGCCGCCATGTGCTCCAGTCACGCTTTTCCTTGCGCTTTTTGCCTACGGAGTCTTTTATGACGATGCTGGTTTGTTTTTGGTTTGCCGAATCAACAGATGTGACAATCTTTGCAATGGAGTCTTCCACAGCCGCATCCAATGCGCTGTCAGCCGTTATGGTCAAGGTGTCTTTAGCGTTGGCTGTGTATGACAGTGTGTCCGCTTCTGCGCCCTTGCACGGCAAGAGGACTGTCAGTGCAACACAAATGACCAGTGTCCTCGCCAATATGTATTTGGACAATCTGCTTTTGTTACTCACAACCTTATTGCTGTTCTTTCAGTGTGTCGAAAATGCTCATTATTTGCTTTAATTCCTCTTCGTTGGCGAATGGAATGCTGATTTTTCCCTTGCCGCTTGCCGACAAGGTCATTTGTACAGGTTTTCTGAACAGGTCGGTCATGCGCTGTTTCAGTGCCGTAATCTCTTCCGGCATCTGTTGCTTTGAGGCAATTTTCTTCTTTCCGCTTACAATGTCCTCACCGTTTTTCAGTTTCTGTACCATTTCTTCCACCTTGCGTACAGAGTAACCGTTCTTCTGTATTTCCTTGAACAGTTTTACTTGCAGAGACGGACTGTCTATTGCAAGCAAGGCGCGGGCATGTCCCATGTCTATTTCCTTGTTCTGCAAGGCCATCTGTACTTGTGCCGGCAGTTTGAGCAGACGCAGGTAGTTGGCTATTGCCGTGCGGCTTTTGCCTACACGTTCAGACACTTTCTCCTGTGTCATGCCGGTGCTTGACAGCAGGTGTTCGTATGCCAATGCGATTTCGATTGCGTTAAGGTCTTCGCGCTGTATGTTTTCGACGAGTGCCATTTCCATGACGTTCTCGTCCTTGATTGTGCGTATGTATGCCGGAATGGCCGTCAGTCCGGCGAGTTGCGATGCCCTCCAACGTCGTTCGCCGGCTATTATCTGGAACTTGTCCTCGTTAACCTGGCGCAATGTGATGGGCTGTATTATGCCTATTTCACGTATGCTGTTGGCCAGTTCCTGCAAGGCAGTCTCGTCAAACTCCCTGCGAGGCTGGTTGGGGTTGGCTTCTATTTGGCTTAACGGTATCTCGTTTATCGTCGAACTGCCTTGGGGACGCACGTCGTCGGTTGATATCAGCGCGTCGAGTCCGCGGCCTAATGCGTTGCCGTATCTTTTTTTTACTGCCATTTTATTTGTCTGGTTTTACGGTTGTTGCGGTTTTGCAGTCATACGGTATGTCGTTGCTCCTTTGGCGTTTCGCCTTTCAATAACATAGCCTTATAACCTTGCCGCACTACCTTAATTCTTGTTTATTATTTCCTTTGCCAGTGCAAGGTGGTTTTTGCTGCCAGTAGAGTCTGCGTCATAGAGAATTACGGGCAGTCCGTGGCTTGGCGATTCGCTTAGCTTAACGTTGCGCTGTATTACCGTCTTGAAGACAAGTTCTTGGAAATGTCGTTTCACTTCGTCGTATATCTGGTTTGCCAGTTTGAGGCGGCTGTCGTACATCGTCAACAGGAATCCTTCAATTTCCAGTTTCGGGTTGAGCTTGCTTTTTATTATTTTAATAGTGTTCAGCAGTTTGCTGATGCCTTCAAGGGCAAAGTATTCACACTGTACAGGGATGATTACAGAGTTTGCCGCCGTAAGTGCGTTGACTGTGATGAGGCCGAGCGACGGCGAGCAGTCTATTAGTATGTAGTCGTAGTCGTTGCGTATGGGCGCAAGCAAGTTTTTTATCACTTGTTCCCTGTGTTCGATGTTCAGCATTTCTATTTCCGCGCCCACAAGGTCTATGTGGCTCGGTATAATGTCGAGTCCGTCGATGTCGGTAGTGTAGACGGCGTCGTGCACGTCTGCCCCGTCGATAATACATTCATATAAAGTGCAGTCAATGTCTTTCGTGTTGACGCCAAGGCCGCTTGACGCGTTGGCCTGTGGGTCGGCATCGATTACCAGAACCTTCTTTTCTAATGTGGCGAGCGAGGCCGCCAAGTTGATTGTCGTTGTGGTTTTGCCCACTCCGCCTTTTTGGTTTGCTAATGCGATAATTTTTCCCATTTTCATTGTAAGTTAGTTGACAAGTCATGAGCAGAAAAGAGACAAGATTGTTGTCGCCCCGTAGTTTATAAGGCAAATCTGCTTGCCTGCCTGTGTCTTGTCTACTTGTCCACCTGAAATTATTTTGCAAAAGTACATATTTTATGTGAGAAATAGCTGATTTAAACCTTTTTTCGTACTTTTGTAGGCGAAAGAAAATGATTTTTAATGAAAACGATGAGACCGTTAATACTTATTTCCAATGATGACGGCTATCATGCCAAGGGCATCAATTCGCTTATAGACATGGTTTCTGATTTCGGCGACATCCTTGTCTGCGCCCCCGAGTCTGCCCGTTCGGGCTTTTCAACCGCTTTTTCAGCCACTACCCCTTTACGTTTGAAATTGCGCCGCGAGCGTGAAGGTATGCAGATGTGGTCGTGCAACGGCACGCCTGTCGATTGTGTAAAACTTGCCCTTAGCGAGCTTTGCAACGGGCGCAAGCCTGACATGGTGATTGGCGGCATCAACCACGGTGACAACGCTTCGGTCAACTCCCATTATTCAGGCACGATGGGGGTGGTGCGCGAAGGGTGTATGAAATATATTCCGTCTGTGGCATTCTCACTTTGTGACCATGACGACAATGCCGATTTTGAACCGTTGAGAAAGTACGTAAAAGCCATCGTGTCAGGCGTTTTGTGCGATGGATTGCCTAAGGGCGTATGCTTGAACGTAAATTTCCCATTGCAAAAAGAGTTCAAAGGGGTAAAGGTTTGCCGAATGGCCGGTGGAACGTGGGGCAACGAGGTTGTTCGCGCACATCACCCACGGGGCTATGATTACTTCTGGCTTGTGGGCGAATACACCAATGACGAGCCTGAAGCCGACGACACAGACAACTGGGCTTTGCGTCACGGCTACATAGCGATAACGCCTACAACAATAGACGTTACGGCTTATGGAATGGTAGAAAGAATAGAAAAATTAATCCATAATTCATAAATTTAAATGTACAATTCATAATTCGTAAATCATGATTGATGTCCAACGGCTAATTTGTCATATTATAACACATGGACGTGCAAGCGGTTAATGTCTGCCTGCCAATCATGAATTATGAATTATGAATTATGAATTAAAATAATGAAGTATTATCTTATAGTGGGCGAAGCAAGCGGCGACCTTCACGCTTCGCGCCTTATGCGCTCGTTGCGGCGGCTTGACGGTGAGGCCGATTTCCGCTTTTTCGGCGGCGATTTGATGTCCGCCGTGGGCGGAACGCGTGTAAAACATTACCGCGAACTTGCTTACATGGGCTTCGTCCCGGTACTGCTTCACCTGCGTACCATCTTCAAGAACATGGCTGTTTGCAAGCGCGACATAGTCGAATGGCAGCCTGACGTGGTAATACTTGTCGATTATCCGGGCTTCAACCTCGACATAGCGAAGTTTCTGCACGCCAACAACTCAATCCCCGTTTATTATTACATCTCGCCCAAAATCTGGGCATGGAAGGAGTATAGGATAAAAAACATCAAGCGCGACGTAAGCGAAATGTTCTCCATTCTGCCGTTCGAAGTGCAGTTTTACGAGGGCAAGCACCATTTCCCCATTCACTATGTAGGCAATCCTACGGCAGACGAAGTGACCGAGTTTTTGGCTTCTTACACCGAAACTTTTGACGATTTTTGTCGCAAGAACGGACTTTCCACAGACAAACCGCTTATCGCCTTGTTGGCAGGCAGTCGCCGACAGGAAATAAAGGACAACCTGCCGGCCATGCTCGAGGCGGCCTCGCGTTATGCCGGAAAGTACCAGTTGGTAGTGGCCGGTGCGCCTTCAATACCGCATGAGTATTACGACAAGTTCATTTCAGGGCACGATGTGAGCGTGGTGTACGACCAGACGTATCCCCTGCTCGCACATTCTACCTCCGCACTCGTCACCAGCGGTACGGCCACATTGGAGACCGCGCTGTTCGGCGTGCCGCAGGTTGTGTGCTACGAGACGCCCATTCCCAAGGTCATCGCCTTCCTGCGCAAGCATTTAATCAAGGTGCGTTACATCTCGCTTGTCAACCTCATAGCCGACCGCGAGGTGGTAACGGAGCTTGTGGCCGACACGTTTTCGGTTGAGAACATCGCCAAAGAATTAGGCAAACTGCTGCCTGGCTCGACGGAACGCACGGCCATGCTCGATGGCTACGCCGAAGTGAAACGCCGCCTCGGAAAGAAAAACGCGCCCGACAATGCGGCGGAAATAATGGTAGGACTTCTGAAAAAAGAAAGCAAAGGACAATAGCCTACATACCCATACGCCGTTAAAAGAACGTGAGTTCGGTATAAGGATAACGTTGTAATAACTCTATACCAAGCTGTCAGTAGGTAATCAGTCATTCCGCAGAAATGCGGAATCCAGTGTAAACGACCTGCTTTTGAGTGTATTTGTGTACTGGATTCCGCATTTCTGCGGAATGACTGATTACCTACTGACAGCTTGGAACACAAAGATAGCAAGAAGTTATCATCTATCAAAAAGATAAATTCTTATGCCGAACAGACGTTAAAAGACAGGGAAAATGCCGTCCAAACAAAGCGTTTGGACGGCATTTTCATATTGCATAAACCGTTATCCTACGCGAGTTCGGTATAACTTCTATTTTTCACAAACAGCGAAAACACCCTTTGTAGGGACATAATTCATTATGTCCGTACGCCGCGAAGAGGCGTATTATCAAAGCGAAGCACAATAAAAACGTTCTTTCAGAACGTGCGGACATAATGAATTATGTCCTTACAAAAGATGGTTTCTTATACCGAAAGACGTTTATCCTGTGTGTGAAACGTCACCTCTTCCATGGCGGTTGCACGGCAGTTTTATTTTAGATACTCCCTGTAAAACGCCTCGATGTCGTCAAACGGGATTTTATCCAAGTTGTCGTAAAGGTCGGTATGGCTTGCTCCGGGCACAATGAGCAGTTTCTTGTTGTCGCCCGTCAGCCGCTTGAAGGTGTCCTCGCCCATGTATCTTGAGTGCGCCTTCTCGCCGTGCAATATCATGACCGCACTGCGTATTTCGTTGCAGTAAGCCATGATAGGCATGTTTATGAACGGCAGTGCCGACGTAACGTTCCATCCATCGTTTGAGTTGAGCGAACGTTTGTGGTAGCCGCGCTTGGTCTTGTAATACGCGTGATAGTCCTTTACAAACTGTGGGGCGTCGGCAGGCAGAGGGTCAACCACGCCTCCGGCGCGTGCGTAAGAGCCGCCCAGGTAGTCCTCGATGCGCTGTTCGTTGAGCTGGCGGCGCATCTCGTAGCGCGCGCCGGCATTGTCGTTGGCGTCAAAATAGCCGTTGGCTATGTTGCGGCTGATGTCGTACATGGTCGAAGCCACGGTGGCCTTGACACGCGTGTCGTTGGCTGCGGCGTTGACGGCAAAGCCTCCAAAGCCGCAAATGCCGAGTAGTCCGATGCGCTCGGGGTCAACGTCAGAGCGCGTAGAAAGGTAGTCTACTGCTGCCGAGAAATCCTCGGTGTTGATGTCGGGCGAGGCCACGTAGCGCGGCGTGCCGCCGCTTTCGCCAGTGAACGAGGGGTCGAAGGCCAGCGTGATGAAGCCCCGCTTGGCCAGCGTCTGCGCGTAGAGGCCCGAAGCCTGCTCCTTCACCGCCCCGAACGGGCCGCTCACGGCGATGGCGGCCAGCTGTCCGTTGGCGTCTTTCGGAGTGTAAAGGTCGGCGGCGAGGGTCACACCGTAGCGGTTGTGGAAGGTCACTTTCATGTGGTTCACTTTGTCGCTCTTAGGGAAAGTCTTGTCCCATTCCTGCGTAAGGTTAAGTTTTTCGTCTGTCATTTTCGTCTGATTTGAAGTTTGTGCAACCGCCGTTGCCGTCATGGCGAGCAGCGCGGCTGCGATAATTGTCCTTATTTTCATATTGTAAATGTATTGCCAACAATACTTGTCTCATTATGTTTGATGCAAAGATAACTCTACATTTCAAGAACGAATGTAGACGTTTGAGGGTTAAAACAAACACTTTTACTGATTTTTCCGTTGTCGTTTGACAATACGGCAAACGGCAGGTAAAGGTGTTGCAGACGGCAAGTCGTGTAGCAGTCGGCAACGTCTTTGTAAGTGCTTGATAATCAACGGGGTTGTAAAAGGCCGTCTTTTACACGCTAAAAGACGGCCTTTCAGGCTGCAAAACATGGCCTTTTGGAATGTAAAAGGCCGTCGATTGGAAAACGTGCGGCGGCGTTGGCATAGATTTTCGCTGCTTGTCGGGCGTTATTTCACGCTTAAGCATTATCTTTGCACCGTTCTTTCAACCATGTATTTTACATTCGTCAAGCAATGAACTGGATAATACTTATCGTGGCGGGGCTGTTCGAGACGGGTTTCGCCGCATGCCTCGGCAAGATGAAGGAGACGGCCGGCGCGGAGCATTGGGCATGGTGCGCGGGCTTCATAGTGTGCCTGCTGCTAAGCATGGTGCTGCTTGCCAAGGCCGTGCACACCATCCCCATTGGCACGGCCTACCCCGTATGGACGGGCATAGGGGCGGTGGGGACGGTCGTGGTCGGCATCATATTCTTCAAAGAACCGGCTACGTTCTGGCGGCTGTTCTTCATCACTACGCTCATCGCCTCTATCGTAGGACTGAAGATGTCGCACTGAATTAAGTTAAAAGAGAAAAACGAAAAGTGAAAAATCCATTACTTCTTAGCCAATGGATTTTTCACTTTTCGTTTTTATCTTTTCGTTTCCGTCCTTACTGACGGACAAAAGGCTTCAGCCCCTTGACGGCTTCGGCTGCCGTAATGCGGCATCCGCCGTTGTCAAGGTCGATGAGTATGTAGCGGTCGTTGCCCATGCCAAGCTCCTTCATGTACGACAACTGGCGCAGGCCGTGGCGTGTCTCTATGCGCTCCACGATGTCGTGGTGTTCGGCTTCGGTCATGGCATAGATGAGGTCTATGCACGCCTGGTCGAGTGCAAGGATGTCGGTTGACGAGAGTATGCCAACGTTCGGCGTTACCACGGGCGCGGCATTGACGCCCTCGCAGTCGCATGACACCGACATGTTGCGCATCACGTTGACGTATGTAATGTGCTTGCCGAAGTGGTCGATGACCGACTTTGTGGACTCGGTCATTCGCTCCATAAACTCCTCCTTGGCAATGTCCCACTGGTTGTTTTGGTTCGGCGTGGTGTGAATCCATGCCTTGCCGATGCGTCCGTCGGCGCAGCCTATGCCTATGTTCTTGTTGCTTCCGCCGAAGCCTCCCTGCGAGTGTCCCTTGAAGTGGGTGAGCACTACGAGCGACTGGTAGTTCTTCAGGTGGCTGCCAACGGCCATTTTCTTGACCCACTTGCCGCCTACGACGGGCAGGGTGGTGGTGTCTTCCTCGTCGATGATGTCAACGGGGCAGAACGTCCAGCCGTTCACCTCGAGCGTCTTGCGGTGCTGCTCGGTGGTGTAGCGGTCGCCTTTGTAGTAGGTATTCGTTTCGATTATGTTGGCTTCGGGCAGGTCTTTCCGCATCAGTTCCTTCACCCAAGCCGACGGAATGATGTTGGGCCCGTTCTGTTCGCCCGTGTGCAGCTTCACGCCCGTGCGCCCCTCAATGTTGGCGCTCACCTGTTCGTAAGCTTTGATGAGGCCCTCCGGGCTTAGGTTGCGCGTGAAGTATACTATCGACTCGTTGCCTTTGCGTTGCTCGTAAGGCACGTATTTGTTGCCGTCATTGCCTGGCACAGGCTTCTGCTGCGCCATTCCGCAGTTTGGCATGATGCCGCAACAGAGTAATGTTATCAGCATCGGTTTTAAGAAATTCCTGATTTTCATGTCTATATATGTTTTAGTCAATGTCTGCCAGTGTAACGTCGTGGAATGAAAACACTGTTTCACGATGCAAAAATATATTATTTTCACGAGAAAACATGTAACCCATTTAAGGTATAAACAACCAATTTTACTGATTTATTCCGGCCTAGCAGCCGCGCCGTTGCATAAATGTAGGAATGTGGTTTGGCATGAGTTGTACAGGGTTTTATGGCGCGTTTGTAAGTGGTTGATAATCAGAGGGGTTGATATATGCCGTCTTTTGGCTTGTAAAAGACCTTTAGATTTGCAGGCGCAAATAATGAGCAAACAATATTATCTTTGCTGTTATAAAGCGTTAACCACAGGAGGGGAGGTGAACATGGCAAAAGACAGAGCCTCAAAGGGCTAAAGGCCGTATCCGTACCTTCCCTCCTTCCATCGGACGGGGTCCAATTAGAATGCAAGGATTTGCTGCCTGTTAAAGGTCTTAGACGAGTCCGCTCGTGGTCAACGCAATAATTAAACAATGGCACAAAGGTATGAAGAAAAAAGTATTTATCGGCATCGACGTGTCAAAAAA
>CASFNA010000017.1 GCA_949295905.1 uncultured Prevotellaceae bacterium
TAGTAACGCAACTCCGGTTCAAGTTGGCTTTCAGGCGGTTTTACTTGGCACTCGCCAAAATCGTCAAAACCTCATAAATCATTAACTTTCAATCATATTTCCGTGATTTGCTCAGTATCTCACTTTTTTGTATTATCTTTGTCGTACAGATAGTATTAAATTAAGAATTAAGAAAATACGCAGCAATGGTGATTTTCTTAATTCTTAATTATTCTTAGCTCTTAACTTTTTTGAATATAGCCTTTTTTCCGAACACTACGGTCTCGGCAAGGAAATAGTTGAACAGGCCTGAAATGAGCAGGGCGGCAAGATTACACCACACAACCGTCCATCCGAATATCCTCTCGAACAGCAGCAGGAACGCCATCTTGACCAAGAAACCCAGCACGGAGGACACGTTGAACACGACGAATCGGCGGCAGAAATCAGCCGTGCAACGGTTTTCGATGCGGCTTTTCCATATCCAGCAATAGGAACAAAGGAAATTGCTCAACACCGCAAACTCGAACGATATTATCGGCGAAACCACATAGTCGCCCCAATACGTGTCGAAGATGTATGTCGAACATATCCACAGTACGAACGTGTCAACGCCCGTGCCGAACAGCCGGCTGACAACAAACTCGATATAGCGAAGCATATTTTACTAATTAAGAATTAAGAGTTAAGAATTAAGAAAATATGCCTTCGTCGGTGATTTTCTTAATTCTTAACTCTTAGTTCTTCATTTTTTCAACGGGTCTTGTATTGCAAGTATCTTCTTGTCCTTGAAAAACTGTATAAGATACATGACGAAAAGCAGCACCGCTATGATGAATCCGACAACGTCGAACACGCCGAACTCGTAGCCGCAGAGCGAATAACGGTCGTCAGCCCACGACGTGTACATGTAAAGCGTGTTAATCAAGATTACAATCAGCCGGAACTCCGTAGGGCCGAAACTGCTGTAAGTCAAACGGAATTCACCTTTCAATATCGCCCCTATGTACGTATAGACGGAAAGGCAAAGATACCCGGCCAACACAAGCATGGCCACGTCAAGCCGCAACATTGGCGACAAGCCGGCACCAATGCACATTATGCACAGCGTCACGGCGTCGAGCGTATGGTCTATGAAAAAGCCGTAGACCGGCCTCTGCGCGTTACGCACACGCGCCAACGTGCCGTCAAGGCTGTCGCCATACCAGTTGATGACCAAGCCGAGCGACGACAGCCAGAGCCATTTCACATTATAATTACCCAAGACAAAACCTACGGCGCATACCACCGCTCCGAATACACCAAGGAACGTAAGCATGTCTGACGTTACCCACCGCGGCTGCCTCTTGGCCAGCCAAACAAGAACTTTTTTCTCTGCCGCATTAAGGATTGAAGTCTGTATCCTCTGCGAAGTTTCCTTTCCCATTGTTTTTCTACAACTTCAGTTTTTGGCTGCAAAGTTACATTTTTATTACGAATTTCATACATTTAATCACATCTTTTGTGGGTATTTAACGGTATGTGTAGGTATATACGCCATTTCCAAAGACAAAACCGACATCCGTACCGCGCTATTGCAAACAAACACATTCCGGCACGCCACAAACATACGGCAATGCGGCACGCCACAACCGATAATCCAAAAGGCGGCATAACGCCCTGTTAAAGACCGTATCTGACATGACAAAAGGCGGCATTTCGCAGTACGAAATGCCGCCTTTCATATTCACGCAGGCAAGCCGTTGGCTGTCAGCATGTTACTGGTGCTGCTCGCGGAGCAGGTCGTTGACCGTTTTTACGGGATTGAATGTTGAGAGCGGAACTTCCACGAAGATGGTGTTCCAGTCGCTCATCGCACCGTTCCACAGGCCTGGCAGCTCGAGTGCCTTCAGCTCGCGGCCGTTCTTGCTCTTGCTGCTTATGAAGCCGGTGGTGCGGTCCACGTAGTCGGGCAGGTTGAAGCGGTTGCCCTTGTAATCCTTTACCGCGCAGACAAGGTCAACCGGATTGAAGTGGGTACCTTCGGTAAACATCTTCATGTACTCGCTGTTGCTCTTGTCAATCTGGCTGCTCTCAAGTATTTGCAGGCTCACGGTGCCGTCTTGGTTGTAAGTGAGGAACGGGCCTCCGCCAGGCTCGCCCACGTTCTTCACCACTCCGCACACACGCATCGGGCGGTCGAGCTTCTTGTGCAGGTAGACTACCAGCTCGGCATCCTCAAGCTGCTTTACGTCGGCCTTGCGGCAGCAGAGGTCGCGCTGTACGAAGCGTATGATTTCCTCCAGCTGTTCGTGGGTGTACTCGCCGGTGTCGAGCAGGCGCAGATAATCGAACGCCTTGGCCTGTAGCGTTACAAGCATGCCGGCTATGAGCTGCTTGTAGGTTACGGTGTCGTCCTTCAGGCGGTCGGGCACTACGTTGTCTATGTTCTTGATGAACACCACGTCGGCGTCGATGTCGTTGAGGTTCTGTATGAGCGCGCCGTGCCCTCCTGGGCGGAAGAGCAGCGAGCCGTCCTCGTTACGGAACGGAGTGTTGTCAGGATTGGCGGCAATGGTGTCCGTGCTGGGTTTCTGCTCTGAGAACGTCACGTCATATCTTATGCCGTACTTTGCGGCGTAAGCGGCGCATTTCTCGTCCACTTTCGCCTTAAACAGCTCGCGGTGCTCGTGGCTTACGGTGAAGTGTATGTGCGCCTCTCCGCCTGACGCAGCGTAGAGCGCGCCCTCCACGAGATGCTCCTCGAGCGGCGTGCGTGGGCCTTCGGCATACTTGTGGAACAGAAGCAGGCCCTTGGGCAGCTGGCCGTAGTTAAGCCCTTTAGGCTCGAGCATGTTGGCTACGACATCCTTGTAACGGCCATCGGCCATGAGCGTGGGGATGTCCTTTCCTTCGTTGCGCTTGCAAGCCTCGTTCAACTCGCCGTAAAAGGCGAAGCGGTCGATGTTGTCAAAGTATTTCTTCTCGAAGTCGGTCTGCGGTGTGTCGTGGTCGCCGTTAAGGAAGGCGAACATGTCCTTGAACATGCGGCTGGCCGCTCCGCTGGCCGGAACGAACTTTACAATGCGCTTGCCCCCGGCCTTGTAGGCGTTCCACGCTTCAATGTAGCGCTGGCGTTCCTCGTCGCCAGGCGCGGCTATGCCGTTGCCTACGGCCGCAGCGGCCTCAAGCCGCAAGAAAGGGAAGCCTTGTTTGAATTCCTCAAGCTGTGTTTCCACCTGAGCTTCGGTAATGCCTTTGACGGCAATCTGCTTTAAGTCTTCTTGTGATAACATAAGTATTGTTTTATTTGGGTTGTATTAATTTAAGGAAAGAAAGAGTAAAAGAGGAAAGGAGAAGGTAGAAATGCCATGCGTCCTTATCGCCCCGTCTCTTCCATATACATTGCAAAAATAACTATTTTCTGATAAAACAAGCACTAAAAGGCATTAAAATGTTATTACTTTGTGCAATAAAACTTACAAAACACACTTTCCATAACATAAAGACGGGCTATTTCAGGAAAAATGAGTAAGTTTGCAACACGCCAACTGTCGGCGTGAATGAAAAAGGTGAAAAGACAACATGGAAAGACTTACATTCACACAAAATGAAAAGAGTACCGCCATCGAACTTGCACGCAAGCTGCGTACAAGTGTAGGGGAATTCATAAGCCGCGACGACGAACTAAACGTTTTCAAGTATCTCATGGCGTCCATCAAGGGTGATGCCGCAGGCCGGGACGTGTTCGGGCTTAACCCTATTGTGTCAAGCCTGCAAACAGCGGTTATAGCTGTTGACGAAATCGGCCTGAAACGGGACAGCGTGCTGGCTATCCTGCTATATCCCGTAGCAAAGGACAACGAGGAAATATGCCAAGTGTTCGGCGAAAGCGTGGCGCGTATAATCAACGGACTGTGCAGGATACAGGAACTGTACAAGAAAAGCCCGGTCATTGAAAGCGAGAACTTCCGTAACCTGCTGCTATCGTTCGCAGAGGACATGCGCGTTATCCTAATCATGATAGCCGACCGCGTAAACCTGATGCGGCAAATCCGCGACACGGAGAACGTCGAGGCTAAAACCGAAGTCAGCGAAGAGGCAAGCTACCTCTACGCCCCCTTGGCGCACAAGCTCGGCTTGTACAAGCTGAAAAGCGAGCTTGAGGACTTGAGCCTGAAATATCTCGAGCACGACGCCTATTACATGATAAAGGAGAAGCTTAACGCAACAAAGAAAAGCCGCGACGCATACATAGAACGCTTCATAGCCCCGATAGACAAGAAACTGAAGCAGGCCGGTTTCAAGTTCCACATGAAGGGAAGAACCAAGAGCATACACAGCATTTGGCAGAAGATGAAAAAGCAGCAGTGCGATTTCGAGGGCGTTTACGACCTGTTTGCCATACGCATAATACTCGACTCGCCGCAAGAATTTGAAATCAACTGGCTGCAAGAATTGGGAATCGACTCGCCGCAAAAATTGGAAAGAATGCAGTGCTGGCAGGTGTTCGCCATTGTAACCGACATGTACCAACACAACCCGAAACGTATGCGCGACTGGCTGAGCGTACCCAAGTCCAACGGCTACGAAAGCCTGCACGCAACCGTGCTGGGGCCTGAAAACAAATGGGTGGAGGTGCAAATACGCACGGAGCGCATGGACGAGATTGCCGAGCGCGGACTGGCGGCTCACTGGCGGTATAAGGGAGTGAAGGGCGAAAGCGGCCTTGACGAATGGCTTAACAGCATACGCACGGCACTGGAGAACAAGGACGACCTGCAAGTAATCGACCAGTTCAAGATGGACTTGTACGAGGACGAGGTGTTTGTATTCACGCCGAAAGGCGACCTCATGAAATTTCCCCAAGGGGCCACGGTGCTCGACTTCGCATACCGCATCCACTCCAACATAGGCGACCACTGCACCGGGGCGAGAATAAACAACAAGGTTGTGACATTCCGGCATGTGCTGAAAAACGGCGACCAGGTGGAAATAATGACCTCTTCAAACCAAAAGCCCAAACATGAGTGGCTTAACATCGTTAAGACAAGCCGCGCCAAAGCCAAGGTGCGCATGGCGCTTAAAGACCTCATGGTTAAGGACGGGGCGTATGCGAAGGAGATGTTCGAGCGACGGCTAAAGAACCGTAAGATTGAGTTCGACGAAGGCACAGTGTCACACCTTATAAAGAAATTAGGCTTCAAAGAAGCCAACGACTTCTACCACCGCATGGCCGACGGCACGCTTGACATCAACAACGTGATAGAGAAGTATCAGGAAACCCTGCTGCATGACAATAACGCCCTGCCACCGCAACCGGCACGCAGCGCGGAGGGATTCAGCTACGACAATCCCAACGAGGGGCTTGCTTACTCGAGCGACGATGTTCTCGTGATTGACAAGAACTTGAAGGGAATTGACTACACATTGGCAAAATGCTGCCACCCAATCTACGGCGATGACGTATTCGGTTTCGTAACCATTAACGGAGGAATAAAAATCCATCGCAAGGACTGCCCCAACGCACCTGAACTGCGCAAGCGTTTCGGCTACCGCATAGTCAAGGCGAAATGGAGCGGCAAAGGCACTTCGCAATACTCCACAACGTTGAAAATCATCGGCAACGACGACATCGGCATCGTGAACAACATAACAAGCATAATATCAAAGGAAGAGAAAATAATGATGCGCAGCATCAACATCGACAGCAACGACGGCTTGTTCAGCGGCAATCTTGTTGTCAACGTAGATGACACTTCACGCCTCGAACAGCTAATAAAGAAACTGCGCAACGTCAAGGGAGTAAAGCAAATTATAAGGATTTAATTAAAAAATTAAGAGTTAAGAAAATATATGCCGTTGGCTATATACATGCAAAGGTAATTTTCTTAACTCTTAATTCTTCACTCTTAATTCTCTGAAATGAACCTGTCAAGATAAGCAAGGCCTTTTTCCGTACAGCAACCACGGAGGAAGACGATGATGAACGTATGGAAGATTTCGTCGAGCTTGTATTGCTCGTAAAGACGGGTCTGCATTACAAAGTCCATGGCGGCATCGCCCATCTTGTTCACAATGCCATAGTTAAGGTCATCGCGGAAAAAACCGTGCTCTATGCCCCTGCGCATAAATACCTGCGAATGAGCCGACTGCTTCTCCTTGCTCTGGCGGAAAAACTCCATTATCCGCTCATATTTGTTCATTTCCGTGAAGAACAGCGGATTGATTGAACCCAAATCCTTCAGCCTCAACTTTATGAAATAGGCAATTACGGCCATCTCGTTTTCCGCTGTAAGCGCATAGTCGGAGAGACGCTTGGTCAGCAGTTCGTTCTCATTCCTGATGCACTCGAAAAGCAAGTCCTCCTTGTTGCTGTATATCTCGTAAAGCGTGCGCTTGGATATCGCGATTTCAGTGGCTATGTCGTCCATACGCACGGCTTTGATGCCTTTCTGCTTGAAAAGCCCCATCGCCGTGTCGAGGATTTTCTGCCTCAAACCCTCACGGTAAGCGGTCGTGTTGCCGGTTTTACGCATTGCTTTTATTTTTATTTGCAAAGTTAATAATTTATTTCCGAAAACTATTTGCCTCATTTTATTTTTTTTATTACATTTGCAAAGACTTTCGGATTACGGTTGTAATAAAAAGAAAGGTAAAAAGACGAGTTTAGCGAAAAACAAGCATCTGCAAGTAAGAAAATGAAATATTATGCAACGCAAATCCTACATGTGCGCAAATCGCGCCTGACAATACGGACGAGCCTTGCATGACATTTTCAGCCGTGCGTCTTGAATATAAAAACAAAGTCACATAATCATGGTAAACATTACAAAAGAAGCCGCACTCGAATACCACAGCAGCGGCAAACCAGGAAAAATCGAAGTAAAGCCCACCAAGCCTTACAGTACGCAAACCGACCTCAGCCTTGCCTACTCACCAGGAGTGGCGTTTCCGTGTCTCGAAATACAGAAGACCCCTGACGACGTTTACAAATACACGGACAAGGGCAACCTCGTGGCCGTAATCAGCAACGGCACGGCAGTGCTCGGCCTTGGCGACATCGGCGCCATGAGCGGCAAGCCTGTAATGGAAGGAAAGGGCTTGCTGTTCAAAATATACGGAGGCATTGACGTGTTCGACATCGAAGTGGCCGAGAAAGACCCGGAGAAGTTTTGCGAAGCCGTGGAGCGCATCGCCCCAACCTTCGGAGGCATCAACCTTGAAGACATAAAGGCGCCTGAATGCTTTTACATAGAGGAAAGGCTGAAGCGCACACTCGACATTCCCGTGATGCACGACGACCAGCACGGCACGGCCATCATATCCGCCGCCGGACTGAAGAATGCCCTCGAAGTGGCGGGAAAGGACATCGCGGAAGTTAAAATCGTGGTCAACGGCGCTGGAGCGGCGGCCATATCGTGCACAAAGCTGTACATGGCGCTCGGCGCAAAGAAGGAGAACATCGTAATGCTCGACTCAAAAGGAGTAATAACCAGTGACCGCGAGAACCTTACCGAGCAGAAACGCCTCTTCGCCACAGACCGCCGCGACATACATACGCTTGAAGAAGCCGTGAAGGGCGCAGACGTATTCGTAGGCCTTTCCAAAGGCAACGTGCTCACGCAGGACATGGTGCGCTCGATGGCTGACAAGCCAATCGTCTTCGCACTGGCCAATCCCGTACCCGAAATATCATACGAAGACGCCATGGAGAGCCGCCCCGACGTGCTGATGAGCACCGGCCGCTCCGACTATCCCAACCAAATCAACAACGTAATAGGCTTCCCCTACATATTCCGCGGCGCGCTCGACGTTCACGCAACGGCCATTAACGAAGAAATGAAGATGGCCGCCGTGCACGCCATAGCCGACCTGGCAAAGCAGCCCGTACCCGACGTAGTGAACGACGTGTACCAGGTTAACAAGCTCACTTTCGGTCCGTCATATTTCATTCCGAAACCCGTTGACCCGCGCCTCATAACCGAAGTGTCGGCCGCCGTGGCAAAAGCTGCCATTGAAAGCGGAGTTGCGCGCACCACTATCACCGACTGGGAAGAATACAAGAACCGCCTGCGCGAGATGCTCGGACAGGAAACCAAGCTGACACAGAAACTCTACGACACGGCGCGCAAGCACCCACAGCGCGTGGTCTTCGCCGAAGGCATACACCCGACGATGCTCAAGGCCGCCGTGCAGGCCAAGAACGAAGGCATCTGCCACCCCATCCTGCTGGGCAACGACGAGCGCATAGCCAAGCTCGCCAAGCAACTTGACCTAAGCCTCGACGGCATTGAAATCGTCAACCTGCGCCACGACCGCGAGAACGACCGCCGCGAACGCTATGCACGAATACTAACGGAAAAGCGCAAGCGGCAGGGCTACACCCTGCAAGAAGCCAACGACAAGATGTTCGAGCGCAACTACTTCGGCATGATGATGGTAGAGACGGGCGACGCCGACGCATTCATAACGGGCTTGTACACAAAGTATTCCAACACCATCAAGGTAGCCAAGGAGGTCATCGGCATACAGCCCGAGTACAAGCACTTCGGCACGATGCACATCATCAACTCGAAGAAGGGCGTGCTCTATCTGGCCGACACGCTCATCAACCGACTGCCCAACAAGAACGTGCTCGTTGACATTGCGCGCCTCTCGGCCAACACCGTGCGCTTCTTCAACGACGAGCCTAACATCGCCATGATAAGCTACTCCAACTTCGGAACCGACGAGGTGGGCAACCCGGCCGAGGTGCACGCCGCCGTGGAAGAGATGCAGCAGCGTTACCCCGACCTCGCCATCGACGGCGAGATGCAGGTGAACTTCGCCCTTAACAGCAGGCTGCGCGATGCAAAGTACCCCTTCACCCGACTGAAGGGCAAGGACGTCAACACACTCGTATTCCCCAACCTATCCAGCGCCAACAGCTCATACAAGCTGCTACAGGCACTCAACCCCGACGCCGAAATAATCGGCCCAATCCAGATGGGACTGAACAAGCCAATCCACTTCACCGACTTCGAGTGCTCCGTGCGCGACGTGGTGAACATCACCGCCGTAGCCGTAATCGACGCTTACGTGCAGAAAATCATGGAGAACATCAACAAGTGACAACGCCGCTCATGGCGCATACATCGATAAAACGGGCTTGCCGCAATGGCAGGCCCGTTTTTGTTATTACTGGCACATCGCTTCAACCGTCAACATTTGAAAAACATGACGCACAACTTTTTCATACAAATTAAGAAAACATTTTAGCATTTATTTGCAGAAAAAACTGTACTTTTGCAACCGCAATATTGTTTTTAAGAATTATACAACATAAGCATGAAAGTGTTACAAGCAAACAAACAGGCAATAAATTCCACCGTCAACGTTGGAAACTATTACGGCGTAACACACGGTTTTCATGCCAGAAACATTGCCAAACATTTGCGTATGTGTGATTTTTGTATAACACACACACACACACAGAAGCCTCACGCGTTAAGATAACAAATTTTATTCAACCTGCAACCACCCCACAACGCCTTTCGCGCCGTAGGGTGCGCCGCCGTGTGCCCTTACGCCAATGGTACGCCTTATACATTTATTATAACGCAAAATCAAACGCAAGATTATGAGAATTAAACTGATTGGATTTTTACTGTGCCTATGCGCAGCCGCAGGCATCGTGTCGTGCGACGACAACGACAACCCCATCCTGCCGGGCGAGGGCGCGCTCATCGTCAGCCTAAAAAAGCTGTCTGCCACGCCGCCCGACAGCCTTACGCTGTACTTCTTCGACTCCGCCGGAAAAATGACCGTGCGCAAGAGCTACGCCGACATGCAAGCGTTCCAGCCTGACTACACCCCGTTGCGTCCGGGCGGCTATACCGTAGTGCTGGTTACCGGCGTGCCCCTGTCGG
Source organism: uncultured Prevotellaceae bacterium (assembly GCA_949295905.1). Taxonomy (GTDB): domain Bacteria; phylum Bacteroidota; class Bacteroidia; order Bacteroidales; family Bacteroidaceae; genus Prevotella. Next base: position 9,870 of record CASFNA010000017.1, read on the forward strand.
CCCAGCCGCCACGGCCTGCTTTACAGGAGCTGGGCGAATGGATTAAGTCCGCTGTAGCGGCATATCCAGGCATGATGACGGCCATGGACGACGCCACGGTCGCAGAGAACGAGGTCAGCCGCCTGCTGCTCACCCTCACCGCAGGCACATGCGGCATAACGTTCACCGACGTGCGCCTGCAGCTCACCGTGCCGGGACTCGACCTCGAGGCTTACAACAGCACGCGCTCCGGCGGCAAGCCGCTGCGCTGCGTAGTCGAGATAGACAAGACCGACGGCGGCCGCGTAATGCGCCGTGAACTGTCGTGCCTGCAACAGGCGGACGGCACTTACCTTGCCGAACTCTCCCTGATGCCGGGCAACTATGACCTGCGCCTTTGGGCGGACTGGAACGGCGGCTATTACAATACCGATGACCTGAGTGCCGTAACCGTACTTACCGACAGCTATGTGGCAAACGGCGAGACCGACAAGAAGGATGCTTACTACACAGCCTCCGTTCTGAATGTAGGCGAAGAAGACACGGAACAGGCAATCACCCTGACCCGTCCGTTCGCCCGTTATCGACTTATAGCCAATGATGTGGAAGGTTATCTCAACCTGATAAAAAACGGTGAAAACCTTCCTGCCATCGAGGACTTGCAGGTGTGCGTCACCTACGAGGGCTTCTTCCCTACGGGATTTGATGTAGCTACAGGCAAGCCTAACGATGCACTCAACACAAGCATTCATTATACCTCCGTGCCTACCGTAGCCGATGGATATGATGAAGCCACTGCCCGTCAAGTAGGCGCAGACTTCGTGCTGACTAACGGAGAGGAATCTGCCGTTACCGTCACCATACAGATGATAGACACGAACACAGACGAAACGGTCTGCACCGTATCGGGAATAAAGATACCCTATAAGCGCGGACATCTGACCACTGTCTCCGGGCACTTCCTCACCGCAGGAAAGACCGCAGGAGGCGTGCAGGTAGATACCGAATGGAACGATGTCATAATTAAATTCTAATTGTATCTAAACGAACGAACAATGAAACGACTGGAATACATTTTTATCATGTTTGCCGCCATCCTGCTGACAACCTCTTGCAGCAAGGATGA
>CASFNA010000018.1 GCA_949295905.1 uncultured Prevotellaceae bacterium
TCCACTTGGTGATGTCCGCACGGAGCATTTCATGCGGATAACGAAGAAGGAATGGGAGGTGAATAAAGTTTGGATTCAACCTGAAATAAGCGATAACAAATGAAACCTTCCTCTTTTACTCCTTTGGGGATGAACAGTAATTTATATTCGTAAGAGTTACCCGAACAAGCAAAGCGATGCATGTCACGGCAAGTAAGAAGGTTGTTACTTTAACTGAAAAGGTGCATAGGCTGTGTAGCCTTGCACCTTTTTATAATTATTATTTTATTACAGCACCAGCTCCACGGGGCAATGGTCGGAGCCATAGATTTCGTTGTGGATGCTGGCTGATTTGATTTTGTCTGCCAATCGGTTGGAGACGATGAAGTAATCGATGCGCCAGCCGGCGTTCTTTTCGCGAGCGTGGAAGCGGTATGACCACCAGGAGTATGCGCCTTCGAGGTCGGGGGGAAGTGGCGGAAGCTTTTTCTTGTTTAATGGCTATTTGAGCAATTTTCTATTGTCGTTATCGCCGCTTTCCAATATTTTCATTTGATGAATGGCGATTTGATTTAGTTTGATGATACGTTCGCTTTGCGGTATGCATTGTTCGATAAATACGGCGTTTAGGTTTTCCATATTAGACAGGCATATTAGTTCGTTGATGGTGGCATAATCACGAATATTGCCTTTCAATTCAGGGTTGGCTTCCCTCCATTGCTTTGCTGTCATGCCGAACATTGCAACATTTAGCACGTCAGCTTCATTTGCATATATGATATTTGCTTGTGCTGGGGTGACTTCTTTGGGGATAAGGTTCTGCTTGATGGCATCTGTATGTATGCGGTAATTTATTTTTGACAGTTCGCGTTTTGCCGACCAACCGAGCAGCTGCTGTTCCTCACTTTTTAACCTTTGGTATTCCTTAATGAGAAGTAGTTGGAATTTAGGTGAAATCCACATACCGAAGTGATATGCTATGTCACGATGTGCGTATGTGCCGCCATAGCGTCCAGCCTTGGAGTAAATGCCTATAGCGTTTGTCCGTTCAATCCACGTCTTTACAGAGAGAACGAAATTGTTGCTTCCTGCTGCATTTTTAATTGTACCGAATTCGGTACAATTAAAATCAGTGTTATACAATATTTCCCATTCTCCAAGATATTCGATTGTACTTTTGAGGCTAAGCCAACGGAATATGATATGCTCTTGCAGTTGGCTTCGTGCCATATCTGTAAGGCTGATATAATCCTCGTCATTATATTTGACGATGTTTATATCAGTGTTTTGAACTGTTATTTTTGCCATGGATATATGGTCCGGTTATATTATAACACCAGCTCTACGGGGCAATGGTCGGAGCCATAGATTTCGTTGTGGATGCTGGCTGATTTGATTTTGTCTGCCAATCGGTTGGAGACGATGAAGTAATCGATGCGCCAGCCGGCGTTCTTTTCGCGAGCGTGGAAGCGGTAGGACCACCATGAGTATGCGCCTTCAAGGTCGGGGTGGAAGTGGCGGAAGGTGTCGGTGAAGCCGGAGGAGAGCAGGTCTGTAAATTTCTCGCGCTCCTCGTCGGTGAAGCCGGCGTTGCGGCGGTTGGTCTTCGGGTTCTTAAGGTCTATTTCCTTGTGTGCCACGTTCATGTCGCCGCAGGCGATGACGGGCTTCACTGCGTCGAGCTTCAGCAGGTATTCACGGAAGTCGTCTTCCCACTTCATGCGGTAGTCGAGGCGTCGCAGGCCGTCTTGTGAGTTTGGCGTGTAGACGGTGACGAGGTAGAAGTCGGGCGTTTCGAGCGTTATTACGCGCCCTTCGTGGTCGTGCTCGTCGATGCCGATGCCGTAGGCGACGCTCAAAGGCTCATGTTTGGTGAATATGGCCGTGCCCGAATAGCCTTTCTTTTCGGCGTAGTTCCAGTACGACTTGTAGCCGTCGAATGCCAAGTCGAGCTGTCCTTGCTGCATCTTTGTTTCCTGAAGGCAGAAAAAATCGGCGTCGAGCTGCTTGAAGGCGTCGCTGAAGCCCTTGCCCTCGCAGGCGCGGAGGCCGTTGACGTTCCATGATATTAGTTTCATGTTATTTGTAATTAAAGACCCACCCCAACCCTCCCGAAGGGAGGGAGTTTGATTACCTGTTGTGGTTTGTATTCCATCAAGGCATTCCAAGCTCCCTCCCTTCGGGAGGGTTGGGGTGGGTGTTTGTTGTGTATCTTAATTAATATGTTTAGAATTTCGCCATCTTTATGGCGTCTATGGCGCATTCGTCGCCCTTGTTGCCGAGGCGTCCGCCGCTACGGTCTTTGGCCTGTTGCAGGTCGTTGGTGGTGAGCAGGCCGTAGATTACGGGTATTTCGCTCTTGGCGTTGAGTTTGGCAATGCCGTATGTCACGCCCTGGCAGATGTAGTCGAAGTGCGGAGTCTCGCCGCGGATGACGCTACCGAGAATTATTATTGCGTCATATCCGCCGTTGAGTGTCATCTGGTGAGCACCGTAAATAAGCTCGAAGCTGCCCGGAACGGTCTTTACGTGGATGTTCTCCGGCAGTGCGCCGTGCTTCTCAAGTGTCTTCACCGCGCCGTCGAGCAGTGCGCCTGTGATTTCAGGATTCCACTCCGCCACTACTATGCCGAAGCACATGTTGCTTGCATCGGGCACTTTTGTGGGGTCGTAGTCGGACAGGTTGTGCAGTGATGTCGCCATTATTTTACGGAAACTCGTTCGATGTACTTGTCAATTTCGCCGTAAACGGGAGAGTTGACATATTTTTTCTTGATGTCCTGATATATTTTCAGGGCCTCGTCCTTCTTGTTCTGGCTTTCAAGTATTTCGCCTGCCTGGATGAGGAAAGTGGGCGAGAGGCTGTTGTTGGCGTTGCCTTCTGCTTCGCCGTCGGCCATGCTTGCGGCCTTCTTCAAGTATTCAACGGCCTTGTCAAGCTGCTTTACGTGGGCGTAAGCGTTGCCGAGAGCCGCGGTTGCGGCGGGACTAACCATTTCGTCATCAGCTGCGGAATATTTTTCAAGATACTTCACGGCATCGTTCCACTTGTCAAGGTTTGCGTAGCAAAGTCCGGCGTAGAGGTTGGCAAGGTTGCCTGCGTCGGTGCTGCTATAATCAGAAGCGATGTTGAGGAAGCCCTTGTAGCCTGTGCTGTCGCCCTTCAACGCCAGTTCAAACTGCTGGTTGGCGAAGTAGTCCTGGCCTTTTGCCAAGGCTGTGCTTGCCTCCTGCTCGCGCGGGCCTGATATGTAAGTCTCATAGCTTAACACGCCGGCGATGATGAGAATGACTACAACGATAGCTGCCGAGATTGCCTTCTTGTGCTTCAGGAAGACCGCTTCTTTCTGACTGAGGGCGTTTGTCTCCGCGCCCTGCTGTTCTTTAAGATTTGCCATTTATGTTTATGATTTTTAATTATCTGTGTATAAAGCGTGGCAAAATTACAGATTTTATCCTGAATATTGAAATTTATCGCTGACTTTTTTTGCTTTCAACGGCAAATGGAGTAACTTTGCATGAAAGTTGAAGGGCAAGCTCATGTTTCTAAGCAGGTTATCGATTATCAATTACAAGAACATTGAAGAGGCTGAACTTGCCTTTTCCCCCAAGTTGAATTGTTTTATAGGACACAACGGCGAGGGCAAGACAAACTTGCTCGACGCTGTGTATTACCTGTCGTTTTGCCGCAGTTCGTGCTCCGTGCCCGACTCGCAGGCGATGCGACACGGGGCGGACTTCTTGATGCTTGACGGCCGTTATGTCAACGACGCAGGCGAGGACGAAAGCGTGTCGTGCGGCATGAAGCGCGGTCAGAAAAAGCATTTCAAGCGCAATAAGAAGGAGTACAAGAGGCTGTCCGCACACATCGGGCTTGTGCCTTTGATACTTGTTTCGCCGTCGGACACGGCTCTTATCGAGGGCGGAAGCGAGGAGCGGCGGCGGCTTATGGACGTTGTCATTTCGCAGTACGACCCTGCCTATATCGACGCCTTGACCCGTTACAACAAGGCTTTGCAGCAGCGCAATGCCATGTTGAGGGCCGAGGCCGAGCCTGACGGCGACCTGCTCGCGCTTTGGGAGGAGCAGATGGCGGCGGAGGGTGAGATAGTTTACGCCAAGCGCGATGCCTTCATACGCCAGCTTGTGCCGCTGTTCCAGCGTTATTACAGCAGCATCTCGCAGGACAAGGAGAGCGTATCGCTGGGCTATGTGTCGCATTGCCAGCGCGGACCGCTGCTCGATGTCATCCGCCGCGACCGCCACAAAGACCGCGCCGTAGGCTATTCGCTCCACGGAATACACCGCGACGACCTGGAAATGCTCATCGGCGGCTTTCCAATCCGCCGCGAGGGCAGCCAGGGGCAGAACAAGACGTTCGTCATCTCGTTGAAACTTGCCCAGTTTGAGTTCCTTCGCGGCATACGCGGTGGCGTCTGCCCAATCTTGCTTTTGGACGATATTTTCGACAAACTCGATGCCGACCGCGTGGAGCAGATTGTGCGCATAGTGGGTGGCGACGGCTTCGGGCAAATCTTCATGACCGACACCAACCGCGAGCATCTTGACCGCATACTTGGAGGTAGTTCGTTGGATTACAGGCTGTTTTACGTTGAAAACGGCTCGATAAGGCGTAAGGAGGACGACGATGTTCAAGCGTGACGTGCAGACTTTGGCCGACATCATAGCTCAATGCCTTAGGCATGACGGGCTGGAAACGCCCCTGATGCAGCGGCGGTTGATAGATGCGTGGGGCAAGGTGGCCGGCCGTGCCATCGAGAAATACACCGGTGAGAAGTTTATCCGCAACCAGACGCTTTTTGTGAAAATACTCAACCCCGCTCTGCGTGCCGACCTCGCGATGATGCGCGAGCGGCTTGTCAACAATCTGAACGTGGAGGTCGGGGCAAGGGTTATTAACGATATAAAGTTTTATTGAGTGAAAAGTGAAAAACGAAAAGTGAAAAATCCATTTGCAATAACGATGGCTTGTCATGGCAAATGGATTTTTCACTTTTCGTTTTTCACTTTTCACTTTTAATTCTCTTGTCCGAGCTTTCCCTTATTTTCAGTATCATCGGCACCACTTCCTTGTATATTTTCTTGTCCCCGGCGATGTTTTTCAGCAGCAGTTCGCAGGCGCGTTCTCCTGTAAGATGCGCTTGGTCCATTATGGCCGAGAGTTTAGGCGTGACGAAGAATGACGTGTCGGTCTCTGTGAAACCGATTATTGCAACGTCTTCGGGAATGCGCAGGCCGAGCGACTTGATGGCGTCGAAGGCGGCGTAAGTTATTATATCGTTGAAGGCGAGGATTGCATCGGGACGGTCGTCGCGCTTCAGCATCTCAATGGTTGTATCGCGTGCATAGTTGAAGTCGATGTTTCCGTTGACGATGATGGAGCGGTCTATCTCGATGCCTCGTTCGCGGAGAGCTTCCAGGTAGCCGTGTTTGCGGCGCTTCATCATGTCTAAGTGTTGCGGCCCTCCGATGAAGGCAATGCGCCGGCTGCCGGTGTCGATGAGGTGCAGGGTGGCTTCCTTGGCGGCCTCGTCGCCGTTGGCCGTTACCGACGAGAACATGTCAGGCAGGCATGTCCGCGCGAAGAACACGAGCGGTATGCCCATTTCGTTTATCTCGACGAAGTGCGAATAGTCGATGGTGTCTTGCGCCAGGCAGGCTATTATGCCTACAACGTACATGCCTACGAAGTTGTCTATGGCCTTTTCCTCGCGAAGATGGTCTTCATGGCTGTTGGCCGCAATCACTGCATATCCGGCTTTCGTGGCATAGTCTTCTATGCCGTCGAGCACGGCGGCGTAGTAGTGTGTTACGAGGTTGGGCACCACGACACCTATCACGTTGGGTGTTTTCCTTCTTAAGCTCTGTGCGAACGGGTTGGGGCGGTAGTTCAGTTTTTTAGCCAAAGCCTTCACTTTGTCCCTCAGTTCTTCGCCTACCTCGTGGCTGTCCCTTAGTGCGCGCGACACGGTGGCTATGCTCACGCCAAGCTGTTCAGCCATCTCTTTCAAAGACGTCCTGCGTTGTTTCATCGATACTAAATTCTAAAGACCATTCCTATGCAAAGTTAATAAAAACGGTGAAATACGCAAACGTTTACGTAAAAAAATAGTTTTGTGGTGTAAAAAAATGTAAATAGCAACTTGGCGGCATGCCTGGCACCGTGTGTAAGAATGTGTGTCAATATGTCATTTGATGTTATGCGCGTTGCCAAAAGCGGCTTTTGTATGTGTCAAAGGCCGTCAATGGGCATGTCAAAGGCCGTCTTTCGCAATGTGAAAGACGGCCTTTTGTAACGTGTTGGATTTCAATGTGTTGCGTAAGTGCTTGTGGCTGACATTATGTCAGCCATCGGTTACATGGGCAGAAGCTCGTCGCCATCAAGCTCGCATGACGTAAAGCCCATTTCCTCTGCCTTCTTTTTGTCGAATGCAAAGTATACGGCGCGCGCCTCTACGCACACCTCGCCGTGCGAGTTCTCTATCCTTACGTCTATTGTCACGAGGTTGCGCCGCTGCTCGGCGATACGTCCGCGCACGGTTATTTGTCCCTCGGTGGTCATCACGGGCTTCTTGTAACGCAGTTCGAGCTTGCTGGTCATTCCCGTTGTCTGTAGCTTGCGGAACATAGTCCAGGCTGCCGTCTCGTCGGCCATGGTGGCCAGTATGCCTCCGTGCATGGTGTCAAACCAGCCTTGGTAGTGAGTCTTCGGGTTCCAGAAGCTTATTACTTCGTCGCCGTCTTCGTAAAACTCCATGTGTATTCCGATGGGGTTTGCCGGGCTGCACCCGAAGCAGTCGTAGCCTTCCCGGTGTGCAAAAGGATTCTTGATTTTTCTCATGGTCTTGTGTTTTGGGTAGTAAAAGCAGTAAGGAGTGAAGGAGTAAGCAGAGTTATACGGGCTGTCTTAATTGCTGCATTGTAGTTGTTTATTTTGCAAGTGGTAACCTACTTACTTCTTCTCTCCTTACTCCTTTATTGCTTTTTAATATTTCAGAATGTCAGTCTCATCATTATCCTCACGCCGTTTTTCGTCGCCGTAGGCAGGTGGTTGTAGTTAAGGCGGTGGACATATTGTACGTGTAATATCTTGAAAATGTTGTGTATTCCGGCTATCAGCTCGATGTACGGGCGGTGAGGGTCCATCACATACGAGCCTTCGGGGAACTGCATCAGCAGCGGGTCGCCTGCGTTGCGTGCCAGGTTGGGGTTGTTCTTGTCGGTCAGCGTGCCCCACAGGCACTTTACGCCTAACCATTCGCGCCACTTTAGGTGCTTGAGCAGTGGAATACGGTTGAATATCTTTCCGTTCAAGTCCCACGATACGTCGAGCGAAGCATACCGGTCGTTCAGGAATTCCATGTTGTTGATGAGGTTAAACGTCTCGTCTTCAACGATGTACGACAGGTTGGCGGCAGGCATGATGAGTAGGGGGAACGGCACTTTGTTCCACTGCACTCCTCCTTTCAGCGACACGTCGAGCTTGCCCCAGCTGTTCAGCCAGAAGCGCTTGTACACCGATGCTTCCGTAAAGTTATAGTTGTAGTCGCCTCCGAGCACGCCTTTCACGCCTACGGTGTGGCTTAGTGTGAATACGGGAGGGTCGAAGTTTACTTTCAACCGTCGCTGTTTCGTGTTGACATATGTCTCCCCCGGGGCGTATCTTATCTCGAAGCGTGCCTCGGTTGTGCGTATCTTGCCGTGCTGTACGGCCGGGTTGTCGGGGTCGTAAAGCGACAGTGGCGTGAAATACAGCCCTCCGCAGGCCTCGTTTTCTTCAGTTTTCAGGCTTACGGTGGTCTTGAAGCCCCAGTCCTGTTCGTACTCGAAAAGCAGTTCCTGGCGGTTGTAGAACATCATCTTGTCCACTTCCGTCCATTTGAAAGCGGTGAATACGTTGTCCTTGTCGGTGGGCATGAATTTGTCCGAAGGCGAGCTTACGTCATACGTCGAGGTGAAAGTCAGCGTGCGTTTCGGGAACTCCCACGGCATGTATTCCTTCTTGTTGAACGAGTATGTCAGCTGTCCCTTGTAATAGTTTTTCTTGCTTTCCCATCCGCGTGCATAGTAGCCTGACAAGAATAGGTGTGGATTCAGGTTGGCCGTGGTCTGCGCGCTGATTCTCGTTCGCACATTGTCGATGAAGTTTGTGCTAATCATCGTGTTGATGGGGCCTATGTCTACCTTGCTCGGATGCTTCTGCGTGCCGGTTTCAACGTAGTTCTCGATGAGGGCTTTCAGCCCGAACAGCAGGTACTTGAAGCCGCGTGTTTTGGTAAGGCTGTTGATGAACGTGCTTATCGACCCTTCGCTCTTGGTCAGGCTTACAGTGCGGTTCTCGCTCCAGAACGCTTCGTCGCGCATTTTCGAACGTGGGTCGTATTTCACTTTCGCCTTGCCTTTGAATGCCTTGTCGGGGATGGGGTCAAAGGCGTAATCGGTCATTCTCGTTGTCCGTATGACTATTGCTTGGGTGAGGAACTTGGCCACAGACAGCTCTACCGTCATGTCGTCGGTGGTCAGGCCCCATTCTCCGTTGGGCAGTTTGGTGTACTCTTGCAGCACGTTCAGGTTGTCGGTGAAGTTTACATCGCTCCTTTTCGGCAATGCGAGTCTGCACTTTTTTACGTGCAGGGTGGAGTCTGTCAGAATCCATATTTCGCCCCGGAAACCGAAGTCTTGCGGATTGTTCGGTGTGAATTCAAGATGGAAACATTCGTCTCGGTCAACCATCACCGTATCGACTATGTAAAATCGGTAGAAAGCGATTGCGTCTTTGCCTATGGGACTGGTGAACGGGTATTGTAACAGTCGTATCTGGTCGTCGTACAGGTCAATGTCTGTGAATATGTCCTTGACTACATTGTTCAGGATGTCGCCTGTCTGTATGAGGTCGTTTACGCCGGTGGCGTTCTGGCCGAGGATTATTGTCTTTTCTTTTTCGGGGTTCTTCCTGTACAGGTTTTGTGTGACGGTTTCGTCAACCGAAAGCGGCAAGATGAGTTTGTTGTTGTACGGACAAACTTCTATTTGGTTGAGCAACCATTGGCGGTTCTTGCTCTTTTCGCGCTCTATTTCTTCAGGAGTTATGTCGTTTATTGCGAGCGTTATCTTCTGGTATTTGTTGTATTGGTAGTAGTCGTGGTTTTTAAGGTCGGTACGTTTCTTTGCCGCAATGACACGCTTCATCAGTTCTACGGCAGGGTTGTTTTTCCTGCTGTACTTGCCACGCTTTGCGTTTACGGTGATTCCTTTCAGGTGTTTTGTGTCAGGCTTGAGCGTAATGCGCATTTCTTCAGGTGTATTTGTACCTATGAGTATCCGCAATGTCTTGTAGCCCACGGCACTGATGGTAAGGTATTCGTCGTTGCGCCGGGGTATGGAGAAACGGCCGGAGGCTTCGCCGGCTATGGTCTTATCGTCGCCTTTATATTGCAAGGTGGGGTGGGGAATGGCGTCGCCGCTTTCTTCGTCGATGACGGTTCCCGTTATGTTTTGCGCGCAGATAACCTGCACGAGCATTGAAAAGAGCAGTATGAAAAGTGTCCTCATTTCTGTGCAGCGTTGTATATTATTTAGACCGCAATAACCTTTTAACGTTTAAAACCTGTTGAAGTTCCGTAATTACGGCGTCGGGCAGGCTTTCGTCGTACGCCTTGTCAGTCCACCCTTCGCCTTTAAGCCATATGGCATGGCAACCGGCCTGCCTGGCCGTAACAATGTCTTTGTCGTAGCTGTCGCCTATGACAACGGTTTCATCCGGCTTCAATCCCAACGCTTCCGCGCCGAGAACGAAGATTTGTGGGTCGGGTTTCCTTACGCCTACGACGGCCGATTCTATCACTTTGTCAAACAATCCGTCGAGCATGAACTCGCGCAATACGGTACGGATGTTGCCGTAGAAGTTGCTGACCAGTGCTATCGGATAATCCATTTTTACTTCCGCCAGCACCTCGCGGCTTCTTGCAGTCTCTTGCCTTATGCTGTCGTATATGCCGTCAAGTATTTTCTTGCGCAGTGTGTCGATGTCTTTTGCCGGCATTTCGAGCATGTCTTGTGCGGCAAGATATTCCAGTTCGATTCCCAATTTCGCGTCAAGCGTATTGTAAAACGTGAATTCCGGCTTGATGATTGGATGTGAACCGAGTTTGCGCTCGGCGTACACGTAAGCCTCGCGAAACTGCTGTTCATCCACCGGTACGCCGCATTTCATGTAGGCATCCCACAGCACTTTGCCCCAATGGCGGCCTGCCGTGTCGAGCGTTCCGCCGTAATCGAATATGTATCCTTTTATCAATTTGGTATCTTTTTGGTAAGCGTTTTGCACAAGGTTTCGTGCCGCTTGTGCATGTATATATATAATAAGGTGAACACAGTCACCTCCAACAGCATGTACACCCATGGGCATCCGCCGAGGCATGTGGCGTAGATGCAGATGGCGCGGGCATTGAAAGTGAGGATGTTTGTGTACTTCATGAGCGGACGGCTGCCGTCAAGAAACTCGCTCCTAAGCGCCTGCGGCATGCCTGAAACATCGCCGTATGCGGTCTTGATTGCCGCCGACAGCCGCTGGAAGGCAGGCGTGCGCCGTTCCTGGCTCTTGCAGTAGTTGGCATAGTTGAAGTAAAACATCCTGGCAATCAGTGGACTGCCCTTAGGCAGGCTCTTGTATATTGCGCGCTGGTTGGCGTATGTGTCAAGCTCGCTTCCTTCCTTTCCGTTGAGGAAGAGCAGGTGTATTTGCCGGTAATAGTCGGCCAGGGAGCTTTGCGGAGAGTGGCAGAGCACTCCGGCGATGAACGCCAGCACCCATATCCATATGCCCCATATGGCATCCACATTGCCGGGCATGGGCTGCCATGTCATACGGCAACAGAGGGCGAAGTATATGCAGAAAAACCAGATGTCGCCTGCAAATCCGTCGATGACGCGCCCTACAAGGGTTTTCTTCCCCGTCAACCTGGCCAGCTGTCCATCGGCAGAGTCGCAGAAGTTGGCGAGCATCAGCAACACCACCCCGAGCAAGTTGTGCGTCAGGTCGGTATGATAGAACATCCACGCAGCCGCCACTCCAAGCACCACCGACACCGCCGTGATGGCGTTGGGGTGTATGCCGAGACGCTTGCCTGCCAACGCCATAACCAGCCCTACGGGGCGGTTGAAGAGCATGTCAAGCCTCTCTTCCGTGTCTTTCGACTTTATTGAAGCGGCCAATAATTCCTTGAAAGTCGGCATTTGCTGTCTTAATCCTTTTTACCTTTTTACTTTTTTACCCTTTTACCGTTAAAAATATCTCCCACTCTCGCGGCTATCGCCCCGGCGGCTTCAGCCCTGCAACGGGCGAAGCTGGGCCAGTCGTTGAAGTCGATGACGGCGTATGTGCCGTCTTCACGCACTATGCAGTCACCTCCGTAAGCGTCAACGCCTGCTAAGACGGCCAGCCGTTCGGCGTCGCCGTGCAGCCGTTCGGCGTCGAAAGCGTAATGTCTTGCCGCGCCGTTTACCGCCTCGTCGCCGAATTTGGAGAAGTTTGCGTCGGCATGGAACGTCCTGAAAAATCCCGTGCCGAGCACTCCGTAAAACTTCACCACGTCGCCCCTTACATGGGCGGTAACCACCACGTCGGCCACGCCGCGCGCCTTGAAGCGGCGCAGGGCTTCGTCCTTTTCGGTCTCGTTGCGTGCGAATACCACGTCGTCCCGGCCTTGGGCGGCCTCGTCGCCACGCTTCAGCCAGTAGCCGCAGGTTCCGCTAAGCGGTGCGGCAGGCAGGCCGTGGCTTCTCATCAGGCGGTCAATGTTGCTTCGTCTACAGACCGCCACGCCGTCGGGGCGGTTCACGACAGTGCTGCCTTCGGCCTCTCTTTGCCTCAATATGCCGAGCGCACGAGGCGTGCGTGCCATCGAAAGGTATATGTCGACGGCATCGCTTGCGCCTAACATGTCCTCGCTTACGCCTTCCACCGTGCACCCATGCGACGCGAGTAGCGAGCCTACGGCATCGATGATGGCGCGGTCGCGGCTTACGGAATTTGGCGAAAAACGCTCCGCACGGTACACTTTCACGACGTGTGTCATTTTTCTTCACGTAAAAACTGTTCGGCTTTCACTATGTCGGCGGCGTGGTCTATATCGAACGCACGCCCTATGTCGAATGCTTTTAGGCGCAGTCCGTCACGCAGCAAGGCGCGCTGGAAGTTGCGCATGCGGCTCTCGCCGCGCTCCATGCAACGGCGGAGCACGTCGGCGGCACGCGGCGTAAGTCCGTAAATGCCTGCCGAGACGTAGCTTGACGCACCGCTCTCGTCAAGAAAACCGGTTATGTTCATGCTGCCGTCAACAGCCACGTAGAGCGGCTTCTCGTCGTCGATGAGGCTGGTTACGGCCATCATTCCGTCGGCCTCTCCGTTCTCCACGCACTCCTTGAACGCCTTGACGTACTGCCTGAAGGCGTCTTCACGGAACACGGTGTCAACCGTAGTAACGCAGAACGGACCTTCAGCCAGGCGGTCTATTATGGCGGCCAGGCTGTGCATCGAACTTGGCGTCTCGACGCCTGTGCATATTACGGGCGCAAGACCGTCGCAGTCGGCGCAGCCTTGCAGGTAGCTTAGCTGCACGGCAACGTCTGTCATGCTCTTGCGGAAGGACACGGCTATGCCCTCGGCATCATTGTCCCAGAACACGCGGACAAGCCTGTCAAGCAGCTTCTCGCCGTTGACATTAACGAGCGGCTTGGGCTCTTTCACGTCTTCCGCCGCCAGGCGCGAGCCTTCTCCGCCTGCAATTATTCCATATATCATGTGCGCGTAAGTCTCGTTTTACAGTCGGCAAAATTAGGCATTATCACCGACAATGGAAAACTTTTTATGCTATTTTTAGTTTTTAGACCGTCTTTCAAGACAAAGCGGACATTATTTAACGCGAGCCCGGCGTAAGGAATAAAACTTTCAACAAGGGTACAGCTACTTGTTTTTCGTTCCAAACGGTCGGTTGGTAATTGTCATTCCGCGCTCCGACGCGGAATCCAGTGTCAACTACCAGGTTATTTCTATACTTTTTATACTGGATTCCGCGTCGGAGCGCGGAATGACTGATTACCTGACGACTAATTGACGTTGGATTATTACCACACTTCCTTATACCGAACTCACATTATTTAAGGAATCGCGATATGGTGTACCTATTTATGATATGCTGCTTTTCGCATTCCGTTTTGCCGTCTTTTGCCACGCAAAACGCCGTCTTTTAGCTTGCAAAAGACGGCGTTTTGGTTTATAACCAAACAGTAATCGATGATTAAAGAAACGTCAATAACGCAATCACATACTTACAACATAAAACAAAACGGCTGCGAAAAGTGAAAGCTTTTCGCAGCCGTAATAACTTGTCTGCCGGCTGTTCGTCACTCGTCTGCCGACAACTATCTTTCCGTAGTGTCAAGGAATTTCCTTGCGGCGCGCAGCTGGTGACGCATTATGCTAAGGAATTCCTGGCTCTCCTGGAGTATGTTCAGGTAGAGCAGCGATACCTTCAGGTTGGCGCTGTCGTCGCGGTACATCGTGTCGATGACGTGTTTGCGCATTACCGAAAGCTCGTCCTTGCACTCGTCGGCGATGTTGAGCGTGTCCTGATACAGCTCATAACGGTTGGTCGAAATCATCTGCTCGGTGTGGCTCATCAGTTCGTTCACCTTGCGGCGGATGCCCTCGAACTCGTCAATATATGCCTGAGGCAGAGGGTTGAAGTTGTTGTCAACATGCTCTTTCACAGGTTCGAGCATACGTTTCAGACAGTACATGAACTGCTGGTTGCTGTTGGCCCCGAGGTGGAACCACGTGTTGCGCTCTATGGCTATCGGCGCAGGGATGCGGCGCATGGCAAGCAGTTCCTTGCGGCGGAACTTCTTTAGCTGCGCCTGTTCTTCCTTCAGCGCGCTGTGGCAGTGGCGCAGCTCCTTGCGGTTCTCGTTGGTTATGCCGTCGATGATGCGGTTGTACTGCTCGAGGGCGAAGCGTGTGACGAAGCTCTGGGTGCGAGCCACGTGCTTGGAGAGCAAATCCCATACTATTTCCTTGTCCCTTGTGCGCATCATCAGCTGGAACACGTCGTCCTTCTTTTCCTCCTTCTGCTTCTTGGCGAACTGGCGGTTGCTGCGCCAGAGCAGGTATATGTCAAGAGCCATGAAGGCCACCATCACGGCTATTCCGCCGAAGTGCATCATAGCGCAGACTATGGCGCAGGTGGCGAAGGCAACGCCTGCCGTGACAAACCATCCGCCGATGACCGATATTACGCCCGTAAC
This sequence comes from uncultured Prevotellaceae bacterium, assembly GCA_949295905.1. Taxonomy (GTDB): domain Bacteria; phylum Bacteroidota; class Bacteroidia; order Bacteroidales; family Bacteroidaceae; genus Prevotella. Next base: position 14,305 of record CASFNA010000018.1, read on the forward strand.
GCGGAACACGGCGCTCTCGCGGCTCCACGCACGGTCGGCCAAAGAACTACCCATTGCCACCATGAACGTAACGTAGGTGGTTGACAGGGGGAGCTTGTAATTCGTTCCGATGATGATGAGCATGGCCGCAAGCACAAGGTTGACGGCGGCGCGCACCTCGTCGAATGCCGCTCCTTCGGCCAGTATGGCCTCCTCCTTGTTGAAGCGGCTGTCTATCCATTTCCGCACGCGTGCAGGTATAAATTTCACCACGGTGTCGTTGATGTCCTGCGTGGTGCGCACTACGCTGCGTGCCACTTTTGACGAACCGAACATCTCGTCGCCCTCGTCCTGGCGGCTGAGGTCAACGCTTGTCTTGACAACGTTCTGCGCCTTCTTCGACGTAGTCATGGCTATTATCATTATGATGCCTGCCAGCACCAAGTAGAGCAGCGGACTCTTGGCCGACGACATGAGCGAAGTCATCATGAACGTGTCAAACTGTCCGTTGCCGTTGGCGAGGAAGTCCTGCATCGAGTCAAGTCCGGCAAGGGGCACACCGATGAAGTTCACGAGGTCGTTGCCTGCGAAAGCCATAGCCAGCGCGAACGTTCCGGCCAGCACTATGAGCTTGAACACGTTGACGCGCAGCAGGTGGAGTATCTCCATAAGCACCGTAGAGCCTACGAATGTTACGGCCATGAGCATGGTGGTGTTGGTCTCAATCCATGTGCGCGACGCCTCGCTGATGTAAGGCGACGTGCCTATGCCGGTGATGAAGATGAAGTATGCCAGCGATGTGAACGCTATGCCGCCGAATATGGCGATGGTGTAGCGCAGGTGTTTCTTGTAATTAAAGGTGAAGATTAGTCGGGAAATCCATTGTACGATGACTCCGAAGAAGAAGGCTATGGCCACCGATACGAAGATGGCGATGATGACGCTGAGGGCCTTGTCGCTGTTGAGCAGGTCGTAGATGGTGAGCGACGGGTCGGCAGCCATCTTGAGCATGGCGAGGATGAACGTACCTCCCAGCAGCTCGAACACGAGCGACACCGTGGTAGATGTAGGCAGGCCGAGCGTGTTGAACACGTCGAGAATGACGACATCGGTCACCATTACGGCGAGGAAGATGGTCATCACCTCGGAGAACGAGTAGCTTTCAGGCCGCATTATGCCGTGCCTGGCAACGTCCATCATGCCCGCGCTCATCACGGCTCCTATGAGGATGCCGACCGATGCGACGAACAGCACCGTGCGGAATGTTGCCACTTTGGCGCCGATGGCCGAGTTAAGGAAGTTTACGGCGTCGTTGCTTACGCCCACGAACAAGTCGAACACAGCCAAGACAAGCAGGAATCCGACTATCAAAAAATAAATTTCCGTCATAAAACTGTTATTGTAATACTATGTCTTAATTCCGCCGCAAAAGTAGAAAACATATGTTACAACATGTTTAAGCGGATGTTTCAATTGTGTTACAAAACGCCTTTCGGCCGGTTGGAATTGCCTCTGTATTTTCCTTTTACACTTTTAGCCGTCATATGGAGAAGACGGCTTCCACATTTTTACCATGTAAAACGTACGCTGTAGGCTGTGACGGTAGGGGGTATTGGCGTGACTGAAGCGTTGCCGTACAATGCGTGTATGAGGCGTGATTACAGGGTGTTACCGTCGCTTTGAGGTAAAGAACATCCGCGCGGAATACAATGCTGATGTAAAAGACGGTCTTTCGTCTTCTCAAAGACCGCCTTTTATCGTATGAAAGGCCGTCTTTTATGATGCGGAAGACGGCCTTTTGCAAAACGGTTGTGAACCGGCTTCTTTCTGTAGAAATTCCTTTATGTTTTGAAACGTTTTTTTGTAAATTATAGGTTAAATACGGTTTGAATGAAAATATGTTGCAAACAAAGGTGAATTTTTTTGTAAGAAAAATGCAGGTTGAATGTTGGTTTAAATATAATTTTACTATATTTGTCGCCGAAAAATAATTTATTGGCAGATTGGAAGCTGAATTGACACGAAATATTAACATATAAAACAAAATTAACTATAATGTATCAGATTATGAAAAAACATTTACTCACGTGTGTGATGGCGGCTTTTGCCGCCACGGCTGCGGCGCAGTATTCCCAGGAAACCGCGCTCGAATTGCAGCCGGGAACCAACTCCTGCGCCTTGACGGCTGACAACCGCGTGGCGTATTGGGCGTATACGCCTGAAGAGAACACCCTGCTCACCGTCACGCCTTCAAGCGGAAGCGTGTCGGCGTACACTTTGGACGGCGAGGGTGAAAACGCCTCGCAAGTAACTCTTTCGGGGGTATTCGTGCAGAATCTCCAGCAGGTTTATTATCTTGACAAGGGAACAACGGCTTATTTCATGGTGTCGGGCGACACCGAGGCCAATTTCAACGCCGAACTGGAAACAGGCGGCAACGTGGGCAAGGGATTCTCTGCCGACGACCCGGTGGTGATTACAGAGGGCGATGAGATGTTCATGGGCCGTTCCGTATTCTCGAGCATGGGGCAGACTACGTATGCCACATATTCGGCAACTGAAGACGGCGTGCTTGTGCTGAAGGCCACAACGTCGGTAAGTGTTTCGGTTAACGGTGGAAGCCAAAACTATTTTGAGTATTCCAACGGCAGCTATCTGTATAACCTTCAGGTGGAGAACGGGCAGACGTACAGCCTGGCTTTCTCGCAACATTACACTCCGTTTGTGCTCACGGTGGAGATGACCCATCCCGAGCCGGGCTCTTTGGACATGCCTTTCGCGCTTGCCGAAGGAGGTAATGCTGTGCCGGCCGAAAGCGGCGAATACTGGTACACGTACACCAACAGCAAGGCCGGCTATGGCGTGATAAGCAGCGAAAGTTCGTTGTCGAGAGGTGATGTGAAGGTCTACAACAGCAAATATAACATTCAAAGCGGCTACACTTATGCCCAGTCGGCTGTAGGCAGCTATGACGTCCGTTTCGAGATGCCCACACCGGGGACTACATACTTCATTTGTGTTAACAAGGTTGCGTCTTCATCCGAAGAAGATGCGTTCAGCTTCGCATTGGAGGAATATGCTCCCGGAGACAAGGAGGAGAATCCCATATTGATAGAAGAAGTACCCTCTACGGTTACGACGAAGGCGGCAGGCGGAACCAGCTATTACGCCGTTGACGTGCCTGCCGGTGTGCACAAGTTCCTTAACGTTGAGGCTACTTCCGAGATAACAAGCTCTGCAACGACAGTTTCCGCATATCCTAAAGGCAGCAGCTGGAGCGCGGTAAGCGGCAACACGTCTGTACGTCTTGAGGTTGATGGAGGCGCAAGCGGTCAACAATATATAATAAGGTGGACTTCTTCGGAATCCACACCGATAACATTCACCGTCTCGCTTGACGACATCAAGCAGGGCGACCTGATAACCAATCCGCTCACGGCGGTCAAAGGAGAGAACAAGATAGAGGGCAACGGCACGAAGTATTATACATACAAGGCGACGATGACAGGCAAGCTCGTGCTTGTAGCTACTCCCGAAATGATTGTTACTTTCCCGATTGACGCCAATCCGTATGCCGGCACATACCAGGCCACAGTAGTAGGTTCGACGTACACATTGGGTGTAACCGAGGGTACGGATTATTACATAAAGATAGACAACGCCAAGGACGGCGACGTGTTCACGTTGGAAGAAGCAGAGTATGAAGTTGGCGAAAGCCGTGACAATCCTTTCATTGTCGAGGGCGGACTCTTCACGCTTGGCACTGATACTTATGCTGACTATTGGTTGCAGTACACGGTTGGGGAAGACGGAGTGCTCGTCATCGAGAGCGACGTGCCTTACACCAGCGGAGACCAGATGATGTATGGCAAGTCTACAGATAATTACCTGTCAGGAATGATGACATCCGTGCAGGACGGCGAGGATTATGTGACAATCTACAAGGTGGAGACTGCCGCCGTTGTAGGCGACGTTTATCTTGTAAATCTCAAGCTGACGGCACCATATGAAGGCAAGGTGGTCAAGTTCACCATCAGGGATGCCGAGCCGGGCGAAACTGTTGACAACCCCATTGTGCTTGTGCCCGGCGAGACCGTGGCAGTACCTGCCGTGTCACGCACAAAGCCCATGTGGTATAAGGCTTCGCTTGATGCAGGCCCGGTAAAGATTACTACCGACAATTACATCAACGGAACTTGGTATGAAGGCAGGGACAATGCCGTTGCGGGAAATGGCTCGAGCATGATGTTCAACACAACGTGGAACGAAGACTATACCGTAATGACGAATACTTGGGAGAGCACTGTCGCCACAGCCGGTGATTATTATATAATGGTTGACCAGAGCTACGGCAATGTAAACATGACGCTTGAAGGTACGCCCACTTCAATTTCAAGTGCTGCCGTTGACGGCTCCTCGGTAAGTGTGAGCGGCAATACTCTTAGCGTCAGTGCGGACAATGCGGATGTCAAGGTGTACACCGTTTCAGGTGCAATGGTTGTCAATGAAACTGTGTCAGGCGGCGCGTCGTTCAGCCTCGATTCAGGCATTTACATCGTAAGAATAAACGATACGGTGAAGAAAGTCATCGTAAGATAACGGGAAAACACATATGCGTTTGCCGTTCTGGCGTTAAAACAGAACGGCAAACGCCATCATATTTTTATAAAATATTCAATACATGAAATTTTTGAGAAGACTTTTGGTTGGCTTGTGCCTGTTGTTGTGCTTGCCGCAAGATGCCGAAGCCGTCAAGGCTTATCCGCGTCCTATCACCATAACTCAGCCTGACGGCTCTACGATTACGGTGAGGATACATGGTGACGAGAGCTTCCATTACACTACAACAATCGATGGATTCCTGCTTGAAAAGGACAAGGCGGGTTACTTTTGTTATGTGAATTACGACTTTACGACGGGACGCAAGACCCTGTCCGCACAGCGTGCGCACAATGTCGGCGAACGTGATGCGGCGGAAAAGACGTTTGTCTCAAACCTGAAAGCTGCCAAGTTGGTAAACGCCGACATAAAGGCTAAGCGTCCGTTGACGGTGAAACAGCCCGGTAGGAAGGTTCAGCCTTGGCTCAAGAAATCGCCGGTGGCGAAGGCAAGCGCGGCTAACACCGCTACAGCGAATGCGGAAACTGCTGAAAGCAAGTATCTCGTAATACTTGTAAACTTCGCCGACAGCACGTTCAAGTATACGAATGAAGACTTTGAAACATGGCTAAACGAACCTGGATATAGCACCAACGGCGGATGGGGCAGCGTGAAAGACTATTGGAGAGACAACTCCATGGGACAGTTTGTGCCGGACTTTACGGTGGTCGGGCCTTACGATTTGTCGAAGCCTTTGGTTGAATACGCGGGCAATTCGGAAGATACAGGTGAGGATGTAGACCCCCGTTCGATGATTAAGGAAGCCTGCTTGCTGGCCAAGGAGGCTAACCCGGGGCTTGACTTCGCACAGTTTGACAACGACGGCGATGGTGTTGTAGACAACTGTTATGTGATATACGCAGGCTACAGCGAGGCCAGCACGGCCAATCCTGATGACATGTGGCCGCACAGCTGGACCATGGGCGATGACGTGTTTGAGATAGACGGGGTGAAGATAGACGAATATTCATGTTCGGCCGAGCTTGTTGGTATGCCCGGCGCACCTGAAAAACCTACGATGGACGGCATCGGAACGTTCACTCACGAGTTCGGACACATACTGGGACTGAAGGATATGTATGATACGGACGACTACACCAACGGTTATGGAGTGGACCCCGGTGCGTACAGCCTTTATGCTTCAGGCAGCTACAACAACGAAAGCCGCACGCCTCCGTGCCTTATGGCTTTTGAGCGTTTGCAGATGGGATGGGCGCAGGAAGGTACTGACATAGTTGAGCTTAAAGGGCCTGAAGACGTTACGCTTGACCATGTGTCTGCCAACAAGGCGCGTTACATCAATGCGCAGCCGGGACGTGCCGATGGTACCGGCTACGAGTGGTTTGTTTTTGAGAACAGGCAGCAGACAGGCTGGGACAGCTATATTCCAGCCCACGGACTGCTCATCTACCATTATGACTATACCAAGGAGATGGTGGACGAATACTGGAGTGTGAACGGGCCTAACAACAATGCGAAGCACCGTTGCATGTACATAAAGGCGGCCGATGGTGTGGACGACGAGAATTCGCGTGCCGGAGACACATATCCCGGCACCAGCGCCAATACTTCGTTTACCGACACTACGACCCCGAACTCGCTGAACTGGAACAACGAACCGACAAATGTACCTGTTACAAACATACTGGAACAGGACGGCAAGATAATGTTCCAGGTGTGTGGCGGTACGTCTGTTTGGGATTTTGTGAAAACGGAAGTGCCGGGCGATGTGCGTGACGTGAGCGCAACTTTCAATGCGGAGATGACAGGAAACACCCATGATGTGGCCGAGGCAGGCTTCTGCTGGTCATTGGAAGACAACCCTACGCTCGACGACACCCATAAGGCTGCTGAATGGAACGACGGCAAGTTCAGTGTGGCTGTTGACAACCTGCAGCCCGGAAGCAATTATAATGTTAAGGCGTATGTTAAGATGAACGACGGGAGCGTGGTTTACGGTTCGTCCGTTATGTTCGCCACGGAATGTGAAACGGCCACCGCTCCGTTCATTGCCGACTTCCTGTCATGGACCAACGGACAGCCCGACTGCTGGCAGATTGTTGACCGCAACGGTGACGGTACAACCTGGATACTTGACGAGAGCACAGGAGGACTGGTATATCAGTTTGACTATTGGAACAACGCCGACGACTGGCTCATCAGCAAGAGGCGCATACATGTGCCCGAGAACGGTGTGCTTGTGTTGTCGCGTGGTGTGGCGGAGACAACTACTGTCGAGGACTTGGAAATATACATTTCGACCAAGACGAGCGACATAGACGACTTCTTCCTGTACGAGAAAATGTCGTTTGCCGACTATTTCAGCGAGCAGCACAATGAGGAGATTGACATTAGCCGCTTCGCCGGGCAAGACATTTACATCGCATTAAGATGCTGTTCGGAGAAGCTCCAGACCAACCTGTGGATTTGGAATGTGGCCGTTACAGAGAAACTGCCGGCACCAACCATCACTAAGTTTGAACAGACGGCTCAAGACCAGATGACTATAGAGTGGACACCGGTGGAGAAGGCGAAGAACTATTACCTTTACTACGGCAAGGAAACGGACGAGCCTAACGACGTGCTTGTGTTCGCACCGATGGATTTCTTCGAGAAAACGGAAGGCGACGTGCAGCTAAGCTCCGGCTCGATGCTGTTCACAGGGAATGCGACAGTTGAGCTAATAGACTTCCCCGAAGGTCTTACCGACCTTAAGTTCATGGTTCTTACATCAGGCCCGACAGGCACTTCCGAGCTGCTTGTCGAAGGAACGAAGGATGGTTCGGCGTGGACGAGCGTCGGCCCGAGGGTCATATTGAAAGAATTTGACAACGAAGGGCAGGAGTGCGACTGGAAGTCCTACGTTGAAGGACAGGGCTTCAAGAAACTGCGTTTCCGCTTCACGCATGGCGGACGCAACGGCCGCGTGAAGTATCTTACGCTTGGATATACGGACGGAAAGATTATTGAGGACATTGCAGCCGGAGGAACACTTGACAAATATGGCGTGCTCCACACTTCGGTCTCATTCGGAGCAGAAATTCCTGGCGAGTTCAACAACGGGCGCTTCGTGGCCTGGGTTGCATCAGGCGACGGCATATTGTTCTACGACCAGTCGGAAAACGCCTACTACGAATATAATGGCACTACGTCAATCACCGAAGTAATCGGAGATTCGGGCATAAGTGTCACCGCAGGTGCCGGTACTCTCGGACTTGACGGACTGAAGCCCGGTTACAGGATTACGTGCGTTTCGCCATCGGGAACGCTGCTTTACAGCGGCGAGGCCGACGGTGAGCATGCCGGCATCAGCCTGCCGGGCAAGAGCGGCATCGTGATTGTAAGCATAGAAGGCGACGGCGAAACATACACGACCAAGGTTATAATAAGATAAACAAATGTTGATTGACATGTCCTGACATGTGCAGCCTTGAATGGCCGCGTAAGGCATACGGGTTTGTAAAAGGCGGCATTCCGCCATGCGAAAGACCGCCTTTCACATCCCCAAACACGGCCTTTTGCACGCTGAAAGGCGGCCTTTTGCATGGCCTGACGCAACGTTCTGTCAGTCAGGTACTTGCGTGAAGACGGCAAGATGCGGCAGGGCGGTTTTGCAAGGGCATGTATCATATAAACAAAAAACATACGTAACAATGAAACTTAACAAATATATTCTGTCGTTGCTGGCGGCTGCCGGATGTGCCGTCGGCGTGGCCGCGATAACCGACGGACGCACAGGCGACAAGCAGGAGAAAGTGAAGCCGGAAACGGCTCTGCCTACGAAGGTTGACACGCAGCGGTCGGCCTATCCGCGGTTCAGCCTTGAAGGCTCGGAGGACGGCGTACCCTACGGGCTCCGCCTGACGGGGGTCAATGACAAAGAAGTGTCCCTTGCCTGGCTGACACCCGAGAAGACTGACGGCTACTGGGAAGACTTCGAAGGGCATGACGACTTTGTAATCAACTCTCCGGGCAGCATAGGGTGGCAGTATATCGATGCCGATAATGCCTTTACGTATACGTGGCAGGCCTGCACCTTCCCCAACATGGGGCAGAAGATGGCGTTCATCGTGATGAACCCGTCGCAGACTTCGCCCGCGACCGACAGCAACCCGAACTACAAGCCGTATTCGGGCGACAAGATGCTGGTGGACTTCTGCGCCGCCGACGTTCCTAACAATGACTATATAATATCGCCTGTATTGAATTTTGCGAGCGACTTCAAGGTCAGCTTCATGGCGCGCAGCTATTCGTCTACGTATGCGCTTGAGCGTGTCCGCGTAGGTTATTCAACCACAGGCATAAGCCCGTCCAACTTCATTTGGGTGAACGATGGCGACTACATGGAGCTGCCTGCCGAGTGGAATCTGTACGAGTTTGACATTCCGAGGGAGGCCAGGTACGTTACAATAAACTGTGTCTCCGACGACGCGTTCATGCTGCTCATTGATGACATTTTCATCGGTACCAACGAGGTGCGTCCCGGAGTGAAGCCCATGAGGGCGCCTGCTGCGGGAGCCAGGCTTACGGGCTTTAACGTGTACAGGAACGGCACTAAAGTAAATTCAGCACCGGTAACGCAGGTGAGATATACCGATACGGTGGACGACTACGGCACATATGACTATACGGTGACGGCCGTTTACTCTGACAATACGGAGTCTGAACAGTCAGAACCGTTGACGGTTGAGGTGCCGGACATTAGGCTCCTGCCGTTTGAAGACGATTTCGAGACATGGACTTTGGCCGCCGACAAATGGAGCACGGTCAACCACGACTCTTACACGGACAGCAATTGGGGCATTGATTACTATGCGAAGGGCCTTGTAGACCCGTGCGCCACGTTCAGGTATTCGTCGTTGAGGAATTACAACCAGTCGCTCATGACGCGCGAACTGAACACAGCCAATGTCAAAGGTACTTACCTGCGCTTCAACCTGAAACTGCAGCATGAACGTAAGGTGAATACAGATTACCTTACGGTAGAGGTCACGAGCGACGGCGGAAAGACGTGGAAGGAAGTGGCACAGTTTGACAACACACAAGGCGAATTTGACTGGAAAGTATGCCAGTACAACATCGGCCAGTACCTTGACGGCAACCTCTTCAGGGTGCGTTTCCGCGCACACGGCGTAGAGGCTACGTACATAGACTATTGGTTTGTTGACGATGTGAAGGTTTGGACTCCGGATTGGGCTACGGCTACGCTTACCGTAATGTCTGCGGACGGCCCGGTGGCCGGATGCCCGGTGACGCTCACGGGTAACGCCGGTGGCATCTACAATGTTACGACCGATGACCGCGGGCAGGCCGTTATCGGCGAAATAGAGGACGATACGTACAACGTGTCAATAGTAAACGACAGGTATAATGTATACAACGGGACATGGACGGTAAGCAAGGACGGTACAAATGAGTTTACCGCACAGCTTACAAGACCCGTCATTACGTTGTCGGAAACAGATGTTACGGCCGACATGGCGGCTGAAAGCAACGTCGCCAGGACTGTGACTTTGGGCAACGAAGGTGACGGGCCGATGGTTTGGTATCTGAACACAAAGCCAGAAGCAGGCAAAGGCGATGCGTCTAACCTTTGGGACATACAAAGTACGTTCAATGTGTCGGGCGACCTTCAGTCGTGCATTGCATTTGACGGTGAGAACTATTATACCAGCTCGTTTACAGAGCTCGGCGAGTTCTGGAAATATGACAAGGACGGAAAGCTGCTCGAACGTTTCCGTCTGCCTGACATGTATTTTCCCGTTTACGACCTTACTTTTGACGGGCGTTATTTCTATGGAGGCGATGGTAGCAACCGTGTGTTCAAGTTTGACTTCTATAACAGGCGTGTGGCCGACATCATTACAGTGGCTGAAGAGCCGGGCTTGGAGATAACGCACTGTTGTTACGACCCCGACATGGGCGGCCTTTGGATAGGAGGCTGGAATACGTTGGGACTTATCGGCATGGATGGAAAAGTCCTTTCGCGCATCATGCCGTTCGACGCTTCGACAACGCTTGCCGTCATAGGTTCTGCTTATGACAACGTTTCGCCGGGTGGCCCATACCTTTGGCTTGCCGACGGACAGTCGTCTGAAAACATGATTGACTACGTCACGATATACCAGTACAATATTAACTCTGGCAAGTTGACGGGCGTCAAGCATACAGTGACGGATGTTCCGGGTTACAAAATCGGTGATGCGTCGATTGGAGTGAACAGTCTTGGTGGCTTGTCTACATCGTTCGACATCAAGGATGGTACGCTTACACTTACGGGTGTGCTGCAGCAGTCGCCGTCATTGGTATTCAATTATACTTTGTGCGAGGTTGACCAATGGGTTTCCATGTCACCTAAGCATGGTACAGTGTTACCGGGTGAGAATCAGGATATAACGTTTAGCTTCAATTCCGTTGACACCAAGAACGGGGACAAGCTGGCAACAGAAGCGGAAATACTGACGCTTCCCGAGCTTGGCCGACAGTTGTTGAACGTTAATATGAATGTGAATGCAGACGCAGCTGCACCGAGACCGGTCGAGGTCAAGGCCGAACCGGGCACAGCTACGGTAAAACTTAGCTGGAAACCGGGCGATGACAGCCGTGCGCCTTCAAGCTACAACGTTTACCGTGATGGCCGGAAGGTTAATACGGAAGCCGTTGCCGGAACTGAATTTACCGATGATAAGCTTGTTTATGGAGAGTATAGTTACAAGGTGACAGCCGTTTACGACGGTGGTGTTGAGTCTCTTCCGTCAGACTCTGTGGCGGCTTTTGTAAAGCAGGGTGCGCAATATTATGCTCCCATAGAGCCAGCCGCTACAGTTACAGACAATAAGAATGTTAGCCTTGCGTGGAAGTCTCCGCTTGCCCATGCAGGCGAGGCGGCCACCGCATCATGGTCTACAGGAGTACATGTAGACCAGCTCGGCATGACGGAAGGCGGTTATTTCTATGCCGCGTCGGTATGGGAACCTGAAGACCTCGTACCTTATCGCAACAAGCAAATAGCGTCGGTTTCCGTGCAGCTTGTCAATCCTTGCAGCTATCTTGCCCTGCATATAATAAAAGACGGTGAGACAATCTACCGCAAGACGTACAGCGACAACATTGTGTATGATGGTACGTATACCGACATTACAGTTGACGAGCCGTTGTCAATCGAGCCTGGTGCCACTTATTATTTTGCGATACAGATAATGAATGCCAGTGGTATCATGCCTTTGGCTATGGATGACAGTCCGGCTGTAAACGGTAAGGGTAACGCTCTGTCGATGGATGGAGAGACGTGGTTCCCTGCTTCTTACCAAGGCATTTCCGGCAACTTTAACATCAATGTGAATTTCGGTGCGGCAGAAGCAACGGCCGAACAGGAGCCATCAGGCTACAATGTCTACCGTGACGGTGACAAACTTAATGCCGAGCCGATAACGTCTACCGGTTATATGGATGCCGTTGACGAGGGTGGACGTCATGAGTATGCCATTACCTCGGTGTATGCAGACGGTGGAGAGTCAGCGCAGAGCGAGCCTGTAAGCATCGATATAATATCCATAGACGGACGTTACGCTCCGTCGGCTATCGACGTGAATGTGCAGATTAACCGTGATGTGACCTTGCGTTGGGATTATCCTACGTCGGAAGTTCCGGCTTTCAAGGCGGACATAACAACTCGTCCCGTCACAGTTGACAAGAATATGCCTGAATATTTCAATTCTTTTGTCGGTCATGACGAAGGTGTTGAGATGGGTGTTGCGTCTGACAATAACTTTATTTACACTTCCACATATTCGAAAGACGGACGTGTGAACAAGTATTCAATGGCAGGAGAGTTCATTGAGAGCTTTGACATTGAGGGTGTCGAGGGTATCAGGAACATTGTTTACGATGGTGAGAACTTCTATGTAGGTGACTATAGTACAAGCATTTACAAGGTTGACATGAATACGCACACAGTGCTTGAAACCTTGTCGATATCCGAATTCTCCCGCCATTTGGCGTATATTCCCGAGCTTGACGGTGGAAACGGCGGTTTCGAGGTCGGCGATTGGGAGACCAGCATCTATGTCAGGAAGGACGGAAGCAAGATTGGCACAGGCCCGACTTTGCTTGGAGCGAGCGGTACGGCATATCATGACGGTCTGCTGTATGCCTTCGAGCAGGGTGGTGACAATACCCGTACCATAGACATTTATGACTTCGCCACATCGAATAGGGTTGGCAGTATCGATGTTACCGCTTATTCCGAGTTGACCGACATATCGACGGCAACAGCCGGAGGCATGTCTGTAATAAGCCGTCCTGACGGTTCTAAGTTGCTCGCTATGGCGTTGCAGCGTAGCGACGCTAACACAAGATTCGTGTTCGTAGAGCTTGAAAGTGTCAGTGGTGTGGCAGGCTATAATGTCTATCGCAACGGCGAGAAGTTGAATGAAGAACCTTTGGAGCGCCGTTATTTCGAGGAGAGCATCGACACGGAGGGTACATACCAGTATGGTGTGGAGACTGTATATATTGACGGAAGCGTGTCTGAACAGCGTGCCGTGGCTGATGTCCAAATACAGTCCAAGGGCACAGCCAAGGTGCCTGCTGACGTTAAGGCCGTACAGTCTACTTACGGATACAATGTACTTCTGTCGTTTGTTGACCCGGATATGAACGAAGGCGCGGTTATGGCGGAAAGTTTTGAGGCAGCCGAAGGGCAAGCTCCGGTAAGCGTTGACGGCTGGACCAACAGCGGCAATGCTTGGACTGTGACCGCCGATTACGCATATGACGGTGCCAAGTCTATGATTGCAGACGAAGGGAGCGAGGCAACAATGATAATTCCTACGGATGGAATATCATATTTGAAGATGGCTGTACGCAATGCCGACGACCACAACGGCCACGGTTCCGTGAGCCTGCTGCGTTCTATCGGGGGCATACATGATGCCGACTTCATACAGATGGGTACGTTCCAGACAAACGAGGCATGGACGGAAATAGAGGCTGAAATACCTGCCGGTACGGCATACATCGCGATAAGGAAAGCCGCCGGTGTGGCAGGACAGCTTGTCGATGCCGTGCGTCTGTATGCGGAGAAGACAGAGACTGACGTATATGCTTACGACATATACCGCAATGGCGAGCAAATCAACGGTGAGCCGGTGCAGGGTATAAGCTACATCGACCGCAACCTCTTGCCCGGACATTATGACTACCAGGTACGCCTTATCACAAAGTCGGCGGCAGTCAGCGAGCTGTCAGAGACCGTAAGCATAGACCTTGACTATGACAACGGAGGCCTTGCGCCGACAGGACTAACCGCCGGATATGACGCTGACGGCAACGTCAGGCTTGACTGGCAGTTCCCAGCGTTGGGCGAGCCGATATACTTGCGTTGGCACGACGGCAACAGTTATGACGCAGGAGGCTTGTCAAGCGGAGGCGCGTTCTTTGCCGGAGCACGCTGGTATGCGTCAGACCTGAAGGACTATGAGCGGCTGGCTTTGACCGACGTAGAGTTTTACATCAACCAGATTCCCGATGCGCTGTTCGTCCTTGTATATGAGGGCAACACCCTTGTGCGCCAGCAGTACGTGCCTACGATGCGCCAGTATTCGTTCAACAACGTGAAACTTGACGAGCCCCTTGACATCGACACGTCGAAAGACCTGCTCGTTGCCGTTTACATTGAGCACAACGAGATAACGGCTCCGCTCGGCTACGACAAGGGACCTGCCAATAACGGTCGCGGCAACCTGTACTCCAACGACGGCAAGTCATGGAGCCTATTGAGCGATTCGGAGACAGGCATCGACGCCAACTGGAACATATCCATAGGCCTTAGCCCGTACTCAAACACTCCGCTCGAGCCTGCAAAAGCAAATAGCGCATCACGCAAGACGTTCGCACCGAAAGTGCAGACGGGTGAGGTCAAGCTCGTGTCAGTGCCTGTCGGAGCAGATGCTACGTCACAGAAAAACGCGTTCTTGGGCTACAACGTGTACCGCAACCGCGAGCGTCTGAACGGCGACATGGTTAAGGAAACGTCGTACATAGACGACACGCCGGCCGACAACAAGTATCTTGAATACCAGGTTTCGGCGGTGTATTCAGCTTCAGGCGAGAAGTATTCCGCACCCGTCACGCTCACCGCTACGGGCGTGGACGGCGTTGAAAGCTACAGCGGACTGCGCGTAGCTGTAGAAGGCGGGGACATACATGTGTACGGCATTGCAAGCGGAGCGCTTGTCACATTGTATGACACAAATGGTGTCTTGATATACAAAGGCACGGCACGCAGCACGGGTGACTGCGTAATTCCGGGTACCGGCATACCTACCGGCAATTACATTGTCAAGGCTGACGGTGCTGCCGTGAAGTTCGCCAAGTCTGACAAGTAACAACGGGCATGCCCGCCGCAGGCATGCGGTAGGTACGCCATACACACATTCCGCCCCTGCGTCATCAAGTTTCATGCCTGGACGCAGGGGCGGATTTTTTCATGCAGACAGCAAAATGCGGCATATTGTTCGCTAAAAGGCCGCATATCGCAGCCTGAAATGCCGTCTTTTGCAGCCTGAAAGACCGTCTTTTGTAACCCAAAAGGCAATATGCGTGTAAGTTATTGGAAAAAAGCCATTTACAGAGTTTGTGCATATTGTACTGCCGACGGTGGTCTAAAGCGGCGTACATGCCAAATGTTTATGCAATGTAAAATTCGGACTGAGAATGTTTTTTCACAAATATTTGAACGGGGCCTTATTGGAAACAACGAGCTTCCGCTGACTTTTAGTCCTGAATACTGTTCTGTTAAGATACAATAGTGCCTTTAGTTTTGAAAGAACATTTATATCAATTTTTTGTACATGCCTCTTCCATGCGTAAGGATATAATTAAGTGTGAGTTCGGTATAACTGTTATTTTTCACAAACTGCGAAAATGCCTTTATAGGGATATGATGAATTATGTCCCTATTAAGGATGTTCTTCTTATGCCGAACTTACTTTAAGTTATAGTTTAAATCAGTTGTTAAGCAATTTGAAAATTAAAGGTTGCATTTGTTGTACCATATCGGATTTTGTCAGATTATGCAATCCATTGTAAAGTCGTTGACATCGGTTGGTATGGTCTCTTGCTTTTGGAAGTCGAAGCACACGCCGATTTTGTATGCGCGCGTGGCTTTAGGCAGGAAGCGGTCGTAGTAGCCCTTGCCGCGGCCGAGGCGGTGCCCGTATGGGTCGAAGGCCATGCCCGGCACTACAGCAACGTCTATGTCCTCATAGTTGGTATATGTTTCGCCCGTAGGTTCCATTATCCCGTAATGTCCGGGAGTAAGGTCGTCGGGGGTTCCGTAAACGCGTATTTCCATGTTCTCGCCGTCAACGACCCGTGGCAGGAGTACCGTCTTGCCTGATGCTATAAGCTGTTCTACGGCATGGTGGGTGTTGACTTCGTCAGGCAGCGAGTAATACATCAGTATGGTTTTGGAGCTGACTATTTTCGGGTGGGAGAGAAGCCGTGATATGATTGGAAGCGACAATTCTTCCAACTCTTTGTCGGAGAATTGCCGCTTCGTCTCCCTTATTTGTTTGCGCAATGTGCGTTTGTCTTGGTTCATGTGAGTGTGATGTAGCTCGTCTTTATGCTTGGAATGCGTGCTTCACCTGCCCTTGCCGTCCTTCCGTCTTTCTTTTCAGGTTTGCTTTCAGGTTTCTTTGGGAATGCTTCTTCTCGTTCGAATACTCCCAAAGCCGCTTTTATTACGTTGTCGTCAAGGTTTAGATATTCAATCCAGTCCTCCTCGTCCATTATGTTGTAGATAATTCGGCTGTTGATGAATGTCTTGAGCAGGTTGTACGACTTCTTTATCAGGAGGTTGCGCCGCTTAAGGCCGTTCTTGTCGGCGTATGTGGCGAACTTGTCTACCGTGTGCTGTTTGTCGAGATATGCCGACAACTCCGGCATCGTCTCAAAGCTACTGAGCTTGGGACGGTTCTCGTCTGTATATACAAAGGCATATTGTATTATCAGTCCGCTCATGGCCGCCTGTTTGAAGTATGAAGTCATGCCGAGAGTGTCTTCCGGCACGAATATGTCAGGCGTTATTCCGCCGCCTCCGTATACGGTGCGTCCTATGCTTGTATGGTAAGCCGGGCCGGTATGCTTGATGCTGTCTTGCGAGAAGAACTCGCCGTGTTGGTATCTTACGAGCAAATCCTCGTCATAGTCTTGGTTTTCGCCTGCGGTGTAAGGCTTCTGTATGCAACGTCCTGACGGGGTATGATAGCGTGCTACGGTAAGGCGTATCATGGAGCCGTCGGGGAATTCAAGCTGTTGCTGTACAAGGCCTTTGCCGAACGAGCGGCGGCCGATGATTGTGGCGCGGTCGTTGTCCTGCATCGCACCGGCGAAAATCTCCGACGCCGACGCCGACCCTTCGTTGATTAATACAACCAAAGGTATGTGCTGGTAGCTGCCACGCCCGTCGCTCTTATAGTTCTGACGAGGCGACTTGCGCCCTTCCGTGTACACTATAAGGCGGTTCTTGGGCAGGAATTCGTTAGCCATCTGCACGGCAGATTTCAGGTAGCCGCCGGTGTTGTCGCGCAAATCGATGATAAGATTGCTGAAGCCTTCTTGCGATAAGCTTGCAAGTGCTATGAGAAGTTCAGGATATGTGTTCTCGCCGAAGTTTTTGATTTTTATGTAACCGGTATTTTCGTCAATCATATAAGCCGCGTTGACACTCTTTTGTGGAATGTCGCCGCGGGTTATGGTGAATTGCCTTACTTCTTTTTCACCGTATCTTATGATTCCGATTTTTACTTTTGTGTCCTTCGGCCCTTTCAGGCGGCGCATCGCTTCGTCGTTGGTTACAATCTTGCCTACGAAAGGTTTGCCGTCAACACTTACAATCTTGTCGCCTGCACGTATTCCTGCTTGGTCGGCGGGGCCGTTTTTTATTACACCTTGCACATGGATGGTGTCCTTTCGGATGACGAATTCTATACCTACACCGGAGAAAGAACCTTTAAGGTCGTCGGTGGCTTTTTGTACGTCTTTTGCGCTTATATATACCGAATGGGGGTCAAGGTCGGCCAGGATTTGTGGTATTGCCATGTCGACAAGCGAGTCAATATTCACCTTGTCTACATATTGGTCATCGATTATGTGCAGCAGGTTGTTTATCCTGTTGCTGCCTGAATTGATTATGTTCAGCCTGTTGCCGGAGAAGTGGTTGGCGTAGAACGTGCCTACAACTATGCCTATTACCACGCACAACGCCATCAACAGCGGCATCAGACGGTTTGACTTATTTTGCTTCATGTTCGTCAGGATTAATGTAGACAACTTCTATGTCTGCTTTTTTCAGCAGGTTTATACCGTCTTCAAGCCGGTATTTCTCTGCATAAACAACGCGCTTTATGCCGGACTGTATGATTAGCTTGGAGCATTCTATGCACGGGGCGGCCGTGACGTAAAGCGTAGACCCCTCACTGTTGTTTGAACTTCTTGCCAACTTTGTTATGGCGTTGGCTTCGGCGTGCAGGACGTATGGCTTGGTTACATTGTTCTCGTCTTCGCATACGTTTTCAAATCCGCTTGGCGTTCCGTTGTAGCCGTCGCTTATTATCATCTTGTCTTTTACGACAAGCGCGCCGACTTTGCGGCGTTCGCAATAGCTGTTCTCTGCCCATATGCGTGCCATTCGCAGATAGCGCAAGTCCAGTAGCAGCTGTTTGTCGTCTTTCTCGTTCATGATGTTGATGTTTGAAATTGGAGTAATTGAAGGTGATAAAATATGTTTTGGAAAATGTATTCCAATTAGTTCCTTTTGCTATCTCACCTTCTTTGCCGTTTCTTTTCTTGTTATTCCGTTTCGTTTCAGAAGGGCGTCGATGGTAGGCTCGCCACCACGGAAGCGCTTGTATAGGGTCATCGGGTGTTCCGTTCCGCCTTTGGAGAGTATGTTGTCGCGGAAGCTTTGCGCGGTTTCTTGATTGAATATGCCGTGTTTCTTGAACACGCTGAACGCGTCGGCGTCAAGCGCTTCCGCCCATTTGTAGCTGTAATACCCGGCTGCGTAGCCTCCGGCCATTATGTGACTGAACTGTACGGTCATGCAGGTGTCTGGCAATTGTTCTGTAACGATGGCTTTCTTCCATGCCTTTTTCTCGAACGGAACAATGTCTTCGGTAAATGGTTCTTTCTTTGTATAATATGCCATGTCGAGCAGTCCGAAGCTTATTTGTCGCAGACAGGCGTATGCAGCCATGAAGTTGCGGCTCTTTACGATGCGGTTTATAAGTTCGTCGGGTAGCGGTTCGCCCGTTTTGTAATGGAAGGCGAACGTGCGCAGGAATTCTTTTTCTACGGAGTAGTTTTCCATAAACTGCGACGGCAACTCCACGAAATCCCACCAGACGTTTGTTCCTGAAAGGCTTTCAAACCTTGTGTTGGCGAACATTCCGTGCAGGGAATGCCCGAATTCGTGGAGGAACGTCTCCACTTCTCCAAGTGTAAGCAGCGCAGGTTTTTCGTCGGTCGGTTTTGTGAAGTTCATCACTACGCTTACGTGCGGACGCACGTTCTCGCCCTTACGGTCAATCCATTGCCCCTGGTATTGTGTCATCCAGGCTCCGCTTTGTTTGCCTTTGCGTGGGAAAAAGTCAGCATACAGCACTGCGAGATACGAACCGTCCTTGTCGTAGACTTCGTATGCCTTTACGTCTGGATGGTACACTTGTATGTCTTTGTTCTCTTTGAACGTTATGCCGTAGAGCCTGTTGGCAAGTCCGAACACGCCTTTTATTACATTGGAGAGCTCGAAGTACGGGCGCAGCATTTCAGAGTCGATGTTGAACTTCTTTAATTGCAGCTTGTGCGAGTAGTAACTGAAGTCCCATGGCTCCATCTTAAAGTCCTTGCCTTCGGCTTTTTGAGCCATTTTCTCAATGTCTTCAACCTCCTTGATAGCCGTTGGTTTGTATGCGTCGATGAGGTCGTCGAGCAGTCTGTACACGTTGCGTGCGTTGCCGGCCATGCGGTGTTTCAGTACATATTCGGCGTATGTCTTGTAGCCTAACAGTTGTGCTATCTCTCGCCGTAGGTTTATTATGCGTTTGCAGATGTCAAGGTTGTTCTCGCTGTTGTCGTGCGTACAGACGGTATTGCGTGCCATGTACATCTGTTTGCGCAGTTCGCGCATGGTTGAATATGTCATGAAAGGGCTGTAACTGGGGTAGTCGAGCGTGAAAACCCAGCCTTCAAGTCCTTTCTCACGCGCTGTTACGGCGGCGGCTTCGCGTGCAGTGTCAGGCAGGCCGTCAAGTTGTGCCTCGTCGGTTATGTGTAGGGTGTAAGCCTTGTTCTCCTTCAATAGGTTTTGGGAGAACTGCAAAGACAGCATACTTGCCTCTTCCGTGAGCTGGCGAAGGCGCTCTTTACCTTCATCGTCAAGCAAAGCTCCGCTGCGTACAAAGCCGTCATAGCAGTTGTCGAGCAGCATTTTTTCTTCCGGTGTAAGTCTGCGGTGGTGCAGGTGTACGGCTTTCACGCGTTCAAACAGGCGCTTGTTCAGCCTTACGTCGTTGGCGTGCTTCGTCAATATAGGCTGTATTTTCTGTGCCAACGCGTCCATTTCGTCATTTGTTTCGGCGCTAAGCAGATTGAAGAAAACGGTAGACACGCGCGACAGCAGGTCGTAATATCTGTCCTTGTCGTCGTCCACGTTGATTATAGTATTGTCGAAAGTCGGTTTGTCCGGGTTGTTTATTGTTTTTTCTATTTGTTCGTTGTCACGCCGTATGCCTTCCATAAAGGCTTCTTCAAAATCTTCAAGCCTGATGCTTTCGAAGGGAACAGTGTCGTGAGGGGTGTTGTATTGTTCAAAAAAAGGATTCTTACGTAGGTCTTCTGCCTTATTTTCATTCATACTGACGTCCATATATGTTTTTGACTACAAAGATACTCAATTTATTCATTGTGCGTAGCCGCAAGGTGGTAATTTAACTAATATTTACCCGTCTGTGGAAATGTTTTGGCGGCAGGGCGATGATTACAGTTTCAAATGGTGGCTTTTCAGCCTTCAAAACATGCTTGTTTGCCTTTTGAAAGACGGCCTTTTGCTTTATAAAAGGACGCCTCTTGCAAACGCGCAGGAAGCAAGTGTAAACCGTAAGAAAAAGCCGCTGAAATGCAACAAACCGAAAGTGTTTGCCGTAAAGAGACGCAAGTAATTCCGCCGACGGGGTAATATTTACCTCCTTCTATGTTCGTATGATTTTTTCCAAAGCGAATATGTGTATTTCGCCGCGCCTTAACGCAATTATTCCTTCTGCGGCCATGGCGTTAAGCTCGCGTGAAGTGTTGAGCCTGCTTTCGCCTATTTCATAGCCGAGGCGTTCCATTTTTATGCGTATTATTTTCTCACCGGCGGGGCGAAGGCTTCTTGTTTCCACGAACCTTGTTATCTTGTGGCGTATGTCTTTGGGATGTACACGCCAGGGAAAGCGTGTGAAGCGTTGTGATTTTGTGCAGATTATGTTAAGCAGGTTTAGCCTGAATATTTCATATTTGCTTGCCAGTTCAAGGATTTCCAGTTTGTCGAGACAGATGAAAGTACAGTCTGTGACGGTTGTGAATGTGCGTGTGTATCGTTGTGTAAGTCCGAAAATCCGTTCGGGTTGCAGTATTTCCGGGGCTTGTATTATCTCCGTTATTGAATATCCGTTGTCGTCAGCATGTCCGATAGCGCTGATAGTACCGTTGATTAGGAAATAAATCTTGTCGCAAACGTCGCCTTCATTTACGACGGTTCTGCATTTCGCGTAAGCCAGATGCCTGAATTTTGTAGACGTAGCTACCTGTTCAAGGTCATTCCTGCTCATGCCTTGAAATAATGGCAGTTCAAGTAGCTTTTCGTGCAACCTTGTGTGCGGCATCTTGGTACCTTCTTGCTTTTATCGTGGTTTAGTCATTCCGTAATCTTGTCTCTCAATGAAGGGGAGTACCACACGGCGTTGCGGCCTTGCTCGTCAGAATAAATGAAATACACCATAAGTTCCGGGTGCTCGGCAAGTACGGCTTTCGCCCTGTCGAGACCCATTACCATGAATGCCGTTGCGTAGGCGTCGGCTGTGGCACAGTTGTCCGTAAGCACGGTCGCGGAGAGAATGTTGTGCTGTACAGGATAGCCGGTTGCAGGGTCGATGGTATGTGCGTATTTCTTGCCGTTCTTGTAATAGAAGTTGCGGTAGTTGCCGCTTGTAGCCATGGCCTTGTTGGTTACATTAAGTATTGTTTGCAGTTTCTGGTTTGTGTTTAGTGTATCGTCGGTAGGTTTTGTTACGCCGATTTTCCATGGCAGCCGTTGCTCGTTTATGCCGTGGGTCACTATTTCGCCGCCTATTTCAACCATAAAGTTCTCTATTCCTGCTTTTTTCAAGTATGCTGCAACGATGTCGCAGGCATATCCTTTGGCTATCGCACTGCAATCAAGCATTATGCGTGGGTCTTGTTTATTGACGCCGCCGTTTTTGAGTATCACCTTGTTGTAGCCTACGAGCTGCTTCAAGCTGTCAATTGCGCTGGCCGTAGGCTGCGTGTCGTTCTTGAATCCGAAGCCCCATGCGTTTACCAGCGGGGCTACGGTTATGTCGAAAGCTCCGCCCGTTTCTGCCGATATTTCTTGTGCCAAATTGAATACGTCGGCAAACATTTTGTCTGCTTTCACATTTTCGTTGCGGTTTATTTTCGAGATGATTGATTGTTTGTTGAAGGGCGAAAGCGAGAAGTCCACCTTCTTTAATTCCGCTTCTATGTCTTGCTTAAGGCTCTTGTCGTTCTGGTATATGATGTTGTACACCGTGCCGAACACGAAGCCCGTGTCTTTCTGGTACGGCATTGAGCGTTGCTGACTAACGATTATTACCGTCCCGACTATCAGGAATAGTAAGAATGCAGATTGCCAAAGTAGTTTCTTTTTGCCTTTCATCTTTTTGATTTGTTTAGGTAAAGTATGGATAAAATTGGAAAAATGGGAATGTGGAAGACACGGAAACCTTAAAACCGTATAACCGCTTAACCTTATAAATTGATTAAATGTCTACGGTAACGTTGAATGTGCCGCCAATGTTGCTTCCGCCTGTCTTGCCGTAACCGGGCACGTACCAAGAATTCCCTAACGGCCCGTCGTCATGAGACACCCGGCTTCTGTATCTCAGGCTCCAGCCAAGATGCACCGGTCCCCACATCTTTGCGTCAACGCCTATTACGGCTTCAACCCATTGGTAAGAGCATTTCACTCCGTTTGCCTCGTATGGAGCGGTTTCTCCCCACACGGGGTCTGTCGTTCCTGGATGTGACAAGTCGTATTTAAACGAGGTGAACGCATACCTTACACCTGCGAACAGGCGGTATATGTCGTGCTTGTTTTTCAGCAGGTTGAAGTCTACTCCAGCTTTGAAGTAGGGCGCACTTGTCTTGTATGAAATGTCTGTCGCGTCGTTGGTGTGGTCGGCTTTGCCTATTCCCATTTCCACAACGGGGAAGTATCTGTCCTTCAGGTTGATGCGCAGTGCCGCCTCGTATTGCCCGTAGTCGCCGATAAGCATCTGCACGGGGCCCACCATGTCAACCGACACCGCGAATCCTTTGAAGAAAGGCACGCTGTCGTTCTTTGCCTCGGTGTCACCTTTGGCTTCGGCCGCAGCTGGCGAGAACAACAGCATGAGCAGGCTAATCGCGATGCTTGAAATATATGTAGAAGTGCTTTTTCGATGTGTCATAGTTAACGTCGGGGTTTTTGATTACAACCGAGTCGATGGCGTTGTGTGTTGTGCTTACGTCCGTAATGGTGTGGAAGAATGACGGTGCACAGTCTACCGACTCGAAGTGCGGATGGTTCTCCTTCGTCACGGTCACAACGTCAATGGTCTTGGCCTTGGTCACCGTGTCTATCGTCTCGAAGTAAAACACGTCTTGCGGTTGTGCGTAGCTTATTGGAAGTGAGAATTCCGTCGTCCTTACATTTCTGTTAATCAGTACCGAGTCGCTGCCGTCGGTGGTGCGCTGTGTCGATATTGTGAGTGTGTCGGCCAGCGTGTCAACCCTTCCGTCCGGCCTCATAAGCTGGTATTGGGTGTAAACCAGGCTGTTCATCGGGCAGTCGATTGACGAGCATGATGCGGCTAAAAGCATGAACGCGGCGGCGCATAGAGGCAACGCGCGTAGTGGATTTTTGACGGATGGCTTGACTCTCATCTCCAGTTTTATCGTTTTACCTTTTTACTTTTTTACCGTTTTTCCTTTTTACCGTTTCTCTCCGCACCTCATTTCTTCCTCAATCTGGTAGTCATTGCGGTCAGTCGAGTTGCGGCTTACAAGGTCGCCGAGGAAGCCCGTGAGGAAAAGTTGCGTGCCTATCATCATCATTGTGAGTGCGATGTAGAAGTAAGGCGAGTCGGTCACTAATCTCTGCGGTATGCCGTGGGCGAGCGAGTAGAGTTTGTCTATGCCTATGGCGGCAGCCGCTATGAAGCCGATGAAGAACATGATTGTGCCCAGGAAGCCGAACACGTGCATGGGTTTGCGGCCGAAACCGCTTAGGAACCACAGCGTGATGAGGTCAAGATAGCCGTTGAAGAAGCGGTTGAGGCCGAATTTCGACTTGCCGTACTTGCGTGCCTGGTGGTGTACCACCTTTTCTCCGATTTTGTCAAATCCGGCGTTTTTTGCCAGATATGGTATGTAGCGGTGCATCTCGCCGTACACTTCTATGTTCTTCACAACGTCGCGGCGATAAGCCTTCAGGCCGCAGTTGAAGTCGTGCAGGTTCTTTATTCCGCTGATTTTGCGTGCCGTGGCGTTGAACAGCTTTGTCGGTATGGTCTTCGACAAGGGGTCGTAACGTTTCTGCTTGTAGCCCGACACGAGGTCGTAGCCGTCTTCCGTAATCATCTTGTACAGCCCCGGTATCTCGTCGGGCGAGTCTTGCAGGTCGGCGTCCATTGTAATGACGACATCTCCCTGCGCCTCCTTGAAGCCGCAATACAGTGCCGGGCTTTTACCGTAGTTGCGGCGGAACTTTATTCCCTTGACGCATTCATGCTTCGCCCCGAGCTCTTTTATTACGTTCCAAGAGCGGTCGGTTGAGCCGTCGTTGACGAATATTACTTCGTAAGTGAAGCTGTTGGCCTTCATTACTCTCTCTATCCAGGCGTAAAGCTCGGGTAGAGACTCTTCCTCGTTATATAAAGGTATTACGACCGAAATGTCCATTTCCGTTTGTATTGTTGTTCGTTTTTCAGTGTGCTTATGGCATTCTTGCCTGCTGTGGCGTGCCGTTCAGAATCTTCTTTTAAACTTCGACTTCATCATCGCGGCTATCGGCAGGCTTACTACCAAGCCCAGAATTATGTTTGTAGAAAGGAATTGCAGGGCAATGTCGATGGGGCGCAGCGCGGCGAGGTTGTCCATTGCGAGCTTCATGTCCTCGGGTCTCATTCCGTAGGCCGACAGCATGGCCTTGAACTCCGGCGTGCCGGTGATTTCCGCATACTGTGAAAGCATGAAGCCGTGGTCTATGAACTGGAAGTAGACAAACTGCGCGGCGGCCATAAGCAAGGCCGCGTAGAAGTATATGAGCATGCTGAAAAGCAGCGCGCGGCGGAACGAGATGACCCCGCCCAAAGCCGTGTCGCGGTAGCGGCGCAGGCGCATCGATGCGAATACCAGCGAGTATGCGCCGACAAGGAGCGATGCGAAGCCGAGCAACGGGTTGTAAAACTCGCCTATGAAGAAGGCGAAGCTCGTTATCCACAGTACGCCTACTATCGCTCCGTCCCTGCGTGCGTATTCTTTCAGTTGCTCGTATTCCTCGCGTGTTGCCATTTTCCTTATGCCGCGTTTATTGTCCGCCGGGCGCGTCTACGGCATTTTTAATGCCGTGCCCGACAGCCTGCAAAATTACTTATTTTCCGCCATATTAAGGCTTTGCGTGCATGTTTTTTTGTTTTTTTATGGATAAAAACAGCGCGTGTGCCTTTATTTGTTACTCTTTCTACCGTCAGCTGAAAGGTGGGCTGTTAGGTGTTGTATTAAAAAGAAAAGACACCGCAATCCTTTTCGGATGCAGTGTCTTGTTGCTTTTTGCATGAGCGTCTGCGTTGTGCTTAAGCTCTGATTGAAGCGGAGAGAGAGGCTCTCGAATCTGTACTATCTCAAAATATCATACAATCGCAAATACCTATTAATAACCAGCTTATTACAATCATAATTAAATCTAAATATTATCGAATATCGCTCGCTATTCCAATTTTTGGGTGTATATTTGGGTGCAGAATTTCAAATACACCCAGTCATGAACATCAAACGAAACATCATTTTTGCACCTGAAAGCCGCAAAAAGAACGGCCTTCCAATCGTGGAGAACGTACCCATCCGTATGCGTGTCATATACGCAAGCCATCGCATCGAGTTTACAACCGGCTACCGCATTGATATAGCCAAGTGGGATGCGGACAAGCAGCGTGTAAAGAACGGATGTACCAATAAATTAAAGCAAAGCGCATCTGAAATCAATGCTGATTTGCTAAGATACTATGCTGAAATTCAAAACGTGTTCAAAGAATTTGAGGTACAGGAAACCATGCCGACCACCCAACAGTTGAAAGAAGCATTCAATCTGCGAATGAAAAATGGCAGCGAGGAGCAACAGGAAGATACTAAAATAAGTTTTTGGGAGGTATTTGATGAGTTTGTTAAGGAATGTGGTAATCAGAACAATTGGACAGAATCCACATACGAAAAATTTGCAGCCGTAAAAAATCACCTAAAAGAGTTCAAAGAAGATGTGACTTTTGAGTATTTCGATGAGTTCGGACTAAACGAGTATGTAAACTTCTTGCGTGACAAGAAAGACATGAGA
>CASFNA010000019.1 GCA_949295905.1 uncultured Prevotellaceae bacterium
ATTACTGTTCATCCCCAAAGGAGTAAAAGAGGAAGGTTTCATTTGTTATCGCTTATTTCAGGTTGAATCCAAACTTTATTCACCTCCCATTCCTTCTTCGTTATCCGCATGAAATGCTCCGTGCGGACATCACCAAGTGGAGAGGTTTTGCCTTCCACCGTATGATGGAAACGAAAGCCGCATTTTTCCATCACCCTGCGAGACTTCGTATTGCCGTCATAATATCCGCACCAGACGGCGGTAATTTCTAAATCTTCAAAGCATCGCCTTAACAGGCAACGCACGGCTTCGGGTATCAATCCTTGTCCCCAATATGGCTTGCCTATCCAATAACCAATTTCAGCCTCGCCCTGTTGTATTTCAGCACTATGCAAACCGTCTCCGAACATGATTCCCACGCTTCCTACTGGTTCGTCCGACGCTTTCAATACTACCGCATACGTTTCAGGAGCGGCAAAGACTGTGCGGATTATATTCAAGCTGTCCTCCACAGAAGTATGAGGCGGCCAGCCTGCAATAGGTCCGATTGCCGGGTCATGGGCGTATTTATATAGCGACTCGGCATCAGATTCTTGCCAGGGACGCAATATAAGCCGGCATGTGACTATTTCTTTAATCATTGTTTTTGTCAGATGTTGGAATGAGAAAATTCGCCATTTATCCAAAAGGTGGCTTCCGTGCCAATGAAATGCAGAAGTACGTAATTCGGGTCGCTTGCTCCACCGGGGAAATGATGAATGAACCAATCCTGCCACATCTCCTTACGGATGGAATCATCCGTGACAATCTCTACCGTGCCACGCAGGGCTACGCCATCCCCGTAATGGTCATAGCAAAGACCGGCTTTGTTGTTCGCCTTAAAATCACTCACTTTCACGGAGTCCGCACTTGTCGCCATCCAAACCTCATGGAATCCCTTTGCCCCTATCTTGGACATCTGCACAGGGCGAGGATAATCGTTGGCATCAATAGAAACTACGGTAACGTTCTCGCATTGGGAAAGTAAGTGTGTTGCTTTTTCCGTAAGTGTCCGTTCATCTTTCTTTCTCCATCGTTTCAGATGCGGAAAGTGTTGTAGCATTTGTTCCTTCGCTTGTACAGGAGTCAAACTGCATCCCGCCTGCGTATTCCATTGGTCTAAGAATTGCAGGCAGAACTCTATCATCTGACTCATTGTGAACTCTTGGATGAACTCACCGTTTTTGTAGCAATAAGAGCAATAATCCTCGCTACAGCTTCCATCGGCATTTGTCCCCCTGTTATCATTAGTCAGGGGCATACCGCAACTTTGACAAAACTGTTGTTCCATAATGATGTCCGTTCAATACCTATCAGTCCCTTTATAGGCGGTTATAAAATGCAAGAGCGTGGAACTGCAATGCTACCACGTCTAAGTTGGAGGTCATAGGAAACCTTTAGCACGGATATGGTAATAACAGCCCACGCTATGACGTGAGAACCACTATGCAATCTCTCGTACTAAGTCCGAAATTTCCTACGTTTCCAACTTACAAGATAAGCATAACGCTTCTTCTTTTTCTCGTATGTCTTGGAAAGAGTTGCCTCTATCCGATTACAAAAGTAAGGGATTTTTCCGATAATCCCCTATCGTCTAATGTTTTTATTTGCTTTTGAAGTGAAATTTAGAGTACATGCAGAGTTCAAAAGCAAATGTTAAAAGCCACATTATATGACATTTTCAATGCTAAAAACGAGTATTTATGAAAATAATGAGTATTTTTGCAAACAAAGAACCATGTATGGGCAACTTTATAAAACAACAAGAAGAACGAAAAGACGCCAAAGAACGTGACAGGTTAAGACGTGACAAAATAGCCGGTTACTTTTTCAACCTTTCACAACTTACATTTGTTGCACTGGTATTAGGCACTATTACACCTATATACACTAACAACGAATACGGAATAAATTGGTACGTGCTATCCGTAGGTCTTGCGCTTACAATCGTTCTTGCCAATATCGGCAGTAAAATCTTAAAATAACGACAATATGGAAATGTTAGGGGCAATTTTTACCGTGGGGCTTATAATTGCTGTTGGTTTTCTTATCTGGCTGCACTCAAAACCGGGCAAGAAATGGCTTGCTAATTTGTAAGAATTATTTTTAGAAACTAAGTAATAGCCGCGTTCCTATTATGGGAGCGCGGTTTTATTTTGCTCCCAATAGGGAAGCCATACCTTCAGCAGTATTGGCATATATTGAATAAATATATTTCTTAGCGGTTAAAATGTCACACTGTCACAATGCTATGGAATGCGCTGGCAGTCAGAAGGTTAAGCCGTGACAGTAACTATGGCGGCACTTTCACCAATGTCACGGTGCAAGACGGAGCGTGACGGTGGTGACATTAAACGGTGGGGCTATGTCACGGCGCAAGGCGGTGAAGGCCAGAGGGTTACGGCACACGGTGACATCGTGACATTGGTTGCAAGCATTTTTTTGCGACGACACGGCTATTTATAATGCAAAAGGCGGTCAACTGCAAGGCAAAAGGGCACATATTGCAACGTGAAAGGCGGCCAATTACATCGCGACTGGCGGCATATCGCGTAACGAAACAGATACAAAAACAAGGGTAGAATATCTTTCATCTGTCAGTTTCTTATATAAGGCAATGATTGTCAGACAGTTACGGGCTGACAGATGTTTGGTGTATCATTCAGCCGCCTGTCAGCTTACTTGAAAAGATGAAGGATGGCTGACAGGTAACGGCGGCATCTGTCAGCGCGTAACATACAGGCATTCAAAGTGTTATCAGTAAAACTGACAGATGAAAGATATTCTTGTATGAAATCAATTTGTTTTCTTATAGCTCAATATTGCGCCTGCCCACGACACGGCGGCGTAGACGGCCATCGAGACGAGTTGCGGCTGGAGGTCGGCCAGGGTGCTGCCTTTCAGGTAAAGGGCGCGCAACGTCTCGATGTAGTAGCGCAATGGGTTGGCGTATGTCAGGGCCTGCGCCCAGCGCGGCATACTGGCTATTGGCGTGAGCAGACCGCTCATGAGGACGAATATTATGAGGAAGAAGAACATCAGCAGAGCGGCTTGTTGCATGGTGGAAGAGCAGTTGGAGACGATGATGCCGAGACTCGACACGATGAGGAAGAACAGCAAGGAATACATGATTATAAGCCAGACGCTGCCGCGCGGCCACATGCCGTAGAAGACGTATGCCCACAGCATAGACCAGAGAAGCATGAAAAGACCTATGAGCCAGTAAGGCACGAGCTTCGAGAGGATGAAGTCGCGACGGCTGACGGGCGTCACATTGATTTGCTCGATGGTGCCCCGCTCCTTCTCCCCGACGATGTTCAAAGCTGGCAGATAGCCTATGAGCAGTGTCAACAGCATGGCGATGATGCCAGGCACCATGTACACCTTATATTCGAGCGAAGCGTTGAAGAGGAAACGCGGACGCACGTCAACGCCACGGTTTGCGCCCTGCCCCACACCGACACCTCGCTCCGCGAGCTGCGCGGAGGCAAAATCAGATATGATATTGAGCATATATGCCTGCCCGAGCGCACCCTTCACGCCGTTCACGGCGTTGGCGTTCACATTGACGGCAGCCTCGCCCGTGCGCACAACATCAGACGAGAAGCCGTGCGGAATTTCAAGGATTATGTCGGCCGTGCCCTGCTCCACCTGTGCGAGCGCACTGCCATAGCCGCCCTCGATGGATGTCAGCGCGAGATAATCCGACGCGTCGAGCTTGTCGACGAGCCGCCGCGACATTGTGCTGCGGTCGTTGTCTACGACGCAGAACTTCAAGTTACGGATTTCCTGATTTGCTGCATACGGCACTATCAAGAGCATTACGATTGGCAGCACGACAAATATTTTCGGAAGGAAAGCATTGCGGCGGATTTGCAGGAACTCTTTTTGGATTAAGTATTTTATTGTCATAGTTGTTTTATTTATTAGTAGTAAAGGAGTAAGGATGGAAGGAGTAAGTAGATTACCTGCGCTGACTTACATTGACAAATATTATACAGCACTCATTGATTATTCAGTTCAACAAGCATTTCTACTTATTTCTTCTCTCCTTTCTCCTTTTCTCCTTTTAATCAAATTCTTACCTTAAACTTCTTCAGTGCGACCACGAGCAGCACCGCCTCCATGACGCACATCACCCAAACGTCGGTCAGTATGTACCGCGCATCCACTCCCTGTATCATCAGGCGGCGTGCGGCGTCGATGTACCAGCGTGCTGGAACAATGGTGGATATGTACTGCAGCACATTCGGCATACTCTCGATTGGGAAGGCAAGACCCGACAGATAGACGGTAGGGATGATGAACAGCATCGACACTACCATAGCCGCCACCTGCGTGCGGACGAGCGTTGACACGAACAGGCCGAGCGTAAGGCAGACGAGAATGTAAAGCAGCGTTGCGCCGAGGAACGCCCACAGGCTGCCTGCCATCGGCACGCCGAGCACGAAATAAGAGAGGATGAGCACCGTGGCGACGTTGAACGACGAGATGACGAAGTAGGGTACGAGCTTCGACAGGATGATGCACGCAGGCGAAAGCGGCGATGCCAACAGCACTTCCATCGTGCCCGTCTCCTTCTCGCGCACTATTGCCACGCTGCTCATCATCACGCACACAAGCATAAGCAGCAGTCCCATTACGCCCGGCACGAAGTTGTACTCGCTCTTTTGTTGCGGGTTATAAAGCATCCGCGTTACCGGGACGATGTTCATCTTGGCTTCACCTGCATTTAAGGCTGCATACTCCTGCCGCATGGAAGCGAACACCTGCATGACGTATTGCAGGCGTATTGTGGCCTGGTTAGGCTCTGTTCCGTCAACGAGCAGCTGCACTTCGGCCGTGCCTTTATGCACCAAATCGGCTGCGAAGCCATGCCCGAAGACAACCGCCACGTCTGCCTTGCCTTGGAGGAACAGGCTGTACACATCGTCAATGCACGTCACGCAGTAATCGAGCGACATGTACGGGTTGGCCGCCAGGCGGTCGCACGCCTTGCGCGTAAGCTCGTCGTGCGACATGTCGAGCACCGCCACGCGCACGTTCTTCACCTCCGTAGACACTGCATAGCCGAACAACAGAAGCAGCACTATGGGCACGGCGAGCAGTATGAGCATGCTTCGGCGGTCGCGCAGGATGTGCAGAAACTCCTTGCCAATAAAAGAAACATACTGCTTCATGCGTCAACTCCTTTCCGCCTTGCGTGCAAGACTGTAAAAAACATCATACAAATTATCTGTCCTCCATGCGGCTTTCAAAGCGTTGGGCGTGTCGAGCGCGGCTATGCGACCGTCCACCATGATTGACACGCGGTCGCAATATTCGGCCTCGTCCATGTAGTGCGTAGTGACGAAAACGGTCGTGCCATTATCTACGGCGCGGTAAATCAGCTCCCAGAAAGTGCGGCGCGTCACCGGGTCAACGCCTCCAGTAGGCTCGTCGAGGAACACTATTTCAGGCTCGTGGAATGTTGCCACGGTAAAAGCCAGCTTCTGCTTCCAGCCGAGGGGCAGCGAGCCAACAATGCTATTGCGCTCGCCTTCAAGCCCGAGCGAGTGCAGGCACTCGTCAGTCTTGCGCCTTATCATTTTACCGTCCATGCCGTATATTCCACCGAAAAGGCGCATGTTCTCCGCCACGGTAAGGTCGTCGTACAGCGAAAAACGCTGGCTCATGTAGCCAATATGCCGCTTCACCTGCTCCGGCTGCGTGCAAACGTCAAGCCCGGCAACTACGGCACGTCCTGCCGTAGGTCGGCTAAGGCCGCAGAGAATACGCATTGCGGTAGTCTTGCCGGCACCGTTAGCGCCGAGAAAACCAAAGATTTCGCCACGGCGCACGTCAAAGCTGATATTGTCAACGGCAGTGAACAAGCCGAATTTCTTTGTCAACCCGTTAACTGTTATCACGCTTTCAGTATTCATATATCTTGTATTAAAAAATACGTCAGTTCATAAATCATAATGCAACATCAAACCATCAGGTTTTCAAAAGACCGCCTTTCGCACCGTCAAAGACGGCCTTTAACCTCCTCAAAGGCCATCTTTTACATGCCGAAAAGCCACATTTCGCATCAGCATTCATAACTTATTGATTTTCAACTAAATACAAACCCGCCGGAATTTAATGCCGACGTGCCGTCAAACTGTTTGACTTTTCATCAACGACATGAAGCAATCTTCCACCGAAGGCCGTATCCGTTTCACTTCAACGCCTGCATGTCCGCGCTGTTGCAGATACTCCGTCAGGGCAGAAGATGCTGTCACGCCATCCAACGTAACATGAATGCTGTCGCCGAAAGAGAATGCCGACGTTGCGCAGGGGCACTCTTTCAAGTCGCCGAGCAGCCGGTGCATGTCGTCGCTGCGCACAGCGAACAGGTTGGCGGAATAGCTTTCGCATACTTCACAGGGCGTGCCGGTCTGGAGCAGTAGGCCGCCTTGCATGAGCGAAATGCGGTCGCACCATGACGCTTCGTCCATGTACGGCGTTGACACGAGCACCGTAATGCCATGCTCTTTGCTTATGCGTTGCAGCATCTGCCAGAACTCGCGGCGCGACACGGGGTCAACGCCCGTCGTAGGTTCGTCGAGCAGCAGCACATGCGGAGCATGTATTAGCGCACAGCAGAGAGCAAGCTTCTGCTTCATTCCGCCCGACAGCTTGCCCGCGCGGCGCGTCTTAAACGGCTCAAGGCGGCTGTAAACGTCTTTTATCAGGCCGTAGTTTTGCTCTATTGTTGTGCCGAATACCGATGCGAAAAACCGCAAGTTTTCCTCCACCGAGAGGTCTTGGTAGAGCGAAAACCTGCCAGGCATGTAGCCGATGCGCCGCCGCAGTTCGCGGTAGTCACGTACCGCGTCAAGTCCGTCAACCGTGGCCCGTCCGCCGTCGGGCAGCATCAGCGTCGCCAATATGCGGAATAGCGATGTCTTGCCTGCGCCGTCAGGACCTATGATGCCATATATCTCGCCTTCGCCGACGCTGAAGCTCAAGCCGCGAAGAGCCTCAACACGGCCGTACTGCTTGTGCAAATCGAAAACTGAAACCATATTTTTAAAGGTGAGAAAGTGAGATGGTGAGAAGGTGAGAAAATAAAGTTGCTTGCAATGCAAATGGATTTTTCACTTTTCATTTTTCATTATTCATTCAAAAAGTCTGCCTCTCCGTACATCCCGATTTTGAGCATTCCGTCGGTGTTCTTTACCTTGACTTTTACCGCGTAGACAAGGTTTGCGCGTTCGTCGCGCGTTTGTATCGTCTTAGGAGTGAACTCTGCCTTGTCTGAAATCCATGAGACAACGCCTTTATACTCATGACTACCGTCCTCGCCAAGGTCGGCATACACCTTGACTTGTTGTCCTATTTTCAACGATGTGAGCTGGGGCGCGGTTACGTAGGCACGCAGCGTCATGTCGCTTACGTCCGCGATTTTGAACAACGGCTTGCCCGGCACGGCGTATTCGCCGGCTTCGGCGTACTTTTCAAGTACCGTTCCGCTGATTGGAGACGTAATGCGGCACTTGCGCAACTGGTCTACTACCTGCCAACGCTCTATTTCCGCCGCGGCCATCTGTCGGTTAAGGCTGCCGGTAGTGTTGCTTAGTTGCGACAGTTGCGCGTCCAATTGGCGGCGAAGCACGCGCACGCTGCTCTCCGCGTCGTCAAGTTGCTTGCGGTTGGCGGCGTTGTCACGCACAAGCGCCGAGTAACGTTTAACCTCCAGCTCGGCCTTCTCCAGTTGTTGTTTCGTGACCGCAATCTGTTTGTTTATGTCCGGCCGCTGACTTGCGTAAACTTCTTTCGTCACGCCGAGCCGCATCGCACGCAGTTGTAGCTGCACCGTATCAATCAGCCCGACCTGCTCCCCTTTCGCCACTTTGGCACCCTCTTCAGCGTCGAAATACATCAGTTTACCAGTCTGTTCGGCAGACACTATGATTTCGGTTGCCTCAAATGTTCCCATTGCGTCGTGCTCCATACCGCCTTTTGAGCAGGCAACCAATGACAAAACCGCCAATGCAAATATTATATTCTTCATCTTCTAAAAGTTATTTAAGTGCTTTATTTTGTACATTTCCTGCAACAGTTGGATTTCGTGCAGCCGCTTGCCAAGCTGCGCGTCGCTCACGGCGTTGATGTCGCGAAGCATCTCGTTCACCGTCTCCGTGCCGTTGGCAACGCGCAGTTCGGCCTTATCTCGTATGCGTCGGCGCAGCGTTATTATTTCGTCGTCTTGCCTTAGCTGCTCACGCAGGTTGTCAACAGCTCCGCTCTGCATCTCCGTTTGCAGGCGCGTGTTGAACAGAAAAGCGTCACGCTCCGACTGCACGGTCTGCCGCTCGATGTCAATGTTACGCCGGTCGTTGGCCCGTGTGTACAGCGAACCGAAATTCCACGATAGCGTTACGCCAACTTTATAATAAGCGTCGAAGTCGTCTTTCAGCATATTCAGCCCCGGATTGCCGTAGCCGCCGCGTGCAAACAGGCCGACATTAGGACGCAAAGCCACGTTGAGAGATTTCAGCCTGGCATCGAGCAGACGCTCCTGCGCGGCGTAAAGAGCAAGCTCGGGGCGGCTGTTTGCGCCGTTTTGTAGGACAGGCGGCGTCGGTTTGACGAGCG
Organism: uncultured Prevotellaceae bacterium; assembly: GCA_949295905.1. Taxonomy (GTDB): domain Bacteria; phylum Bacteroidota; class Bacteroidia; order Bacteroidales; family Bacteroidaceae; genus Prevotella. The sequence continues at coordinate 8,644 of CASFNA010000019.1, forward strand.
TGTCGCCGTCGCCTATTTCCTTTCCGATGAACGTTGAAAGCATTTTCAGATACGTGTTGCGCTGCGTCAGCAGGCTCGTTTTCCTCTGGCGTGCCTTCACCTGTTCCACTTTCACTGCATCAACGTCAGTCTGGTTGGCCGTTCCGCCCTTCACCATGGCCTCGACCGAGGCAAGAGAAAGCGACAAGTCGTTTTGCAACACGCCGACCTGCTTGAGCTGTTCGTCAAGCACAAGTATGCCGAAAAACAGCTCGTCGATGCGCCGGTTGACGTCATACATCGCCACGCTGACCTGCTCCCGTCCCACGTCGCCTTGCGCCTCGGCCAAGCGTTTGGCAGACGACACGGCCCCGCCGTCGTACACCTGTTGACTGACGGTTATGTTAACGTCATACTGGTCCTTGCTTAACGTCGGTATGTCAACGCCCGGAATATCAATGGGAATGGTCGTAACGTCGCTTTGGTAAGAAGCAGTGCCGCTCACGCCAACCTGCGGCAGCCACGCCTTGGCGGCGTTCTCCACGGTGAAACGTCGGCTCTGCTCCACCAAGTCGTACTGTTTTATTACTGGATAATTGCCCTGCGCCCAGGCTTTACACTGCTCCAAAGTGACCTGTGCATGGCCTGTGCCTGCACAAAAGAACATCAATATGCAAACAAAATAGTGCTTCATATAAATCAGTTGATTGTCGTTTACATTTGCAAAGGTAAGGTTACAACATGCACGCAACGTTATCTTATGCTGTCATTAAATGTTCTTTTTGTACAAATATACTTTCACGCAATGCGGTTTTCACGGTAAAACATTGCCGATAAGTGCTATTTTCGTATTTTTGCAAAATAACAATCAGATAAAAAGAACATGAAGAACAAATCTCCGGAACGTTTCTCTTTCCACGAATTGAAGTCGATGTTGAGCAGCATAAAGTCGGCTGACGCACCGGTAAAGTTCATCGGTAAGGACATTGCAATGCTCGGAAGGGACGGCAAGACGCTGCAAAACATCCTGCAAACCGACACGCCCTACATAATGGAAGACTGCCGCATGGGCTTCGTAAAGAGCGGCAGCATAAGGCTGATGGTGAACCTCATAGAGCGCGAATACGGCGAAGGGACGTTCGCCTTCATATCGGCCGGCAGCATACTGCAAATCAACGGCATGAGCGAAGACTTCGACCTGTGCGGCATGATGCTCAGCGACGAACGGCTGAAGGCGGCCATGGGCAAGGCTATACCGACCTGGTGCTGCGGCAACGCGACGTTTTTCACGGTACACCCGGGCGACGAAGATGCCGCCATAATCAGGCAGATGTTCAGCACAATATGGAATTTGATTAACAAAGAGCGTTTTCCCGACGAAACGCTTAACGGCCTAATACACGCCGTGATACATTATTACAGCTATCTGAAAGACATTGAAGCGGACACGGCACAGCCCGAAACGTCGCGTGGCAAGGAGCTGTTCAACACATTCATAAGCCTTGTCAACCAGCACTCAAAGCACGAACGCAAGCTGCCTTTCTATGCCGACAAGATGTGCGTGACGCCCCATTATCTCGGCACAATCGTAAAACAGGCAAGCGGAATAACGGCGAAAGAATGGATTGACCGCGCCGTTGTAACCAACGCGAAAGTGATGTTAAGATACAGCAGCAGGCAGGTGGCCGAGGTGGCCTACGCCCTCAACTTCCCCAACGTAAGCTTCTTCTGCAAGTTCTTCAGGCACGCCACAGGCCAAACGCCGCAGAAATACAGAGAAAAACGAAATTAAGTGAAGAGCGAAAAACGAAAAGTGAAAAATCCATTTGCCTTTATCTGCTATTAAGATGTAAGCAAATGGATTTTTCACTTTTCGTTTTTCGCTCTTCACTTTACTCCTGCTCCACGTCGCTGTCGAGCCTTGTGTCCTTCGTGATTGTCATGCTGCCCGAATGCGAAACGGTGACAAGCAGCGGCACATAGTCGTCGCTGAGCGCGTCGGGCTGGCCTACACTTGCGGCGAAGACTATGTTGTCTCCGTCAACACGGTCGAAAACAATGCCGAGCAGCGCGCTTTTCTCAAGATATTTGGCATTGACATACGATGCAAAGTCCTTCTTGTTGAACGTCTTTTGGAATATCGGCTTCGACTCATACGCCATGCCGTCGTCCTTGTGAGACTCTATTGTGACGTCAATCACGTTGTCATAGTATTTGCCGCCTGCGTCGTCAGTAATAATCGGAAGCGACGTGTCGGCACGCCGCACGATGTTGACGTAACAGCTTTTACCCTTCCATTTCACTTCTTCCATGAATCTTGAGTCCTGCATCTTGACAGGTCCTGAAGGAGCTTTGGCCGCCGGTTTCTTGGCGATGATGTTGTCGTTAGGCTTCTTCTCGCTGCAAGCAGAGAGAGCCAATGCCGCCACGGCGGCGATGAACAGTGTCTGTAATGATTTCATTTTGCCATATTACGTTTTCCGGCACAAAAATAGTACAAATTAATTAAAAAGCAAAGCAAAACGCTGTTTCACTTCCGTTATATTTTGAGTTTAATCCATTTTTCACTACATTTGTAACAACTTATGAAAAGATTTGCACTTTATTTCATCTTGTCCGTGCTCATGCTGACAGCCTGCACGGACGGAGACAAGGCTACGCAAACGGCCAAGCCGGTTGACACCATACCCGTGATGGTGATGCAGATACGCAAATGCTCAAAGCTGTACACCGCCGAATACCGTGTGCGCAAGATTGTAACGCATGACGATGACGTGCGCCTCAAAGGCTCGATGTTCAATCAGAAATTCGACTTCTCCATGCCTCTGTCGTCACGGAAAATCGCCATTCCGATGGAAGCCAAGCTTAAAGCGTACATAGATTTCGGCTCTTTCTCGGAACAGAACATAGCCGTAAGCGGCGACAAAGTGGAGATTACGCTGCCCGACCCACGGGTGGAGCTGACCTCAAGCCGCATAGACCATGACGGCATCAAGAAGCACGTAGCCTTCATGCGGTCAAACTTCACCGACGCGGAAATGGCCTCATACGAGCAGCAGGGCCGCAGGCAAATCATACAGAGCATACCGCAGATGGGCATAATCGAGATGGCACGCCAGAGCGCGGCGCACGCCTTGGTGCCCATACTGGCGCAAATGGGATATAAGGAAGAGAACATCACGATAACATTCCGCAAGGACTTCACCACCGGCGACCTGCCGATGCTCCTTGAAAACAACAACATGGAATATGGCAAATACAACAAGCAACAATAAGGAGGGACGCAACCTGTGGGCGTCGATAGTGCGTGGCGTTGGCCGGATAAAGCTATACGCGATAGCCGCAATCGTGGCGTTGGTCATCATTGCGTCGGCGTATCTCGTCAGGCAATGCCGCGGCAACACCATAACGGCTTACACGAACGACAGCATCAACGTAACGCCCACGCAGGTGCTGGCGATGAAAGAAATAGGCGAATGGGAATTCCTGTCCGTCGAGGACGAGGAAATGGTTGACACCGTAAGGCGCAGGCTCTTCGGCACGGACGAGCTAATACGCATATACAAAGGTACGCTGCGCCTCGGCATAGACCTCGGAGAAACCCGCGCCGACTGGGTAACGGTAAGCGGAGACACGCTGCGCGCGGTGCTGCCACGGGTGAAACTGCTCGACGAAGACTTCATTGACGAGGCCGCCACGCAGGCTTTCTTCGAGTCTGGCACATGGAACGACAAGGCGCGCAGCGACCTCTACCACCGCGCCAAGGCAAGGATGAAGGCGCGATGCCTTACAAAAGAGAACATCGCAAGCGCCGAAGACAACGCCCTGAAACAGTTTTTCCAAATGTTCAAGGCCATGGGCTTCAAGACCGTCGAAGTGAGGTTTGAACGCTGAAAACATTTTTCAGCATACAAGCAAACAAGTGACAAGCAGACAAGAAATTTTGATTTTACTTATTACCATCCATATTCAAAGGCAATTTCCTTGTCTGCTCGTCACTTGTCTGCTTGTATGCTTCTTTTAATTAAACATACAGAACACTCCTGCCCCAATGAAAAGCACACCAACGACAACACCTATCCAACGCTGAACGATGTGCATCCTGCGCCTTACCGCGTCAGTTCCGCCCAAGCCGTAAGCCACGACCCACGCCAGAAGCACGGCCGGAAGCGACGTGGCTACGGCGAACACCACCGGCAACAACCAGCCCGACGGCGACTGCGCCGCCAACGGCAGCAACATGCCGAAATACACTATGGCGCTCTCCGGACAGAAAGACAGGGCCAGCAACACGCCCAGCAGCAGGCTGCCCCACGCTCCGCCGAAGCGGCGGCCGTGACCGGGCAACGTAGGGCAATGCTCATGGCGGTGCAGGAAGCGGTCGAGGATGAAATACAAGCCTATCAATATCAATACGGGCGCGAGCAACCTTTCGCCCCACTCGCCGAACCAACGGCCAATGGCATCGACGCCTCCGCTGCCGCGAAGCACCACGACAAGCGCGATGCCGAGCAGCGAATAAGTCAGCAGGCGGCCAAAAGTGTAAGCAAGACCTTTGACAAACACACTGCGCGGCCGGTGCGCGTCCTTGGCTATATAGCCCATTGCAGCTATATTGGCAGCCAACGGACACGGGTGCAAAGCCACTATGAGGCCGAGCAAGAAGGCTGTGATTACAGGAAAACCGTTGTTTTCTAGTATATTCTGAACAAGCTCCATTCTACCTTAAAAACATTTTATGCAAAGGTAATGCAAACGAGTGCAATGTAAGTTTGCTTACAAATTGCCGAGTGCAGCTTACCTTATGCAAAGGTAATGCAAGCCGAGAGAAATACAAAATAAAACCGAGAGAAACGCGGTTTTATTTTTATTTCCGAGCGCAGCTTATCTTATCCAAAGGTAATGCAAATACGGAAAAACGTAAACAACACGACTTTTATTTAAGAAAACTTTACATTTCACATCACAACAAAAAGTGGCTGCCAACCAACTTTACACACATTCACAACCACTTGACTGTCAGCAACTTGGCAACACACCGCAAATCACGGTGCGAAAGGCCGTCTTTCGCGCGCCAAAAGACGGCCTTTCAGAGGACGAAAGACGGCCTTTGACATGGCAAAGAGCCACAACTGTGAAAACCCGAGGATGCCAGGCGCACGGCAGTGCGCTGCACGGCGACGCGGCATCAACAAGCAAACCTGATTAATAAAGATGTAAAAAATTTGGCTCGTAACGATAAAACGATTAAATTTGCACACAATATTGACACACCACAGAATGAGTACCGGCAACTTGACGCAAATCCTTACACAGACAATCGAGAAGTTGTCTCGGCGCGAGTCGTTGAAAGAGCTGTTCCACCAGCACCGCGACGGCGACCCGTTGCCTTCGGCAAAAGCACTTGAAGAGATTATCGGGCTGGCGCGCTCGATATTGTTTCCCGGTTTCTACGGCAAGTCAACGGTCAACATCACGACGCTTAATTATCATATAGGTGTGAACGTGGAGCGTTTGCACAAGCTGCTTACCGACCAAATCTTGGCCGGGCTCTGTTTCATGGACACCGAGCACACGGCGGCTGACTGCATACCGCTGTACCGGCGGCCGCAGGCCGAGGAGCTGGCAACCAAGTTCATTGAGCGCCTGCCGGACATACGCGCCGTGCTGGCAACAGACGTAGACGCGGCATACAACGGCGACCCGGCGGCCGAGAGCAAGGCCGAAATAATATCGTGCTATCCCGTAATAAAGGCTCTCGTGAACTACCGCCTGGCACACGAACTGACAAAGCTCGGCGTGCCGCTCATACCTCGCATCATAACCGAGATGGCCCACTCGGAGACCGGAATAGACATTCACCCGGCCGCACAGATAGGCCATCACTTCACCATAGACCACGGCACGGGCGTAGTAATAGGCGCGACGTGCATCATAGGCAACAACGTCAAGCTGTACCAAGGCGTGACGCTCGGGGCAAAGAGCTTTCCGCTCGATGCCGACGGCAACCCCATCAAGGGCATACCGCGCCACCCCATCCTCGAAGACAACGTAATAATCTACTCCAACGCCACCATCCTCGGCCGCATAACCATCGGCAAGGGGTGCGTCGTGGGGGCAAACATCTGGGTGACAGAAGACATGGAGCCGATGTCAAAAAAAGTAAAAAGACAATAAGGTTGTACGGTTATGGGGTTGTACGGTTTTACGGTTATGGAGTTGCACTATGGCAACCTGAAACCGCTTGACGACAAAGCCTGACAATCCCGACCGCCAACAACCACAAAAACAGTATAACCGTACAACCGCAAAACCACATAACCGTAAATATATTAATGGAACAAGAATTTGAACTCATCGCCAAGACATTCATGGGACTGGAACCTGTCCTGGCCAAAGAGCTTACACAACTGGGAGCAAACAACGTGCAGATAGGACGCCGCATGGTGTCGTTCACCGGCGACAAGGAAATGATGTACCGCGCCAACTTCAGCCTGCACACAGCAATAAGGGTAATCAAGCCCATAAAACACTTCAAGGCGCAGTCGGCCGACGACGTGTATGAAGAAGTGAAGAAAATAGACTGGAGCCAGTACCTCGACTTGAAAAAGAGCTTCGCCGTTGACTCGGTGGTGTTCTCCGACGAGTTCCGCCACTCCAAGTTCGTATCATACAAGGTGAAAGACGCCATCGTAGACCAGTTCCGCGAGAATACCGGACAACGCCCAAACATATCGGTGGCCAACCCTGACATACGCCTCAACATGCACATTGCCGAAGACCGCTGCACGCTATCGCTCGACTCGAGCGGCGAAAGCCTCCACCGCCGCGGCTACAGGCAGGAGTCCGTCGAGGCTCCGCTCAACGAAGTGCTCGCCGCAGGCATGATTCTCATGACAGGATGGCAGGGCGACACCGACTTCATCGACCCCATGTGCGGCTCAGGCACACTGCTTATCGAGGCCGCGCTCATCGCCCACAACATGGCTCCCGGCGTGTTCCGCAAGAGCTATGCGTTCGAGAAGTGGCCCGATTTCGATGCCGACCTCTTCGACCGCATATACAATGACGACTCGCAGGAACGCGAGTTCAACCATCACATATACGGCTACGACATCGACCTCAAGGCCGTACAGAAGGCCAACCTGAACGTACGCGCCGCCGGACTGACAAAGGACATCAGCGTGGAACTGGCCGACTTCAAGGACTTCAAGCAGCCAAAGGACAAGGCCATCATGGTGACCAATCCGCCTTACGGCGAACGCATATCCACCCCCGACCTGCTCGGCACATACCGCATGATTGGCGAAACGCTCAAGCATCAGTTCAAAGACAACGACGCATGGGTGCTAAGCTACCGTGAGGAATGCTTCGACCAAATCGGCCTGAAGCCGTCAATCAAAATCCCGGTATACAACGGTTCGCTCGAATGTGAGTTCCGCAAATACCAGATTTTCGAAGGAAAACTGAGCGACTTCCGCGGCGCAGGCAACATTCTCAAAACCGACGAGGAGAAAAAAGCCATGGCCGAGAAGCACCGCTTCAAGGAAAACCGCGAATTCAAGAAGCGCCTTGAGGAACATGAAGAAAACGAAGATGGCGACATACGCACATTCAAATTCCATAAAATCGACTTCGACAGCCGCAGCTCCAGAGACCGCGACCGCCGCCGTGACGACCGCGACAGGCGTGACTTCGGACGTGACCGCCGTGGATTTGACGACCATGGAGGACGTGATTTCGGACGGGGCCGACGCGACTTCGACGACCGCGGAGGACGCGGTGACCGCCGCGGAGGACGCGATTTCAAAGGAAACAGGGACAGGAAAGACTACGGAAAGAAAGGACGGCGATATGACGACTAAATCAAACAACAGCTTCTCACGCAACGCCAGGCTATGCGCCATGGCGCTGCTCGCAATGTTTACCATAATGACAGGCAACGCACAACAACGCGAATTTACGCTTGAAGACCTTAACTTCGGCGGCAACAACTACCACAACATGGTGCCCAAGAACAGGTACCTCACGTGGTGGGGCGACCTGCTCGTGCGCCTCGATGTGGAAGAATGCCGTACCGTAGACAAGAAAACAGGCAAGGAAAAGCTCCTTTTCACACTCGACGACATCAACAAATGGGCAGGAACGAATGGCGAAAGCGACAAGATTCGCCACTTGCTATACGCATCCTTCCCCTACCCCGACAAACCTCTGGTGCTCATTGAGCGTAAAAACGAACGTCTGCTAATTGATTTCAAGGCAAAGAAAAACGTCTGGCGGCAAAGCACCGAAGAAGAAACGCACGCCGACTGGAACGCACGTTCGCGTGCCGTTGCCTTCGTTAAGGGCGACAACCTCTACGTAACCGACGCTGAAGGAAAGACCCGCCAGCTTACAACCGACGGCAGCCACGACATCGTTTACGGACAAAGCGTACACCGCGACGAATTCGGTATATATAAAGGTACGTTCTGGAGCAACGACGGACAGAAGCTCGCCTTCTACCGCATGGACCAAAGCATGGTGACAGACTATCCTCTCGTAAACATCGACACGCGCATAGCAACAGAGATGCCGACCAAATACCCGATGGCCGGTGAAACCAGCCACAAGGTTACCGTGGGTGTTTACGACCTGGAAACGGGCAAAACCGTCTACCTGAAAGCAGGCGACCCGACCGACCGTTACTTTACAAACATAGCCTGGAGTCCGGCTGACAAGGCGGTCTACATGTTCGAGCTTAACCGCGACCAGACCGACATGGAGCTGGTAAAATACGACGCTTCAACAGGCGAAAAGCTGTCTACCTTATATAAAGAGCACCACGACAAGTACGTACATCCAATGAACCCAATAACCTTCCTGCCGTGGGATGCCGACAAGTTCATACTGCAAAGCGAGAAAGACGGCTACAACCACCTGTACCTGTTCAACACAAAGGGCGAACAGTTGAAGCAAATCACGAGCGGCAAATGGGTGGTGTTAGACCTTATCGGTTTTGACTTGAAGGCAAAAACAGCCATTATTTTGTCAACCGAAAGCAGCCCAATCCAGAACAACATCTACAAAGTTAACATCCAGACGGGCGAGCGCACCCTACTCGACAACGGCCGAGGATGCCACGCAAACACATATGGTGCAGGCGGACACCACGCCCCTATGCTATCATATTCAGGCCGTTACGCCTTCGACAGCTACTCGGAGCCTGACGTTCCGCGCAACATCGACATCATCGACGTTGACAAGGTGAAGCGCATCAGCTACTTCAAGGCCGACAATCCGTGGACCGGCTACAACGTGCCAGAATACTCATGCGGCACAATAAAGGCGGCTGACGGGGTGACAGACCTGTACTATCGCATGGTGAAACCAGTCAACTTCGACCCCAATAAGAAATATCCCACCGTGGTTTACGTGTACGGCGGTCCCGGAGTTCGCAACGTAGAGGCGCGCTGGCACTACGCAAGCCGAAGCTGGGAAACGTACATGGCACAGAAAGGTTACCTGCTCTTCATCCTCGACAACCGCGGTTCAAGCGACCGAGGACGCGACTTCGAGCAGGCAACGTTCCGTCATCTCGGCGTGGAAGAGATGAAAGACCAGCTCAAAGGAGTGGAATACCTGAAATCGTTGGCCTACGTTGACACGACGAGAATGGGCGTACACGGCTGGAGTTTCGGCGGTTTCATGACAACATCGCTCATGACTACCTACCCCGACGTGTTCAAAGTAGGCGTTGCCGGTGGCCCCGTGATTGACTGGAAGTGGTACGAAGTGATGTACGGAGAACGTTACATGGACACGCCGCAGGCCAATCCGGAAGGCTACGCGGAAACAAGTCTCATCAACAAAGCAAAGAACCTGAAGGGCAAACTGCAAATAATCATCGGCACGGACGACCCCACCGTAGTGCCGCAACACGCCTTGTCGTTCATCAAGAAGTGCAACGAGGTGGGCACACAGCCCGACTTCTACGTATATCCCGGCGAGGGACACAACATGATGGGACACCAGAGCGTGCACCTGCATGAAAGGATTACGCAGTATTTCGAGGACTATTTGAAATAAAATAAACAACAAAAACCCACCCCAAACCCTCTCCAATGGGAGAGAGCTTAAATACATATCAGACTATGAAAATATTACTATTAGGCAGCGGAGGGCGCGAACACGCCTTGGCATGGAAGATTGCACAAAGTCCGAAAGTCAGCAAACTGTACATCGCTCCGGGCAACGCCGGAACGGCTAATGCAGGCGAGAACGTAGACATAAAGGCTGACGACTTCGAGCGTCTGAAGGACTTTGCCGTGACAAACGGCATCGACATGGTTGTCGTTGGCCCTGAAGACCCGTTGGTGAAAGGCATCTATGACGACTTCAAAAGCGACAAGCGCACGGCCAATATACCTGTAATAGGCCCGTCAAAGGCAGGCGCACAGCTTGAAGGCTCAAAGGACTTTGCCAAAGGTTTCATGCAAAGGCACAACATTCCGACGGCAAAATACAAGACGTTCAACGGCACTACACTGGACGAGGGACTGCGTTTCCTCGAGACGTTGCAGCCGCCCTACGTGCTGAAGGCCGACGGCCTGTGCGCCGGAAAGGGCGTGCTCATAGTGCCGACGCTCGACGAAGCCAAGAAGGAACTGCGCGAGATGCTCGGCGGAATGTTCGGCAACGCATCGGCAAGCGTAGTCATCGAAGAATTTTTGAGCGGCATAGAGTGTTCCGTATTCGTGCTTACTGACGGCAAGAACTACAAAATCCTGCCCGAAGCAAAGGACTACAAGCGCATCGGCGAGGGCGACACGGGCCTCAACACGGGCGGTATGGGCAGCGTAACGCCCGTTCCGTTCGCCACGAAAGAGTGGATGCAGAAGGTGGAAGACCGCATCATCCGTCCCACGGTAGAAGGTCTTGCAGAGGAAGGATTGGACTATAAGGGCTTCATATTCTTCGGCCTCATCAACGTAAACGGCGACCCGATGGTCATCGAATACAACTGCCGCATGGGCGACCCGGAAACTGAGAGCGTGATGCTCCGCCTCAAAAGCGACATCGTTGACTTGTTCGAAGGCGTGGCCGAGGGCAATCTCGACCAAAGAAACATCGAGTTCGACCCGCGCGCGGCGGTCTGCGTGATGCTCGTTAGCGGCGGTTATCCCGAGAAATACGCCAAAGGCTACCCCATAACCGGCATCGGCGACGTTGAGGAAAGCATCGTGTTCCACTCCGGCACAGCCTTGAAAGACGGGCAAGTAGTCACCGCCGGTGGCCGCGTCATCGCCGTAAGCTCATACGGCAAGGACAAGGAGGAAGCCCTGGCCAAGTCGTTCAAGGAAGCGCAGAAAATCAAATTCACTGACAAATACTTCCGCAGCGACATAGGAAAAGACCTTTAAAAGGTGAGACGGTGAGAAAGTGATACGGTGAGAAGTTTTTTCTTACCACTTTTTCCCACCTTCTCACCATCTCACTTTTTCACCTTTAATTATGAAGCTATTACAAAACAGAATTGCCGAGAGCCGCTTCGCGCTGCCCGTTACGGCGGTTTACGCGCTGGCGGCATGGCTCATGATGTGCGCCATTGGTTGCAGGACATACGCCGAACTGGCCGTGTTCGCCCTGTCGGCTTACCTCATGGCCGAGATGAACAACCGCAACGCGCTCATCAGAGTGTACAGCCGAATGGTGTCGTGCACGTTTCTCGTGCTCGGAACGATGGCCGCACCAGCCATCGGGCGGTTTGACGTGCTCGCCGTGCAGCTGTGTTTCATCGCCTCATACCTGCTGCTCTTCGCCTCGTATCAGGAGAAGCGGGCGCAAGGCAAGATGTTTTACGCCTTCGCATTCATCGGCATCGCGGGTGTAATATGCCCGCCGTCGCTACTTTTCGTACCCGTAATATGGGTGCTCACGGCCACCAACCTTATGGCAATGAGCTGGCGCAACTTCTGGGCGTCGCTCATCGGACTGACCGCCCCCTACTGGTTTATCGCAGGATATTGCGCCATGACAGGCGACATGGCTATCCCCCTACGCTTGGCTGACAGCTTCGCGCATGCCATTGCACCAGCACAATACACATCGTCGCCGGGCATCATCGTGTCGTCCGCCGTAACGCTACTTGTCGCAGCCATAGGCGCAATCCACTTCATGCGCAACAGCTACAAGGACAAAATCCGCACACGCATGCTCTACGAGCTGCTCATAGCCACGGCATCGTTTACCGCCATCTTCTACGCCGCCCTGCCACAATACGCCGAACAGATGACGGGCATACTCGTAGTCAACGCCTCGGTATTGGCAGCCCACTTCTTCGCGCTTACCAGCACGCGGCTTACAAACATAGCGTTCATTCTGCTCGCCTTGCTCGCCGTCGCTGCAACAGCATTCAACACACTGGGCTGCACGCCCATGGCAAACGACCTGTCCCCATGGAGTCTCTTATAACCTTACTCACCGACTACGGCTACGTTGGGATGCTCATATCGGCATTCCTCGCCGGCAGCATATTCCCCTTGAGCAGCGAGGTAGTCATGCTCGCGCTCATGGCGGCAGGGCTCGACCCGTGGGCGTTGGTGGCCTACGGCACGGTGGGCAACACCCTCGGCAGCATGTTCAACTACTGGATTGGCTCGCTTGGGCGCATGGACTGGATAGAGAAATACCTCCACGTAAAGCCCAAAGACCTCGACCGCGCACGCCGCTTCATGGCCGGGCGCGGAGCGTGGACGGGCTTCTTCGCCTTCCTGCCGGTAATAGGCGAAGGCATAACAATCGTGCTCGGACTGATGCGCGCCAACCTCACGCTCACCATTGTGAGCGTAACCATAGGCAAACTGGCACGCTACGCCCTGCTCGCCCTCGGCGTGGAAATATTTGTTTAACCATTTTACAACTATTTCACCTCCTGCCGCGCAATGTCCGCGCCGCCACCTTGTTATATATATAAAAGGACATAAAAACACAAGATTATGAGAAAGTTTATCCTTACAACGGCATTAGCCGTACTGGCCGTCATAGCCGCAGGCGCACAGACTACCGACGGAAAGAAACTGTCAAAGCAGCAGCGCAAGGCCATGCAGGCGCGCATTGACAGCCTGATGAACCTCAAGGCGCAAAGCGCAATCAACGATACGGCCTTCGTGCTCGAGGCCGACGAGGTGACATTCAAGCGCGGATACACCGTCCACGTAACGTCTAACACCAACTTCGTAGCCTTCTGCGGCAACCGCGCCGTAGTGCAGGTAGCCTTCAACGTGCCGTGGCCGGGCTTCAACGGCTTGGGCGGCATCACCGTCGAGGGCAGCGTGTCGGGCTACAAGAAATACTCAGACAAGAAAGGCAACACCTACATACAGGCCAGCGTCAACGGCGTTGGCATATCCGCCCAAGTGTTCATCACCCTATGGAACGGGGGCGACAAGGCCACCGTCACCGTGCAGCAAAACTTCCGTTCGGGAAAAATAACGCTTGACGGCTGCATCGTTCCATTGGAAGAGAGCAACGTTTTCAAAGGCACCTCCATCTGACCTGCCGCACGGTTTACAACAGTCTGCAATGCGCCCATATACGCATTGCCATCCGCCTGAAAATCAAGGAGTTACCAAAAGGCCGTCTTTTGCGCTGCAAAAGACGGCCTTTTAGCTTGCAATTCACGGCCTTTTGCAAGGCGAAAGACGGCAAATTGAATAACGAAAGAAACTCACTTACATAGAAAAATGCCTGCATGCCAATCCCAAAACACCAGTCTTAGCCATGCCGAATACCACCGAACACATAATGTTTACGCACACTTTCCGACGCAAAACGAAAGACGTGTATTGTACAAAAGCAATGAATAAAATACTGATTTTCATAATTTTATAGTATAATAATTTTGTATTTCAAAATTATTTGATAAATTTGCACAAAAAAGAATGAGGATAGTATCACACCGCAAGCTCAAGGATTTTTACGAGACAAAAGGACGTGAAGACTCACGCGTACCGCTTGAACGGTGGTACAACATAGCGGAAAAGGCGGAATGGAGGAATCTGTCTGAAATAAAAGTGGACTTTCCTGCGACTGACTATGTAGGCAACCAGCATTACGTATTCAACATTAAAGGCAACAGTTACCGCCCTGTCGTTGTAGTGAAATTCACCATCGGGTACATTTTCATACGCTTTGTAGGCACACACGGAGAATACGATAAAATAGATTGTTCGACAATTTAGCTATCAAGACATGGACAAAATCACAAAAAGACAATACGAATTCGCGCTTGCAAGGATAGAAGAGCTGCTGCCATTAGTAGGCGATGACACTCCGGCTGACGACAAGAACGCCACAGAGCTGACACTTATGTCGGACATTGTAATCGCATACGAAAAGGAACATTATCCCATAGGAGTGCCCTCCGTGGCCGAACTCATCAGCTCGTCGCTTGAAGAAAAAGGCATGACGCAGAAGCAATTGGCACAAGAGCTTGGCGTCAGTCCTTCACGCGTAAACGACTATGTGTCAGGCCGTTCAGAGCCATCACTTAAAATAGCAAGCCTTATCTGCCGCATACTCGGCATACAGCCTACGGCCATGTTAGGCTTTTAAAGCCTGTAATCATACTGCATTTACTACACCGCACAGCGTTAAAATATAATAAACTTACCGCTGCACGGCACAAAGTTTGTATCTTTACATAATATAAGCTGCGTCTCGGCAATAAAAATAAAAGCTTGTTTTACGCGCTTTTATTTTGTATTGCGCTCAACTTGCATTATCTTTGCAACGCTTTATGGCGTTTCAATTGCAGAACAAACAATTATCACACATATCAGTAAATGAAACAATTTAGGTTGGTTGACAATATCGTGGGCTGGCTGGCGTTCTTCATAGCGGCCTTCGTATATTGCAGCACTATCGAGCCGACAGCCAGCTTTTGGGACTGTCCCGAATTCATCACAACAGGTTACAAACTCGAAATAGGCCATCCGCCAGGAGCGCCTTTCTTCATGCTCACGGCAAACTTGTTCTCACAGTTTGCCAGCGACCCGTCGCAAGTGGCGATGATGGTAAACACGATGAGCGCGCTGCTTAGCGCAACGTGCATACTTTTCCTGTTCTGGACCATCACCCACCTTACGCGCAAACTCATACTGAAAGACTGGAGCGCGCTGACCACAAACAAGCTCATAGCCATCGAGGCGAGCGGTCTTGTGGGAGCGTTGATTTACACGTTCAGCGACACGTTCTGGTTCAGTGCGGTCGAAGGCGAGGTCTACGCCTACTCTTCGGCCTTCACGGCGGTGGTGTTCTGGCTCATACTCAAATGGGAAGACCACGCCGACGAGCCGCACAGCGACCGCTGGCTGGTGCTCATCATGTACATGACGGGCTTGAGCATAGGCGTACACTTGCTCAACTTGCTTTGCGTGTCGGCCATCGTGCTGGTATTCTACTACCGCAAGTTCCCCAACGCCAACCTCAAAGGCTCGCTCATAGCACTGCTTATTTCGTTCGTGCTTATCGCCGCCATACTCTACGGAGTGGTGCCGGGCATCATCACCGTGGGCGGCTGGTTCGAACTGTTCTTCATCAACACGCTGGGCTGTCCGTTCAATACTGGTGTCATAATCTACATCATACTGCTTGTGGCAGCAGTCATTTGGGCCATTTACGAGAGCTATACAGGCAAGAGCTTCAAGCGCACCAACCTGTCGTTCCTGCTCGCCGTGGCAATGCTCGGAGTGCCGTTCTACGGCTACGGATGGTCGGCCTTCTTCATCGGCATCGTCGTTTTGGCAGTGCTTTGGTTTGTCGTCAACCGCAAGGTGAACAACAAACCGCTCGTAAGCGCACGCATAAAGAACACCACGCTGCTCTGCATGTTGATGCTGATGATTGGATATTCAAGCTACGCCATAACCGTAATACGCTCTTCGGCCAACCCTCCCATGGACCAGAACTCGCCTGAGGACATCTTCACCCTCGGCAGTTACCTCAGCCGCGAGCAGTACGGTGACAATCCGCTGGTATACGGACAGGCTTACACATCGCAGGTAAAGCTTGACGTGGAGAACGGCATGTGCCGTCCGCGGATGAAGTACGGTGCCCCCATCTACCAGCGCAAAGAAAAAGCTTCGCCCGACGAAAAAGACTCATACTTCGTAGTAGGCCGCAAGCGCGACTATGTTTACGCGCAGAACATGCTGTTCCCGCGCATGTGGAGCTCGTCGCACGCCGAGGCTTACGAGAGCTGGATGGGCGGCGTTGACGGCACACAGGTGCCTTACGACCGCTGCGGAGAGCCTATAATGGTCAAGATGCCGACCATGCTCGAGAACCTGCGCTTCTTCCTTTCTTACCAGTGCAACTTCATGTATTGGCGTTACTTCATGTGGAACTTCGCAGGACGGCAGAACGACATACAAGGCAACGGCGAACTGGAGCACGGCAACTGGATTACAGGTATATCGTGGCTCGACAACATGCGCCTCGGCGACCAAAGCAAACTTCCTGACGACTTGAAGAACAACAAGGGGCACAACGTGTTCTACTGCCTGCCTCTGCTGCTCGGACTCATCGGCCTCTTCTGGCAGGCTTACCGCGGACAGCGCGGCATAAGGCAGTTCTGGGTGGTGTTCTTCCTGTTCTTCATGACCGGTCTCGCCATCGTGCTGTACCTCAACCAAACACCTATGCAGCCGCGTGAACGCGACTACGCATACGCCGGTTCGTTCTACGCGTTCGCAATATGGTGTGGCATCGGCGTGGCGGCAATCATCGACTTGCTGAAGAAATACGCAAAACTCAACAGCGCAGCGGCCACCGCAGCAGTGTCAATCCTCAGCCTGCTTGTGCCCATACAGATGGCAAGCCAGACATGGGACGACCACGACCGCAGCGGACGTTACGTCTGCCGCGACTTCGGACAGAACTATCTGATGTCATTGCAGGACAAGGGCAACCCCATCATCTTCACCAACGGCGACAACGACACCTTCCCGCTTTGGTACAACCAAGAGGTTGAAGGCGTAAGGACCGACGCCCGTGTATGCAACCTAAGCTACCTGCAAACCGACTGGTACATCGACCAGATGTGCCGCGAGGCTTACGATTCTCCGACCGTGCCGATAACATGGCCGCGCCTTGACTACTGCTCCGGCACAAACGATTACATCGACGTAATGCCCGAACTGAAAGGACAAGTGCTCGACTTCTACAAGAACAATCCCGAAGAAGCCAAAGCAACATTCGGCGAAAACCCGTTTGAGGTCAAGAACATAATGAAGCACTGGGTACGCTCGCGCAACGCCGACATGCACGTCATACCGACAGATACACTCTACATCACCATTGATAAAGAGGCGGTGAAGAAGAGCGGCATGATGATGGCGGCAGACTCCATACCCGACCGCATGGTAATCTCGCTTAAAGGCAAGAACGCTTTGTACAAAGGCGACCTGATGATGCTTGAAATACTTGCCCAGTGCAACTGGACACGCCCCGTATATGTGGCTACCACTGTAGGCTCGGAGAACTACATGAACCTTGGCGACAACTTCGTACAGGAGGGTCTTGCCAACCGCATCACTCCGTTCACCACCAACGTGGCTGGAGCCAATAACTTTGATACGGAGCGCGTCTACACCAACATGATGACACGCTTCAAGTTTGGCGGCATTGACAAGAAGGGCATATATCTTGACGAAACGGTTATGCGCATGTGCTATACCCACCGCCGACTGTTCGCCCAGCTCGCCCTAAGCCTAATTGCGGAAAAGAAGCTCGACAAGGCCACAAAAGTTCTGGCTTATTCTGAAAAAGTGCTGCCATACTATAATGTTCCGCTCAACTACATAAGCGGCGGCCTCGACATTGCAAGAGCATACGCACTACTCGGCAACAAGGCCAAGGCTACAGAAATAACAAATGCGGTATTCAACAATGCGCATCAATACATGGTGTGGTATAATTCGCTCAGCGGCAGTCGTTTCACCCAAGCCCAGCAAGACTGCATGATGCACATATACGTAATGAGTATGTGCATCGACATTGCCGACATGTTCGACAAAACACTTGCCGACAAACTTGAAAAACAGCTCAACGCCGATGCTGCCACATATCACGGCAAAGGCGGAGTTATGCCGCAATGATTTTTTGAAGGAGAAAAAGGAGAGGAGTGGCAAGAAGAGAAAATCATTTGCTTCTTTGCTACTCACCTCCTTACTACAAAAAACAAAAAAGGGAAATGATTATCGAGCAGCCTGCCAAATGGCTACGTTGGCTATACCCACGGGCAACATGGCGCATGGACAAAACGGAGAAAGCGGTTTTCCTGACTTTCGACGACGGTCCTATACCAGAGTCTACCCCTTTCATACTTGACACATTGGCTGCATACGGCGCACACGCCACGTTCTTCATGGTGGGTGACAATGTGAGGAAATACCCGGAACTGTTTAAGAGAATTGTTGATGCCGGACACCAGGTAGGCAACCATACATTCAACCATTGGGGCGGCTTCAAGCATACCACCAAGGCTTACAGCGCAAACGCGGAGAAAGCCAATCAGCTTATCGGTGCCCACCTGTTTCGTCCGCCACATGGCTGGATGCGCTGGGAACAATATTTCTGGCTCGGGCGCAAATACCGTATCGTAATGTGGGACCTCGTAACGCGCGATTACAGCAAATGGCTTACGGCCGAAGATGTGCTCAAAAACGTTAAACGCTACACGCGCAACGGTTCCATCATCACGTTCCACGACTCACTGAAGAGCATCGACAAGTTGCGTTACGCCCTTCCGGAAGCGTTGAAGTGGCTGAAAGAACAAGGATATGAGTTCAAGACTTTCGAGTGAACGCATCAAAGCCGAGGCAAAAGCCCTCGGCTTTTTCGCCTGCGGAGTGGCCAAGGCCGAGACTGTATCGTCTGATTATGCCGAGAAGTTCCGCCGTTGGCTCGATGCAGGCGGACACGCCGGAATGGACTACATGGCGCGCAATGCAGACAAGCGGCTTGACCCACGCCTGCTGATGCCCGGTGCAAAGAGTATCGTCTGTGTCGCGCTCAACTACGCCCCGGCAGAGCGTATATCTGACGGCGAACTGCAATTCGCAGCCTACGCCCTCGGCCAAGACTACCACGACATCATGAAGTCGCGCCTACATGCTCTCGCCGCACGCCTAAACATCACTGTATACCGCGCCTTCTGCGACACTGCCCCCGTACTCGAACGCTATTGGGCGGCACAGGCCGGACTTGGTTGGCTCGGCCGCAACCGCCAGCTAATCATACCCCATGCAGGAAGCATGTTTTTCCTTGGTGAGCTGTTTCTCGACATAGAGCTTGACTACGACAAGCCGATGCCCTCACGCTGCGGCACATGCCACGCCTGCCTTGACGCCTGCCCAACCGGCGCACTTGCTCCTGACGGCACATTCCGTTCGTCTTGTTGCCTCTCATATCTTACAATAGAAAACCGTGGCGGCATTCCATCCGAACACGCCGACAAGATGGGCAATACCGTCTACGGCTGCGACCGTTGCCAGGACGCATGTCCGCACAACCGCTTCGCCACGCCGACAACGGAGCCACAGCTACATCCCAAGCCCGAGCTACTGCAAATGAAGCGCGCCGACTGGCAACAGCTTACCGTCGAACGATACCGCAGCCTGTTCAAAGGCAGTGCCGTAAAACGGGCAAAATACGAAGGACTGATGAGAAACATCGACTGCGTAATTAAGAAAATATGCCACAAATAAACTTAACTTTAATTATATACTCTTTCAATACAAAGTCATCCTTTCTTAACTCTTAATTCAAAAAAATGATTGGAAAAGACATCGCTATCGCCGCGCTTGTGCGCGCCTTCTTCAAATATTACGTCACAGGTCTGCTCGAAACGCAAACCAGCGTTGACCCACAAGAACGTTTTGAACCGAAAAATATCAAGCGCATAATGCTTGACCGTTACGAGCGTATCTCAAAGCTATTCAACCAGGAAGCGTTTTACGCCTTGTCGCGCATGAACTACGAGGCGGAAGAAATAGAACACTTGCTGAAAGAATTTGTAACAGAGCATACTACCGACATGGAGCTTGTGCGCTTCGCCTGCCGCACCGACGACATGTACAACGTAATGGTTGAGGAATACCGCCGCAACTTCACCAACCTGCTCGCCGGACACATCGAGACACAAGACGAGCACGTCAGCGCATACACACGCCGCCCCGAACTCGGCGAAATCGCCATCGACACGGCTGAAAGCATAATAAACCGCATGGCGGCACGGGCATACGAGTTAGGCAAGTCTCAATGAGACTTGCCTAAAATTAAAAAGTAACAATTAAAAAGTAAACCGCCTTGTTTCATATTTTTATCATAAGCTTAAATAAGAAATGCAGGCAAGGCGGTTTACTTTTTAATTGTTAATTGTTCTTCAGCCGCAGGCTAAAGAACTACCGCCGTACCGCTGCACGTCACCATCAGCATGGAGCCGCCCTGCCCCACCGTCTCATAGTCAAGGTCGATGCCGACCACGGCGTTGGCTCCAAGCTCGGCGGCACGCTCCTCCATTTCGCTCATGGCTGCATCCTTAGCCTCGCGCAAAACCTTCTCGTAAGTGCTGCTGCGCCCTCCGAAGAAATCGCGCAGCCCGGCCATAAAGTCCT
Source organism: uncultured Prevotellaceae bacterium (assembly GCA_949295905.1). GTDB lineage: Bacteria > Bacteroidota > Bacteroidia > Bacteroidales > Bacteroidaceae > Prevotella. The sequence goes on from CASFNA010000019.1 coordinate 29,283, forward strand.
TCAGCACGTTCGCGCCGATTATCGTCTCTCCCGTCACCACGCCCTTGTATTCCAGTATGCGGCGACCCTCAATAGTTGGTGTTGTTGATAAAAGCATAGCCTTCCGTTTTTTAAGTTTCACTTATTTTGATGCGAATATACGGAAAATTCCTTATATTTGCATAATCTTTATGACAAATCGACTCAAAAGCGTTTGTTCATAAAAACAACTGACATATAAAAACATTTGCATAACGCCATGATACCGTCATTCGAAAAATTTTTCCTACCGTCACTGCAATGTTTCGCCAAACAAAACTCGTGCGACGGGAAAATGCTGCAAGAACACTGCATTAAGGAATTGGGGCTAAACGAAGAAGACATAAGGGAACTAATAAAAAGCGGCAGAAAAACCAAGCTGCAAGACCGCATTTCATGGACTATCACATATTTCTACCAGGCCTGCCTCATCGAAAGAATACAACGCGGCGTGTACAGAATAACGCAGCGCGGCAGGGATTTCCTGAAAAGCCACCCAACGGACTTCGGCAAGGAAGACCTGTTGCAGTTCAAGGAGTTCAAGAAATACGCATCAGGCAGCAAAACCGCTACGGCGAAAACACCTGAAGAAGAACATACCGCAACCAGCAAAACCCCTTCCGAGATATTGGACGAGGCATATCAGGAAATAAACAAAGACCTCACGCAAAAACTGCTTGACGAGGTGAAAAGGCAAAGTCCGCAGTTTTTCGAGCAGCTTGTCATACGCCTGTTGGTGGCGATGGGCTACGGAGGCAGCTTCGAGGATGCCGCCAAAGTGACCCAATACAGCCATGACGACGGCATAGACGGCGTAATAAAGGAAGACAAGCTCGGCCTTGACACCATATACATACAGGCCAAACGATACACCACGCAGGCCGTACAAAAGCCCGACCTGCAAAAATTCATCGGCGCGTTGGTGGAGCACAAGGCCACCAAAGGCATATTTATCACTACGTCGTCTTTCTCGTCAGGCGCGCTGGAAACCTGCAAGAAGGCGGAGCACGTAAAAATAATCCTAATCGACGGCCTTCAGCTCGCCAACTTCATGATTGAATACAACGTCGGGGTAAGCACAACTCAAGTGTACGAAATAAAACGTGTTGACACCGACTTTTTCGCCGAAGAATAAACATCTGCTGTACCGATAATTCTTGTTCTGCCGGATTTTCAATCGCCGATTTATCCTTACAAGGACTTTATAATACGATTATATCAGACTGCTACATTACAAACAAACAAGAGATGAACAAGCAGATTGCAAATCATTAGTGGTTGAAAATCCGACGGAACAGAAAATCTGACGAATTGCAGCAAATTAACGCAATAAGATTTGATAATTAGAGAGTAAGGAAAGCAATCTGTATACCGAAATTAAGACAAAATAAAGAAGTAAAACTTTAAATCAAAAAAATGTCGTAATAATTTGCCAATATTGAGTGATATTATTACGTTTTTTGTACTTTTGTAGACAAATAAATGTGCTATATGAAATTTTTATCACTTATCATCTTTTTAATCATTACAATTCCAGTTTCTGCTCAACAATGGGTATGGGATGAAATAGCAAAGGAGCAAGACTCTTCTGAAAACATTCCAATATGGTTTGTTGCCATTTTGTTAATTATCGTTTTTTTTGTTTATAAGCATTTGCAGTATAAAGATGATGAAGAAAAAGAAAGACGCATCAAGGAGCAAAAACGCGAAGAACAACAACGACTTGAAGAGGAACTTCAAGCATATAGAGAGCAACATGAAGATGACATGGATTTTTACGAAAATGATGATAATCTCATCATCCCCAACAATTCTTCAAATCATACAATAAATAAAGAATCTCCAGCAAAAGAACCTATTGAAATTGTAAGTGATAAATCTTCTATTCAATCAACACCAATTGACACAGAATTTTATACTATTTCTACCGATGGTAAAACTTTTATAAAGGCAAAAGATACAGATTTTATCATAATTCCAGAAGGAGTTGAAGTCATCAAGTTCGAGGCTTTTATGATGAGAAAAATAAAAAACATTGTCATTCCTAAATCTGTAAAAAAGATAGAAAGTTTTGCTTTCTCAAGTTGCGGCGTTGAGAAAATAGTTATTCCCAATTCGATTGAAAACTTTGGTGAATTTATTTTTGACGGATGTGATAGTTTAACGGAGGTAATTATTGAAGAAGGTATAACCAAACTTGGCGTAGGAATGTTTTCAAATTGTAGTTATTTGAAATCAGTATCATTACCTCAATCTCTTTTAGCAATTCCCGATTCGGCATTCGAGGGTTGTATATCTCTTGATAATGTAACATTACCGCCTAATATCAAATATATTGGTGATGAGGCATTTTGCAATTGCCAATCTCTAACAGAATTATGTATACCTAAATCCGTTTCAAATATTGGCTTTTCTGCATTTCGAGGGTGTGGTTTGAAAAACATCAATATACCAGAGTCTCTTTTTGGCATTTCTGAATATATGTTTTATGACGCTTATGATTTAAAAAAAGTGGAGTTGCCAAATACCATTACTTGTATAATGTCGCACGCATTCTACGGATGCGAGCACTTACATATTATTATTCCACCTAGTGTATCTTATATTGCGCCAGACGCTTTTAATCAATGTAATGAATACTGTTATGAAAATTTGCGAATTGAAGTTCCTAAGGGGAAAAAAGAAAAATTGGAACAATTATGTGAAAATCTAAAAGGTAAAATATTAGAGTACGACGTAACCAAAGATATGGCTATATCATCAGATTTACAAAAACATAAAACACAATTTATAGATTTTCATATTTTTAAGGAAAAAGAAAAACTAAGAAATCAAGAACCTATGTTTTATCACGGAGCTCAGGTCGTTTTTAGATACAAAAACAGATGTACATATGACAATTTTGAGTAGCGTGGAATAATTCTTTGTTTTTCTGAATACAACCAACGGCTTAGCTATCTTTGCGATATCTAAGCCGTTTAGTTTATGTTTGACACTATAAAAATAGAATAAGAACGCTTATTTGTCATTGTTTGTCAAAACTATAAAGAGCCATATTGAATCATGAATAAGTTAAAACCCCAATTGGTTATTAGAACGCTAATCATACTTTTACAACAGTCAGCACTTTGTTCCTCTTCCACACTGCTGTCAGACAGATTGTTTCCCGCTTATCATCGATGCAACCAACTACATTTCCGACAAAAGCGTAAAACAATCTACCTGACAGCAGTACATAATACAAATAAAGCCTAATAACCAGTTTAGGCTAAAAACACTAATATTATTTTTGCGTGACTACTCTGTGGTTTATTGGACATTTATTATTATATTCATCAACTTCTCTAAAAACACCTTTTCTAACACATTCCGTAGCATCGGTATCATAGTGTACAATACCATTAAAAAGAATACTTTGTATAAAAGGACAAAAATACATACCAACTGGCAACTTTGTATTAGATTGTTTATTAACACAATCAATACACATTTTAAGACTATTATCATTCATAAAAATTAAATTTATATGTTTAACAACAAGAACGTCATGTCATTGCTTTGGACACTAAGATAATATAATAAAGTGATACCACAAATAATTAAGTTGACCTTTTTATAAAATTATATGCTACTTAATGATTCTCGGAATATAAAAACATTCTGTAGTTCACATATTTTTTTGTAAAATCAATTTGTAATCTAATTCATTCTTTATAACGTGAGTCGGTATAAGAACTCATGACATTATATAGTAAAAAGGTGGCCTTTCACAAAACGAAAGGTCATGTTTTACACTCTAAAAGACGGCAAATCAGAAGGTAAAAAGGCATGAATCGCAAATAATGAAATTTGCTTTATATTTCTCTGTCATCTGTCAGTTATCAGTGTAACAGGCTAATATTAAAAAAGTTAAGGGCTGACAGATACATTTGAAAAGTGTCAGGCTCTGTCAGTATTCCAGTTTAAGCTGATAGAGCCTGACAGCAAGACTAGGCATCCGTCAGTTAACAAATCACTGATTATCAGAGCAATAGATATAGAACTGACGGATGACAGAAGTTTTATGATGATTATATTCGTGAGTTCGGTATAAGAGTGTTGTAATAAACCTATTCCGAGTGGTCGGTGGATATACATCACTCCGCCTGTTTATTAATTCCTATTAGTCGGTTGGTAATCGTCATTCCGCATTTCTGCGGAATGACAGTTTCCCACTGACCGCTTGGAGTAGGATTATAAAAAACATTCTCCTTATACAGAACTCACGTAAATCATATCACTTCAACTTTATAACACGTTCCACGCTCGGTATGCCGTCCCTGAAACCCGGCGGCTTTCAGCCTGCGGCCAATTTCAACGGTCGACAGACGCGACGGCGGCAGCTTCGGATACTCACGGCGAACGATGGCGGCTATTTCGGATGCTGTAAGTTCCTGCGCCGTTTCGGCTGACGATGGCAGGCGGAACAGGGAAGAGAGGATGCTGTCGATGTCGGCATTGCGGAAAAATCGGCGGTTTTCATCCATAAGCCGACGCTCCGCCTCGGCATCAAGATAATACGGAAGTCCGCGGCGCACTTCGTCTACAAGCTGGGCGTAGAGCTGCTGATAGTCAACGGGCGAAGTGAAGTCGATGCGCCCTGTCACGGCGGCGCAGATGAAGCGGCGGCTGCCGGTAGGGTCGGTCAAAGGGTGCGGACTGTTTGTCGTTGCAATAAAACTGGCATAGCGGCACTCGGTGGAGAACGTGCTGCGGTACGCCTTCATGGCGGTAACCTCGCCCTTTGATATGATATACTTCATAAGGGGCTGGCGGTGGTCGCAGTAACGGTCGAACTCGTCAATGTTGATTAGCGCGAAGGCCGAGAGGCCCTGCATCAGGGTGTTGTCGTTGCGGAAGTCTATGCGGTCGTTGTAATACGGGCGCAACGGCCCGGGCAGTATTATTTTGGTGAACGACGACTTGCCGCAGCCCTGCCCTCCAATGAGCAGCGGCACGAGCGAGTTGCCATGCAGGCGGTCAAGCCCCATCCAGTGAGCCACCATCGAGCGCATCCACACGGCGAACAGCTCCGTCCACCGAGGCGTAGATGTGGGCACACGGGCGGCAAAGGCCGTGAGGCGGTCGCGCCCGTCCCAGCGCGGCAGGGCGGCGAGATAGTCGCCGATGGGGTTGAACGTGTCAACGAGCGTAGAGTTGACACGCTCCTTCACGTCACGTGCCCATACGCGTATGCCCTCGCGCTGCGCAAGGAAGGCCATAGTGTTGATAACTTCCTGCGTTACGGGTCGGTAATCGGTGTCATAACAGCCGAGCGGCTTATACTCCACGACACCCGTCAGCTCGTTGCGGCGCAGGCGGTAACGCTTGCTGAAGAAGTGGTCCATCTGCATGGCCGTCAACGCCGGCATGGGCACATGCGCTGTAGGGTTAACGCGCTTCGGGCTTGCGGCGTATACCTGACGGAACAGCATCACGACGAGGTCGCGGTCAGCGTTTATGCCATCAATGAGCGATGCGCGCTCTACACACATCTGTTCCGGCAGACCCGAGCGGCAACAAAAGCGCGCGAGCATGGCGATGGCCTGCTCGGCATAATAAGGTTCGGAGGCATCAAGACCTGAACGGAGCACAGCATCCCAGCAGGAATAGAATATGTAGCGGCGTGCCTCGTCGGGCGTCTTGCCGGCAAAGGCGACTCTTCGCCACTACGAACATCTCTACTTGTACCGACAAACGCCGCCGACTTATGTTCCATGTCTACGGTGAACACCACGGCGTGAGGCTCGTAATACGCCCCTGCATCAACGCTCATCAGGCACATCGCGTCGTCAACAGGCGCAAGCAAGGGTATGCTTATGCCAAACTGTGACGAATAAACATAGTGCAGACGCTTGTAACCTTCAGACATAAGGCGGTGAAAACCGTCATCATCGGCAGGCACACTCCCATCCATTTGCGAAACACGGCATACAATTTCAACAGAATGACCATTCGCACCAATAAAGGCCATGAGCGTATAAGACTGGCGAGCGGCTGCATTACGCATGTTTACAGCTGTTTCGTAGTCTTTCAAGCTGTCGATTTCCAATAATACAAGAGCATTACGGCGCAGTAACTGCCGCGAGCCATTCATGCGGCGATATTCTGCTGCGAAGCATAGTCGCGGAATACGATTATCAGCCATTCGCACGCTTTTATTCACAATGTCGCCGTTAATGTTGGCGGCAAGCATCGACGGAGCGGCGCAACGATAACCGGATATGGCAGCGGCGTAATCACCACGGCGGATGATTTGCACCACATCATCAACACTACATACGGCGATGCGCTCACCGTTAAGAAAATTCTTGAATACACTTACTTTCATTGTTCCCTGTTTTTAAGTAGTAAAAAAATAAAGGAGAGAAGGAGAAACAAGAAAATGCGATTTCTCCGACAAACCTTAACAGGCTACAAAAATACGGCAAACGACGACAAAACTTAAAAGCAAACACTATACAAAGCACATAATACTTTGCCACAGCCACAATGGCTACAAAACAAATAAAAAAAGGAATATTGCCCATGTTTACACAACATAGCAATATTCCCTCTCATTAAAGAGATATGCGCATCACACTATTTTGCCATCATAATTTTCTTAACGGTAGACTTGCCGTCCTCTTCTATCTTAAGCAGATATACTCCCGAAGGCAGGCCGCTGACGGACAAACTGCCACCGACAGACCCGGCCACGCACACGCCATTGACACTTATCAGCGAAGCGTTGTCATAATCGCCGGTTACGGTCAGGCCATTAACACCGGGCTGCATCTCTACACGTACACCGTCAACCACATAGTTGCTTATAGAAGTGCCCGTGCTGACGCACATCTTTTCTGACGCCTCCGAATAATCGCCTCCGTCATAATAAGCTACGACTTCATAGCAAGCACCGTCAACAGGGGCCTCGTCGGTAAAGCGGTTTGACTTGCCACTGACTGCGAAATCATTTACACGCTCGCCGTTACGGTAAACTATGTAAGCATACGGCTCTGTCTCGTCAGACAATACAAGCTCGGAGTTGTCAGTGATGCAGCCCGTGATGTCCCAGCAAGCCCAGCCTTGGGCAGGCTCCGACTGCGTGGCGTAGAAATCGGATACTTTCTTCCATGTAGTGCCGCCATCCTCGGAATACAAGTCGCTCTTGCCGGGCAGATAATCAAGAGACTGCACATAGCATAGAGGTATTTGAACGGAACTATAGTCAAACACCTTGACACCTATCATAAGTTCCTTAGCAGCGTCGATTTGCAAAGGCTGGTCGAGAACTACGGTGAAATCCTTGTTGTACGGGAAGTTCTCGGCCTCTTGCTCACGCACGAGCTTGCCGTCCTCGAACACTACGACGGAAGCGCGCACGCCCTTGGTGTCGCCCTGACCTTCGTAATAGTTAATCTTTGTAGTAACGCCGGTGAGATATTTACCGTCAAACATTGCCAAGTCGGCAGGCTCAAACTTGTTGGCACCTATCAACTCCTTACCCTCATTGCCGAGAGTGAAGCGGTAAGAAGGACATTCGTTGATGAAGTTCAGCTTATAGGCGTTAGACGGGTCCTGCCATGCTATATCGACAGACTTGCCGTCAGCGCCGGTCCTGTTTATCAAGCCTGTAGGCGCATCATAGGCTGGAGCGCCACATATGCTGATATTGTCGAGCATGAGGTTATACTGCGACGATGCCTCGCCGTGCATGCGGAAACGGACGCGGAACACTTGGCCTGCAACAGACTCTGACAGGTCAAGAGCTTCCAACGACCAATACCTTGAGCCGGGAGCGAGACTGTTGATGTCCCATGTCTTTTGCTCCGTCCACGTCAAGCCGCCGTCAACAGAAGTCTCTATCGATACAAAATCATTCTCAAGCGTCTGCTCCGCATCGTTTATTAATCTGTGGGCGGCATAGAACGACAAGTGTACAACGTTTTCTTCAGTAGCGTCAATAGGACGTGACACGATAGCGAACGAATAAGGATTTTCCGGCGGGAAGTGTGTCATTTCCAGACCGAGCGTGAAGCCAACGCCGTAACTGTCGTCAACGATGTACTGCACATCGTCGGTATCCTCATAATTAACAAACTCCCATGAGTTTGAAGTGATTCCGCCAGAGCTAAAATCTTCATACAAGGGGAATGCCCATGTAGAAGCCACAGTAACCTGAATAGAATTCGAGCGTGGCGATATAACGGTATTTCCGTCTGGCCGTTCATATACTGCCTCTATATTGAATCCTGGCGTTCCGGCAGGCACATCGTCTATAACAGCTTTCATCTCGGCCTCAGATGCCGAAACTTCCTTAACCTTGGTGCCGTTGCAGTAGATGTTGTATGACTTCAAATTGAAGTCATCATATTCGGTCATGTCTTTATCCCAGTAAAGGGTTACTTGATTCAAGCCGGTAACCGCTCCTTTTAATCCTGACGGTGTGGCCGGTATAGTAGCCGAACCTTTCTCCATGCACAATATCCAGCAATAAGGATAGTAAGAGCTGATATTACCTATAATCATGTTTCCTTCCGCCGTTATGCCGCATGGCTCTGCCGGAGACATGTCGTCTACCGACAAAGAAATATCGCCAAAGTCAATGTCGTGACCGAATATATCTACATAATAAGCAAGGTCTAATATACGGTTTTCTGCGTATTGATAAAGCAAAGAACGCCAATATCCGCCATAACCGATAGCGTAAACCACATTGCCGTAATTGTCGACAACAAAATTGCTTATGTCTTGCAACATTCCACCGAAGCTCGAATAAACATAATCCATAATAGGAAGCGTGCGCACCTCGTTAGTTTCGGTATTATAAACATACGCGAGACCTTCGTTTTTAATTGTCGCGGTAACAAACTCACCGTTGGCGCTTATTGAACCAAACTCAACTGAATAATTATAATCCTCATTCAGTCCCAGTTCCTTTCGTTCCACAAGTTTATAACTGCCATCGGCATACCATAGTATCGGGAACTTCGAGTTGTCTTTCAACCTTACGTAGCCGCCAATGACATTTCCATCGGCTGATACGGCCGAAGCCACACCTTCCTTGGCGCCGTTAGGCGTAGGCAGCAGCGACATCGTCCAAGCACCGTCGTCACCTTGCGTCCACTTGCACGCCGTCAAGTATGCGCCGTTGCTTGCGCTGAAATTACCGGCTACCACCTTGCCGTCACCAGATATCGCGTTGGCAAACGAACCATCGTTGCCACGCTTCAGGGTTGACATGTCAAAGTCGCCCCAGCCAAGCAGGGTTCGTTCGCCGTCTTTCGACCATACGGCAGCAGCATTGATTGCAGTACCTTCAATAAGATGCCCCGTGTCTTTCGACGTGCCGCATATCACACCGTTATCGGCAACTCCGGAAAATTCTCCGCCCAATGTCACATCTGAAGCGTCATTCTCGGTCAGCCATTGTGTGCTTTTGTTTGAAATGTCGTAAACAAAACTTTTCATATAGATGTTCCCGCTAAAAGAACTTCCTGTAGGATTGATACCTACAACATACCGACCACCGGGAGAAACAGCCACGCCTTTGGCAGACTCGTCCAAAGTTGTAAAATCACCATCCGCCCATACATTCATGGCGAAAGCCGACAACACGGCAACCGATAGCAATAAATGTTTTTTCATAAGCATTATTTTATTAATTAAACTATAATGTATTACGACGCACCTTGTCGCAATGGCAAAATTAATAAAATTACGGGCTGCTCAAACCACAATCCAACAAAGAGAAATACGAATTCTTGAATCCAAACCATTTTACCACGAGCCATGGTATGGCTCTCAATAGGTTTTACAATAAACAAAAAAGGAATATTGCCCATGTTTACACAACATAGCAATATTCCCTCTCATTAAAGAGATTTGCTTACCACACTATTTTGTCACCATTATCTTCCTTACAGTTGACTTTCCGTCTTTTTCTATCTTCAACAGATATACTCCTGATGTCAAGCCGCTGACGGAGAAGCCGCCGCCTACAGACTTGGCTACGCACACACCGTTGACATTTATCAGTGAAGCGTTGTCATAATCGCCGGTTACGGTCAGGCCGTTAACACCGGGCAGCATCTCTACATGCACACCGTCAACCGCATAGTTGCGGATTGAAGTAAGAGTGCCTATGCACATCTGTTCCGACGTTTCCGAATAATCACCTCCATCATAATAAGCTACGACTTCATAGCAAGCATCGTCAACGGGAGATTCGTCAACAAAGCGTGCAGACTTTCCGCTTATTGTCAACGTGCTATACTGTTCACCATTGCGGTAAACGATGTAAGCATATGGGTCCTCATTGCCTGACAACACCAATTCCGGGGTATCTGTAATACATCCTGTAATGTCCCAGCAGGCCCAACCCTCAGCAGGCTCTTCCTGCGTCTTGTAGAAATCGGAAACAAGCTGCCATGTCTGTCCGCCGTCTTCCGAATAGAGGTCGCTCTTGCCTGGCAGATAATCCAATGACTGGACATAGCACAAAGGTATCTGGTCAGCATCATAGTCAAAAACCTTAACGCCTATCATGAGTTCTTTATCAGCGTCAATAGGCAACGGCTGGTCAAGCACAACTGTGAACTCCTCGTTATACGGGAAATCTTTTGCCTCTTGTTCACGTACAAGCTTGCCGTCTTCATACACAACTACAGAAGCTCTTACGCCCTTAGTACAGGTTTTGTCCTCATAATAATTTATCTTTGTAGAAACACCTGTAAGATACTTGCCGTCAAACATTGCGAGGTCGGACGGTTCATACTTGTTGGCTCCAATAACCTCCTTGCCTGCATTGCCAATTGTAAATCGCCAAAGCGGCACTTCGTTAATATAATTCAACTTATAAGCACCTGACGCATTCTGCCATGCTATCTTGACAGACTTCCCGTCATTGCTCTTTTCATTTATCAGGCCTACAGGCGCTTCATGAACTGGACCTTCGCAAACACAGATATTGTCTAATGTCAAATAATAATATGATGTCTCCGAGCCATGCATATGGAAACGCACCCTGAATGTCTTACCGGCAACAGCCTGCGACAAATCAAGGCCTATAAGAGTCCAACGCCTACTACTTGGGGTAAGGCTTTCAACATCCCATGATTTCTGCTCCATCCATGTTTCACCTCCGTCAATTGAAACTTCTACACTAAGGAAGTCTTTATCAAGCATCTGGTCTTCTATATTTATCAAGCCATGACTTACATAGAATGACAGATGCACAGTCTCTGCCTCAGTGGCATCCATCTGACGTGAAACAAGCGCGAATGAATAAGGCTTGCCCGGGTGTGTCCTCATGCAAAGGCCGTTTGTCCAGCCCATTCCGTAAGCATCATCAATGGTGTAAGAAAAATCCGTACTGCTGTCTTCGTCGTAGGCGACCTCCCAATAATTCTGGTCTATTCCTCCAGAAGTGAAATCTTCAAACAAAGGCAGCGACCAGTCTGAAGCCATCGTAACCTGCACGGCATTAGACCTCGGCGAAAGGATTGTGCTGCCGTCCGGCCTTTCATAAGCGGCCTCAATATTGAAACCGGGCTTACCCGAAGGCACATTATCGACAACCGCCTTCATTTCAGGCTCTGAAGCCGAAACCTCCTTTACTTTTTCGCCATTGCAATAAACGTTGTACGACTTAAGCGTGAAACCTTCATACTCGGTCATGTCCTTGTCCCATGTAAGCGTCACCTGGTTCAGGCCGGTGGCCTTGGCCTTAAGACCTGTCGGAGTGTTGGGTATCTCGGCCGTGCCCTTCTCCGACTGGAGTATCCAGCATGAAGGAGCGAACGCATTGTCTACATTACCCACTATTACACATCCGTCGGCTGACATGGCGACGGTCTTCGCCGGAGACTGTTCATCAACCGACAAAGATATGTCAGGCTCTACGCCATATGCGAACATGTCAACATAATATGTCAAGTCAAGGGTACGGTCTTGGTCGTACCAATACCACAACGGACGCCAATAAGAGCCGCCGTAACCTATGGAGTAAACTACATTGCCCTCATTGTCAACGCCGAAGCTGCTTATGCCTGACAGCATGTCGCCCAAACTTGAATATATATAGTCCCAGATAGGAACGGAACGCACTTCTCCATTCTCCACATTATAGACATATGACAGACCGCCTTGCGGACTTGCAACAATGAACTTGCCATTGGCACTCATCGCGCTCATATCTATGCTTGAAGACCCGTCGGTCAATCCAAGCTCGACATCAGTAATCAATACGCATTTGCCGTCTTTCCACAGAGCCGGATACTTAGAGCTGTCCGCTGTCCTGACGTAACCGCCAATGACAGTTCCGTCAGACGATACCGCCTTAGTCTGCCCTCCCTTGGCACCGTCAGGCAGAGGAAGCAGCTCCATAGTCCAATTACCGTCAGCGCCCTGCGTCCACTTACAAGGTGTAAGATATGCGCCGTTGCTTATGGTAAATTCGCCTGCTACGACCTTGCCGTCAGCCGATATGGCGTTGGCTACATAGCCGTCGTTGCTGCTCTTTACGCTTGTCATGTCGAAATCGCCGTATCCAAGAAGCGTGCGCGTACCATCAGAACTCCATACGGCAGCCGCATTTAGGGGAGTGCCGTCATAAAGCATTTCAGTGTCTTTAGACGTACCGCAGATTACGCCGCCGTCGGAAACACCTGAAAACTCGCCGCCTTTTGTAACGTCTGCTTCATCATTTGCCGTCAGCCATTGCATCTTTGCTTCGGAAATATCATAGACGAAGCTCGTCATAAAGATATTCCCGTTCCATGTAGAGCCATCCGGATTATAGCCCACCACATAACGGCCGTTAGGAGAAACCGCCACACCCATTGCCGACTCGTCCAAAGTGGTAAACCCTTTGTCCGCCTGTACTTCCACTGAAAAGGCCGACAACGCAGTCAACATCAGTAATAAATGTTTTTTCATAAGCATTATTTTATTAGTTAAACTTTACGCGACACACTTGGTCGCAACGGCAAAATTAATTAAATTACGGACTGCGCAATTTTTAGCCAGATGATTAGGAATACAGATTCTTGAATCCAAACCATTATGGCGTATTCCAAGCAATAAAAGCGAGGAAAAATTTAATCAAAATCAGATTAAATACGACAATAAAAAATGCAAACAAACGGAATATTGGCTCCGTTTGTTTGCATTTCAGATTTGCATAAAAAGTATTTAAATCATATCCATTACAACACGCATGATTTGCTTTCCCAAAGCATCAGCCTCTTCCATTGTAGACGCTTCGCTATACACACGGATTATAGGCTCGGTATTCGACTTGCGCAAATGCACCCACTTATCAGGAAAATCAATCTTAACACCGTCGATGTCATTAACCTGCTGGTCTGCATACATCTGCTTGACCTTGGAAAGAATAGCATCTATATCAGTAGACGGTGTAAGGTCTATACGGTTTTTGGCTATATAATAATTGGGGAATGTCGAGCGCAACTCACTCACCTTGCAGCCTTTTTGTGCCAACGACGACAGGAAAAGGGCAATGCCTACAAGAGCATCACGGCCATAATGGCACTCGGGATAAATCACTCCACCATTGCCTTCACCGCCTATTACAGCATTGACTTCTTTCATCTTGGTTGTAACATTCACTTCACCGACAGCCGATGCGGTATACTTTCCGCCGTAGCGCTCCGTAACGTCACGCAACGCACGTGTGCTGCTAAGGTTGCTTACAGTATTGCCTGGCGTATGGCTAAGGACATAGTCTGCTACAGACACAAGCGTATATTCCTCGCCGAACATACGTCCGTCTTCACAAATGAACGCCAAGCGGTCTACATCAGGGTCAACCACGATGCCAAGGTCGAAACCTCCGGCACGCATACGTTCCATTATACCTCCGAGATTCTTCTCAAGAGGCTCCGGGTTGTGGGCGAAATCACCGTCAGGCGTGCCGTTGAGAAGTTCAAATTCTACTCCAAGCTCATTAAGCAAATCAGGCAGTATTATTCCGCCGACACTGTTTATCGTGTCAACACAAACACGGAAACGGGCTCTCTTTATCGCATCAACATCCACAAGCGGCAAGGCCAGCACAGTCTCGATATGTTTACAGTTAAACGTATCATCGCTCATGTACTTACCGAGCTTGTCAACCTCGGCATACGTGAAATCTTCACTTTCCGCAATAGCGAGCACCTCATTACCATCTTCCTTGTCGAGGAACTCGCCTTCGCTATTGAGCAGCTTCAGGGCATTCCACTGACGCGGGTTATGGCTGGCGGTAATAATTATTCCACCGTCTGCACCCGACATGCGAACCGCAAGCTCTGTAGTGGGGGTTGTGGCAAGACCAATGTCCAACACGTCAAAGCCTGCGCCCATCAGAGTTCCACACACAATGTTGCGCACCATGTCGCCCGATATACGCGCATCACGCCCTACAACAATCTTTCCGCAGCACCTTTCACCGCGGCTCTTACGGATGAACATGGAATAAGCACTTGCAAACTTCACAATATCGAGCGGATTAAGAGTGTCGCCAGTACGTCCTCCTATCGTTCCGCGAATACCTGATATTGATTTTATCAGTGACATAGTTTTAAGTAAAAAATTAGAAGTAAGAAGTTAAGAATCAAGAAAATATGCCATAAACATCTTTGTCAGACTATTCCTAATCCCCAATTCATAAATTTTTATTTAAATTACCGTCCCCTTTCGTAGGTAATCGTATAATAACAAGGATATACGCCAGATGACGCATACTGATGCCCCTGCGTACTCGGAACTATAAGGTTGACCTTAGCCAAGGCATCCGACGATGTATGCCTTCCGACATTAATATAATTGAAAGGCACAAGCCATCCGGTAGGAACAGACGTTGTGCTGTAAAACGTATACATCAGACTCGAATTGGGGTCGAACGAGGCGGTAAACGTTCCGCCCGTATTGGTGACGCTCATTTTCTCCGGTATTGACGCAAAAGACAATATATTATTGGTGAGCTGAATGGAATCGGTAAGGAGATTGCGCTCCGTAAACCGGCAAAGAACTGTTGTTGTCTGCCCGTCCTTGATAGGCTCGCCTTCGCCTTTCCTAACAATCTGCATATATACGCCAGAGTTCTTCATCAATACAAACTCGTGCTTGGTTGTATCCGTCTTATAGCCGTTAGCCCTAAACTCGGCCTCGGTCAGGACATCTATATCATTTTCATTGATAAACCGCCTTATCGCCGAATTTTCACGGTCACGCTGCTCCGCGTACGTCTCTGTATCATCACAGCTTGCCACTGAAACCAATGCAAGCAAAGCGATGAATGCAAATGCAAATTTCTTCATTTTATAAAAACTGTATGTAACAACGGCCGCAAAATTACAAAAAATAAAACAACAACGGCCCTACCTAATCTATTTATTATGCTTTTTTATAACTCAAGAATACGCCGCACCTACTCCAATTCCACAAAAGCACAACAAAAAAACAACCTACTGAATATCAGTAGGTTGAATCTGGTTAGTTGCGGAGGCAGGACTCGAACATGCGACCTCCAGGTTATGAGCCTGGCGAGCTACCAACTGCTCCACTCCGCGATGTTTTCTATATACAAGCACATCATTTCTGATTTGCGAGTGCAAAGGTACTGCTTTTCCATGAACTGTGCAAATTTTCGTCGCACTTTTTGCGCTTACGGCTTAATTTTTGTTTAAAACGAGGGTTCAGAGCATCTTTTACACCAATTACAAGAAGACAAATTTTGCCGTATCAAATAAAATTGATACTTTTGCACACGACAAACGGAATGTGCAAAAAGCAAAGGAAGGAGGTATCGACAACATGTCCATATCGAAGACAAGACACAAATTAGTAGATGTCGCCAGGCAACTGTTTGCAAAGAACGGTCTGGAAAACACTACTATGAACGACATTGCACGCGCCTCAGGCAAAGGGCGAAGGACTCTTTACACTTATTTTAAAAGCAAAGAGGATGTTTATTATGCCGTAATTGAATCAGAGCTGGAAAGGCTTTCAGACAAAATGGATGAAGTCGCGGCTAAGAAAATACGCCCACAAGACAAGATTATCGAACTGATATACACCCACCTCAACATGATTAAAGAAACCGTAATGCGCAATGGCAACCTGCGCGCGGCTTTCTTCAGGAACATATGGATGGTGGAAAAGGTCAGAAAGAATTTCGACGAGGACGAAATAGAGCTATTCCGAAAGGTGTATGCAGACGGCAAAGCGGACGGAGAGTTCGATATTGACAACGTAGAGCTCGTAGCCGACATCACCCATTACTGCATCAAGGGACTTGAAGTTCCATTCATATGTGGCAGACTTGGACATGGCATGACTCCTGAAGCAAGCAAGCCGCTCGTAGCAAAAGTGGTATACGGCGCATTGGGAAAGTCAATGGCCAAATGAATTGTTGTACGGCCATACATAAAAAGCCTACACCTTAATTATATATAAGCAGCATAAGTTTCATTAAAATAAAACAAACAGAAAAATGGGATTACTTACAGGTAAGACCGCTCTCATAACAGGAGCGGCGCGCGGTATAGGCAAAGCCATCGCGCTGAAATTCGCCGAAGAAGGCGCAAACATCGCATTCACGGACCTCGTTATCGACGAGAACGGAAAAGCGACCGAAGCTGAAATCGCAGCCAAGGGCGTAAAGGCCAAAGGATATGCAAGCAACGCCGCCGACTTCGCACAGACGGAAGAAGTAGTAAATCAGGTAAAAAATGACTTCGGCTCAATTGACATACTTGTAAACAACGCCGGAATAACAAAAGACGGCCTCATGATGCGTATGACCGAAGCTCAGTGGGACGCAGTAATCGCGGTCAACCTGAAATCTGCGTTCAACTTCATACACGCCTGCACCCCAATCATGATGCGCCAGAAGAGCGGAAGCATCATCAATATGGCATCAGTTGTAGGTGTGCACGGCAATGCAGGACAGTGCAACTACGCTGCATCCAAGGCCGGCCTCATAGCACTTGCGAAGAGCATAGGTCAGGAGATTGGTTCACGTGGTATTCGCGCCAACGCCATCGCTCCCGGATTCATCGAAACCGCAATGACACAGGCACTTCCCGACAACATCCGCAAAGAGTGGATACAGAAGATACCACTGCGCCGCGCAGGGCAGGTGGAGGACATTGCGAATGTGGCAACATTCCTTGCATCAGACCTGTCTTCGTATGTAACCGGACAAGTCATCCAGGTTGACGGTGGAATGAACATGTAACAAACAAATTAAAAATGAAAAATTAAAAATGAATGATCGGGCTGACGCTGAGAATGCAGCACAGCATTATTCATTTTTAATTTTTCATTATTCATTTTTCATTTATGAACGTCGTTTACGAAGACAACCATATAATTATTGTAAGCAAGCGCAGCGGTGAAATAGTGCAGGGAGACAAAACCGGCGACCGTACACTGGCTGACGATGTAAAGGCATACATCAAGGAGAAATACGCCAAACCGGGAAACGTTTTCCTCGGCGTGGCGCACAGGCTTGACCGCCCCGTATGGGGGCTTGTTGTCTTCGCCAAAACGTCAAAGGCACTGGCGAGGCTTAATGAAATGTTCCGCAACGGTGACGTGCGGAAAACATATTGGGCAATTTGCCAAAACGCGCCAAAAGAGCCTGAAGCCACACTCACCCACTGGCTTACGCGCAACGAGAAACAAAACAAGAGCTACGCATACGACCGTGAAGTGCCGGGAGCGAAGAAAGCCGTACTCCACTACAAAGTAATCGGCCGTTCTGAAAGATACACTCTCGTTGAGGTTGAGCTGATGACGGGCCGCCACCACCAGATACGCTGCCAGTTGGCAAAAATCGGATGCCCCATCAAGGGCGACCTGAAATACGGCGCACGCCGCAGCAATCCCGACGGCAGCATATCACTGCTTGCGCGCAAAGTGGAATTCACACATCCCGTATCGAAAGAACTGATAAGCGTCACAAGCCCCGTACCTGACGACCGCCTGTGGCGTGAAATAACGGAATGAATATTTTTGCCGGCATCACCTGTCATCTGTCAGGATTGCCAGGAAACACGTGAAAATCAATTACTTACACGCTGAAACATACAAAATTGGGCTGTCAGCTTCTGTCAATGGCCTTTTACATTCCAAAAGGCCGTCTTCCATCGTCTAAAAGGCCATCTTTTACAAACCGAAAAACGGCCTTTTGCAAAAGCATAACAAACGGATTTCGGGTACAAACACATCCCATGACGCGACCTGCCGGCAACCAATGAGAAAGCACATATGGTAAAAAGTCTTGGGATAAAACCTATAATGCTGGTTACAACAAATTACATGAAAAAGCCATACTGCCTTATTTTTGTTGCCAAAACGTTTTCTGTTTTCCAAAATAATTGCTTACTTTGCATATAAGTACACTAAAAACAAATAACTCCGTGCAAAGAAAGAAGTTGCTGAAATGGGGAGCCGGCATAGTGCTGACACCGATTTTACTTTTCATCATACTAACCATATTGCTTTACCTGCCACCTGTGCAGAACTGGCTCGTACAGCAAGTGACACAGTACGCGTCGAGGCAGACCGGCATGGAAATATCCGTACAGAGGGTCAGGCTGGCTTTTCCGCTCGACCTTTGCGTCAAAGGATTCAGCATGTCGCAAAAAAACGATTCGCTGCCACGGCGCGACACCATTGCCGATGTCAAGAGCCTCATGGTAGACGTGCAGCTGTGGCCGCTGCTGAAAGGCAACGTCGAGGTTGACGCCCTCGAGTTCAACGATGTCAACCTGAACACGGCCGACCTTGTAAGCTCCGCCCGCGTGAAGGGCCGCATAGGCCGCCTCTACCTGCAAAGCCACGGCATAGACTTGGGCAAGGAGACTGTAAGGATTAACGAGGCAGCGCTGGCCGACGCCGCCGTAAGCGTGGAACTTAGCGACACCGTGCCGCCGGACACATCGACTACGACCAACAACTGGAAAATAAGGGTTGACAAGCTCGACATATCAAAGACCGGGGTGACCGTGCACATGCCCGGCGACACACTGCAAATAGCCGCATACATGGGCAAGACCGAGGCACGGGGCGGATGTTTCGACCTATCGTCGGGGCTTTATAGCGTAGACAGGCTCGACTGGACAGACGGCCGGCTGGCATACGACAACAACTTCGCACAGCACACAGACGGGCTCGACCCCAACCACATTGCACTCACAGGCGTGACCGTAGGGCTTGACTCCGTCTACTTCCGCTCGCCCGACATGAGGCTCAACCTGCGCCGATGCGCTTTCAAGGAGAAAAGCGGCATCACCGTGGAAAGCATCGCCGGTACGGTAAGCATGGACTCCGTAAGGCTGACCGTACCGTCAATCAGCCTGCGGACATCCGACTCACACCTTACGGCAAAAATGGCGATGGACGTTGACGCGTTTGATGACAAATCACCGGGCAGACTCTATATAGACACAGAATGCGCCATTGGCAAGCAAGACATAATGCGCTTCATGGGCGGCATGCCCACGGGCTTCGTGCGCCGCTGGCCCAACCGGCCGCTGACAATGAAGGCCGTGGCGGCTGGAAACATGAGGATGCTGAACATAGGAGGCATAAACATAAAGCTGCCTTCGGCGTTCAACATCAACATAAACGGCACGGCCGGCAACCTGACCGACACCGACAGACTTACAGCCAAGGTAAAACTTGACGCAAACACTTACGACCTCGGCTTCGTAAACGAGCTGCTAAGGACACAAGGCGCGCCCGTAACCGTTCCGCGGAACATCGGCATCAGAGGCGGCATCGGTATCGACGGCAACCGCTACAGCGCCGACCTGACGGCGACGGAAGGCGGCGGACGCATAAAAGCCAAAGGCCGCATTGACACAAAGAGCATGAAATACGATGCGTCACTGCTGGCCGAGAACCTGCGGACAAGCCATTTCCTCGCCATAGACAGCATAGGCGACTTCAGCGGACACGCCACGGTAAGCGGCTCGGGTACAAACCTGACGTCGCCACGGACAACGCTAACAGCCCAAGCAGGCGTAGACAAGTTCAGCATAGGGACGTACAACCTCGACAGCATAAGCCTGCAAGCCGACATGAAAGGCGGCAAGGCTTACGCCACGCTCAACAGCGACAACCCTCTGGCCAAAGGCACAATCGCGCTCGACGCACGTGTGGGCAAGAAGATGGTACGCTCTACGCTAACGGCCGACGTGGCGCATACCGACTGGTACGGACTGCACCTTACCGAGTCGCCGCTGGCCACATCGCTGCGCTGCCGCGTAGACGTAGGCACCGACCTGAAGACAATGCTATGGGTCAGGGGCATGATTAACGACCTCACGATAGAGGCCGACTCCGGCCGCACTTACCGTCCCGACGACCTACGCGTAGACGTATTGACAAGCCGCGACACCACGCACTTCGTGACTGAATGCGGCGACTTCCGCCTGCACTTCAACGGACGCGGCGGCTATAAGAAAATATTGGACAAGGCCGGAGAGTTCGCCCAAGAGCTTTCAGCAGAACTGAAAAACAAGCAGATTGACGTGCCTGAACTACGTAAAAAGCTGCCATTGGCACAGCTTTACCTTACAACGGGCAAGAACAATCCGCTAAGCCGCTTCATCGCACGAAAAGGCTTTACATTCCAAGATGCCGACATCGACATATCATCGTCGCCCATACTCGGCCTCAACGGCAACATACAACTCATCGAACTGCAAAACAGCGCCATGACACTCGACACCGTGCGCTTCAACATCAATTCCGACTCGACCAACTGCACCTACAACGCGCAGGTAAGAAACAACAGGAAAAACAAGCAGTACGTATTCAACGCGCTGCTCGACGGATACATATTCGGAAAAGGCTCGGGAGCCAACATCAGGTTCTACGACGCGCAAGACAGCCTCGGCGTAAAGCTCGGCGTAGAGGCATCAATGGAAGAGCACGGCATCAAGGTACACATGCTGACCGACGACCCGATACTCGGCTACAAGAAGTTCAAGGTTAACAACGACAACTTCCTGTACATGGGAGCCGACCGCCGCGTGTCGGCAAAACTGCAACTTACGGCCGACGACGGAACGGGAGTGCACATATATTCTGACGACGGAAACACCGAAGCCCTGCAAGACCTAACCATCGGACTGAACAAGTTTGACCTGGAGAAAGTCCTCTCCGTCGTACCATACATGCCCGACATAACCGGAATAATGAACGGCGACTTCCACATTGTGCAGACCAAAGACGCCTTGTCGCTGTCATCTTCTATGTCAATCGACAACATGACCTATGAACGCAGCCGCATGGGCAACCTAAGCACGGAGTTCGTCTACATGCCGCAGAGCGACGGAACGCATACTCTCGACGGCGTACTAAGCTGCAACGACGAGCAGGTGGCCGAGCTTAGCGGCACGTACAGGTCGGAAGAAAGCGACCTTGACGCCCAACTAAGGATGACACACATGCCGGTAAGGCTGCTCAACGGCTTCATACCCGACAGGATAATACGCCTAAGAGGCTACGCCGACGGCGAACTGGCCGTACAGGGACAGCTCGACAAGCCGCGCATAAACGGCGAGATAAAATTCGACTCGTGCTATATGCGCAGCGCGCAATACGGCGTAAAGATGCGGTGGAGCGACAAGCCGGTGCGCATCGTAGGCAGCAACCTCTTGTTTGAAGACTTCAAGATGTACGCCAACAACGACAATCCGTTGACGCTGAACGGCAACGTAGACTTCTCCGACATGAGCAACATGAGCATGAACCTGAACATGGTAGCACGCAACTGCCAGGTAATCGACGCGAAAGAGAACCGCCGCAGCATTGCTTTCGGCAAGGCGTTCGTCGACTTCTTCGCCACGATGAAGGGCCCAATGGAGCGGCTCGAGATGCTCGGAAGGCTCGACGTGCTCGGCTCTACGGACATGTCATATATCCTGCGCGACACCCCACTTTCCACCGACAACAGGATGGACGAGCTTGTAAAGTTTGTCAACTTTGAGGACACTACCGCCACCGTGGTTGAGCACCAGCCCATTTCAGGGTTCAAGATGGACCTGACGCTGAACGTCGCACAGGGCGCACACGTAATGTGTTACTTGAACGACGACCACTCGAACTACATCGACCTGATGGGCGGCGGCAGCCTAAGGATGCAATACGGGCTTACGGGCGACATTCGCCTGACGGGACGCTATACTCTCGACAACGGTGTGATGAAATACTCTTTGCCCGTAATACCACTCAAAACGTTCACCATACAGGACGGCAGCTATATCGAATTTACGGGCGACCCGATGAACCCAAAGCTGAACATAACCGCCACCGAGCGCACAAAGGCCAACGTATCGTCGGGCGGAAGCAGTGAAGGACGCACCGTAGAGTTCGACTGCGGCGTAGTCATAACCAAGACCCTTTCAGACATGGGACTTGAATTCACCATCAGCGCGCCCGAAGACATGACGCTAAACACAGAACTACAGTCGATGAGCGTGGAGCAACGCGGCAAGATTGCGGTTACAATGCTTACAACCGGAATGTATCTTGCAAGCGGCAATACGAGCAAGTTCTCGATGAACAACGCGCTCAACTCTTTCCTGCAAAGCGAAATCAACAACATAACCGGCAGCGCGCTGCGTTCGCTCGACTTGAGTTTCGGCATGGACAACTCCACCGACGCAAGCGGCGGCACACACACTGACTACTCGTTCAAGTTCTCAAAGCGCTTCTGGAACAACCGCATGAAGATTGTTGTAGGAGGCAAAGTTTCAACCGGACCTGACGTAGCCAACCAGAACGAATCGTTCTTCGACAACGTAACTTTGGAATACCGCCTCGGCGAGTCGTCGGACAAATACCTGAAACTGTACTACGACAACAACTCCTACGACTGGCTTGAAGGCACCGTGCGCGAATACGGCGCGGGATTCATCTGGCGCCGCAGCCTGCAACATTTTAAAGAAATATTCAGTTTCGGAAAGAAGAAGAAAGCAAGGAAAGAAACACAACCTGCCGACTCAACTAAAAACAAAAAAAAATGATACACAATATAAACATTCCACTTTTTATACAGCGCATGCGTTATGTCTTTCGGCAAATAGCCCACAAAGGCGGCCTGCTGGCATTTACGGCAGCAATAACGTTAGTATCATGCTCGACTACAAAAAACCTGCACGAAGGCGACCAGTTGTTCATCGGACTTGAAAAAATAGAATACACCAACTTCAACGAAGACAGCGAAAACCAGACGGAAGCCGACCACTTCTCTACTACAAAAGAAGAAGTTGAATCGTCACTGGCAACCGCACCCAACGGTGCGCTCTTCGGCAGTTCCTACTACCGAACCCCGTTCCCCTACGGTTTGTGGATATGGAACGCCTTTTCAGGCTCGAAGAACAAGATTGCAAAATGGATAACAAAGACTTTCGGCAAAGCCCCTGTGCTGATGCGGCAGGTAAACCCGGAGTTGCGTGCATCTGTGGCGCAGTCTGTATTACAAAACCACGGTTACCTTAACGGCAAAGTAAGCTACAAAGTCATTGAGCAGAAAAACCCCAAGAAGGCGAAAATAGGTTATACTGTAGACTTTGGAAAGCTCTTTACCGTTGACACGCTGGAATATGTGGACTTTCCAGATGAAGCCGACAGCCTCATCAACCTTACAAAGGACGAGACAAAGCTAAAACCAGGCTCGCCGCTTGACGCAGCCGTGATGGATGCCGAGCGTACACGCCTGTCAACCATATTCCGCAACAATGGGTATTACTTTTACCAGCCAAACTTCGCCTCATACCTTGCCGACACGATAGCCGAACCCGGCAAGGCAAAGCTGCGCCTACAGTTGGCAGCCAACCTTCCGTCAATAGTCAAGCGGAAATGGTACATAGGCAAAATACGCATAAACCTGCGAAAGCAGTTCATGGAAGAGCTTAAAGACTCTTTCAGCCACCGCTATTTCGCCGTAAGATTCAACGGCAAACGCCCTCCAATACGCCCGAGAATAATACTGGCCGACCTGAAACTGCGCCCCCGCCAGCTGTTCAACTACGACAAGTACATTGAGTCAGCCAATAAAATCAACGGCTCGGGGCTGTTCAGCTCGGCAGAGTTCACCTTCACCCCGCGCGACACCACGGGGCGCAGCGACACTCTGGACGTTGACCTTACATGCACGTTCGGCAAACCATACGACTTCTACATAGAGACAAACTACCGCAACAAAATCAACGGCCGCCACGGCCCGGAGCTGGTAGTAGGTTTTACCAAGCGCAACGCCTTCCGTGGAGGAGAAAAACTTGACATCAACCTGCACGGCTCTTACGAGTGGGAACAAGGGGGGAATGTCAACGGTTCGGGCGGCAACATGAATTCTTACGAGTACGGACTCGACGCATCAATCGAGTTTCCACGCCTCGTCGTACCGTTCCTAAAGTTCAGAAGGCGTTTTTACACAACTCCATCCACCCACGCAAAAGTGGGTATGAACGTGCTCAACCGTCCCAACTATTTCAGGATGCACACGTTCTCGGCCGAATGGACATATACATGGCAGCGTTCCGACAGATGGCGTCATGAATTCAGTCCGCTCACATTGAAATACCAGAAATTAAACCGTACCACCATTAAATTCGACTCCATCCTCTACGCCAACCCATATCTGCAAACGTCAATGCAGGACGTATTCATACCGAAAATGCACTACACGCTGACATACAGTTCAAAGATGCGCAGCCGCAATCCGCTTGTTTGGGAAACAACACTTACCGAATCAGGCAACATCCTTTCACTGGGCTATATGGCGGCAGGCAATAAGTGGGATGAGAAAAACAAGCAGCTGTTCGAGAACCCTTACGCGCAATTTGTCAAACTGGAGACTGACGTAAGCAAGACATGGAAGGTTGGAGAAAAATCCGAATTAGTGGCACACGCCAACGCTGGTGTCATATACTCATACGGCAACAGCGAAAGCGCACCTTACAGCGAGCAGTTCTACGTGGGCGGAGCCAACAGTATAAGGGCGTTCGCCGTGCGCAGCATCGGCCCCGGCAGCTATACAACCGACGTATCGCGACTGTCATACCTTGACCAGACCGGCGACATCAAGCTGCAATTCAACCTTGAATACCGCTTCAACTTATTCGGCAGCCTGTATGGCGCAACCTTTATCGATGCCGGCAACGTTTGGGCATTACGTGACGACGGCTACCGCCACGGTGCACAGTTCAAGTTCAAGAACGCATTGAAAGAAATGGCACTCGGCACAGGAGTCGGCATCAGATACGACCTCGACTTCCTTGTACTGCGTCTCGACTGGGGCATTGGGCTGCACGTTCCTTACGAAACAGGAAAGAGCGGCTTCTACAACATACCGAAGTTCAAAGACGGGCAGGCCATACACCTTGCCATCGGCTATCCATTCTGACAAAAGAATCCGGGCCGACGGAGAATGTTCTCCGTCGGCCCGGATTCCATAATGCCTGCGTAAAACAGACTGTCAATCTTTTACAAACTTGACCTTATAGCCATTTACATTCACGATGTATATGCCTGCAGGCGCATCACCAATGTAAACCGTCTTCTCCGAAGACCGCCTTATGCAAGTTCCGTCCACACTGTACACGGCTACATTTACATCACCGTTTGCTGTCACCTCAATGTTACCGCCTGCATATTTTACAGCTACGTCTTCAGCCGTCACAGCCGCACCGATTCCCGTTGGTACAAGCTTAGAATAGAAATACGTGCGGCGTTGTTTCAGCCAGCCGTTGTTGCCATCGCCGTAGAGGTCGTCTATCGTATTGATTTTGTACGGGTCGGTCCAGCCTTCAGGGAAATAAGCGTCTTCAGCTGAAACGTCGAAATCGAAATCAACTTCCTGCCCTTGGTTCGTCATCCAGTCACCGTTGCTCCAGCGGTAATTGTACGACTGCACGAGCGTTCCGTTATCATAAAAGTATTCACGCTTTGAACTCTCCGTCCAACCCTCTTCGTCTTCAGGCTCCATGGCCGCACTGCGCCTGGCAGCCGGTGCGCCGAGAGGTGACAAACCGCTGCCGCCACTATACGAAATGCTTAAAACCTGCTGGCCGTCGGCATTGTATTCGGTTTTCGACATGATATTGGGCGTACGCTTGCCGTCAACCCAGTCCCAGCCGGCCGAAAGCGTCTGCAAACCCTGTTCATTGTAAGCGTATTTGTACTCGAACAAGCTTTCCCAACCGTTGCCGTTGTCAACCTGCTCAAGCAGCCAAGTCTTCTGGTTTGCGGCATTGTAGCCGTAATAAGTGCGCTGGTTGCGCAACTCGCCAATCTTGTTGCCTTCGTCGTCAAACTGGAATGAAACAAACTCATACAACCCCTCACGGTTACCCTCGTCGTCATAAGTCCATGTAGTCGGGCTTGCGCTTGTATACAGCCATCCCGTACTGTCGGGCAGGCACTTCCACATCTCGTTCAATGTCACAGCCCAATGCTCGTCGTAAGTTTTATGGCTCTTCCATGTATACTTGTAATCGCTTATCTGGCCGCACCACTTCTGGCATGTGGCGTCCCAATATTTCTCCGACTGCCCCTTCAGATAACCTTCCTCGTAAAACTCGTTTACAAAGATATAATACGGTTCCCATCCGGTGCCGTTCCAGTTAAAGTCCTCCTTAAAGGTCATGCGGTCGGGGTTGGTGCCTTCTTCATAGTCCGGGTTGGGACCGTCAAACCATACATAGTCGGCCTTGGCCGTACCCTGCCACTTGGTGCCGTCCCATTGGTAGCCCTCATAGCTGGCCTGGCGGTTCTTGCCGTCATATGAAGCAATGTTGTGTACCGACTGTACCCATTGTCCGCCACTCCATGCGTATACCATTTCTTCGATAATATTGCCGCGGTCGTCATAATCGTAAACGCCCTTCGACACGTTCACCCATTGGCCGCTTGCGTCGAGCTGCTGTGTCAGCTGCTCTATTCCAAGCCCCTGCTCGTTGTACTTGTATTCGTAGCGTATGCCCTGTCCGCCGCTAAGTCCCTGCTGGCTAAGTATCAGGCCGTCTTCGCTCCACACGTAGTCATACGCTTCGGTAGGTTCGCCCCATGAGTTGCTGGCCGAATTCCAGTAATATATCCTGCGCTTGTTCTCCTTGCCGGCGTCGTTGTATTCAAACAACTGGCGTGTGGCATAGCCGGTGCCGTATACGTCGGTCTGGATAATCGAGTCAAGCTTCTCTTTGCCGTCGCCTTCCCGGCTGTTTCTAGCTCCGCCAAGCATGGTTACCACCGGACTTGCCTCATTACGGCTGACAACTGTAGTCACAGTCCCGTTGACCATGGTGCTTGTAGTCTTTACGGCGTGCAGTTTCGGGCTTATTACTGCGGTGAAAGACGGCTTCGCCCCCGTGCCGACCTGCGCCGACGCGCCGGCGGCCAACAATGTGCCTGCGGCCAATAGTAAATTTCTAAGGTTCATAAATTATAAATTTTAACAGGTTAATGATGTTCCGCTTTTTATTACGGCTTCCATCGACACTGCCCGGCATACGCCCTGCACTTCGATGGATACCTGTTGCAAAAATAAAGGTTACGGCAATAAAATGCAACCCTGCATTGTTTGGATTCTTGAATTAAAACCTCTTTCCCGCCAATAATCACACTATCGTGCACAAACATGCACGAATAAAGGCACGGCCGCTACAAATCGCTGTTGCTTCTGGCCATCTTCTGATAAAGGGAAGGAGTCAATCCTGTCATTTTCTTAAATATGTTCACAAACGTGGCGTGCGACTTGTAGCCTACGCTCTCGCCTACGGCCTTCACCGTGATGTTGCCCCACTCCCGGTCGTCGGCCAAGCGCTTGCAGGCCATACGTATGCGGTATTCATTGACAAAATTGCTGAAATTCTTGTTGTAAGTGCCGTTTATGGCCTGCGACACGTACTTGCTGTTAGAGCCCACGAGCGCAGCCAGACGGTCAAGCGAGAAATCGTCGCGGCAAAACTCCTCGCCGCCGTCCATCACCCTGACAATCTCTCTTGCCAGTGCCTGCTGCTGTGCGTGGTCCAGGTTGCTCGACTTGTATTTGCCGTCGGCTTCCGCCTCGCCGCCATCCACCGGCACGCACAGCCTTGCCCGCAGTTCCGCGGCCTCCGCCTCGGCGCGCGATATGCGGTCAAGGTCGTCGGCATGGCGCTTGTCCATGCTCTCCTGGCGGTTTATGAAGTCACGGTTCAGGGCGTACAGGCCTGCGTAGCTCTCGTTAAGCTTGCGGTTCTGACGGTAGAGCACGGCCACAAACACCGTGACTACGAGCAGTGCGGCAAGCCCCAGCCCCATAGCCGCACGCTGGCGCGCTATGGTCTGCCGGCTTTTCTCATGCTTAAGGCGCAGGTCCTGTATCTCGTTGCCTGCTTTCTCCATTTCATATTGGAACTGCTCATTCTTCACCTTCTCAAACTCGCGCTGGTTCAGCACCGAATCGCTTACGGTTAGGAATTTTGCCTTATATTCCACGGCCTTGCCGTGCATCCCGGCAGTCTCATAAATGGCAGAAGCGTCTTTCAGCATATCTACGAAATAGTGGCCGATGCCGTGGCGGGCGGCCTCGCGTTCGCACTTGCGCAGATAATGCAAGGTGGAATCGACACGCCCCATCTTGTCGAAAGCCTTATAAAGCTCCTGGTATGCACAGCACTCGTACAGGGGCGGCAGCCCGGAGTCTACGGCGTAAGCGGCGAGCCTGCGCAAGGCGGGCACGGCCTTGTCATACACACCGTATGCCGACTGTATCAGGCTGCGGTTAAACCCGTTCATGAAACGCGTCACATTGTCGCCGCCGCCCTTAACCTTCAGCGACGCATCAAGATACCGCCGTGCCTCGCCCGGCTTGCCGGCTGCTATGCACTGACCAGTAAGGTTTATCAGTATCTTGCGCTCTGTGTCGGCGTCAGGGTGCTCCCGGCACACCTTCAGGCCGCTTTTATAATAGCTCACCGCCCTGCCGAAGTCGTCAAACTGGGCATATACGTTGCCTATGTTCTTGTAAAACAGGGCCGCGAGGCTGCCCCCTGTCCCTGCCTCGTACAGCCTCAGGCCGTCGGCATAGCTCTCAAGCGCCCTTGTGTAGTCGCCGCGGTGGTAATATATGTCTCCCGCCTTAAGGTGGGCCAATGCGCACGAGGCACGCCCTTTGTCGTCAAGCCGGCCGTCGGCACGGCTGCACACAACCATGTAAAGCACCATGGCCTCGTCGCTCCTGCCTTCGGCCAGGCTGTTGTCGCCGTGGCGCAGTATGCTCTCCGACGGCAACTTTGAAACCGAATTTATCAGTTTCGTGTATTTGCCGTAATCAGCTGCCAGCGCAAGAACCGTGCACAGCAACAGTCCCAGCGCCATGCCGACGCGCTTATAAATGACAGGCATGGTCATAAACATTTTTCCGTTGCAGTTGCAAAAATAAGAAAAAATCACGGATTTTGCAAGCCGACGGACGTAAATCGGCCTGCCTCCGGCACCATTCATCCCATCCGCGTCCAACGAAAACAATCTTCGGGACACCGCCTGCAACCGCACTCCCGGCACACAAACAGCCATTACGAAAATCAAAAACATGATTATGCAATAAGCACCGTCACCGCCACAAAAGGCATCCTTGCAGCCCATTTGCATGCGTACAGCCATCAACACGTAACCAGCTGGCTGTCAACGCCTTCTCAATATACGGCCTTTCAGCCTGCAAAAGGCCGTATTTTGCATCGCCATTTGCGGCCTTTTGCAAGGCGGAAGACCGCCTTTCAGGATTCATCAGCTGTGGAGGGGCCTGACATTACACCGTACTCCGCACTTTTGCCGCCAATATTCGTGAAAGCATCCAGCCTTAATCCAGACAGTAGGCAACCGTCATGACGCACACCGAGAGAATGACTGAAACAGGCCATCACCTATTAAGCGTTTTCATATTACATAACGCCCGAATTACCGGCAAGCCGGAAAAGGTGCGTCAAAAGACAAATATTTGACAAATTAAAACCGCCAAAAGTTCCTTGTCTTGACAAAAATTACTATATTTGCAAGTCGTAAACAGGCAGGACGGCGCAAATTGCACGCCGACCACCGCATACGGTAGGAAAAACATATTATATATTAAGGTATAAACACAAACTATCATGAAACCTACATTGTTGCTTTTGGCTGCCGGCATGGGCAGCCGCTATGGCGGACTGAAACAGCTTGACGGCCTCGGCCCCAACGGCGAGACCATCATGGACTATTCCATCTACGACGCCATAAAGGCCGGATTCGGCAAGATTGTTTTCGTTATCCGCAAGGACTTCGAACAGGATTTCCGTGAGAAAATCCTAAGCAAGTACGAGGGCCACGTTCCCGTGGAGCTGTGCTTCCAGAGCCTTGACGCACTGCCCGAAGGCTTCACCTGCCCCGAAGGACGCGTAAAGCCGTGGGGAACCAACCACGCCGTGCTTATGGCTAAAGACGTAATCAAGGAACCGTTCTGCGTAATCAACTGCGACGACTTCTACAACCGCGACGCCTTCATGGTAATAGGCAAGTTCCTGGCCGACCTGCCCGAAGGCAGCACCAACCGCTACGCCATGGTGGGCTTCCGCGTAGGCAACACGCTGTCAGAGAACGGCACCGTGGCGCGCGGCATCTGCTCGAAGGACAGCGACGAATGCCTGACCACCGTAGTGGAGCGCACCGAAATAATGCGCGTTGACGGCCCGGTATGCTACAAGGACGAAGAAGGCAAGTGGGTGGCAGTAGAAGACAACACTCCCGTGTCGATGAACATGTGGGGCTTCACGCCCGACTACTTCGCGCACAGCGAGGAATACTTCAAGGGTTTCCTCTCTGACCCGGCCAACATGGCCAACCCCAAGGCCGAGTTCTTCATCCCGCTGATGGTCAACAAGCTCATCAACGACGGCACCGCCACCGTTAAGGTGCTCGACACCACGAGCAAGTGGTTCGGCGTGACATACGCAGCCGACCGCCAAAGCGTGGTTGACAAGATACAAAGCCTGATAGACGAAGGAGTTTATCCGAACAAACTTTGGTAATAAAAAAAGCAGACAAGAGACGAACAGACGAGCAGACAAGGAACTTTGATGGTTTCGCGCAATGCAAAATCCCCTGTCTGCTCGTCTGCTTGTCACTTGTCAACTAAAAGCATAATGGACATCAACCTGCTTAACGACGAGGAACTGTCCCTGTTCCGCAGTCTTATCGATTCTTCCGAAAAAATAGTCTTATGCTGCCACCGCAGCCCCGACGGCGATGCCGTTGGCTCGGTGCTCGGCATGGCCGAATACCTGTACTCGCTGGGCAAAGTGCCCGTAATGATAGTGCCTGACGCCTACCCCGACTTCCTGCAATGGCTGCCGGGCACGGAACGCATGGTGAGGTACGACAAGCACAAGGCCTTCGCCGACGAAATGCTGGCCGCAGCCGACCTGCTGTTCTGCATGGACTTCAACACCGTGCTGCGCACCGACGGCATGGCCGAAGCAATCACCGCGTCGCCGGCAAAGAAGGTGATGATAGACCACCACCTCGCCCCCGACATGGACACGGCCCTGTGCGTATCTCGACCCGAGGCGTGCAGCACGTGCGAACTGGTGTTCCGCCTCATCTGGCAGCTCGGCGGTTTCGACATGATGACGCGCAAATGCGCCGTGCCGCTGTACTGCGGCATGATGACCGACACCGGCGGATTTACTTACAACTCCACGCGCCCCGAAATTTTCTTCATAATCAGCCAGCTGCTGACCAAGCGCATAAACAAGGATAAGATTTACCGCAACGTGTACAACAATTACAGCGAATGGCGCATGAGGCTGACGGGATACGTATTGTACCAGAAGATGGTGGTGATACCTGAATGCAAGGCCGCATACTTCACACTGACGCGCGACGACCTGCGACGGTTCCACTACATCAAGGGCGACGCCGAGGGACTGGTGAACATGCCGCTGCAAATAAAGGGCACAAAGCTAAGCATATCGCTGCGCGAAGACACAGAGAAAGACAATCTTGTATGGGTAAGCCTGCGCTCGGTTGACGACTTTCCATGCAACAAGATGGCGGAACTGTATTTCAACGGAGGCGGCCACCTCAACGCCTCCGGCGGACGGCTTGAATGCACCATAACGCAAGCCGAAGACATAGTACGCAAGGCTATAAAGGAGTTTTGCTGAATGGCGGCTTCAAGGTTACAAAGCATTACGGTTATACGGTTTTAAGCCCATAGAGGCATATCAACACATTACATATGCAGGGACAAGCTGTAAAACCGTACAACCTCAAAACCGTATAATCCTATCTTACGTTTATCATCTTGTGCGTTTGCAACGACAAACGCCACTTCGGATGAGCCAGGCAATAGTCTATGGCTTCTTTCAGTATACGCGCGTTTGCCTTTCTGTCGCCAACATCACAAGGTTGCAGGCTGTAGACGGCAGCCGAATATCGGTCATATTGCGACATGTCTTGCTCCGAAGACGTGAACACTACTTTAAGTTCGTCTATATGCGCAAGCTCCACAGGCCTGTATTTTGGCGAACATGTAACCCAGTCAACACCACATCCGACGGGCAACGGTGCCGTACCGTTGGTCTCAATCTGCACGTACTTGCCAGCCGAATGCAGCCTGTCAACAAGCGACACCGTAAGCTGCAAGGCTGGTTCGCCTCCAGTTATGACCACATGCGAAGCCGGATACTTGACTACTTCCTGCATGATTTCTTCTTCTGACATCTCCCTGAAACGGTCATGCAGCGTGTCACAGAACGAACATTTAAGGTTACACCCCGAGAAACGCACGAACACCGCAGGCGTACCGGCATAAAAGCCTTCGCCTTGCAACGAATAGAATATCTCATTCACACGCATCGCCACAGTCCTCATCCTTAATGTACGTCACCCTGTTGTTACGGCTCTCCTCAATATCTACACGATAACAATGCTCCACCTGGTCGCATATCCAGCGCGCAATGTTTTCAGCAGTGGGATTAAACGGCAACAACTCGTTGAAGTCGCCGTGGTCAAGATAGCCGTGTATCCTGTCCTTTATCCGCTTGAAATCAACCACCATGCCCTCCTCGTTCAGCTCTCGGGCCTTGCAGTGCACTGTTACAACCCAATTATGGCCGTGCACTTTACGGCATTTGCTATCGTAAGGAAGTTCAAGACGGTGGCATCCGGCTATCTCCATTTGCTTTGAAACGTAATACATAATATTAAAATCATCTCGTTTTAACACTGCAAATATAGTGAAAGGCGAGTGCAAAGACAAGCGTAAAACGCAGTTTTTAAGCTTGGCATTGCCGAGCCGCATCCTATATTCGCATTGCAAATATAGTGATTTTTTCCGTTACTTGCAATCATTGCCATACGTATCGGCATTTATCTTGTAAAACATAAGCCGTTTGCGCTGTTATCGCACACAGTCAAACATCGCACAACAGCCGTAAACACAAGGGTTTCGAGAGGTCGGCCGACTCACAGGCAAGCAGCTCCCGAGTATTTTATTTTTACATTATCAATATACAATTTATTGATTTTCAACATGATATAAAATATTAATTAGCCCTTAAAATGTTCAAAAATCAGACAAAAACCTTGGCGCGTATCAGTTTTTTTCATACCTTTGCAGCGGTAAAAAGATTAGGATAGTGAATCTTCTTTTGTTTTGAAAGCCACTATTCACGTTAGTTTTTAACTGGCATCCAGACTCGGCTTGGCATTTGTCCCACACGCAAACCGTACGTCGCGAACATAATCAAATACATTTGTTCAGATGCCATAAACAACATTTTATGGACAGAATATTAAAAAAAGTATTTGTGACTTTGTTTATCTTTGCCACGGGTACATATGCCTGCGCAAGCAACAGAGTGGCAAATAGTTCGAAATTCAATTGGAATCCGGTGATGGATGCGATAATTGAAGTTGAAAGTGAAGGCAATCCGAAAGCCGTAAGCGGAAACTCATGCGGAGCGATGCAAATCACTCCGATACTGGTGAAAGAATGCAACAACATTCTCAAGAAGCAAAAAAGCAAAAAGCGCTTCAAGCTGTCTGACCGTTTCAATGTCAGAAAATCGAAAGAGATGTTTCTACTGATTCAGGCACACCACAACCCTGAAAACAATGTGGAAAAAGCCATACGCTCATGGAACGGAGGACCAAGGTACAGCGTAAGAAGCACACAGAAATACCTGAACAAGGTGATGAAAATACTCAAAAAGAAGTAATGAACAAACGCAAGACGCGCCGTGCCCGGAAAACGGACACGGCGCGTCCTCGTTATCAACGACTACATAAAAGAACAAAAAAATCTGAATTTAATCCTAACGCCACAACAATATTAAAGCAAACGGCATTATCTTTGCAATATATTTGTTGAAACAAAACATTTAAATTATGACAATCGGAATTATTATCTTAGTAGTTGTGGTGCTGCTCGTCATTTGGGGAGTAAGCCTGTACAACAACCTCGTGAAACTTAGGAACAACCGCGAAAACGCTTTCGCCAACATCGACGTACAGCTGAAACAGCGCCACGACCTCGTGCCGCAGCTCGTTTCGACGGTAAAAGGCTACGCAACGCACGAGCGCGAAGTGCTGCAACGGGTAACCGAGGCACGCTCTGTGGCCATGAACGCCACCGGCATCAACGACAAAATAAACGCCGAAAACGCGCTGACAAGCGCACTGGCAGGCCTGAAGGTATCGCTCGAAGCATACCCTGACCTCAA
Organism: uncultured Prevotellaceae bacterium; assembly: GCA_949295905.1. Taxonomy (GTDB): domain Bacteria; phylum Bacteroidota; class Bacteroidia; order Bacteroidales; family Bacteroidaceae; genus Prevotella. Next base: position 64,091 of record CASFNA010000019.1, read on the forward strand.
GGCTAACCAGAACTTCATGCACCTGCAAACAGAGCTTTCAGACCTTGAGAACAAGCTGGCTGCTGCACGCCGCTTCTTCAACTCCACTACGCGCGAGCTTAACAACGCCGTAGAGACGTTCCCTTCAAACATCTTCGCAAAGATGTTCCACTTCGGCAAAGAGCCGATGTTCGAGGTACCGCAGGAAGAGCGCGCGGCATATGACAAGGCTCCTGAAATAAACTTCTAACGACAAGCACATTATGAAATATGTAGGGATGCACACCCAAATACGCCGCAACAACATGCTGACCGGCATCCTTCTGCTGATGTTCCCCGTCATCATCCTCGGCATGGTTTGGGTGTTCCTCGCATTAGTCAACTACTTCGGCAGCGGCGTTTACGACCAGTATGGCAACATAGTGCGCCATCTTGACGCCTCCGTGGTTAACCATTACTTCGTCAACACCATCCCCTGGGTCGTCATCGGAGTAGGCGCATGGTTTTTAATCGCCTATTTCTCAAACACGGCAATGGTGCGCGCAGCCACCGGCTCACGCCCCGTCACGCGCAAGGAAAACCCGAGGATATACAACATCGTCGAAAACCTGTGCATTGCCTGCAACATGGACATGCCCAAAATCAACATCGTCGATGACCCGCAGCTCAACGCCTTTGCCAGCGGAATAGACAAGAAGAGCTACACCGTAACGCTCACCACGGGCATAATCAACCGCCTAAACGACGACGAGCTGGCAGGAGTAATCGGCCACGAGCTTACCCACATACGCAACCACGACACGCGGCTGCTTATCACGAGCATCATCTTCGTTGGCATAGTATCAACCATCATGAGCCTCGTAGTGCAGATGATGTACAACGCCTTCTGGTTCGGCGGCATGAGCCACCGCTCTTCCAACGACGAGGACAACCGCTCAAGCGGCCTGTCAATGCTCGTAGTGTTCGTCATTGCCGCCCTGTGTTGCGCCGTGGCATACCTCTTCACGCTACTCACGCGCTTTGCCATCTCGCGCAAACGCGAGTACATGGCCGACGCCGGCGGTGCCGAACTGTGCGGCAACCCGCTCGCCCTCGCCTCCGCCCTTCGCAAAATATCGGGCGACCCGGGGCTCGAAAACGTAAAGCGAGACGACATCGCCCAGCTGTTCATCATCCATCCGCAGCACTTCGCCCCGGGCCTGACGAGCTTCTTCAGCTCGCTGTTCAGCACCCACCCCGACACGCGGAAGCGCATCGAGATACTTGAACAGTTCTGACGTCACGGCATCCGTCATCTGTCAGTTTCGGGCATAACAGCCTTGCGGTCAATAACATACGTGCTGACAGACACTGCTATTAACTGTCAGTTGCCTGTCAGCTTATCAATCAACAAAGGCCTTGCGCTGACTTAAGCATGACAGATGCAACAACAATCTGTCAGTCCCTAAGACGTTGACAAACAGCCGGTTACAGCATAAACTGACAGATGACAGAAAACACCGCCAACTATAACATGTCATGATTTAGCTTGTCCCATCCGGCAATACACCATGTTTTATATCGCGAAAGGCCGCCTTTTACAGTGTAAAAGGCGGCCTTTCGCGATGCTGTTGACGGCCTTCCGCTATCATGGCCGTCAGAACTGTTTCCATGCTACTTCAAATATTTATCAAGAATAGCTTGCTTACGCCCGGCACTTCCGTCAATAACGGCTTTGGCTTCGGCTATCTTTGCTTCGCAATTATAAACATTCTTAATGATTTCTTTTTGTACATCTACAGTTGGAACCGAGAGTATCAATTCGTTGATGTCAGATTGATTTATGCTGGGGTATGCCCCTTTCGGCATTGCATTTATCATTTGTGCCATCAAATCTTGACTGTATCTGAAGCAAAGGTATATCATCTTGTTCAAAAGTTTCTCGGTACTTTTACTTCTGATTATGGCAAATCCCGTAGAATATATAGTATTAGGCCGTTCAGTTTCAAGATATGCAAAACCATGAAGATTTGGGCGCACGGTTGAAATCAATGTTGATTCATCTTTTGCCAATCGTCTTGCCCTTGACGGAGCATTCTTGCCTACAATCTTTTTGTCAAAACGTATAGCTCCTGTCTCATTCTCTACAGCATCTATATCGACATAGGTATATTCTTTATCTGGAGTTTCACCTGGATTTATGCTAAACTCATTCAAAAAGCAAACTTCACTTAATTTGGTTGGTTTGCCTTGCATGGAATTAACAAATTCCTTTATTTGTTTCAAAGACCCATCTATTTCTTTTCTTGCCTTTTCCACCTCTTTGTCAACAGCGTCACATTCAACAACTATTGTATGTTGAATATTTGAGGACGGAACAGGTATCAAATATCTTTCTATATTTGATTTATTCCCTCTTGGCATCTTTAATCCTTTTATATCTGACATTACAAAGTCTACAAATTTTTGCCTTTGCAACAAGCACACAATATAAGAAGGCAAAACATCTTTTATAGGTCTTAGCACAATCACATCTGAACTACATCCTCCGTTTCTATTTGATAACCAAATTTTCTTTAGATACGGACGTATATTAGACATCAAAATATCTCCGATTTGATAATAATTCACATTTCCTTGTATTGGATTACCAGAATAAGGAATTACACCTCCAAAATCCCGAAGCATATTGTCTGTCGTGATGTATTCAGAGCTGACAATCTTTGAAAAATATATCTTATCAGAAACTATAGGCGCAACTCTTTTTATTGGCTCATATTTTAAATCAATGCCAAATTCTTTTACGGGCTCTCGTAAGATGCCATTCGTCTTTATCGCCATGTCAAACGCAGGGCGCTTGAAGTCTATCATATCCACAAGCCTTGCTTGTGAAACGAATTCTGACAAATCTTCAGGCACAACGACGTCTTCGCCTAAGAAGTTGCGGCGAATCAACGTGTTGATTTTCGCCGGGTCAAACAAGTCGTCGGGGTTGAACAGCGGCGTGCGAATACCATTTATCCCGCGTATCTGCTGCACCGTATCGTCGTCATCGCCCTCATCATCGTTTTTTGACTTCGACTTCTCCAAGTGCAAATATTCTATGCCCTCGTTGCCCTTACTGTCGCTCCATCCGTAACCGAGGAATTTCTTTATCGCAGCCGTCGTTGCAGGCGACTTTACTATAAGTACAGGAATATCTACCGTAAATGCCAGCAAGAAAACATATACTTTTTCACGCTCTATGGAAATAATGAATTTGCGCAGGGCAGCGGCTTTCTCGGCTTCACGCTCTGCTTCAGTCAGTTTGCGGAAGGTTTGCGTCTTACTTCTTGTACGGAAACGGTTGCGTATGTCTTTTGCCCCATTGCATACGCCCGTCATGGCGTTGCGGTCAGTGCTGTCAAACGCCTCGCGATAAAGCCTGAACACCTCTGTTTGCGCCAAGGCATCGCTTACAGTGCCGCCTGTAAGGAACGCCAGGTAGTCGTCAAGCATATATCCGCAGTGGTTGCAATAGGCTTGCAACAGGTGCTCGTCCTGATATATGTCTTCTGCATTGTCGCCCGCCGCAAACCACGTGTTGACGCGGTTACGGTAATGTTCAGCCGCCGGGGTATTGGTATCTTTGCGGCGAAGGAATAAGACTACGGTGTTCGTCCCCGTCTTGCCGAATGTTCCGCTTCCAAACTCCACCAATGACACTATGTCAAAGTTTTCCAAAACAATCTCCCTCGCACGGGCATAAATGCCGCCCTTATTCAGCACGGACACAGGCAGCACGATGCCTGCAACCCCACCGGCACGCATGAGCTGGGCCGAACGTTCCATGAAAAACGTCTCAATGGCATTGTTCTTGGTTATGTTGATGTTGTTGTCAAAGAGTGTGAACTCTTTACGGTCACTTTCACTAAGCGTTTCAAGAAATCCTGTCACGGCATACGGAGGATTGGCCACAAGAACATCATAACTGTGTGGTTGCAGGGCTGCGTGCGGCTGCAAGGCATCAGCGTAAATGATGTTGGTCTCGTCGTGCCCGTACATGAAGGCGGACACCTTGGAGACTTTTGACAAACGGTATTCTTTCTCTATACCGGTGATATGCTTGTAATACTCATGTATGTCAACATCCGGGCGAAGCTTCTCTACAAACTCTTTTATCCTTACAGCGTATTCCGTAAGGAAATGGCCTGCACCGCAAGCGTAATCGATGCACGACGGCATTCTTTCGCTTTGGCCTATAATCTGTTCCAAAGGCAGGGATGATACAATGAAACGGACTATCGGCATAGGCGTGAAGTACTGCCCCTCGCTCTGCTTCACACCTTTTGTAAGGAAACCTTCAAAAAGGTCGCCTAAGAACTGATTGGTCTCCGTCTCCCGGCCTTCTTCCGCCGTAGACTTCAGCTTGATGTTCTGGAGCATCAACAGTACCTCGCGCAGGATTTTCGCGTTTTCCTTAAATAGGCGTTCGTTGTGAACGCTGATGAAAGAGAAGTCGTTGTCTGAATAGAATTTGAGCGCACGAAAATACTCCATTACGGTCTTCATCGTAGCATCCGGGTCTTTCTTATACCAACGAAAAGCCTTCTCAATCTGCTCATTCTCAATATAAGTGACCGTCTCGTTCAAAAACTTCTCCATCCCGTCACGATAAAGTCTCTGCAAACGGTCTTGCAAAGAAAAGTCGTCATCATAGGCTGCTCCTTTCCAATAGAAATGCAGGTCGTCAGGATTGTTTGTCTCGTCAACCACTTTTGCAAGAAACAGGTTGACAAGCTTGTCGAAAGCATTTTCCTTCGCCCCGACATTGTGCCGACGAAGAATTGTGGCAAACTCGTTATATTTCTTTTTTATCTCGTCATTGCTTATCGGGTAAAGGTCTTTTATCGAGAATTTGTTTTTGCCGATATGGTAAGCCTGAATGCCAGGTTCAAACAAGCCTCGCGTGGCTGCATCACACTGGTATGTATCATGCCACACGCGGAAAAGTTGCTTATTGTTTTTCGCGGCCTTGTAAGTAGGCAGTTCCGGGTTGTTTTTCAGCAGTTCTTCATTATCCTGCACATTTATCAGATAATATTCAGGCTTTATGCTTTCCCCTGCAAAATCAGATGTATAAAGACAAAGAAACTTTGTTGACTTTTCCTGTTGAAAGTAACTGAACAGCTGTGCACCATCTTCAAGAGTATCTTGCCAAGCAGCATCAAACTCGTCAGACTTCTTGTCTGACACCTTTCCTGACGTCTTGCACTCTATGATTAACAAAGAATCCTTATCATCATCCTTACCATCAGACAGACCGCTATACGTCCGCACCCATATGTCCGCATAGCCGCCCTTCTGCGTGTGTCCGAGCTTCCATGCAGGTTCAAGTTCTATATGCTCCGGCTTGTACCCAATAGAGAGCAGACGGTCAACACATTCAAACACAACAAAATTTTCAGGTTCGGAAAAATTGCTTGTTGTCTCACGGCCTACTGTTATACCTATCTCTTTGTAATGAAAATGCTCGTTCCTTAAATCAACCTTCAGCGGAGAGCCTACACCATCATACGACTTTATGAAAACATCGCCATCCTGCTCAAAACACAAGATGGATAGCAACTTTCTTATACTGTCTTTGGTTATCATTGTAATGGAATAATATCTATTTTTACATTCAACAAGATAACTACTTATCTTTTAAACACAAAAATACAAACAATTCTTTAGAAAAATGCTAAGAAGCACAAGATTTTAGGTCAACAACATCCATTTACCCCCGATATTCCATCACTCCCGGTCTCCCCAGTCTTCCCAGCACTCCCCAGTGAGAGTGGCGGACACAAAAAAAGAGCCTCCCCGAAGTGTAACCCTTCGGGGAGGCCCGGCTGAAAGAAGGCGGCCTCCTACTCTCCCGCATCGCATCGCAGTACCATCGGCGCAGGCGGGCTTAACTTCTCTGTTCGGAATGGGAAGAGGTGGGGCCCCGCCGCA
>CASFNA010000020.1 GCA_949295905.1 uncultured Prevotellaceae bacterium
AGCCGCAATACGCATGTACGTCAGCGATGTTCCGGCAAGTATCAACACCGTCACAACCAGTGACAACCAGGCCGGCGCAAGCGTGAACGTAAACGGCAACAAGCTTTACGTTACAGGCGATGCAAGCGAGATAAGCAGCGTGTCGATTTACTCCGCATCAGGCGCAAACATGGCAACAGCTGAAGTCAACGGACATGATTACAGCCATGACCTGTCATCGTTCACTCCTGGCGTTTACATGGTAAAGGTAACCACGAAGAGCGGCACATGTGTCAGGAAGTTTGCCGTAAAATAACAGGACGGCAAACCGACTAAAGAGACGGCAAACGGCGAAAAGCCGGTGAGCGCGTCAAAATGCCGCAGCGACAGAAGAGCGCACCGCCGCCAAACAACGGTGACGGGACACATCAACCAACGCCTGGCCGACTTTCAGTCAGCCAGGCGTTGACAATATATGCAGGCATGGTTTCCCCACCATACCATCGCCGTACGGCTTTCACGACACGCCGTTTTGCCATTACGGCATAACCTAATGAAAACCAGCATGTTACGTAACACATGCGAGCCAACCGCCAGCCGCCATGCAAAAGGTGGCCTTTTACAACATAAAAAGCCGTCTTTTATACGGCAAAAGACGGCTAACGGCAAGGCAAAAGGCCACCTTTTGGAAAAGCGGCGGAAACAGAAAACAGTATGACTGACTTCAAAACGTCAACCATGTGTTTGACACCTGATTACATAAAAAACACCAAGACATGAAAAATACATTGTTATCAGTCATTGCGATTATGGCCCTATGCGCCTGCAACGACGCCCCCGAACCAGCCCCGCGGTTTCAAGCCATACAGCAACTATACGAAATGTACGGCGAAAAACTAATCGGAGAATGGGAAAACGACACGCTACAGAACGGCGACGTAACCGTATATGAATACATGAAACTTGACGAAGACATGCAGGGAACGTATATACTGACGATGAAAAGGCCAGCCGGAATAATAGCCGGAGAAGAGGGCGACGAGAACGGCATGGTGACACTGCGCGAAGAGAAAACGGTCGGAGAATGGAGCCTTGACGTAGACATGCAGCTCAACCCGTACATTGCCATTGACGACACGGCAAACACCGCAGACCGGTTGTTCTCATTTTACGGTACCGACGGCAACGTGATGATAATAGACACAGGCTATAATACAAGCCTGAAAAAGGTCACGAAACCGTAAAACGCACGGTTCCGTGACCTTTTAGAAACTGTTTTGACTTTATCAAAGTTGATTTTTTCCTGCCGTACAGAATGGATTTCCGGCACACATACAACTCAAACCGACTATTGAAAAAATCAAAACAGCTTCCTTACTTTCACGGGCGGAAGCCCGTAAGCCGTCAGTCCTTCAGCGAGTAAGTAACCGTAGACACCACGCGCAGCTTCTTGATGTATGGCGTGTTGCCGTCACGGTCGGTTATGGTGAACTGCCCCTGCGCCGCGTCGAGTATTTTGCCGAGCTTGCTGTCGCTGTTGTCGGCGAACTGGCGCGCCGTCTGCTCGGCGTTCTTGATGGCCTCCTGCATCATCTTCGGCTTCATCTGCTGGAACGACACATACTCGTACACGACGCCGTTGCCGTAGCCGCCGTCAACCACGGCCACGCCCTGCTTCAACAGCTCGCCCTGCCTGGCTATGATGGAGCGCACCAGCTTGACGTTGCGCGAGGTCACCGTCACCGTCGAAGTTATGTTGTAGCGGTAATCATGGTTCTGCACGCCGTAGCGTTCAGCGTTCATGTCAACCACCACGGGCGCGTTGACACTGATTTCGGCGTCCTTCACTCCGTTCTGTTTCAGAAAAGCCTTCACCTTGGCCGTGGTGGCGTTGATGCGCGTGTAGAGCGCAGGCAGGTCGTCGCCGATTTCCTTCGTCAGTATGGGCCACGTCACCTTGTCTGCCTCGACCTCGCGCTCCGAGAGACCCTTCACCGTCACCTTGCGCTCCTTGTCGGATATACTGTCAAGTCCCGACTTGATACACAGCCCTAACGCGATGATGCCTATGGCTATCAGCGCGGCTTCCTTAATCCTGTTCATAGTGCTAATATTATTGGTTTACGGCGTAAAGTTACGGAAAAACAACCGTAACGGCAAGCATAAACAGCCGTGAAACGCATATTTACGGCTGCATAAACGAAAAAAGAGCCGTGTCCTGATACATACAGGACACGGCTCAATATAAAAGTTTGCGTAGTAATCCTTACTTGGCAACGGAGGCACCTGCGCCGTCGTAAGCCCATGTGTAATAGGCTGCTCCGTGCACGAACCCGGCTCCGAACGCCGTCATTATGAGGTTGTCTCCTTTCTTCAGAAGATGCTCATTCTCCCAAAGCGCAAGCGGTATTGTCGCCGCGCTGGTGTTGCCAAAGTGCTCGATGTTCACCATGACCTTGTCCATCGACAGGTCGAGGCGCTTTGCCACGGCCTCTATTATGCGGATGTTGGCCTGGTGGGGAACGATGAAGCGGATGTTGTCCTTGTTCAGACCGTTGCGCTCGGCGATGAGGGCGCAGTCGTCGCTCATGCTCGTCACCGCGTAACGGAACACCGTGCGGCCCTCCTGGTAGAGGTAATGCAGGCGGTGGTCAACGGTGAAATGTGACGCCGGACTTACCGAGCCGCCCGCCTTTGTGTGCAGGAAGGGCAGTCCCTTGCCGTCGGCACGGAAGTAAGAGTCTTTCACTCCGATGCCTTCCTCCGTCGTTCCTTCCATAAGAACGGCCGCCGCGCCGTCGCCGAAGAGGGCGCATGTGCTGCGGTCCTTGTAGTCAACGATGGACGACATCTTGTCCGCACCGATGACGATGATTTTCTTATAGCGTCCGCTCTGTATCATCGAGGCCGCCACGTCCATCGAATAGAGGAATCCGCAGCAGGCCGCCCAGAAGTCGAACGCAAAGGCGTTCTTCAGCCCGAGCTTGCCGATGACGATTGAAGCGGTTGACGGGAAGGGATAGTCGGCCGTCGATGTTGACACAATTACGGCGTCAATCGAGTCGGGGTCGGCACCGGTCTTCTTCATAAGTTGCTTGGCCGCCTTGCGCGCCATGTATGAAGTGCCGAGGCCTTCCTCCGTCAGTATGCGGCGTTCACGTATGCCGACACGCGTCATAATCCATTCATCGTTGGTATCGACCATGCGCGACAGCTCGTCGTTGTTGAGCACATAGTCGGGTACGTAACCGCCGATGCCGGTTATTATAGCGTTGATTTTCTCCATTATTCAGCCGCTTCCTTAACGATAGCTATCTTTCCACGGTAGTAGCCGCATGTGGGGCAAACCGTGTGGTAAACGTGGAAGGCTCCGCAGTTGGGGCATACAGCCAATGTGGGGGCTACTGCCTTGTCGTGGGTTCTTCTTTTACGTGTACGTGTCTTTGACTGTCTTCTTTTAGGATGTGCCATTTTCTTTAATCTTTAATTATTGTTTTTAATTTTTCCAATTCACTCCAACGCGAGTCCACCGGCCGTTCGTCTTCCCCCTCGCCGCTTCGGGCGGCAGAGTGCTCTTCGAGGGCTTTTATCATGGCAGGGTTGCATTTTCCAGGTGTATGCACGTGCTTGATGGGGATGCTCAAGGCTATGAACTCGTAAACAAACCACGAAATGTCGAGCAAGGGGTCGTCCTTGCCGACGGTTATGAGGTCTTCGTCTTCTGAATATTCTTCTCCGATGCGCGCCGTAAGCGTGTTGTCGGCGCAGACGGGCTGCTCCATGTCGTCAAGACAGACGTCGCAGGGCACACTGACTGTGCCTTCGGTGTGCACGCCGAGGCGGAACACGCCGCCCGAACGGCTCACGCTGACGCTTACGTGTACGTCGCCACGCCTCACTTCGGGGGCGTCAACGGCCTCGAAGTAAGCGTCGCCAAGGTCGTACTCGAAGGTCGTAACGCCTTCTTTCAGGCCCGCCAGGTCTATTTTCAAGGACTCTAAACTGTACATATTCACGGTTATGTAAAACAGCAAAGAGTGCCCTTTACCCTTCGCCAACGCGAGACGTCGGCACGGGCGGCACAATTCTTCGGGCTGCAAAGTTACGAATTATTTTTCATACAAGCACAATTAATGCTGAAAAACATTGCCATTCGGTCTAAAATAGCTTACTTGTTGCCGAACGTCACGGGCAGCGTGTACCTTACTCTTACCGCCTGGCCGTCAACCGTTCCCGGCTTCCACTGCGGCATGGAGCGCAATACGTCGCAAACGGCACTGTCCATCCAGTCGCGTCCGTGCCGCACTATACGGACATCGGAGATGCTACCGTCCCTGTCGACGACAAACTGCGCCAGCACTTTCACCCTCTTGCCACTGTACTTGGTGGCGCCGCGCTTCTTCAATTCGGAGTACAGATACTTCATGAGAACGTCCTCGCCACCTACGAACTCGGGCACAGTGACCGACGAGGCGAGGTTGCACGGCACTTCAAAGCGCGCGGCATAACCCGTACGCACGGTCTCTCCATCCTTGCGTCCTGGCGTCCACCGGGGCATGGAGGCAAGCATACGGAGCACGGCACTGTCAACCTTTTCAGAGTAATGTTCCTTCAACCCGACGGGTGTCACGCTGCCGTCTTTCTCGACGACAAAGCGCGCACGGACGTAAAAAGTCCACTTTGGCCTGCCTTTCAGGCTGTCGCCGGCGAAGTATTTTGCGGCATACTCGCGCATGGCCTCGCGTCCTCCGGGAAACTCGGGCCGGACATCCACCTGCTTCAACGGCACAACATCTTCCAGTCCGTCGCCGCCGGACGCAACGGGCACAGCCCCCGGCAATACACGGGGAACAGACGTAACGCCCTGCGCCTCACCTGCAAACGCGGCGGCACAGGACAAAAACATGAAGAGCGCACACGCGCACTTCCTTACTTTGGAACAATAAACGCTTTGATATTTCATGGCATAAGTATGTGTTTGTCCGTTTGTTTTAGCAATGCAAAGATACGCTTTTACACGTTACGGCGTACCTGCCGACTCGACAATTAACAATAATTTCACTTGCAACCGACGGCAAGCAAAATTCCAATACGCGGTTCATCCGCAAAGCTTTTGGATGGAATGTATAGTTTATTAATGAACACACCCTACCTTGAGCCAGGCGGTCGGTAATTGTCATTCCGCGCTCCGACGCGGAATCCAGAAAACATCCAAAGTGTCAAACGGTCCAGGTTGCATACACTGGATTCCGCGTCGGAGCGCGGAATGACAATTACCGACCGCCTGGCTCAAGGTAGGGTGTATCCATTGGGTGTATGAATAAAATAAAGGGTAAATATTTTTGTGCCATACAAAAGATTTGAGAATGCCCCCAATAGGCCACCTTTTATATTTCAAAAGGCCATGAATTGCACGCTAAAAAACCGTGTTTTGCAATGCGAAACACGGCCTTTTACAACGCCATTGATTATCAGGCAATTACGAAGACGGCAAAAACCGCAGTTTTAGGGCACGCAAAAAGGCGTGGCTACGCTCGTACGCGCCGCCACGCCTTGTAATGAGAGAGTCAGGTTAATGCTGTGTTATTTCTTCTTGAGCGTGACTTCAATCACGCCGTTCTTTGCCACGTCGCCGTACTTGTCGGTAGTATGCTTCGCGTCCTTGTAAACATTTATGTGGTCGATTTGGTCTGGCTTGATATTGGAGATGTCCTCCACGTGCTTGCCGTCAACAATAAAATACGGCGAACCTTCCAGCTTAATGGTCTGCGTAACGGGGCCGGCTGCCACCTTGCCGTTAATTTTTATCATGCTGCCTTTCAGTCCGTCGGGCTGCGCCTTGCCGTCAGCCGTGCCGCCGTTCTGGCGGAACGTTACTGGAATAGTGTACTTCACGGCCACCGGCTTGCCGTCCTGCTTACCTGGAGTCCACTTCGGCATAGCGCTGATTACGCGCAAAGCCTCCTGGTCGAGCAGAGGATTTACCGGGCGCATAAGCTTGACATTGCCCACCGTTCCGTCGCTGCCTACAACGAACTGCACGATTACGCGGCCCTCGATGCCCTGCTTCGCAGCCTCGGCAGGGTACTTGATGGTCTCTTGCAGATACTTCATCAGACCTTCATTTCCGCCCGGGAACTCGGGTTGCTGCTCCACAACATCGTACACCTTGTCGTCATCGTCGGGCATGATTGCCTCGGGCGCATCGGCCTTAGGCTGCGCTTCGGCTTCCGCCTTTACTGGCGCGGCACTTGTCGCAGCCATCTCCGTTGTGACCTGCGAAAACCCGTCGGCCTGCGCCTTGACGACAGGCACTACCTTACTTACAAGAGCGTCGCTCTCGCTTTCGATTACATTACTCAGACTCTCGGCCTTAGGCGTGGCGAAAGCCACTACGGCTACAGCCGCAACCGGGATGGCAACGAGCATACGCGCGCGGCTCCACGGATTTGATTTCTTTTTTAGCATCATAGTAATTCGTTTTTTAAGTGAACTTTGGGTTAGATTGTTTGCCATTGAAAAGAGCTTGTCGCCAACAGCTTTGCGTATCAACAGAAGCTGGTAGTCGGCGGCGTTGACGCCCGAGGAGAGCACCCGGCGGTCGGCCTCATACTCGTGTACGCTTTGCAGTTCGGCCTTCAAGAGCCACGCTGCGGGATTGAACCACTGGAAAACGATGAGCACGTCGCACAGCAGGATGTCCCAAGAGTGACGCCCGGCGATGTGGGCGCGCTCGTGCAGGAGTATGTATTCGGGACGGTCGCGATAGTCTTTCTCGCTGACGACGATGCTGCCCATCCAGCTGAACGGCGACACGTCGGCCTTCACTACGACTGTCTTCACCCCGCCGTCACGGCTCACCACTCGGCCGCCTCGCAGCATCCTGCGCAGGCAGAGGAGCGACCACGCCTCGCGACCGGCGAAGAACGCCACACCTATTATATATATTGCGAAGCACACCGAGGCTGCGGTCAGGCTGAACGCAGGAGCATCCGCCGCCACGGCCTGCATCACAATGTCTTCCACTATGACGAAACCGCCGACCGGCTCGGGCGCGCTCTCCACCGTGAAACGCACCAACGGCAGCAGCAACGACACACCTATGATGCCCAACAACACCGCCCGGTTGAAGCCGAAAAACGTCTCGCGGCTAAGCAGCAGCTTGTAAACCAGGTAGAACGCCGTGAGGCACAGCGCAACTTTTAGCGAATATATGAAAAACAGTCCCATAGCGATTTTGCGGTTATCAGGTTTTAAGGTTATGAGGTTTTAAGGTCTATTCAGCATCGAAGAAGCAAGGGCAAAGCCAAAGTTAACCTTCTTACTTTTTTTACCTTTTTACTTTTCACTTCCCCTCCTCAACCTTCTTAATCAGTTCGCGCAGGTCGTCCACCGATATTTTCTCTTCCTTCACGAGGGCGGAGACAACGCCGAGGTACGACTTGTTGAAGAACTTGTTGACGACGTTGCCCAGCGTGCCGCGGCGGTAATCGTCGCGCGTGAGCACGGGGTAATACTTGTAGCAGCGCGGCGTAACGGCCTCATGAGCGAGGAAGCCCTTGTCCTCAAGTATGTGGACGAGGGTTGACAGCGTGTTGACATGCGGCTTCGGGTCGTCATACAAGGCCTGAAGCTGGCGTATGTGCATCGCCCCACGTTCCCAGTAAAGGTTCATTATTTCCTCTTCCTTGACTGTAAGCGGTTTCATAGTCTGTGTTTTTTCGTTTACACCGCAAAGTAACTAAAACTTTTAGTAACCACCAAATGTTTTGCAGGAAATTAAACTAAAAGAGTTCGTTATTTAACTATTGTTGTATGTTTTGGATGGTTTTTGGGTTGTACGGTCATGCGGTTATACGGTTTTCAGCAGTCATCACAACCCTAAAACCTACCGCATAACCGCATAACCGTATAACCCCATAACCGCAAACAAACAATATTACCGCCCCGGGAGCGTTATATGGATATATGCAATGGACTGACAGAATACGCCATGTGAAAATCATCCTCGTGGTGGCGGCGGTGCTCATAGCCGTGGCCTCGCTCGTTGTGTCCGATTCGCTCGTGCGCGAGCTGAAGGCCGAGGAGCGCAACAAGATGGAGATTTGGGCGGAAGCGATGCGCTCGCTAAACATGGCCGACGAGACAACCGACCTTAATTTGGTGCTCAAGGTAATCAACGAGAACAACACAATACCCGTAATCGTGACCGGCGCACACGGTGAAGTGCAGACCTTCAGGAACGTGAAGCTCGACGGAAAGACGCTCGCCGACAGCCTGCAACAGGCCGGAACGCTGGCCAGGCGGCTGCTGGCAGACGGACGATATATCAGGATTAAGCTGGGCGAAGGCGCGCACGACGGCTACATTGACGTGTGTTATGACGACTCGGTGATGCTGCGCCGCCTCGCCGCCTACCCCTACATACAGCTCGGAGTGGTGATGCTCTTCGTCGTTGTGGCTATCTTCGCCCTGCTCACATCCAAACGGGCGGAGCAGAACAAGGTGTGGGTTGGCTTGTCGAAGGAGACCGCCCACCAGCTTGGCACGCCCATATCGAGCCTCATGGCCTGGACGGAAATACTGAAAGAGAGCTATCCCGACGACGCGCTAATACCTGAAATGGACAAGGACGTGCGCCGTCTCGAGCTAATAGCCGACCGTTTTTCGAAAATCGGCTCGCTGCCCGAGCCCGTCCCGGCGAGCCTGACGGAGGTGATGGAGCACGTCATCGAGTACATGGACCGCCGCACTTCGCAGAAAGTAAGGTTCGTAAAAGACTTTCCCGAGGGCGACATCATCATCAGGATGAACGCCTCGCTGTTCGAATGGGTAATAGAAAACCTGTGCAAGAACGCCGTTGACGCAATGGAGGGCAGCGGCACAATAACCCTTCACCTCGACGAAACGGCAGACAAGGCGGTAATAGAAGTGACCGACACGGGCAAAGGAATACGCAAGAAAGACCTGCGCAACGTGTTCCGCCCGGGCTTCACCACCAAGAAGCGCGGCTGGGGGCTGGGCCTCTCCTTGGCAAAACGCATAGTCGAGGAATACCACAAAGGCCGCATCTTCGTAAAGAGTTCGGAGCCTGGACGGGGCACAACCTTCCGCATAGAGCTAAGGAAATAAGCGGCGGCAAGCCGCCAACCGCCGCCACGCCCGTAGCCACAACCACCCTTCTAATCACTTCCTTCTCACTCTCCCCAGAACTCCCCAACCTCCCAACCAGTCTTCACAGTCCTCCCAGTTCTCCCCGCCCTCCCTCTAAAAGAGCATCTTTCGCCTTGCAAAAGACCATATATTATAACACAAAAGGTGGCCTTTCGCAATGCGAAAGGCCACCTTTTACAGCATCACATCTATCTTATTGATTGTCAACAAGTTAACAAACTCACTTTAACGCGTCATGTAGTTATTTCCACTTAAACGTTACCGGCAGCGTATAACGCACATCGACAGCCTCTCCCATCTGCTTTCCCGGCTTCCATTTCGGCATATTCCGCACCAGGCGCAGCGCCTCTCCATCAAGCGCCGGGGTTATTCCACGAACCACCTTCGGGTCTTTTATCGTCCCGTCTTTACCTATAACAAACTGAACTATGACTCTCCCCGAAGCGTCGCTTTCTGGGTCTGGACATCTCATGTTTTCCTCAATATACTTCATCAAGGCCGCCTGACCGCCGGGAAAGCTCGGCTGTTCCTCAACCATTCCGAACACTTTATCAGCATTGTCGGCCTTGACCGCCGTCTGCTCCTGACCCAAATGCTCCATAACATCGCTGCCGCAAGCCGACAAAGCCGCCGCGCCCAAGGCTATACCGGCCACGGTCACAGCCCTACCGGCCAATCTCCGCAGCTTCAGCTCGTGCTCGATGTAGCGCACTTCGGCCTCGCACGCCGGGCACGTTCCGCGGCATTCGCCATCGAAACCGCACTCCGCAGGCTCATATTTTATGCCGTTGGCATCGGTAATTGCCTTCCTCACGTCCTTCAACACGTTACAAACTGACTTGCCTTTGTTCATATTCCGCTCCATTTTATTGCAAAAATAAGAAAAACAGTCATGAAAAGAAATAAAAGCAAAGAAATACACACAATATGGAATAAAAAACATACTTTTGTGTACATGAAAGCACCTATTATCGGCATTGAACGCCACCGCATCGCCACCGACGGACAAGGCGTCACCACGCTCGCGGCCTTCCACGGCTGTCCGCTTCGTTGCAAGTATTGCCTCAATCCGCAATGCCTACCCAACGATACGGTCTGCCGCACCATTACTCCGCAAGAACTGTATGAAGAAATGTCAGTTGACAACCTCTACTTCCTTGCCACTGGCGGCGGAGTGACCTTCGGCGGCGGCGAACCGCTGCTTTACAGCGAGTTCATCCACGACTTTTGCCGCATCGTTCCGCAAGAATGGAACATCTGCATCGAGACCTCGCTCAACGTAGAACACAACTACATGGAAAAGCTATTGCCACACATCGCCCACTGGTACATAGACATCAAGGACATGGACGGTCACATTTATCACAATTACACAGGAAAAAGCAACGAACAAGTAATCGAAAACCTGAAACTACTCGCTGCACACACGCCGCAGGAACATATAACAATCCGCCTGCCGCTCATCCTTAACTACAACAATGAAAAGCAGCGCGAAGCAAGCATAAATACACTAAAAAACATGGGATTTAAAAACTTCGACCTATTTGATTACATTCTGCACGAACATTGAATACCACTGGGAACAAGACACTCTTTCAATCCCACACTGTTTTCCCGATGTCCCCAGTCCTCCCAGTTCTCCCAGTACTCCCCAGTGAGAGTGGCGGACACAAAAAAGGGCCTCCCCGAAGTGTAACCCTTCGGGGAGGCCCGGCTGAAAGAAGGCGGCCTCCTACTCTCCCGCATCGCATCGCAGTACCATCGGCGCAGGCGGGCTTAACTTCTCTGTTCGGAATGGGAAGAGGTGGGGCCCCGCCGCA
>CASFNA010000021.1 GCA_949295905.1 uncultured Prevotellaceae bacterium
AAATGAAACAGGGACTGTTAAATCTGCACTTTCATCGGGTAATGATTAGGAAACCGTTCTTTTGCTTTAATCTGCTTTAAGACGGTTTTCAACTGTCTGCCCAACTTCTGCGTTTTTCTTCTAACTCCCTAATTATCAAATTCTGTTGCGTTAATCTGCTGCAATTCGGCGGATATTCCAGAGATTTTCTGTAATTTTGCAGCCTGTAAACGAGTGCCGGGCTGTGCCTGTTTGCAGTGTGTAGTCCGGTTGTAAGGCCGTACACTTGCGATTGATTACACGGTAATGCGTAACTCGTTGGTTTGCAGGTATTTGCCGACGGCTTTGCAAAAGGCCGTCTTTCGCGTGATAAAAGGCCGTCTTTGAGAACATGAAAGACAGTCTTTCGCATGGCCAAAGGCCGTCTTTCGCAAAACGCCTTGCTTGCACCATCGTTTCAAGTGTCGTAATGCGGTCTTGCAGCATGGCATGAACGCCGGTGCGCATGATTGGTAGATAAAATGTGACGGGTATTTGCAAAATATCCTAAACTTTTTGTTTATTTAACCGCAGAGGCGTGTGCCGATTTGTTTTTTTCGGAAAAAATGCCCATCTTTGCAGGCGATTTTGTCGTCCGTTCGGGCCTAACAGAATATTTAGAAAGAAAATGAGTTTTTATAAAAGAGCATTATGCGCCGTCGTGTTGGCGTCGGTTTGCATCATCCCGGCAGCGGCCCAAAGCGGCACCAATTCGCCTTACAGCCAGTACGGATTGGGCTTGTTGAACGAACAGTCGAGCGGCTTCAACCGCGGAATGAACGGTTTGGGATTAGGTTTCAGGGAACACAATCAGGTGAATTATATAAATCCGGCGTCATATTCGGCTTTGGATTCGCTGACGTTCATCTTTGACGCTGGACTGTCAGGGCAGATAACCAACTTCGAGGAGAACGGCCAGAAGAAGAATGCGAAGAACGCCGACTTCGAATATGCCGTGGCTGCGTTCCGGGCATTCAAGCATGTGGGTGTCAGCTTCGGTATAGTGCCGCTTACCAATGTAGGCTACAATTATTCAATTGCCGGCTATCTTAACAATGACAGGAATTCGGCTTATGTCAATACGTATAACGGTAGCGGCGGTATACATCAGTTTTATGTAGGCGTGGGATGGGAATTCCTCAAAGGCTTGTCTGTCGGTGCTAACGTGTCTTACCTTTGGGGAGACATCGACCGCTCGGTCATCAACAGTTATACAGACAACTACATCAATACCCTCTCAAAGTATTACACGGCTACGGTAAGCAGCTATAAGCTCGATTTCGGCTTGCAGTATTCAGTGAATATAAACAAGAAAAACGCTCTGACCGTGGGACTTACATACGGCATGGGGCATAAGCTGAATGCCGACCCTACGTGCATGGTGATATCCAACAATACCATGACTGGCGTGGCGGACACAACTTCGTTTACCGTTAATAACGGACTTGAGCTGCCTATATCGTTCGGAGCCGGCCTGTCATGGAATCATAACGACCGCCTGAAGCTCGGAGCCGACTTCACATACCAGAACTGGGGAAGTTTGGAGTTCCCCGTTTACAGGGTTATAAATGATGTTCAGTCGTATGAGCCTGTTGCCGGATATTATTCAGACAGGTACAAGGTGACGTTCGGAGGCGAGTTTTGCAACAATGCCATGAGCCGCAGGTTCTTTGACAGGATACGCTTCCGCGCGGGCATGTCGTATGCCACACCTTATTATAAAGTCAACGGCAAGGACGGCCCCGGGGAAATAAGCGCAAGCATAGGTTTCGGTATTCCTATCATCAACGCCTACAACAACCGCTCGATGCTTAACATTTCGGGGCAGTGGGTGCGTTCCGCCGCAACCGGTTTGCTTAAGGAAAACACGTTCCGCATCAACATCGGCATAACGTTCAACGAGCGTTGGTTCATGAAGTGGAAGGTAGATTGACGGTGTTTTAATGTTTTAAGCAACTTGAAGTCAAGCCCCTTCATACTCGTTCTTGTGTTCGCCTTTCTTGCTTGCCAGGAAAGGCAAGAGCACATTGCGCCTGCCGTCAATCCCAAGGATTCGGTTTCTACGATGGTGACATACGGTGTAAACATGCTTGTTTCGGATTCGGGCATGATGAAATACCGCATTGTAGCCGAGTGTTGGGAAGTGAACCAAGCGAAGAATCCTTCACGCTGGATTTTCGAGAAAGGGCTGTTTCTTGAACAATTCGACCCCAAGTTTCATGTTGAGGCATACATACAGTGTGACACGGCGTATTATTTTGACCAGGAAAAGCTTTGGGAGCTGCACGGACGTGTACGTGTAAGGAATATCGAGGGGCTTCGTTTCTCGAGCGAAGAGTTGTACTGGGACCAAAACAAGCACGAACTTTACAGCTACAAGTATTCACGTCTTGTAACGCCTGAAAGGGAAATGGAGGGGACTTATTTCCGTAGTGACGAGCGCATGACCAAGTACACGATAACCAATTCAAAGGGCTCTTTCGTAAAGGGTGGTGTTGTCGAGAGTGAAGGAGACAGCATCCTGACGGCTCCTGATACCGTTAAGGCGAAGAAGAGATTGCCCACTACGCCGTCAGCAAGGAAAACACGCTAAAAACAATTCAAATCAGTTTAAACACGCCATGAGGACAACTTTTTATCTGAAAAATAATTGTTTTTGTTTTCTTTTTTGTAATTTTGTGCGCTAAATTGCAATATGATAAATCCAAATTGAATAAACTAAAAAAATAAATAATTGTAATAATGGCAGTATTAGGAAAAATCAGAAGCAAAGGCGTAATACTTATCTGCGTGATAGGTCTTGCCCTTTTTGCGTTTATTGCCGAAGAGTTTTTCCGTTCTTGCGATAGTGTAAGCAATGAACGGAGAGCTCAAGTAGGCGAGGTCTTAGGTGACAAAGTCAACGTGCAGGACTTTCAGAAGCTTGTTGACGAGTATACTAACGTCATAAGGATGACACAAGGGCGTGACAACCTTACAGACGAAGAGCTCAACCAAGTTAATGATGTTGTATGGAATACGTTTGTCCAAAACGAAATCATCAACCATGAAGCTGAAAAGCTTGGGCTTAAAGTCACTGATAAGGAATTGCAGAATGTGCTTAATTTGGGAACTCACCCGATGCTTTTGCAAACACCTTTCGTCAATAGGCAGACCGGACGTTTTGATGCAAACATGCTAAAGCAGTTTCTTGCTGAATACAAGCAGGCACAGGGAACGAGCGCGCAGATGGCTGACCAATACCGTAATCTTTATGATTTCTGGGCTTTTGTCGAAAAATCTTTGCGTCAGCAACTGCTTGCACAGAAGTATCAGACGCTATTTGCCGGCTGCTTGCTTTCCAATCCGGTTTCAGCCAAGATGGCTTACAATGATGAGAACCAAGAAAGCGACATTCAGCTTGCAGCGTTTGCATATTCATCTATTAACGACAACAAAGTCAAGATAACGGAGAGTGACCTCAAGGCTAAGTATGAGGAACTGAAGCCTCGTTTTAGGCAGTATGACGAGACACGCTCAATCAAGTATGTAGATTACCAGGTCGTTCCGTCGCAGGCTGACCGTAAGGCTCTTGACAAGACCGTAAACGAATACATGAAAGCATTGCGTGATACGGTAGACCCTTCAGGTATAATAAGGAAGAGCGGCTCTGTTATCGCTTATCTCGGAATACCGCAGACAAAGGCTGCTTTCCCGTCAGATATTGCCGCACGTCTTGATTCCGTTGCTGTTGGTGCAACTACTACACCGGTAGAAAACAAGTCGGACAATACGCTTAATGTGATAAAACTTATCTCAAAGACTGAACTTCCTGACTCTGTTCAGTTCCGTGCAATACAGGTCGGCGGCACTACTGCTGATGAAGCGGTTAAGAGGGCAGACAGTATTTATACGGCATTGCAGGCTGGTGCTGACTTCGAGGCTGTTGCAAAGAAATATGGACAGACAGGCGAGAAGACTTGGATAACTTCTGCACAGTATCAAAATGCTCCTTCAATGGATAATGATACAAGGAATTACATACAGGCACTCAATACACTTGGTGTCAACGAAACCAAGAACATCAAGTTTACACAAGGCAATATAATACTTCAGGTGACAGACCGCAGGGCGATGACAAGCAAGTATGTTGCTGCTGTAATAAAGAAGCCTATAGAGTTCTCCAAGGATACTTATTCTGCTGCATACAACAATTTCAGCCGTTTTGTCAGCGAGAACCAAACTCTTGAAGCAATGCAGAAGAATGCCGCCAAGTATGGATACACGGTAAGGGAGCGTGCTGATGTTCGCAATTCGGAGCATTATTTGGCAGGTGTCAGTGATACACGCGAGGCTATGAAGTGGTTGTTCGGTGCCAAGGAGAACGAAGTTTCACCGCTTTACGAGTGTGGAGATAATGACCATCTTTTGGTTGTTGTTCTGACGAAAATAAACAAAGAAGGTTATCGTCAGCTTGATGACGAGAGTGTTAAGAACTATGTAAGGAGCGAGGTTGTACGTGACAAGAAGGCTGAAATGCTTATGGCTCAGGCCAAGGGCGTAAAGAGTATATCTGCCGCAAAGGGCAAAGGTGCCAAGGTGTCAACGGTCAACCAGGTGACATTTGCCGCTCCGGTGTTTGTCCAGTCTACAGGTATGAGCGAGCCGGCTTTGAGCGGTGCGGTAGCTGCTATTGGTAAGGGCAAATTCTGTGCACAGCCGGTCAAGGGCTACGGTGGTGTTTATCTGTTCCAAGTAACAGGCAAGAAGACACGCCCTGTCAAGTTTAATGAGAAAGAATATGAACAGCGTCAGCGTCAGAAGGTTATGCAGTATGCTGGCAACTTTATGCAGGAGCTTTATTTTAAGGCAGGCGTAAAGGATAATCGTTATATGTTCTTCTAAAGAATAAAAAGTAAAAACAAACAACGAATCGGCCGGATGAACTGTTCATCCGGCCGATTCGTTGTTTGTTTTCTTGAAGGATTTGAATTTAATAAATGGTTTTGTCGTAAACCACTTCGGGGTCAGGAGCACCTGAAATCATGTCATTATAGGCTTTTGACAGGTCTGATTTGTTTATATCTATTTCCTTGTTTACCGGTCGGTCTTTGTCAATCAGCGAATGTGAGAACAGCCAATCGTATGTTTTTGTCATATATAAGATGCGGGCAAGAGCACCGTGTGACGCTCCTTTGAGCCAGTCGTAGCGCAGTCGTTTGTCATTGCCGTCTTTTTGCAGTTGTTCAACAATGATTTTTGATTGTTTTATCGGAACGGCACGGTCAGCTGTGCCGTGCATAATCCAGAGTGGCAGTTTGCCTAATCCACTTGTATCTTTAAGTGTGCTTCCTCCGCATAGAGCCATGGCGGCAGCTACTTTGTCAGGATATGTTCCGGCGAAATCGAGCGTACCATATCCTCCGAGGCTCATGCCTATTACGTAAACACGTGTGGAATCCATCGGATAATGTCTTTTTGTCCATTCAAGCATATCGTTGATTTTGTCAGGATTCCATGAGCCGCCAGGGTTTTGCGGAACAAGCACAAGAGCTTCTATTTGGCGTCCCTTTACGATGGCGTCAAGCGGTCCGTAGCGTTTGACCCTGTTCAGGTTTCGTCCGCATAGGCTGCGTCCGTGCAGGAATATTATAACGGGTGTGTTGTCAAGCGAATAATAGTAATCTTGTGGAGTATATACCCAAAAGTCGTATCCGCCGGGTATGGAGTCCTTAACCGGCCGCAGAAAGTCGTATTGGGCGAAAGCCGCATGTGCGTACAGTAGCGACAGGCATAATATAATAAGGTGTTTTTTCATCAGTTAAGCGGTTAAGGTCAAATCCTGTCAAGCACAAGCTTTATTAAATCATCGATATGGCTTTTATATCCGGTATCGCTTTTCTTTGTCAGGCGGTTGGCTATGACCATGCAGCACGTGATGGCTTTGTGGCCCATTAGGCGTGCCAGTCCGGCAAGTGCCGAACTTTCCATCTCGAAGTTTGTGATTTTCAGTCCGTTGTATTCAAAACTTTCAATCTTCTCGTTTTGACGGGGGTCGGCCAACGGCACGCGCAGCTGGCGGCCCTGCGGTCCGAAGAATCCGCCGCACGCCACGGTGACGCCGCGTACCATGTCATCGCCTGCGATGCGCTCCACAAGTTCCTGGTCGGCATCGATGACGTATGGAGCAGGGGCGCACATGTTGCCGCTCCATCCGAGATGGTTGAGCAGGGCGCGCTCCATGGGCAGGTCGCACACGGCGTTGCGGCCTTCATAGAAGTTAAGCAGGCCGTCGAAGCCGACCGACTTGACCGAGCAGATAAACGTTCCCTCGGGCGTATAAGCCTGTAGGCCGCCGCAAGTGCCAATCCTTACTATTTCGAGTCGGCGCAAGTCGGGTTTCTCCGTGCGTGTATTAAAATCGATGTTTGCCAAGGCATCCATCTCGTTTAGTACGATGTCGATATTGTCGCAGCCTATTCCTGTAGAGGTTACGGTAATGCGCTTTCCGTTATAAGTTCCGGTAACGGTTCGGAACTCGCGGCTTTCCACTTCGCATTCTTTCATCTGGAAGTGCGATGCTACGAGGCTTACGCGTCCCGGGTCGCCTACCAGTATTATTTTGTCGGCCAGTTGTTCAGGCTTTACGTGCAGGTGGAACACGCTGCCGTCAGAGTTGATGATTAGCTCTGATTCGGCGAAATATCGTTTTTCCATAAGCTTTGTTTTTATAGAAGTAATATGTATTAGCCCTGCGGTGGGGATGATGTTGCGTCATTGCCAGGTCTGTCTTATTGCCCTTGTCTTAGCTGCATGTTTTCCGCGTTGCGTATTTCCTTCTCCGCTTCGTGGATGTATGATTGCAACTGTTCGAGCTGCTTTTCCATTGAGATAATGTCGTTGGCGAGCCGTCTTTTTGTTGAAGTGTTGCCCGAAGAGTAGTTTTGGCGCAGTGTTTCAAGTTTTTCCGCCATGTCGTCGGCGGCTTCCTTCATTTGTTGCAGCTTGTTGAAGCGCGCACGGCTGGCAGGCGACTTGAAGTCGTCAGGGCTTGTATATACGGTGTTGTCGTTGATGACGAAGGCCATCCTGTTGGCCTTCGTCTCATTCCCTCTTGCCTTCAGGCCGTTTATCCTGTTGCGTGCGGCTTGCAGCTTGGCCTTGTCCGTCCATGTGTCGCTTATGCTTGTTATGTCAGCAAGGGCTTTCAGCTTCTCCTCTCCGATGATGTCCCCGTCGTAGGTTGTACGCGTGTCGGCCGGTACGAAGGTGTATATGCACACCTTGCCTTTGGGCTGGCGGCGGTCGGTTACGAGCCATCCTATGTTGTCGAACTCGTCGATTACGCAGTAATAGTCGTTGGCTTTCGAGTTATACGGCAGTCCGATGTTTTCCGGGCGGTAGAATTTCGCAGAGTCGGTATTGAATCGTGTTACGTATATGTCATATCCTCCAAGTCCTTCTTTGCTTTTTGCCGAGAAGTAAAGCGTTGTGCCGTCGGCCATCATGTAGGGGTAATTTATGTCCTCGAATTCGCTGCCGAATTCGTTGACGAGCCTCCCCACAGTCCACTGTCCGCCCAGCTTGTCAGTGGAGTACAGCTTGAAGCGGCCGTCAGCGTCGGCTTTAGAGTAGAACATCTTGTTGCCAAACTCGTTGATGTATGCGCCGCCTTCGGGCGTACTTGCCGTCTTTGCCAGCGCGCCGGTGGTGCCTATGCGTCCCGACTCCTTGTTGAGTGGTATCTTGCTGATGAAGTCGGCTGAGTCAACCACTACGCTGTCGATGAACATTACCTGTGCCGTTGAGAGCAGCATCGACTGGTATTGCTCTTCGGCCAGCTCCTCCTTTTCGGTCATTTCCACTTCGGCCTTCGCCTTTTTCGCGTTTTTTCTCGTTTGCGCCTGTGCCGCGATGTTGGCGGAAAGCAAGAGCATTGCCAGTGATATGATTTTTGTTTTAAGCATATGTTTCTGTTTGATGTTGAATGTTAAGGCTTTATCGGAGTAATATTTACGATGCAAAAATAATAAAAATACATGACAATGTGTCCGTATTCAGATAAAATTATGTTTATGTGTACATTGGTTTTTCATAAAAATGATGAACGTTTTTATTTGTTGCCGTATGTTTGTTTGTGCAGCTTTGTATGTTGCCGGTGTCTTGTTGCGTAATATCCAGGTTCACGGTCTGTAATGTAAATCGGGGTAAAATTTGGCATATTGTCAATTGGGGAATTCATGTCATTATTGCAGAAATAGGATGACTTGATGCTGGTTTACCGCTATTGGCGGTGCGTTTTGTGACTGTTCTTTGTGTGGAATACGGTCAATACTTGTACGAAACATGGTCAAATGTAATGCAATATGCGGTGTCTTGCAATTGTAAATAATGCCGTTTGATGGTGGTAAATACCATTAATTAAGCCTGTTTTCTGCCGCTTTTATGTTTTTTGCACGTGCTTTTTCTGCACACAAGGATGCTCCGTTGTTCCAAGGCATTGATTTTGTGGACTTTGTGTTTGCACACTTAAATCCGGCGTATTTTCATCCATTTGTTTCCCGTTTCAAAATACCGTTGTTGTAGAGCGTCAACGGAAATCAAAGTGCAAGCATATTATGATATGTGGTGTCTTTTTGATATTGCATGTGTTATTGTAAAGATTGTTGGATGTAGGATGTTTTTGAAAAGATTAATGGATATTTGACGGCCCGATGTTAGGTTATTTAACTCTTTTGCGTTGATAAAATTTGGCAGTTTAGATTATTTGATGTAATTTTGCAGCCGATTTAGTCCGCAAAGGCTTGAGCAAGTTATGGCAAATGCCATGCGCCTTACGGAAAAACCCGTTTAATATAATAAAATGTACGCAATTGTAGAAATTAACGGTCAGCAGTTCAAGGCCGAGGCAGGTAAAAAGCTGTTCGTACACCACATGAGGAATGTGGAGGAAGGCCAGGCTGTTGAGTTCGACAAGGTACTGCTTGTCGACAAGGATGGTTCAGTACAGGTAGGTGCTCCGACAGTAGACGGCGCCAAGGTTGTGTGTGAGGTTGTGAATCCTCTTGTAAAGGGTGACAAGGTCATCGTGTTCAAGATGAAGCGCAGAAAGGATTACCGTAAGAAGAACGGTCACCGCGCTCAATTCACTGAGGTTAAAATCAAAGAAGTAATCGCTTAAACTTAGGAGGAACAAGGAAATGGCACATAAAAAAGGTGTAGGTAGTTCGAAGAACGGACGTGAATCGGCTTCTCAAAGGTTAGGCGTTAAAATCTGGGGCGGCCAGAAGTGCATCGCAGGCAACATTATCGTTCGCCAGCGTGGTACGAAGCACAACCCCGGCAAGAACGTTGGTATTGGCAAAGACGACACGCTTTACGCGCTGGTTGACGGTGTGGTTAACTTCCACAAAGGTCGCCGTGACAAGAGCATTGTGTCGGTAATACCTGAAACCGAAGCTTAAATAAAAAGAGTTTATATTTATTCCAAACAAACAACAAAAATCCCATTTCTCTTACGAGATTTGGGATTTTTGCCGTTTTTGTATGCCGGCTTAATGGAATATTTTGTAATTTTGCAGGCAATGTAGCGCAGGCGTACAAGTGGTTTTGTATGGCTGTCCGTAATCTGTAGACTAAAAAATAAATATATGCTTACACTTAAACTTATCAGTGAAGAGACTGAACGGGTAATCAAAGGATTGGAGAAAAAACACTTCAATGGTGCGAAGGAAGCGATTGACAATGTGCTGGCACTTGACAAGACAAGGCGGCAGACGCAGCAGCAGCTTGACAAGAACTTGCAGGAAGGCAAGAAACTGGCTGCCGAAATTGGCCGTCTGATGAAGGAAAAGAAGAATGACGAAGCCAATGCCGTAAAGGAAAGTGTATCTAAGTTGAAAGAAACAGCCAAGGAACTTGACCATGAACTGGCTGAGACGCAAAGGAAACTGACCGAGTTGTTGTGCACTATACCTAATATACCAAATGACGATGTGCCTGAAGGCAAGGATGCGTCAGACAATGTTGTGGTAAAGGAAGGTGGCGTGATACCCGAACTTCCGGCTGATGCCATGTGCCACTGGGATTTGTGCAAGAAGTTCAATCTGATAAATTTCGACCTCGGCGTAAAAATCACCGGCGCAGGTTTCCCTGTATATATAGGAAAGATGGCGCGTCTGCAAAGGGCGCTTGAGGCGTTTTTCCTTGACGAGGCGCGCAAGAGCGGGTATCTTGAAATACAGCCGCCTTATGTGGTGAACGAGGCATCCGGCTATGGTACAGGACAGCTTCCTGACAAGGAGGGGCAGATGTATCACTGCAATCTTGACAACCTCTATCTTATTCCTACGGCCGAAGTCCCTGTGACAAACATCTTCCGTGACGTGATACTTGACGAGAAGGATTTGCCTATTAAGTATTGCGCTTATTCGGCATGCTTCCGTCGTGAAGCTGGCTCTTACGGTAAGGATGTGCGCGGACTGAACCGTCTTCACCAGTTTGACAAGGTGGAGTTGGTGCGCATAGACAAACCGGAACATTCATACAAGTCGCTTGAAGAGATGTTGGTTCATGTAGAAGGCTTGTGCCAGAAGCTGGAGTTGCCTTACCATATACTCCGTCTCTGCGGTGGCGACATGAGCTTCACTTCTGCTATATGCTATGATTTTGAGGTTTACAGTGCCGCGCAGAAGAAGTGGCTTGAGGTTTCGTCGGTAAGCAACTTTGAGAGTTACCAGGCCAACCGCTTGAAGTGCCGTTACCGTAATCCCGAGACTAAGAAGCCGGAACTTTGCCATACGCTCAACGGTTCGGCTCTCGCCCTGCCGCGCATAGTGGCCGCAATCATCGAAAACAACCAGACCCCTGAAGGTATACGCGTGCCTAAGGCGCTTGTCCCTTATTGTGGTTTCGAGATGCTTGACGATAAGAATTTCTAATTGAGGTCGTGCGGTTGTAGGATTATGAGGTTATACAAACTTTATTTTGATATGTTCAAACCTTATAATCTTACAACCGTAATACCTTATAACCCCGTTATACTATGAACAAGATTATCCGAAAAAAGCAGTTTTCTGAGAAAGTTTTTCTTTTTGAGGTAGAGGCACCTCTTATCGCAAAGAGCCGTAAGGCTGGCAATTTCGTCATTGTAAGGATAGGCGACAAGGGCGAACGTATGCCTTTGACGATAGCCGATGCCGACCCGGAGAAAGGCACTATAACCATAGTTGTACAGGAAGTAGGCCTCTCTTCCACCAAACTGTGCCTTTTGAATGAAGGTGATTATATAACAGATGTTGTCGGTCCGCTTGGGAATCCTACAAAAATAGAGAAATATGGAACGGTTATCTGCGCCGGTGGTGGAGTGGGGGTAGCTCCTATGTTGCCGATAGTCAAGGCGTTGAAGGCCGCAGGCAACCGTGTGCTTTCAGTCATTGCAGGTCGCAATAAGGACCTTATTATACTGGAAGACGAGGTGCGTGCAAGCAGTGACGAGCTTATAATAATGACTGATGACGGTTCTTACGGCGAAAAGGGAGTGGTTACCGTAGGCGTGGAAAAACTCATCAAGCAGGAACATATAGACAAGGTATTTGCCATCGGGCCTCCTATAATGATGAAGTTCTGCTGCTTGCTCACGCAGAAATACAATATCCCGACCGACGTTTCGCTTAACACCATCATGGTTGATGGCACCGGCATGTGCGGTGCTTGCCGTCTTACCATAGGCGGAAAGACCAAGTTCGTCTGCATAGACGGCCCCGAGTTTGACGGTGCTCTTGTCGATTGGGACGAGATGTTCAAGCGTATGGGTACGTTCAAGCGTGCTGAACAAGAGGAGATGGAGCACTTTGAGGAGCATCTTGGGACGGTGAATGTGGAGAAAGACAATGTGCCTGCATCTGCATTGGGCGCGGAAGAGTCTATGGACGTCACACCGACAGATGAACCGTTGAGTGTGTTGACCGACCGTAATGCTGAATGGCGCAAGGCTTTGCGCGCGTCGATGAAGCCTAAGGAGCGTACTGCGATAGAGCGTGTGGTGATGCCCGAGCTTGAACCTTCATACAGGATAACCACACGCTACGAGGAGGTCAACAAGGGACTGACTAAGGAAATGGCTCTTGTCGAGGCGAAGAGATGCCTTGATTGCGCAAAGCCTACGTGCGTTGAAGGATGCCCCGTAAGTATTGATATCCCGTCATTCATAAAGAACATAGAGCGCGGACAGTTCCTTGCCGCAGCCAAAGTGTTGAAGAATACATCAGCCCTGCCTGCCGTTTGCGGCCGTGTATGTCCGCAGGAGAAGCAGTGCGAAAGCCGTTGTATACACTTAAAGATGAACGAACCAGCCGTCGCAATCGGCTATCTTGAACGCTTTGCGGCTGATTATGAGCGTGAAAGCGGAAACATGTCTATGCCCGAACTCGCACCGTCAAACGGCATAAAGGTGGCTGTTGTCGGTTCAGGTCCTGCCGGATTGAGCTTTGCCGGCGACATGGCCAAGCGCGGTTATGATGTCTATGTATTTGAGGCGTTGCATGAAATCGGCGGCGTATTGAAGTATGGAATACCAGAATTCCGTCTGCCTAACAAGATTGTCGATGTGGAGATAGACAACCTCCGCAAGATGGGTGTGCATTTCCAGACTGACTGCATCGTGGGCAAGACCATCAGCATAGACCAGCTTGAGCAGAGCGGCTTCAAAGGCATCTTTGTAGGTTCTGGTGCTGGTCTGCCCAACTTTATGAACATTCCTGGCGAGAATTTGATAAACGTTATGTCGTCAAACGAGTATCTTACCCGTGTAAACCTTATGGATGCAGCCAATCCGTTGACCGATACGCCGCTCAATATAGGCAAGAAGGTGCTTGTGGTTGGTGGCGGCAATACGGCTATGGACTCATGCCGCACGGCCAAACGCCTTGGTGCTGACGTAACAATCGTGTATCGCCGTTCGGAGACGGAGATGCCGGCGCGTGCCGAGGAGGTGAAACATGCCAAGGAGGAAGGTATCAACTTCATGTGCCTGCAC
Organism: uncultured Prevotellaceae bacterium; assembly: GCA_949295905.1. Classification (GTDB taxonomy): domain Bacteria; phylum Bacteroidota; class Bacteroidia; order Bacteroidales; family Bacteroidaceae; genus Prevotella. The sequence continues at coordinate 13,034 of CASFNA010000021.1, forward strand.
AATCCTATAGAATACATAGCCGACGAGAATGGTGCCGTAAAGCAGGCTGTATTGCAGGTTATGACGCTCGGAGAGCCTGACGCGTCAGGACGTAGAAGTCCTGTCCCGGTTGAGGGAAAGACTGTTACGGTGGATGCCGACCAGGTGATAGTTGCCATCGGCGTATCGCCTAATCCGCTTGTTCCGAAGTCTATAAAGGATTTGGTGCTCGGGCGCAAGAACACGATTGTTGTCAATGAAGAAATGCAAAGTTCGCGTCCTGAAATCTTTGCCGGTGGCGACATTGTGCGCGGTGGTGCCACGGTTATTCTCGCCATGGGCGACGGAAGGCACGCTGCTGCAAGCATGGATAAACAATTGAAAGGCTGAATAGTGAGATGAACGGACTATATACCATCGTATTGCTCATACTAAGCAACGTCTTCATGACGCTTGCCTGGTATGGGCATTTGAAGTTACAGACATCAGGCGCGTCGGCAAAATGGCCGCTGATAGGTGTCATTGCATTTTCTTGGGGTATCGCGTTTTTCGAGTATTGCTGCCAGGTTCCGGCCAACAGGATAGGCTTTCAAGGCAACGGCGGCCCGTTCTCGCTTATTCAGCTGAAGGTAATCCAGGAGTGCATCAGCCTTGGCGTGTTCGCCGTTATTGCAAACATACTTTTCCAAGGGCAAAACCTTCATTGGAATCATGTCCTTGCTTTCCTGCTGATTATTTGCGCCGTATATCTGGTGTTTATGAAATAACGGTGCCGTATTGAGGTGAAATATAATCCCCAATGCCGATATTAAGCATAGAACAGAAACTTGAAAAGAAAATCGTAAGTCGTTTTAACAAAGCGATTTACGATTATCATTTAATTGAAGACGGAGACCGTTTGCTCGTTGGCTTGTCCGGCGGAAAGGACTCTTTGTGCCTGCTCGAACTTTTGTCGGCGAGGCAAAAAATCAGGAGACCCGATTTTACCGTTGAGGCTTTGCACATAAGGATGGAGAACATAAAGTATGAGTCGGACACGTCTTATCTTAGTGACTTTTGTGCAAGCCGTGGTGTGAGGCTTCATCTTGTAACTACCGGGTTTGATTCTTCAACCGACAACCGCAAGTCTCCCTGTTTCCTTTGTTCATGGAACAGGCGCAAGCAAATGTTCCTGAAAGCGCAGGAACTTGGCTGTAACAAAATCGCCTTGGGCCATCACATGGACGACATCATACATACAGCGATGATGAACATCTTTTTCCAAGGCAGCTTTTCTACCATGCCGGTGCGCCTGAAGATGCGGAAGATGCCGATAACCATAATACGTCCACTTTGCCTTGAAGAGGAGTGTGATTTGCGTCAGTATGCCGTTAATAAGGGGTATCGTAAGCAGGTGAAGCTCTGTCCGTATGAGACGGATTCCCATCGTGCCGACATGAAGGAGCTTTTCGACAAGGTAGAGGCTATGAACGGCGAGGCCCGCTACTCCGTCTGGAATGCGCTTGGAAAGGAAGGCAAGCTCATCGAGGATTGATTTTGCCGCAGGCATATTCTCATCTTGCTTTTTATTGTTTTACCAAAGACGGCATTTGATGATGTCAAATGCCGTCTTTGGCACTGTTAAATGCCGTCTTTGACAATGTGAAAGGCGGCATTTTGTAGAGCCTCTGATTATCAGCAGTTTACGCAACGGTCTTGGATGGCGGACAAAACAACCGTCCAAACAATGCGTTTAGGCCGTCCAAAAACATCATTTGGACGGCTCTTACTGCGGCGTTGCACTGCATATGCCTTACTGCTCTTTCGTGTATAGCCGGAAAAACTTGCGCCGTATGTACTTTATAATGACAAAAAATGTGTAAGTTTGCACCGTAAAACAACATCACGTATAAATGATGAAGGTAAATCTGGAGACATTCGACGAACTGAAAACGCCGTGTTATGTGCTTGAAGAGAAGCTGTTGCGGCGCAATCTTGCATTGATAAAACGCGTGGCCGACGAGGCGCAGGTAGAGATAATTCTGGCTTTCAAAGCGTTCGCCTTGTGGAAGACTTTTCCAATATTCCGTGAGTATATCAACGCCACGACGGCCAGCTCGCTGTACGAGGCGAGGCTCGCCTGCGAGGAGTTTGGCAGCAAGGCGCATACCTTTTCGCCTGCATACACTGATTATGAGATAGATGAAATAGCAAGGTGCTCAAGCCATCTTACGTTCAACTCGCTCTCGCAATACGCCCACCTGCACAACCGCGCCAAGCGCGCCAACGGCTCGTTGAGCATAGGGTTGCGCATCAACCCTGAATATTCAGAGGTCGGCACAGCTCTTTACAATCCATGCGCGCCCGGCACGCGCTTCGGCGTTACGGCAGACAAGTTGCCAGAACGCTTGCCTGAAGGCATCGACGGCTTCCATTGCCATTGCCATTGCGAGAGCGGGGCGGATGTTTTCGTGAGGACGCTGGAACATATAGAGGGCAAGTTCTCGCGGTGGTTCGGACAGATAAAGTGGATGAATTTTGGCGGCGGGCACCTCATGACGCGCCGCGATTATGACATTCACCTGCTGGTGAAGACGTTAAAGGATTTCCGTGCGAGGTATCCCCATCTGTCTGTCATACTCGAACCGGGCAGCGCGTTCGCCTGGCAGACCGGCCCGCTGTTAAGCCAGGTGGTTGACATTGTGGAAGACCACGGCATACGCACGGCCATACTCAACGTCAGCTTTACGTGCCACATGCCCGATTGTCTGGAAATGCCTTACATGCCGGCGGTGCGCGGCGCAGAGACTATTGAGGACGCCTCGGAGGCCGACATACGCTCTGCCAACGTCTACCGGCTTGGCGGCAACAGCTGCCTTTCGGGCGACTTCATGGGTTACTGGCGTTTCCCCAATGTCCTGAATGTTGGTGACAACGTGATATTCGAGGACATGTTACATTATACAACGGTGAAGACTAACATGTTCAATGGCGTCACCCATCCGGCCATAGCTTTGGCACGTGAGGACGGAACGCTCGAAATGCTCCGCGTGTTCGGTTATGAAGACTATCGCGGCCGCATGGACTGAATGTTTTTTCGGTGATATTATTTGTTGCCTGTATTTGTATATTATTAATGTATATATGCAATAAGCTATGCTGAGATGAGGCAAAAAGTATGGGAAACCAAGTTTTTTTTGCTTGTTGGAGAAAAAAAACGGCAAAAGTTTTGCAGATTTCAGAAAAAGCCGTATCTTTGCACCGCATTTAGAGAAATGCTCCTTTGAAAAGGAATAGGCGGCAATAGCTCAGTTGGTAGAGCGCGACCTTGCCAAGGTCGAGGTCGCGGGTCCGAGTCCCGTTTGCCGCTCAATATTCTGAATAAACCAAGTTGTCGGGAAGGTATCCCGTTTCAAGCCCAAGTGGCGGAATTGGTAGACGCGCACGTTTCAGGTGCGTGTGCCTCACGGCGTGCAGGTTCGAGTCCTGTTTTGGGCACGATTTATTCAGAATATATTTTTATGTTGGAGAGGTGGCGGAATTGGTAGACGCGCTAC
>CASFNA010000022.1 GCA_949295905.1 uncultured Prevotellaceae bacterium
CTTGTCGCCCTTCATGCGGCTGCCTTCATTTATCGTCACATCAGCATTGCCAATGGCTATGGTTATGGAAGTTTCGGTCTTCTCGAAGTTCACGAAGCCCTCGCTGTCGCTGTTGCCCTTGACATTCTCCATCTTGATGTCTCCCAAGTTGAATGTTCCGAAAGAAAAGTCCTTGAGGGTGATGTCATACATTCCGTCAGAGCCTGCAACCTCTTCAACAACAACCGTTGCCTCCTGTGACGTGGTCTCACCAAAAACATTTATTGACAAGTTGTCGGTGAATTCAGCTGCGTTAGCCGCCAAAGCCATCACGGCCGCGGCTACAAGTGTAAAAATCTTCTTCATAAATTTTCCTTTCTTTTTTGTTGATTATTTGATTCTGTAACTTATACCTATTGTTCCATAGACCGGATAAAGATTCTGCTCGATGGTATCGAAATCGTTGTCGAAGATGTCGGTGAAGCCCCACGACAGGTCGGCGAACACGCCCCAATGGCGGTGGAAGTACCAGTCTACGCCGGCCAACATGCCGAACTGCCACGAACGCATGGAGTCAGAGAAGTCGTATGTGCCGCGGCTACCGACCTCGGTGCCTACATATACCTTCTGTCCCGTTGGGTCGCCGACGCGGATATAGCCGTCATAAACATCGCCGGTGAACTTGTGCGAGCGCACATAAGAGAGGTATGGACCGAGTTTTATATGCAGGTTGTTGTTCACTGCGTATGTAGCCAAGAGCGGCAATGTAAGCATCCACTGCTCCACATCGATGCTGACGCCGCCGGTGAAGTTGCCTTCAAGCCGCTGGTTCCCGCGTACAAAAGCCATGTGGTAGTTCTTAACGGTAGACTCGACCTTCATTCCCTTGTTCTCAAGATACAGGCCGGTAGTCAAGCCCCAGTGCTCGCTGAAATCGCGGTAAACGCCGAGACCGAGGTTGAAATTGGGCGTAAGGGTGAACTTGTCGAGGCTGCGGATGGTGGCAGGCATGCCCATGGGGGCCGTGCCTCCTATGCTGTAGCCGAAACGCAGGTTGTACGTAAGGTTGTCGAACAGGCGGAACGCTCCTGCCTGCGTGGCCGTAAGGGCGGCCAGTATGATGGTGAATATCGCTTTCTTCATAGCTATTCGGTTTTTTCTGCGCAGATTACTTTCACTTCGTCAATGTAGAGCGTGCTGCCGATGGCACCGCGGAACGACGCACCCTCAATGCTCGAGGTGAACACTACGGCGAGGTTGTAGCCGCGGTTTTGCAGCACTTCGCGGTCTATCGGCCGGTGGTAGTCGAAGTCAACGATGAATTCCGTCCATTCGTCAACATCTGTAACGTTTTCCACCTGGGCTATTGCGACAATCTGCTCACTGGTCTTCACGTCGTCGCCGTGCAGATAAAAAGCGTTTCCTTTGCTGTCTTGGTTGCGGTAGAGCACGGCGTAAATGTCGCCTTTGTCGTATGTTCCGGATATGGGGCGTTGGTCGCCGTCTATACACTGGCCGCCCGATTTGTATTTATACCATCCTGTAAACTGCAGCGGCTCCTGGTTGAAGGTGCGGCCGAACTGGGTGGCCTTCATTGCGCCTTCAATTCCGCTCAATGCCTTGCTGGCGTCAAATTCGCCTATGAAGAGGTTGCCTGCGGCGATGCCCATATGCACCATGCTGCCGAAAGTGCCGGTACTCATCGTTTCAAGCTTCACGCCCTTGCCGCTGTGTCCGTCGCTTACAGGCGACGATGGGTACTCGTCTGCCGGTGTGCTGCCGCCGGCGAGCTGCGCACTTAGGTTGAAGCCGGCGTTGCCTGTGGCCCAGTTGCCGAGCCATTCGCCGGTTGACGAGAGATCGCTCCACTCGTAATATTGCCCTCCGGCAGAGCCGTTGACAAGCTGTGTGTTCTCGAAGTCGTATTCAGTGGAGCTGTATGCCTCGCGGAACGACACGTTGTACTTGCGTGTCCACTCGCCGTCCTGCGACGTTACGGTATAAACCGTCACTTTGCCGTCCGAGAAGTCGTGTGTGCTCCCGTTTTCGGGGCTTACCGTCGCGCCCTCGGTTAGGCGGAACATCGGCGCCATTGCTGACACGTCAACGCCATCTTTTACTTCAAAAACGATGTCGTTGGCGTTTGAGAGCACGTTCACGAGCGTATCGCTCTCGGCAAAGAATATGTCCGTTGGGTTGTCAAGGTGGACGTAAGCCTGCTCGATGTCGCATTCGGCGTTGAGCGGTTCGTCCTTGAAACATGACGTGAGCGAACCGCACAAGGCTGCGCCGAGCAGCAGGTGGTAAATCTTCATATATATTATATAATGTGAGAAATTGGATGCAAAGGTATACGAAAAAACGTTTCCCACAAAATTTTGGGGCAATAAGTGCATAATTTTCAATGACTTTTTACATAAAGCGAAGCCCCCTCCCGGCCTCCCCGAGGGGAAGGGAAAGGGTTAGCCGTGTTGTGAAAGGCGGCAAACGGCGACGCAAAAGGCTATCTTTTAGAGCGTAAAAGGCCACCTTTTGCAGGCTAAAAGACGGCATATTAGTAAGCTGTTGATTATCAGCGGCTTATTTGGCCAATGCGGCCTACCGGGCTAATTGGGCCTAATAAGCCTGATAGGCCGGGCAAATAAGCCCAATTAGCCCGATGAGCCGGATGCGCCATTGCGGCGAAATGGCAGGCAACGGCAAACCAACTCCTCCCCTCGGGGAGGTCGGGAGGGGGGCTTCCTCTTGGCTGGGAGTGGCCGTTTACCTTTTTTATTACATTTTATTTCCTTGTCTCCCCGATTTGCATTACCTTTGTGGCAGATTTAAATCTATTGTAAGATGAAGATAGCATTGATAGGCTACGGCAAGATGGGCAAGATGATTGAGCAAATCGCCCGCGGCCGCGGCCACGAGATTGTATGTATAATCGACGTTGACAACCAGCAGGATTTCGACTCGGCGGAGTTCGCATCGGCCGACGTCGCCATAGAGTTCACCAACCCCACGGCGGCCTACGGCAACTACCTCAAGGCCTGGGCTAAGGGCGTAAAGGTGGTTTCGGGCTCTACGGGATGGATGAAGGAGCACGGCGGCGACGTGCGCCGCCAGTGCTCGGAAGAAGGCAAGACGCTCTTCTGGGCATCCAACTTCAGCGTGGGCGTAGCCATATTCTCCGCCGTAAACAGGTATTTGGCACGGATAATGAACGGCTTTCCGCAGTACGACGTGCGCATGGAGGAGACCCACCACGTGCACAAGCTCGACGCTCCGAGCGGCACCGCCATCACGCTGGCCGAGGAAATAGTCGATGAACTCGACCGCAAGAGCGGCTGGGTGAAGGGCACCCTGCTCGCGCCCGACGGCTCGCTGACCGGCCAGGCGGCCTGCGCCGACGACCAGCTGGCCATAGACAGCATACGCCGCGACGAGGTGCCGGGCATACACACCATCAAGTATGACTCCGAGGCCGACTGCATCACCATTACGCACGACGCCCACTCGCGCAAGGGTTTCGCCCTCGGCGCGGTGCTGGCCGCCGAATACACCAGGGAGCACAGCGGCCTGCTGACAATAGGAGACATGTTCAAGTTCTAAGAAACAGCCCCTCCCAACCTCCCCGAGGGGAGGTGCCTGGTTACCATTTGTGGATTACCCTATCGGCAAAAGCATTTCAAGCTCCCTCCCTTGGGGAGGGTTGGGGTGGGTGTCAGGCGCTGTGTTTGTTGACATTTTATTACCGTCCTTATGGAAAAGAAAAAACTCAATATGAAGAAGCAGTGGGCAAAGTGCATCACGGTGCTCGTGCTTTACCTCCTCTTCCTGCTCTGGGTGAAGAGCTGGCTGGGGCTTATTGTCGTGCCGTTCATCTTCGACGTGTACATCACGAAGAAGATAAAGTGGCAGTGGTGGAAGAACTCCGAGCCGCCGGTGCGCTTCATCATGTCGTGGGTTGACGCCATAGTGTTCGCCCTCGTTGCCGTTTACTTCATCAACCTGTTCTTCTTCCAGAACTACGTCATACCCTCCAGCTCGCTTGAGAAGTCGCTGCTTACGGGCGACTACCTCTTCGTAAGCAAGGTAAGCTACGGTCCGCGCATACCCGAGACGCCGCTCACCATGCCGCTGACTCAGCACACGCTGCCCGTAGTAAAGTGCAAGTCGTACCTGGAATGGCCCAAGTGGGACTACCGCCGCGTGAAAGGCCTCGGCCATGTGGAGCTTAACGACATCGTGGTGTTCAACTATCCTGCCGGCGACACGCTCGTAAGCAACGAGCGGTACCAGGCCGCCGACTACTACCAGATGTGCTACTCGTTCGGCTCGCAGCTGCTCAACTACCAGCCCGAGATGGCGAAGCTCACGCCGCAGGAGCAGTATGACTGGTACCAAAAAGTATATGCCACGGGGCGGCAGTACATACTTGAGAACCCGGGAGAATACGGCAAGGTTATCACACGACCGACCGACCGCCGCGAGAACTACGTGAAGCGGTGCGTCGGACTGCCGGGACAGACGCTGCAAATAAAGAACCGCATAGTCTACCTTGACGGCAAACCGAACAAGGAACCCGACAATGTGCAGTACACATACTACGTAAAACTGCTACAGCCCATACCCGAGGAGATGCTACAGGAACTCGGTATAAGCATGGAAGACCTTACCAGCCTGAACCAGAGCGGCTACATGCCGCTGACCAAGAGGGCGGTCGGTGCGCTCTCGAAGCGCAAGGACATCGTGGAGAGCATACGCCTTAACACCGACACTATAACGGGAGACATCTATCCGCTGAACGCCAACACGGGCTGGACGCGCGACAACTACGGCCCCGTATGGATACCGAAGAAGGACGAAACGGTACGCCTGACAATGCAGAACATAGCCGTTTACGAGCGGCCCATCCGCGTCTACGAGGGCAACGACCTGCAAGTGCGCGACGGAAAAATATACATCAACGGCAAGCAAACCGACCGATATACGTTCAAGATGGACTATTACTGGATGATGGGCGACAACCGCCACAACTCGGCCGACTCGCGCTACTGGGGCTTCGTGCCTGAAGACCACATAGTAGGCAAGCCCATCTTCATCTGGTGGAGCAGCGACCCCGACCGCGGCGGCTTCTCCGGCATACGCTGGAAGCGGCTGTTCAGGATGGTGGACGATATTAAATAGCAGACGAGTTGACAAGTGACAAGCAGACAAGGGAATTTGCCTTGCAAGTTCGTCACTTGTCAACTTGCCGATTAACATATCTTCCTTGTCTGCTCGTCACTTGTCAACTTGTCAACTGAAAAATGAAGAGTGCGTTCAAGTTTGTGATGGCGCTGACGGTCACAATCTTGCTGATGTTGGCTTTCCGCGCTTTGGCGTTCACCGTTTACACGGTAAGGGGCACGGCCATAGAGCCTGCCTTCAACAACGGCGACCGTGTGCTGGTGAACCGCTGGAGCTATGGCCTGCGCACAGGCGGCGGCGGAATGTTCGCCTACTCGCGCTGGGCGGAGAGGCGGGCGGAAAGGGGCGAGCTCGTGGTGTTCAACTCGCCGCTGGACACGCTGCGCCCCGTGAGGCGGCGCGAGGTGATGGCCTACTACTGCAAAGGCGTGCCCGGCGACACCGCAAGAGCGTGGAGCGCAGCCCTGGCACTGCCCTGCCGAGGCGAAGCGGTGACCGTAACGAAGGAAAACTTAGGGCTAATCAGCCACATATATAATATGTACGAAGGGCGCAAGGCCCGCATCCGGGGCGGCAGGCTGTACGTAGACGGCATGGCGGCGGACTGCGCCGTGTTCAAGTATGACTACTACTGGCTCGCGCCTTCAAACCCTGACGGAATGACGGACATGCTCGTCCCCGACAACCACATAATAGGAAGGGTGGTATTGAGGCTGACACCAATACGAAAAAGATAAACCCCAAAGCCCCTCCCAACCTCCCCAAGGGGAGGAGCCGGGCAAGCCTTGCGCGCTAACGGCGCATCAGGCTCATTAGTCTTATCAGGCATATTGGACCTAATAAGCCAGATAAGCCTAATGAGCCAGATACGCCAAGGCGGCAAAGCATACGTCTTGAACTTCTTGGCGAGCGCAGCGAGCGATAACTTCTTTAACCCCTCTAACTTCTGAAAACAAATCCTTTAACTTCTGAAAAATGTCCCAGGCACTTCTTTCATCGGCGTATTTCGCCCCAATTCAATGGTACCAGAAGCTCCACCGTTACGACAAGGTGACGGTGGAAGCCTACGACAGCTTCATCAAGCAGACTTACCGCAACCGCTGCCTCATAGCCACAACGGCCGGAGTGCAGGCTCTGACGGTGCCCGTGGAGCGCGGCACGGACGGCTCGGATGCAGACAATGCGCAGCCGACAAAAAAGTGCCTGATGAAGGACGTGCGCATAAGCGACCACGGCAACTGGCGCCACCTGCACTGGAACGCGCTGCAAAGCGCCTACGGCGAGTCGCCCTTCTTCGAGTTTTACGCCGACGACGTGCGGCCTTTCTTCGAGCGCAGGTGGAAGTATCTGTACGACTTCAACGCCGAGATATGCGCCAAAATATGCGAATTAATCGGCCTTTCGCCCTGCGTCAGCCCCTCGACGGAGTACATACCGGCCGACGACGCGCGGCTGACGGACGTGGCCGACCTGCGCGACGCCATCCGCCCAAAGCATCCCCTGCCCGACCCCCTTTTCTCTCCGCGCCGCTATTACCAGGTGTACGAGGCGAAGCACGGATTCCAGCCCAACCTCAGCATACTAGACCTGCTCTTCAACATGGGGCCCGAGAGCCTGCTGTATCTCTGATTTTCACGGTTCATCCACAGTTCAAACGTACGAGCAATCCAATAGTAATAAAAAATAAGCACAAATAGAATACTGCCCTTGTAGGGACATAATTCATTATGTCCGCACGTTTCACAAGAAACGTATTTCGCAGCCAAGCACCATTCATACGCTCTTCAGAGCGTACGGACATAATGAATTATGTCCCTACAAGGGAGGAGTCCTTTTATGTGGCTTATCATGACGAATGAAAATTATGATACCCCCGAACTGCGGATGATGGTCTTTTGCAGGGCGTTTCATAACCGACTGGCAGCCAAAAGGTTACGCGCGGCGCGGCGACCGGCGGCATTGCATGGTGTAAGCAACCGCCGTCGGCGCACACAGTTTTATGCCGTGCCGGGCGCGGCTACGCCTGCCGATAAGGTGAAAAAATGACAATTTAATGCAGATTTAAAGCCAAAGAGCGTTGTGTTCGGCAAAAAATGGTTACCTTTGGCGAGATTTTTTTGATGTAAAAAGATATTTTTTGATTTTTAGATGAACGTAATTACCAAAACAGTTTCATTGCCCGATGGAAGGACCATCAGCATTGAAACCGGGAAAGTGGCAAAACAGGCTGACGGCTCTTGCGTCCTCCGTATGGGGAACACCGTGTTGCTCGCCACCGTTTGTGCCGCAAAAGATGCAGTTCCCGGAACAGATTTCATGCCTTTGCAGGTTGAGTACAGAGAACAGTATGCCGCCGCCGGGCGCTTCCCCGGAGGCTTCACAAAGCGCGAAGGCAAGGCAAGCGACAACGAGATTCTTACCTGCCGCTTGGTAGACCGCGCCTTGCGCCCCCTTTTCCCGGCCGATTTCCACGCCGAGGTGTTTGTCAACGTTATTCTTTTCTCGGCCGACGGCGTAGACCAGCCCGACGCCCTTGCAGGCTTCGCGGCATCGTGCGCGCTGGCTTGTTCTGACATCCCGTTCGAGTGCCCCATATCAGAGGTGCGCGTGGCGCGCGTTAACGGCGAGTACGTCGTTGACCCGACATTCGAGCAGATGAAGGATGCCGACATGGACATCATGGTAGGCGCGTCGAAAGACAACATCATGATGGTTGAAGGCGAGATGAACGAAGTGTCAGAGCAAGACCTGCTCCAGGCGCTCAAGGTTGCCCAGGAGGCCATCCGCCCGATGTGCGTGCTCCAGGAAGAGCTGATGAAGGAGCTCGGCACCGACGTGAAGCGCGAATACTGCCACGAGGTGAACGACGAGGAACTGCGCGAGCAGCTGCGCAAGGAAACATACGACAAGTGCTACGCAATAGCGCAGGCCGGCGACCATGACAAGAAGGCACGCGAGGAGGCTTTCGACAAGATAAAGACCGACTTCGAAGAGGCTTACGCCGCAGCGCACGCCGACCTTACCGAGGACGAACTGGAAGAGAAGTACGCCTTGGTTGACCGCTACTACCACGACGTGGAGCGCGACGCCATGCGCCGCTGCATCCTCGACGAGGGCAAGCGTCTCGACGGCCGCAAGACCGACGAAATACGACCCATCTGGTGCGAGGTTTCACCCCTGCCAATGCCTCACGGAAGCTCAATCTTCACGCGCGGCGAGACGCAGAGCCTTACCACCTGCACGCTCGGAACGAAGCTCGACGAGAAGCTCGTAGACGACGTTCTCGACCGCTCATACCAGCGTTTCCTGCTGCACTACAACTTCCCACCCTTCTGTACGGGCGAAGCCAAGGCGCAGCGCGGCGTAGGCCGCCGCGAAATCGGGCACGGACACCTGGCTTGGCGCGCGCTGAAAGGACAGATACCCGAGGAGTTCCCCTACACGGTGCGCCTCGTTTCACAGATACTGGAGAGCAACGGCTCGTCGTCAATGGCTACCGTCTGCGCCGGAACTCTCGCCCTCATGGACGCCGGAGTGCCCATGAAGAAGCCCGTGAGCGGCATCGCCATGGGTCTTATCAAGAACCCGGGCGAAGACAAATACGCCGTGCTTAGCGACATACTCGGCGACGAGGACCACCTCGGCGACATGGACTTCAAGACCACCGGCACACGCGACGGCCTCACGGCAACGCAGATGGACATCAAGTGTGACGGCCTTAGCTTCGACATTCTCGAGAAAGCCCTCATGCAGGCGAAGGCCGGCCGCGAGTACATACTCGGCAAGCTGACCGACACCATCAGCGAGCCGCGCACCGAACTGAAGCCGCAGGTACCGCGCATCGAGGCATTTGACATACCCAAGGAGTTCATCGGAGCCGTAATAGGCCCCGGAGGAAAGATTATCCAGCAGATGCAGGAAGAGAGCGGAGCCACCATCACCATTGACGAAATCGACGGCGTGGGCAAGGTACAGGTAAGCGCGCCCAACAAGGAGAGCATACAGAAGGCCATCGCGAAAATCAAGGCCATCGTGGCTATACCCGAAGTGGGCGAGGTTTACGAGGGAACCATACGCTCAATCATGCCCTACGGATGCTTCGTAGAGATTCTTCCGGGCAAGGACGGACTGCTCCACATCTCGGAAATAGACTGGAAACGCCTTGAAACAGTCGAGGAGGCCGGCCTGAAAGAGGGCGACAAAATCAACGTCAAGCTGATGGAAATCGACCCGAAGACGGGCAAATACAAGCTGTCTCACCGCGTATTAATCCCGAAACCCGAAGGTTACGTGGAGCGTGAGCGCCGCCCGAGGCCCGAACGCCGCCCGCGCCCGGAGCGCGGAGAGCGCAGGGAGAGGGAGCCGCGCCGCTTCGAGCACCGTCCGGGACGTGACGAATACCACGACCCGTTGGCACCGAAAGAGCCCAAGGACTTCAACGACAGCCTTGACCACGACAACTTCTAACCGCGTGGCACATTAATATATTAACGGCGGCGGCACACTATGCCGCCGCCGTTCTTTCATTATCTTTAACTCCATCTTTTTTGTTCTTAACCATACTTGCATTACCTTTGCACGCATGTTGAAGAATATCATGCTCGTAGCCCTCGGCGGAGCGGCAGGCAGCGTGGCGCGTTACCTGCTATCGAAAGCCGTACAGGACACGGCGGCTTCAGCCTTCCCGTGGGGCACAATGGCGGTGAACGTGGCCGGATGCCTGCTCATCGGCCTGCTCTACGGCCTCGCCGCAGACGACGGTGCGCGCCTCGGAGCCGACATGAAGCTGATGCTCACCGTTGGCTTCTGCGGCGGATTCACCACCTTCAGCACGTTCGCCAACGAGTCGCTCACGCTCGCAAAGACCGGCGACGCCCTCCTTTCAGCCGCCTACATAGGCTCAAGCGTGGCACTGGGAATAATCGCCGTAGCGGCAGGAGCGCAGCTTGCAAAGGCTTTCGCAAGCTAAACCTGCAAACAAAAAAACACATATAAAGATGAGAACCACATTCAACAAACTATCTGCTCTCGCCCTGGCGGCCCTCGCCGTGACGATGTTGGGGTCGTGCGACAACAGGAAATTCCACGTCAGTGGCGAAATAGCCGATGCCAAGGACTCCGTGCTCTACCTCGAAAACATGAGCCTTGACGGCCCCGTGACGGTTGACTCGGTGAAGCTCGGCGGCGACGGAGCGTTCAGCTTCAGCGAGAAAGCACCCGAAGCACCGGAGTTTTACCGCCTGCGCATAGCCGGACAAATAATCAACCTAAGCGTTGACTCTACCGAAACAATCACCGTCAAGGCCTCATACCCCACCATGGCGACAGGCTACACGGTGGAAGGCTCGGCCGAATGCGCCACAATCAAGGAACTGGCCTTGAAGCAGATTGACCTGCAAGGACGCGTAATCGCCGTGCAGCGCAACAACTCTCTGGGCTTCGACGAGACCCGCGACAGCATCGCCAGGATGATAGAAGAGTACAAGAAGGACATAAAGCTGAACTACATATACAAGGCTCCGATGCGCCCGTCGTCGTACTTCGCCCTGTTCCAGACGCTCGGCAACATGCTCATATTCAACCCCCGCGAGAACGAGGACGACATCAAGGCCTTCGCGGCGGTGGCCACAAGCTGGGACACTTACCACCCCAACGCCGTGCGCGGGCAGAACCTGCACAACATTGCCATACAAGGCATGCGCGACATACGCATCATGCGCAACCAGAGGGCTGCCGAGATAGTGGACGCGAGCAAGGTGCGCGTGGCCGACATAATAGACATCTCGCTGCTTGACAACAAGGGACAGACGCGCCGACTGACCGACCTGAAGGGCAAGGTGGTGCTGCTCGATTTCCACGTTTTCGGCGCGGAAGGCTCCACAAAGCGCATAATGCAGATGCGCGAGATATACAACAAGTACCACGGACGCGGCCTGGAAATCTACCAGATATCGCTCGACCCCGACGAACACTTCTGGAAGACGCAGACGGCGGCGCTGCCCTGGATTAGCGTGCGCGACCGGGACGGGCTGCAATCGCGCAACCTGGCACTGTACAACGTACAGTCAATACCTACGTTCTTCCTCATAGGGCGCGACAACACGCTCAAGAAGCGCGACGCGCAAATAAACAACCTCGACGCGGAAATTGAGGCCCTGCTCGGCTGACGGCCGCAGGCCGCCTTGCAAAAGGCCGCAAACGAGGAAGTAAAAGACCGCAAAACGCAGGCCAAAAGGCCGCCTTTCGCAATGCGAAAGGCGGCCTTTTATTTTGCCATTGATTATCAGGCACTTACCGACGAAATACCGAATAAATATTCACTTTTAAAAAATTTGTAACATATATTTGCAAAAATACCATTATCTTTGTCGGCGTTTTCAAGATAATAAACAAATTTTTAGACATTATGGTAAAACTTATGCGACTATTCATTGCCACCGTCATGCTTGTGACTGCGGCAACAGTGAACGCACAGATTACCACGTCGGCGATGGCGGGACAAGTGACCGGCACCGAAGGCGAGGACATTATCGGTGCTACAATCAGAGTGACCCACGAGCCGTCGGGTACGACCTACAACGCCGTCACCAACACTGACGGACGCTGGGCCATACAAGGTATGCGCGTGGGAGGCCCGTACACGGTGAAAATATCGTACATAGGCTACGCCGAAAAGGACTACCGGGGCATCAGCCTCGCACTGGGCGAGACGTACAACCTCAACGCAACCATGTCGGAAGACATCAACGAACTGGGCGAAATCGTGGTAGTAGGCAGCGCGTCGAAGTTCGCCGCCGAGAAAACCGGCGCCACCACGAACATCTCGAATGCGCAAATACAGGCCCTGCCTACCGTCAACCGCAGCATCGAAGACATAGCGCGCATATCGCCATACGCCAACGGCATGAGCCTCGGCGGCGGCGACGGACGCTCTACCAACTTCACGCTCGACGGCGCGAACCTGAACAACAACTTCGGCCTCAACGACGGACTGCCCGGCGGAGGCAACCCAATCTCGATGGACGCAATAGACGAAGTGCAGGTGGTAGTGGCTCCGTATGACGTGCGCCAGACCAACTTCATAGGCGGAGGCATCAACGCCGTGACAAAGTCAGGTACCAACACGTTCAAGGGTACGGCATACGTATACCACCAGAACGAGAACATGCACGGCAACCGCGTGGCCAACCAAGACCTCGGCGAGCGCGGAACCGACAGGCTGACAACCTACGGCTTCACACTCGGAGGCCCCATACTGAAGGACAAGCTCTTCTTCTTCGCCAACGCAGAATACTCAAAGATACCTACCATAGCCAACCGCTGGCGCGCGTCTGAGGACGGTGTGGGCGACGCAGAGAACTACATCTCGCGCACAAAGGCGTCCGACATGGAGAAGGTACGCAACTTCCTCATAGACAAATACGGCTACGACCCGGGCTCGTACACCAGCTTCCCGGCCGACGAGGACAACCTCAAGCTGCTCGCCCGCATCGACTGGAACATCACGAACAACCACCACTTGGCCGTGCGCTACAACTACACGAAGAACACTGCGTGGAACGCGACCAACGGAAACTCGAGCGACACCGGCTCAAGGCTCAACAACATGAACCGCTTTTCGCAGTATTCGATGGCCTTCTCAAACTCGATGTACTCGCAAAACAACTCGGTCAGCACCATATCCGCCGACCTCAACAGCCGCTTCGGCAACAACATCTCGAACCAGCTGCTCTTCACCTATACCGACATCGACGAGAAGCGCGGCTCCGACTCGGCCCCGTTCCCCTTCGTTGACATAATGAACGGCTACGACGCATCAACCAACACGCAGACCCTCGAGCCGTACATGAGCTTCGGCTACGAGCTGTTCACCCACAACAACCGCGTGCAGAACAAAATCCTTACGCTCAACGACAACTTCACATACTACCTCGGCGACCACAAGCTAATGGCCGGATTCAAGTTCGAGCACCAGATGGCCAACAACTCTTACATGCGCAACGGCACGGGCTACTACCGCTACCGCTCGCTCGACGACTTCCTCAACGGCGCCGCGCCGGAGACCGTCGCCCTGAGCTACGGCTACAACGGAGAGACCAACCCGGCGGCAGAGGTGAAGTTCAACCAGTATGGCTGGTACGTGCAAGACGAGTGGAACGCACTGCCCAACCTTATGATTACGGGCGGCATACGCTTCGACCTGCTCTCGTTTGACAGCGACGACCTGATGCGCAACAACGCAATCTACGCCCTCGACTTCGGCGGACGCCACATCGACACCGGCCGCTGGCCGGGCAGCAACGTGCAGATTTCGCCGCGCTTGGGCTTCACATGGGACGTGTTCGGCGACAAGAGCCTCAAGGTGCGCGGCGGTACGGGCCTCTTCGCAGGCCGCCTGCCACTGGTGTTCTTCACCAACATGCCTACAAACTCGGGCATGGTGCAGAACCTTGTGAACGCCGTAACCAGCTATTCAAAGACCACCACGGGCCTTGTGACAGGCCGCGACCCGCTGCTTGACAAGTTCAAGGGAGGCCTCATCACCGACGTCAACCAGATACGCGAGCTGCTCGGAGCACCCGAGACCATCACACCGGAGGAGGGAACGCTGCCGACCAAAATCGCCGGAGTTGACCCCGACTTCAAGATGCCGCAGGTATGGAAGTCGTCAATAGCCGTAGACTACCAGTTCCCCGTATCGTTCCCGCTGACCCTGACGGGCGAGTTCACATACATAAGGAAAATCAACGACGTGATGATTAACAACTACAACTTCAAGCCGGTGGGCGACGACGCAAACCGTTTGCAGGGAGCTGACAACCGCGTAATCTACGACGCGTCGAGCCTCTACTACCGCACGACGAAAGACAATGCCAACCCCGACGCGCCGTTCGTAGGCAGCGGAGCGTCCGTACTGACGAACACGAGCCGCGGACACGGCTGGACTCTCAACTTCACCGCCACCGCAGAGCCTGTCAAGGACCTGCACCTCATGGCCGCATACACCCACACCGTGATGAAAGAAGTGTCGGGAATGCCGGGCAACGACCCGTATTCTACATGGCAGGGCAACCTCACCGTGAACGGCGCGAACAGCGGCGAGGTACACAACTCGGAGTATGTCATCCCCGACCGCATCATCGCTTCGGCCAGCTACAAGTACCACAACGACAACTTCTCGCTGTTCTACACCGGCTACAGGCCGTCGGGCTACAGCTACACGTACTACGGCGACCTTAACGGCGACGGCATCAGCGGCAATGACCTGATGTACATCCCGAAGAACGACAGCGAAATCAACTTCACCGACGAGGCCGACCGCCAGCTCTTCTGGGACTTCGTCAACCAGGACGACTACCTGAAGAACCACAAGGGAGAGTACGCCGACTCTTACGCCGCGTTCGCTCCGTGGGTACACCGCTTCGACTTCCGCTGGACGCACGACTTCAACCTGAAGGTAGGCAACACGCACCACACGCTGCAACTCATCCTCGACATCATGAACGTAGGCAACCTGTTCAACTCGAAGTGGGGCGTTGAGAAGAACATGTCTTCATGCAACAACGGCCAAATACTAAAGGTTGACAGGGTAGAAAACGGCACGCCTTACTTCTCGATGTTCAGGGGCAAGAACGGCGACCTGCCCGTGGCTACCAACACATGGTCGTTCAACCGCAACTACAACCAGTGCTGGAAGATGCAAATCGGCGTGAAATATTACTTCAACTAAACACCCGGCTGACGGCTACATGCCGCCACCGGCACAACCCGATGCCGCCCTCCGCTTTGCGGAAGGCGGCATTTCGCGTTGCAAAAGGCCATGTTTTACCGTGCAAAAGGCCGTCTTTCATCATGCGAAAGACGGCCTTTTGCATGACTGGATGTAACGCCGTGGCTCTCAACGGGTTGCAAAACGCGCAAAATGGGGCGGCAAAACGCGCCGGAATTGGAATATAATTCTTACTTTTGCAGTGTTTTTAAGACGCTTGGAAATGAAGTTAATACATTTCATCAAGGAGTGGACGCTGCCCTGCGCCATGGTGTTCGGCGCGGCCATGTACCTGCTGTTCACCGAAATCCCAGCGCTCGCCCCGCTCGGCGAAGCCGCAGGGCCGTGGTTCATCGAAATACTGCCGGTGCTCATCTTCATGACGCTCTACGTCACGTTCTGCAAAATACGCCTGCACGACCTGCGCCTGCGCACATGGCACGTGTGGATGCAGGTAATACGCATAGCCATGGCGGCCGCCCTGGTGGTGGCCGTCAAGTCGACGGCCGACCCCACGCTGCGCCTCGCCCTGGAAGGGGCGTTCGCCTGCGTAATCTGCCCTACGGCCTCGGCCGCAGCCGTAGTGACCGAGAAACTGGGCGGCAGCATAGCCTCGATGACCGTCTACACGCTTATCGACAACGCCGTTACAGCGCTGCTCGTGCCGCTGTTCTTCCCCATGATAGAGAAGCACGCCGACGTAACCTTCATGTCGTCGTTCGCCACAATACTGCAACGCACGGCCATAGTGCTCATCCTGCCCTTCGTATGCGCCATGGCAACGCGCCGCTGGCTGCCCAAGGCCGCCAAGGCGATAAAGGACTGCAAGAACCTGGGCTTCTACTTCTGGGCCATAAACCTGTCAATCGTCATGGGCATGACGCTGCACAACATCTTCACCGCCGGCATATCGAGCCTCTCAATGGCGGCGCTAATCATCGTCCCGGCCATAGTAACCCTGCTGCTCTTCGGCACGGGAAAGGCCGTAGGACGGCACTTCGGCGACAGCGTGGACGGCGGCCAGGGCCTCGGCCAGAAGAACACCGGCGTGGGCATCTGGCTCGTTATGGTCTACCTGAACCCCGTCGTAGCCATCGCGCCCTGCGCCTACGTGGTATGGCAGAACACGCTCAACTCCTGGCAGCTGTGGTGCATGGAGAAGTACGGAAAGCTGAAATGGTGATGGGGCTGAACACTTAAACATACAATCAAACGCATGAGAACAACATCCATCATCCTTGCCGCGGCACTGGCATTCGCGCCAGCCGCACCGGCCGCAGGGCACTGCACGCAGGAGCGCACGGCGCAATACGTGGGCGCAACGGCCACGCAGAAGCATGAAAACAGCCGCCACAGCAAGAGAAAACGACATGACAGGAGAAAGTACGTCGTGACCGATTTCGACGTGTTCTACGGCAAAAGAAGGCTCGATGGAGCCAGCGCGATGACGTTCAAGGTGCTTGGCGGAGGGTACGCCAAGGACGATTTCGACGTCTATTACAAAGGAAGGAAGATTGAGGACGCCACCGCAATGTCGTTCAAAGTGCTGCAAGACGGCTACGCCATGGACGACTTCGCAGCTTATTACAAGGGGAAGAAGATTGCCGGAGCAAGCGCAATGTCGTTCCAGGTGCTTGAAGACGGCTACGCGAAGGATGCCTTCGACACCTACTATAAAGGCCGTAAATGCGACCGCTGACGGCCATACAGCCGCGCCAAAGCCATAATCGGACGTGAGTTCGGTATAAGGAACCATCCTTTGTAGGGACATAATTAGCTTAACGCTGACCTTTGGTTCATTATGTCCGCACGCCGCGAAGAGGCGTATTATCAAAGCGCAGCAAATGAAAAATGTTCTTTCAGAACGTACGGACATAATGAACCAAAGGTCAGCGTTAAGCTAATTATGTCCCTACAAAGGATGGTTTCTTATACCGAATTCATATTAACCCAACAAAAAACATCAACAAAGACATACCAAACTCCCTCCCCTCGGGGAGGTCGGGAGGGAGCTCAAACAAAAACGGGAGCCGCTATCACTCCTGACGGCGGCTCCCTTCTTCACGTTAGAATGTTAAGAAAATTTGAGAGAATTGAAGCTTCCCAGCTTCGTTGTTTTGTTTTATTAAACACTGTTTTATAGAGAAAGCATAGAAAATTGTCTTATTTCAGTATCTTGGCCGTGGCCGGAGCGTGCTTCAGTGTGTCCACCTTGGCCGAGTCGCCCATGGCCACCGAGGGGCCTTCATGCGCCTGCTGGTATGCCGGAACATTTGCCGCAGGCTTCACGTCGCCCGTGAAAGCCACCTGTGCGGCGTTGCCGAGCGTGAGGAATATGGCCACCATCGCCGCGGCCTTGAACAGCGGGACGAGCCTCTGGCGCAGCGTCATCGTGCGCGCGCGGAGCATTCCCGGCTCGCCGACAAGCGTCTCCATGCGTGCGTCGAAGTCGGCACCGAGGGTATCGGCTGCCTTCTGCGCCTCGCCGTAGCAGAACAAATCCTTGTACTTGGCAAGGCTTTCGGGCAACTGCTTCTGGCTGAAGAACGCGCGGAGGATTTGCTCTTCCTCGAGCGTCGTTTCGCACATCCAGTAGCGTTCCAGCAGCTGTTCTATGTATTTATAGTCCATATCCTTCGATTTCGTTGTACTTTTGTTTCACAGCCTGGCGTGCACGGAAGATGTTTACCTTTACCTGTTCCTCGGTGATGCCGAGCACTTGGGCTATTTCCTTGTAGCTTTTCCCCTCGAAGTCGCGCAGCTGCATGCAGCTCCTTTGCTTCTCGGGCAGGCTGTCTATGATGCGTCTTACCTGCTCCACCCTGTCCTTTTGCGCCGCGCGCTCGTAAGGGTTGTGCCCCGGGTCGGGAGCGTAGGTCTCGTCGTCGCCGAGCGGCTGGCTGTCAGCTCCTGCCTTTTTCAGCCTGTCCAAAGACAGGTTGCGGCATACGGTAAGGCTGAAAGCCTCGATGGAGTCGATGTCCTGCCAGTCGTCGCGCCTGTTCCAGACTTTCACGAGCGTGTCCTGCACTATGTCCTCGGCCTCCTCGCGGTTGAGGGTTATCCTCAAAGCAAGGCGGTAGAGCACGTTTTTTAGCGGCAACACGTCGTTGCGAAAACTGATATTTTTCATCTGCTCTCTAATTGAATGACGATTTACGGGACCGAAAGTTACAGCAATCTTGTGATTATTTCGCTATTTAACGGTTTTTAAAGATTGGCGGCTTATTTGGCCTATTGGGCCAATTAGGCCAATGAGCCCAATGAGCCGTTGGCGGCAGGTTGCTAAATAACTGACAGCCAGAGGGTTTGCGAAAGGCCGTCTTTCAGGCTGCGAAAGGCGGCCTTTTGCATTATAAAAGGCGGCCTTTTAGAAGGCGAAAGGCCATGAGTTGCAACGGCCTAAGGCACAATCATCGTGCCGTGCCGCCCGTCGATGGCCGTGGAGAGGGTGATGTTGACGCGACCCACGCCGGCATCTATTGCTGCGAAAGCGTTTTCCAGCTTGGGCAACATGCCGCCCGACACTGTGCCGTCCGCCGCGAGCCGGGCGAAGTCTTGGCGCGTGATGACGGGTATGAGGCTCGCGTCGTCGTCGGGGTCGGCCAGCACGCCGGGTTTCTCGAAGCAGTACACAAGCGTTACATCATAGCGCGATGCCAGGGCCTTGGCCGCCTCGGCGGCTATGGTGTCGGCGTTGGTGTTGAGCAGGTGGCCGCGCCCGTCGTGCGTAAGGGGCGCAAGCACGGGCGTTAGTCCGCCCTCAATGAGGGTCGCGAGACGGTCGCCGTCAACGCGCTCCACGTCGCCCACGAAGCCGTAATCCACGTCCTTGACGGGCCGCTTGTGCGAGAGGATTACGCCGCCGTCGGCCCCGGTCAGCCCTATGGAGTCCACTCCGCAGGCTTGCAGGCGCGCCACTATGTTCTTGTTGACCAGTCCTCCGTAGACCATCACCGCCACTTCGAGCATCGGGCGGTCGGTGATGCGCCGCCCATTGACCATGCGGCTCTCCACGCCGAGGCGCGAGGCCACGGCCGTGGCGCGCCGTCCGCCGCCGTGCACGAGCACCTTGCGCCCGTCGATTGCGGCGAAGGCGGCCAGCAGGGCGTCGAGCCGCGCGTCGTCCTCGACCACGGCTCCGCCTACTTTTACCAAGGTAAGGGGGTGTTTCATTTCTTTTTCCTTTTGAAGTCAAGGGAGTTAAAGAAGTTAGAGAAGTTAAAGACAATAGTTTTGCAAACCGCGCCGCTTATTACAAAGCATTCATTTCAATGCTCTCTTCGCAAAATCCAAGACTATTGCCTTTAACTTCTCTAACTTCTTTAACTCCCTTGACTTCTTGTTTCTTACTCCAGATAAGTATATCCGTAAAGGCCGGAGCGGTAGTTGGAGAGGAACTCCTTGCCCTCCTCGAGCGATATTTTGCCCTCCTTCACGCTCTTTGCCACCCACACTTCGAGCTGACGCACGAGCTTCTTCGGGTTGTACTGCACGTACTCGAGCACTTCCTCCACCGTCTCGCCGTCGAAGATTTGGTCGATGTGATACTTGCCGTCCTTCACCGTTATGTGCGCGGCGTTGGTGTCGCCGAAGAGGTTGTGCATGTCGCCCAGTATTTCCTGGTAAGCTCCTACGAGGAACACGCCGAGGTAGTAAGGCTCGTTCTTGCGCGGCGTATGCACGGGCAGAATGTTCGAAATGTTGCGGTTGGTGACGAAGTTAGTTATTTTCCCGTCGCTGTCGCAGGTTATGTCCTGCAACGTCGCGCTGCGCGTGGGCCGCTCGTTGAGCCTCTGAAGCGGCACAATCGGGAAGATTTGGTCGATGGCCCAGGCGTCAGGCAGCGACTGGAACAGCGAGAAGTTGCAGAAGTATTTGTCGGCCAGCAGCTTGTCAAGGCCCTTCAGTTCCTCGGGCACATGCTTCAGCCGCTTTGCTATCGAGTTGATTTCGCGGCACACGCTCCAGTACATCCGTTCTATCTCGGCGCGCGTCTTTAGGTCAACCATGCCGTGCTCGAACAGGTCGAGTGCGTCCTCGCGGATTTGCTCCGCGTCGTGCCAGTCCTCCAGCATGGTGCGCGGATTGAGGTTGTCCCAGATGTCGTACAGGTCTTTCACGAGCTTGTGCGAGCTTTCCGTAGGCTCATACTCCTCGTCCATCTCGGGCAGCGAGGCCGTCTCGAGCACGTCGATGACAAGCACCGAGTGGTGTGCCGAGAGCGAACGGCCGCTCTCCGTGATGAGGTTGGGATGCGGAACGCCGTAATGGTCGGCAGCCTCGACGAAGGTGTAGATGCAGTCGTTGACGTATTCCTGGATGGAATAGTTTACCGAGCTCTCGCTGTTGGGCGAGCGCGTGCCGTCGTAGTCCACGCCAAGTCCGCCGCCGCAGTCAACGAAATCGACGTTGTAGCCCATCTTGTGCAGCTGTATGTAGAACTGCGAAGCCTCCTTCAGTGCTGTCTGTATGCGGCGTATCTTGGTGATTTGGCTGCCTATGTGGAAGTGGATTAGGCGCAGGCAGTCCTTCATGTCCTTCTTCTCAAGTATTTCAAGAGCCGAGAGCAGCTCGGAGCTTGTCAGTCCGAACTTGCTGGCGTCGCCGCCGCTCTCCTCCCACTTGCCGCTGCCCGACGAGGCCAGCTTAATCCTTATGCCGAGGTTGGGGCGCACGCCCAGCTTCTTGGCGGCGCGGCTTATTATATCGAGTTCGTTGAGTTTCTCCACCACGATGAAGATTCTCTTGCCCATCTTCTGCGCCAGCAGGGCCAGCTCTATGTAGCTCTGGTCCTTGTAGCCGTTGCATATTATGAGCGAGTCGCTCTGGCACTGCACGGCGATTACGGCGTGCAGCTCGGGCTTGGAGCCGGCCTCGAGGCCGAGGTTGAACTTGCGTCCGTGGCTGATTATCTCCTCGACGACGGGCTGCATCTGGTTTACCTTGATGGGATAGATTATGAAGTTCTCCCCCTTGAACCCGTATTCCTCCGACGCTTTCTTGAAACAGCTCCACGTCTTCTCAATCCTGTTGTCGAGGATGTCGGGGAAGCGCAGCAGCACGGGCGGCGTCACGTCGCGCAGGGAGAGCTCGTCCAGCACGTCGTGCAGGTCTATCTGCACGTTGTCCTTGCACGGAGTGACATACATGTCGCCGCGTTCGTTGATGCCGAAGTAGGATGTTCCCCATCCGCTGATGTTGTAAAGCTCGTTAGAGTCTTCAATCGTCCATTTCTTCATTTAGGTGTGGTTGTATTATGTTTACTTGTTTTATTCCTTCGTTTATGTAGTTCCGGCGTAAGCGGCTGTACATCAGGCGTTTGGCCGAACCGTGCCGCCTGCGTTGCAAAAGGCCGTCTTTTGGCCTGCGAAAGGCGGCCTTTTACATTGTAAAATACGGCCTTTCGGAATGCCGTTTGCCGCCTTTTGCGACATAGGGTGCCGCCGCCGACCGAATAAGCCGGGACGGGTATGCTATATGCCGAGCATCGAGCGCAGCCTGTCCACCGACACTTTTATTTTCTCGTAGTTGTCAAGCAGGTTGACGTCGAGCACGTGGCGCGCCTTCATGTAAAACTGCTCGCGCCCGGCAAGCTGCTCTTTCACGTACTCGTACATCTGCTCCGGCGTCTTGCCCTCAAGCAGGGGGCGGCGCGTCTTGCCCATACGCAGGTGGGCGCAGAGCACCTCGGGCGACGCCTTCAGGTACACCGTGTCGCCCTGGGCGTTCATGTAGTCCATGTTGTCGAAGAAGCAGGGCGTGCCTCCTCCGCAGCTTAGTATCACGTCTTCGAACTCGGCCGCCTCGTGCAGCATCGTCCGCTCTATGCGGCGGAAGCCGTCTTCGCCGCGCTCGGCGAAGAGCTGCGGCACCGTCTTGCGCATACGCCCCTCTATGTACCAGTCGAGGTCGTAGAACTGCATACCCAGCTCCCTGGCCAGCGCCTTGCCTACGGTGGTCTTGCCGGCGCCCATGTAGCCTACGATGATGACGCGTATCACGGGTTATTTCTTCTTTGAGTTGTTGATTACGCCCATGCACTCCTCGAGGGTAAGCTCGGCCGCGCGCTCGTGCATCGCCTTGGGCAGGCGGTAGTTCTTGCCGTCATACGAGAGGTAGGGGCCGTAGCGTCCGTTCATCACTTCGAGCTTCGGCTCGTCCTCGAAGGCCTTTATGTGGCGTTGCGTCTCCTGCTGGCGCTTCTTCATGATAAGCTCCACGGCGGCGTCGAGGGTGAGCGTCATGGGGTCTTCGCCCTTGGGAATGGACACATACTTGCGGTTGTGCATGACGTAAGGGCCGAAGCGTCCGGCACCGATTACCACGGGCGTGCCCTCGAAGTCGCCAACCGTGCGCGGCAGGCGGAACAGCTCCAGGGCCTCGTCGAGCGTGATGGTCTCCATGCTCTTGTCGGCAGGCAGCTGGGCGAAGCGCGGCTTCTCCTTGTCTTCGGCCTTCCCGATTTGCACCACGGGACCGAATCTTCCTATCTTGACGAACACGGGCTTGCCCGTCTTAGGCTCTACGCCGAGCTCGCGCTCGCCGGCCTTGTGCTCCTCGCGCGCGTTCATTGTCTTTTCTACGGTAGGCTCGAAGCGGTCGTAAAAATGCTCTATCATGTCGGTCCACCGGGATTTTCCCTCGGCAATGGTGTCAAACTGCTGTTCCACCTTGGCCGTGAAGTTGTAGTCCATGATGGCCGGAAAGTATTTCATAAGGAAGTCGTTGACCACTATTCCGATGTCGGTCGGCAACAGCTTGCCTTTCTCGCTGCCGGCCATCTCGCTCTTCGTGCGGTTGGAGATGCCGCCGGAATCGAGCACATCGACGCTGTAAAACCTCTCCTCGCCCTTCTTGTCGCCCTTCTGCACATACTCGCGCTGCTGTATGGTGCTGATGGTAGGGGCGTAGGTTGACGGGCGGCCGATGCCCAGTTCCTCGAGTTTGCGCACGAGGCTGGCCTCGGTATAGCGCACGGGTCCTTGCGTGAAGCGTTGCGTGGCGGTGATTTCGTCGCGCTGCAACTGCTCTCCCTCGAGCATCGGGGGCAGCGTGTGCGTGGCCGTGTCCTGGCCTTCGGCCTCGTCGTCGGACGACTCACGGTAGACTTTAAGGAAGCCGTCGAACTTCACCACCTCGCCGTTGGCCACAAACTGCTCCGCCGAGTTGTCCATGCTTATTGTCACGGTGGTCTTCTCGAGCAGCGCGTCGGCCATCTGGCAGGCGGCCGTGCGTTTCCATATAAGGTCGTAGAGGCGCTTCTCCTGCTGCGTGCCGTCGATGGTGGTGTCGGCCATGTACGTGGGGCGTATGGCCTCGTGGGCCTCCTGCGCGCCCTTCGAGTGGGTGTGGTACTGGCGCGGACGGCTGTACTCCGCACCCCAGTGCTTGGCGATTTCTTCCTTGCTGGAGTTGATGCAGAGGGTGGAAAGGTTGACGGAGTCGGTACGCATGTAGGTTATGCGTCCGTTCTCGTAGAGGTGCTGGGCCACCATCATGGTCTGCGACACGGTGAAGCCGAGCTTGCGGGCGGCCTCCTGTTGCAGTGTGGAGGTGGTGAACGGGGGCGCGGGTGTGCGCCTCATGGGCTTCTTGACGATGGTCGAGACGGTGAACCTGGCCGCCTTGCACTTGTCGAGGAAGGCCATAACCTCGTCGCGCGTGGCGAAGCGGCGGTCGAGCTCGGCCTTCACTTCGGCCTTATGGCCGTCATCGCCGGTGGCGGTGAATACGGCGTTCACGCGGTAGTATGTCTCGCTGTTGAACGCCTGGATTTCCCTCTCCCGCTCCACGATTAGCCTTACGGCCACACTCTGCACGCGGCCTGCCGAGAGCGCGGGCTTCACCTTGCGCCAGAGCACGGGCGAGAGCTTGAAGCCCACAAGGCGGTCGAGCACGCGGCGCGCCTGCTGCGCGTTGACAAGGTTCATGTCAAGGTGGCGCGGATGCTCAATGGCCTCGAGTATGGCGGGCTTGGTTATTTCGTGGAACACTATGCGGTTGGTCTTGTCCTCGTCGAGGCCGAGCACCTCGCACAGGTGCCACGATATGGCCTCTCCCTCGCGGTCTTCATCGCTCGCGAGCCACACCTTCTCGGAGTTCCTCGCGTTGTTCTTCAGCTCTGCCACGAGCTTTTTCTTTTCCTCGGGTATCTCATAGTCGGGCGTGAACGTCTTTGTGTCGATGCTAAGCTCCTTTTTCTTCAGGTCGCGTATGTGGCCGTAGCTGGACATCACCTTGTAGTCCTTGCCCAGAAATTTCTCGATGGTCTTGGCCTTGGCAGGGCTTTCGACGATTACCAAATTCTTCTGCATAGCGGTTTGTTGGGTTTCTAATCAGGGCGCAAAAGTAAACAAAACTTTCGCCACACACCTTATATAATGCCGCATAATTCCCGTTTTTTAAGGAATATTAAGAGCCAGCGCGTAAATGGCTCACAGTCAAGGGGTTTGCGAAAGGCCGTCTTTCGCATTGCAAAAGACGGCCTTTCGGGCGGTAAAAGGTGGCCTTTGGGGAGGCGAAAGACGGCAAACGGAAGCCCCCTCCTAACCTCCCCGAGGGGAGGGAGCTTGGAATGCCTTGCCTATTGCGCCCTCGGCATATCTGGCTTATTTGGCTAATCGGGCTTATTCGGCCAATTAGCCCAATGAGCCCGACAGGCCAGATTAGCCAGCCCGGCGGTATATGCAGTACAGCCTTACGGCCTTTCCGCTTACGGGTTCTGCCCTCTCCTGCACCAAGTGCATCTCGTCATCGGCAAGGCGGAGTATGCGGAAGGTGGTGCCGCCCTGCGTCTCTACATACCGCCCGTTGGCGTTGAACGTGTAGGCGTAGCCCTCGCGCACTGGCGCCGACGGGTCTTCGCCCTGCGTAATCTCGTAAACAGTGTCGGCGGTGATTTCATAGTCCACGGGCTTCAGCCGTGTGCCGTCGGTGAAAAAGCCGTCTTTCGAGTATCGGTTGGCGAAGACCAAGGCGTGCGCCTCGGCACACTGCCACGCCTGTCCTACGGCAAGCGCGGCGAAGTCGGCCTCGGTGACGGCCTCCTGTTCGGGCAGTCGGGGATAGTCTTCGTCCATGGTGTCGAGGTTGTAAGGATAATCTTGTTTGAGCACGGCCTGCTCGTAGGCCGTCATGGCGCGGTACACGGCGTAGACGTAAACGTCATTGCCGTCGGCGCGCGTGGCCTGACGCCTGATTATGCAGAGCCTGTCACGGCTGACGCTGACCACGGTGAACACGTCGGTTGAGCCCGAGACTACGCGGTTGGTGCCTTCTTCGAAGGTGTACTTTGCGGCCTTGTAGCACTTCATCGGGTACGCGTCGATGTACATGTAGGTGGTGATGGAATCGCCGCTGAAGCCGTACTGCACGGGCGCGCCGCCCACGAGTCCGTCCCAGTAGTCGGCCTTGCGCATGGTGCCGTTGTCCTTTACCTCGTGGCTTTCAACGTATTTCCACGCCTTGCCGTCGGTAAGGCGAGCGAAGTCGGCCTCGGATACAAGTTGCACGGACGGCAGGGCGAAGTCTCCGTCCTCGTCGCACGACGTGAAGGAAATGACAGAAAGGAACAAAAACAACGCAGAAACAAGACGAAAGTGTTTCATGGTCAACAAGTTTTGGTACACGATGGCAAATATAACGAAAATCCCGTTACACGGCACAAAAAACGGAAAGAAAATGCGAAAAACCGCTTTCTTTCCGTCTGAATATCAATATTTTAACAAAGAACCGGGTCAGTTCTCTATTTTGAGGAACATGTCTTTAAGGTTGAGCGTGGCCTTGCGGCAACCGTGTATGATGTCAAGGCCGGCGTTGCCGTCGTCGGGTGACAGGGTATAGTTAGGCTCAAAGTCAACGCAAGCCTTGCCAAGGCGGACGTCGGTGCCGCCCGTCTGGACGGTGAGCGGCGGCAGAAGGATGAGCGTCTTCATGCCGACCCGGCCTATGCCGCCGCTAAGGCGCGTCACACGTGTGCCGGTTTTGTCGATGTCCTGCTTGTGGCGTGCGTAGTAAGAGGCGGAGAACGTAGTGGTATTGTTGCCCGTGTCGAACATCATCTTAAGCCGCTCGCCGCTCGCGTAAAGCTCTATGCGCAGGCCGTTGTTCTCGGTAAGGCAGATGTTGCGCCCCGTTTCGGGCAGCGGAGTGAGCTTTGCCGGGAACACTACGCGCCCCTCCTTCGGGTAGACTTGCATCTCGCCGCAATGCCGCATGAAGTCAAGCCCTATGACGAAGTCGCCCGTCAGCAGGGAGTCCATCACCAAAGCGTCGTCAACGCACACCACTTCGGCGTTGCGGAAGGTCATCCCGCCCACCCTTATGCTGTCTATAATGCCGAAGAAACCGTGCGTCTTGCCCGCCCCGTTGACGCTGATTGTGTCAGGCAGAAGCCGTGCCCCTACCTTCCGCGCATAGTCAATAGAACAGAAGGAGGTGGGGCATCCCGTGTCGAGCACTGCCCGGCAGCTGCGCCCGTTGACGCTCGCCGGTATGCAGAGCATGTAGCCGCGCTTGGCCGTGTCACCCCAAGCGGAGAGGTCAATCTCGCGGAACTCGGCACTGACGGCCACATCCTGCGCCGGGCGTTCAAGCGTAGAGGGCGGCAGCTTGCTGCGGATGCCGTACAGATGGAGCGCGGCCTCGGGCTGGCGGAGGTCTATCTGGTCCGTCTGCGCCTTCACCTGGCTT
This sequence comes from uncultured Prevotellaceae bacterium, assembly GCA_949295905.1. Lineage (GTDB taxonomy): Bacteria > Bacteroidota > Bacteroidia > Bacteroidales > Bacteroidaceae > Prevotella. The sequence goes on from CASFNA010000022.1 coordinate 26,621, forward strand.
ATGAAGTTGCCCACTATCTCGGCGGCCTTGGCGTAGCGTTGCCGCCTCGCCTCGGTCTGTGACTGTACCAGAACCATGTTCTTGGTGTTGTCGAAGCCGATGTAGTCCTGGTAGTTACGTACCAAAGAGTCAATCAAGCTGACGGCTTCATCGTCGCGCCCGAAGTACACTGCGGCCAGCGACTCGGCCATTACGCGCAGGAAAGGAGCCTGAACGGAGTCCTTTAAAGCCGGATATCCGCGCTCAAGGGCGAACCAGTCTGACGTGTTGAGCATGTGCCCCACGCGCTCATCGGCCGTCTGCGCCAGCGCAGCCGACAGGCAAAGGCACAATGAAAAGAAAAGGATTAGTCTCTTCATGACGATATGTTTACAAGAAAGTCTGCATAAATAAAAAAGTCAAGAGTCAAGAAACGCACGTTTTCTTAACTCTTAACCCTTAATTCTTAATTACCCTTAGAAGCTGCGGAGCCACGCTTTCAGGTCGAGCTGCATCTCGTTGTGATACTTGAACGAGTCGCGGTTGCCCCATCCGTGGCCGCCCGAGGGGTAGACGTGGAGCGTGGCCGGCACGTCGTGGCGGTACAGCTCTACGTAGTAGTTGACGCCGTTGGCCGGGAGAACGCCCTCGTCATCGTCGCTCAAAGCTATGAAGGCGCGCGGCGTAATGCGGCTTACGTGCAGGTCGTTGCTGTATTTCAGCTCCTCCTTCTTCTTCGCGTCAGGGCCGAGGAAGCAGTCGTGCGAGCCTTTATGGGTGATGTCGGGCATCATCGTTATTACTGGATAAAAGAGTATTTGGAAGTTCGGCGCGGCCTCGCCGGTGGACTGCGTGGCTATGGTTGACGCCAGGTGGCCGCCTGCCGACGAGCCCATTATGCCAACGTCGTCGGGGTTTATGTTCCAGTTCTTTGCGTTGCGGCGCACCAACTTCATGGCTTCCTCGGCGTCGCCTACGGGCACTTTGCGGTCGCCATGCGGCAAGCGGTACTTCAACACCACCGCGGCTATGCCCATGTTGTTGAAGAACGGAGCCCAGTCGTGCCCCTCGTGGCCCATCGCCAGGTGCGAATAGCCGCCTCCGGGACATATTACTACGGCGCGGCCGGTGGCCTCCTCCTTCTTGGGCAGGTACACCCAAACCTTCGCCGAGTCGGCCTTGTCGCTGCTCTTTACGGGCACTCCCTGCGGCCACAGGCTGATTTCAAACTTCTGCTGGGCGCACGCCGGCAGGCAAAAGGCCGCAAGCACGGCCGCAAGAATGGTCTTTCTCACTTTCATTTTTGTATCAGTAATTGCACAGTTTTGTCTCAATCGTGGGCAAAAGCCTGTCTTATTGTGATTTATTAAATGTTTATTTTGCAAATATAGACATTTTTTCTGTAATATTGCAGGACGTTTGATTATTATAACAATCTATAAATCTAAGACAACATGCGTAAACGTATTTTAATGCTTTCGGTGCTTGCAGCCGCGCTGACCGGTGTGCAAGCCAAGGTCAAGTTGCCGCATATCATCTGCGACAACATGGTTATACAACAAAACACCGACGTGCGCCTGTGGGGCACGGCGACACCCGGCGCGACGGTCAACGTGGCCGTATCGTGGAGCGGCGACGGCTACAAGGCCAAGGCCGACGGGCAAGGCAAGTGGCTGCTGACGGTGAAGTCGCCGAAGGCCGACGGCCGCAGGCTCTCCATAAGCTTTGACGACGGCGACGGGGCGGTCAGCGTCGAGAACGTGCTGGCAGGCGAAGTGTGGGTCTGCGCGGGGCAAAGCAACATGGAGATGCCCATCAAAGGCTTCAACGACTGCCCCATAGAGGGCTACAACGAGGTTGTGGCCGGGGCACGCGCCGACTCGCTGATACACTTCGTCAAGATACCGAGCAGGATGAGCATGACGCCGCTCGACGACGCAGACTGCCACTGGGAGCAGTGCAGCCCGGCGACGGTTGGCGAGGCGAGCGCAACGGGCTACTTCTTCGCAAAGACCCTGACACGCGCCACGGGGGTGCCCGTAGGCCTCATCATGGCCAACAAGGGCGGCTCGCGCGTTGAGAGCTGGCTCACGAGGGAGAACCTTGAGAAGTACACCAGCGAGGTGCTCGACTCGGCGGAGATGGTAAAGAAGTTCAAGTGGGACTTCCACCGGCCTATGCTTTGGGGCAACGCCACGTTCAACCCCATACTCCGCTACACCGTGAAAGGCATACTCTTCTACCAAGGATGCTCGAACGTGGGCGACCCGGGCAACCAGTATTCAGACCGCGTAGCACTGCTCGCGAAGCAGTGGAGGCAGCAGTTCGGCCAGGGCGACATACCCTTCTACATTGTAGAAATAGCTCCTTACGAGAGCGGCGACCCCAACGGCACATGGTCGGCAAAGCTGCGCGAGCAGCAGTTCCGCGCGTCAAGAATAATACCGAACAGCGGCATCGTGAGCACGAACGACTGCGTATATCCCTGGGAACTGAAGCAAATCCACCCGGCGCAGAAGCGTCCCGTAGGCGAGAGACTGGCCTACCAGGCACTCAACAAGACGTATGACATGGGAACGATACTTTGCGAAAGCCCGTCGTTCAAGGAACTTACAATCAGCAACGACACATGTTACGTGAAGCTGGAGAATACCTACGGCGGCATGAACCGCATGGAGGGAATAGAAGGTTTTGAAGTGGCGGGGGCCGACAAGGTGTTCCACAAGGCCACGGCGGCATACAACGGAGGCAAGGGCGTGATAATAACATGCCCCGAGGTGAAGGCTCCCGTGGCCGTAAGGTACTGCTTCAGGAACTTCCAAATAGGCAACTTCGCCAACATGGCGGGCCTGCCGCTCATACCGTTCCGCACCGACAAGTGGGACGAATAAGTTAAGAATTAAGAGTTAAGAACTGAAAGCCAGCGTTAAACTAATTAAGAAAACATGCCTTGCAGACAGCATTCAAAGGTATTTCTATCAATTAGCTTGACGCTGGCTTTCAGTTCTTAACTCTTAATTCATAATTCTAAAAGTTCTTAACTCATAATTCTTAATTCTCCAAGTTCTTAAATATTAACAACATGGATTTGCTTGAAAAGTTTGGGTACTGCCCCGTATGCGGCAGCAAGCATTTTACGCAGAACTCGCAAAAAAGCATGAAATGCGGCAACTGCGGCTTCGAATACTTCATGAACCCGGCCGCAGCCGTGGTTGCAATCATCACCGACACCGAAGGCCGCCTGCTCGTCGAGCGGCGCAAGCTGGAGCCTGCCAAGGGTACGCTCGACCTGCCCGGAGGCTTCGCCGACACCGGCGAGACTGTTGAGGAAGCCGTGGCGCGCGAGGTGAAGGAGGAGACCGGGCTGACGGTAACATCGCAACGCTACATGTTCAGCCTGCCCAACATCTACAATTATTCCGGCCTCGACATCCCCACGCTCGACATGTTCTTCGCCTGCGAGGTAGAAGACACGTCGCAGCTCGTGGCAGGCGACGACGCCGCCGAATGCCGATGGCTCGCACCGCAGGACATACACACCGAGCTGTTCGGCCTCCGTTCTGTAAGGCACGGGGTGCAGAAATGGCTGGAGGCCAAGTTGTCAGAGTAGTCTGTCTTAGAAGTTAAAGAATTTAAAGAAGTTATCGCCCACTGCGTTCACTAAGAAGTTAAAGCCATTACCTTTGTTGACAGACAAGCAGCAAGAGGCAAGCAGACAAGGCATTTGGCTTTAACTTCTTAGTGAACGCAGTGGGCGATAACTTCTTTAGCCTTTATAAATTCCTTAAAAAACTATTTCCTCCTGAATTCAACACGCGCCGGTATCTTCTGCCACTTGCCCTTTACGGCAAACTTCAGCGTGCTGCCGTCCTTCTTGCGGTAAGAATACGTGCCGTCGCGGTTTACCTTCAACTCGGCGGTAAAATCCTCGCTGCCGTAGTCGTTGACCACCTCTATCTCGGCGGTACGCTCGTCTATGACGGTAGACGATATAATCATCCACAACGAGCGGCTCTGCTTCGAGCCGATGTATCCGTCCATCTGGCCGAGCACATCCTGCCCGGGCACGGTCACATCCTTGTCGTACAAGTCCATCTTTATGTAAATCTTGTACTCGTCATCGTATATCGTCACGTCGAACGGGCGGTTCTCCTGCGCCACGGCCTGCAACGCGCCGCAGGCCAGCAGCAATACAAACAAAATCTTTCTCATAACGCCAAGTGTTGTTTCTGCAAAAATAACCCGTTTGCACGAAAAACCTACCGCCAGCCGTGCAAAGTTTTCTTAAAAAACAAAAGACGGCCTTTCACCGTGCGAAAGGCCGTCTTTTACACGCCAAAAGGCCGCATTTCATCGGGTGAAATGCGGCCTTTTGCAATGGTGCTGTGCCTCAACAAGTTACGGCACGGCTGCCGATGAAATGGCTCATTTTGCGTTAATCTCCTTCAGCAGGCGGTCGGCGTGTCCCCACTTGTCCATCATGTAGAGCACGTAGCGTATGTCAACGCCGATGCAGCGCGCGAGGTTCTTCTCGAAGTAGATGTCGCTCGAGAGGCTGTCCCAGTTGCCGTCGAAGGCCAGGCCGATAAGTTCGCCCTTGCCGTTGAACATCGGCGAGCCGCTGTTGCCGCCCGTTATGTCGTTGTTGGTAAGGAAGCAGAGCTGCATCTTGCCCGTGGTCTTGTCCTGGTACTTGCCGAAGTCCTTTGCCGAAAGCAGTTCCTTCATGATTGGTTCGGCGAAATAATCGGGCATGCGGTCGCCGTAAGCCATCTTCTCCACGATGCTCTCGGCCGTGGTGTAGTAGCCCGACGGCGAGCCGTTCATCGTGAAGCCGCCCACGCGTCCGTAGCTTAGGCGCATCGTCATGTTTGCGTCGCTGTAGTGGGGCAAGTCCTGCTCCATGCGCAGACGTGCGGCGCAGAGGTAACGCTCCTGCGTGTCGATGGAATCGGCGGTTTTGGCCAACGCCTCGCGCTGCTCCGCAAGATATTCCTGAAGGCTCAGTCCGAGCTGCACGCCCGGGTCTTCGTTGAACTTCTTTTTGTTGAAGTAGAGCTTCTTGCCGTTCTTCATCAGCACGGACTTCTTGTACAGGTGGTTGACGTAAGCCGTGTAGTCGCCGCCGAACTCGGCGTCAACCGTAGTGTAGAACGACGGCAGGTACTCGGGCGCGACGTGCTCGCGGTAGTTCTTCATCAGTGCCGCCAGCACCTCCTTGTCGAGTGCCTCGTCCCATGTGTCGCTGTTGTCGCCGAACTCGATGTACATCTTTTCGGGCTTCTTTTCAGAGCCTTTCACCTCCATGCCGTTGCCGACCTTGAGGGCGCGGGTTACCAGCTCGCTCGTGCCGCGGAAGGTCTCGCTCCAATAATAGAACGCGCGCATACGGTCGAAACGCTCGCCGTAATACTTCGCCATGAGGTCAAAGTCGAGCTTGCCCTTGAGGTAGCCCGTGGTGTCCTGCCAATGGCGCAGGCGCAGCTCGTAGGCCTGCTTCTGCTCGATGATGCCGATGGAATCGATACATTTGTTCATTCCCATCGAGTTTTTCCAGTAGTTCGCGCTCTGTGCGTACTTCGAGTCGTACTTGATGCGCACGGCTTCGTCGGCGCGCATGTGGCGTTGCATGATTTCCTGCTTCAGCCCGCGCACCTGCACACGCGTCGAGTTGCCTGCGTCGCGCATCTCGCGTATGCCGTAAGACGAGAGGTAACGCTCCGTGCTTCCGGGATAGCCGATGGTCATTGCGAAGTCGCCGTCCTTGTAGCCCTGCAACGAAACGGGCGCCCACGTCTTCGGGCGGTAGGGCACGTTGCGCTCGGAGTATTCCGCCGGGCCGTTGGTCTCGGGGTCGGCGTATATGCGGAACACGCTGAAGTCGCACGTCTGGCGCGGCCACATCCAGTTGTCGGTCTCGCCGCCGTACTTGCCCATCGACTTAGGAACGGTGAACACAAGGCGCACGTCGGGGAAAAGGCGGTACGTGGTGGCGAAATACTGGTTGCCCTCATAGTACGGGTCGATTTCCACGTGGAGCGTCTTCTCTATTTTCTTCACCGAGTCTGTCATGATGGCCGCGAGCGAGTCGATAAGCTCCGACTGCTTGTCGAAAGGCAGGCTGTGTATGCCCATGGCCTCGAGACGCGGCGTAACGTCCTGCTGCTCTATCATGAAGCTGACAAAGAGGTTCTCGTTAGGCAGCTCCTCCTTGAAGCTCTTGGCGTAGAAACCGTTGAGCATGTAGTCGTGTTCGACGGTGGAATGGCTGCGGATAGCCTCGAAACCGCAGTGGTGGTTGGTGAATACGAGGCCGTCGGGCGACACAACAACGCCCGAGCAGAAGCCTCCGAAGAGCACCGCCGAGTTCTTGATGGCGTCCTGACTTGAATACAGGTTCTCGTAAGGCAGGCTGAAGCCGTAAGCCTTCATCTGGTTGTACACCGCCTGAGGCAGGTTGTACAGCGTCCACATTCCTTCGTCAGCCTTCGCCGGCAAGAGGGCGAGCAGACCCAGGATAAGCATTGATAACTTTTTCATTTCTGTTTGTTTTTTATATTTATGAATATTGTTTATTTGAAGTATTTGCCTATTACTGGCAGTTGTTTCAGTGGAAAGTCGCGCGTTACTATCATCGCCGCGAACGCCAAGAGCAACACCGTATTGGCCAAGAGCGCGCCCCATACGGACAGGGAGGCGTTAACCCAGCGCATCGCGAGGCACAGGACGACGGCCACAACAACATAAAGAGCCATGTCCTTTACGGGATAATTTATTGGATAATGCCGCTGCCCAACGAAGTAAGAGAGCAGCATCGCCGTGCCGTAGCCGGCAAAACCGGCCCAGGCGCAGGCCATGTAGCCGTAGCGCGGAACGAAAACGACATTGACAATGACGAGCACCAGACAGCCCGCTCCCGAGAACCAGGCGCCCCAGATGGTCTTGTCGATGAGCTTGTACCAGAACGACAGGTTGAAGTAAACGCCCATCATGATTTCCGCCGCCATTACGATTGGCACGACGCGCAGGCCGCTCCAGTAGTCGCTTCCGATGAGATACTTCAACAAGTCCATGTAACCTATGACGGCGAGGAAGGCCAACAGCGTGAAGACGACAAAGTATTTCATCGCCTTGGCGTAAGTCTCGCGGTTGTCCTTGTCCTTCGCCTTGCCGAAGACGAACGGCTCGTAGGCGTATCGGAAGGCCTGCGTTATCATTGCCATTATCATCGCAATCTTGCTGGCCGCGCCGTATATGCCGAGCTGTGCATGGGCGTCGGCACCTTTATATATATAGGGGAAGAGGATTTTGTCGGCCGTCTGGTTCAGTATTCCGGCAATTCCGAGCACCAGTATGGGCCAGCTGTACGAGAGCATTCGGCGCATGAGGACGCGGTCGAACACGTATTTGAAGCCCGTCAGCTCCTTTACCAAGAGGAACATCAGCGCGCCGGAGCAGAACAGGTTGATATAGAAAGCGTAGCCTACGCCCACCTCCGGCGAATAGATTTGGCTTACAAAGCCCTCGCCGCCTGTGCTTTCATACCACGCCGGAAGGGCGAGGAAGAACACAAGGTTGAGCGCGATAGACATTATTATGTTGGCCAATTTGAGCGCGGCGAACTTCACCGGCCTCTTCTTGTACCGCAGATAGGCGAACGGTATGCACTGGAACGCGTCGAGCGCGACGGTCACCGCCATCACCCATACGTATGAAGGGTGCTCCGCATAGCCCATAGCCGTCGATATGGGCGATATGAACGTAAGCACAAGCACGATGAAAACGAGCGACGTGAAGCCTACCGCCATGAGCGTGGTAGAGTACACCCGCCGAGGGTCTTCGCCCTCCTTGTTGGCGAAGCGGAAGAAAGTTGTCTCCATGCCGTAGGTCAGGATGACAAGCAGCAACGCCGTATAGGCGTAGACATTGGTGATGACGCCGTAGCCGCCGCTGGCCGCCGACAGCGTAGCCGTGTACAGCGGAACGAGCAGATAGTTGAGGAATCGCCCCACGATGCTGCTCAGTCCGTAGATTGCGGTGTCCTTTGCGAGACTTTTCAGATTGGGCATAGTACCTTAAAACATTATTATCATCATTTTATTCATCACTTAAACAGCAGCGCAAACCGCCACTGTAGGGACATAATTCATTATGTCCGCACGTTTCGAAGAAACGTATTTTGGCAGATATTCACACTTGCGATACGCCTTTTCAAGGCGTGCGGACATAATGAATTATGTCCCTACAAGGGATGGTTGCCATTAATGCAAACAAATGCTTAGCGCAAAATGTTTATTTCCTTATATATTTCGTCAACCTCTTTGGTATGTTTTTCATTCATTTTATCATACATCCATCGTTCCGGGTTAATCGCGATGTAGTTGTTAATGAAGTCAAACATGCGCCTGTTTTTTATTATTATATCATAATATGAGCGTTGCCACAGCCTCATGTCATAGTCTATCCATCCGCAGGTTTCCATCCATTTGTGATACAGACGGGATGTCACGGCTTTGAATTGCCGCATTATTTCAGGTATGCTGTGTTCTTTATCGTTGAACAAAATGGCATGTACATGGTTCGGCATTACGACATAGTTTATCGCCTCAATACCCTTGAAGCGAACCTCTAGTTCGCAAATGCATCTTTCTATCATCTTTCCTGCACCGTTCAGACGCAGTTCCCCATCAGCTATTTGCCCGAAAAGCTCGCGTCTCCCCTCTGTTACCAGCGTTACGAAATAACACCCGGTAATGGTATAGTCATATCCTCTTAACCGCAGGTTCTTATGCTGTTTTAATTCCATCACCTTTAAAAAAACAGGTAGCATACGGCTATTGCCGCGATTACTCCGGCCAAGTCGGCCAGCAGTCCGCAGGCAACGGCGTGGCGCGTGTACCTTACGCCGATGCTGCCGAAGTAAACGGCGAGGATGTAGAAGGTGGTGTCGGTGGAGCCTTGGAAGATGCAGCTAAGGCGGCCTACGAACGAGTCGGCACCGTAGGTTGACATCGCGTCAACCATCATGCCGCGCGCGCCGCTGCCCGAGAGGGGTTTCATCAGCGCGGTAGGCAGCGCGCCTACGAACTCGGTGTCGCCGCCGCACAGCCCGACGAGCCACGCTATGCCGTCCACGATGGCGTCCATCGCGCCCGAAGCACGGAAAACGCCGATTCCAACGAGGATTGCAACGAGATAAGGTATTATGCGCACGGCGGTCGTGAAGCCGTCTTTCGCGCCTTCGATGAAGGTGTCGTACACGTTCACGCGCTTCCTCATGCCGGCCAGTATGAAGCCCACGATGACGCACATCAGCATGATATTAGCCGCCGAAGTGCTCACCAGGTTCATCCGTTCCTTGTCCATCGAGCCGAAAAGCCACATGATTGCCGCCACGGCGAGGCTCATTCCGCCGAGCGTCAGCAGCATGGTGCGGTTCAGCAGGTTGATGCGCTGGTAGAGGCTGGTTACTATTACGCCGGCCAGCGTCGAGAAGAACGTGGCGATGAGTATGGGTATGAACACGTCAGTGGGCTGCGCCGCGCCGAGCTGCGCGCGGTATACGAGTATGGAGACGGGTATGATGGTAAGTCCCGACGTGTTCAGCACCAAGAACATTATCATCGGGTTGGTGGCCGTGTCCTTCTTCTTGTTCAGGCTTTGCAGCTGCTCCATGGCCTTTAGGCCGAGCGGCGTGGCGGCGTTGTCGAGTCCGAGCATGTTGGCCGCGATGTTCATGAAGATGGAGCCTGTTGCCGGGTGGCCCTTCGGTATGTCGGGAAACAGCTTGGTGAACACGGGGCTCAGCACCCTTGCCAAGGCGTTCACCACTCCCCCGCGCTCGCCTATTTTCATCACGCCGAGCCACAGCGAGAGCACGCCCGTCAGTCCGAGCGAAATCTCGAAGGCGGTCTTGGCCGACGAGAACGTCGAGTTCATCATGGCCGGAAACACCTCGGTGTCGCCCATGAACAGGAGCCTCGCCAGCGCGACGATGAACGCTATGAGGAAAAACGCTATCCAAATATAGTTCAATACCATACAATTTGCAAAGATAGTGCAAGCCGAGCGAAATGCAAAATAAAAGCGAGTGAAACGAGTTTTTATTTTCATTTCCGAGGCGCAGCCTGTCTTATCCGGAGCCAGTGCAAGCCGGGCGAAATGCAAAAGGCCGCCTTCCGCGTTGCAAAAGGCCGTCTTTGGCAAGATGAAAGGCCGTCTTTCGCGCTGCGAAAGACGGCCTTTTGCAAAACAAACTATTTTCGCCTGTTTTTCAACAGACTGTTAGACTTGTCGCGCTTTTTATATTATCTTTGCACTTCACAAACTGATAACACTTACAAAATGGACAATACGTCAAGCCACAAGGAAACCATCACACACAAAAACATAACCGACGCGCTGGCCAAAGGCCGCATTCTGATACTCGACGGAGCCATGGGCACCATGCTGCAACGCCTCGGCCTGGGCGAAGACGACTTCCGCTGGGGCGCGCTCCGGCGGCACGGGCGCGAGCTGAAAGGCGACAACGAGTGCCTTAACCTTACCCGGCCCGATGCCATAAGGCAAATACACGAGCAGTACATAGCCGCCGGGGCTGACATAATAGAGACCAACACGTTCGGCGCAAACAGCGTGGCGCAGGCCGAGTACGGCCTTGGCGGCATGGCCGCAGCCATGGCCCGTGAGGGCGCGCGGCTCGCCCGCGAGGCGGCCGACGAGGCCTTTCGCCGCACGGGGCGGCAGGTGTTCGTGGCCGGAAGCATAGGGCCTACGTCGAAGTCGCTCTCGCTTTCGCCCGTCATTGACGACCCCGCGGCGCGCGCCGTGTCGTTCGACGAGATGGCCGAGGCTTACTCCGGGCAAATCAGAGGTCTCATAGAGGGCGGCGCAGACGTGCTTCTCTTGGAGACATGCTTCGACGCGCTCAACGCCAAAGCCGCCATTTACGCCCTCGAACGCCTGCTTGACGACAAGGATTTCATGTCGAATAAAAGCGTCGCCGGCAGGCTTACGCCCGACGGACGCTTCCCCCTTATCATATCGACCACGGTGAGCGACCGCAGCGGACGCACCCTTACGGGGCAGACCTTGGAGGCTTTCTATACGTCGGTAAGCCACTATCCGCTCGCCGCCTTCGGCCTTAACTGCTCGTTGGGAGCCGACGAGATGCGTCCGCTTGTCAAGGAGGTGGCGGCCTTCGCGCACTGCCCCGTCAGCTGCCATCCCAACGCCGGACTGCCCGACGGCCTCGGCAACTACGCCGAAACGCCGGAGGAAATGGCCGAGGCCATGGCACGCATGGCCGCCGACGGCCTGCTCAACATAGCCGGTGGATGCTGCGGCACGACGCCGGAGCACATCCGCGCCATTGCCGAAGCCGTACGTCCGCTTGCCGCAAGGTCGCTGCCGGCGGCGCAGGCGGAGGGCTACGGGCTGGCTCCGCTTGCCGTCAGCGGACTGGAGACGGCGCACATCGACCTCAAGACGCGCAACTTCACCAACGTGGGCGAGCGCACCAACGTGGCCGGTTCGCGCAAGTTCGCCCGGCTCATTGCCGCAGGCGACTACGCCGAGGGCCTGCGCATAGCCGCCGGACAAATCGAGGGCGGCGCCGACATCATAGACATCAACATGGACGACGCCATGCTCGACAGCGACAAGGAGATGCAGGCCTTCGTCCGACACATATCCAACGACCCCGCCGTGGCGCGCGCCGCACTGATGATTGACTCGTCCCACTGGGACACAATCTTGGCCGGACTGAAGAACGCACAGGGCAAGTCTATCGTCAACTCCATCAGCCTGAAGGAGGGCGAGGCCGCCTTCATAGCCAAGGCCAAGGAGATACGCCGCCTCGGCGCGGCAATGGTGGTAATGGCGTTCGACGAGAAGGGGCAGGCCACTACGTACGAAAGGAAAATCGAAATATGCTCGCGCGCGTACCGTTTGCTTACCAGGCAGGCCGGCATACAGCCGCACGACATCATCTTCGATGTCAACGTGCTGGCCATAGGAACGGGCATCCGCGAGCACGCCCGGTACGCCGTAGACTTCATAAAGGCCGTCAGCTGGATTAAGGGCAACCTGCCCGGGGCGCTCACTTCGGGCGGAGTCTCCAACCTGTCGTTCGCCTTCCGCGGCAACAACGCCGTGCGCGAGGCCATGCACTCGGCCTTCCTCTACCATGCAATAAGGGCCGGACTTGACATGGCCATAGTCAACCCCTCGATGCTCCAGATATATGACGGCATACGGCCCGACCTGCTTCGCTGCGTCGAGGACGTGATTTTCGACACCGACGAGGGCGCAACCGAGCGGCTCATAGCCAAGGCCGCCGAGATAGCGGAGGCCAAGGCGCAGGCGGCGGACGCCCAAACGGACGGCGGAAAGCCTGCTCCCGCCGCCCCGACAACGCCCGAAGAGCGGCTGACCGAGGCTCTTGTCAAGGGCAGGACGGACACGCTCGAAGAAGACCTGACGGCCTGCATGGCCGCGTATGGCCGCGCCGTAAGCATAATAGAAGGGCCGCTGATGGACGGGATGAAGCGCGTAGGCCGCCTCTTCGGCGACGGACGGATGTTCCTGCCGCAGGTGGTTAAGTCGGCAAAGGTAATGAAGCAGGCCGTAGACATACTCCAGCCGTACATGGCCGACGCGCCCGGCGGAGACGGAACCGCCGCCAAACCGAAGGTGGTGATAGCCACGGTGAAGGGCGACGTGCACGACATAGGCAAGAACATAACGGCCATCGTCTTGGGCTGCAACGGCTTCGCGGTGACCGACCTCGGCGTGATGGTGGGCAAGGAGGCCATCATCGACACCGCCATACGTGAACAGGCGGACATCATAGCGGCCAGCGGACTAATCACGCCGTCGCTCTACCAGATGGAGGAACTGTGCCGAGAGCTGGCCGCGAGGGGCTTGCACATACCCCTGTTCATAGGCGGAGCCACCACGTCGGCACTGCACACGGCTGTAAAGCTGGCTCCGCTGTACGCCCATGTGTACCATGGCGCGGACGCGTCGGCCACCGCCGTCATGGCGAAACGCTACATGGCTGACCGCGACGGCTTCGAACGCGAGGAGCACGAGGCGCAGCAACGCCTGCGCACCCTTTACGAGGAAGGAGGCCGAAAGGCTGACACAGCAAGCCGGGAGGCGACCGAAAGCGGGGCCGCAGGCCACGTCTTCGCCCCCGAAAGATACCTGCAAGGCGTAACATTGAAGGACGTTGAGGCCGCCGAAGTGCCCATTGAGGCCGTCATGCCGTACTTCGACTGGCGCATGTTACTGTCGTTCTGGGACATAAAGGCAGGCAAGACCGACGCAAGCGAGCCTGCCGTGGCCGCCCTGAAGCGCGACGCCGAGACGCTAATCAGCCGCCTATCGAAGAGCAACGGATGCCGCATCGTGGCGGCGTTGCAGTGGTATGACGCTTATTCCGACGGCGACGCAATCACAATCAACACCGGACAGCATCGCGTGTCGTTGCCCATGATGCGCCAGGAGAGGCCGTCGAAACTGGCAGACGGGCGCGAGGCACGCCTTGCATTGGCTGACTTTGTGCCGCCAGCAGACTACGGTTTCACCTCTCCGGCAGGCTTCTTCGCCATAAGCGTTGACCGGGTGGAGGGCGCGGAACGGCAAGCCGTAGCGGCCGGGGCCGACTATGACGCGCTGCTTGGGCAGAGCGTGATGAACACCTTGGCCGAAGCGGCGTCGGCATGGCTCGACGGAAGGATAAGGGCTGACAACGGCCTGGCCGACGGATGGCGGCTCGTGAAGCCTGCGGCGGGCTACGCCAGCTGTCCCGACCACACGCTGAAGCGCGACATACTGCGGCTAATCCCCTGCGCCGACAGGCTCGGAATAACCCTGACCGACAGCTGCGCCATGCGCCCCGAGGCGTCAATATGCGGCATGGCGTTCGTCCACAAGGACGCCGCTTACCCAGACATACGCCGCGTGCCGCGCCATGCCGTTGACGGCTACGCCGCGCGCCGTGGCATGACCGGCGAGGAGGCGCGCCGCTTCCTGGGGCACCTGCTCGAATAATAACATAAAACCCATTATCCGAATGAAAATCAGCGAAATACTTGCCAAGGGCGGACAGGCCTTCCCCTCGCTCGAGATTGTGCCGCCGCTGAAAGGTCTTACCAAGGCGGAGCTAATCGAGTCAATCCGCCCTTTCATGGAGTTCAGTCCGAAATACATCAACGTTACCTGCCACCGTGACGAATACGAGTACCGCCAGCAGGCGGACGGCACGTACTCGCGCCACCTCGTGCGCAACCGCATCAGCGAAGTGGCGGTGTGCGGAGCCATAATGTCGGAGTATGACATAGAGACCGTGCCCCACATAATCTGCGGCGGAGCGTCGGCCGAAGAAATCGACAGCGAGCTGCACAACCTGCGCTTCATGGGCATAAGCAACGTCATGGCGCTGCGCGGCGACTCGATAGTGGGCGAAAAGAGGTTCACCCCCGTGCCCGGCGGCTACCGCTACGCCGGCGAGCTGGTGGCGGCAATCAGGCGGTTCGGCGACACCTTCTCCATAGGCGTGGGCGGCTATCCTGAAAAGCACTTCGAGGCTCCGAACATCGATACCGACATTGCCAATCTGAAGAGAAAGGTGGACGCAGGGGCCGACTACGTAATAACGCAGATGTTCTTCGACAACAACGTATACTACAACTTCGTCAGCCGATGCCGCGCCGCAGGCATAACCGTGCCCATAATACCGGGACTGAAGCCGCTATCCACCGCCAGGCAGCTGACAATGCTGCCCGAAGCCTTCTCGCTCGACATTCCCCTTGAACTGACCGAGGCCATGCTCCGCGCAGGCGACGACAAGGAGAAGGCCTACCGCACGGGCACGGAATGGTGCACCATGCAGTGCAAGGACCTGCTTGCACACGGCGTGCCGGTGGTTCACTTCTACACCATGGGGCGCGCACGCAACATAGTCGAGATACTGAAAAAATGCTTCTGACGCTACGGCTGCTGAAGCAGCCCACAGCAAAAGACGGCCTTTCGCCCGGCAAAAGGCCACATATCACCGTCCAAAAGGCGGCCTTTCACATTGCGAAAGGCCGCCTTTTGCATTTACACCCGTAACCTGCCTGTTTGCAGGCGGTTGGCACCGGCCGCCTGAATGACTTTGTTACGACACATCCCTTGCTCCTAACCCACACGGAAACGCATTCCAAACCACAAAACGCATGTTGCCTTAACCTTACAAACTAAAGGCTTTTGCAACTTACAAACTGCAAACCCTTTAAGGTAAAGTGTTGTTTTTACCTTTACAAACTAAAGGCTTTTACAACCATACCGTATATCATACTCATCTAACACAAGTTGTTTTTACCTTACAAACTAAAGGCTTTTACAACCATAGACTTGGACGTTGACGACGATTCCCAGTTGTTTTTACCTTACAAACTAAAGGCTTTTACAACAGCTCGCATGGTTGGTACTATCAACACACTGTTGTTTTTACCTTACAAACTAAAGGCTTTTACAACTGGAAAAGAAATCACTAAAAGTTTTCATCAGTTGTTTTTACCTTACAAACTAAAGGCTTTTACAACTGTTTATACATTGATTTACGCAAAAGTGCAGTTGTTTTTACCTTACAAACTAAAGGCTTTTACAACTTTCCAATGTCATAGGAAACCATCCATTGGGTTGTTTTTACCTTACAAACTAAAGGCTTTTACAACCGTCATGGAAAATGATTTGAGGTGTGAATAGTTGTTTTTACCTTACAAACTAAAGGCTTTTACAACTTAGCTTCCATGGTGTCATTTTGCATATATGTTGTTTTTACCTTACAAACTAAAGGCTTTTACAACTCCAGCCTCAGCGGTGCGGAGATCGATAATGTTGTTTTTACCTTACAAACTAAAGGCTTTTACAACTGGAGGATGGTGTACTGTCTACCGAAGAGGGTTGTTTTTACCTTACAAACTAAAGGCTTTTACAACACGAGGTACGAGGTATAGCGCACATCAACGGTTGTTTTTACCTTACAAACTAAAGGCTTTTACAACCGAAGATATCGCATCAACTGATCCCGCTCAGTTGTTTTTACCTTACAAACTAAAGGCTTTTACAACTCAGTGGGAATATAAAGCTCTAAACAAGAAGTTGTTTTTACCTTACAAACTAAAGGCTTTTACAACCACATCTCCCAACCGATGACGCGGCTTGCGGTTGTTTTTACCTTACAAACTAAAGGCTTTTACAACCAAATTTCTTCTAGGACGTTATCCGCTTAAGTTGTTTTTACCTTACAAACTAAAGGCTTTTACAACCTTTTGTTCGTAAGTTATTTTTTATCAACTGATTTTTTCATATAGCATTCCATTTTATTTGCCAGTTCGTCAAAATGTTTATATATCTCCTCCGCAAAGAACGGGCCGTTAAATCTTCCGCCGTTTATTTCGTTATAAACAAACTTCACGCATACCTTTTTATATTGGCTGTGCATGAACATGTTGCGTGCCCAAATGAAGAAAGAAAGTTCATCTGAAGTGAATACATGATTGGCATCATTGTACGGGGTGACAATATCTTCATTGAAACTGAAATGAGTCTCGTCCCCTTTAAGTTCCAGACTTAACATTCCTACAATCCGTTCCTCTATGCTGCGGCAACGCTCCACCATCTTTATACGGCACTTTTCGAAGATTTCTTCTTCCTTCAAGTAATCTGAATAAGCTACTTTTACGGCTTGAGAATGCACCTTATGCACAGCATTTACAAAGCTCATGAACTTGCCGTCGATGGCAAGCCTGCAAACCTTTCCATAGTCCTTGATTTTCACGTTGTCGGCCTCAACCGTGATGTTTTCAGACTTTTTGGTGAATCTGACGGGAGTGTCGAACAGCCCGTTTAGCCGGTCAAGGCCGACATTCAACGACGCATTGTCAGGCCACACGGAAGACAATATCCTCTTGGCCATAAGCATCAGCAGCACGTCCTGCACCTGGTAAAGGCGTATGGCGGCCTCGTTGTCGCATACGGCTTTGTACTTTTTACGCTCCATGTGCTCTTCCTTGCTTACAGGTTCGTTGGCCTTGCTTACGGGAATCCTCGCCGGTTTCAACCGCCGGAGGGCGTCTTTCCGCTCGTCAAGGGAAAGGTATTTGCCCTTCTCCAGGTAGTCGTAGCGGCGCGGCTGGCTGTAGAAGTCCTGGTAACCGCCTTGCTTTTCTTCCTCGTAAAACTTCATTATAAGGTAAGCCGCGTTAATCCTCAGCTGCTTGTCTGTCCCTTTCTCGACTATAAAACCACGCAAATTCGACCGCTTCAGGCAAGCAACTATCGCGTCGGTGAATATTCCGCGCGGCAGGAATACGGGCTTGCCATTCCCTGCCTCGCCGCCTTCAGGCTCATCCCTCTGCAAGTCGCGCAGCGGATGGCACGGCGTGTTGAGCTTGCCCCGGCACACTTTCGCCTTCACACCTTCAAAATATTTTTTCCTCGCTTTAAGGTAAGCCACGTAGAAGTCTTGCAGCGTAGCGTAGCCGTCGGCGTCGAGTTCGCACAAGAACGGGTGCCGGTGGCCGCCCGCAGTAAGGCCCGCCCGGCTGAATATGCCGGCAAGACTGCCGCGCCTGAAGAACGCCAGGGCGGACTGCAAGGCTTGGAAGTTGGCTCCGGTTATCTTGTCACTGCCCTTACCGGCCGGTTGCAGCCACATCATGTCGTGTGCAAGCGTGTCCGCCATCCTGCCCGCCTTCAGGGAAAGGTGCGCCTTCTTGCCGTATGCCACGTTGCCTTTCAGCCTGTCAACCTCGGCCAGCTTCGTTTCCGTCCATATCAGGGCTTTGTCTATACGGCGCAGCAGCAGCGTCTCCTTGCCGTCCTTCCGCCCTGCATCCTTCGGCCGGTCATTCTTCATGCAATTCTTGATTATGTCCTCGACGCTGTCATTTGGGCACCGTTTTTTTAACTTCTCGTCTTCACGCAGGTAGGCGTAAAAGAGCATGGCGGGCAGCTCGTATATGCTCAACCAGCAGTCGGGCTCGGGGCATTTAGCGCCCTTTTCGTTGATTACGGGCAGGCCGTCGCCGCCGTCGCCACCTATTTTTATACCTATGTTATTGTTGTTGATGATGAAATGAGGCGTCGCCCTCAATATGTGCGGCTCGAACCCGTCGGGCAGCATGTAGCCCGGCTCGTTGGCGTCTTTCACCTTCACGAAGTTTTTTGCTGCAATATCGTCGGACGAAATGTCGCCAGCCGACCTGCAAAAACCGCACAGGCGCGAGGTAAGATAGCGTTCCTTTTCGCTTCCGTCGATAAGCTTCTTCGTGTAGCCTTTGTACACATAGTTGCCGAGATACGTGTAAAAGCGCAGGTTCTTGAACTCATCCATCCGCGACAGGCTCTCCAATGCAAGCTGCTCGAACCTGCTCTGGTAGCGCACGCGAGACCTTATGTCGGAGTCTTCCGCCTCGAGATACTTGCAGACATAATCGAGCGGAAGCGTATCGTAAAGCTCTTTCGGAATCCTTGCAAGCTCGTTCAGAATGTCGAGACCGAGCGAATACTCGTCCTGCTTGTCGCTTTTCAGCCTGTCAACGGGCTTTATGTTTGAGTATGCAAGGAATGTTTCCAGCGTCAGCTGGTAATGCTTCTGGTCGCTGCGCTTGAAGCCGCGCAGCTGCTTCAGGAACAGATAGCCGTACTTGCGGTTGAGGAACAGCGCCGCGACAAAGGCCACACCCATGTCAGTCAGCTGCTTCCCGTCATGCAGGCTGTAATGGAAACCGTCCTGCACGGTCTTTCTCACAACCTTCTTTTTTTCCATTTTATACATGCGCAGATGCTCAACGTCACGCTCGTCGGCACCGAAACGCTGTTTCGCCAGGTTTACCGCACTGCTATATATATGGTCAATCGCGGACAGCATCCTGTACTTTTCGCGCCTGCCCTTCGGCAGGAAGTCTATCTCTTCATCGTATTTCAACAGCGAATGATACTTGTGCGTATAACGGTTGCGCAGGTGTTCCACGTATACGGCAAACGCCTTGATTACCGCCTTGTAGAAATCCACCTTGTCGTTCAAGCTTATTCCGCCTTTGTCAAAACCGAAAAGGCCCGTCAACGCCTTTATCCACGGGAAGTAAAACTCGACCATGTTCTCAATGTTCGGCGATGACTCGCATTTTCCGAACAGCACATCAACGGCCTGACCAACATTTTCCTGCTTTGATTCAGACTTCTTCCCGCCTTTGTCTTCACCGCTACATTCTTTTAATTCAACTTTCATCTTCCCTGCCATCAGCCTGATGGTATTGAAGACGTTGTCACACGACATGTTCAGGTAAGCACCGAAAATGTTTTCCACGTTATCAATTTCTGTATTCATAATAATATCTGTTAACGGCTTAGACAAAGCCCGTTCATTCCGCTTTTGTGTTTTTTCAAGGCATCGGCAACCGGCATGTAGCACACTTGGAACAGTCAACAACAGGTCAACAAACGGCGTAACGGCCGCCCAAAGGCCCTCGCACACACACCGACGGCACACCGATGCAGATACAAAAGAAAAGTGCCAACTACTTGTTCCCTAAGTAATTAGCACTCATTCCGTTCAGCGCTTCAAGATGGGCTTGAACCAACGACCCCCTGATTAACAGTCAGTTTTTAGGGGTTTTATGATATTTTATCGTGTTGCAAAGTTTTGCAAATAACTCATTGATTATTTGGAAGTTAGCATAATATTGCGTATCTTTGCAAATGGGGACAGAAATGTTTTCCCTATGTTTTCCCAAAAATGCAAACAAAATGGCGACAAAAACTTTTGCAAATGACACGTATCGAAAAATAAGCCTCTGCATGATGCTTGATACAAGACACAGACGTTTTGTCCCATCTGTTGCCAAAGCGGAAAAGTTAAAAGACGAACCCGCAGTGATTACGAAAGCACGCAAAAGCATCTTGAAAAATGCAAAAAGCGAGTCTTTACCCGTCGTGGTGAGGATAACAAAAGAGCGTAAGAGCATCTACATTAAGGCCGACGTGGATATGACAGAAAAAGAGTTTGAGGTGGTTTGCTCCAAAAGTTCGGCTCAAAAGGTCGTGACAATGAAGAACAAGCTGCAAAAGACATTTGACTTGATAAAAACCACAGTCCATAATTTAGTTGATGCTGACAGCTTTACGTTCGATGAGTTCAAACGTAAATTTTACAACCTGAAGCGACCCGATGAAATTAACCTCTACAAACTTTGGCGCAACGTGGCGGACAACAAGTCGGCTGGCACGAAAAGCAGCTACATGGACGCTTACAAGCGGTTTGCAAAGGACATGGGCGGTAAGGTGAGGTTTGAGGACATAGGCCGCACGTTCGTTTCCGACTGGCAAAAGAAAATGGAGGACAACGGCCTAAGCAAGACAACGGCCAACATCTACCTGCGAGCATTCCGTGTGGTGTTGAACGAGGCGGCGAGCCAAGAGCTGATAAAGACCGACACTAAGGCGTTATTCAAGAAAATGGCGATAGGCGGTAAGAACAGCTATAACAGCCGTAAGCACGAGTATTTGGACGTGCCCACATGGCGCAAGCTATGGGCGTTCTATGAGGCGGAGGGCGAGGGCAACGAAATTTACCAATCATGGCGCAGCGATTACAAGCGCGACCGCATGAATGCGCTGGGCATGATGCTCTTTATGTATCTTGCCGACGGCATGAACCTACGCGACGTCATAAATCTTAGATATGACGATTTCTATTTCAGTCACAACCGCGAGCAGTTCCGATTTGTGCGCCAAAAGGTTGCGAAGCGGACAGATGCAGAGGTCGTGTTCCCTGTATTGCCGCAGATGCGCACGATACTCAACAGGCAAGCGTTACCCGAAGAGCGCGGTGGGCTGGTGTTCGGCTACTTGCTGGGCAAAGCAGGGAAGATAGACGATGAGGAAGAGCGGAGGCTCACCGCCCTTTGCAATTCCGTGATACGCGAGCGCATGAAGTCTGTGGCAAAGGCCGTGGGGCTGGATGTAGAGCCAACGCCTACATGGTGCCGCCACTCTTTCGCCTCAAACCTAATTCAGTGTGGAGTGCCAAAGGACTACATAAGCCAAAGCATGGGTCACAGTAGCGGCACGACGATAACCGACAACTACATTGACCGATACAGCTACGCGCAAATGGTGGACTACAATAGTCGCCTGTTGGCCGACCCACAGGCAAGGAGCATGGAGCAACTGAAAGAGTTGCTTAAAGGGCTGACGCTGGAAGAGATAATGACATTGAAGAATCAATAAAAACTAAACGGTGGAAAAGACAGGCAAGGCGATTGAAATCTTAAATCTGATAAGCCGCAATGCACGGAGTGCATGGGAAGTGTTAAGGATAGACGAAGCCCTTAACAATGCCGCCAAGAGGCTGAAAGGCGTGGAGTATAAAGACACTCCGCACATTGAGGCCGAGCAGCAGCACGACACCAATAGCGGCAAAGAAGAAATATGGCACGACGCGGCAACAGGCGAGGAAATAAAAGTATGGGTTTACAAAAACCACAACGAAGACGAAGCCGAACAGGATTGCCCGTGTGAGATGCCTCAAAGCACCCCTGAAGAAATGGCAGACGAGCTGGCGCAGACCCTGCTGTGGCATCTGAGCGGCGCAGTGGAAGATACGGATGAGGCACTTGCCGCAATGGACTTCTGCCTGTTCCCGTCGTTTGATTCAGTTGATGACTATTACAACTACCTGCAACCTATCTACGTTGGCAAAGAGGTAATAGACAAGGTGACACGCAAATATCCTCGCATAACTGAAACTGATTTAAAACTGGAATACATGGCGTTAAGTAGCAATCCAACGATGCAAAAGCAAGTGGCGCAAATGGTAGAGGATGCAATGAAATTCCCGAACATTGAGGAATACAGGGATTTGGTGTATGTTGTCGATAATGGATGGGATTATTATAAAATCCACTACACATGGCCGTGTCTGGAGTTCCTTAACGGCAGGAGGCTTGTAGGAGATTTGGGCGGCGACATTAACAAGCTGCAAACGATGGTTTGGAGGTTTGATTTGGTATGTGAAAAATTGCGGAGTATCATCTATTCGGGGCAACCTATTGCGGCAAATGCCTCAAAAACTCTTGAAAGTTTATTTAATGGGCATACGGATTACATAGGCAAACTTGCAGGTCTTACTCTTGATGAGATTGTGACAAACATAAAGAAATGGGCACAACTAAAACACTCTGACGGGAAATTTATTTGCCAAAATCCTGCAAGTGGTAATCAATCAGCTTATGCAAGAGCATTAAGGGATGCTGGACTTACAAATAAGACGGAGGATTGGATTGCGCGGAAATTTAAAGCCAATGCAACATGACGCACTCCGAAAACTTACGAACACCCACAAGAAAACTTACGAACACTTACGAAACTACATTTAAGCGGCTTGCAATTCTTTGCAGGTCGTTTTTCTTTATCCTACCTTCGCAATGTCAACCAAACGGCAGACGGCGCATGGCTATCAGCCGCCACCGCGAGGAAGACCGACCTCAAACAGCGGTCAAATGGCGTAATAGTCACGCGGTAGCCAACCGCCGAGCGCGAGGCACTTAAATATGGACAACAGGATAATAAATGCGCTGGAGAGCGGCGCGGACATGGTGGCGATGGTCACCGCCTCACAGCTCCGAGACTTCGCGGAGTACGTAATGACAAAGCAGCGCGAGCAGGACGCAAGGGAGAACCTTGCCGACAGGGAAGAGCTAAGGCCGCTGGAGTATTGGGTTGACAAGCTCAACGTCAACCGTAGTACATTATGGCGGTGGGAGCAGCAGGGCAAGGTAACGCCTACACGTCTTGGCGGCAGAGTGTACTACAAAGCATCTGATTTTCAACACAAAAACTAAAAAGGAGGATTTAACGATGAAAATTAAGATTTATGGTAAGTTGTTCGAGTTCGACGATGCGGACGTGGAAATAATAGACAACGAGCAGGACACAATGGATTTTAGTGACATTGTAGCAATAAGACGAGAAGCACGCCAACACGAAGTAAGGGACGAGGAGGGCATGGTATGGAGATGAATAAAGCGGCCGAAGCCGCCCTTATACCCGACGCAAAGATAGTGAAAAATCTTGACACTACCAACACTCTGTCAACTGATTTTAGTCTACAAAGTGAAGTTAGAAAAATACTTGACAACCAAGAACCGCAAGACGTGGGAGTGTTCAGGGTGCGGTCGGCAAATGCGACGATAAGAGAAGCCGCCAACCGCCCAAACCCTACACCGTTATGGCTGGAACTTTGGTATGAAGGCGAGATTAGTTGTTTGTTCAGTGATAGTAATCTAGGCAAGTCATTGTACGCAGTAATGATAGGCGCAGACATTGCCGGGCGAGGAATAAGAGTGTTATACTTCGACTTCGAGCTTTCAGACAAGCAATTTCAGATGCGATACACGAACAATAGTACAAATATGCTGGCTCGTTTCTCTGATAACTTTTTCCGGGTGGAGATTAACCGTGAAGCTCTTGACGCAGACTTTGAGAACAGACTGATGCAAGACATTGAAGCGGCAGCACTGGAAATCGGCGCAAAAGTGGTGATAGTAGACAACATCACATGGCTGTGCAAGGACAGCGAGAAAGGAGCTGACGCGGTTAGTCTTATGCGGCAATTCATGCGCCTTAAATTCAAATACGGATGGAGCTTGTTGATAATAGCGCACACGCCGAAACGCAACATGACAAACCCTATAACGCAGAATGATTTGGGAGGCTCTAAGAAACTCTTTAATTTCTTTGATAGCGTTTTCGCCGTCGGTCAGTCGGCCAAAGACCCTGCATTGCGATATGTCAAGCAAATAAAATGCAGATATGGTGGCTTCCGCTATGACAAGGATAATGTTCTCATATACTCCATAGAGCAGATAGACGCTTTCACGCAGTTTGTTTTCCAAGGATATGCCACGGAAAGAGAACACCTGAAAGAGCCGAGCGACAAGGACATTAACGACCGTGTAGCGAAGGCTAAGGAATTGGCGGCGCAAGGTTGGACGCAAAGACAGATTGCGACCGAACTGGGAGTGTCGGCGAAGTCGGTGAACAAATACCTGAATAAGAAGTAACGTGTTACCCTCTGTTACCCTTGTTACCCCTACACGAGGGGGTAACAGAGGTAACAAGGGGTAACAAAAAACAGAAGATAGGATATGAATAAATACAGGAAACATATTTACAAGGAGATAGTCAGGCCTTCTTATTATTCGTGCCTTGTCGCATACTTGATAAACACCGTAGGCGTTAAGGCGACGGATGAGCTGATACCACGGTATTGTCTCGGAGCGTGCAAGACAGACGGAGCGGCGGCATTATGGAGACTGAATGCTGACGGCGCACCGCTGAATGGCAGCGCAGTATTATTTGACGCTGGCACAGGGCAAGTAATTACAGCAGAGCCTATAACGCACAGGCTGATGAAGCCGTGGGAGTGGTGGACCACTTCGCCTGCTTTCTTTGGCGGCCATCTGGTGCATAATGCCTCAACTATCGCAGTCGTTCAGGATGAAATCACAGCCTTATTCGGAACGGTTGCCGAGCCGTCGTTCACATGGCTGGCAGTCGGCTACGGTCAGAACCTTACAGGGGGTATGCTGGAGCAGTTTGTCGGGCATGACGTGATACTCTTTGCCGACAGCATGAACGCCGAGGCGTGGCATGGCCTGAAGATGCCTAACAGGCGTATGGCCGTGTCGGATGCCTTCACGAACATTGACATCAATACATATTTACTAAATAAAATAAGGAGGTGAAATAATGAGAATTTTAGAGCAAAATTCAGACTTTGAGATTATCGAGGACGCGTTCAACAACTTGCCTATAATCATACGCCGCTGGTACGGTTGTTCTGACGCTGTGGAGTTGCGAGTCAACGACAACTTCGCCAAGGCCAACGGTTATCAAAGCGTTGACGACATGGTGTCGCGCACGCTCGGCAAGACTGCTTTTAACGAGCTTTACGGTGGCGTGCCCGAATGGATTGTGGCACGCTTAACGCCAGACGGGCGAGGTGAGTTTTATTTTCAAGCACCACAGAGAACAGAGTTAAATTAGTTACCAACATTAAAAACAAAAATTATGAACAACTTTCAAAAATCAAAACTGACAAGGCTTTTGCGCCTCTTAGACAAAGGCAAATTGAAGCACGCCTATTTCGGTCAAGAAGCAAAAGGCCGGAACAAAAACAGGACAATTCACCTTATTACATTTGTCGTAGAGGTGGATAATGATTTAACAGAAACATTTAATTAACCCACAAAAATTAAACAAAAATGGAAAGAATTTTAATTTTCAGGAACGACAAGGCCATAACACAAGCAATGGCAGACTACAAACACACGGAGCAGCGTCTTAACACAGCCCTATCAGCGGCGTTTGATACAGGCTTACGGCTGGCAGACTTCGACCTCTCACGCATAGCGGATAAAGACTTCATTTGTAGCGAGGCTCAACGGCAAGCTATTCAGAATGCACAGGCACACACGCCATATCCCATCACGGCAGAACACGTAGATACGAGGACTTGGAGGGAGCAGCTTACAGAGATTTGCACGCAGCTCACAAAAGAGATGCGCAGCCTTAAAGTCCGGTTGGATTACTTCACTTTTTCAGACGGCAGGGCGGCACTTGACCAAGAGAAGCTGCAAGCAGATTTAGAAGAAGCCAACAGCATTTACGCCGAAACAGAGGAACAGTCGGAGACATGGCGGCTGGCGCAAGCGGTCAAAGAGAAGCTGGATGCCTATCTTTCATTTGTCAGCAAGCATTTAACGACCGCACCATTCAACTTTTCGCCCATTGTTGACGCTGACGCATGGGGCAAATGCGGATTAGTCATACTCCACAAGGACAGGGCAGAACTCGACCCGAAGTCATTAAGTTGCATTAAGTAGCTTTTCATCAAAAGAGAGTGGCCCGTTAAACGACCGCTCTCTTTATTTGTTGTAAATCACTGAAAATCAAATAATTATAAACAGGTGTGGCCTTATACGTGTGCGTTGGACGTGTTTATGTGGCCCGCTAATTCGGCCAATCTTTTCAGGCGTTCGGAGTAGTCGCAGTGCCACGGCTTGCCTTTGCCGTCACGTACTCGCCTTATCTGTGGCAGCTCGATGTAAGGCGCAGAGTACCGGCCACCGTCCACGTACACGCTAAGTTTCTTTATTTCCTTACCACGCCATTTCTCGCTGTATGGTTGGAGCGTTAGCACACGGAATTTACAGCCAATCAACGACAGGACAAGATTTGCAAATGCGCAGCTTTTCAGTTGCAGCAGTACACGCATATCGTCGCAGTCATCCGACAGCCCCACCGCCCAATACGTGAAGCCCTTGTATTTAGTTAGGCTTATACCCGTGAAGCGTCCGCTTACCTCGGTGTACATTTCACCGCTTTCAGGGCAAAATAAACAGCTCTCACGCAGCAGCAACGTTATACTTGCCATGTCTGTTTAGTCTATGTGTTCACTGCAAAGTTACGAAAAAAATAAAAAATTTTGGAGAGAGGCAGCGTGGATTTTTTTCGCCGCTGACGGGGGAGGGGGTATGCCGTGCGCTGGGCGCATATCATTTTTCCATGCGGTTTTCTTTGCCGTATCAGAATAAATGCGTATTTTTGCGGTGCTAAAACTAAATGCGGTGCAATCCGCTGGCTTCATTGTCGGCGTTTTTTGTGCCCGTACATTGATTGTATTCATATGAAATAAACCGTGCCGTGTCGTGGAGTGGAAACACCCACGGAGCTTGCATTTAGGCTTTAGCAACACGCAACACGGTTTTTTTATTGCTAAAAATTAAATGTTTATGGAAACAAAGGAATTAGTAAAGAAAGAGGAAAGATTAACCGTCAAACAAGAAGTACAATTAATCCGCTTATGTAAAGAGTTTCAGCCGTATTTACCTTTTGATGAAATTGTGTTTATGGAGCTTGTCTCGGCAGCAAGAGAATATTGTGACTGTAGTGCGTTTCCCTTTTTTAGCGACAAGGACAGACGCTTTCATGAGTTGTTTATTGGAAAGAATGTGTCCAAAATAAAAAGTAAATACTATTTCTGCGGATTTAAATCACCCAATAAGCCATTGACACAAAGGCAATACATCATGCTTAACAGATATATTCCACGTGTAAAAGTACCAAGTTTCGGTTTTAACGATATGCGGACATATCGGCCTATTGAAAAAGTGTTATTCATTAAGATAGTACGTGCTTGCCGTGACTACATGAGGGCAAAGATGAGTAAAAAAGCAGAAGCAGCATTTTTTGAAAAGTTGAACATCGTGTATGATGCAATGAAAATATAATGTATCCTGCGGCGGCTCTTTACGGGTTGCCGCTTTTTATGTAAAAAGGTAAGCTGGAGGCCAAATGTTTTCCCTGTGTTTTCCGCAGTGTTGCACAAATAAAAAAGAGTTACAGGCTTTAAGTCTGTAACTCTCTGATTTTCAACCTTTTAGGTTGCGCTTCAAGATGGGCTTGAACCAACGACCCCCTGATTAACAGTCAGGTGCTCTAACCAACTGAGCTATTGAAGCAGTAAAAGCATTTTGTTTCAAATGCGATGCAAAGGTAACGTGTTTTTCTGAAACCTCCAAACATTTTTGCCAAAAAATTGAGTTTTCAGGCAAAATACAACAAATTTCCTGCAAAATACTGTGTTTCACGGCTGCAAAACCTTGTCGTCGGGCATGGCGAACGCGCATGGGAAATGAAAATAAAAATCCGTTTCTCACGCTTTTATTTGGCGTTGTGCCAGGCTTGCATTATCTTTGCACTATATATTTGGCTATATATAACGCAATATAAAAAGACGAATGACAAGGATGAAGATAAGGATTTTGCAGCTGGCGGTGCTGCTGATGCTGCCCTTCTCAGCCTCGACGGCGCAGGAGGACAGGGACCACAACTTCGACGTTGCTAAGAACATGCAGCTGTTCAACGAGATTTACGGCTACCTTGACCTGATGTATGTCGATACGCTCAACGCCGACGAGACCGTAGGCACGGCGATTAAGTCGATGCTGCGGTCGCTCGACCCCTACACGGTGTACTACCCGGAGAGTGAGGTTAAGGACCTGCGCACGATGATAACGGGCCGCTACGTGGGCATAGGCTCTATAATACGCTACAACCAGAAACTGAAGCGCGTGGTCATCGACGAGCCGTTCGCCGGCACGCCGGCCGCCGAGGCGGGGCTGAAGAAGGGCGACGTAATCCTCAGCATAGACGACTCCACCATGACCGACAAGGACGTGCAGTACGTCAGCTCGCACCTGAAGGGCGACGCCGGCACCACGTTCGTGCTCAAAATCATGCGTCCCTCGACGGGCAAGGAGATGCAGATGCGCATAACGCGCCGCGCCGTCGAGACGCCGTCGATAGTGTACTACGGGCTGCGCCCAGGCGGCATAGGCTACCTAAACCTGTCCGCATTCACCGAGGGATGCTCAAAGGACGTGCGCCGGGCGTTCATAGAAATGAAGCAGAAGGGCATGAAGAGCTTTGTGCTCGACCTGCGCGGCAACGGCGGCGGCTCGCTCGACGAGGCGGTGCAGATAGTCAACATGTTCGTGCCCAAGGGCCTTACGCTGGTAAAGACGCGCGGAAAGCTGAAGCGCGCCAACCGCGACTACGCCACCACGGTTGACCCGATTGACTCCATCATGCCGGTGGTAGTCCTTGTTGACGGCAGCTCGGCCAGCGCCAGCGAAATAACGGCGGGCAGCCTGCAAGACCTCGACCGCGCCGTCGTACTCGGCACGCGCACCTACGGCAAGGGCCTCGTGCAGCTGCCGGTGGACCTGTCTTACAACTCGCAGCTGAAGCTCACCACGGGGAAATACTACATACCCAGCGGCCGCTGCATACAGGCCATCAACTACCGCCACGCCCGCGGCGGCTACACCGAGCACGTGCCTGACAGCCTCACGCGCGTGTTCCACACGGCCGGAGGGCGCGAAGTGCGCGACGGCGGCGGCATAAAGCCCGACATAGTGGTGCGTCCAGACTCTCTGCCGAACATCGCCTACTACCTTACGGTGACCGGGCTTGACTCGACCGAGGTGCTACTCGACTACGAGACCGACTACATGGCCAGCCACCCGGCCATCGCCCCGGCGGCGGAGTTCGAGCTGACTGACGCCGACTATGACGAGTTCAAGCGGCGCGTCATCGAGAGCGGCTTCACATACGACCCCGAGAGCGAGCGCGCCCTGAGCACGCTGAAGAAGATAGTGAAGTTCGAGGGCTACTACGACGACGCAAAGGCGGAGTTCGAGGCTCTGGAGAAAAAGCTCAAGCACAACATTGCGCGCGACCTCGACATGCACCGCGACGTGCTCAAGCAAATAATAACCAACGACCTCGTGACGGCCTACTACTACCAAGCCGGCGGCGTGGAAAACAGCCTGCGCTACGACAAGCAGGTGAAGGAAGCCTGCCGCCTGCTGGCCAACCCGGACGAATACCGCGCCATACTTGACGGCACTTACAAGCAGGACGCAAAGGAACAGGAGGACAGCGAGGAAGAGCAAAGTGAAGAGTGAAAAGTGAAAAGTGAAGAGTGAAAAATCCATTGCCCTTCCTCCCAGCTCTCCCAAAACTACCAGTTCTCCCAGAACTACCAATAACAACAACCTTAAACAAAGAAAGGAACAAGATTATGACAAACCGTAAAGAAGTGTACCGCTGCACGGTATGCGGCAACATCGTCGAAGTGTTGCACGCAGGCGCAGGCGAGCTGACATGCTGCGGCCAGCCCATGAAGCTATTGAAGGAGAACAGCGTTGACGCGGCTACGGAGAAGCACGTGCCCGTAGTTGAGAAAATAGACGGCGGCTACCGCGTCACCGTTGGCAGCGTGGAGCACCCGATGCTCGACAACCACTACATAGAATGGATTGAGCTGGTGGAGGGCGACAAGACACAGCGCCGCTACCTCAACCCCGGCGACAAGCCCGAGGCCGTGTTCATGACCGACGCCGAAGACGTCTACGCCCGCGAATACTGCAACCTGCACGGGCAGTGGCGCTCTAAGTAAACCATCAGAAAGCCCTCACCGCGAGGGCTTTCCTTTTCCGCAGCCAACCGCCTGGCTGTCAACAACTTACCAAAAGGCCGCCTTTTAGCTTGTAAAAGGCGGCCTTTTGCGTTGCAATCGACGGCCTTTCGCACGGCGAAAGACCGCCTTTTGAAATGAGAATGGATAATTGATAATTGACAATTATGATTAGCCTTGTCGGCAAACAGCCTTGAAAACGGGCATTATTTTTAATTTTTCATTTTTGATTTTTAATTCAACAAGCCGCCCACCCCTACCCTCCCGACGGGAGGAAGCACGGCAAACACAGCCTGCTCCGCCCACGGCGCACAAGGCTTATTGGGCCTATTTGGCTCATCCGCCCCATCCTCCAGTGCCGCAACTTGCGGCAATCAGCCCGTTTTATGCTTTTTTATGATACGAAAACTTGCATTCTCACATAAAACGATTAGATTTGTAGCCGGAAATATTACAAATCCAAACAAGACATGAAAAATAAGACATTGCAATCACTCACGCTGCTACTGGCCGGAACGATGGCCACAAGCTCGTGCATCGGCTCGTTCGGACTGTTCAACAAAGTGCTCGACTGGAACCAGCAGGCCACGGGCAACAAGTTCCTCAACTGGCTGATTTTCATCCTCATCTCGCCGGCCTACGCGCTCTGCGGCGTGGCCGACCTGTTCGTAATCAACAGCATAGAATTCTGGTCGGGCACCAACCCCCTGGCCGAAAACGTAGGCAAGACGGAGAGCATCATGGGCAGCGACGGCAAGCTGTACGCCGTGACCACGCTCGAGGACGGCTACGACGTGAAGGGGCCTGACGGCAAGGTTGTCAACTTCAAGCACAACGCCGAGGACGACTCCTGGTCGATGACACAAGACGGCAAGACCACCAAACTGCTCAAGATGAAAGGCAAGAACGTTGCCGAAATCTACCTCAAGGATGGCGGCACGATGGACGTGAGCCTCAACGAGCAGGGCATATACAACGCCCGCATGGCCGTGAACGGCGGCATGTACTTCGCGTTCAACAAATGAAAAAAGCCCGCCTCGGCGGGCTTTTTTCAGAATTTATAGATGTTAAAGAAGTCATCGTCCACTGCGTTCGCCAAGAAGTTAAAGCCGTTACTTTTGTTAGCAGACAAGCAACAAGGGACAAACAGACAAGGCATTTGGCTTTAACTTCTTGGCGAACGCAGTGGGCGATGACTTCTTTAACTTCTTTAACTTCAAAAAGAAAACGCCTTCAACGCCTACAACAGCCTGCGTGTCTTCTCCTCTTCCTTCTCCGCACACTCCGGGCAAAGCCCCTTCACCACGTAGTTTATGCTGTTGATGCGGAAGCCGTCGGGCAGCGTAACCACGGGCACATGTATGCGCTTGAGGCAGAAAGTGCGGTGGCACCGCTCGCAATAGAAGTGCGTATGCTCGTCGTCAACGCCGCAGTCGCAGTCGTCGGCGCACACGTTGTACTTCAGCGAGCCGCTCCCGTCGTCAACGGCATGTATGAGTTTGCCCAGCAGAAAGACGGAGAGCGTGCGTGATATTGTGCTCTTGTCAACCGTAGGCAGCAGCCTCTCGAGCTGCGGCAGAGACACCGTCTCGTCGCCACGGAACATCGCCCTCAGTATGAGCAGCCGCGTGGCCGTAGGCTTTATGCCGCGATGCTCCAGCTTGTGTATGTAGAAATCCTCGTCAACCATGATGTTGCAAAAATACAACATTGCACCAACACCACCCACCCCAACCCTCCCC
The DNA here is from genome assembly GCA_949295905.1 of uncultured Prevotellaceae bacterium. Taxonomy (GTDB): domain Bacteria; phylum Bacteroidota; class Bacteroidia; order Bacteroidales; family Bacteroidaceae; genus Prevotella. The sequence continues at coordinate 58,445 of CASFNA010000022.1, forward strand.
AAGGGAGGGAGTTTAATTACCTTTATGTTTGTTTAAGCACATTTATGACAACAAACGTAGCATAAACAACCGCAACGTAAACCCGTCCTTATCCTTCAAAGCACATCAAGCCCCTCCCTTGGGGAGGGGTTTGGGGTGGGTGTCAGGAATGCTTGGGGTAGGTATTCCATACAATCCTCGTCGCATTTAGCACCGCGAGCAGGGCTACGCCGACATCGGCGAACACCGCGCCCCACATGTTAGCCAGCCCGGCAAGGCCGAGAGCCATAACCAACACCTTCACACCTACGGCGAATACGACGTTCTGCCGCGCTATGCGGCGCGTGCGGCGGCCTATGCCGATGGCCTCAACCATCTTTGACGGGCGGTCGGCCTGGAGCACAATATCGGCCGTCTCGACGGCCATGTCGGCACCGAGCGCACCCATGGCTACGGCCACGTCGGCCAACGCGAGCACCGGGGCGTCGTTTATTCCGTCGCCTACGAAGGCCACGTTGCGCCCCTCGCGCTTCAGTTCCTCCATGCGTTTGACCTTTCCATCGGGCAGAAGGTCGCCCGTGCCACGGTCTACATGCAGCGCGGCGGACACCTTGTCAACCAGCGCCTGGCGGTCGCCCGACAGTATTTCGACGTGCTTCACGCCGCAGCGGCGCAACCCCTCGACGGCCTCCCGGGCGTCATCCTTCAGCGTGTCGGCCAGCAGCAGGCAGCCCTCATACCGCCCGTCGCAGGCGCAGGCTACAACGGTCTCGGCCACGGTGTCAAGCTCCTTGGGGCACGTCACACCCTCGCGACGCAGCAGCCCAGGCGTGCCCACGGCCCAGCGGCGGCCCTCCACGGTGGCCGTAAGGCCAAGGCCGGGTATGTTTTTAAGGTTCTCCGCCGTGGCTGAAACGCCTCCGGCATACTTCACTATGGCCCGGGCTATGGGGTGGCTGCCGCCGCTCTCCATGGCTGCCACGGCGCGCAGCATGGCCGTTACGTCACGTCCGTCGGCGCGGACGACGGCAAACTCGCCGCGCGTGAGCGTCCCCGTCTTGTCGAACACCACGGTGTCAACACGCGTTATGGCGTCGAGCCAGTTGCCGCCCTTGAACAGTATGCCGCGGCGCGACGCCGCGCCGATGCCTGCGAAGTAGCTTAGCGGTATGCTTATAACCAGCGCACAGGGACACGATATTACAAGGAAGATGAGCGCACGGTAGAACCATGTGGCGAAATCGTAGGCAAACCCTGCGTCAATAAGCGACCACACCCACGGCACCGCCACGGCAAGCGCGGCCAAGGCGATGACCGCAGGCGTATACACCCGGGCGAAACGGCGTATGAACAGCTCGGCGGGAGCCTTGCGCGCGGCGGCCTCCTCCACCATCTGCAATATCCTCGCCACCGCGCTCTGGCCTGCCTCGCGCACCACGCGGAGGCGCACCACGCTGTCAGTGGCCAGCATCCCGGCCAGCACCTCGCCGCCGCTCTCTATGGTGCGCGGCACGCTCTCGCCCGTAAGCGCGGCCGTGTCGAAGGCCGCCGCGCCGCCCTCGAGCCGCCCGTCGAGGGGAACGCGCCCGCCGGGGCGCACCTCTATAAGCTCGCCGGGGCGCACCTCGTCGGGCCTGCGTTCCACAACGCCTCCGCCGGTTACCACGAAAGCCTTGTCGGGGCGGAACTCCATGAGACTCTTTATGTTGTCGCGCGCGCGGTCAACGGCCATGTCCTGAAGCGTCTCGCCGATACAGTAAAACAGCATCACGGCCACGGCCTCGGGATATTCGCCTATGGCGAACGCGCCGATTGACGCCACGCTCATGAGCATGAACTCGCTGAACACGTCGCCCTTGGCGGCGCACTCCCACGCCTCCCTCATCACTCCAAGCCCCACGGGCAGGAAAGCCACGGCGTACCACGCCGCCCTCGCCCACTCCGCAGCGAACCAGCCGGCGTCAAAGGCCGACATGGCGATGCCTGCCGCGAGCATCACCAACGACAAGGCCGGCCGCAAAAAATTCCCCTGTTCCATATCTTCAAGATGTTAACTTTCAACATTTTACACCGCAAAGGTACGGCAAAGCGGATGCAACCGGGTTGCAAAGTGGCTGCAAAAGGCCGTCTTTCGCATTGCAAAAGGCCATCTTTTACGAGCCAAAAGGCGGTCTTTTACAAGCCCAAAGGCCGCCTTTTGCAAAGCACGCCGCCGACAAGCGTCAAAAAAACGGCGGCACGGCTTTGCAAGACGGGATATTTTACGTATTTTTGCATCTCCACACCACCGCCCCTGACGGGCGTCACCTTACCTTGAAATGACAAAATACGCCGCCATATACATATTGATGTTAATGTGCCTTCTGCCTGCCGCCGCCGGCGGAGCGGAGCGCAACCAGTATTCTGAACTTGTAGGGAAAGTGAAAGACTTGCCCTCGGAAAAAATAATGCAGCTGGCCGGGAAATACGCCGAAGCAGACAAGGACGGCGAAGCAATAGTGCTATACGCCGTGGTGTACGGCAGGTACTCGCCGTCAATGGACGACAAAGCAAAGAACACCTGCGCCTCGGCCAGGCAGAAGGCGGGCATGTTGTACTACAACAGGGGCGACTACGCCGGAGCATTGGGCGAGTTCATCAACGGCGTGAAAACAAGCGGCCAATGCCGCAACCCTGAATACTTAGCCCTATTATACAAGAACATCGGCAACGTATACTGCGTGTTTTTCGACTACGAGAAGGGCATAGACTACTACCTCAAGGCATACTGGCTGTGCCGCAAAGGGGCCGACCGCGAAGTGGAACACGACATACTGGTGAACCTCGCAGGCACTTACACCTTTACAGGCGACAAGGAAAAGGCTTGGAAATATTACCGCCTGTCGGAAAAGACGAAGAATCCCGACGACCCGGTAGACGTGTTCATGAGCGGATTTTCACACAGCCTGCTACAGCTCGAGGAAGAACCGGCAAGCCATGCTCTCGAAAGGCTGAAAGGCTTGGCTGCATACGCCGCGGCAAACGGGCTCGAACCGAAATACCAATGCTTCGCTTACCAGGAACTGTACATCGCCTACCAAAAGGCCGGCGTGCCCGACTCCACGCTGAAGTACCTGCGGCTGTGCGATGAAACGGCGCAAAAGTACGGCCTGCAACACACGTTCGCGGCCACGCTGAAAGCCTTTTCCGACTTCTACATGGAACGTGGCGACAAGGACAGAGCCTACGCCTACAAGTCACGCTACCTTGACTTCATGGACTCGGTATGCAACGTCCGCGAGTTCGACGTTGTGAAAAACCAGCTCTTCACATACGAAGTTGACAACACGAAAAGGGAAATATCCGAACTGCGCACACGCGAGGAAGAGAGCGCACGCACCGTAAGGGCGCAGCGCACGGCCATGGCCGCCGTCACGCTGGGCTGCGTCCTGCTGGCCGTGTTCCTGTTCATCGTAGTGCGCCAGAAACGCCGCCTCGACCGCAGCTATGCCGACCTGTACGCCGTCAACCGCGAATTCATGGACAGCCACGCGCGCCTCGCAGAGCGGCTGCGCAAGGCCGCCGAGACCATAAGCGAGAAAGACGCGCTCATAGCCTCGTTCGGCAAGAAGGCCGAAACCGCCGCCACAGACACGGCGGAACGACAAACAGAAGCCGCCAAATACTCGGGCAGCAACCTCGACGACGCCCAGCGGCTCGCCCTGGCCGACGCGATACAGAACGTTATGGAGAACACCACGGCCTTCTGCGCGCCCAACTTCACGCTCGACGAGCTGGCAAGGCTCGTAGGTTCCAACTCCACATACGTGTCGCAGGCCATCAACGACACCTTCAACAAGAACTTCAGCAACTACGTAAACCCCTACCGCATACACCTGGCCTGCGCCAGACTGGAAGACAAGGCAGGCTACGGACACCTTACCATGAAAGCCATCGGCGAGAGCGTGGGCTTCAAGTCGTACACATCCTTCGTCAACACGTTCCGCAAGGTCACAGGCATCACACCGGCCCTTTACTCCAAGATGGCCAAGCGCGGAGAAGACGCACGACAAGAGCACTTATAGAACAAGAAACCGGCGGATTGAAACAAAACGAACGTCAAAATCTTCAAATTTATCAATTTGGAACAACCCGGTTTGCAACACCTCTACATTCTCAATACTTTTGTAACCGTTAAGCAGAATAATGTCTAACCAAAATCTTAACTGTTATGAAAAAAATACTACTTCTTTCATGCGCTTTGATGGCGGCGGTGTGCGCCACTGCGCAAACGGGAGCACAGTTTACTGACGGCGAGGCCGGCACCGTGAACAGGAAAGTGTCGCCCGCTGGAAAGTATCTTGTCGGCGAGAGGAACTCGCAGCATTCATGGGGCATAGACGGAATGCAGGGCTTTGAGAGCTTCGTCAAAAACCTCGGGACGGGAGAGACGGCATGGCTTACGTCTTTCGACGAGAGCGATTACACTAAGATGGGCAGTTTCACCGATGTCACGGACGAAGGGGTTATTTGCGGAACGATGAAAGACCCCGACTACACCATTACCATAACAGACATGGAATCGACGTTCACCCTGCCGCTGAACGTGGCCGCCGTTTGGAAGGAAGGACGGCCCGTAAGCCTCGGCCTGGGCACGTACAAGACTTCCGATTTCAGCAGTTTCGCCGACGGAACGTTCGCCACGGCCATATCTAACGACGCCAAGACCGTAGTAGGATATGTGTCGCAGGGCAATTATGCCACGGTAACCCCATGCGGATGGACGCTCGACGAGGCTACGGGCAAGTATGATTTCGTTGAGTATGCCGTGCCCGAAGGCACTTTGGAGGCACGCATCGCCGATGTCTCCGGCGACGGGAGCGTGGCCGTAGGCTACTGCCGCGGCAACTATGCGTCGGGCTTTTCACAAGCGTGCTACTGGCCTTCGCCGTCGGAATGCGTGCTAATCGGGGGCGACGGGGCTGCCGGACTTCTGTTGTCTCTTACCGGCCAAGCCTTCGCCATAAGCAACAACGGAGAGTACATAGCCGCCACCACCGACGGCGTGGAGCCTGTGCTTTACTCCGTCGCCGACCGTGAGATACGCCGTAAGCTCGGCCGCCACGCCGACGCATCAGGCCTCACAATAGGCGGAGTGACCGACAATGGCGACGTGTTCGGCACATACAAATATTACAACGGCAACACCCGTCCGTTCTGGTACTCAATGGACAACCTCATAACCACCGACTTTGACTATTTCATCTACCTTTACGCCAACGACATCGAACTGCCTTACAAGTTCGACTACTGGTCGAATGAATCGCTCTCGTTCACCGGCGTGTCGGCCGACGGCAGCGTGATGGCGGGCAACAATTCGTGGGGCGCGCCGTGGACGCTCACCGTCAATCCCCATTATGTCAACATTCCGCCTGCCGTAGGCAACATCAACGCCACGCCGTCGGGTCTCGGCGAGGTTACGGTTACGTTCAACCGCATCGAGCTTGAGCAATACATGAACTACAAGGCCGAGGCTTACGTCATATACCGTGGCGGCAAAGAGATAGGCTCGGTGGCAATAGCCGACTTGGACAAGGGAGGCAAGAACAGCGTAACTTACATTGACCGTGAGGCCGCCGACGGCACAAATACGTATGCCGTGGCCGTGCGCTACACCGACACAAGCACGCAGAAAGAGATGCTTTCGCCGAAATGCGAGGAGAAAAGCGTGTTTGTCGAGACAAGCTACGTATGGCCTCTGTATGATGATTTCAGCTCCCTGTCGATAACTACCAACAACTGGACCGTGCAGCGCGATTACGGAAACACCGACCTGCAACAGTGGGGCTGCATGATGTATTTCGGCATCGACGGCAGTCCGTTCATGCTCACAAGCGTGGTTGAGACCGAACCTTATTCCTATTCGGTGGTCACTCCCCATCTCGACGCGCGCGACAAGGAGAGCGTCTACATATCTTTCGCACGCATGTGGGAATACACCAACGGCTCTGACTGGCAGTTAGGCAAGGACACGTTGTCTGTGGAAGTATCGACGGACGGCTTGGATTGGGCCTGCGTAGACGACCTCGTGCTGGGCGAAGTGCCGTGCAACCTGTGGAGCTTCGAGTATTTCGACCTTACGCCTTGGGCCGCAGGCAAGGTGTTCCAGGTGCGCCTGCGCACACACGGGCAGGCTCTCTGCCAGTACATCTGGAGCATAGAGAACGTGACCGTTGACGAAAAGCCGCAGCACAAGGGCGTAGACGGCCTCGCGGGCTTCAGCACCGGCGACGGCAAACTGCGCCTCACGTGGAAGAACACGCTCGGCGCATACCCGCTGAACTACCTCGCAAACACTTATTCAAACGCCTTCGTGCTGACCGTGGGCGACGAGGGCAGGCCGTTCATTGCCGTCAACAAGTTCGACAAGGCCGACCTCGGGTTCTACGACGGCAAGTATCTCACCTCGATAACGACAGAGATAAACAAATACGAGTCGGAAGACTTGACACCCGTGCGCGTGGCCGTCGTTGTGTACGAGGACGGCAAGCAGATACGCGAACAGGAGATAACGTCACCCAAATACAACGAGTATATCACCATAAAGCTTGACGAGCCGGTGCTCATCGACGCCTCGAAAGAGCTTATGTTCGGCCTGAAGCTGCTTGAGTATGGCGCAGACCAGATGCCGATAGTTTACCACAACACGGGCAAGTTTGTCAACGGCAAGAGCAACCTTTACTCCCAGGACGGCGGCAATACGTGGCAAAGCCTGGACGACTATTACCAGACGGTGCCCGGACACGAGACCGACGGATGGGCAAGCTGGTTCATCACGGGCAACGTCACCGACGAGCCTGAAGCCAAGACTGACGTTTGGAACACCGACCAATTCTGCTACGAAGTGTACAAGAACGGGCAGAAGTACACCGACCTGTTCGTTTACTTCCACGAGTCTGGCTACACCGACGAGGACGCTTCACGTGGAGACACCTACGAGGTGCGCACGTTCTTCAGAGACGGAACGGTGTCAGAGCTTTCAAGCCCGTACACATACGACGGCGCGACGGGCATCGGCAACGTAGAGACTATACGCAGCGGTAACGGTTGGACGATAGACAACGGCGAGCTGAACGTTGACGGCGACGTGGCCAAGATAGAACTTTACACGGTTGACGGCATGAAGGTGTACGAAGGCTCGGACGGCAGCGTGAGCCTCAACGGCTTAGGCCGCGGCGTGTTCATCCTGAAGGTCTACACCGCCGACGGCGGCTCCACATCTTATAAGATATCTTGTTGAAACCGCCGCATAAGGCGCGGACTATTAACAAGCGCGGCCCGCCGCTCCTTCATGGAGTGCGAGCCGCGCTTCCCGTTTGCGGCATTTCGCATTGCAAAAGGCCGTCTTTTGCACGCCGAAAGGCCGTGTTTTGCGATGCGAAACACGGCCTTTTACAAGCTACCTGATTATCAGCTGCTTATCAAACTTATCGGGCTTATCAGGCTCAATGAGCCTGATAGGCCATAATACGCCTTATGAGCCCAAGCTGCGAAGTCGCATCAAGCTCACTCCCTTGGGATAGTCTGTGGTGTGTCATGAGGGATTGGGGGCAGGCATCATGCCAATTTACACGAACATCAGCGTAGTCATCCTGTCCTTGGCGAACACATCCTGGGCCACGGCCTGCATCTCGTCGGCGGTCACCTCGTCAACGCGCGCCATGAGCCGGGCCACGTCTTTCTCGATGCCGTGGTGCAGGTAGCTGCGGCCGAAGTCGAGGGCGAAGCTCTCGCGGTTGTCGCACGCCACGCCGATTTGCCCCTTGATTTGCCGCTTGGCGGCGGCCAGCGCGGTGACCGAGAGGGGCTTCTGCATCAGCCTGTCAAGCTCGCGCCTGACGAGACGGCGGCACTTCTTCACGTCGTGCGGGTCGCACCCGAAGTAGGTGCACCACATGCCCGTGTCTGAATAGCTTACCATCGAACTGTCAACGGTGTACACCAGCCCGTGCTTCTCGCGCAGGGCTATGTTGAGCCGGGCGTTCATGCCCGGGCCTCCGAGTATGTTGTTCATCAGGTATAAGGCGAAGCGGCGGCGGTCGTGCACGCTGTAGGCGCGGCTGCCGGTCATCACGTGGGCCTGGTGAGTGCCCCGGTTGACGGTCTCCTCGCGCGGAATGTACTCGGGAACGGCCGCCTTGCGGCTCTTGTCCGCCTGCGGACGGCAGGGCGGCTGGTCGGCCGTGGCCTTCTCGAGAAGGCGCACGAGGCGGTCGAAACCGACGTCGCCGTAGGCGAAGAACACCATGTTCTCCGGCCTGTAATGCCGCGCGGTGAAGCGCGCCACGTCGTCGTGCGTGTACTGGCGGAGACGCTCCTGCGTGCCGAGAATGTTGTGGCCGAGGGGATGTCCGCTGAACACCATGTTCTCGAAGCGGTCGTAAATCAGCTCCGTCGGCGAGTCGTTGTAGCACTCTATTTCGTCGCACACCACCTCGATTTCCTTCTCCACCTCGGCCTGCGGATACGCGCTGTGCAGCACTATGTCGGTAAGCAATTCGACGGCGCGCGGCATGTGCTCGCGCAGCAGCGCGGCGTGGAACACCGTGTCCTCCTTGTTGGTGAAGGCGTTGAGGTCGCCGCCCACCCTCTCGAGGCAGTTCAGGATTTGCATGGAGCGGCGGCGCGCCGTGCCCTTGAACGTCATGTGCTCGCAGAAATGAGCCAGGCCCTCCTCGCCCGGCAGCTCGTCGCGCGTGCCCGCGCCTACGGCGTAGCCGCAATATACCACGGGCGACGCCGAAGCCAGATGGATGACGCGCAGCCCGTTGCCCAAAGTATGTGTGTTGTATTTCATAATCCGGGGTGCAAAATTACAGGTTTTTCACGAGTTTAACACGCTACACATTACATAAAAAGCATTTTTTTCGTAACTTTGCCGCACACATACAACATATCGCAAGACAAAGACAATGCGCAAGGTAATAGGTATTGGCGAGACCGTACTCGACATAATATTCAAGAACGGGCAGCCGGTGAGCGCCGTGCCGGGCGGCTCGGTGTACAACGGAATAATATCACTGGGGCGCGCCGGGGTGCCGGCGGCGTTCATAAGCGAGGTGGGCGACGACCGCATAGGCAGGCAGACGGTCAGCTTCCTGAAGGAGAACGGGGTCGATGCAAGCTGCGTGAACAGCTACAAGGGCACAAAGTCGCCCGTGTCGCTGGCGTTCCTCAACGACAACAACGACGCCGAATACATATTCTATAAAGACCATCCGCACGACCGGCTGGACTACATCACGCCCGAAATAAACCGCGACGACATCATTATGCTCGGCTCTTACTACGCCGTCAACCCGGTAATACGCCCGCAGGTGGCGGCAATACTCAACGCCGCACGCGACCGAGGAGCAATCATATACTACGACGTCAACTTCCGCGCGGCGCACGCCGACGAGGTGATGAAGCTGACGCCGAACATCCTGGAGAACTTTGAATACGCCGACATAGTGCGCGGCAGCCGCGACGACTTCAACGTGATGTACCGCATGGACACGCCCGACAAGGTGTACACCTCGCAGGTGTCGTTCTACTGCAAGAAGTTCGTCTACACCGACGGGGCCAACGCCGTAGAGCTGCGCGGCGACGGAGGGCTGCGCAAGAGCTACCCCGTCACGGGCACCGAGACCGTGAGCACCATAGGCGCGGGCGACAACTTCAACGCCGGACTGGTGTACGGCTTGATGAAATATGGCGTGACGCGCGACATGATGGACGGCGCAATACCCGAACAGACGTGGGACAACATCATACGCTGCGCCCTCGCCTTCTCGGCCAACTGCTGCAAGAGCATTGGCAACTCCATCGACACCGCCTTCGGCGAAGCCATGAAGGAGGGACTGGGCGGCAAGGAATAAGCACCATGAGGCCAATGAGCCTAATCGGCCCAATATGCCAAATGCACGGCGCATCAGGCTCATCCGGCCCATCAGGCCTATCAGAATAAAGAACAACTAAAACAAATACAGCCATGATTGAGATTACAGACAAAATCTATTACGTGGGCGTGAACGACCGCAACAAGGAACTTTTCGAAGGCCTTTGGCCGCTGCCCAACGGAGTTTCGTACAACTCTTACCTCATTGACGACGAAAAGGTGTGCCTCGTAGACACAGTAGAGGTGGACTTCTTCATGCCTTACCTAAAGAACATACGCGAAATACTGGGCGACCGCCAGATTGACTACCTCGTCATAAACCACATGGAGCCCGACCACAGCGGAGCCATAGAACTAATCAAGAAGTATTATCCTGGAGTGAAAATCGTAGCCAACAAAAAGACCTTCGGCATGATTGAGGGCTTTTACGGCATAACCAACGACGAGCTTGAGGTGACCAACGGCTCGACGCTCAGCCTCGGACGGCACGAGCTTACGTTCGTACTCACCCCGATGGTGCACTGGCCCGAGACTATGGTGACGCTCGACACTACCACCCACACGCTCTTCTCGGGCGACGCCTTCGGCTGCTTCGGCGCGCTCAACGGCGGCATCATAGACTCTGAAATCAACTGCGACACGTTCTGGCTGGAGATGGTGCGCTACTATTCGAACATCGTAGGCAAGTATGGAGTGCCCGTACAGAACGCCCTGAAGAAGCTTGCGGGAGTGCAGCTGGACTACATCTGCTCTACGCACGGCCCCGTATGGCACGAGAATATCGACAAGGTAATAGGCATATACGACCGGCTTAGCCGCTACGAAACCGAGGAAGGCATCGTGATTTGCTACGGAACGATGTACGGCAACACCGAGCGCATGGCCGAAGTAATAGCCCGCGCCGCGAGCCAGGCCGGCATCAAGAACATCGTAATGTACAACGTGTCGAAGACCCACCACTCTTACATACTGCGCGACATCTTCCGCTACCGCGCACTCATCGTAGGCGCGCCGACGTACAACGCCGGACTGTACCACGAAATGGAAGTGCTGTTGAGCGAAATAGCCAACAAGGACATCAAGAACCGCCACTACATAGGCTGGTTCGGCAGCTACGCGTGGGCAGGGAAAGCCGTGGAGCGCATCAAGGAATGGAACGAGACACGACTGAAGTTCGAGCCTGTCGGCACGCCGGTGGAGATGAAGCAGAGCCTCAAGGACGACACCTTCGCACAGTGCGAGGCGCTGGGACGCGCCATGGCGGAGAGGCTTAAGCAGGACAGGAACTAAATTAAGAATCAAAAATGAATAATGAAAAATCAGGCTGACGCCGACATGACAGGCGGCAGGTCATGCCATCACGGTTTTTCATTATTCATTTTTTATTATCCATTTTGCCTTAAATCCATGAAAAAGATACGATTCGGACTGTTGCCCCGGATTATCGTAGCCATCGTGTTAGGCGTGGCCCTGGGCAACGTGATGACTGCGCCGTGGATACGGCCGTTCATCACATTCAACGCCATATTCAGCCAATTCCTGGGCTTCCTCATACCAATCATCATCGTAGGGCTGGTCACTCCGGCCATAGCGGGCATCGGCAAGACGGCCGGAAAGATGCTCCTGGCGACCGTGGCGATAGCCTATGCCGACACCGTGCTTTGCGGAATGCTGGCCTACGGCACTGGCAGCGCGCTATTTCCGGCCATGACCGAGGGGCTTGGAGCGGCGCATGCCGGCACCGCCGGGGCAGGCATAGCACCGTACTTCACCATCGCCATACCGCCCATGCTCGATGTAATGAGCGCCCTCGTGCTGTCGTTCATGATGGGACTGGGCATAGCCTACGGCAACTCGGAAGTGCTCCGCAAGGGTGCCGACGAGCTTATGGCTATAATAAGCAAGGTGATTGAAAAGGCGATAATCCCCCTTTTGCCTCCTTACATATTCGGCATCTTCCTCAACATGACGGCCAGCGGCGAGGCTTATTCGATAATGACGGTGTTCGCGAAGATTATAGTTGTAATCTTCATCCTCCACATAGTAATCCTCCTTTACCAGTTCTGCGCGGCCGGAATGGTAGCCGGTCGCAATCCTCTCAAACTGCTTTGGCGCATGATGCCGGCCTATTTCACGGCCCTCGGCACATCGTCTTCGGCGGCTACAATCCCCGTTACGCTAAAGCAGACCGAGCTTAACGGCGTGAGCAAGGAGGTGGCCGGGTTCACCGTTCCGCTCTGCGCCACCATCCACATGTCGGGTTCGGTGATGAAGATAACGGCCTGCGCCCTTACCATATGTATGCTCAAGGGCATGCCTCACGACCCCGTGCTCTTCACGGGCTTCATCCTGCTGCTGTCGGTGATGATGGTCGCCGCGCCGGGAGTGCCCGGAGGCTCCATCATGGCGGCGCTTGCACCGCTGGCTTCGGTGCTTGGCTTCGGCGAGCAGGACCAGGCCCTGATGATTGCGCTATACATTGCGATGGACAGTTTCGGCACGGCCTGCAACGTGACCGGCGACGGAGCTGTGGCCATAGTGATAGACAAGATGTTCAAGAAGCAGGCATAAGGCCTTACGGTCATGACTTCATTACCGTAAGGCCCGGTTGTCTCAAGCCAGCAAGCCGGCCGCCTCGTCCACCGTGGCGGCCACTTTTATTATATCGTTCCATTCCCTCCTGACCATTCCCTTGCGCTTAAGGTCGTCGAGAAGAGCCACGAGGCTGTCCCAGAAGCCACCGACATTGAGCAGCAATATGGGCTTGTGGTGGTAGCCTATGGTGGCCGACGCGGCCATGGTGAACACCTCGTCGAGCGTGCCCAGTCCGCCGGGCAGTGCCACGGCGGCGTCACACTGCGCCATCATCAGCTCCTTGCGGTCGCTCAGGTTGTCGCATGGTATGCACACATCCATGCTCGGGCTGGCCTTGCCGCCGCGCTCTATTATTGTAGGCACCACGCCTATGGTCATGCCGCCGGCCTCGCGCACGGCCTTCGCCACGCACTCCATGAGGCCGAGGTTGCACCCTCCGAACACGAGCGTGTGCCCGTTACTGCCTATCCAGCGGCCCAGTTCTCCGGCCGCCTTGAAGTATGCGGCGTCGATGTCAGAGTTAGCCGAACAGAATACTGCTATTTTCATTTTACTTGTATGTTTTATTGATAAACACGCGCCCTTGGCCTCACGCCGCCGCTCACTGCCGCCGCTGCATGCCTGTGGGGCTGGCAGGAGGCTCCATTCCACCTGCTCCGCAGCTTTTCGGCAGGCCAATCTCCTTGACGTATTCCTCGAAGCGGTCGCGGTCTACGGCCGCGCCGTTCTTTATTCTGGCGCGGTAGTTGTATATGGTGTTGACCGAATAGTTAAGGAACTCGGCTATTTTCGAGCTGTCATCGATGCCGAGGCGGATTAGGGCGAAAATCCTTATGCCCACGTTCAGCTTGGAATGGTCGGCCACGGCAATGCGGTTTTCGGGCTTAAGCAGGGCGTTGAACTCGTCGACGAACGTAGGGAAGAGGCGTATGAACGTAGAATCGAATATCTCGAACAGCTCATCCTGCTCCTTGTCGCGGAAGCCGTGGTTCTTTGTCATGTCGTACAGCTCGGCGTAACGCTTCGCCTTGAGCAATGCCAGCACGTCGCGCCGCATGCGCTCCATGCGCTCTATGTACGACGAGCACTGGCGCAGGAAGAGGCCGATGTACTTCTCCTTGACGCGGTTGCTCTCGTCAAGTCCGGCCACGGCGGCGTTAAGCTGCTGGCCGGTTACGGTGAGACGGCGGTTGCTTAAGTCGAGGTCGTGCAAGGCTTTCTGCATCTCGCCGTTGAGCCTTGTCAGCCGCTCGTTGCCCTCTCTAAGCCCTGCCTGCGCGGTGGCAAGCCTGCGCCGCTGCCTCACCAGGTATGCGGCGAAGCAAAGCACTATGAGCGCGAACACGCTGGCGGCCAGCAACGCCACATACAGCATGCGGTTGGTAGAGGCCATGTCGGTCTGGTATTTCTTGCTTATGACCGACAGCACGGGCATCACCTGGTAGCTGCGCAGGGCCGTATGGAACTTTCTCACGCACGCCCCGGCGAAGTCTATGTAGCGGTTGGCGCGCGCATAGTCGCCCGTGGTGTACATATGCTGTGCCAGCTCCCACATCGATGCCTGGTCGGTCGTGCCGTTGCGTATGTCGGCCAAAGCCGACATTGCCAGCCAGTAGGTCCACTCCGCCTCGTCGCCGAGCATCTTATAGTCAAGGTAACGGTAAAAGGCTATTACGGCAAACTCCGTGGGCACGTGTCCCTTCAGCCTCATCCACTTCTCGTTGTAGCGCAAAGCTCCGTAATAGTCGCCGGCGGCGTACATCCTCTTTTCCATGTGTTGCAGGTACAGGGCATCGCCCTCGCCGGTGACGGCGAGCAGCGAATCCCCGTAGGCCGACGACATGGCGGCGTACTTGCGCTTCATCGACGGCACGGCGGTGTGCGCCCCTATCCCGGCGTAGAGGTCGCTGCGCGCATGGTAATACAGCGGCAGCCCCACGCTGTCGAGCGACTGTATGTCGATGCGGCCGAGAATGACAAGCGCCTCCGCGTACAGCCCCGACATCGAGCACTGGCAGGCCTCCAAGGCCATGCACTTACCGGCCGCTGCCTTGTCGCCGCGCAAGGCAGCGGTGGCCGCCGCCTGCTCGATGTAGGCCAGCGCAGAGTCGTTTGACAGGCCGCGGTATTCCTCGTACAGGCTGAACTCCAATGCGTAGCGTTGCGCCAGCCCCGTAGTGCGCGACAGGCGGCCCTTCAGCTCGTCTATGCGTCCCTCGCGCCGCGCGAAGTACGCGTCGGCCCCGACCATGGCCTTGTCAATCAGGCGGTAGACCGAGTCTGCCTTCTCCACGGCTGCAACCTGCGCCGCCGCAACCAGCAAGAACAAGATGGCTATTGTGTTTCTAATCATATGCGTTAGAGGCATGGCCTTGCCGCAAAATGGCCGGCCATGCAAATTTAAGACAATATCGTGAGAATACAAAATTATGGCAAACATTTCTTGACATACGGCACCTCCGCCGGGCCTAGCACGGCCGGGCGGCTTTCAACATGCGGCCTTTTACAGTGCAAAAGGCCGCAAACCGCACGACAAAAGGCCGTCAATCGCAGTACGATTGACGGCCTTTTGCAAAGCGCTGGCCGCCAGGCCGTTGCGCCGACGGGTCATTCGGCCGTTATGGTAACCGTCTGAAGCGTGCTGCTGTCGTGGCCGAGCATGACGGTGAACTCGCCCGGCTCGAACACTTCTTCGCCCTCGGCGTTATAGTATGACAGTTCTTTCTCCGTGATGTCAAACGTCACTTCCTTGCTCTCGCCCGCCTTCAGGTTCACGCGGCTGAAGCCCTTTAGCTCCTTGTTGGGACGCGATATCGACGCCACGCAGTCGTGCACGTAGAGCTGCACCACCTCGCAAGCATCCATCTTGCCCGTGTTGGTCACTGTGACCGAAGCCTTGAACGTGCGCCCCGAGCCTGTTACCGTGGGCTTGCCGTAGCTGAACGTGGTGTACGACAGGCCGTAGCCGAAGGGGTACAGCGGACCGCTTATGCAGTCGAGCCAGTTGGCGGAGAACTTGTGGAACTCCTTTGTGCCGTCGGGCAGCGGCCTTCCGCTGGTAAGGTAGTTGTAATACATTGGCAGCTGGCCGGTAGTGCGCGGGAAGGAAGTGGTAAGCCGGCCGCTCGGTGCCACATCGCCGAAGAGCACGTCGCAGATGGCGTCGGCCGCCTCGCTGCCTCCGAACCACACGTTGATGATTGCATCGACGTTCTCCTGCTCCCATTCGAGCACCGTGGGACGGCCCGAGAAGTTGAGCATCACCACCGGCTTGCCCGTCTTCACCAGCTCGGCGAGCAGCTCGCGCTGCACGTCGGGCAGGCGCAAGTCGCTGCGGCTGGAGCTTTCGCCTGACATGTCGGCGCACTCGCCCATGGCGCACACTATGACATCGGCCTGCATCGCCACCTTAAGGGCTTCTGCTTTAAGCTGCGCGTCGTCGCCGCGCCTTATGGCCTTGCCCGACTCTGCGGCACGCTGGCGCGCCAAGTCGGCCATCAGGTTGCACCCCTGGGCGTACAGCAGCTCGGCCTTTCCCTTCAATGCGCGCTCGAATCCCTCCTTCAGCGTGGAATACTTTTCGGGCGTATAGGCCACACACCATGTTCCGGCAATGTTGTCCCTGGTGTCGGCCAGCGGCCCTATGAGGGCTATTTTGCCCTGCTTCTTCAGCGGCAGCATGTTGTCCCGGTTCTTCAGCAGCACGAAGGTCTCGGCCGCTATGCGGCGTGCCGCGGCGCGGTTTTCGGCGGTGAATATGTCGGTAGAGCGTCGCTTGGGGTCGCAATACTTGTAAGGGTCTTTGAAGAGGCCCAGCTTGTACTTGGCCTCGAGCACCCGGCGGCAGGCCGCATCGACGGCCTCAAGGCTCACGGTGCCGTCCTTCACCGACTGCTCCAGCGTCGAGATGAAGCCCGTAGCGCACATGTCCATGTCGGTACCGGCGTTGAGCGCCAGGGCCGAAGCGTGCTTGAGGTCGCCCCCGACACCGTGCGACGTCATCTCGCCAATCGAGCCGTAGTCGGTCGCCACGAAGCCGTCAAACTTCCACATCTTGCGCAGCACGTCGTCAAGAAGCCACTTGTTGGCCGTGGCCGGAATGCCGTCAACGATGTTGAACGACGACATCACGCTGCCTGCACCTTCCTCGACGGCGGCGCGGTAAGGCGGAAAATACTGGTTGAACATGCGCAGGCGGCTCATGTCTACGGTGTTGTAGTCAAGCCCGGCCTCAACCGCGCCGTACAGCGCAAAGTGCTTCATGCAGGCCATCACGTTCTCGCGGCTCGAGTAGTCGCCCTGGTATCCGCGTATCATGGCCCTGGCCAGCTGCGCGCCGAGGTACGGGTCTTCGCCGTTGCCTTCGGCAATGCGCCCCCAGCGGGCGTCCACGCAGATGTCAACCATCGGGCTGAACACCCAGTTCACGCCGTCGGCCGAAGCCTCCTTGGCGGCTATGCGCGCCGCCTCTTCCACCGCATCCACGTCCCATGAGCACGAGAGTGCGAGCGGTATGGGGAATATGGTCTCGTAACCGTGGATTACGTCCATGCCGACAAGCAGCGGAATGCCCAGCCGGCTCTGCTCCACGGCAATCTTCTGCATCTCCTTTACCTTCTCAACTCCCTTCAGGTTGAACACTCCACCCATGCCTCCGGCCCTGATGATGCCGGCCACCTGGGTGTTCTGCGCCTGGCCGGTGGTTATGTCGCCGGCCACCTGAAGGTTGAGCTGTCCTATCTTTTCACTGAGCGTCATGCGCGACATCAGGTCGTCGACAAACTCGTCCATGCCCTCGGTCTGCGCCGTTCCGTGCAGCGTGAACACGCACGCCGCCACAGCCGCCACTGTCTTTCCTAATATTCTCATGTTTCTTTTATTTTAGCTTAAACTTTACTTTTTGTGTAATGTTGTCCGACGAATTGCCTATCAGGGCCTCAAACTCGCCCGGCTCTGCCGTCCACCGCTGCGCCTTGTCGTCGTAGAAGCTGAGGGCGTCGAGGCCGAGCGTGAGACTCACCTGGCGCGTCTCGCCCGGCGCGAGGCTTACTTTCTTGAAGGCCTTGAGCTCCTTGTACGGACGGACAAGCGACGACTCGCAGTCGCGCACGTACAGTTGCACCACCTCTGCGCCTGCCCTCTCGCCCGTGTTTGTCACGTCGAGGGTGAACGTTATGCTGTCGCCCTGCGCCACGTCGGCCTTGTCCGCAGTGGCCTTGCCCAGCTTGAAGGTGGTGTAGCTAAGGCCGTGGCCGAAGGCGAACACGGGCTTCACGCCCTCCTTGTCAACCCAGCGGTAGCCGAGGAAGATGCCTTCCTTATACTCTTCGTCTATGATTTTCTTGCCGTCGCGCCACGTTCCGGGGTACGTGCCGAGCTTGTGCGCGGGATAGTCGTCGAGCTTGGCCAGCCACGAATAGGGCAGCTTGCCCGACGGGTTGACGCGCCCTGTGAGCACGTCGGCCAACGCGTCGCCTGCGATAGAGCCGAGGAACCAGCCCTGCACGATGGCGTTGACCTTGCCGACCCACGGCATCGCCACGGGATTGCCCGATATGTTGACGTACACGAAGTTGGCGTTGGCCTTGGCAAGAGCCTCGACCAGGCGGTCCTGGCCGTACGGCAGGCCGTAGTCCAGGCGGTCGTTGCCCTCGGAGTCCTGATGGTTGCCCTTGTTGAGGCCGCCGAACATTATTACGTAGTCGGCCTTGCGCGCCTTCTCCACGGCCTCGGCCAGCAGCTCGTCGGGCGTGCGCAGGTCGTAAAGGCTCTGCTTGGCTACCACGCCGTCGCAGTTGCCGGTGGTGTCGCCGACGTATCCGCGGGCGTACTCCACCTTTATTTTACCGCCCAGGGCGCGGCGCAGGCCGTCGAGCGGCAGCACCTCACGCTGCGCCTTGAGCGACGAGCTGCCTCCGCCTACGGTCATCATCTTGATGGCGTTCTCGCCAACCACGAGCACGGTGCGCGCCTCCGTGGTGTCGATGGGCAGCACTCCGCCCTTGTTCTTGAGCAGCACTATGCCGTCTCCGGCCACCTGCCGCGCCGTGGCGTAGTGCGCCTCGGAGTTCATCGAGCCGAATCCGCGGCTGCGGTTCATCGACGTGCGGAAGAAGAGGCGGAGCACACGGCGCACCTTGTCGTCGAGTTCCTTGGTGGTATATTCGCCCTTTCGGAGCAGCTCGAGGTACGGACGCGCCATGAAGTAGTTGTCGTATGCGTTCGACACGCCGAAGGTGAGGCCGTCAGTCCATGTGCCGAACTCCATGTCGAGCCCGTTCTCTATGGCCTGGCGCGTGTCGTGCGTGCCGCCCCAGTCGGACACTACCACGCCGTCGTACCCCCACTCGTCCTTCAGTATGTCGACGAGCAGCCGCCGGTTATGGCAATTGTGTTGGTTGTTGTACAGGTTGTAAGAGCCCATTATGCCCCATGTGCCGCCCTCCTGCACGGCGGCGCGGAAGGCCGGGAGGTAGATTTCGCGCAGCGCACGGTCGCCGACGATGACGTTTACCTGGTGGCGGTACACCTCGTCGTTGTTCAGCGCGTAGTGCTTAACGCACGCGGCGACGCCGTTCGACTGCAGTCCGCGGATGTAAGGCACGACCATGCGCGACGCCAGCAGCGGGTCTTCGCCCATGTACTCGAAGTTGCGTCCGCCCAGCGGCGTGCGCAGCATGTTGACGCCGGGGCCCAGGAGCATGTCCTTGCCGCGGTAGAGGGCTTCCTCGCCGAGCGCCTTGCCGTAGGCGAGAGCCGTCTGCGGATTCCACGTTGCGGCGAGACACGTCAGCGCGGGGAAGGCCACGCACGAGTCGTTGGTCTGCCCGGCCTGCACCCATTCGTCCCAAAGCACGTCGGGGCGCACGCCGTGAGGCCCGTCGTCGGTCCAGAACTGGGGTATGCCCAGGCGCGCCACGCCGGGCGAGCTGAACTTGCTTTGGGCGTGGATTACGGCGATTTTCTCCTCCGTAGTCATCCGCCCGAGTGCGTCTTCGACGCGCTGCTCTATTGGTTTTGTGTCGTCAAGATACACGGGCAGTGCCTGCCCCCACGAAGCCGAGGCCGCGCACACGGCGAAAACGGCTGTTGTCAGAATTGTCTTCATATGTCAGTATTTGTAAGATTGTGCTTCCATCGCACAAATTTACGATATTTTATTTGTACCGCGAAACCTAACATCGACAAATGTCTCTGTAGAAAGGCTTTTGCAAAAGACGGCCAATGAGCGTGCCGTTTGCCG
Source organism: uncultured Prevotellaceae bacterium (assembly GCA_949295905.1). GTDB lineage: Bacteria > Bacteroidota > Bacteroidia > Bacteroidales > Bacteroidaceae > Prevotella. The sequence goes on from CASFNA010000022.1 coordinate 78,181, forward strand.
TCTTTTACAGTGTGAAAGGCCGCAAACGGCAAGCCGAAAGACGGCCTTTCACTTGATGAAGCAGACATCACCGCTATCCCAGCGGCAAATTCACAGGCTGGCGACAGCTGCCATACAGGCGCTGGCTGCGCGCCGCAATCAATAATCGTTCTGCGTGAGCGTGCCCTGTGCGGCGTCCATTTCAGACTGCGGTATGGGCAGGTACTTCTTCGACTCGCTCCAGGTGTTGGTGCGGTAGCCGTACTTGTCAGGCACGAGTGTGGCAGCGGCCTTGCCCGTACGCACCAGGTCCCAGTAACGCTTGCCCTCGCCCACGAACTCGAGGCGGCGCTCCTGCACGATGTTGTCTATCGTCGGGGCCACGTCGTCGGTAAGTCCGGCGCGGTGGTGCACCTCGTTAAGGTAGCGGCCGGCCTCACCCGTGTCGCCTCCCGTGCGCACAATCAGCTCGGCGGCGTTGAGCAGCGTCTCGGCGTAACGGTACACGCGCAGGTTGTTGTTGAAGTTAAGGTCGTCGTCGGCAGACTGGTCCTTGTTGTTCTCGGACTTGCCGATGTACTTGCCGAGGAAGTAGCCCGTGTCCTGGTAGCGGTGCTCGTAGGTGCCGTGGGCGTTGGCGTCGAAGCATGTGACATCGCGGCGCGTGTCGCCCTCGGCATACATCTGGTAAGCCTCCGTGCGCACGGGGCCGAATCCCCAGCCGTTGACAACGCCGCAGTCGTCGCCCGGATTGGGCGCCCATGCGCTCGGGCTGATTAGGCGCGGCAGCACCGTGCCGCCAGCCACGAGCGGCGTGTCCCACGAGCGCATGGCGTTGTCGTCCTTGTAGTTAACCTCGAAAATCGACTCCTTGCCCCACTCGCCGCTCTCCTCGAAGATGTCGGCGTAGCTGTCAAGCAGGCCGTAGTCAGGGTCGTCTATTATCTCCCTCATATATCCAAGCGCCTTCGAGTATCGGCTCTCGTCGTTCTGGTACATCACCATCTCGGCGTAGAGCATGTAAGCCATGGCCTGCGACACCTTGCCCACGTTGTACTCCGAGGCCGTGTCTTCCCACCTCATTGGCAGCACCGCGGTGCCGATTACGTCCTCAAGGTCGGTTATAACGGCCTCGTACACGTCGTCGGCCTTCTTCTGCTCGGCAAGGTAAGGCATACCGAGATTCTCCATGTAGAAGGGTATGTTGCCCCAGAACTTCCACAGGTTGCAGTAGTAGTATGCGCGGAGCACACGCGCCTGGGCGGCCCAGAGGGCGCTCTTTTCCGCGCTGATGTTGTCGGCGGCCCACCCGAGATATGTCAGCACGTCGTTGCAACGCTTCACTCCGCTGTACTCGTCGCTCCAGAGTCCTGTCATGCAGTTCTCCGGATTGGCCTCATAGTTCATCATGAGGTGCATGTACTGGTTGTCGTTGCGGCTGGCTCCGCCCGGCCAGATGTCGTCGGCCATGACGTCGCTCATCAGGTTGACGGCGTTGTACTGCGCACCGTCCCAGTCGGGCCAGTGCAGCGGGTCGTAGGCGGCTATGAGCGCCTCGTACACATGGTCCTCTGTGGTAAAGTATTCCTCTATCGGTGTTTGCGTGGGCGGAGTGACATCGAGGAAGTCGTCGCTGCATGACATCAGCGCCACCGACGCCGCCAGCGCGAAGCCGGCGAATATGTTGATTGTCTTCATTGCTTTCATTGTTGATTGTTGTTTGAGATGCGGGCGCACCCCGCACCGTCGCTACTTTTAGAACTCAAGATTGAAACCTACACGCCAGACGCGGGCCTGCGGATACACTCCGTAATCCACGCCGAGCGACGTTCCGCCGGAGGATATTTCCGGGTCGAAGCCGTGGTACTTGGTTAACGTGAGGAGATTCTCGGCAGACACGTACACGCGCAGCCTGTTGACAAACACCTTTTGGGTGAGTTTCTGCGGCAGTGTGTAGCCAAGCTCTATGTTCTTCAGGCGCAGGTATGAAGCGTCGTGCACGTAGAGGTCGGATGATTTCCAGTTGTCCGACGCGTCGCCCACGATGAAGATGGGATACTTGTTTGACGTTCCGGGGCCCGTCCAGCGGTCGAGCATCCATGCCGGCAGGTTGATTGAGTTGATGTCGATTCGCCTTGTGGCGTCAAACACGTCGTTGCCGGCCGTGCCCTGCCACATCATCGCGAAGTCGAGTCCGCGCCATGCGGCGGTGAAGTTGAAGCCGAACGTCCAGTCGGGCATGCCCTTTCCTATTTTCGTTCGGTCGTTGTCGTCAATCTTTCCGTCGTTGTTCAGGTCCTTGAAGCGCACGTATCCGGGCTTGGCGTTGGGCTGGATGGGCTCGCCCGTCGGGCCTACGTAAGCGTCGATTTCCTCCTGTGTCTGGAAGATTCCGGCCGTCTTGAGACCGTAGAAGTAAGGGAAGGGCTCGCCGTTCATGGCGCGTGTGATTGTACCCACGTTGATGAAGGAGTCGTATGACGCCCAGCCGGTGTCGTTGCCAAGCTCGACAAGCTTGTTCATCAGGTATGAGGCGTTGCCGCGGATGTTGAAAGTGGCGTCGGCCACACGGAACTTGTAGCCCAGCTCAAACTCCACACCGGAGTTGTCCATCTTGCCGACGTTGCCAATGGGCTTTGACTCGCCCACGTACGACGGTATGTTCATTGTCATAAGCATGCCGTTGGTTCTCTTGATGTAGTAGTCCACGGAGAACGTGAGGGCGTTGTTAAGGAAGCCCAGGTCGAGGCCTATGTCGGTCTGCTCCGACTCCTCCCACTTCAGGTCGGGGTTCGACAAGCCGTTGGCCTTGACGCCGTTTACCACGCTCTCGCCGCGTCCCAACACGTAGTTGTTGCCCGTCGCGGTGAAGACGGCGTAGCGGAAGTCGTCTATGTTCTCGTTACCGTTCTTGCCCCAGCTGGCTCGCAGCTTCATGTTGGTAAGCCAAGAGGGGCGCTTCTGCATGAACGGTTCGTTGGTGACGTTCCATCCCAGCGAGAACGAGGGGAACGTAGCATACTTGTTGTTGGTGCCGAAGCGGCTGGAGCCGTCGCGTCGCACGGTGGCCTGGAACATGTACCGCTCGGCGTAGTTGTAGCTCAGTCGGGCGAAGAGCGACGATAGCGTGTGGGGGTTCGACGGTCCGCCCCAGCCGTCGCGGTCGCCGTTCTCGGCCAGTCCGCTGGCGAAGTTGATGTAAGGCTTTGACAGGTCGATGAGTCCGCGGCGGCTCGCGCCGAGCGTCCAGCCGGTGTTCTTCATGGCCGACTGTCCGAGGACGACGTTGAACGAGTGGTCGCCAATGGTCTTGTCGTATGTCAGCACGTTCTCAAGCTGCCACACCGTGCTGCGGTCGCTCTCCTGCGACGCGCTGGTGTGGGTGGCCTTGTTGCTGGTGGTGAGGTAGTAAAGCTCGGTGTGGCTCTCGTTACCCCAGAAGTACATGTCGGCCCCGTAGGATATGCGGTACTTCAGTCCGTCCCATATCTGCATCTCGGCCGCGAAGTTGGCGACGAACTTGTGGGTCCAGTTCAACGCTCCGGGGAGCGAGAGCATAGCCAGAGGGTTGGCCATGTCGTTGAACATCGTTCCTGATATGGTGTACGGTTCGCCCGACGGCGACAATATCGGGCCGGGATAGTCGGGCTGTGTCTGGCGGTAATACTCGTCCTGCGCCTCGGCGGCGGCGCCGCTAAGCGTGGGCGTAAGGATTGGCGAGAGGGCCAGGGCGGCGCCGAGCGGCGAGCCGAACTGCGAGTTGACCTCGATGTTGCGGCTCTTTACGCGGGCGTAGGCGAGGTTCACCGTGACGTCGAGCTTGTTGAGCCAGTTACGCTTCTTGGACTCGTCGAACACCTTGTACTTGGTGTTGCTGCGCAGGGAGAGGCGCTGGTAGTTGGAGCGGTTGAAGTTGCCGCCGACGATGCCGTCCTGCGTGTAGTAGCCGAGCGACAGGTAGTAATTCACATTGTCGGAGGCTCCGCTCATGGTGACATCATGGTTTACTACGGGCGCGTTGTCGTAGAACACCTCGTCCTGCCAGTCCGTACCCGTGGTGACGGGGCGGCCCATGGCATCGGTAAGATTGTAGGGGTCGGCGTATGGAGCCTCCATGCCGGCGTTGGTGTACCCCTCGTTCATCATCACGGCGTACTCCGTAGCGTTGAGGAGGTCGCGCTTGCGCCACTTGCTCTGCCATCCGTAAGAGAAGTTGTAGTTGACCTTCACCTTGCCCTTCGTGCCACTCTTGGTGGTGACCAGCACCACGCCGTTGGCCGCGCGCGCACCGTAGATTGCGCCCGAGGCGGCGTCCTTGAGCACCTCGATGCTCTCGATGTCGCTCGGGTTTACGTAGTCGAGGCCGCCCTCGATGGGCATTCCGTCGACGATGTAGAGCGGGTCGGAGTTGTTTATGGTGCCGATACCGCGCACGCGGATTTTCGCCGCCGCTCCCGGCTGTCCCGAAGACGACGTTACGGTGACGCCGGCGGCGAGGCCCTTCAGGGCGTTGTCCATGCGGACGGGCGCCGTCATGCCCAGCTCGTCAGAGCCTACCTTGGCTATTGAGGCCGTCACGACGCTCTTCTTCTGCACGCCGTAACCCACCACGACAAGCTCGTTGAGCGTGGCGTTGTCCTCGTGCATGACGATGCGCATGCCTGCCGCGGCCTTGGCCTCGACCGTCTTGTACCCTATGTACGATATGGTTATCGTACTGCCTTCGGGCACTTGTGCCAACTTGAACGCTCCGTCAAGGTCGGAGACTGCGCCCTGTGTGCTTCCTTTCTGGAAGATTGAGGCGCCGATGATAGGCTCGCCGACATCATCGACGACAGTACCGGAGCACACAAACTCTTGCGCGTACATCGTCATGGACACCAACGAGACCAGCAACGTCAGGATGAATGACTTACACTTTTTCATAACTTAAAGTTTGGTTTTAGTTTAAGGATTGTTTTCATGATATCCGTGTTGCAAAATTATCTTGAATAAGCAACAGGAAAAAGCCCACAAATGCAAAAAGTGGACGGCGGCGGCGCTCCCTCGGAAGTTATCTCGCTGTAAATCAACATGTTAACGGAAACGTTACCATCTGCAAAAAGTGGACGCATATTAAACCGCAAAACCCCTTTCCATCGGCAAAAACGCGTCGGCCGAAGGCAAAACCCTGCACTTTGCCAGCATGCTTGTCAGGCTCATCCGGCACATCGGGCTTATCGGGCCAATAAGCCTAATGGGCCTGATGAGCCGAACAGGCAGAACCCGATTGACGGCCTTTCGCCTTGCAAAAGGCCGTCAATCGCACGGCAAAAGGCCACGTTTTGCATGCTAAAAGACGGCCTTTTGGCAACCACCTGATTATCAGCGGATTATCAGGCGCATTTAGCTCATTGGGCTTATTTGGCCTAATAAGCCCGATAAGCCCAATGAGCCTAATACGCCAAAGCTGCGTAACAAGCCGCAAAAGCATATAAAGCACACTTCCCTTGGAGAGTGGCTGAGGATAGGCATCACGCCCTGTCTCCTCCCCTCGGGGAGGTTGGGTGGGGGCTTCCATAGAGGCCGGGAGGGGGCTTTTTTCCTTTTTTTCTCGCATTTATTTTGCAGTTCCCTCGGCTTGCACTATCTTTGCACCCGTGAAAGCCAAACGGAGCTTGAACGTTTGGCGTGACTGCAGTTTTTTATACATAAAATTTTTAGATTGAAGACATTTGAAGAATTGGGCGTGAGCGAGGAAATACGCCGCGCCATCGAGGAATTGGGCTTCGAGCAGCCAATGCCTGTACAAAAGGAAGTAATACCGTATCTGTTGGGAAACAGGAACGACGTCATAGCCCTGGCGCAGACCGGCACGGGCAAGACGGCGGCTTTCGGCATACCGGTATTGCAGCGCACCGACTCTCGCGTGCGCCAGACGCAGGCCATAGTGCTTAGCCCTACGAGGGAGTTGTGCCTTCAGATTGCCGATGACCTGAAGGACTTTTCAAAGTACATGGACGGCATACACATCGTGCCCGTTTACGGAGGAACGTCCATAGAGAACCAAATCCGCTCGCTAAAGAAGGGAGCGCAAATAATCGTAGCCACCCCGGGACGACTCATCGACCTGATGCACCGCGGCGTGGCGAAGCTCGAGGCCGTAAAGAACGTCGTGCTCGACGAGGCCGACGAGATGCTCAACATGGGCTTCTCCGAGAGCATCGACGAAATACTGGCAGGCGTGCCCAAGGACCGCAACACGCTGCTCTTCTCGGCTACGATGAGCCGCGAAATAGAGAAAATAGCCCGCAACTACCTTACCGACCCGAAGGAAATAGTGGTGGGAAGCCGCAACGAGGGCGCCGAACACGTCAACCACATCTATTACATGGTGAACGCCAAGGACAAGTACCTGGCACTGAAGCGCATAGTTGACTACTACCCGAAAATCTTTGCAATCATATTCTGCCGCACGAAGCGCGAGACTCAGGAAATAGCCGACAAGCTAATCCACGACGGCTACAACGCCGAGTCGCTGCACGGCGACCTCTCGCAGCAGCAGAGAGACCTCACTATGCAGAAGTTCCGCCAGCACCTGACGCAGCTGCTCGTGGCTACCGACGTGGCGGCGCGCGGCCTCGACGTGGACGACCTGACGCACGTCATCAACTACGGACTGCCCGACGACATCGAGAGCTACACCCACCGCAGCGGACGTACTGGCCGCGCGGGCAAGAAGGGAACGTCAATCTCGATTGTACACACCAAGGAAAAGTCGAAAATACGCGCCATAGAGAAGACCATAGGCAAGGACTTCGTGCAGGGTGACATACCGTCGGCCGAGGAAATATGCAAGAAGCAGCTGTACAAGGTGATGGACCAGATTGTCAAGACCGACGTGAACGACGAAGAAATAGCGCCCTTCATGGACGACATCAACCGCTACTTCGAGTTCATCGACAAGGAGGACGTAATAAAGAAAATCGTCAGCCTGGAGTTCGGCAAGTTCCTCGCATACTACGCCGACGCGCCCGAAATAGAGAAACCTACCGGCCGCGGCGAAAAGAAAAAGAAGGAGCGCACCAGCGACGAGCGCAAGCGCACGCACAAGGCCGAAGCCGGCTACCGCCGCCTGTTCATCAACCTGGGCAAGGCCGACGGCTTCTACCCGGGCGAGCTGATGCAGTTCGTCAACCGCAACATGCGCGGCGGACGGCAGGAAATAGGCGCAATCGACCTCATGTCGAAGATGTCGTACTTCGAAGTGCCCGAAAAGGATGCCGTGAAGGTGATGCGCGCGCTCGACGGCACCACGTACAAGGGCCGCCAGGTGCGCTGCAACGACGCCGACCGCGACTCGAAGCCGCAGCGCGGCGGATGGAAGAACGACAAGCCGGGCAGCTTCGAGAAGAAGTCGAAGCGGCGCGAACAGGAGGGCGGAGAACGCTCGGAGCGCCGCCGCAAGAAGGCCGAGGCCGACTTCCAGGAGAGCGGACGCAAGGACGACTGGCGGCAGTTCTTCAGCACAGGCGGCAAGGACATCAAGCTCGTAGGCGAAGAGCCCGACTTCAGCGAGGAAGGATGGGCACGCCGCAAGCCGAAGAAATAAGCCCCTCCCCAGCCCTCCCCAAGGGGAGGGAGCTTGGTATGCTGACGATGTTTGGCATCCTTTGCTCATCAGGCTTATATTGCTCATCGGGCTTATTAGGCTTATTGGCCCAATGAGCCTAATGGGCCGGATAAACCGCTGATAATCAGACAGCTTATAAAATGCCGCCTTTCGCAGCGCGAAAGGCGGCATTTTGCGTTGCCGTTTGCGGCCTTTCGTCTTGCAAAAGGCCGCAAACGGTATTCGGCTCATCCGGCTCATGGGGCGTATTCGACCTATCAGGCCAATTGGGCTTATCTGCCAATTGGGCTTATCCGGCTTATTGGCCCAATGAGCCTAATGGGCCGAATTAGCCCAATGAGCCGCCGATGAACGGCAAGGCATACCTACTTACTCCTTCTCTCCTTACTCCTTTACTCCTAAAAATGCAACTTGGTTGCATTCAAAAATCCTTATTTTTGCGCCTAAAAACAAAAACACTGTGATTTTATGAAGCACTACACACTCATCACCGCGGCCTGCGGCGCGCTGCTGCTGGCGGCCTGCGGACACGGCGGAGGACACGCCGAGGCCGACCACGGGCACGCCGACGAGGCCAAGGAGCACTCCGGCGAAATAGTAATCGACACGGCCGAGGCGCGCGCCTCGGGCATAGCCGTGGAGACGGTAAGGCCGGGCGAGTTCAGCGGAGTAATATCCTGCGGCGGCAAAATACTGGCCGCGCAGGGCGACGAGGCCACCGTCACGGCCACCGTGGCGGGCATTGTGAGGCTTGTGCGCGGCGTGGCCGAAGGCTCGCCCGTGGGCAAGGGCGCAGCCGTGTTCACCATATCGTCGCGCAACTTGCAGGACGACCCGGCGCGCCAGGCCGCCATCGCTTACCAGAAAGCCAAGAACGAGTACGAACGCGCGGCAAAGCTTGTAAAGGACAGGATTGTCACCCAAAAGGACTTCAACCAAATACGCGCCGACTACGAGGCCGCCAAGACGGCTTACGAGGCCTTCAAGCAGGACGGCGCGGACGGCGGCGGCGTGGCCGTGAAGTCGCCCATCGGCGGCTATGTGAAGACGTGCCTGGTGAAGGAAGGCGACTACGTAAGCGTGGGCCAGCCTATGATGACCGTCACGCAGACGCGCAAGCTCTACCTGCGCGCCAACGTTCCCGAGCGTTACTACGCGCAGATGGGCACGATAAGCTCGGCCAACTTCAAGACGGCTCACGGCGGCCGCGTGTACAGCCTCGCGCAGATGGACGGCCGCCTCGTGGCCACCGGCAAGCAGACGGGCGACGGCTCGCCTTACATACCCGTGACCTTCGAGTTCAGCAACCGCGCCGATGTAGCTCCCGGTTCGTTCGTAGAGACCTACCTGCTCACCGCCCCGAGGCAGGGCGTAGTGACGGTTCCCGTCTCCGCGCTGACCGACGAGCAGGGCCTCAACTTCGTCTACATACAGACCGACCCCACGTGCTATGAGCGGCGCGAGGTTGTCATCGGCCAGACCGACGGCGAGCGCGTGGAAATCAAGAGCGGACTGAAGGCCGGCGAAAAGGTGGTTACCGAGGGCGCGGTACAGGTGCGCCTGGCCGGTGCAAGCACCGCAATACCGGGACATACGCATAACCATTAGCCCCACCCCAACCAAGGGGAAGTCCCCTCCCGTCCTCCCCGAGGGGAGGAGAGTGGCTGCAATTATTAGATTAATGTACAAATATTAACAAACAAGTTCCTATCCGACCCGATGGCGTAGCCTTTCTCCTCCCCTCGGGGAGGCCGGGAGGAGGCTTCCCCTTAGCCGGGTTGGGGCTGTTCCTTTCATTATGCTCAACAGAATAATCCATTTCTCCCTGCACAACCGCCTGCTCGTACTCGTTGCGGCGGTGCTGCTCACCGTGGCCGGAATAGTGGCCACGCAACGCACGGAAGTTGACGTATTCCCCGACCTTAACGCGCCTACGGTGGTCGTAATGACCGAGGCCGGAGGCATGGCCGCCGAGGAGGTGGAGCAACTCGTGACGTTCCCCATAGAGACGGCGGTCAACGGCGCGACCCACGTACGCCGCGTGCGTTCCTCCTCGGCGACGGGTTTCTCCGTCGTTTGGGTGGAGTTCGACTGGGACACCGACATATACCTGGCACGCCAGATAGTGTCCGAGAAGCTGGCGGCCGTCACCGAGACGCTGCCTGAGAACGTAGGCAAACCCACGCTTGGCCCCCAGTCGTCGATACTCGGCGAAGTGCTCATCGTGGGACTGACGGCCGACAGCACGTCGATGATGGACCTGCGCACGCTGGCCGACTGGACCATACGCCCGCGGCTGATGTCAACGGGCGGCGTGTCGCAGGTGGCCGTACTCGGCGGCGACATCAAGGAGTACCAGATACTGCTGCACCCGGGGCGCATGGCGCACTACGGCGTGACGCTCTCCGAGGTGCTGGCGGCCGCCGACCAGATGAACCGCAACACCAACGGAGGCGTCATCTATGAGTACGGCAACGAGTACATAGTGCGCGGGGTGGTGTCAACCGAAGACGTAAGGCAAATGGCAGGCGTGGTGGTCAAGGCTTCCGGCGACAGCGCAGTAACCCTAGGCGACGTAGCCGACGTGCAAGTGGGGGCGCAAGTGCCCCGCCTCGGCACGGCCTCGGAGAAGGGGCTGCCCGCCGTGCTGCTCACAGTAACCAAGCAGCCGGGCACCGGCACGATAGAGCTTACGCAGCGTCTGGAGGCCGCCTTAAAAGAATTGAAGAAGAACATGCCCGCCGACGTGCACGTCACGACCGACATATTCCGCCAGTCGCGCTTCATAGAAAGCTCGATAAGCAACGTGGAACACTCGCTATACGAGGGCGCGCTATTCGTTGTGATAATACTTTTCCTGTTCCTTGCGAACGTCCGCACCACCATAATTTCACTGGTAACGCTGCCCGTGTCGCTGCTAATGTCGCTCTTGGTGCTGCATTATTTCGGCATGAGCGTCAACACGATGAGCCTCGGCGGACTGGCAATAGCCATCGGCTCGCTCGTTGACGACGCAATAGTTGACGTGGAGAACGTGTGGAAACACCTGCGGGAGAACCGCGCGCTGCCTAAGGACGAGCGGCTGCCCGTGCTCGACGTAGTGTTCAACGCGTCGCGCGAGGTGCGTATGCCGATACTCAACTCCACGGCGATAATCATCGTCAGCTTCGTCCCCTTGTTCTATCTCAGCGGCATGGAGGGACGTATGCTCATACCGCTGGGCGTGGCTTTCATTGTGGCCTTGGCCGCGTCCACGCTCGTGGCGCTGACGCTCACGCCCGTGCTTTGCAGCTATCTGCTGGGCGGAGGCAAGGACGGCGGCGTGCCGAAGGAGGCTTTCGTGGCCCGTTGGCTGAAGAAGCACTATGAGCGTTGGCTCCTTTGGGCGTTGGAACACAAGCGTCCCGTGGTGGCATCGACCGCCGTGCTGTTCGCCGCGGCCGTCGGCTTGTTCTTCACCTTGGGCCACAGCTTCCTGCCGAAGTTCAACGAAGGCTCGCTGACAATCAACATAAGCTCGATGCCGGGAATATCGCTCGAGGAGTCAGACAAGATAGGCCGCCGCGCCGAGGAAATACTCCTGTCGGTGCCCGAGATACAAACCGTGGCGCGAAAGACCGGCCGCGCCGAGCTTGACGAGCACGCGCTGGGCGTGAACGTGTCGGAAATCGAGGCTCCGTTCGAGCTGAAAGACCGCCCGCACGAGGAACTCCTTGACGACATACGCCACCGGCTCGCCGCCATAAAGGGCGCAAACATCGAAATAGGCCAGCCCATAAGCCACCGCATCGACGCGATGCTGAGCGGCACGCAGGCCGGAATAGCCATCAAGCTTTTCGGCGACGACCTGAACAAGATGTTCGAGCTGGGCAACCGGATAAAGGCCGCCGTAAGCGACGTGGAGGGCGTGGCCGACCTCAACGTTGAGCAGCAGGTGGAGCGGCCGGAGCTCGAGATAAAGCCACGGCGCGAGATGCTGAAGATGTACGGAATACCGATGGCCGACTTCAACACGTTCGTGCGCATCAACATGGCGGGCGAAACGGTGTCGCAGGTGTACGAAAAAGGAGGCAGCTTCAACCTCGTGGTGCGCGCGGCCGAGCACGACCGCTGCGACATGGAGCGCATACGCGACCTCATGATAGACACGCCCGACGGCCGCAAAGTGCCCTTGGCCAGCGTGGCCGAGGTGAAATCAAGCATGGGGCCGAACACGATAAACCGCGAGAACGTGAAGCGCAAGATCGTAATATCGTGCAACGCGAGCGGCCGCGACCTGCGCAGCGTTGTGAACGACATACGCAAACGCGTGGACGCCGAAGTGGAAATGCCCGAGGGCTACCACGTGGAGTACGGCGGCCAGTTTGAGAGCGAGCAGGCCGCCAGCCGCACGCTGACGCTGGCTTCGCTGCTAAGCATTGTCGTAATATTCCTGTTGTTGTACATGCAGTTCAAGAACGCAGTGGAGAGCGGAGTCATACTGCTCAACCTGCCGCTGGCGCTGATAGGCGGAGTGATAACCCTCGTGCTCACCACGGGCGAGGTTAGCATACCGGCGATAATAGGTTTCATATCGCTGTTCGGCATCGCCACGCGCAACGGCATGCTGCTCGTGAGCCATTACAACACGCTGCGCGCCGAGGGCGTGGCAAGCCTGCGGCAGTGCGTGGTGCGCGGCTCGCTCGACCGCCTGAACCCCATCCTCATGACGGCTCTCTGCTCCGCGCTCGCCTTAATACCGCTGGCAATGCGCGGCGGACTGCCCGGCAACGAAATCCAAAGCCCCATGGCGAAGGTCATCTTGGGCGGACTGCTCACCTCGACGTTCCTCAACGGATTTATAATCCCAATCGTGTATGAATTTATAAGTAGTAAGGAGGGGAGGAGAGAAGTAGTAAGGAGGGAAGAAGTAAAGGAGTAAGTAGATTTGCCTTTTTGGCTTCTGCCACGGCGTATCAGTCTAATTAGGCTCATTGGCCTTATTCTCCCATCCAGCCAATTCGGCCTATCAGGCTCATTAGTCTTATCAAACAATAATAAATGATGAAATCAACAATCTTCACAATAGCGGCCATGATGGCCGCAGCAAGCCTCCAGGCGCAGAGTCTCACGGACGTGCTGGCCAGCGTGGAGCGCAACAACACCGAACTGAAAGCCCTTCAGAAGGGCAACGAGGCGGCGCGTCTCGACCTCAAGCAGGCGAACAACCTGGAGGGGCTTTCGGTGGAATACAGCCCGTTCTTCAACTCCGCGGCGCGCGGCATAGCCTCGTCAGAGCTGGTGGTTACGCAGGGCTTCGACTTCCCCACGCTGTACGGCGCACGGCGGAAGGCCGCCCACCTGCAAGGCGAGGCCATCGACATGCAGTACCGCACGGCGCGGCGCGACATCCTCCTCGGCGCGAAGCAGCTCTGCCTTGACCTAATCCACATGAACAAGCGGCGCGCCCTGCTCGACGAGCGGCGGCAGGCGGCCGACGAGCTGCTGGCCATGTTCACCGAGAAATACGACGGCGGCGAGACTACGGCCATCGAGCTTAACAAGGTGAAGATGGAGCGCATGAACCTCGAGACCGAACTGGCGCAGGCCGAGGGCGACCGCGCCGCGGCCTTGCAGCAGCTCCGCGCCATGAACGGCGGCCAGCCCATCGAGTGCACCGACACGCTGTATCCGCCCCTGCCGGCCGGAGGCTACGAGGCGATGTACGCCCAGGCGGTCAGCGCCGACCTGCCCGCAATGGCCGCAGAGGCAGCCGTCAAGGCCGCCGAGCAGGACGTGAAGGTGAACCGCCAGGGATGGATGCCCAAGCTCGAGATAGGCTACCGCCGCAACACCGACGGCACGGACGCCTCAAACGGCTTCCTAATCGGCGGCTCAATACCCCTCTTCGCCAACCGCCACAAGGTGAAGGCGGCCAAGGCGCGGCAGGAAGAGGCGCGCATGATGCACGACGACGCACGCATAAAGGCCGAGGCGGCGGCACGCACGGCGGTGGCTGACATGACGCGGCTGCGCCGCAGCATGGCGGCGTATGACGTGCCCCTGATGCGCCAGACGCTCGCGCTGCTGCGCACGGCGGTGGAGAACGGTGAGATGTCGGTGACCGACTATTACGTTGAGACCGACAACGTGTACGTCAACATGCTGACATACATCGACCTGGAACGCCAATACCACGGCGCGGCGGCCGGACTGACGAAAAACGGGCTGTAAGAGGAAACAAACACACCAGACACCGCACAACCCGACACCCACCCCAACCCTCCCGAAGGGAGGGGGCTTGGTATGACATTGCCGGTGGTCGCAATACTTGAAATCAATCTAAGGACACACCCTTTGTAGGGACATAATTTATTATGTCCGCACGCCACGAAGGGGCGTATTCGGCAAGCTACATCAATAAAATACGTTTCTGCGAAACGTGCGGACATAATAAATTATGTCCCTACAAAGGATGGTTTCTTCGACAAAATAATATTGGCAACATAACGCCTTAACACCCAACGCTTTACAAAAGGCGGCCTTTTAGCTTGTAAAAGGCCGCCTTTTGCATTGCAATTTACGGCCTTTCGGAAAGCGAAAGACCGTTAATTGCAAACTGCTCATTCGGCTTATCCGGCTCATTCGGCTCATTGGGCCTATCAGGCTCATTAGGCTAATAAGCCCAATAGGCCAAATCAGCCAAATCAGCCGAGTGTGAAATTGCGCGGTGCAGATGGCCTTTTGCCATATTTTTCTTAACTTTGCACCCGACAGACAATCACCGGACATGATGACAGACAACGATTTCGACATACGCAGCAACACGCTATCGTCGGCCGAAAAGGAGTTCGAGAACGCCCTTAGGCCGCTGCGCTTCAGCGACTTCAGCGGCCAACAAAAGGTCGTGGAGAACCTCGAGGTGTTCGTAGAGGCGGCCAAATTCCGAGGCGAACCGCTCGACCACACCCTGCTGCACGGCCCTCCCGGACTGGGCAAGACCACCCTGAGCAACATCATCGCCAACGAACTGGGCGTAGGCTTCAAGCTGACCAGCGGCCCGGTGCTCGACAAGCCCGGCGACCTGGCAGGCATACTGACCTCGCTCGAGCCCAACGACGTGCTCTTCATAGACGAAATACACCGCCTCTCGCCCGTCGTCGAGGAATACCTTTACTCGGCCATGGAGGACTACCGCATCGACATAATGATTGACAAAGGCCCCTCGGCACGCTCCATACAGATTGACCTCAACCCCTTCACCCTTGTCGGCGCGACCACCCGGAGCGGACTGCTCACCGCCCCGCTGCGCGCCCGCTTCGGCATCAACCTGCACCTGGAATACTACGAGCCGGAGACGCTTACGCGCATACTGCGCCGCTCAGCCTCCATACTGAAGGTGCCCATCGACGACGACGCGGCCATAGAAATAGCACGCCGCAGCCGCGGCACGCCCCGTATAGCCAACGCCCTGCTGCGCCGCGTGAGGGACTTCGCCCAGGTGAAGGGCACCGGCCGCATCGACACGGCCATCGCCAAGATAGCCCTCACGGCACTGAACATCGACCAGTACGGCCTCGACGAGATAGACAACAAAATCCTCTTGACCATCATCGACAAGTTCAGAGGCGGCCCGGTGGGCGTCACCACCATCGCCACCGCCATAGGAGAAGACGCCGGAACGGTGGAGGAGGTCTACGAGCCTTACCTCATCATGGAAGGCTTCATCAAGCGCACGCCGCGCGGACGCATGGCCACCGAACTGGCATACAAGCACTTCGGCCGCAACATGTACGGCCAGGAGCCGAGAGAACAAGACCTGTTTGGGTAATGAAAAATTAACAATTAAAAATTAAAAATTCGGGATTGGCAGAATACGTATGGCCAATATTGTTTGTATCTTGTGCATTTTTTGCACAGGTTCACAATATAATTGATATTTCTTAGCAATACATTTAAGGCATATCAAACTTACATAAATAAAAGATTTATGCAAAACTTGCATATTACTATTACAAAAGTATAAGAATGTAACATAATAGTCAACCTGATAAACAAAAACAACCAATAACAATATAACAGCATGACGACAGCCGTTTTCCCGGGCAGCTTCGACCCGTTCACCATAGGCCACGACGCAATAGTGCGCCGCGCGCTGCCCCTGTTCGACAAAATCATCATAGGAGTGGGCGTAAACGTGCACAAGCAATATCTCTACAGCGCGGACAAGCGCGTGGAAGACATAGCCCGGCTCTACGCCGGAGAACCGAAAATCGAGGTCAAGGCGTACAGCGACCTGCTGGTTGATTTCGCCAAAAGAGAAGGCGCACGCTTCATCATAAAGGGCGTGCGCAGCGTGAAAGACTTTGAGTACGAGCGCGAACAGGCCGACATCAACCTCAAAATAGGCGGCCTGGACACCCTCCTGCTCTACTCCGAACCGCAGTACCAGAGCGTGTCGTCGAGCATGGTGCGCGAACTGCTGCACTTCGGCAGGGACGTATCGGAGTTCCTGCCATAGGCCGCGCGCCGCCACGACAACCAACACCACCACGTAGAATGAAGCCAAGACGCATCAGAATAACCGCCGCAACGGCCTGCATGGCACTGCTCTGCACAGTGTGCCGCGGCGCAGGCATGGGCGGCAGGTACACGCGGATAATAACCGACGCGGCGATAATGTCGCCCGGAAAGGTGCTCCGCATGGCCGACACATGCGCCATGCGCGGACAGACGGACAGCGCCCTCGTGCTGTACATGGCCGCGGCGAGCCTCGCCGACGGCGGCCTCAGCGACGGCGGCATGGAGCTGTGCGCCACGGCGCGGCTCAAGGCCGGCGACATATACTACCGCCGGGGCGACTACGCCAGCGCGCTCGAGGCTTACGTGGAAGGCCTCAAGGTGTGCGAGTCAGGCAGCCGGCGGACACGGCTGGCGCAGTTTTTCAAGAACATAGGCAATGTGTACTGCGTGTTCGGCGACTACGAGAAGGGCTACGAATACTACCGCAAGGGCTATGACGCATGCGCCAAGCGCCCCGACGACGACACCCGGCGAAAGCTGCTAATCAACCTTACCGGACTGTGCCTGCACATGGGCAAGACGGCGGAAGCCGCCCGGTGGCACGCCGCAGCCATGCGGATGAAGGACGCGGCCGACCCCGAAATAGCCTTCATGGCGAAGCTCAACCAAGGCATGATATGGGAAGCCGGCGGCCAGCGGAACAAGGCCATAGCCTGCTTCAAGCGCCTTGCCGCCGAGGAAGGGCCCAAGGCCGGGGCCAACTACGTGTGCTCTGCATACCAGATGGCCTACAAGGCGTACATGGCGGCAGGCAAGGCGGACTCCGCCCTGACATACATCGACAGGTGCTGGGACACGGCCTGCCGCGAAGGACTGGAACACATGTTCGTAGAGGCGCTAAAAGACTACTCCGCAGTGTACACCATGAAGGGGCGCAAGGAGCTGGCGCAGGAGTACAAGGCGCAGTACCTCGACATGCGCGACTCCATCTTCGACACGCAGAAATTCGACATGGCGCGCAACGCCCAGACACGATACGAGATGCAGAAGGCCGACAAGGAGATAGCCGAACTGCGCTACAGCCAGCGCAACCGCGAGCAGACAATCTTCTTCCAGCGCGTGATGCTGGGCGCGGCGGCCATGGGCGCGGCCGTGGTGACGGCCTTCCTCATAGTGACGCTAAGGCAGAAAAGGAGGCTGCGCCGCAGCTACGCCGACCTGTACGCCCTCAACCGCAAGCTGACCGACAACTACGAGGAGCTGAAGGCGAGCCGCAAGGCCACCGCCGAAGACGACGGGCGCAAGTACAAGTCGAGCAACCTGAACGACACCGGGCGGCGCGCGCTGGCCGAGGCCATAACCTCCGTGATGGAGAACGGCGACGAATACTGCCGCGCCGACTTCTCGCTGGAGCGGCTGGCACAGCTCACAGGCTCTAACAGCAAATACGTGTCACAGGTAATCAACGACACTTTCAACAAGAACTTCCGCACCTACGTGAACGACTACCGCGTAAACCTGGCACGCCAGAGGCTGGCCGACCTTGAACACTACGGCAACTATACCACCAAGGCCATAGGCGAGAGCCTCGGCTTCAGCTCGCAGGCGTCGTTCATTAACGTGTTCCGCAACGCCACGGGGCTCACCCCCTCGCAATACCAGAAGATGTCGATGCAGGAGCGGCGGTAAAGCCCTCATACACAGCTCTGTTTACAGCCGCCGCGCAAAAGGCCGCATTCCGGCCTGCGAAAGACGGCAAACCGCAACGCAAAAGGCGGCCTTTCACACGGTGAAAGGCCGCCTTTTGCAACACCAGTCAAAGTATAAGGGATTATCCATAAATAACGGAAACATCCTTGCAGGGATGTTTCATTATACCGAAACTTACATTACAAGCTACAAATTCAAGAATTTTGAACAACCCGATTTGCAAAATCTAAGCCTGATACGTATATTTGCGGCAGATTTAAACTTAATTAATTAACCAATATCATCTATACTGAATCATGAAGAAGTTTTACATTCTAATCGTCACCTTCCTGTCAGGCGTAAGCATGATGGCAGCCAACGGCGACGCATTGACGCAGGGCCTGACCGCACCGCGCACACTGCTCAAGGCGGTGGACATGGGCAAATACGACGTGAAGAACCCGAGGAAGGCCGCGCTGAAGACGGCCGCAAAGGCCGGGGCCGACGCCCCGGCGCGCCTGACGGCGCCACGCATGGAGGCGAAAGGACAGAAAAAGACGCTCGACAAGGTGGAGTGTACATACAGCTCTACGGGCGAGCCTTACAGCCTGCAAGAGTTCAAGTTCGACAGCCACGGATGGCCCGTGAAGCGCGTGAACAGCCTCTACGACGCTGCAACGGAGCAATACGTGGCGGTGGAGGAGTACGCCTTCGAGTGGAACGAGGACGGCCTCTGCACCTCGCAGTGGCAGACCAGCAGCATGTACAACATGGGTCTGCGCTACGACTACAAGTACAACGGGCAGGGACTCGGCGTGGAACAGGTGTACTACGAGTACGACTTCAGCGGCGCGGGCAAGTGGGTAGTCATGCAGAAGAACGAATACGAATACGACGACCGCGGCAACATAACCAAGGAGACAGTCTACCTTGCAGGCTCGCAGGAAGGCCAGTGGACAGTCTACTCGACGGCCGACGCGACATGGTACGACGACGGCCAGATGAAGTCATACGCCTATTACCTGTGGGACGGCTCGCAGTGGCAGGGCGTGGACGAAAGGTACGAGTACGCATGGGCGGCCAAGGACAAGATGACGCGCTGCAAGAGCTACACATGGCAGAACGGTGAATGGGTGTTCTACTGCGACCTCGTGCAGGAATTTGACAAGAACCTGAACCAGACGCTGCGCGAAAAGAGGTTCTACAACGCCGAGCTTGACAACTGGAACGGCTGCTGCACGTGGAACGGCTCGACCTACACCAACGAGCGCACGGTGAACACATACGACGACTTAGGGCACATGCTGACCAGCCACGCCTACGGCATGAGCGACGCGCAGACGGGCGAATGGGAGCTCGGAGCTTGGGAGACAGACACCTGGACGCAGACCGACGACGGCGGATGGCGCAACGACTACGCCGGCTACCTTGGCGACCTGGAGAACTACACCGACAGCTACGCCGGCACGGAGCTGTACGACAAGAACGGCTGGCAGACCTACGGGCTGGACAAGATGTACAACTACATGTACGGCAAGCTGTTCAACGACCAGGAAATAATCAAGACGTACAACGAGAACGGCGACGTGCTGACGGAGAAGTCATACACCTTTGACAGCGACGAGGCCAACACGCGCCAGGGCAACCTGTGGGTGGAGAACGAGTACGACGAGTTCTACAACATCACGGGCACGGTGAACCGCATGCAAGGCTCGATGGGCACACCCTTCGGCGCGCCTACCACGAGA
This sequence comes from uncultured Prevotellaceae bacterium, assembly GCA_949295905.1. Classification (GTDB taxonomy): domain Bacteria; phylum Bacteroidota; class Bacteroidia; order Bacteroidales; family Bacteroidaceae; genus Prevotella. The sequence goes on from CASFNA010000022.1 coordinate 97,711, forward strand.
GCCGGAGAGGACGGCGAGGATGACGGCATAAACTGGCAATACACAACCAAGTTTGAGTACTTCTACGAGAATGACACCGTCCGCGTGAAGAAGCTGGGCTACAAATGGCAGAACGGCGACTGGGAGATGAACCAGGGCGAGACCACCACATACGACTATGACACGCCCGTAGAGGACATCATAGCATGGCCGGGCCTCAACACATACCACACCATAGCGCAGACAAGCAGCCTCGACTACAACAACAGCGGCGACTGGCTGGTGTTCAACTACGTGTACTCCGACTTCACGTCGGGCATCAACAAGCCTGCCGCAGGCGGCGAAAAAGGCGTCCGCGTATGGCCTACGCTGGTTGACGACGGCTTCAACGTCGATGCGCCCGAAGGCACTGCGGTGCGCGTCTACTCGATGTCGGGCGCATGCGTTACGGAGACTCGTCCCGGCTACGTCGGCATGTCGGGCATGCCCAAGGGCGTGTACATCGTGACGGCTGGCGGCGTAAATACCAAGATTGTGAAGAAGTGACACGCTGACATCCTGTCCTTGCCGCCGCATGGCGGCAAGGACAGGGACGCGACATGCCGCCTTTCGGCTTGCGAAAGGCGGCATATCATACGGTAAAAGGCGGTCTTTCGCGTTGCGAAAGACCGCCTTTTACAATGCGTTGGCTCAACAGGCTGTAAGCCAACGCATAAGAACATTCCTTTGTAGGGACATAATTCATTATGTCCGCACGTTCTGAAAGAACGTTTTTTCATTTGCTGCACTTAGGTAATACGCCTCTTCGCGACGTGCGGACATAATGAACCAAAGGTCAGCGAAAGCTAATTATGTCCCTACAAAGGCGGCAAACCCCATGCCGGACTCATGGCTGTCATTCAAGCCGTGCAGCCTTACTGCATGGCGGCGAGCATGGCCAGGGCCTTGTCTTCGGCGGCTTCCATCAGCTCGCGCTCGCCCGGTCCCTTGTCGTTGATGCCGCAAAGGTGGAGTATGCCGTGTATGATGACGCGGTGAAGCTCGTCCATGTATTCCTTGCCCAGCTGTTCGGCGTTGGTGCGCACGGTGTCGAGCGAGATTACGAGGTCGCCGCTGACGGTGTCGCCTTCGTCGTAGTCGAAGGTTATTATGTCAGTGTAGTAGTCGTGGCCGAGGTACTCGCGGTTGACTTCGAGTATTTTGTCGTCGTTCACGAACATGTAACCTATTTCGCCGGTCTTCCTTCCGTACGACGCGGCCACGGCCTTAATCCACGCCGTAACCTTGCGCCTCTTGAACCGGGGCATCGCCACCCCGTCTGCGTTGTATGTTATCATATTGTCAGAAGTTATTGCTTTTTTGTTCTGGAGGGAAGGAGTAAGTAGGGAAGGAGTAAGGAAATTACCATTTATTCCTACACTCCTTACTCCTTCCCTACTTACTCCTTTCCTCTTAATTCCTTTACCGCCGCCTTGACGATGTCGCTCTCCTCGTTGATAATCTGGAAATATTCGCTCATGTCGAAGAGGTCACGCGCCACGAGAGCCTTCAGCTGCGCCTTGAGGTAAGGCAGCGTGCGGCGCAGCTCGTCGTCGTCCTTGGGCTTGACGTTCTGCTTCTCGCCCTCCTTCATCACCTCGTCTATGAGCGGTTGGGGCACCTGGAAGCCCGTGCGGAACGTGCCGAAGTCGGGGAAGAGCGAGCGCAGCTGGCTGCGGTGGTTGTCGATGTAGCGCAGGCTGGAGTTGATTACTATGCCCTTCAATACGAGCTGGCGGTGGTAGCGCGTGTACTGAAGCGTGTCGAGTGGAACGAACACGTCAGGCATAATCCCTCCTCCACCGTAGACGGCGCGGTGCTCCTTGAGCGTGTAGAACTTGAGCGAATCGGCGAAGTGTATGCTGTCGCGGTTGGTCAGCTCGCCGTGCTTCAGCCGCTTGTCGAAGTCGAGGGCGTAGTCCTCCATGTCGCCCTTGGTGTACGGCTTCTGTATGCAGCGGCCTGCCGGGGTGTAGTAATGGGCTATTGTCAACCTTATCATCGAGCCGTCGGGCAGGTCGATAGGACGCTGCACGAGACCTTTGCCGAACGTACGGCGGCCTATTACGGTGCCGCGGTCGTGGTCTTGTATGGCTCCCGAGACAATCTCCGCGGCCGACGCCGTGAACTCGTTGACGAGCACGTAGACGCGCCCCGTGCGCATCTTGCCGTTGCCACGCGCCTTGTAATCGGTGCGGGGGAACTGCCGTCCCTCGGTATATACGATGAGCTCGCCGCGCTCCAGGAACTCGTTTGCCACCTGTACGGCGGCCTGGAGATAGCCTCCGCCGTTGTCCTGAAGGTCGAGCACGAGGTCGTTCATGCCCGCCTCGCGCAGCGTCTCGAGGCCTTGCATGAACTCGTCGTAGGTCGTCGCGCCGAAGTTGCCTATCCTTATGTACCCCACTCCGGGGCGGAGCATGTACACGGCATCGACGCTCTTCACCGGTATTTTGTCCCTCTTGACCGTAAAGCGCATCACTCCGTCCACGCCGCGGCGCACTATGCCGAGGTTCACCTTAGAGCCTTTGGGGCCTCTGAGGCGGCGCATAATTTCCTCGCGCGCCATCTTCACGCCGGCAATCGCTGTGTCGTTGACGCTCACTATGCGGTCGCCGGCCATGATGCCGACCTTCTCCGACGGACCTTTCGAGACGGGCTGTATTACGAGCAGCGTGTCGTCAACCATGTTGAACTGCACGCCGATGCCCTCGAAATTGCCCTGCAACGGTTCGTTCATGGCCTTAACCTCTTTCGGGTCGGCGTAAGACGAGTGAGGGTCGAGCTTCTCCAGCATCCCGCGTATGGCGTCCTCTACGAGCTTCTGCTCGTCAACCGAGTCAACGTACAGGTTGTTGATGGCCATCTCGGCTATCTGCAACTTGCGCATCGGGCTGTCACCCGAGAAGTTGACGCGCATCTGGGAGTGTGAAGGTAAAAAGGTAAAAAGGTAAAACAGTAAAAAGAGAAAGGAAAATTTTGACATTATTGGAACTTTCATATCAAATGTTTTTAATAATACTTTTGTCCTATTTTTTTAGAATTTCATTTAATCAATCTTGTTCAATTCTTGTTTCCTGACAGATATTTTAGATAATAATCACGGGTAACCATATTATTGCATCCCGACTTGTCAGGCTTATAATTAGTACAACCAAGAAAAGGTTTGGTTTTGTCTTTCCCTTCCTTTACAATCAAATAGCCATCCTTGCATTGGTCGCATTTAAGGATAGGCAAATCTCCACCCCTTAGATTATTCGTCATAAAATCGCAAATTTCAGGTTCGTTGGAACATATCCAAAGCCTCAATCCATAATCTTTCTTGTATCGTAACTGCATAGGATAACCGCAAACAGGACAACGCTTGGCCTCAACTTTTCTATCTGGGTTTAATATGATGCTCCCTTCCAGTCTTACATTATCATAATCACGTATAAGCTCCAAGACAAATTCTGAAGGATGTTCTTCTGGAACAACAATATATACACGGTTCTTTGTCCGCGTCAATGCGACATAAAACAAACGGCGTTCTTCGGCATACTCAATGGCATGGTCTGTCTTTACGACATAGTTTAACACAGGGTCGTCTTCTATCTTTGACGGAAAGCCATAAACATCGTTACGCCCATTCACAATGATAACATTGTCATAACCGAGACCTTTGGCCCTGTGCACGGTCATAAAGTCAAGATATACGGCATTATACTTTTGCGAATATACGTTCCCGGTCTTTTCATCATACTTGAAGTCTGCTGACTTTCCGAGGTTGTATGCGTCAAAACCATAACGCCCTAAGAGAAGTATTGACGAATCAGGTTTTTCTTTAAGTATCTCAGCCATCAGACTTTCCACGGTTTCGCCTATAAGGAAAAACTTTCCGCCTCGTCCCTCATACTGCTTCCTGTCGACATTTTCAGTATAAGTCCTAACTACGACAGGGTCGGATATATGTTTCGGGGAAACGAGCGCTTTCTTTATTTGCGCAGAGTTTTTTTGGATAAAACCTCCCGCTATATCTATCAATTCCTGTGCGTTACGGTATGTCCTTGTTATGCTAAGCTCTTGTCCGTACCCAAAACTTTCCTTGAATTTCGTAAACAAAGTTATGTCTGAACCAGCATAAGCGTATATCGACTGCCAATCATCACCAACCGCAATAACTTTCGCATCACAAAGATTACTTAGTTCCTTAGTCAAATTAAAACGTTGCCGTGATATATCCTGATACTCGTCGACAATGATATATTTAAACTTTAATTTTTCTCCTTTAAGCTGTTCGTCACGTATAATACGCGCGGACTCGTTTATCATGTCCTCAAAATCTATGGCATTACGCTCTTTCAGGCATTTTGAATACTCATAATAACACTGCTCACATATAGTCAAAAAAAGCTTTGTCCGCTCATTTTTCGATTTATAAGCAAAGCGACTGAAATAATCTGGTGTATATCCGTTTGTCTTAAAATTGCTGATAAACGTGCAAACCAATTTCACCAAACGTGATATGTATTTATTTTCTTCGGTGGAGACAATCTTCTCAAAAACTTCCTTAGAAGAACGCGGACGTAACTCGAAACCATGCTTTAATAGTTTCTCACGTAAATGTTCCAATAACGTACGCCCGTCTTTAAATCGAGAGAACGTGTATATCAAATCTGTCTTATGCTTCCTATGAAGCATTATCTTCTCGTTGACTTCACTCTTGTATCGTTCTATTTCTTCATCGCTATAACGGCTGCTGCGCCCATCCTCAGTAATGCCAAAATGCTCTATATAAGCAACTTTATCCCCTTGCGTGATTGTAAAATCGGGAGTATATGGCTTATGGGAACGAAGGATATTGTAAGGATAGATTTTTTCGTATGAGTAATCTATACCGTTAAGGTATAAGAAATTGGCTATTAAAACCTCTTGCTGGGAGCGCAAAGTTTCATGTGCAATAGTTATGCGCCACCCTGTTCTCTTGTCAATGACATCATCCACATATTCAGAAATATTGCCACGTATGGTTGAAAAATCAGCTTTGGCAATATAATTGAAAAAGTCATTAAGGTCGCTTCCTTCGTAAGGTGCATCAAAATAAGTACCGAAAAACAAAATAAGCTTGTCTACCAGTTCCGGATTTTCAAGAATATTTTTTTTCAGGTAATTGTTGATTACATTGTACATAAAACCTTCTGTAACAATGTCTATACGGTCAGCTTCCTGCCTTCGTAACACAGCATACCCTGTCTTGTGGAACGTTGTAATAGGACATTTGATGCCTAAGCTTTTATTTATCTTATCACGTAATTCCCCGACAGCCTTGTTTGTAAATGAAATAACCAATATCTCGTCCGGCTTTATGCCTTTTTTATCTATAAGATATTTTACTTTGGCTGCCACGGTCGTTGTCTTCCCTGCACCTGCACCAGCAATGACAAGGGTATAATCCTCATCCGACAATACTACACGCCGTTGCTCATCATCAAGACTAATATTAGGGTCTACACGTTTTAATATCCCGTCAAGATACACCTTATCGGATGCAAGATGGCGTTTTATAAAACTATCATTATGCGTATCTATTTTCGAATTCCCATTGTATACCGACATTGCAGCATACGTAAACAAAAAATCATTTATTCTTATTTCATCAATTCCATTGTTTTTACAGAAATAATCAAGAGTTTTTGTTTTTTGCAAACCTGTAAATGTTTCTTTCAATGATGCAAATTCTACAAGTAACGGCTCGTAATCGCTTCTTGCCAGAAATTTATCTTGCTCCAACAAAACACGCAGACGCTCCTCAAACGCCAACAGACGATTTACTTCCAACACGCCTGAAAAGGCGTTTGGCTTACATTGCTTCTTTTTCCCAAACAGTCTGTTGAAAATAGAAACCATCTACATTGCTTCTTTCTTAATTACTAACTCTTTATTCTTAACTGATTTCCTCCTCTTCTGGTCGGTCCTCCTCTATTACCAAGTTGTCGATGATGAAGTTCTGACGCTCGGGCGTGTTCTTGCCCATGTAGTATTCGAGGAGCTTCTGCACTTGGTCGGTCTTGTGCAGGGTGACCTGCTCCAGGCGCATGTCGGGGCCTATGAAGGCGCGGAACTCGTCGGGACTGATTTCGCCGAGACCCTTGAATCGTGTTATTTCAGGCTCCGGACCAAGCTCCGTTATGGCTTTCATGCGCTCCTCCTCGCTGTAACAGTAGCGCGTGATGAAGTCGCCCTTGGTGCCCTTTGCAGCCTCGAGCACGGCCTTGTCCTTGATTTTCGAGCGGCGGTTGCGCACCCGGAACAGCGGTGTCTGGAGCACGTAGACGTGGCCTTTCTTGATTAAGTCGGGGAAGAATTGCAGGAAGAAGGTGATTATGAGCAGGCGTATGTGCATACCGTCAACGTCGGCATCGGTCGCCACGATTACCTTGTTATAGCGCAGGGTGTCGAGTCCGTCCTCTATGTCGAGGGCCGCTTGCAAGAGGTTGAACTCCTCGTTCTCGTACACCACCTTCTTAGTCAGCCCGTAAGAGTTCAACGGCTTGCCCCTAAGAGAGAACACAGCCTGCGTGTTTACGTCGCGGCTCTTGGTGATGGAGCCGCTTGCCGAATCGCCCTCGGTTATGAAGATGGAGCTTTCCTCCTTGCGGTCGTTCTTCACGTCGCTGAAGTGTATGCGGCAGTCGCGCAGCTTACGGTTGTGCAGGTTGGCCTTCTTGGCGCGTTCGCGAGCCAGCTTCGTCACTCCGGCCATCTCCTTGCGCTCCTTCTCGGAGGCCTGTATTTTCTGCAGCATGACCTCCGCCACGTCGGCGTGTTTGTGCAGATAGTTGTCCACCTCGGTCTTGATGAAGTCGCCGACGTACTTGTTCACGCTCACGCCGTCGGGCGACATGGTGAGCGAGCCGAGCTTGATTTTGGTCTGACTCTCGAACATCGGCTCCTCCACGTTCACCGCGATGGCGGCCACGAGGCCGTTGCGTATGTCGGTATATTCAAAGTTCTTGTTGAAGAACTCTTTTATTGTCTTGGCTATGTGCTCCTTAAACGCGCTTTGGTGTGTGCCGCCCTGCGTGGTGTGCTGGCCGTTGACGAACGAGTGGTACTCCTCTCCGTACTGGTTTGTATGCGTAAACGCTATTTCGATGTCCTCGCCCTTGAGGTGGATTATAGGATAGATGCCGTCGGTGGTCATCGTGTCGTTGAGCAAGTCTTCAAGTCCGTTGCGGCTCAAGATGCGGCGACCGTTGAACATGATGGTAAGCCCCGTGTTGAGGTAAGTGTAGTTGCGGAGCATCGTCTCGACGAAATCCGTGTGGAAACGGTAGTTCTTAAACAGCGTGTCGTCAGGCTCGAAGAAGACGTATGTGCCGTTCTCGTCCTGCGTGTCCTCGGTCGTGTCGCTCTTCTGCACGCCTTTCTCGAACTGCACCGAGCGCACCGTGCCGTCGCGGTAGGAGCGCACCTCGAACGTGGAGCTCAACGCGTTGACGGCCTTTATGCCGACGCCGTTAAGGCCGACGCTCTTCTTGAACGCCTTGGAGTCATACTTTCCGCCGGTGTTGAGCACGCTTACGGCCTCGACAAGCTTGCCCTGCGGTATGCCGCGCCCGTAGTCGCGGACGGTCACGCGCAGCTCGTCGTCGATGTCAACCTCGATGCGTTTGCCCGCGCCCATCTTGAACTCGTCAATCGAGTTGTCGATAACCTCCTTCAGCAGCACGTATATTCCGTCCTCGGGCATAGAGCCGTCGCCCAGGCGGCCGATGTACATGCCGGGTCGGGTGCGCACGTGCTCCATGTCGGACAAGTGCCTAATATTATCGTCAGTGTAGGAAACCTGTGGGTTTTGTATTTCGTTTTCGCTCATAATCATTTGATAATCATAGGACTAATAAGCCGGATAAGCCTGATGCCCGATAGGCAAACTCCTCCCCTTGGGGAGGTCGGGAGGGGCTTCACAGCCACTTCTTGTAGCACCTCCTGCGCTTGTGCAGCTTGGGGTCGAGGTACTGCCACTGGCTCTGCACGTTCTCGTTGGTCTCCATCTCCACCTGGCTCTCGCCCCACTTGAAGCCGTAGGCCTGGTAGCGCGGAATGAGGTCGGCGAACATCAGGGCGTTGGCTCCCTTCATGCGGTACTCGGGCAGGACGCCGAGCAGGAGCAGGTCTACGCCCTCGGTCTTGTGCGCCTTCAGGGCGCGCAGCACGTGCCACCAGCCGAAGGGAAAGAGCCGTCCGCGGCGGCACTTTTGCAGCGCGCGGGCCAGCGAGGGGATGGTGATGCCGACGGCTACGGGCTTGCGGTCCTCGTTCCAATCCTCCACAACGGTGATGAGGCTTAGGTCGGCCATGGGGAAGTACATGTCGATGTACTGCTCTATCTGCTTGTCGGAAAGCTCCGAATAGCCGTAAAGGTCCTTGAAGCAGGTGTTGATTAGGTCGAACATCTTTTTGCCGTAGCCGCCCTCGAACACGTCCTTCTTCGTGAGCTTGCGCACGTGCAGGTTGTACCTCTGCTGTATCATCTCGGCTATCTTGGTGTACTTCTCGGGCACGGTGTCAGGCACCATCATCTTGAACTCCACGTAGTCGTTGTCTTTCTCGAAGCCGCCCAGCCGCTCCATGTGCTCCGGGTAGTAGGGATAGTTGTATATGGTGGGCATCGTGCCGAGCTGGTCGAAGCCCCATGTGAGCATTCCCTCGGGGTCGAGGTCGGTGAAGCCGAGCGGGCCTATCATCTCGTCCATGCCCTTCGACTTGCCGTATTGCTCCACGGCGTCGAACAGGGCGCGGCTCACGTCGATGTCGTCTATGAAGTCGAGCCAGCCGAAGCGCACGCACTTGCGGCCCCACCGCTTGTTGGCCTTGTGGTTGATGATGGCTGCCACGCGGCCCACGATGCGGCCCTTGTCGTTGAACGCCATGAAGTATTCGGCCTCGCTGAACTCGAAGGCGGCGTTCTTCGTCTTGTCCAAGGTCTTCATCTCGTCGGAGAAGAGGTTGGGCACGTCCTGCTCGCAGCCCTCGTACAGGTCGTAGTGGAAGTCGATGAACCGCTCGAGGTCGCGCCTTGTGTTTACCTTGCGTATTGTTACTGATGACATTTTACTGATATGTTTAATCATGCAAAATTAACGTTTTTTCAAGACATACGGAAGATTTGGTAGTTAAATAATAAAAAACCGGTCAGCAGCCCCTGCCCATCGGGCTTATAAGGCTTATCCGGCCCATTGGGCTTAATTAGCCTGATTAGCCCAATAAGCCATATGGGCAGGCGTGCGGTTGGCGGCCTTTTACAATCCAAAAGGCCGTCAATCGCACGCCAAAAGGCGGTCTTTCGCAACACAAAAGACGGCCTTTCACAACCCGTTGGGTGTCAATGAGTTACACAGCCGTTGACAACAAACATAGTCGGTACGCGCACGCAGGCGCACGCTTTCACATCCCGTAACACCTTTGTAATTATTTGTTAAACCTAAATAAAAATTCATGTAACGTCCGTGTAACACAGAAGTCAGAACTTTGCACCCGTCAAATCATTCAACAATTTTTATGAAAAAAAATTACAGAAAACTATCGACATTCTGTCTGGCGGCAATGCTTTCCACGGCAGCCTTCGCCGCCCCCGACTCCAACGAGGCCGCTCTCGGCGTGATGCGCGGCCGCGTCGTTGACACTCAGAACCAGGTGCTGCCGGGAGCCACGGTGATGATTGAAAGCCTGCACACAGGCGTGGTGAGCGACGTCAACGGCTACTACACCCTCGCCAACCTGAAGCCGGGCACTTACGTGGTGAAGGTAAGCTACGTAGGATATGAACCGAAGACGATGAAACTGACTATATCGCCCGACAAGACCGCCGTGCACGACTTCGTGCTCTCTGACGGCGTGGAGCTTCAGGGCATCGAGGTGAAGGGCGCGTTCCACGGACAGAGCCGCGCCATCAACCAGCAGAAAAACAACTTCAACCTGACCAACGTCGTGTCGGCCGACCAAGTTGGCAAGTTCCCCGACTCCAACATAGGCGACGCCTTGAAGCGCATCAACGGCATCAACGTGCAGTACGACCAGGGCGAGGCGCGCTTCGGACAGGTGCGCGGCACATCGCCCGACCTCACCAGCGTCTCAATCAACGGCAACCGCCTGCCCTCCGCCGAGGGCGACGCGCGCAACGTGCAGCTCGACCTCATACCGGCCGACATGATACAGACCATCGAGGTGAACAAGGTCGTGACCGCCGACATGGACGGCGACGCCATAGGCGGTGCCATAAACCTCGTAACCAAGAACACGCCTTACCGCCGCGTGTTCAACGTAACGGCAGGAACGGGCTACAACTGGATTAGCGACAAACTCCAGCTCAACCTCGGCGCGACGTGGGGCGACCGCTTCTTCAACGACAAGTTCGGCATCATGGCCGCAATATCCTACCAGAACTCGCCGGCCGGCTCGGACAACACCGAGTTCGAATACGACCTCGACGACGACGGCAACGTAGTGCTCACCGATGCCGAAGTGCGCCAATACTACGTCACACGCGAACGCCAAAGCTACTCGCTCTCTATGGACTACGACTTCAACCCGAACCATAAAATCTACTTCAACGGCATCTACAACCGCCGCAACGACTGGGAGAACCGCTACCGCGTGCAGTATCAGGACTTGGCTGACGGCGCAGGCGAGATGAAGAGCAAAATAGAGACAAAGGCCGGCTCGAAAGACAACCGCGGCGCACGCCTCGAGCTCCAGCAGACAATGGACTTCACACTCGGCGGCGACCACCTGCTCTGGGACAAGCTGCAGACCGACTGGATGGTGTCTTACTCACGTGCAAGCGAAGACCGCCCGGACGAGCGTTACTTCAGCCTCGAGCAGAAAGACATCACCATCGACATGGCAGACGAGGGCCGCAGGCAGCCCTACGCCATAACGCCCATCTCTGTTCACGACGGCGACTGGGAAGTTGACGAGTTCACAAACGCCAACGAATGGATACGCGAAAACGAGTGGAAGGCCAAGGTTGACTTCGAGCTGCCTCTCGCGAGCGGACTGTTCGGCAACTCGCTGAAGTTCGGCGCGAAGTACACTCACAAGCACAAGACAAAGGAAGTGCTGTGTTACGACTACAAGGACGGCTACGAAAGCATCTACGGAACCGACTACACAAACTACTACACGTCAAAAATCCGCGACGGCTTCATGCCCGGCGACCAGTACAAGGCTATGGACTTCGTAAGCAAGGACTACCTCGAGCAGTTCAACGCGAAGGACTGGGCACTGCTCGGAGGCGAGCAGGTGCTCGAGGAATCAGCAGGCGACTATGACGCAACCGAGCAGGTTACGGCCGCATACCTGCGCTTCACGCAGAAGCTGGGACGCAAGTTCACCGTAATGGCGGGCCTCCGCATGGAGTACACTGACCTCGAGACGAGCGGCTTCAACTGGAATATCGACGAGAACGGAGACGAGAGCCTCGACCCAACGGGCAAGTTCAAGAACAACTACGTAAGCTGGCTGCCGAGCTTCCTCGTCAAGTGGGACGCTACCGACGACCTCAAAGTGCGTGCATCTTACACCAAGACGCTGGCACGCCCCAAGTACTCTCACCTCGTAGCCAACGCTTCTTACAACACCGAGGAGTCGCCTGTTGAAATCACACTTGGCAACCCCGACCTGAAACCTATCACCTCGCACAACGTCGACCTGTCAGCCGACTATTACTTCAAGAGCGTAGGTCTGGTGTCGGCGGCAGTGTTCTACAAGCGCGTCAAGGACTATTCTGTCAACCTGAAGCGCGACATGGCTTATGGCAACTACGCCGAGGCAGAGGTGAGCCAGCCGCTCAACGCCTTCGACGCCGACCTGCTCGGAGTGGAGCTTGGCTTCCAGCGCGACTTCGGCTTCATCTCTCCGGCACTGCGTTGCGTAGGCTTCTACGGCAACTACACTTACACTCACAGCAACATCGTGAAGTCTGTCTTCGGTGACAAAGACGAGCAGGCACTCCCCGGCTCGCCCGAGCACATGGCCAACGCGTCGCTTTACTTCGACAAATGGGGACTGAACGTGCGCCTGTCTTACAACTACACGTCGGCCTTCCAGGATGACGAGGAGTACGTGGAGGAGACCGCCCTGCGCCGCTACTACGACGCAACGCACTACATGGACCTCAACGCCAGCTACACATGGGGCAAGAACACGAAGTACACCTTCTACGTACAGGCCAACAACCTGCTCAACCAACCGCTGCGCTACTACCAGGGCACGAAGGACAGGACGATGCAGGTGGAATACTACGGAGCGAAACTCAACGCAGGATTCAAAGTGAACTTCTAAAAGAATAGACAAACTAACACCCAACACTAACACCCACCCCAACCCTCCCCAAGGGAGGGAGCTTGAATGGCATTGCAAGTTAAACAAAAGCATCATCCAGCAGCAAAAGCATACCAAACTCCCTCCCTTGGGGAGGGCGGGGGTGGGTTAATAATTACAACAAAATGAAACGAATCTCATCATTCATCATCCTCTTTGTCATCGCCGTGGCATCGGTGATGGCGCAGACGCCCGCAGAGTGGGCAAAACTTGAAAAGTCAGTCAACTTCTACGTAGCCAACGACCTGGGCCGCAACGGCTACTACGACCAGAAACCAATAGCCGAACTGATGGGCCGCATGGCCGAGACGGTGGGCATAGAGTGCGTCGCGGCGGCAGGCGACGTGCACCACTTCGAGGGTGTCGTGAGCACCGAAGACCCCCTCTGGATGACAAACTACGAGCTCATCTACTCGCACCCCGAACTGATGCTGGCGTGGTACCCCATCTGCGGCAACCACGAGTACCGCGGAAACACGCAGGCCGTAGTTGACTATGCCAAGGTGAGCCGCCGCTGGGAGATGCCTGCAAAATACTACACGAAGGTAATAGAGGACGACGACGTAACCGTGCGCCTGGTCTTCGTTGACACCACCCCGATGATAGACAAGTACCGCAAGGACACCGAGAAGTACCCCGACGCCTGCAAGCAGGATGTAGAGAAGCAGCTGGCATGGGTTGACTCCGTGCTCACCGCCGCAACCGAGGACTGGGTAATAGTAATAGGCCACCACCCCGTCTACGCGCAGTCCACCAAGAACGAGAAGGAGCGCACCGACATGCAGAAGACGCTCAACGCCGTTCTGTTGAAGCACCCGAACGTCGCAATGTACGTATGCGGCCACATACACAACTTCCAGCACATACGCAAACCGGGCTGCAACATCGACTACGTGGTCAACACCAGCGGCTCATTGAGCCGCGAGAACGTAAAGCCAATCGACGGCACGCAGTTCTGCTCGGGCATTCCGGGCTTCTCCCTCGTATGCGCCGACAAGCAAGAGCTCGACCTGCACCTCATCGACAAGCAGGGCAAAGTGGTCTACACGGTGAGCCACAAGAAGTAAAGCTCTTTTCAACCAATTATTTCATAAAACGCCAAATGCGGCCTTTCACACGATGAAAGGCCGCATTTCGCATTCCCGTTTGCCGTCTTTCGCATTGTAAAAGACGGCCTTTCGCAACGCATTGACGGCCAAGGCGTTACGCGGTTGAAAATCAACCGCATTCCAAACAAATTGCCACCAAGCCTTGCTTTATATCCGTAAAAGGAGTATCTTTGCCTTAAAAACCACGCGAGTTCGGTATAACTGCTATTTTCATAATAGCGAAACCATCCTTTGTAGGGACATAATTCATTATGTCCGCACGTTCTGAAAGAACGTTTTTCATTTGCCGCGCTTGTGTAATACGCCTCTTCGCGGCGTACGGACATAATGAATTATGTCCCTACAAAGGATGGTTTCTTATACCGAACTAACGCTAAAAACACTATTATGATGAAACGGATTATAACGATTGCCGCGCTGGCCTGCCTGCTGGCCGCACCGGCCTGCGCGCAGAACAGCGTGAAGAAGACAAAGACGGAGCTGTCGATGGAGCGGCAGGGGATGGTTGACATACACACCAGGGACAAGACAATACCCGTAAGCCTGATGTACGCCAGGGCCGACAACTTCACCGGACAGATACTCTACACCGACCTTACGCGCGCCTACCTGCACCCCAAGGCTGCCGCCGCGCTGGCCAAGGCGCAGAAGAGACTCAAGCAGCTGCGGCCCGACTTGAGCCTGAAGGTATATGACGCGGCGCGCCCCATGAGCATACAGCAGCGCATGTGGGACAAGGTTAAGAACACAAGCAAATACTTCTACGTGAGCAATCCGGCGCGCGGAGGCGGCCTGCACAACTACGGAATGGCCGTTGACATAACGCTGTGCGACGCCCGAGGCGACACGCTCGACATGGGCACGCCCATCGACTACATGGGCTCGGCCGCCCACATCGACCGCGAGGACGCCCTCGTAAAGAGCGGACGCATAAGCCGCCGGGCGCAGAAGAACCGCCAGTTGCTGCGCGAGGTGATGCGCTACGCCGGCTTCCGACCGCTAAGGACGGAGTGGTGGCACTTCAACCTGATATCAAGGGCCACGGCAAGGAAATACTATAAAGTAATCAAATAACAATGGAATAATGTGAGAACTGGGAGTTCTGGGAAAACTGGGAGAACTGAAAACAACACAGCTCGCTCAGTTCTCCCAGTCCTCCCAGCCCTCCCAGCTCTCCCATTAACCCTCAAAAACAACAATACCATGACAACATTCAACAAGGACTTCATGCCCCAGCAGGGCGACTACCACAAGCTGTTGGTGTACCGCAAGGCCGAATGTATCTACGACATAACCTATCACTTCGCCCATAAATACCTTGAAAAGGACGACCGCACGGTAGACCAGATGGTGCAGGCGGCAAGCAGCGGCAAGCAGAACATTGCCGAAGGAAGCCAGGCTGCGACAGCTTCGCGCGAGACGGAAATCAAGCTGTACAACGTGGCTAAGGCCAGCCTGCAAGAGCTGTTGGCCGACTATGAGGACTATTTGAGGGTGAGAGACATGGAGCTTTGGCCCAAGAACTCGCCCAAGGCCGTGCAAACCAGGCAGGTATGCCGCGCCCACGCCGATTCGGCTTACTACCGCGAACGCGTAAAGACACGCTCGGCCGAGACCACGGCCAACATCGCCATAATACTGATTCACCAGACCGACTACCTCATGGCGCGCCTAATAGAAGCTGCAAAGCAACGTTTCCTGACACAAGGCGGCATCAGGGAGGAGATGACAAGGGCGCGACTGAAATACCGCAACGGCCTGAAATAATGGGTAGGCTGAGAGAACTGGGAGGACTGGGAGAACTGAGAAAACTGTGAATGAGGCAGAGCACCCTGCCATCCCGGCCTTCCCATTCTTCCCGGTTCTCCCAGTTCTCCCTCCATCACAGCTCTCCCAGTCCTCCCACCTCTCCCAGCACACCCATAAAAAAAGAAAAAATGACTACCCAGGAATTCATCACCCAGCACCTCGACGACGACATCCGCCAGCTCGCACTGCGCCACGCCGGCCGCACGGACATCGACCTCGCCTACGCCCTCGACCAAATAGCGGGCCGCCAGCGTGCACGCACCAAGCTGCCGCGATGGGCCGCCACCGAGGGCATAGTGTATCCGCCGCACATCTCGATGGAGCAATGCTCGTCGGAACAGACGGCCATGTACAAGGCCGCAGTAGTCCGCCGCCTCATCACAGAACTCCCGGTCCTCCCAGTTCTCCCAGCCAACCCGTTGACCCTCGTCGACCTCACGGGCGGCTTCGGCGTAGACTTCTCATACCTTGCGCCGCTCTTCGGCAAGGCGGTCTACATCGAGCGGCAGAGCCATTTGTGCGACATCTCGCGGCACAACATGGCCGCGCTGGGCATCAGCCAGGCCGAAGTGGTTTGCGGCGACTGTGCGCAAATTATCGAAGGAACAAGCCATGCCACGCTCGTCTACGCCGACCCGGCGCGCCGCTCGCAGTCGGGCGGGCGCACGTTCGCCATCAGCGACTGCACGCCCGACGTGCTCTTGATGCGCGAGATGTTGCTCGAGAAGGCCGACTACGTGATGCTCAAGCTCTCGCCCATGCTCGACTGGCGCAAGGCCGCGGCAGACATGGGCGAACAGGTGGGCGAGGTACACATCGTGTCAGTAGGCAACGAGTGCAAGGAACTGCTGCTCGTGCTCTCGCGGAAGTACACCAAAATAGAGCGCATTTACTGCGTGAACGACGGCCAGGAGTTTGCTTTCACCCCCGAAGAGCTGTCCCAATGCTCCCAGTTCTCCAACAACTTCCAGCCCTCACAGTCATCCCAAGCAGCCCCGCCCGCCTTCCTCTACGAGCCTAACGCATCGCTGATGAAGGCCGGATGCTTCGCCCTCATCGGGCAACGCTACGCCGCACGGCAGGTAAGCCGCGACAGCCACCTCTTCATCTCGCCCGTGGAAATACCGCAGTTTCCCGGCCGCGGCTTCGCCATACGCGCCGTTACGACCATGAACAAGCGCGGGCTGAAGGCCGCGCTGGCCGGTGTCGAGCGCGCCAACGTAAGCGTAAGGAACTTTCCCTTGACGGCGGACGCGCTGCGCAAGAAGCTGAAACTGCGCGACGGCGGCGACACTTACATATTCGGAACGACCACAGGCGACGGCCAGCATGTGCTGTACATATGCGAGAAACACAACCAAACCAAAACCATACAATCATGAAAAAACTCATCATCTCACTCGCGCTGGCTCTCTGTACGGCAGCGGCCGGCGCACAAGGGCCGCAGGCCAAGACGGCGTGCGGCGTGCTCGAAGGCACATACGAGTCGGGCATCAAGGTGTTCAAGGGCGTGCCCTTCGCCCAGCCCCCTGTCGGAGAGCTGCGCTGGAAGGCGCCGCAGCCCGTGAAGCCGTGGACGGGCGTGCGCCAGGCAAAGCACTTCGGCCCCAACCCGATGCAGCAAAACCTCTTCGGCGACATGAACTTCGGCACAAGCGAAAACAGCGAAGACTGCCTCTACCTGAACATATGGACACCGGCGGAGACGATGACCGAGCGGCTGCCCGTGCTCATATACTTCAACGGCGGGGGGCTTATGGCCGGTTCGGGCAGCGAGCCTCGCTACGCCGGAGAGTCGATGGCGCGGCGCGGAATAGTGTCGGTAACGGCCAATTACCGCGAGGGAGTGTTCGGCTTCCTGGCGCATCCCGAGCTGTCAAAGGAGACCGGCTACAAAGGCTCTGGCAACTACGGATTCCTCGACCAGGCGGCGGCGATACGCTGGCTGAAAGACAACATCGCGGCCTTCGGCGGCGACCCGGAGCGCATCACCATAGCGGGCGAGTCGGCAGGCTCGGCCTCGGTCAGCGCGCTTATGGCCTCGCCGCTGTGCAAGGGGCTGTTCGCGCAGGCCATAGGCTCGAGCGCGTCGGTCATGGCATACAGCAAGATTGCCACGCTCGAAGAGGCCGAGAAGGCCGGAGTGGCCGTGATGAAGGCCATAGGATGCAAGAACCTGAAGGAGATGAGGGCAATGCCGGCCGACGAGCTGCTGGCAAAGGCCGCAGGCACGGGCATGGAACGGATGTACAACATAGACCATTACTTCATGACGGAGCAGCCCGTCGAGACCTACGCCGCAGGCCGACAGGCGCGCGTGCCGTTGCTCGTTGGCTGGAACTCGGCCGAGATGCCCGTCACGGCGGTGCTCGGCGGACGGCCCATGACGGTGGCTTCGCAGCGCGAGGCGTTGGCCCCTCGCTTCGGCAACGACACCGGACGCATAATCGAGGCATACGGAATAAGGACTGACGCCGACGTGGCCGGACAGCCGGGAGCACAGCTTGGGGCCGACATGTTCGTGGCGTTCGGCACATGGAAATGGTGCGACATGCACGCCAGGACAGGCGGCGCGCCCGTATACCGCTACCTCTACACCCATCCGCGCCCGGCAATGCGCGTAAGCGGAAAGGTGGCCGGACTGGCCGGAGGCGTGAAAGACAAGGCCGAGGGCGAGGCCGACCAGCCTGCGGCTACCGGCGCGGTGCACTCGGCCGACATAGAATATGCCATGGGCACGCTGCCCACCAACCGCGTGTACGACTGGCAGCCGGAGGACTTCACCGTGTCGGCCATCTTCCAGGGCTACTACATCAACTTCATAAAGACGGGCGACCCCAACGGCCTCGGACTGCCCACGTGGCAGGCGGTGAACGGCCACAGCGTGCCACCCGTGATGCAGATAGGCACCGACACGCACGAGAAGGCCGACGCGCAGCTGGAAAACTGCTACCGCACGGTGGACGAAGTGGTGTGGGGAAAATGAAAAGGTAAAGCCCCTTCCCAACCCTCCCGAGGGAGAGGGAAAGGTAGAGAAAACAAGAAAAGATGAAATAGTGAAAAGGTAAAAAAGCAGGACGGTGAAACGGCCTGCGGCAAGGCGTTTTGCAAAAGACCGTCTATTGCCTTCCGTTTTGCCGCCTTTTACAAGCCAAAATGCCGCCTTTCGCGCTGCGAAAGGCGGCATTTTGTGGTTCATCCGCAGTTTTGCGGTGTATCATATTTTCATCCATCATAATAAGCCACATAAAAGCACACCGCCCTTGTAGGGACATAATTCATTATGTCCGCACGCTCTGAAAGAGCGTATGAATGACATTTGGCTGCGAAATACGTTTCTTATGAAACGTACGGGCATAATGAACCAAAGGTCAGCGTTAAGCTAATTATGCCCCTACAAGGGCGGTATTCTATTTGTGCTTGTATTCTTCCGTTTTCACTTTTCACTGTTTCACCCTTTCACCCTTTTCGCCTTTTCACCCTTTCCCCCTCCCTCGGGAGGGTTGGGGAGGGACTTCAGTTCCCTCTTAAAACGCAGATAATATAGCAGTCCGGCCAGCGACAGGCACACGGGAAAGGCCGACCAGATGCCTACGAGGCCGTAGCCCATGTGGATGCCGAGCAGCCACCCCAGCGGCAGCGACACCACGAAGTAGGAGAAGAAGGCTATCCAAACCATAGGGCGGACGGACTCTATGCCCCTCAACGCGTTGGCGAAGGTGTACTGAAGGCCGTCGCCGAACTGGTAGGCGATGAGCGGAAACACCGTGACCGACACCAAAGAGCACACCTCGGCGCTGTCGGTGAACCACCAGCTCATCTCCCCACGCAGCAGAAATATGGGCACAGACAGCGTAAAAGCTATGGCAAGGACTACATGAAGGCCGCTGGCCGCCGTGCGGCGGACGGCCTCGTAATCGCCCTGTCCGGCGAAATAACTGGCGCGCACGGCAACGGCGGCGGCCATGCCGCTGTTAATCATGTAGAGCACGGACGACACGGTGAGCATGACCTGGTGGGCGGCAAGGGCGGTAGTGCCGAGCCATCCCACGAATATGGCCGACAGGGAGAAGGCCGCGCTCTCCATGCCTAACTGCAAGGCGACGGGCAGGCCCAGAGCGGACAGCCGCCTGACGTCGGCACGGCTCACACTCCCCGAGGCGAACCCGGCGCGGTATTCGCGGTAGCGCCTGTGCCGGAAGAACACCACGGCGCACGCAGCGGCCATGACGACGCGCGACAGGGCCGTGGACAGTCCTGCCCCGAAGAGGCCCAGCTCGGGCGCGCCCAGCTCGCCGTAGATGAGCACCCAGTTGCCGAAAATGTTGAGAAGGTTGCCGCCGATGATGACATACATCGGCGTCTTGGTATCGGTAACGCCGTCGAAAAACTGCTTGAACGTGTTAAAACAGCACAGGAAGGGCAGCGACGCGATGTTCACCCACAGGTAGGGACGCATCAGCGGCAGCAGCTCCTCGGGCTGGCCGAAGCGGTGGATGTTGACGCAGAACACCGACAGCACAGCCACGAGCACCACCGAGAGGCCTGCGTTGGCCGCCAGGCCGTTCTTCACCGCCCGGCCTATTGCACCCCTCTCGCCGCGCCCGAAGAGGCTGCCCACCACGGGCGTGAGGCTGTATGAGAAGCCCGTAGCGAACAACACCACGAGCATGAACATCGTGTTGACGAAACTGGCGGCGGCCAGCTCCTGCATCGAATGGTGCCCCACCATGAGCGTGTCGGCGAAGCCGAGCACGACGTTGCCTATCTGCCCCACTACGATGGGCACTCCGAGGCGCACCAGCGCGCCGTAACGTTCAACGAGTTTTGCGTAAGTAAATGCCATAACGGGCGCAAAGGTACAAAGAAAAGGTGAGAAAGCAAAGCCCCTCCCCAGCCCTCCCGAGGGAGGGGGAAAGGATGAAAAGGCAAGGAAACAGCCCCTCCCCAACCCTCCCGAGGAAGGGAGAAAGGATGAAAAAATGAGAAAAGGCAAAGGTAAAAAATAAAAAAGTAAAGAGGCGGAAGGATTAACATTACTGCTTTAAAAACAAAAAATCCCCTGCCGTTGTTTCCAACAGCAGGGGCTTCCACATTCCCATTTAATTAAGCCTTAAATAGTTTTACCGTCTTACTTTTTACATTTTTCTTACCTTCTCGCCCCCTTCTCCCTCCCTCGGGAGGGTTGGGGAGGGGCTGCTCCCTTTTATTTCACCTCAATCTGCTTCAGCGTCTTGTCCTCTTTCTTCTCCGTCTTGGGCAGGTTGACGGTGAGCACTCCGTCGTTCACCTTGGCCTCGATGCCGTCCTTGTCAACGTCGTCAGGCAAAAGCAACGTCTGCTCGAACTTCGAGTAAGAGAACTCGCGGCGCAGGTAGTGGCTCTTCTTGTCCTCGTCCTTCTTCTCGGCCTTGCTCTCCATGCGGATGTGCAGGTTGCCGTCGCGGTCGATGTTTACGTTGAAGTCCTCCTTCTTAAGCCCTGGAGCCGCAAGCTCTACGGTGTACGCCGTGTCGCTCTCTTTGACGTTGATTGCCGGCGCGGTGGCGTTGGCGCGTGTCATGAAGTCGTTGTCGAAAAAGTCGTTGAATACGTCGGGCATCCAAGTGTTCCGTCCAAATACAGGTAACATAGCCATAATAAAATCCTCCTTGTTTTTATGTTTAACCTTTGTCATCCGGTCGCTCGGCCCTTCCGGGCTCCGCTTCCTTCGATTGCCTCTCGCTTTCGTTCAAAGCTTTCACCCAACAACATGCAATATCCGTGCCGCTTACAAATATTGACTTATTGTCATGTCTTGCCGACAATACGTCAGTAAAGATTAAATATTTTAATCATTCTAACACTTGTTTAACGACAAATTGTCAAACCACTGCCGCGCCGCCCCACCCTATTGCCACAACATAGTGCCCCATTCCACGCCATCGCGCAGAACGGCCTGCGCAACCGCCTGACAGCCAGCACATTGCAAAAGGCCGCCTTTCGCCGCGCGAAAGGCGGCCTTTCACAATGCAACATGCGGCCTTTCGGAAAGCGAAAGGCCGCATGTCATACAAGAACGGCCGCGAGGCTTACTTCACTATGACCTTCCTCACGCTGCCGTCGCTCATCACAACTATGTTAAGGCCGCGCACCGGCGCATCTATTTTGCGCCCTACAGCGTCGTAACGGGCAGTCTCCACGGCGTCGCCTGCTGAAGGAACTACAGACAGCCCCGTAGCGGTCAGCGTGGAGAACGTCTGCTCGCCACCGTAAGTGGTACCCTTGGCTGTCTTCACGTAAGCGCGGAACGTATAGCCCGTGCCGGGCTGCAAGCCCTCGAGCGTGGCCGTCATCACCTGCCCCGTAGCCGTAACCGTCTGCACACCCTGCGGCGCGGCGGCGGCCTTCACGCGCATGGCGGCGGCACGCATGGCCGTAGGCCAATACTCGAAGCCTTGCTCCATGACGGGGTCAGAGCCTTGCACGGCGGTGGCAGAAACATCAGCCGTAGTCTCCGTAACGCCCGTGGCGGCATACGTGCGCACCGTGGGGTCGAAATAAACATAGGCGTCGGCCGTAATGAAAGCCACCCACTCGCCGTAAAACATCTTGCCGCTCTCGGCCTTGTAGTACGGGCGGAACTTGTAATACGTCGACGGACTGAGGTTGTTGAGCGAGCCCGTCAGCACACCGTCGATGACGGGGCACGCTGCCGTGGACGAAGGCATCTCCTCCGGCGCGTCGTACCTGCGCCACTCGAAGCCCGTCCCCCCAACTGTGTCAGGCAGGTTGGTCTCGGCGCAAATCAGCGCAACCGTGTTCGACGTTGCCTTGGCCGGGAGGGTGGTAAGCACAATATTTGGCATGTAGAACTCATCACTCTGCACAGAAAACTCACGTCCGTTGGCCACAATGAAGAAATAAGCGTAATAGCTCTTGCCCGGCTCAAGGTCAGTAAGGTGATACGTATCGCCGTCTGTATCGACGGAAAATATCGGTGAAGTGTTATAAGTGTATGAAAGCCTGAAGCCTTTTCTCGTCACAACAGCGTCTCCTGCGTCATAGCTGCCGTGAAGCACCACGTCCATGGGCGACTGCACATCACACGTTATACCAATATCCACGTCCTCGGTAGGAGCCGTCGCACCATCGATGGCTATATATTTACCCTTTCCCGTAATACACCCGAACTCGACACCGCATCCGCCCGGAGTAAGGCCAGTAAACGTGACAACGCCATTCTCGTCGAAATCGAAATCCCCATCATAGGTCTTGCCTAAGAACTTCTCTACACCTGTAATGCCGGTGGTGAGCTTGAACCTCGCCGTAGTTCCAATAACGTCTACTAATTCAAAAGTGTATAAACTGGTATTCATGAATTGACCGTAAATCGGTGTCTCCAGTGACTGCGGTATATTTATAGACGAAAGATTAGGACATTCATCAAATGCACGCGCACCGATTTTGGTAACCGTATCAGGCAATCTTACAGACTTTAGACCTTCACATTCAAGAAACGCCCAACTTTCAATAGCCACTATTCCATCAGGAAGTTCCACATGTTCAAGCTTCGAACACTGACAGAACATGTACTCGTCAATGATACCGACCGATGCAGGGATGACTACAGACCTAAGCTCACTGCAACGATTAAAAGCACTGCGCCCCAATACTGTAACGCTTGGCGGTATAACAACAGAAACAAGGCTTGGGCATCCTTGAAAAGCACTCTCACCAATATATGTCACCGTAGACGGTATTGAAACCGACGTAAGCCCGGGGATGCCTATAAAACTTTCGTCGCCTATGCCCGTCACGGTATAGCTAACGCCTTCGTAAACAACTGTTTCAGGAATAACATAATCACCATTATAGGCATCTTCGGCATACGCCGTCTCACACGTCGTGGCTGATGTCTTGGTGTAAGCCGCGCCGTCCACAATAAAGTCCTGCGCCATTGCATCCTGCGCAAACACCGCGCCGCAGGCAAACACTGCGGCAAATAAAAGTCGTAGTAATGATTTTTTCATAAGCTGAATATTTTAAGTTTAGGATTAAAGCGAAAGCCGAAAAGTCGGTTTCTATACTTCAAAGGTACAGCATTTGACAGGCTTTAGCCTTGCTCCTCTCGTTAAAATATATTAATAAGAGTCACTTTCAACCAACCGTTTACACTAATGCAAACCATTGGTTTACAGCAAGATACAGAAACATTGGAAACTGACGGCACGAAAAACGGCGGCGCGCATCGCTGCACGCCGCCGTGGAATAGAATGTCAGTAATTACTTGGCTGATGCGACTCTTAGTCGTTCAGCTTCGCCTTGATGAACTCGCGGTTCAGGCGGGCGATGTTGGCTATCGACTCGTTCTTGGGGCACTCGGCTTCGCAGGCACGGGTGTTGGTACAGTTGCCGAAGCCAAGCTCTTCCATCTTCATGACCATCGCCTTGGCACGCTTTGCCGCCTCGGGGCGTCCCTGGGGCAGGAGGGCGAGCTGGCTGACCTTAGAGCTGACGAAGAGCATGGCCGAACCGTTCTTGCAGGCTGCCACGCAGGCGCCGCAGCCGATGCAGGTGGCGCAGTCCATGGCCTCGTCGGCAGCCTCCTTCGGTATGAGGATGGCGTTTGCGTCCTGCGGCTGGCCGGTGCGTACGCTGACGTATCCGCCGGCCTGCATTATCTTGTCGAACGCGCCGCGGTCAACCATGCAGTCCTTGATTACGGGGAACGCGGCCGAACGCCACGGCTCCACGGTTATTACGTCGCCGTCGTGGAAGCGGCGCATGTACAGCTGGCAGGTGGTGGCTCCCGTCGCAGGCCCGTGGGGATGGCCGTTGATGTAGAGCGAACACATGCCGCAGATGCCCTCGCGGCAGTCGTGGTCGAAGACGAACGGCTCCTTGCCGTCCTCGATGAGCTGCTCGTTGAGGATGTCCAACATTTCGAGGAACGAGGTGTCCGTGGGGATGTCCTTCATCTCGAACGTGTCAAAATGACCTTTTGCCTTCGGCCCGTTCTGACGCCAGACCTTCAGCGTGAAACTTATGTTTGTCTCCATTGTTCTTTAATTTAATAACCGATAGACTCGTCAATTAGTTTTTATAATTTCTGGTCTGGACTTTTATAGCCTCGTAGTGCAACGGCTCCTTGATGAGCTCGGGCGCTTTCTCGTCGCTTCCCTGATACTCCCAGCAGCCTACGTAGAAGTAGTTTTCGTCGTCGCGCTTCGCCTCGCCTTCCTCCGTCTGGTACTCCTCGCGGAAGTGGCCGCCGCACGACTCGTTGCGTGACAGCGCGTCGTAAGCGATGAGCTCGCCCATGGTGATGAAGTCGCGCAGGTGGATTGCCTTGTCAAGCTCTGTGTTAAGGCCTTCCTTAGAGCCGGGGATGAAGAGGTTGGTCTCGAACTCCTTGCGGATTTTCTTGATTAGCTCGAGTCCTTCCTTCAGGCCTTCGGCGGTGCGTCCCATGCCTACGTGCTCCCACATTACGTGGCCAAGCTCCTTGTGGATTGAGTCTACCGAGCGCTTGCCCTGTATGCCCATGAGGCGGTCGATTTCGGCCTGCACGCCCTTCTCGGCTTCCTCGAACTCGGGCAGGTCTGTCGAGATGCGCGGCCAGATGGACTGGTCGGCCAGGTAGTTCTGGATGGTGTACGGCAGTACGAAGTATCCGTCGGCCAGTCCCTGCATGAGGGCTGACGCTCCGAGGCGGTTGGCTCCGTGGTCGGAGAAGTTGCACTCGCCGATGGCGAAGAGGCCTTCGATGCTTGTCATCAGCTCGTAGTCAACCCAGATGCCGCCCATGGTGTAGTGTATGGCGGGGTAAATCATCATCGGGTTGTAGTATTTCACGCCGTTGATTTCGTTTGCAAGCTCGCCCGGGTTGACGTCGGTGATTTCCTCGTACATGTCGAACAGGTTGCCGTAACGCTGCAATACAACGTCAAGGCCGAGGCGCTCGATGCTCTCGGAGAAGTCGAGGAACACGGCAAGGCCGGTGTTGTTGACGCCGAAGCCCTTGTCGCAACGCTCCTTGGCGGCGCGGCTGGCGACGTCGCGGGGCACGAGGTTACCGAAGGCCGGGTAGCGACGCTCCAGGTAGTAGTCGCGGTCTTCCTCGGGAATGTCGCTTCCCTTCTTCTCTCCGCGCTGCAATGCCTTGGCGTCTTCAATCTTCTTGGGCACCCAGATGCGGCCGTCGTTGCGCAGCGACTCCGACATAAGCGTCAGCTTCGACTGGTTGGTGCCGTGCACGGGGATGCAGGTCGGGTGAATCTGGACGTAAGACGGGTTGGCGAAGTAAGCTCCCTTGCGGTAGCAAGCCATTGCGGCGGTGCAGTTGCAGCCCATCGCGTTGGTCGAGAGGAAGTATGTGTTGCCGTATCCGCCGGTGGCGATTACAACGGCGTTGGCCGAGAATCGCTCGAGCTTACCTGTCACGAGGTTCTTCGCGATGATGCCGCGTGCGCGTCCGTCAACGATTACCACGTCTTCCATTTCATAGCGTGTGTAGAGCTTTACGCGGCCTGTGTGCACCTGGCGGCTGAGCGCGGAGTATGCGCCGAGCAGCAGCTGCTGGCCGGTCTGTCCCTTGGCGTAGAACGTACGCGAAACCTGCGCGCCGCCGAACGAGCGGTTTGCCAGCATTCCGCCGTACTCGCGGGCGAAGGGAACGCCCTGGGCCACGCACTGGTCGATGATGTTGTTAGACACTTCGGCCAGACGGTATACGTTGGCCTCGCGTGCGCGGTAGTCGCCGCCCTTCACCGTGTCGTAGAACAGGCGGTACACGGAGTCGCCGTCGTTCTGGTAGTTCTTGGCTGCGTTGATGCCTCCCTGTGCGGCGATTGAGTGTGCGCGGCGCGGAGAGTCCTGTATGCAGAAGTTGAGCACGTTGAAGCCCATTTCGCCGAGCGACGCTGCGGCTGACGCTCCGGCAAGTCCGGTGCCGACGACGATGACGTCCAACTTCAGTTTGTTCTTTGGGTTGACGAGACGCTGGTGAGCCTTGTAGTTGGTCCATTTCTCAGCTATCGGTCCCTCTGGTATCTTGGAATTGATTTGCTTTGCCATAATAATTAGGAATTATGCATTATGAATTATGAATTTGAATTACCACATGCTCGGAGCCTGTCCGAAGGCGAAGGCCAGCACGACAACGAGGAAGCCCAGCATGAGCAGCGTAGAGTAAACCTGGCCGATGACCTTCCAGCGGTTGAACCACACCTTGCCGTTCCAGCCGAAAGTGTGCATCGCGCTCCAGAAGCCGTGGGAGAGGTGGAACCAGATGGCCACGAGCCACACGATGTAGAGCAGCACGTAAACGGGATTCGCGAACGTGTCGAGGATGTAGGCGAAGCCGTCAGAGGGCAAGTGGGGCACGGCGATGCCCGTCAGCTCGGCGAACATCATGTTGTACCAGAAGTTGAACAGGTGGAGCAGCAGGCCCAAGAGCACGATGATGCCCAGCACGAGCATGTTCTGCGAGGCCCACTCCACTTTCGCCGGACGCGCCGTTACGGCGTAACGCTCGTCGCCGCGGGCGCGGCGGTTCTGCATCGTGAGCAGGAACGCGTAGACGATGTGGATGACTGCCAGGGCGGCCAAGGCCAGCGTAGCCACGAGGGCGTACCAGTTAGCACCGAGGAACTCACACACCGCGTTGTAAGCTTCGCCCGAGAAAAGTGCAACTAAGTTCATTGACATGTGGAATGTCAAGAACAGGATTAGCGCGACGCCTGTGACAGACATCACTACTTTCCTACCGATAGGTGAATTACATAACCACATAAATGATTGATTTTTTAAAGTATTAAATTAAATTATTGATAATGTCAACCCACACTTGGGCTGCCGTCCGCACATGGCTGACAGCACGCGCCGCACTACCTTATTATAGGTATTGTGGCACCCTTTGGAGATGCAAATATACTCCATTTTGGTGATAAATCAAACTATTTGACAAAAAATTCGATTTTAATTCTTACTTTTGCGGCGTAAAGGTTATAAGGCTATGCGGTCATGCGGTCATAGAGTTATAGGGTTATGCGGCTATAAGGTTATGCGGCCATAAGGGTCAAGGCCATACAGACGTTCAAGCCAATGCGAGCCTACGGATTGCAACATGCCGTGTTTTACAAGGCAAAAGACGGCCAATCGGATTGCAAAAGACGGCCTTTGACAAGCCAATATGCCGCATTTCGCAACGCCACCGTTTTCAGGGATGGAAGCCATCGAACTTACGTTAAACCGTAAGACCTTATAACGCAAGCCCCATAACCGCAAAACCGCAGACCTCATAACCCGACAACCGTAAAACCGCAAAACCGTAAAAGAAATGATTTTACACTACGACGTAATCGTTATTGGCGGCGGACACGCCGGTTGCGAGGCGGCCACGGCGGCGGCCAACATGGGCGCACGCACATGCCTCGTGACCATGGACATGAACAAAATAGCCCAGATGAGCTGCAACCCGGCCGTGGGCGGCATAGCCAAAGGCCAGATAGTGCGCGAAATCGACGCGCTGGGCGGACAGATGGGCCTCGTCACCGACGCCACGGCAATACAGTTCCGCATGCTCAACCGCTCGAAGGGCCCGGCCGTATGGAGCCCCCGCGCGCAGTGCGACCGCGGCAAGTTCATATGGCAATGGCGCACCGTGCTCGACCACACCGACGGCCTCGACATATGGCAGGACCAGGCCGACGAGCTCCTCGTGGAGCGCGGCGAGGCCGTGGGCGTGCGCACCGTGTGGGGCGTGGAGCTGCGCGCAAAGAGCGTGGTGCTCACCGCAGGCACCTTCCTCAACGGCCTGCTGCACATAGGGCGAAAGCAACTGCCCGGCGGGCGCATAGCCGAACCGGCCGTGACACGCCTCACCGAGAGCATCACACGGCACGGCATAACCGCCGGACGCATGAAGACCGGCACGCCCGTGCGCATCGACCGCCGAAGCGTACACTTCGAGGACATGGAGGTGCAGGAGGGCGAACAGGACTTCCACGGCTTCAGCTTCATGTCGCCCGGCAGGCCGCTGAAGCAGCTTACGTGCTGGACATGCTACACCAACCCCGACGTGCACGCCACGCTAAGGGCCGGACTGGCCGACTCGCCGCTGTACAACGGGCAAATCCAGAGCATCGGGCCGCGCTACTGCCCGTCAATCGAGACCAAGCTCGTAACCTTCCCCGACAAGCAGCAACACCCCCTCTTCCTCGAACCCGAAGGCGAAGACACCAACGAGATGTACCTCAACGGCTTCTCCTCGTCCATGCCGATGGACGTGCAAATAAACGCGCTAAGGCGCATACCGGCCCTGCGCGACGCCAAGGTGTACCGCCCGGGATACGCCATAGAGTACGACTTCTTCGACCCGACGCAGCTGCGCCACACGCTCGAATCGAAACTCGTGCCCGGCCTCTTCATGGCCGGACAGGTGAACGGCACCACCGGCTACGAGGAGGCTGCCGGGCAGGGACTTGTGGCCGGAGTGAACGCCGCACTGCGATGCACGGGCACGCAGACCTTCACCCTCGGCCGCGACGAGGCTTACATAGGCGTACTCGTAGACGACCTCGTGACGAAAGGCGTTGACGAGCCTTACCGCATGTTTACCAGCCGTGCCGAATACCGCATACTTTTAAGGCAGGACGACGCCGACGCACGCCTCACGGAGCGCGCCTACTCATTAGGTCTTGCCACGCGCGGACGCCACGACTGGTGGATGCAGAAGAAAGAAGCCATCGACCGGCTCACGGATTTCTGCGCCACGACACCGGTGAAACCGCACGACATAAACTCCGCACTCGAAGCATTGGGCACCACCCCGCTGCGCGAGGGATGCAAAATATCAGACCTCATAGCGCGGCCGCAGCTCAACATGCAGAACCTCTCCGACATCATGCCCGGACTGCGCGAAGCGATAAAATCGCTGCCTAACCGCCAAGAGGAGATAACCGAGGCCGCCGAAATCAAGATGAAATACAAGGGCTACATAGAGCGCGAACGCCTCGTGGCCGACAAGATGCACCGCCTGGAGAACATCAAGATACGCGGACACTTCCGCTACTCCGAGATGCAACAGCTATCGACGGAAGCACGGCAGAAGCTCGAAAAAATCGACCCGGAAACTCTTGCACAGGCAAGCCGCATACCGGGCGTGTCGCCGAGCGACATCAACATCATGCTGGTGCTCATGAAGCGGTAAGACGTACAGATGTTTCACGTGAAACAAATTGAGGATTTTTCATCAAGCCAAAACGATGGAACGGACTGAAACATAGCAACATACAAACTTCGTCCACAAATTTGCTTGAATGTTAAAATCATCAAGTTTCACGATGAAACCAGCCACATTTCAAGGCTGTATGCCGCCACCCTGATAGCACCGCCCCACCCTACGCCCTGCACCCGTCAGCTGCCTGCACAGCAGGCAGCAACCACCCGCCGGCCGGGGCGAAAACAGAGGCTTTGCAAAAGGCCGCAAAACGCCTTGCAAAAGGCGGCCTTTCATCATGCAAAAGACCGCCTTTCATCAAGCAAAAGGCCACATATTGAAAACGGTAAAATGAAAGGTGAGAAAGCGAGAGGGTGAGAAGGTGAGAGAACAAGACGGCGAGAAGGCGGGAAAACTGCCGGCCTCCCCACCCTCACAGCCCTCCCAAAACTCCCAGTTCTCCCAGAACTCTCAAAGAAACAACCAATCAACAATAAAAAGAAAAACGTAAAAATGAACAACAAGACACTGCTGGAAAACCTGAGGTGCATACCCGATTTTCCGAAGAAAGGAATCAATTTCAGGGACGTGACGACACTGTTCTCCAACCCCGAATGCCTGCAAATAATGGAGGACGAGCTGTACGACCTCTACAAAGACAAGGGCATAACCAAAATCGTAGGCATCGAGAGCCGCGGCTTCATCATGTCGTCAGCCTTGGCCGTAAGGCTCCACGCCGGCGTCGTGCTCTGCCGCAAACCGGGCAAACTGCCGTGCGACACAATTCAGGAGACGTACAACAAGGAGTATGGTACGGACACGATTGAAATACACAAGGATGCCATCACGAGCGACGACATCGTCCTGCTGCACGACGACCTGCTGGCAACCGGCGGCACGATGCGCGCAGCCTACGACCTCGTAAAGAAGTTCAACCCGAAGAGAATCTACGTAAACTTCATCATAGAGCTTACGCGCGAAGGCCTGCACGGCCGTGACAACTTCGGCAAGGACGCCGAAATAACAACGCTGCTGAGAGTGTAAAGAGCAAGCCCCTTCCCCAGCCCTCCCCGAGGGGAGGGAGAAATGAATGCCAATGTAAATGTTAAAGTCTTCATTTGAGGAAACAACTACCCTGCGGCATCGGCTCTCCCTCCCCTCGGGGAGGGCTGGGGAGGGGCTTGTTTCACGTGAAACATTACCTTTGAAAATCCCTTTGTATAAAGCACTTACGCCTTATGACTAAAGAAGAAAACGAGAAGCGGCTGGCCCGTCTGAAGGCTATCGTGAGCAATATGCCCGCCAAGCCCGGCAGCTACCAATACTACGACGAGCAAGGGACAATAATCTACGTGGGCAAGGCGAAGAACTTGAAGGCGCGCGTGTCGTCCTACTTCCACAAGGAGGTAGACCGTTTCAAGACGAAAGTGCTGGTAAGCAAAATCCACGACATAACCTACACGGTGGTCAACACCGAGGAAGACGCGCTGCTCTTGGAGAACAGTCTCATAAAGAAATACCAGCCGCGCTACAACATCCTGCTGAAGGACGGCAAGACATACCCCTCAATCTGCGTCACGAAAGAGTATTTTCCGCGCATCTTCAAGACGCGCACCATCAACAAGAAATGGGGCACCTACTACGGCCCTTACAGCCATATCGGCTCGATGTACGCCGTGCTTGAGCTTATAAAGAAGCTGTACCGGCCACGCACATGCCGCCAACCCATAACGCGCGAGGGCGTGGAGCAGGGCAAATACCGCCCCTGCCTGGAGTACCACATACATAACTGCGGCGCGCCGTGCATAGGCAAGCAGAGCTACGAGGACTACCAGGAATGCGTAGCCCAGGCGCGCGAAATACTGAAAGGCAACACGCGCGAGCTGCAACGCAGGCTCTACGCGCAGATGCAGCGGCTGGCCGAGGAGATGCGCTTCGAGGAGGCCGAGGTGGTAAAGCAACGCTACTTGCTGCTGGACGGCTTCTGCGCCAAGAGCGAGGTGGTGAGCCACACTATTACGGACGTTGACGTGTTCAGCGTGACCGACGACGAGCGGACGGCCTTCGTGAACTACATGCACGTGACAAACGGCTCAATCAACCAGGCGCAAACGTTCGAAATGAAGAAGAAATTGGGCGAAACGGCTCTCGAAATACTGCAACTCGCCATACTGCAAATACGCGAACGGATGGGCAGCACGTCGCGCGAGGTAATAGTGCCGTTCCCCGTCGAAATGACGCTCGACGGCGTGACGTTCACCGTACCGCAGCGGGGCGACAAGCGCACGCTGCTCGACCTGTCGGAGATGAACGGCAAGCAGTACCGCTTCGACCGTCTGAAACAGGCCGAAAAGCTGAACCCCGAGCAGAAATCGGTGCGCCTGATGAAGGAAATACAGGCCGCGCTAAAGCTGCCCAAGATGCCTTACCAAATAGAGATGTTCGACAACTCCAACATCTCGGGCACAGACGCCGTGGCCGCCTGCGTGGTGTTCAAGAAGATGAAACCCAGCAAGAAGGACTACCGCAAGTACATAATAAAAACAGTAGAGGGGCCTGACGACTACGCGTCGATGCAGGAGGTGGTGCGCCGCCGCTACTCGCGCATGGTGGAGGAAGACCAGCCCCTGCCCGACCTTATCATAACCGACGGCGGACAGGGACAGATGAGCGTGGTGCGCAGCGTCGTCGAGGGCGAACTCGGACTCGACATCCCCATCGCCGGACTGGCCAAGGACGACCGCCACCGCACCAACGAACTGCTGTACGGCCTGCCGCCCGTGGTGGTGGGGATGAAGACCGACAGCGAGCTGTTCCGCCTGCTTACGCATATGCAGGACGAGGTGCACCGCTTCGCCATAACCTTCCACCGCGACAAGCGTTCGAAGCACGCGCTGCACTCCGAGCTGGACGACATCCGCGGCATAGGCCCCAAGACCAAGGACGCGCTGCTACAGGCGCTTAAGTCGGTAAAGCGCATCAAAGAAGCTGATTTACAGCAACTTACAGACGTTATAGGACAAGCGAAGGCCAAAATCGTGTGGGAACACTTTAATAAGAAGTTATAGAAGTTAAAGAAGTTATCGCCCACTGCGTCCGCTTAGAAGTTAAAGCCATTGCCACTGCGCTGTTTGGCGGCATTTTAAAGGCGGTATTCCAGCGTGCAAAAGGCCGCGAAACAGGCGGCAAAAGGCGGTATTTTACAACACGAAATACCGCCTTTCATAACGGCTCACGCCGGCAAATAACAACTTTTACACGAAAACATTTGGCCGTAACGGCCATAAACGCTAACTTTGAAAATAAAAAAAACGCATGAAAATAGTGATACAGCGCGTCAGCCGCGCGTCAGTAACCATAGGCGGAGAGATGAAGTCGGCCATAGGCAAAGGCTATCTAATCCTGCTCGGAGTGGCCGAGGGCGACACCGAGGAGGACGTTGATTGGCTTGTGAAAAAGACCGCCGCGCTGCGCGTTTTCGACGACGCGGAGGGCGTGATGAACCTGCCCGTGACGGCAGTAGGCGGCGAACTGCTGGTAGTAAGCCAGTTCACCCTGCTCGCATCGTACAAGAAAGGCAACCGCCCGTCATGGATTCACGCCGCCCACCACGAGGTTTCCATACCGCTGTACGAGAGCTTCTGCGAGAAGCTGCGCCGCGAAACGGGCCTCACGGTGCTCACGGGCGAGTTCGGCGCAGACATGAAGGTGGAGCTTGTCAACGACGGTCCGGTAACTATCTGCATGGACACGAGGCACAAGGAGTAAAGCCCCCACCCTGACCTCCCCGAGGGGAGGAGCCCGACAAGTTTACATTACAGCATACACGAAACAACAATTTGCCTCTATCTTGTCACCTCCCTCGGGGAGGCCGGGATGGGGCTTACAATCATAAAAACAATGAACGACGAAATAACCTTGCGCGAGGCGCAACTCATTGTAGACCAATGGATTAGGCAATACGGCGTGCGCTATTTCAGCGAACTTACCAACATGGCGTGCCTAACGGAGGAGGTGGGCGAGCTGGCGCGCGTCATAGCGCGCAAATACGGCGACCAGAGCTTCAAGAAGGGCGAGCCGACAGACCCGGCTGACGAGATGGCCGACGTGCTCTGGGTGCTGCTCTGCCTTGCCAACCAGACGGGCGTTGACCTCACCGAAGCGCTGAAACGCAACCTTGAAAAGAAAACCAAGCGCGACGCCACACGGCATTTGGAAAATGAAAAATTAAAAATTAACAATGAATAATGATAAAATGAACAATGAATAATGATAAAATGAACCATGAATAATGATAAAATGAATAATGAATAATGATGGAATGAAAAATGAATAATCTATTGATTAACAACTAAAAAGAACGACAATATGGCAACAGAAAACGACAAGAAGGCCTGCGCGTGCGGGCATGAGCACAAGCATGAGGCGGAGTTACCGAAGATGAGCAAGTATGAAGAGGCCCTGGCAAAGTATAATACCGACATTGACGACGCGGCCGTGCGCGATGCCGTAAGGAAGCTCATAGCCGAGAAAGTGCACGAGAACGACACGCCGGAGGTAAAGAAATTCCTCTTCGGCAGCATCGAACTGACATCGCTCAAGACGACGGACAGCGACGAGTCTATCCTTGCATTCACTGAAAGAGTAAACCAGTTTGACTCCACCTACCCCGACCTGCCCCACGTGGCAACTATCTGCGTGTACCCGTGCTTCGCGCGGACGGTGGCAGAGTCGTTGGAAGTTGACGGCGTAGAAATCGCCTGCGTGTCGGGCAGTTTCCCCTCGTCGCAGGCTCTCATCGAGGTGAAAATCGCCGAGACGGCGCTCGCCG
This sequence comes from uncultured Prevotellaceae bacterium, assembly GCA_949295905.1. Classification (GTDB taxonomy): domain Bacteria; phylum Bacteroidota; class Bacteroidia; order Bacteroidales; family Bacteroidaceae; genus Prevotella. The sequence continues at coordinate 132,047 of CASFNA010000022.1, forward strand.
TGAAGGACGGCGCAACGGAGATTGACATCGTGATGCCCGTGGGCAAGTTCCTGAGCGGCGACTACGAGGGCGTTTGCGACGACATAGCCGAGCTAAAACAGGCGTGCGGCGAGGCTCCGATGAAGGTGATTTTGGAGACAGGATGCCTCAAGACGGCGCAGAACATCAAGAAGGCGTCAATACTGGCGATGTACGCCGGGGCCGACTACATCAAGACCTCTACCGGCAAGCTGGAGCCTGCGGCTACGCCGGAGGCGGCCTACGTGATGTGCCAGGCCATCAAGGAATACTACGACGAAACGGGCATACAGATAGGTTTTAAGCCCGCTGGCGGCCTTAACTCGGTGATGGACGCACTTATCTACTACACGATAGTTAAAGAGGTTCTGGGCGAAAAATGGCTCACTAACAAGTGGCTGCGCCTCGGCACCAGCCGTCTGGCTAACATGCTGCTTAGCGAAATAGTAGGAGAAGAGACGAAATTCTTTTGAGAAAGGATAGGCCCGATAGGGCTGATTGATTAGCCCAATGAGCCTAATCTGCCAAATTAGCCTGATAGGAAAATGGGGCAAATGAGCCTAATTAGCCTAATACGCCGTGGCGCATCAGGCTCATCGGGCTTATCTACTACAATCTTGATTAGCGGCCTTTCGCTTGGCGAAAGGCCGCTAACAACAACGCCAAAGGCCGCATTTCATCGAGTGAAATGCGGCCTTTGGCGTTGCTGCCGTCACACATATTAACCCCTGCCTCACACGCTCCGCTTCACCACGAAGTCGAGGTAGGCCTTCAGGCTGTCGCGCAGGGCGGGGTCGTTGACCTCCTTGCGTATGAACTCGAGCGCCTCGGCGTGCAGCTCGTCCATGCGGCGCTCGGCGTATTCTATGCCGCCGTGCTGCTTGGTGAAGTCCACGAGGGCGGCTATTTCGTCCTGCGTCACCGTGCCCTCCTTCACCTTGCGCGCCAGTGCGAGCATGGCCTCGTCGCCCGTGGAGCGCAGGGCGTAGATTACGGGAAGGGTGAGCTTGCCCTCGGTCATGTCGTTGCCAGTGGGCTTGCCGATTTCGGGCGAGTCGTAATAGTCGAAGATGTCGTCGCGGATTTGGAAGATGATGCCGAGCGTCTGACCGAAACGCTTGGCCTGCCCTACCCTGTCCTCCTCCATTCCTGCCGATATTGCGCCGATTGCGCAGCAGGCCTCGAAGAGGGCTGCGGTCTTGCGGCTTATTATTTTATAGTATGTCTCCTCCGATATTTCGCTGTCGGCGATGCTCATAAGCTGTAGGATTTCGCCGTCGGAAAGCGTGCGACCGAGCTCGGCCAAGTACCTTACAATCAGCTCGTTGTGCGTTATTGAGACGTGCAGCAGGGCCGTCGAGAGGATGTAGTCGCCCACGAGCACGGCCACCTTGTTGTCATACACGGCGTTGACCGACGCCTGTCCGCGGCGCTCGCGGCTCTCGTCCACCACGTCGTCGTGCACGAGCGACGCCGTATGCAGCAGCTCGAGGCCCACCGAGGCGTGCAGCGTGGCGTCGGTGACGCGGCCGTAGTTTTTCGCCATGAGCATTATGAGCATGGGCCGCATGCGCTTGCCGGCGCGGTTGCGGATGCGAGCAAAGATTTCCTCCTGAAGCTTGTCCTGATGCGTGAGCGACGAGTTGAAAAGGCTGATAAACTGGTTCAGCTCGCGCTCTATCGGTTGTTTGATGATGGATAAATAGTCGGTCATGCTATTAAATTTGTTACAAAAGTAATTATTTTCTCCGATTAATGGCAAAAAATCTGTAACTTTACACGTAAAAAACCGACAAAACATGGACAAGCTTTTCCTTTTGGACGCTTACGCCTTGATATACAGGGCGTATTACGCGTTCATCAAGAACCCGAGGATAAACTCGAAGGGCATGAACACGTCGGCCGTGCTGGGCTTCTGCAACACGCTGCACGAGGTGCTCTCCAAAGAGAAACCGGCGTATCTGGGCGTGGCCTTCGACCCCCACGGCCCCACCTTCCGCAGCGAGGCTTACGCCCAGTATAAGGCGCAAAGGGAGGAAACGCCCGAGGAAATACGCCGCTCGGTGCCCGTAATAAAAGAGGTGCTGGCGGCCATGCGCATACCAGTGCTCGAGGCCGAGGGCTTCGAGGCCGACGACGTAATCGGCACCCTGGCCAAGCAGGCCGACGCTGAGGGCGTCAGGACCTTCATGCTGACGCCCGACAAGGACTACGGCCAGCTGGTGGGCGGAGGCGTGGTGATGTACCGCCCGCGCCACGGCGGGGGCTACGAGACGCTCGACGCCGACGGCGTATGCCAGAAGTACGGCATCAGCTCAACGTCGCAGGTCATCGACCTGCTCGGCCTGATGGGCGACGCGGCTGACAACATACCGGGCTGCCCGGGCGTGGGCGAGAAGACGGCCGTCAAGCTGCTGCAGCAGTTCGGGTCGGTTGACGCACTGCTGGAGCGCACCGCCGAACTGAAGGGCGCGCTCAAGAAGAAGGTCGAGGAGAACGCCGAGCAGATACGCTTCTCGAAGTTCTTGGCCACCATCCGCACCGACGTGCCCGTCAAGCTCGACTTGGACGCGCTGCGGGTGACCGAGCCCGACACCGACGCCCTGCGCAAAATATTCACCGAACTGGAGTTTAAGACGCTCTTGGACAAGTTTCTTAACAGAAGTGAAAACAATAAAATAAACGCTAATCAGCAACTCGATTTATTTGCGGAAATCCCGACCGACGGGCAGGTTGACGGCGAAAAATCGATTCTGAAGACGTTAACTGACACACCACACACGTATAAACTCATTGAAACAGAGGATGATATGCTCGCGCTTCGTGACTTTTTCATGACAAAAAGTTTTTTAAGTCTGGACACGGAGACGACTTCGACCGACGCAATCGACGCCGAATTAGTGGGTTTGAGCTTCTCTATCGAGGAAAACGAGGCTTACTACGTACCAGTTCCCACCGAACGTAAAGAAGCCGAAAAGATTGTTAATATTTTCAAACCGATATACGAATGTGCCGGAATCCTCAAAATCGGACAGAACATAAAGTACGACCTCGAGGTGCTGGCCGCCTACGGCGTAGAGCTTAAGGGCGAGATGTTCGACACGATGATAGCCCACTACCTGCTGCAACCCGAGTTGCGCCACAACATGGACTACATGGCCGAAGCGTATCTCGGCTACAAGACCATACACATAGACGAGCTAATCGGGCCCAAGGGGAAAGGCCAGCGGTCGATGCGCGACCTGCCGCCCGGGGAGGTGTATGAGTACGCCGCCGAGGATGCCGACGTAACGCTGAAGCTGAAAAACATACTCGAGCCGCGCTTGAAGGAGGCCGGCGTGTGGCAGCTCTTCACCGAAGTGGAGATGCCCCTGGTGCGCGTGCTGGCCGCGATGGAGATGAACGGCGTGCGTCTCGACACGGCATCGCTCAAGGAAACGTCGCAGATACTGACGCAACGCATGACCGACATCGAGCAGGAAATATACCGGCTGGCAGGCGAGGAGTTCAACATAGCATCGCCGAAGCAGGTGGGCGAAATCTTGTTCGGCAAGATGAAAATCGTGGAGAAGCCGAAAAAGACCAAGACGGGGCAGTATGTAACGTCGGAAGAGGTGCTGCAACAGCTGCGCGGAAAGAACGAAATAGTGGGCAAAATACTGGAACACAGGGGATTGAAGAAACTTTTAGGCACCTACGTTGACGCCCTGCCGAAGCTCGTAAACCCGAGGACGGGGCACATACACACGTCGTTCAACCAGACCGTCACGGCCACGGGGCGCCTCTCGTCGTCAGACCCCAACCTGCAAAACATACCCGTGCGCGGCGAGGACGGCAAGGAGATACGCAAGGCTTTCGTGCCAGAGGAGGGCTGCCTGTTCTTCTCGGCCGACTACTCTCAAATAGAGCTGCGCGTCATGGCTCACCTGAGCGGCGACGAGAACATGCAGGAAGCCTTCCGCGAGGGCTACGACATACACGCCGCCACGGCAGCGAAAATATACCACGAGACGATGGACAGCGTGACGCGCGACCAGCGCACCAAGGCCAAGCGGGCCAACTTCGGCATAATATACGGCATCACCGTGTTCGGCCTGGCCGAGCGCCTGGACATCAGCCGCAAGGAGGCGACGGAGCTGATTGACGGCTACTTCGCCACCTTCCCCCACGTGGCCGACTACATGGAGCAGGCCAAGCAGACGGCAAGGGAGAAAGGCTACGCCGAGACCCTGCTCCACCGCCGCCGCTACCTGCCCGACATCACGTCGCACAACGCCACCGTGCGCGGATTCGCCGAGCGCAACGCCATCAACGCACCAATACAGGGCACCGCCGCCGACATAATAAAAATAGCCATGGTGCGCATCTACGACCGCTTCCGCCGCGAAGGCCTGCGCTCGAAGATGCTCCTTCAGGTGCACGACGAATTGAACTTCAGCGTCGTCCCCGACGAGAAGGAGCGCGTAGAGCGCATAGTGCTCGAAGAGATGCAGGGCGCATATCCGCTCAACGTTCCCCTCGTGGCCGACTGCGGATGGGGTGCTAACTGGCTGGAGGCACACTGATTTCAAATGAAAAATGAATAATGAATAATGAAAAATCCAGTGCCATTTAAATGAAAAATGAACAATGAAAAATGAACAATCCAGTGCCATTTAAATGAAAAATGAATAACGAAAAGTGAATAATCCATTACTATTTTCCCATTAGGCTAATTCGGCTCATCCGGCACATTCGGCTCATCTGCCCAGCCTCCCCTACCATATAATCATGCCGAAGGCCGCATACCGCACCGCGATATGCGGCCTTCGGCGTTATTAAAAACCATCTTTCGCAAGCCCAAAGACCGCCTCCTGCAACCATCTGAATAACAAACCATTACATCGCCCATGCCCACCGCCAAAAAGAGTATTGGATTATTCACTTTTCATTATTCATTTTTCATTTAAAGAGCAACGGATTTTTCATTGTTCATTATTCATTTTTCATTTAATAAATTGTATCTTTGCAAAAGACAAACACGACGGACATGAAACAATACCCAATAGGCATACAGAACTTTGAGAGCCTGATAAAGGACGGCTACTACTACGTTGACAAGACGCGGCTAGTGTACAAACTCATCACAGAGGGCAGGTATTACTTCCTAAGCCGCCCGCGCCGCTTCGGCAAGAGCCTGCTAATCAGCACCATACAGGCGTTCTTCGAGGGCAAGCGCGAGCTGTTCGAGGGGCTTGCCATCGACCGGCTGGCCGATGACTGGACGCCCCACCCCATACTGCACATCGACCTCAACACGCAGAAGTACGACCGCCCGGAAAGCCTGGAGAACCTGCTCAACGGACAGCTTGCCGAATGGGAAAAGCTGTACGGCAGCAACCCGGCAGAAATAGGGCTTGCCATGCGCTTCGACGGCATCATCAAGCGCGCCCACGAAAAGACCGGACAGAGGGTCGTGATACTCGTTGACGAGTACGACAAGCCCATGCTGCAGGCCATCGGCAACGAGGAGCTGCAACACGCCTACCGCGAGACGCTGAAACCGTTTTACGGCGCACTGAAGAGCCGCGACGGCGACATACGCTTCGCGATGCTCACGGGCGTGACGAAGTTCGGCAAGGTAAGCGTCTTCAGCGACTTGAACAACCTCAACGACATATCAATGTGGGACAGGTTTTACGACATCTGCGGCATAAGCGAAAGCGAGCTTGAAGCCCAGTTCAAGGACGACATCGAGGCGCTGGCCGAGGCCAACGGCATGGACTACGCAGACTGCCTGAAAGAGCTTGCACGCATGTACGACGGCTACCACTTCGAGGAAAACGCCCCGGGAGTGTACAACCCGTTCAGCCTGCTAAACACGTTCGCAAAAAAGAAGTTCGGTTTCTACTGGTTCGAGACGGGCACGCCGACCTACCTCGTAAAGCTGCTCCAGATGCACAACTACGACCTCGAACAGATGTCGCACGACGTAACGTCGGAAGATGTGCTCAACAGCATCGACGCGGCGTCAACCGACCCCATACCCGTAATTTACCAGAGCGGCTACCTCACCATAAAGGACTACGACCGCGAGTTCATGTTTTACACCCTCGGGTTCCCCAACTACGAGGTGGAGCGCGGCTTCATCAGCTATCTCATGCCGTTCTACACGAACGTGAAACAGGGCCAGACGGCATTCGAAATCAAGCGGTTCACGATGGACGTGGAGCGCGGCGACTACGACAGTTTCCTCTCGCGCCTGCGCACTTTCTACGCCGACATACCCTACGAGATGCAGCGCGACCTCGAGGTGCATTACCAGAACGTGCTCTTCATCGTATTCCGCCTCATGGGCTTCCACGTAAACGTGGAGTACCACACCGCAAACGGCCGCGTAGACCTCGTGCTGAAGACCAAGGAATACATCTACGTAATGGAGTTCAAGCTCGACGGAACGGCCGAGGAAGCAATCCGCCAAATCGACGAGAAAGGCTACGCCGCCCCCTTCAAAGCCGACGGCCGCAAGGTCATCAAATTAGGAATAAACTTCAGCCGGGAGACGAAGACCATAGAAAAGTGGCTCGCCGAAGAGGAGAACTGAAAACGAGCATAACGCAATTGGCGGCATTTTGCATTGCAAGATGCCGCCTCTGAAACGGCAACAAGCCGTCTTTCGCAATGTGAAAGACGGCTCGTTGCATTTTATTGATTATCAGTTTGTTACAACGTCACTGCCCTACCATGATTTCAGTATTGGCAATAACCGTCGCCGTGGCATTGTGTCCTTCGGTCAAAACAGCCTTGGTGCCGGGAATGAAGATGCACGGCCATATGAACAAGCCCGTGATTACGGCCAGCGGTGTACGGTTCTTTCCAACCACACGCACAGTTCCGTCCAACGCGACTTTCGTACCATCGGCAAGCGTAAGACTTTTCAAATCGACAGAAAGCCTGCCTTTCGTGCCAGCCAATGACGACTTCTTAGCCTCGGTGACAATGCCGTCGGCGACCGTACCGGCAGGTATCAGCACTTTTCCGTCTGACTTCACGTCGGCTACGACATTGAACTTCACGTTGTCACCGATTTCAACATCTCTTGCATAGACCGTTTTCACAGCCTGCAACTCAACAACCGTACCAGCCTTGATAACGGCCTTTTCCTCTTGAGCGGACAAACACATTGGTGATAAAACCAGACCGAAGAACAACGCAAGCTTCAGAAAATGTTTTTTCATCATATCAGAATTTGCGGTGCCGCAATCCCAAAGCACCATTTAATACGTTGAAGCGTGGAACTGCAATGCCAGCGTCTTTGAATTGAAGGTCCTGAGAAAACCCTTAGCACGAAGATGGTGACAGCAGCCCACGCCAAGCGTGAGAACCATCATGCCAATCTCTTGTGCTAAGTGAAAGTTTCTCAGGTTTTCAATTCACAAGACAAGCATAACGCTTCTTAATTCCTCAAAAACATGCGGCGCACGCAGTGCGTCACGCTGCAAATATACGGATTATCGGATAATAATACAAACAAAGCATAGACAAAAACAATTTTGCATGTTCGGAAATAATATCTATATTTGCATTACCATAATAAACACTGACTCACATGACCGACTTCAACAATACACTTCAGACGCTCCTGCTGTCGCCTGAAAACGAAGTTGTAGAATTCAAGGAAGCCAAAAACTCGTTCGACGTAAACGAACTGGGCAAATACTTTTCCGCCTTGAGCAACGAAGCCAACCTGCGCGGAACTGACTTTGCGTGGCTCGTATTCGGCGTGGCTGACAAGACACGCGAGATAGTCGGCACGTCGTTCAAGAACAGCGAGCAATCGCTTAACAAGCTGAAAAACGACATGGCGCAACACACTACCGGCAACCACATATTCAGGGAAATTGCCGCCGTATGCGTTGACGGGAAACGCGTGCTTCTGTTCCAGATACCGGCCACGCCGCGCAACATCGTGATGTGCTGGAAAAACATAGCTTACGGACGCTACGGCGAAAGCCTGAAGCCGCTCGACCAAGGCAAGCAGGACGAGATACGCAACCAGCCGCCCACGCCCGACTGGTCGGCAGAACCCGTACCGAACGCTACGCTCGCCGACCTTGACGACATGGCCTTGGCAAAAGCAAGGATAATGTTCAAGAAAGTGCACGGCAAGATACCGCCGGAAGAAATAGACGGATGGAGCAACGCGGAGTTCCTGCGCAACAGCGGCGTTACGGCGGAAGGGAAGCTCACGCGCGCCGCCCTGCTGCTGCTCGGCAAGCCTGAAGCGGCGGTAAAGCTGCGCCCGGCCGTGGCGGAAATAACCTGGGCGCTGAACGACGGAAACAATACGGTGATTGACTACGAGCATTTTACGATACCGTTCATAATCACCGTTGACAACGTGCTGGCGAAAATACGCAACCTTACGATGAGGGAGCTGCCCGGCGGCACGCTGTTTCCCGACACGATGAAGCAATACGACGACTATTCCATACGTGAGGCCCTGCACAACTGCATCGCCCATCAGGACTACCGCATGCAACAGCGCATCAGCTTCGTAGAAACCCCGGGCTACCTGTATTATGCCAACGGAGGAAGCTTTGCGCCGGGAACGGTCGAAAACGTGCTCGAAAACATAGGGCCGCAACGCTATTACCGCAACCGCTGCCTGTGCCAGGCAATGTACAACTACAACATGATTGACACCATAGGCCGCGGCATAAAGAAAATGTACACGCTGCAACGCGAACGCTTCTTCCCCATGCCCGACTACGAGATAGACAACGTAAGAAAAGAAGTTGTAGTAAAAATTTACGGCAAGACAATCAACGAGAATTACGCAAAACTGCTGAAAGACAACCACTCGTTGTCGCTCCAGGAATGTATCTGGCTCGACGCCGTGCAAAAGCATAAGCCCGTAACGCCTCTTGCCATAAGACACCTTAAAGCGCACGGACTGATTGAGGGCAGGTCGCCAAACTATACAATATCGCTAAGCGTGGCGCAAATCACCCATCAGCTGCCACATTACAACAAGGTGAAAGGACTCGAGAAAGAACGCCTGTTCCAAATGATAGGACAGTTCGTAAGCAGCACCGACAAAGGGGCTACACGCGCGGAAATAATGGAATACGTGTCTTCCGTGTTGCCGGCAACAAAAAACGAGGAGCAGAAATACAAGCATTTGAGCAACATCCTGAAGGAAATGAAGGGGAAAAGACTAATTACATCCAATGGAAAACATTGGTGGCCAATTCAGTCAAAACCGACTGGAAATGACTAAAACCGACTGGAAAATGACTAAAAAATGACTAAAAACCGACTAAAATGACTAAAACCGACTAAAAAGATAGTCGTTTTTTAGTCGGTTTAATGTCAAGAACAAACATTCAACACCAAACTTACAAACACAAAAAAGGATATGGACAACAACTTTGACTGGGCCGAGGGCATGGCCTGCACCGTGACCGCCGCCGACAAGGACGGCGTAATACGCTACATGAACCGCAGGGCGAGGGAGACGTACCGCAAGCACGGAGACCTTATAGGCAAGAGCCTCTACGACTGCCACGGGGAGCGCGCAGCGGGCATAATACGCCGGCTGCTGACGGAGGGCGGCACGAACGCCTACACCATAGAGAAGGAGGGCGTGCGCAAGATGATTTACCAGACGGCCTGCACCGGTGCCGACGGGGGCGTGGAGGGCATCGTCGAGGTGTCGATGGTAATACCCGACGAACTGCCGCACTACGTCAGAGGCTGAACGCCTTGATACTCAACACGTTACGGAAGGCCGCAAAAACGCTCTGCATTTCACGGCATTTTACAGCGCGTTTCACGGCCTTTTGCAATGCAAAACGGCACAGAATGAATGAAGAAGTTAGAGAAATTAAAGCCATTACTTTTGTCGTTTATAAGAACAGCAAGTATAAATGTGCAAGGCGATGGCTTTAACTTCTTTAAAAAACACTACCTTTGAATAAGGTAGGCTGCGTCTCGGAAAAGCAAAATAAAAGTCCGTTTCACGCCCTTTTATTTTGCTTTTCGCTCAACTTGTATAATTTTCTTTCGCTCACGAAAACAAATGGATTTGCTTTCGCTTCGCTTACTCGAAAATTTGCACTACCTTTGCACCCGTAGAATGTAAACGTTTATATCGATATGTCATTAAAATGTGGTATAGTGGGGTTGCCCAACGTGGGCAAGTCCACGCTTTTCAACTGCCTGTCGAGCGCGAAGGCGCAGGCGGCCAACTTCCCTTTCTGCACCATAGAGCCCAACGTGGGCGTAATAACCGTGCCCGACGAGCGGCTTACGCGTCTGGCCGAAATAGTGCATCCGGGGCGCATCGTGCCCGCAACGTGCGAGATTGTTGACATTGCCGGACTTGTGAAGGGCGCGTCGAAGGGCGAGGGCCTTGGCAACAAGTTCCTCGGCAACATACGCGAGACGGACGCCATCATACACGTGCTGCGCTGCTTCGACGACGACAACATCACCCACGTGGACGGCACCATAGACCCCGTGCGCGACAAGGAAATCATCGACACCGAGCTGCAACTGAAGGACTTGGAGACCATCGAGAGCCGACTGGCCAAGCAGCAGAAGGTGGCCGCCGCGGGCAACAAGGACGCGAAGGTGGAAGTAGCGGTGCTGGAGGCGTACAAGCAGGTGCTCGAGCAGGGCAAGAACGCCCGCGTGGTGGAGTTCGAGAGCAAGGAGGAGCAGGAGGCTGCGCATGGCCTCTTCCTGCTTACGGCCAAGCCCGTGCTCTACGTGTGCAACGTTGACGAGGCGTCGGCCAAGACCGGCAACGAGTACAGCCGCCGCATAGATGAGATAGCCCGTGAAGAAGGCGCGGAGGCGATGGTAATAGCCGCCAAGACCGAGGAGGACATTGCGAGCCTCGAGACATACGAAGACAAGCAGCTGTTCCTCGACGAGCTGGGGCTGGAAGAGAGCGGCGTGAACCGCCTTATCAAGAAAGCCTACGCCCTGCTCAACTTAGAGACGTTTATCACCGCAGGCGAAATGGAGGTAAAGGCGTGGACGTACAAGAAGGGCTGGAAGGCTCCGCAGTGCGCCGGAGTAATACACACCGACTTTGAAAAAGGCTTCATCCGCGCCGAAGTAATAAAGTATGACGACTACATAAAGTACGGCTCGGAGGCCGCCGTGCGCGAGGCCGGCAAGCTGGGCATAGAGGGCAAGGACTACGTTGTGCAGGACGGCGACATCATGCACTTCAGGTTTAATGTCTGACTGGGTTGGCTGGGAGAACTGAGAGAACTGGGAAAACTGAGACTAGCTCACTAAATTCTCACAGAAATCACAGCTCTCACAGAAATCACAGCTCTCCCAGCTCTCCAAATCATCCCAGCTCTCCTAAAAACAATTACCAATGATTACTCAATTCCTACTCTACATCCACTGGAACCCCGACCTCGTGGCCCTCCACCTCGGAGGCTTCAGCCTGCGCTGGTACTCGCTGTGCTGGCTGCTGGGGCTGCTGGCGGCATTCCTCATAGTGAAGCGGCTGTACAAGGAGCAGAAAATCAAGCCCGAACTGTTCGACCCGCTCTTCATCTACTGCTTCATCGGCATACTCATAGGCTCGCGCCTGGGCCACTGCCTGTTCTACGAGCCGGGCTATTTCCTCTCCTCATGGCGGCACATGGTGGAGATGGTGCTGCCCATACGCTTCCTGGCCGACGGCTCGTGGCGCTTCACGGGCTACGAGGGGCTGGCCAGCCACGGCGGCACCATCGGACTAATCATAGCCCTCTGGCTATACGTGCGCCGCACGAAGGTCAACCTCTGGCGAGTGCTCGACAACGTGGCCATAGCCACGCCCGTGACGGCCTGCCTGATACGCCTGGGCAACCTGATGAATTCTGAAATCATAGGCAAGGCAACCGACGTGCCCTGGGCGTTCATCTTCGAGCGCGTAGACCTCACTCCGCGCCACCCCGGGCAGCTCTACGAGGCCCTGGCCTACGCCCTGTTCTTCTTCATCGGCTGGCATCTGTACCGTAAAAAGCCCGAGCGCGTGGGCACGGGCTTCTTCTTCGGCCTCTGCATCACGCTCATCTTCACCGCCCGCTTCTTCATCGAGTTCACCAAGGACATACAGGAAGCCTTTGAAGCCTCGATGCTCCTGAACATGGGCCAGCTGCTAAGCCTGCCCTTCGTGGCCCTCGGCCTGGTCTGCATGTTCAACCATAAGCTGATGAAACGCCTCGGGGCGGAGAAGTAAAGGTAAAACGGTGAAAAAGTAAAAAGGTAAAACCATGCCAAGTAATCTGATTTACTTGTATCAAGCATGGTTTTACCTTTTTACTTTTTCACCGTTTTACCTTTATAAAATCAGCTCCATGTCAACCACGTCGAGCCAGCGGCCATGCTTGTAGCCCACAGCGCGGAAGAGCGACGCCTGCTCAAAGCCGAGGCGGCGGTGGAAGTCTATGCTGGCCCTGTTCTCACCCGTGATGCAGGCGATGAACACCTTGAAGCCGAGGCGGCGGCAGTCGGTTATGAGCAGGCGCATAAGCTCCGTGCCAGTGCCTCGCCGCTTCGCGTCTGGGTGAAGGTAAATGGTTGTCTCGAGAGTACGGGCGTAAGCGGCGCGCTCCTTCCACAAGTGGGCGTAGCAGTAGCCCACTACCCTGCCCTCGTCCACCGCCACGTAATACGGGAACTGCCGCGATATGTCCTCCACGCGGCGGCGCATCTGCTCCACGGTAAGCGGCTCCGTCTCGAAGCTCTCCACGCCGTTGAGGATGTACCAGTTGTACAGCTCCGTGATTTGCGGTATGTCCTGTTCTTCTATCTTGCGGTAAAACATATATTTCTTGAATGAATAATTAAAAATGAACAATGAATAATCGGGACAATGGCGTATGCCAGATTATTCATTGTTCATTTTTCATTATTCATTTTTAATTTATTTCCCTATTACTATCTTCTTGATGTCGTTGAGCTTGTTGAGCGCCTCTACGGGAGTAAGGTTGTTGATGTCGAGCCCGAGTATCTCGTCGCGCACCTGGCAGAGCACCGGGTCGTCCAGCTGGAAGAAGCTTAGCTGCATCCCGTCGCGCCCGGCGTTGATTTTCTCGGCCGACGGCTTGCCCACCGTGCCCACCTGTGCGTTGTCGGCCTCGAGCTGCTTCAGTATGGCCTCGGCGCGGCGGACGATGCTCTTGGGCATTCCGGCTATTTGCGCCACGTGTATACCGAAGGAGTGCTCCGAGCCGCCGCGCTCCAGTTTGCGCAGGAATATTACCTTGCCCCCCACCTCGCGCACGCTGACATTGTAGTTCTTTATGCGCGCAAAGTTCTTCTCCATCTCATTGAGTTCGTGGTAATGCGTGGCGAAGAGCGTGCGCGCGGCGGCCTTGGGGTGCTCGTGCAGGTACTCCACGATGGCCCAGGCGATGCTTATTCCGTCGTAGGTCGACGTGCCGCGGCCAAGCTCGTCGAAGAGTACGAGCGAGCGCGGCGTGGCGTTGTTGAGTATGTTGGCGGCCTCGGTCATCTCCACCATGAACGTAGATTCGCCGAGCGATATGTTGTCAGACGCTCCCACTCGTGTGAAAATCCTGTCCACCAGACCTATTTTCGCGCTCTCTGCCGGCACATAGCAGCCCGTCTGGGCCATCAGCGTGATGAGCGCCGTCTGGCGCAGCAGAGCCGATTTTCCGGCCATGTTGGGACCGGTTATTATGATTATTTGCTGGCGGCGGTCGTCCAGGTAGACGTCGTTGGGCACGTAGCTCTCCCCTACCGGCAGCTGCGTCTCGATGACCGGGTGGCGTCCCTGCTTTATGTCGAGCACTATGTCGGCGGCCTCGATTACGGGGCGGACGTATCCGTGCTCCCCGGCGGCCTTGGCAAACGATAGCAGGCAGTCAATCTTGGCTATCAGGGCGGCGTCCGTCTGTATGGCCGGTATGTACTCCTGCATGTCCGCGACGAGCTCGCCGAAGAGCCTGGTCTCCAGCGCGAGGATTTTGTCCTCCGCCCCGAGTATTTTCTCCTCGTATTCCTTCAGTTCCTGGGTGATGTACCGCTCGGCCTGCGCCAGCGTCTGCTTGCGCACCCAGTCGGCCGGCACCTTGTCCTTGAACGTGTTGCGCACTTCGAGGTAATAGCCGAAGACGTTGTTGTAGCCTATTTTCAGCGAGCTGATGCCCGTGGCCTCGGTCTCGCGCTCCTGTATCTTCAGCAGGTACTCCTTGCCGCCGGTGGATATGCTGCGCAGCTCGTCAAGCTCGGCGTTGACGCCCGGCTTGATTACCCCACCCTTGCTTACCAGCTGCGGCGAATCCTCGCACACCTCGCGGCCTATGCGGTCGCGCAGGCTCTCGCAGAGGCTGATGTTCTCGCCGATGCGGCGCAGCGCGCCGTCGCCCGACTCCAGGCAGGCGGCCTTCACCGGTCCGAGAGCCTGCAAGGCGGTGCGCAGCTGCACCACTTCGCGCGGCGATACGCGCCCCACGGCCACCTTGGATATTATGCGCTCGAGGTCGCCCACGCGGTGGAACTGGCTGTCAACCACGTCGCGGAACTCCGTGTCGCGGAAGAAAGTGTCAACCACGTCGAGCCTTGCCTCTATGGCCTTGGCGTCGCGCAGGGGGAATACGAGCCACCGCCTTAGCAGCCTGGCGCCCATCGGGGTGACGGTATGGTCGAGCACGTCGAGCAGCGACGCGCCGTCGTCCTGCATCGGGTGCAGCAGCTCGAGCGAGCGTATGGTGAAGCGGTCGAGGCGCACGTAGCGTTCCTCGTCGATGCGTGCGAGCGACGTAATGTGGCCGATGTGCGTGTGCTGGGTCATCTCAAGATACTGGAGGATGGCGCCCGAGGCCACTATGCCGCTGCGCAGATGGTCCACGCCGAAGCCCTTGAGCGACTTCACGCCGAAGTGCTTGAGCAGCTTCTGCTCCGCCGTAGGCTCGGCGAACACCCAGTCGTCAAGCTCGAAGGTGAAGTATTTGTTGCCGAAATAACGGTTGAACACCTCGCGCTTGCCCCTCTCGAAGAGTACCTCCTTGGGCGAGAAATTGACGAGCAGCTTCTCCACATAGTCGTAAGAGCCTTCGCCCGCGAGGAACTCGCCCGTGGATATGTCGAGGAAGGACACTCCGCAGGCCGCCTTGCCGAAGTTGACGGCGGCCAGGAAGTTGTTTTCCTTGTAGTCGAGCACGTTGTCGGTCATGGCCACGCCGGGCGTCACCAGCTCGGTGATGCCGCGCTTTACGAGCTTCTTGGTGAGCTTGGGGTCTTCCAGCTGGTCGCATATTGCCACACGGCGGCCCGCCCTTACGAGCTTGGGCAGGTATGTGTCGAGTGCGTGGTGCGGGAAGCCGGCCATCTCCGTAGGCGCGCCTCCCTGCTGTCCGCCGTTGCTGCGGCGCGTCAGCGTTATGCCGAGTATGCGGCTGGCGTCTACGGCGTCTTGCAGGTAAGTCTCGTAGAAGTCGCCGCAGCGGAATAGCAGCAGCGCGTCGGGATGCTGCTCCTTGAACGAGAAAAACTGCTTCATCATCGGCGTAAGCCCGTTGTCTTTCTTGGCCATATTTTCAGTTGTGAGGTTATGCGGTCATGCGGTTGTACGGGTCATGGTGTACGTCCGCATTTTCCAATCTGCAAAATTACGAAAAATCGGGCGGATTGTGAAACTTCCGCCCGATTTTTATAATTGATATTTTCTGTAAAACATGTAATATGTGGACATCATAATTTCCCTTTAAAATCTCAAAACACAAGTATCTTAATTTACAGTTCTTTCACCAACAAACGGGATAAAAGACTCTGCTCCGTGTTTAGGGACAATATAATGATTTGCTATCTTTTTCCTCTTCAAATATCTGTTTATTGCTTCACCTACATATTTAGCTAACTTTACTGGTACCGCATTACCTATCATTTGTTCTTGGTTTGTTTTAGAACCCAAAAACTTAAAGCCCGCAGGAAAAGTTTGTACCATGCTACGTTCCTTTGTTGTAAGAGCCCTTATCCCATCTTTTGATGAAACAGGGTCATTTGGACGCAACTCATATCCTTTAGGCATAGGTCTATTGACACCCCTAATTGTCGGACTTGGCTCATTTACACTAAAAATACCTCTCCTTGCATAACTTCTCGGATGGCGATAATAGAACTCTATACCTAAAGCATCTCCAAAATAATCGGCTACAGTCATAGGATGTTCAGCCAAACCTCCAATTATTAATGCTTGACAAATTCCATCATAATATATTTATCAAAACTTTAAAACTTAGCATAATAAGAAATTTGTATTATTTGGCGTTCCTGTTTTTGAAATGATAAAGCAGTATTATAAACTGGATTAAAATACATGTTATGTTTAGGATTTTCTTTAAAATTACTAACAACAAAAAGACAATATTTCTCCTTAAAATATTCAGCCACATTAAATTCTTTTTCAGTCATCAGGATATTTCCCTCTTTACCATTTAAACCTTTTACTTCTATAAAAAAGTCATTAGATGCACAAGATAATTTAAAATCATAACCACACCCTAAATTTGTTGTATCGCAAAGATTATAATTTTTAAATATTTCTATATCCTCATAATTCATAACAAAATATTCTTCAGCTGCTTTACCTGTTATCAATCTACTTGCAAAAAATTTTTTTTCTTTCTCTACTTCATTTAGATTTTCATAAATATTGTTTGAAGCGCATAATCGTATTATTGAATAAAAATCATCAAAAGTCCAATTAACAGTTTTTGACAATATTTCATAACAGAAGTCCCTCAATTTACGATTACGCCATCCCTTTCTTGGATTCGGAAAATAAGGATCAAATTCATCTCTATAATTTTGTATTGACTTTGGAATAACGCCTATTGAATATCCTAAAACATTATAAGCCTGTTTGAAACTTGAAAAACCTAATTTTTCAAGCCCCAATTTATCATATTTCGATAAAAACAACCCTATAAAAACAGCTTTATCTCGCTTTGAAAGTGATAAAAAATCAAATATCATAAACTTTTATAAAATTCTGCTACAGCATAATCCAATCCATAAAATTGGGAGAATATATAATTTTGTCCTCCGCCAAGAATAATATTCTTTATTTCGTTTTTCTTTATCCTCGGATGCAAAAGTTCATCAGACTTCAGAAACTTGTAAGAACGAGTGCCCGGCAACGAAAAAGCCTTGTCATTTGCATTGCCATAAGAATGGTTCTTTATTATGCTTACATAATCAAAACATCCATAGGAAACATAGTCAAAAAGCATTTTGTAAATCCATATTATAGTACGCTGAAAGCGACTTATGCTTTTGCCTTTACCATGTTCTTCCTGCACACACATCTGCAATGTCGCCAGATTAGACCAAACAAACACATCCAAACAATCATCAGCAAGGCGCATCCGGCCTTCTTCTGTTTTCCAAACAGGCTGTACAATCAAAGGCTTCTGATATTTCCACATATCAGCAGATACCCTTAACACGGCATTTTCTATTTCCTTATAATGTGGGGCAACACTGTCCGCATCTTCCCAATGGCTTATTTGTGGAACTCCGCGTATCAGTTCCCTTAACCTGTTTTGGCGTTTCTCGTACGCCTCACATATTGAACAGGCAAGAAAACAAATAGTAGGAGGACGCATTACTATTTCACAACTATATTTGTCCTCATTGAATTTCTTAGTAGTATTATCCGGGAGTGCGGTCAATTTTATTTCAAGCCCAATAAGACTTTCATTTGTCGAACGGTTAACCATAACCAAATCTATCTTTTCCCTATCACCCGTATAAAACTTTTCATATGCAGAATATCCTGCTTCAAAATTATAAAAAGCGTCATCCGAAAGAGGACTTATACCAAATAAATCTGAACCAGAAATAGCATCATGTTTCAGTTTATTGTCTTTATCTATACACAAATAAACAGGATTGACACCTTTTGAATACATATATGCCACCAAAGATGCAGGGAAAGAACTGTTAAACTGATTCTTACCCCAAAAATATTCTTTAGCGTAATCCCTGCTTGAATATTTTTGACCAAATAATCCAGGTTTCTTCATATATAAATCAGATTTTACACATATATCCTTTTAACAGTGGCAAAATTACGAAAAATCGGGCGGATTGTGAAACTTCCGCCCGATTTTTATAATGAGTGTCATGCTGTACAGCCATACACCTCAACGTGTGCCGTCAGCTTGAAAGTATCGGCTGCAAGCACAAATACATCAGTGGCTGCGCGTGCCTACGCCGTGGCCTATGCCGGTAGAGTTGGTGCTTGCGCCCGAACCGATGCTTACGCCTGAGCCTATGCTTACACCCGAGCCTATGCCGGTGTTGCCCTCCTTCGTGGGTTTCTTCTTTCCGGTAGTCACGCCGTGGCCTATGCCCGTACTGGGCTTCGCAGGCTTCTTGCCCGTGGTAGCGCCGTGGCCTATGCCGCTGTTGTTCTTGTTGGGTTTCTTCTTGCCGGTGCCTACGCTGTGGCCGTGCCTTTTGGTGTTGCTGCCGTGTCCGGGCCTCACGCTGTGTCCGTCGTGTGTCGGGCGGGCGCCGTGGCCTATGTTTGCGCCGGAGCCGTAGGTCCTGTCGGGGCCGTTGCTCCTTATGGCGTGGCTCGACTTGAAGTCCTTGCCCTTGTACCAGCTAATGTTGTTGTACTTCTTGCCGTGCTCTCCGCGGTAGTGGCGGTACGAGCGGGGCACGGGGTAGTACATCTTCGAGCGGTTGGTGTAGCGCGTGTAAACCTTGAGCACCACGCCATTGCTCCACTTGGCAGGCGTGTAGAAGTAGTCGGCCTTGTAGAACTTGCTGTACTGCATGGGCGTAAGCACGAAGTTGATGTCGTAGTTGCGGCGGTTGAGGTACGTGCCCTTGATGTCCTTCGACGAGTTTACCGACATGAAGTAGTCGAAGTTGATTTCGTACACGGCGTCATACTGCGCCTGGTTCAGCCCCAGCTCGTAGGCCATCTTGTCGGTGAGGAACAATGCTTCCTGGCGAGCCTCGCTGTAACTCATGGCCCGCGCCGCCAGCACTCCCAGTGCCATGACGGCGATGATGATGAAACGTCTCATTCGTCTGTCTTTTTTATTTACAAGTGCAAAGATAAAACAAATAATGAAGAATGAATAATGAAAAATCGCCTTGCGGATTACTTTATGGCGCATGCCTCATTCTTCATTCTTCATTCTTCATTTTTCATTTTTCATTTTTCATTTTCCTTTATTAATTCCCCAATCGCCTTGCGTATGCAGGCCGCAATGACGCGTGCCCCGCGCTTGTCGGGGTGTACGCCGTCGGTGTAATATCCGGGGTAGGGGCGCATGGCCGCGTTAAGGTCGATTAGTGTCAGGTGCAGGTCGGCGGCCACGCGGCGTATTACGGGTATTACGCCGTGGGTGATTATGCTGTCGTTGATGCCCCATTGTCCGCTTGGTGCGGGCACGGGCAGGCAGAGGCAGACCTTGGGGCGCGAGGGCAGGGCCTGGAAGGCGGCAACCATGGTGCGCAGGTCGCTCTCGAAGCCGTCGCGGTGCACCCAGTTCACGGGCTTGGTGTCGTTGGTGCCCAGCATTATGGTCACTATGTCGGGGCTAAAGGCCAGCGCGTCCTTGTAACGCTGCGTGGCCATGTAAGGCTTGTTGCCCTTGTTCATCAGCGTGTGTCCCGACATGCCGAAGTTGGCCACCTCGTAGCCTTGCCCCATCATCTGTTGCAGCACGGCGGGGTAGCTCTCGGTCTCGGGGCGGGCCAGGGCGTAGCCTTCGGTTATGCTGTTGCCCACGCAGGCCACTCTTACGGCCTGCGCCTGCACGAGCAGCGGCAGGAGGGCGGCCAGCAGGATTGCGGTTAACTTGCTTCCCATGTGTGATTGCTGTTTGTACATGGTGCAAAGATAACTTAAAAAATGAATAATGAAAAATGAAAAATGAAAAATGAAAAATTGGAGTTACTTTTGCAAGAGTAAACAGCTTGACATATATCCATGGAAAACCAAGGGGAGATAATACTGTACCAGCCCGACAACGAGGTGAGGCTCGAAGTGAGGCTCGACGACGAGACGGTATGGCTGACGCAAGAACAAATAGCAATACTGTTCGGAACGAAACGGCCGGCCATAACAAAACACCTGAACAACATCTATAACAGCGGCGAACTTGACCGTGAAAGCACATGTTCCATTTTGGAACACATGGGTAACGACGGTAGGCAAATGTACGCCACGAAATATTACAACCTCGACGCCATACTGTCAGTAGGCTACCGGGTAAACAGCAAGAACGCCACGCTCTTCAGACGTTGGGCCAACAAGGTGCTGAAGGAATACCTGCTGCGCGGCTACTCGGTAAACCGCCGCCTTACCGAGCTTGAGCACACCGTGGCCGAGCATTCAAGGAAGATTGACTTCTTCGTGCGCACGTCGCTGCCGCCGGTGGAGGGCGTGTTCTACGACGGACAGATATTCGACGCATACAAGTTCGCCGCCGACCTGATACGCTCGGCCAGGAAATCAATCGTGCTCATAGACAACTACGTGGACGACTCCGTGCTGACAATGCTCGCCAAGCGGCGCGGCGGCGTAACGGCGGCGGTGTACACTCAGCGCATAAGCCAGCAGCTGCGCCTCGACACAGACAGGCACAACAGCCAGTATCCGCCCATAGAAGTGGGCACGTGCTCCGGCGTGCACGACCGCTTCATCATCATCGACGGTGCCGACGTATACCACATTGGCGCTTCGCTGAAAGACTTGGGCAAAAAGATGTTCGCCTTCTCCAAGCTCGGCATTCCGCCGGAGGCGGTAACTAAATATACAATGAAAAATGAATAATAAATAATGAAAAATAAGGCATACGCCATAAAGCAATCCATAAGGCAATTTTTCACTTTTCATTCCTCATTTTTCATTATTCATTTTTAATCTTTAATTTTTTAATTTCCCATTATTCATTTCCCCCATGCGCTGTATCATGCCGTCGAGCGGGTTGGCCTTGCCCTTGGAGTACATCTGCCAGCAGTAGCGGCTGAACATCGACGTCTGCCGCACGCCCTTGCGGTTGCGTGCGTTGAAGGCCATGGAGTAGGGGTTGGCCGGCAGCGGCACGTGCAGCACGGCGCAGGCGCGCTTCACTATGCGCATGAAGCCGAAGGGGCGGCCATCGGCGTCGAGCATGCGCTCGGTCATGTACACCTCGTGCGACAGGTCCATAAGGTCGGTCACGGTCTCCATCCAGTAAATGTTCTCCGCCGGCGAGCGTTCCATCAGGTCGGCGAACTGCGCCGCAAGCCTCTTCCTTGCCTCGGCGCGCTGCTCGCGCGTAAGCGTCTGTGCATACTCTGTCAAGTGCCCCGTGCGTGTGTTCATCTCAATAGTCGTTGTCATTTCCTTAAATTGTCAGGTTGGTTAAACATGTTACTTGAAAAACAATCGGCTGCAAAGTTACGGCTATTCCGTGCACAATAAGTTCACAACACTATATACTTTACACCCCGTTTTGCTAAAAAACGTGAACGAGCCGTGCGCCCCGCGCAGCCAGACAGAAAACCGGCCGCGCAACTCCCTGGCAGCCAGCGCGTTGCGCAAGGCCGTCTTTCAGCCTGCCGTTTGCGGCCTCCGGCGGCGCATAAGGCGGCAAACGGCGGGGCAGGGGGCCGCCTCCCGGCGGCGCGGACGCAACACGCTGGCAGACAGAGGGTTGCGAAATGTCATGCGTTCCACTCCTGCCATATATAGCGCAGAGGCTTGGCGGGCAGCGTTTTCCGCCGTACCTTTGCCGACGCAAGATGCATCAAGCAAAACAACAAACAATTTTCAATTAACAAACAAACTTAAAAACTTTCAGAACAATGGCAGTATTTTACAAACTTTACCAGGACAACAGGCGCAACTCAAGCCACCAGGGAGAATGGTACGCACGCGCCGTACACACCGGAACAGTAAACATCGACGACCTGGCCGAGGAGATGCAGGCCAACTGCACCGTCAAGAGGGCCGACATCGTGGCCGTACTCAGCGAGCTTGTGGAGACCATGCAGAAGCACCTGCAAATGTCGCACCGCGTGAAGCTCGACCGCCTCGGCACGTTCAAAATCGGCATGTCAACCAAGCCGGCCGCAACCATAGAGGACTTCACCGCAGGGCAGAACGTCAAGTCGGTGCACGTGCTCTTCCAGCCCGAGACGAAAATCGAGAAGGACAAGACCCGAGTGCGCGCCCTCTTGACCGGATGCAAGGTGCAGGAGCTGCCCAAGAACGCCATAGGCGTGGCCCTCGAAGGGACGGAAGAGGGAGCGTAAGAAAAGCCCCTCACCAACCCTCCCGAGGGAGGGAGCCGGACATGACCTTGATAATAAGGTGAGAAGGTAAAACCGTAAAACAGGATGACAAGGCGGCGGAAGGGTAGGGGCGCAAGCCTTTCAGCCGCTTGAACAAAGAAAAACAAACAACTTAAAAACAATCTACTGAAAACCATGAGCGACAAAGGAAAAAACACCGTATCGGTAATACTGAAGGTAATCGTAGCCGTGGCGACGGCCATACTCGGAGTGTTCGGAGTGAACGCCGCCATTTAAGGCACGCCAGGCACACCACGCGCAAGCCCCTCCCCGCAAAAGGGAAGGGGCTTTGCGCTTTTAAGGCGCAGGGACGACGGCGCCGGTCACAAAAACAAACAATTATGCACACATTTACAGCCAAACCGTCACCATATTTGAAAAATTTGTTTATCTTTGCAATATTACACCGCGCATGGATGCGCACCGCATACCATTGAAAAATAACAACTAAACCAAAAAGCTTATGGGAAACAACTTTACCAAACTGACGCTGGCCGCCGCAATGGCTCTGGCGTACACTGGCTTGCAGGCGCAAGACGTGTTCAAGTGCGACTTCGAGACAGGCACCCTCGAGGGATGGACAGTGATAGACAACAACACCGTGGACGGGGAGGCCGGAAAGGGCGACGGCTCGACATGGAGCGTCTACACAGAGTACGACACCGGCAACAAGGTGGCGCAATACAGCTACAGCTCGTACAACCAGGCCGACGACTACCTCGTCACGCCGGCCATAACACTGAAGCCCGGCACGTACCAGATAGCCTTCGACTACATGGGCAGCTCGTACGGAGAGAAGATGGAGGTGATGGCCGGCAGCGCGCCCACCGCGGAAGGCATGACGGCGACACTGGCCGACCTCGGCACGTTCTTCAACACATGGCAGGCGGGCGTGGCCTACTACAAGGCCGAGAAGGAGGAGACGGTATACTTCGCATTCCACGCCACGAGCGACGCCAACATGTACATCATCAACGTTGACAACGTTACGGTATCAGAGTCTGAAGGCATCGACGCCGCCGTGACGGCCATCCTGTCGCCGCAGACGTCATACGACCTCACCGCAACGCAGCCGGTAACCATCAAGGTGGAAAACCGCGGCGTGGCCGACATCAGCTCGATGAAACTGTACTACACGGTCAACGGCGGCGAGGCCGTAGTCGAAGAGGTGAACACCACGCTGGCGGCAGGCGGCTCGATGGAATACACCTTCAAGGCGACGGCCGACATGGAGAGCACCGGCGCATACAAGATAGAGGCCTGGGTGGAGGTTGAAGGCGACGCCGTGGAAGGCAACAACAAGGCCACCGCCACCGTGCGCCACCGCGGACTGGCCACTACGCCTTACTTCATGGGATTCGAGGCCGACGAGGAAATAGACCTCATCAAGACGTTCAACCTGAACAACGACGACGGCAACTGGGCCGTCAACTTCGACGACGGATTCTGGAGCAGCTTCGCACGCACCGGCTCGGGCTGCATGATGTACGACTACGACAAGAACAACGCAGGCGACGACTGGTTCATCACCGAGGGAATACAGATGGAGCCGGGCTACTACTCGCTGAAGTTCTGGTACTCCACCATGGGCGAACACAACGAGAGGATGCTCGTAGCCTACGGCAAGGAGCAGACACCCGAGGCCATGACCACCCAGATAGTAAGCTATGACCCGTTCAACACCAACGACGCTTACCTCGAGTCGGCCAGCGTTGTCAAGATAGAGGAGGCCGGCACGTATTACTTCGGCTTCAAGTCGTTCAGCGACAAGGACGAGAACATAATCTGCATAGACGACCTGTCGCTCGAAGCTATCAGCGGCGACCTGAACGACGTGGCCGTGGCCGGCATAACCGCCCCCGAACACGGATACGTGGCGGACAACACGGCCAAGGACGTGGTATTCAGCGTAACCAACAAGGGCATCAACACCGCCGAGGGGCTTACCGTCAAAGCGTCAATCGACGACAAGCAGATTTACGCAAACCCAATCGGACTGGAGGCGCAGCAGACCGTCGAGATAAAGATTGAAAACGCGCTCGACGGACTGGAGCCTGGGCAGCACAGCCTGACCGTCGAGATAGTGAACGACGGCGACAACAATCCTGACGACAACACCATGACCGAGGAATTCAAGGTGATGGGGCAGTGCGTCAAGTGCTGGGACGCCGAACAGGGCAAGATTGACGACGACCTTACACTGCTCGTCGAGGACGAATACACCAGCGCCGACGAAATGTTCCCCGGCAACGAGGCCTTCACGGTGATAGAGCTTGGCGCACACCACGACATATACGGCGACTGGCAATACTGCGCCTCGTCGTGGTTCATTGAAGACGACGCCCAGGCAAACCGCTGGCTCATACTGCCGAAGGTGAAGGTGACGGGCGAAAACGCCGACATGATGTGGGCGGCAGGCTCGTACAGCGAGACTTACCCCGAGACCTACAGGGTGCGCGTATCGACCAACGAGACGATGGACACGGGATGGTTCACAACGATAGAGACCGTAAACAACGAGAACTGGGTGGGCAAGAGCCTGGCGACGCGCGGCGTATCGCTGGCCGACTACGCCGGACAGGAGATATACATAGCCTTCCAGCTGATAACGACCAACGGCGACCTGCTCATGCTCGACAACATCTCGCTCTACGGCGACATAGAGCTTTCAACGCCGTCAGGCATCGATGACGCCAAGGCCACGGACGGCGGCATAACCGTCAGCGGCGGCGAGATAACCGCCGAAGGCGCCAAGGCCATCAGCGTATGCGACACGGCCGGACGGCAGCTCGTACATTCAGGCACGGGCCGCGCCGACATCAGCCAGCTGAACAACGGCATATACATCGTCACGGTGACCGGAGCCGACGGCAACACCGATACCGTAAAGATAATGAAGCGGTAAGCGCGGAGCCGGGACAGGCCATGCAATGTGAAACAAAAAAAGCGGGGTGCGCCGTCGGCACACTCCGCTTTTTTATATGTTTTTTCCACTTTCTCACCTCCCCACTGCTTACTTTCTCACCTTTTTACTATCTTTGCATCTTGGATTATTGCATACAAACAAAAACAAGATACGAAGCAATGGAATACAACTTCAACGAGATTGAGAAACGATGGCAGCAGAGGTGGGCCGACGACAAGACCTACCACGTAACCGAGGACAAGGACAAGCAGAAGTTCTACGTGCTCAACATGTTCCCTTACCCCTCCGGGGCGGGCCTGCACGTGGGCCATCCGCTCGGCTACATAGCCAGCGACATATACGCACGCTACAAGCGCCAGCAGGGCTTCAACGTACTCAACCCCATGGGCTACGACGCCTACGGCCTGCCGGCCGAGCAGTACGCCATACAGACCGGGCAGCACCCGGCCATAACCACCGAGGCCAACATCAGCCACTACCGCGAGCAGCTTGACAAAATCGGCTTCTCGTTCGACTGGGAGCGCGAGGTGCGCACGTGCGACCCGAAGTATTACCACTGGACGCAGTGGGCCTTCATCAAGATGTTCAACTCCTTCTACGACAACGCCTTGCAGAAGGCCAGGCCAATAGAGGAGCTTGAAAAGCATCTTGCCGAGCATGGTACCGAAGGGCTCGACGCAGCCTGCTCGGAGGAGTTGACGCTCACGGCCGCCGACTGGAACGCCATGACGGAGCACAAGAAGCGCGAGACGCTGATGAACTGGCGCCTGGCCTATCTTGGCGAGACGATGGTTAACTGGTGCGCCGGACTGGGCACGGTGCTGGCCAACGACGAGGTGGTAGACGGCCTCTCGGTGCGCGGCGGCTACCCCGTTGTGCAGAAGAAGATGATGCAGTGGTGCCTGCGCGTCAGCGCATACGCCCAGCGTCTGCTCGACGGCCTCGACACCGTTGACTGGACCGACTCGCTGAAGGAAACCCAGCGCAACTGGATAGGACGCTCGGAGGGTACGGAAATCGAGTTCAAGATAAAAGCACAAAGCCCCCTCACACTCCCCCAAGGGGGAGCTTCAGATACCAACGAAGCTAATCAAAAGTCCCCCCTTGGGGGGAGTGAGGGGGGCTCCTTGGAGACTGCTGGGGGCTCCTTCACCATCTTCACCACCCGCGCCGACACCATATTCGGCGTAACGTTCATGGTGCTTGCGCCCGAGAGCGAGCTGGTGGCGAAGGTCACCACACCCGGGCAGAAGGCCGAGGTGGACGCTTACCTTGAGCGCACTAAGAAGCGCACCGAGCGCGAGCGCATCAGCGACCGCTCTGTAAGCGGCGTGTTCTCGGGCTCGTACGCCGTCAACCCCTTCACGGGCGAGGACATACCCATCTGGATTTCTGACTACGTGCTGGCCGGTTACGGCACCGGTGCCATCATGGCCGTGCCTGCACATGACTCACGCGACTACGCCTTCGCCCGCCACTTCGGCCTCGAGATACGTCCGCTCATCGAGGGCTGCGACGTCTCCGAGCAGAGCTTCGACGCCAAGGAGGGCATCGTGTGCAACTCGCCACGGCAAGAATTAATCGACAAGTGGAAATCGGAGAACAGCGATTTCACTTACAACCCCGACAGATATTATTCTTCTAAATCTTCCATCTTTGACCCATATACTGAGCCGCTTAAGCTCAACGGCCTGACAGTCAAGGAAGCCATTGCCGAGACAAAGAAATACGTGGAAGACTTCAACCTGGGCCGCGTGAAGGTGAACTACCGCCTGCGCGACGCCATCTTCTCGCGCCAGAGATACTGGGGCGAGCCGTTCCCCGTGTACTACAAGGACGGCCAGCCATACATGCTGCCCGAAGACTGCCTGCCGCTGGAGCTGCCCGAAATAGACAAATACCAGCCAACGGAGACGGGCGAGCCGCCGCTCGGCCACGCCAAGAAATGGGCGTGGGACACGGAGAAAAAACAGGTAGTTGACAAGTCTTTGGTTGACAACACGACAGTGTTCCCCCTCGAACTGAACACCATGCCGGGCTTCGCAGGCTCGTCGGCTTACTATTTAAGGTACATGGACCCGCACGACGACCAAGCCCTTGTAAGCCCCGAGGCCGACGGGTACTGGCGCAACGTAGACCTGTACGTGGGCGGAACGGAGCACGCCACGGGCCACTTGATTTACTCGCGCTTCTGGAACAAGTTTCTGCACGACCTCGGAGTGTCGTGCGAGGAGGAGCCTTACAAGAAACTTGTAAACCAGGGCATGATACAGGGACGCAGCAACTTTGTGTACCGCGTGAACCAAAGCCAAGCCCCCCTCACTCCCCCCAAGGGGGGAAGCCAAGCTACCCCTGAGGCAAATCAGAAGCTCCCCCTTGGGGGAGTTGAGGGGGCTAGTGCTCCTCTCTTCGTCTCCTTCGGCCTTAAAGACCAGTATGACACCACGCCAATCCACGTTGACGTGAACATAGTGCACGGCGACGTGCTCGACATTGAAGCCTTCAAGGCATGGCGGCCGGAATATGAGAACGCCGAGTTCATACTGGAAGACGGCAAGTACGTGTGCGGCTGGGCGATAGAGAAGATGTCGAAGTCGATGTACAACGTAGTCAACCCCGACATGATTGTAGAGAAGTACGGAGCCGACACGCTGCGCCTGTACGAGATGTTCCTCGGCCCGGTGGAGCAGAGCAAGCCGTGGGACACCAACGGCATTGACGGCTGCCACCGCTTCCTCAAGAAGTTCTGGGCGCTCTACACCGACAAGGACGGCATGAAGGAGCTGACTGACGGCGAGCCTACGCCGGAAGAGCTGAAGAGCCTGCACAAGCTAATCAAGAAGGTAACGCAGGACATCGAGGCCTTCAGCTACAACACGTCGGTGGCCGCCTTCATGATATGCGTGGGCGAGATGGCGCAGATGAAGTGCCGCAACCGCCGCGTGCTGACCGACCTTGTGAAGCTAATCGCCCCCTTCGCGCCACACATAGCCGAAGAGCTGTGGCACAGGCTGGACAACGACGACACGGTGTGCGACGCACAGTGGCCCGAGTTCGACGAGAAGTACCTCGTAGAATCGACCGTGCAGATGACCGTGTCGTTCAACGGCAAGGCGCGCTTCCAGATGCAGTTCGCCGCCGACGCTGACAACAAGACGATTGAAGACGCGGTGATGGCCGACGAACGCTCGGCCAAGTACATCGGCGACAAGAACGTCGTCAAGGTCATCATCGTGCCCAAGAAGATTGTGAACATAGTGATAAAGTAAAAACAAAAGCCCAAAGCCCCCCTCAAACTCCCCCGAGGGGGAGCTTAATTTACCGGCTAAACAATTAAAAGCTCCCCCTAGTGGGAGTTTGAGGGGGCTCCATTATGCCATGATAAACCAAGCAATTAAAAACGAGCTGAAGGACTACATGAACATAACTCTCGGCCTGATGCTCTACACGTTCGGCTTCACAGTGTTCCTCCTGCCATACGAAATCGTGACGGGAGGCATAGCCGGAATAGGCGCCGTGGTGTTCTACGCCACGAAGTTCCCCGTGCAGTACACGTTCTTCATCATCAACGCCGTGCTCATCGTGGCCGCGCTGAAAATCCTCGGCTGGCGCTTCCTGATGAAGACCATCTACGCCACGTTCATGCTGACGTTCCTCCTGGAGGTGGCGCAAGACGTGGTGGTGCAGCCCGACGGCACGTTCTACAAGCTGCTGGGCGAGGGCAACGACTTCATGTCGCTCGTCATAGGCTGTATGATGACGGGCACGGCGCTGGCCGTGGTGTTCCTCAACAACGGCTCGACGGGCGGCACCGACATCATAGCCGCCTCGGTGAACAAGTACCGCAACATATCGCTCGGCCGCGTAATCCTCGCCATCGACGTGTGCATCATAGGCAGCTGCTTGTTCATCGACACGTTCGGCCCCGTAGAGATGCGCTGCCAGAAGGTAGTGTTCGGCTTCTGCACGATGTTCATCGAGTGCTCCATGCTCGACTACGTGATGAACCTGCAACGCCAGTCGGTGCAGTTCTTCATCTTCTCCAAGAAGTACCAGGAAATAGCCAACGCCATAGCCAAGACCACCGACCACAGCCTCACCATACTCGACGGCCACGGATGGTACAGCGGCAAGCCCACAAAAGTAGTCTGCCTGCTGGCCAAAAGGCGCGAGAGCGTAACCATATTCCGCCTCATCAAGGCCATCGACCCCAACGCCTTCGTAAGCCAAAGCTCCGTAATCGGAGTTTACGGCGAAGGCTTCGACCAAATAAAGGTGAAAGTGCCTAAGAAATTAAAAATGAAAAATGAAAAATGAAAAATCCATTACTCTGGTACTCACAGCTCTCCCATCACTCCCGGTCCTCCCAGCACTCCCACAACCCAATTACGAATTATGAATTATGAATTATGAATTGTAAAAGGATAGTTTTCGCCACAAACAACGCCCACAAGCTCGAGGAAATACGCGAGATGCTCAACGGCACCGGCGTGGAAATACTCTCGCTCGGCGACATAGGATGCCACGACGACATACCCGAGACGGCACCCACCATCGAGGGCAACGCCCTACAGAAAGCCCGCTACATATACGACAAATACGGAATGAGCTGCTTCGCCGACGACACCGGGCTCGAGGTGCGCGCACTCGGCGGCGCCCCAGGCGTGTACTCCGCACGCTACGCCGGAGGCCCCGGGCACGACAGCGAGGCCAACATGGCCAAACTGCTCGACGAACTGCGGCCTTTCACCGACCGGAAGGCACGCTTCCGCACGGCAATCTGCCTCATATTGGAAAACGCCTCACAGCCAGCCGTTTTCGAAGGCGTCGTAAGCGGCGAGATAACCACCGAACGCCACGGCTCCGAAGGCTTCGGCTACGACCCCGTGTTCCGCCCCGACGGCTACGCGGAAACCTTCGCGCAGCTCGGCCACGAGGTCAAGAACAAAATATCGCACCGCGCCCTGGCCGTGAGGAAGCTCGTGGATTACCTCACTGACTACGCCAAATAAAAAAGCCGCCAGCCAATGACGGCGCAACCGACAGAACCGGCATACAATAAAACAAACATTTCACTGTTTTATGGAAAAACAGCGGACATCATGAACAAAACTATTTCAACCATAACAGCATTCTTCATGACAGCCGCCATGGCTGTGGCGGCAAGTGCCGGTACATGGAAAAACTATTTGGCATACAGCGAAATAACCGATGTGCAGCAAGCCGGGAACACCATCTTCGTGCTCGCATCCAACAGCCTGTACTCATACAACACGGCTGACAACAGCATAACCACCTTCGACAAGACCAACGGCCTTAGCGACTGCGAAATAAAGATGATGGCATGGTGCGGGGCGGCAAAACGCCTCGTCGCCGTCTACGAAAACGGCAACATAGACATGGTGGAACGCAACGGCAACACCATAAACATACCCGACTATTACAACTACTCCACGACATCGGACAAGACGGTCTACGGCATCGACGTGATAGGAGACCACGCCTACCTGTCAACAGGATTCGGAATAACCAACATCAATGTAGCAAAGGCCGAAATAACCGAGACATACAACTTCGGCTTCCGCGTAGACTATGTATATACGGACGGCACGCGAATATACGCCGCGTCAAGCACCGACGGCGTATACTCCGCGCCGCTGTCGGCCAACCTCATCGACACATCCTCGTGGTCGTACCACTCCGCTTACACGCCGAAGGACAAGACCATAGACCCCGGACTGCTGGCAACAGCGGAGACACTGCTGCCCGGAGGGCCGAAACACAACTACTTCAACTTCATGACCTTCCGGCACGGACGGCTCTACACCGGCGGAGGATATTTCTGCTCGGGCACCGCATCGGCGGCAAGGCCGGGAACGGTGCAAGTGCTCGACGGCGACGAATGGCACGTATGCCAGGAACAGCTCGACACCATAACGGGCTACAGATACACCGACATAAACTGCGTGGCGGCCGACCCTTCCGACCCTGACCACATCTTCGCCGGAGGAAAGTCGGGCTTGTACGAGTTCAACGACTGGAAACTCACAAGATATTTCAACAAGGACAACAGCCCGTTGATGTCGGCCATCGACCCACCCCAGCCGGGAGGCAGCGAGCTGGGCAACAACTACGTGCTCATAAACGGCATGACCTTCGACGACAAAGGCTCGCTATGGCTCTTCAACTGCCAGACACTGGCAAACTCGCTGTTCGAATATACAAAAGAAGGAGAGTTCATACCCCACAACAAGGCGGAATTCATGTACAACGGCGTAAGCATACAAGCCGCCACCAACCTCATGTTCGACAGCCGCGGGATGCTATGGTTCGTCAACAGCAACTACTCCGACCGCTCGTTCTTCTGCTACCAGCCGTCCACCGACACGGCCAAAAGGTTCACCCCACGCTACAACCAGAACGGACTGGAAATAAACATACCCAACGGCATCAGGTGCATGGCCGAAGACATCGACGGCAACATATGGCTCGGCACAAGCACGGGGCCGCTGATGCTCAGGGCGTCTGAAATAACAAGCGACGACCCCACGTTCATGCAAGTCATAGTGCCGCGCAACGACGGCACCAACCTCGGCGACTACCTGCTGGACAACATCAGCATAACAGCCATGGCCATAGACGGGGCCGGGCGCAAATGGTTCGGCACGCAAGGCAACGGCGTCTACATGGTAAGCCGCGACAACATGGAGCAGGTGGAGCACTTCACATCGGCAGACACGCCGCTGCTCTCCGACAACATAGAGTCTATCGCCATCAACGGGACTACCGGCGAAGTGTTCTTCGGCACGGACAAGGGGCTCTGCTCATACATGGGCGACGCCACGGCACCGGGCACGGAGATGACGAAAGACAACGTGTACGCCTATCCTAACCCCGTCCGTCCCGACTACACAGGCCCCATAACCATAGTAGGCCTGACGCTCGACGCCGACGTGAAAATAACCACCGCCAACGGCACACTCGTGGCCGAAGGGCGCAGCCAGGGCGGCACGTTCACATGGGACGGCCGCGACACAGGCGGCCGCCGCGTGGCCTCAGGGGTCTACATGGTGCAAACGGCCACGTCGTCGGGAGACAAGGGCACGGTATGCAAGATTGCGATAGTAAGGTAACATTAATCCGCCATGCTTGCAAACGCGGCGGATTGGCGCATACAGCGCAATAAGCGGCAGGCAGGCGGCGTACCGCTGCTTACGGGAATGGCGCTGACGCGCCTCGGGCTGCCTTACAGCGGCCATTACATACAGGTATTGGCGGCCCTCGCGGTAGAATGCTGCATAACCTCGGCCGCGACGATGGCAATAATGAAATACGCGCCTTTCATGTTAGGGAAAAGCGCAACAAGGCACGGCCGGAAGGCATGATGCGGCACACGCAGCCGCAGGCTTCAGCCCTTGCAGGCCAAACATCCTATCTTATATAACTTCAGCAACAGCAGCAGAGGCCTGCGCCCTGCAAGCATCTTGCGCACACGCCCGCCGCAAAGCCTGTGCACCAGGCGGACGACAGGCAGCAACCCCGCCCTGCGCAGCCATGAACAAAGCGCCAGCAGGGGCGAATACCCTTGCAGCTCCGGGGCGAAAGCGTGCAGCGTGGAGATAGCCTCGTCGAGCTTGCCGAGATACCTGGCGTTGTCCTCGAACGACGTGTAGGCCACCGGGTTGTCAATGTGCAGCACGCCTACGCCGGCCTCCTGCAAGGCCTTGCCCAGCAATACGTCCTCATACCCGTAAGTCATCACGCGCTCGTCATACGGCACACGCTCCAACACCGAGCGGTGGTGGAAGAAGTTGGTGGTGCGCAGCGAGGCGTAAGGCCGCTTCTTCCGCGCCTCCAGCGAATGGTTTTTCTCCTCGCGCTTCTCGTAGCGGAAGCGCAGGTTCTCCCTGTACAGCCGCGGCGTGTCAACGCCGCCGTCAACGCACACGCCGCCGCCGACGGCTTCGCCTTCACGCGCGCCGCTCTCAAGGTAACGCCTGATGAAGTCGCCGTGCACCGGGCTTACCCTCGCGTCAAGCATCAGGTGCCACTCGTACCGGCCATGGCGCGCCATGGCGTTGCGCATGGCCGCACGGCAGGCGTGCCTGCCCCCCTGCACGTATCGGCAGCGGGGCAGGGCGCATGCGGCCTTGTTGCGTTCGACGGCCGAAGCGCAGTCTGACCCGTCGTCGAAAACAACTATCTCGTATTCCAGTCCCGCCACAGCCTCCGCCTGCCGCCGGAGCGCGGCCACGAGCGGCGCGGCCACGTCGTTGTACACAGGAATCAGTATTGACAATTGGGTTATCATGACTGCAAAAATAAGAAAAAAAGTAAAACCTTAAAAGCATAAGCAAATATTTTCAACTGACATGACGGTTATACGTAAACACATTCCAACAATCTGAAAACATTTAATTACATCTTGAAAAGATTATCTTACTGACATCGGAAAAACCACATATTATCGGCAGTGAAAAGCACAATAACAATCAATTTATCGGCAGTAACATCACTTATTTTTGCCATATTATCGGCAGTTGGAATTAATTTGCTATCTTTACAGCCATAATATACCGTCTATGGATACAAGAGAATTTGAAAGAGTCTTGCTCGACCAGAAAGAAGACCTTAACCTTTTGAAGGATAAAAACTTCTGCCACAGAGCCGAAGAAAGTCTGATAGAGCTTGACAGCGGCCTCGCCCAAGTGGTAATCGGGGTGAGGAGAAGCGGCAAGTCAACACTGTGCTACAACAAACTGGAAGCGGCAAAAGTCAATTACGCATACGTGAACTTCGACGACGAAAACCTTTACGGCCTTGACATAAAGGACATGAACAACGTACTGCAAGTGCTTTACAGCATATACGGAGACTTCACCCACCTTTTCCTCGACGAGATACAGAACATAGAAGGATGGCATTTGTTCGTAAACAGGATGCTGCGGAAGGGCATACACGTACTGCTTACAGGCAGCAACTCAAAACTGCTGAGCGGCGAACTGGCATCCCATCTCACGGGAAGGCACCACACAATAGAACTGCTGCCGTTTTCGTTCAAGGACTGGTGCAATTACAACAACGTGCCTACCACACCCCTTACAACAAAAAACACAGGGCTGCTGATGGGCGCCTTCAACAAATACATGGAACAAGGCGGTTTTCCCGAACTGCTTACAGAACGCAACCACACAAGCTACATCGACTCGCTTTTCCACAACATCATAACCCAAGACATACAAAACAGGTTCAATATAAAATATACAAATTCGTTAGAACGCCTGGCCGGACACCTTCTGAACATATCACCGGCAATAATAGTGAAAGACAAACTGCAAGCACTATTCGACTTCAAAAGCCATCATACGTTGGGCAACTATCTGTCATACCTCATGCAGACTTACCTGATATGTACAGTAAGCAAGTATTCAACTAAAAGCAAGGAACGCTCCGTCGCCGAAAAAGCGTATGCCATCGATGTGGCGTTCATGAACAAACGCGAGAACGCGATGAGTGGCGAAAACATCGGCTGGCGGCTCGAAACAATCGTTTACCTGGAACTACGCAGGCGCATAAAGACCGAAGAAGAAGACATTTACTACTTCAACAACGGCAATACCGAGGCCGACTTCATTGTATGCGACGGCAACACCGTAAAAAGCATTTACCAAGTGGCCTACGACATAAGCACCCCAAAAACACGCCGCCGCGAAATAAACGGAGCGGCCACAGCCGCCAAACGCACAAGATGCGACAACGTATATATATTGACCGACCACCAGAGAGAAACAATCATTTACAACAATGTAAAGATAAAGGTAATACCTGTATGGGAATGGATTGTCACAGGATGACACCACTTGTATCACAACATACTTTTGCACTTATGAAACTAAGCATCATCGTGCCTGTATACAATGCGGCGGAAACGCTCGAGAGATGCGTCGGCAGCATACTCGGCCAGGACTACCGCAACTTCGAACTGCTGCTCGTTGACGACGGCTCGACAGACGGAAGCGGCCTATTGGCCGACCGTTTGGCGCAAACCGACGCCCGGTCGGCCGTATTCCACAAGCCCAACGGCGGCCTTTCAGACGCGCGCAATTATGGCATAGACCGCTCGCAAGGGCAATACCTCATGTTCATCGACAGCGACGACGAGCTGGCGCCGGGCACGCTGGCCGCGGTGATGGCCGTCGTCGAGGCACGAAAGGACTACGACATACTTGAATATCCCGTGACCGAGAGGCCGGGCAGGGCGGACGAGCACCTGTTCAACCCCGGCGACGAGGAATACGCCGACGCGGCCGACTGGCTCGCGGAG
This sequence comes from uncultured Prevotellaceae bacterium, assembly GCA_949295905.1. Lineage (GTDB taxonomy): Bacteria > Bacteroidota > Bacteroidia > Bacteroidales > Bacteroidaceae > Prevotella. Next base: position 167,644 of record CASFNA010000022.1, read on the forward strand.
CAAGGCCTGACGCACTGCTGGGCTTGCAACAAGGTGTACAAACGGTGGGTGTTCGACGGCGTAAGGTTTCCCGTAGGACGCAGGTTCGAGGACATGTACGCCATGGGGCGCATCGTGGCCAAGCGCCCCTTCATAGCCACGACAAGCCGGGGCATGTACCTGTACCACTGGAACGGCGGCGGAATAATGGCCCGCTCGCACGACGAAGGGCTGCTGCCGCTGCTCGAGGCGCAGCTGGAGACCGTAGGCCTACTCGGCATCGACACGCGCGACAGGCGATGGCACAAGCTGTACATGGACATGTTCGCCATACAGCTGCACACATACCGCGCCACGGGACGGCTGCTGCTGCCGCAGCAGCGTGTGTCGCTGCGCAGCGGCTACGGCGCGAGAGGGCTTGCAAAGGCCGTCGTACTAAACGTATTGGGACTGAAAACGGCGTGCCGCCTGTTCAAAATGCTAAGGCCATGAAGATAGTGTATCTCATAGAAGACTTTGCCGTGAAGGGCGGGGCGGAGCGCATCGTGGCGCAAAAGGCCGGACGACTCGCGGCCGACTACGGGCACGACGTAACCGTAGTATCAATATACCATGACGAAAAGCCGCCGGCATACCCCCTGCACGGGGCCAGGCTGGCAGGCCTCGACGTGCCTTTCGCCGTGAAAGGCTGCGGCATAGCGGGCACGACGCTGTCAAGGACAAAGGTAATATGGCAGGCTGCGGCGCGCTTCAACAGGCTCATGGACACGCTGCAACCCGACATCATATTCTTCACCCTAAGCCTCGGGGCCCTGCTCCTGCCGCTGTACAGGGGCAAGGCAGCGCGCATATACGAGTCGCATTCGGCAAGGCGGTTCACCCCTTACCACAGCCTTTTCTACCCTATGGAACTCAAAGCCGACGCAATAGTGTGCCTCACTGACGGCGACGCAAGGGAATACAGGCACGCGAAAAGGGTAGAGGTGATACCAAACTTTGTCGAGCCTTTTGAAAAACACGCTGTAAACTACGCCGCAAGGCGCGCCGTGGCCGTAGGCAGGCTGGAGCACGTCAAGGGCTTCGACAGGCTCATACGCTGCTGGAACAGGGCCGCAAAGGGCTTTCCCGGCTGGCGGCTCGACATCTACGGCGAAGGCGCGCTGCGTGAAGTATTGCAAAGGCAAATAGACGAAGCCGGGACGAGCGGCACTGTAAGGCTTTGCGGACGCACGGAAAACATGATGCAGACATACCCCGGCTACAGCCTCGACCTTATGGCTTCGCGCTATGAAGGCTTCCCCATGACCTTGCTCGAGGCGCAGGCCGCCGGACTGCCTGCCGTCACCTTCGACTTCAAGTACGGCGCACGGTGCATAGTGAAAGATGGTGCCACGGGCATAATAGTGCCGCAAGACGACGAAGACGCTTTCACAAAAGCGCTGGAACAGATGCTTTCAGACGAAGGACTCAGGAGAAAATACGGCACTGAAGCAGCCAAGGCTTCAGGCAGGTTCGCATGCAATGAGGTTATGGGGAAATGGAACAGCCTGATAAACAGCTTTCAACGCTGAACATGCTCATTGTACATCTCTATGTACTGCGCCGCAATTTTGCGGTATTCATGATGCTTCCTTACGAACTCTATGCTCTGGCGTGACAGCCGGGATACATTACCTTCAGGCACAAGAGCGTCCTCTATGGCCTTCACGTTCTCATCGAACGTCTTTTCGGGACTTACGTTAACGATAGGCCTAAGTTCCTTTTCGCCGATAAAGTCGTAATATTCCTCCTCGCCGCCGCCTATCACCACCGTGCCGTTGGCCATAGCCGCCAGCGAGTTCATCGACGGGGTGAAGCTGTAGAGCTGGTCCACCTGCACGTCGGCCTCGGCCAGCATGGCGCAATACTCGCCGTAGGGCACGTTCTCCACATACCTTATGTCGAGCCGTCCGGGATGCCTCCTGCCGACTTCCTCCACCATCTTGCCTATCAACCGCGCCCCTTTAAGGTATTCACGGTTGCTGTGCACGCCTACAAGCACCTTAATCCTGTCTCCCGTTCCCTTCACCTTCACACCGTCGGGAATGCGCATGGGCAGCGCCATATAGCGCGACTTGGCGGCGTAAGGCCCCTTGCTGTAGGCCAGCCAATATTCGTAAAGGCAGGGAGTGATGACGTCGGCCTTGGCTGAAACCTCCTTCCAGCAGGCTATGCTCTCCGGGGCGGCGTGGTAGCCGAAGCGCACGTGGTTCTCGTCCATGTTGTGCAGCCGTCCGTTCCAATACACCTCGGAGTAGCGCGGCACACCTTTCACAAGCATTTCCATTACCTGCGGGTCGTCGCCGTTGCACCCGGCCACGACGAAGCGGTTGTGCTTCTTCAGGTAACGCAGCAGCCTCACGTTCCACCGCGCCCTCAACGGCACGATGTTGTAGCTGTATATCACTACCACGTCATAACCGCGCAGGCGCCGAGCGTTGCGCACGAGCGTCCACAGCACCTTCAGTCCGCCGAGCGTGCCGTAACGCATGTCGCGCGCCACGTCGATGTCGCGCGGCACGTTCCTCGCCCCCTCGCCGTCTGACATGAGCACAACATCATGCCCAAGCCCGGCGAAAGCCTGCCTCAGATAGTAATGCACGAAGCTGTAGTCGCCTACAAGCAGTATCCTCATCTTTTTTAATTCATAATTCATAATCCACAATGCTTAATTCATAATTCACAATGCACAATTCATAATAGCCCGTCGGACTGCTGTCACGGCGTATGCCTTATTATGAATTGTGCATTGTGCATTATGAATTAAGAAAGTTCGAGCATCCTCCTGATTGGCTTGACGGCCTCGCGCGCTATGTCCTCGGGCACTTCTATGGCCGGACTTTCGTCCTTGAGGCAGCGGTAGAGCTTCTCCAGCGTGTTCAGTCGCATGTATTCGCACTCGTTGCAGGGCGTGTCAGCTCCCTCGGGTGGCACGGGCAGGAAGGTGGTATCGGGGCACTGGCGTTGCATTTCGTGCAGTATGCCGGCCTCGGTGGCCACGATGTACGTCGCGCCGGGGTGCTCCTGCGCATACTTCAGCATGGTGGCCGTAGAGCCTTTTACGGCGGCCAGGGCGAGCACGGAGGGCGAACATTCAAGGTGGGCCATGACCGTGGCCTCGGGGTGCTCGGCCTTCAGCGTCTCTATGGCTTCGGGGGTGAAGCGCGCGTGCACGTGGCATCCGCCCTGCCACAGCAGCATGTTGCGGCCCGTTACGGCGTTGATGTAGGAGCCGAGGTTGCGGTCGGGGCCGAAGATGATTTTCTCGTCCTGGGGCAGCTGGCGCACTATGCGTTCGGCGTTGCCGCTGGTCACGACGATGTCGGTCAGGGCTTTTACGGCGGCGGTAGTGTTGACGTAGCTGATTACGGTGTGTCCGGGGTGCCCGGCCTTGAACCGGCGCAGCTCTTCGGCCGTGCACGAGTCGGCCAGCGAGCAGCCTGCCGCTGGGTCGGGACAGAGCACGAGGCGGTCGGGGCAGAGCAGCTTGCACGTCTCGGCCATGAAGTGTACGCCGCACATTACTATTATGCGCGCGTCGGTCTGGGCCGCCTTGCGCGCCAGGGCGAGCGAGTCGCCTATGAAGTCGGCCGTGTCCTGTATTTCGGGGCGTGTGTAGTAGTGCGCCATGACGACAGCCTGCTTCTCGCGGCAGAGCTGGCGGATGGCTTGTTTCAGTTCTTCGTTATTCATTGTTGTTTTGTTTTTTATGGGCCGAATGGGGCTGATTGGCCGGATGAGCCGGATGCGCCCGGGGTGGCATATCTTTTTATTTATAAGCCGAATGGGGCTGGTTGGCCGGACAAGCCGGATGAGCCCGGGCGGCTTGGGCATTCCAAGCTCCCTCCCTTTGGAGAAGGCCGGGGCGGGACTCTTATTTTTCCACAGCCTATTTCATTATCTTGTTTTTTATTTCTTTTCTGAAAAAAGAATATGAACGGTTATGATATGCCGTGGATTTGTGCAAAACTTCCGCCCTGATTCCTTGCTTTTTCGGTTGTCAACGTATGTGTACGTGCTGTCAACGGCCACGTTTTATATTTTCTTGCTGACTGTCAGGCTTTAACGCCGGTTGTCAACATGTGTGTACATTGGTGCAAATTTAATAAGTTTATATCTTTTTTTGCCATGTAAGCGTGTAAAACTTGTGTATTTTACTGTAATAAGGCTGTTGATATCCACTGCCGTCCGCGACGGTTGCCGCCGGCTGTTGATATCCGCATGGTTTTCCACACGGTTATCCACATGTTTGTCAACAAGTTGCCGAAGGTGGCTTTCCGCATGGTGAAAGGCCGTTGTTTGTAATGCGAAAAGCGGTCTTTCAACGCATGAAAGACCGCTTTTCGTGTTTTCTTAACTCTTGATTCTCTAAAAGTTTACTCCGAAGTTGAGTGCGAGGCCTCCGTTGTGAGACGTGTCGAACGTGTCGTGGCAGATGTTGGCCAGGCCTATGTCGTATGCCAGTTCGGCGTAGAACAGGTCGTAGCCCACTCCGCAGCCTATGCGCAGTCCGCCGTCGAAGCGCTTGAACGTGTTGTCGGAGAACGACTTTTGCGTCTTCCTCTCCTCGAAGTTCTTAATCCTGCCGCTTATTCCGTATGCCAGGTATCCGCCGAAGAACGGCTGTAGGGTGAAGTGTTCGTCAACGGGGTAGATGTATTTCACCACTACGGGCATCTCGATGTAGTTGAGGTCGTATGTCATCTTCTTGCCGCTGTCGAGCCGCTTGCGCCCGCCCTTCTCGGTGTATTGCAGTCCGGCCTCGAGGTACAGCGGCACGCTCTGCGACAGGGGCAGGCCCACGAGCGCGCCGACGGTAAGCCCCGTCTGCCACTTTCCGCCGTCAAGCGTCGGGTCGTCGGAGTTGACGTATGAGAACGCCGGGCCTATCCTCAGTCCGTAGTACATGTTGCCCGTGCCCAGCCCGCTGTCGTGCCGTCCGTAGTCCAGCCGTCCCGTGTCGTGGTTGTAGTACCTGCTGTATTGGTAGTCTTGCGCCTGGGCCGGAGCGAGCAGGGCGGCTGCGGCCAAGGCGGTGATGATGAGTCGTTTCATAACTGTATTGTATTTTCTGTTTTCTTACTTGGTGCAAAGGAACAAAAAACGGCCGACATGCCAAAAGGAAATGGCCTAAAATCGATGGGGAAATCCCTACTTGGAAAGGGTTTGCCCCTTTGCCGCCGCATTTTGCGCGGCCAAACGTTCATTTTCCGCGCTTTGCTGCCGCCTTTGCGTTTATTTTATTATTTTTGCATCCTGTACTAAAAACAAGCCCATGGATACATTGCTACCTTACGCACTGCTGTGCCTCACTTCCATTTTCACGCTCGCCAACCCGCTCGGCACGATGCCCGTGTTCCTCACCATGACGCAGGGACTGAGCGAGGAGAAGCGCCGCTTCATCGTGAAGCGCGCCACCATAACCGCCGTGATAATAATGATAGTGTTCACCTTCGCCGGGCAGTTCATATTCAAGTTCTTCGGCATATCCACCAACGGGTTCCGCATCGCTGGCGGCGTAATAATATTCAAGATAGGCTACGACATGCTGCAGGCGCGCTACACGCACGTGAAGCTGAAGGACAGCGAGATAAAGACATACGTTGACGACATATCGATAACGCCGCTTGGCATACCCATGCTCTGCGGCCCGGGCGCCATAGCCAACGCCATAGTGCTGATGAGCGACGCCGACACGCTGGCCATGAAGGGCGTGCTGATAGGCTCGATAGCCTTCATATACATCCTTACGTACTACATACTGCGCGCTTCCACGCGCCTGGTCAAGGTGCTCGGCGACACCGGCAACAACGTGATGATGCGCCTGATGGGACTGCTGCTGATGGTCATCGCCGTGGAGTGCTTCGTGGGAGGGGCCAAGCCGATACTCGTCGGTATAATCAGCGAGGGCCTTGCCGCGGCCGGATGACCGTGGAAGGGGCCTGAGGGTAACGCGGTGTTTGTCGCTTCTGATTTGCAGGTAATTGCGGCGTGTAACCAATTTCTCACCTTTTTGCTTTTTAAAAGAAAAAAATATTGTCTTTTTATGTTATTTTGTTTGCATTTGTAAAAATATTATATACATTTGCAAACAGAATGCTATAGCTTTTTCCTTAACACGAAGTCTAACCTTTTAATCAACGTTATCATGAAGAAGAATTACATTTTACTTATAGCCGCCATAATGACGGTCACGGCCATGAGCGCTTACGAGTACAAGCTTGTGTCGATAAAGTCGAAATACACGCCCGAGTATTTCAAATACATCTACGACGAGCTTAACGGGCGGCTCGACAGCGCCGAGCATTATTCGGAATTGGACGGCTGGGTGTACGACTGCACCACGAAATACGTGTATGACGCCGACGGAAACGAGATTCTCGAAAAAGGATACCAGAAGTTCATGGGCGACGACTTCTACACCTACTCCACGCAGATACACTACACCTACGACGAACAGGGCAGGCTGACCAGCCGCACTAACTACAACCTTGGCTTTGACCACGCAGACTTCGAGCTTGGCGGAGTGTACGAATACGTGTACGAGGGCGACCGCCTCGTGCAGCGCAACTCGTACTGGGACGAGGAGCGCACCGACAAGTTCGAGGAAATAAACTATACCTACGACGAGCAGGGAAGGCTGCTCGAAGAGGCGGCATACTCGGCATTCTTCGGGGGCGATTTCACTTACTCCAACGGCACACAGTACATCTATGACAGCCAAAACCGGGTGACGGAGAAAATACAGCTGTCGGCCGACTTCTACACGGGCGAGAAAACGCAGGTGGGCGGAGAAGTGCTTACTTACGACGAAGCAGGCAACCTGGTGGAATGGATGACCTACGGCGACAGCAAGGACAACCCCTCGGGACGCGAGGTTTACACCCACGACATGTCGATAGCCACCGCCGAGACGCTCTTCCCCGTTGAGAACGAATGGGACGGCACGGCGTACCTCAACTCGAAAAACGCCCTGCTTGGCAGCGTAATCTACAGTGCTGACTGGTACACGGGCGAACTCGGAGTGTACGACGAGCTTGAAATGGAATACTCGCCCGTCACTGGCACGGGCATAGGCTCACTGTACGTAAAGCCGGGGGAAACCATGCAGGTGGTCTACGACAGCGAAAAAGCACGCCTCACGGGAGTTCCGGCCGGCGAACCTGTACGCGTGTACAGCCCCTCGGGCCTGATGATGCGCTCCAACGCATACAACCCGCAGGAAGGTCTCGACATAAGCAACCTTCCGTCAGGAACCTACATCATATCGGCAAAACAAGGTTCTGTGAAAATATTTAAGAAATAAGTGAAAAGGTGAGAATATGAAATGAGAATATGAAAGGGGTGGGAAACATTTTTGTTGTTTCCCACCCCTTTCGCATATCTAAAGTCCTGCTTGCGCGAAGTGCCAGACCACTATGCCTGCGGTTACCGACACGTTGAGCGAATGCTTCGTGCCGTACTGCGGTATTTCCAGGCAACCGTCGCACGCGTCAACCACGGCCTGGCCTACGCCCTTCACCTCGTTGCCAAGTACCACAGCGTATTCCACGCCGCGCTCCGGGCTGAAGTCGCCGAGCATCGTGCTGCCCTCGCATTGCTCGACGGCCATCACCCTTACGCCCCCGGCCTGCAACCCGCGCACGGCTTCAAGCGCCGAAGGGCAGTGGCGCCAGGCCACGCTGTCCTCCGCTCCGAGCGCCGTCTTGTGTATCTCGGGGTGGGGCGGGGCGGCCGTGATGCCGCACAGCAGCACTTCCTTTACGCGGAAGGCGTCGCACGAGCGCAGCACCGACCCGACGTTGTACATGCTTCTCACGTCGTCAAGCACGACCGTGAGCGGCGTCTTCTCCGCCGCCTTGAACTCGTCAACGCTCAGGCGGCCCATCTCTGTTACTTTAAGTTTGCGCACTTTTTTAAGTGTAGGGTTAAGATTGAAAAGTGAATAATCCAAATGCCGTTTTATTTAAACAGCATTAACATGCAATTTCCACAAGACATTTGGATTATCCATTATTCATTCTTAATTATTCATTCTTAATTATTCATTCTTAATTATTCATTCTTAATTATTCATTCTTAATTATTCATTCTTAATTATTCATTCTTAATTATTCATTATTCATTCTTAATTATACGCGAGTTCGGTATAAAAGCAATTTTTTACAAGCAGCAAAAATAGCCTTTGTAGGGACATAATTCATTATGTCCGTACGCCGCGAAGAGGCGTATTACCTAAGCGTAGCATAATAAAAACGTTCTTTCAGAACGTACGGACATAATGAATTATGTCCCTACAAAGGATGTTTTCTTATACCGAACTCACGTTAATTATTCATTATTCATTCTTAATTATTCATTTTTAATTTTATAAGCCTCTGCGTACAGCTTCATCTGCTTCAGCATGGCCAGCAGTCCGTTGGCGCGGGTGGGCGAGAGGTGCTCGCGCAGGCCGATGCGCTCGATGAAGTACAGGTCGGCCCCGGCTATTTCCTGCGGAGTGTGTCCGCTAAGCACGCGGATGAGCAGCGATATTATGCCCTTCACAATGAGCGCGTCGCTCTCCGCCGTGAAGTAGAGCAGGCCGTCGCGCATGTCGGCTTGCAGCCACACGCGGCTCTGGCAGCCGTCTATGAGGTTGTCCTCGGTCTTGTACTTGGCGTCGAGCGGCTGCAGCTCGTTGCCCAGGTCGATGAGCAGCTGGTACTTGTCCATCCAGTCGGTGAAGTCGGAAAACTCCTCGATTACCTCGTCTTGTGCTTCGTTGATTGTCATAGTTAAAAGCCCCTCCCAACCTCCCCAAGGGGAGGCGGCAGGCGGCGGTTAGATATTATTATTAGATATTATTAAATGTTTACTTTATTGTTTGTCGGCGTCAGTCCTCCCTCCCCTCGGGGAGGGTCGGGGCTGCTCTTACTATCTTGAACAGCTTGTCGCTCGGCCTTACCTTCCCGGGCACTTTGAAGGCCACGCGAGTGCCCTTCTGCGCCGTCGTGACGGAGTGCGTGTCGTCGTGGATTTCCTCCACCGTGACGTACATCACGCCTGTTGTAGGCCCCGTTATTAGCATCTTGTCGCCCACGGAGAACTCCGCCGCCTCGCATGTGAACTCGGCCACGCCCAGCTTAGAGAAATACTTTACGCCCTTGCCCACGTACACCTTGCGCTCGGTGGCGTTAGAGCCGTAGTTCTTGTTCCACTCGCCCAATAACTGGCCTTGATAGTATCCGTCCCAGAAGCCGCGATTGAACACCGTCGCCAGCCGCTCGTCCCAGCGGTCTTTCTTCTCCTCGGTAAACGTGCCTTCGAGCACCGAAGCTATGGCTTCTTTGTAGCATTTTACTACGGTGTACACGTATTCGGGTCCTCTGGCGCGCCCTTCTATCTTGAAAACGCGCACGCCGGAGCGCATCATGCGGTCGATGAAGCGCACGGTCTTCAGGTCCTTCGGGCTCATTATGTACTTGTTGTCGATTTCGAGCTGCGTGCCGGTCTCGGTGTCGGTGACGAGGTACGACCGGCGGCACAGCTGCATGCACTCGCCTCGGTTGGCCGAGCGGCCGGCGTTGTCTAGGCTCAAGTAGCATTTGCCGCTCACCGCCATGCACAGCGCGCCGTGGCAGAACATCTCAATTCTGACCCTCTCGCCTGACGGGCCGCAGACGTGTTGCTCCTCTATTTGCCGGTGGATGGCTGCCACTTGGTCGAAGTTCAGCTCGCGCGCCAGCACCGCCACGTCGGCGAACTGCGCGTAGAACTTCAACGCCTCGATGTTGGATAAGTTGAGCTGCGTCGACAGGTGCACCTCCATTCCTACGCTGCGGCAGTACATGATGACGGCCATGTCGCTGGCTATCACGGCCGAGATGCCCGCCTCCTTGGCCGCATCCACTATGGTGCGCATGTCGGCCATGTCGTCGTCGTAGATTACGGTGTTCACCGTCAGGTACGTCTTTATGCCGTGCGTGGCGCATGTGGCGGCTATTTCGCGCAGGTCGTCCACGGTGAACGTGTTGGCCGAGTGCGCCCTCATGTTGAGCCGCCCGATGCCGAAGTACACCGAGCCTGCCCCGGCCTGTATCGCGGCTTGCAGGCTCTCGCGGCTGCCCACGGGCGCCATTATCTCAAAGTCGTTGATTGTCTCTTTCATTGGTTGGGGAGTAATTGGATAACCGGAAGAGCTGGGAGTGCCGGGATTACTGTGATATTCCCAGTTCTCCCAGTGCTCTCAGCTCTCCCGGCTTTTTCAGTCTGTTATCTTATGAACAGCAGTTCGCGGTACTTGGGCAGCGTCCACAGCTCGTCGGCCACAATCAGCTCGAGCTTGTCTATCTGGTAGCGTATTTCCTCCATCTTGGGAGCTACCGTGTCGTGGTAGGCTATAGCCTTTTCGCGTTCGCTCTCAATCTTGTTCGCCACCTTGCGCGCCTCGATGAGTTCCTCAACCCCTGTCTCGATAAGCTGCGTGCGCTCGGCTATTTCCTCTATTAGCTTCATGTTGCGTGCGCAGAGCTTGTCGGCCTTTTCCACGGGGAATATCTGGCGCATGTCCATCACGTTCTTGGCCAGGCGGCTCTGGTAATGCGTTGCCACGGGCACGATGTGGTTCATCGTGATGTCGCCCATTACGCGCGCCTCAATCTGTATGCGCTTGGTGTACGTGTCCCATTTCACCTCGTTGCGGGCCTCGAGCTCCTTGCGGTTCATCACGTTCATCGACTCGAACATGCGCACGGAGTCCTCTTTCAGGTAGTTGTCGAAGATTACGGGGCAGCTCGTCTCGCAGTCGAGACCGCGGCGTGCGGCCTCCTCCTTCCACTCTTCGGAGTATCCGTTGCCGTCGAAGCGTATGGGCTTGCACGTCTTGATGTCCTCGCGCAGGATGTCTACGATGGCATCGGTGGTGTCCTGTCCCTTTTCAATGAGTGCGTCAACGCGCCGCTTGAAGTCGGTCAGAGCCTCGGCTACGGCCGTGTTCAGGGCAATCATCGCGCTGGCGCAGTTGGCCTCGGAGCCTACGGCGCGGAACTCGAAGCGGTTGCCCGTGAATGCGAACGGCGACGTGCGGTTGCGGTCGGTGTTGTCGATGAGCAGTTCGGGAATTTCGGGAATGTCGAGCTTCATGCCCTGCTTGCCTGCCACGTTGAACAGGTTGTCCTTGTCGCTTTTCTCTATGTGGTCCAAGAGTTCGCTCAACTGCTTGCCGAGGAACGACGAAATGATGGCCGGTGGAGCCTCGTTCGCGCCCAGTCGGTGGGCGTTGGTCGCGCTCATTATGCTGGCCTTGAGCAGTCCGTTGTGCTTGTAAACGCCCATGAGCGTCTCCACCACGAAGGTTACGAAGCGCAGGTTGTCCTCCTGCGTCTTGCCGGGAGCGTGGAGCAGCACGCCCGTGTCGGTCGAGAGGCTCCAGTTGTTGTGCTTGCCCGAGCCGTTGATGCCTGCGAACGGCTTTTCGTGCAGCAGCACGCGGAAGCCGTGCTTCCTTGCCACCTTCTTCATCAGCGACATCAGAAGCATGTTGTGGTCGTTGGCTATGTTGGTCTCCTCGAAGATGGGGGCTATCTCAAACTGGTTTGGCGCCACCTCGTTGTGCCTCGTCTTGCATGGTATTGACAGTTCGAGCGACTGTATTTCAAGGTCTTTCATGAACGCCTGCACGCGGTCGGGTATGGTGCCGAAGTAGTGGTCGTCCATCTGCTGGTTCTTCGCCGAGTCGTGGCCCATGAGGGTGCGGCCGGTGAGCATCAGGTCGGGACGCGCCGAGTAAAGACCCTCGTCCACGAGGAAATACTCCTGCTCCCAGCCCAGGTTGCACGTCACCTTCTTCACTTTCGGGTCGAAGTAGTGGCAAACCTCGGTGGCGGCCACATTCACGGCGTGCAGTGCGCGCAGCAGCGGAGCCTTGTAGTCCAGGGCCTCGCCCGTGTAAGATATGAAGATTGTGGGTATGCAGAGCGTGTCGTCCATGATGAACACGGGCGACGTGGGGTCCCATGCGGAGTAGCCCCTGGCCTCGAAGGTGTTGCGTATTCCGCCGTTGGGGAACGAGCTTGCGTCAGGTTCCTGCTGCACGAGCAGCTTGCCCGAGAATTCCTCAATCATTCCACCCTTGCCGTCGTGCTCTATGAAGGCGTCGTGCTTCTCGGCCGTGCCCTCGGTGAGCGGCTGGAACCAGTGCGTGTAGTGCGTCACGCCGTTCTCCTCGGCCCACTGCTTCATGCCTGCGGCCACGGCGTCGGCTATGGAGCGGTCGAGGCGTGTGCCGTTGTCCATCACGTCGATTAGCTTGTCGTAGACGTCGGCCGGCAGGTATTTGTACATCTTGGCGCGGTTGAACACGTACTTGCCGAAATACTCCGACGGACGTTCCACGGGGGCGATAACTTCGAGAGGCTTCTTCTTGAACGCCTCTTCTACAACCTGAAATCTTAAGTTTGTCATTTTATTTGTTTTTAGTTGACAGTTGGCAAGCATACGGCCGGGGCTGGCTGGCAGGCCTTTCCGGCTCTCTGCTTGTTGCTTCTCTGCTCAAACTGGTGCAAAGATACGCTTAATTTTTATTTTATCTTTGGTTTGAAGGAAAAATGTTAAGATTTGTGAGTGCTGTGAGGACTGGGATTAATGGCAACCTATGTCTTTCCCGTCTTTCCCGGTTCTCTCAGCTCTCCCGGTCCTCCCGGCTTTCTCTTAGAGCCTTCCTGTCCATTCGCCTATTCTCGCCATGGCCTCGCGGCAGTTGTCCCTGTCGCCGAACGAGCTTAGGCGCACGTAGCCTTCGCCGCACGGGCCGAAGCCCACGCCGGGCGTGCATACCACCTGCGCGCCGTACAGCATGCGCTCGAAGAACCGCCAGCTGCCCTCGCCGCCGGGCGTCTTCACCCACAGGTAGGGGGCGTTCTCGCCGCCGTACACTTTCAGGCCGAGGCGCGTCAGCGCGTCTTTCATCAGGCGGGCGTTGCCTAAGTAATAGTCGATTGTGGCCTTCACCTGCGCCTTGCCCTCCGGCGTGTATATGGCCTCGGCGGCGCGCTGGCTGATGTAGCTCGTGCCGTTGAACTTGGTGCTCTGCCTGCGCAGCCACATCTCGTTAAGGCTGTACCGCTCTGTGCCGTCCATGCTGGCCGCTGTCACCTCCTTGGGCACCACTGTGTAGCCGCACCGCAGGCCCGTGAAGCCGGCCGTCTTGGAGTAGCTGCGGAACTCGATGGCCACCCGCCTTGCGCCCTTGATTTCGTAGATGGAGCGGGGTATGTCAGGGTCTTGTATAAAAGCCTCATACGCCGCGTCGTAGAATATTATCGCGTCGTTCTTCAGCGCGTAGTTCACCCACTGGCGCAGCTCGTCCTTGGTGAGCGTAGTGCCCGTGGGGTTGTTGGGGTAGCACAGGTAAATCAGGTCGACGCGGTGGTCGGGCAGCTGCGGCTTGAAGCCGCCCGCCTCGGTGCACGGCAGGTAGGTCACGTTGCTCCAGCGCCCGTCCTCGAACGTTCCGGCGCGTCCGCACATCACGTTAGAGTCGATGTACACGGGATATACGGGGTCGGCCACGCCGAAGCTGTTGTCCCAGCGCACCAGCTCGCCAATGTTGCCCGTGTCGCTCTTCGCGCCGTCGTTTACAAACACCTCCGAGGGGTCGATGTGCACTCCGCGCGGCAGGTAGTCGTTCTTCACTATGGCCTCGCGCAGGAACATGTAGCCTTGTTCCGGGCCGTAGCCGTGGAATGTGTCCTTGGCGGCCATCTCGTCCACGGCCTTGTGCATGGCCTCTATCACGGCGGGGCAGAGCGGCTGCGTCACGTCGCCTATGCCGAGGCTTATTACGCGCGCCCCGGGGTGCGTCGCCTTGTAGGCGTTCACTTTCTTTGCTATGTCGGCGAAGAGGTAGTTCTTCGACAGTTTCAGGTAATGTTCGTTTATCAGGGACATGTTTCTTTTTTTTATTTTAGGAGTTAAAGGAGTAGGGGAGTGTGCTTGCCGCCTCTGCGTGTCAGGCTCATTTGGCTAATCAGGCTCATTAGGGGCAATAAGCCAAATTGGCCCGATAAGCCCCATGCGCCGTTGATGCCGCTAAGGAATACTAAGCCCATTCCTTGGGGAGGGTTGGGTGTCAGCTGTCAGCGGCTATCTCCCCCTCATACACGAAGTCGGCGCCGCCCGTCAGGTAGACGTGTCCGGTGGCCTCGTCCCAGTTCACCGAGAGCGTGCCGCCGTCCATCACTATGTCGCTCGTGCGCCCGGCGCGCCCCGTCAGTGCGGCGGCCACGGCCGTGGCGCACGCCCCCGTGCCGCAGGCCTGGGTCACTCCGCTGCCGCGTTCCCACACCCGGCAGCGTATTCTGCCGTCCTCTTCCACGCGCGCCAGCTCGATGTTGCAGCGCGAGGGGAAGGCCGGGTGGTTCTCGAGCAGGGGGCCGAGGCTGCGCAGGCGGCCGTCCGCGAGGTCGTCGGTGAAGACGACGAAGTGGGGGTTGCCCATCGAGACGAACGTGCCCTCAACCTCCTCGCCGCCTGCCTCCAATCGTCCCTCGCCGCCGCGGCACTGCCTCGGGTCGTACTGCGCAGGCGTCTCAAACCGCGGGGCGAGCATGTCAACTGTCACGCTCGTCACCGCGCCGCCCTCGACGTGCAGCCCGAGGGTCTTCACCCCGGAGAGCGTCTCGAGCCTGATTTCGGTCTTGCGCGTAAGCCCCTTTTCGTAGACATACTTGCCCACGCAGCGCGAGGCGTTGCCGCACATCATGGCTTCGGAGCCGTCGGCGTTGAATATGCGCATCGAGAAGTCGTCGCCGCGCTCGCGTGCCGCGCCGATTAGCACCAGCCCGTCGGCACCGATGCCCTTGTGGCGGTCGCTCCACAGGCGCGAGGCCTCGGCCGGGCGGGCTACGGGGCAGAGTCTCGTGTCAACGTAAATGTAGTCGTTGCCCGCGCCGTGCATCTTCGTAAACTTAATAAGCCGTTGTGTCATTATGTGCATGTTTTGGCTGTTTGCCGTTTCCTTTTGTGTTATCACGTTGCAAATTTACGGCATTTTGTTTTTTTACGGTACACCAAAGGCGTATAAAATAATGTTTTTATACAATAAAATTACGGTTTTTAACCAAAACAACCCGTTTCAGTTGCTCTTTAAAACAAAAACCGCCCGTTTAGGCGGTTGTTGTAACGTGTGCGCCGCTTCGTGGCCGGTCTTGTAACGCGCTGTGCGCCAAGGCGTTGCCCAAGGCCGCCTTTCGGCCTGCCAAAAGCCGCCAACAGCCGCGCCGTTTGCCGCCTTTGGCGGCGCGGTTTGTCATAAGGCAAATAAGCCTGATGGGCCCAATTAGCCAGATAAGCCCAATGAGCCAGATAAGCCCAAGCGGCAAAGCATATCAGGCTCCCTCACTTTGGGAAGGGCCGGGGTGGGTGTTCATATTATCCTTAGCTGCTCCAGCGCCCGGGCAATGCCGTCCTCGTCAATGTTTGCGGTAACGTAGTCGGCCACGGCCTTCACGTCGTCCGGGGCGTTGCCCATGGCCACGCCCGTGCCCGCGGCTTGCAGAATGCTCTTGTCGTTGCCGCCGTCGCCGAAGGCCACGGTGTCCTCCCTGTCGATGCCCAAGTGCGCGGCCACGGTCATGAGGGCCGTGCCCTTGTCGGCTCCGCGCGCCGTTATGTCGGTGAATGCCGGGAACCAGCGCGCCGACACGCACGAGGGCAGCAGCGGCATGAGCCTGCGCTCGGCGGCCTCGTCGATGATTGGCGTCAGCTGGACGATGCGTTCTGCGAGCACGTCTGCGAGCGCGGTGCCCTCGCCCAGGTCGCTTACGGCCAGCATCTGGCGGAAGTAGCGGTCTACGTCGGCGCCGTCGTTCACCACGGTCAGCCTGCTTTCGCCCACCACGAGCATGGCGAAGCCCTCACTTCCGGCCGCCCCGATGAGTGCGCGCGCCTCCGGGTTGGGTATTTCGCGGCAGGCGATGACCTCGCCGCCCACTGAGCAGCACGCGCCGTTGGCCGTTATGTAGCCGTCGACGAGGTGCTGTATTGCGTCGAGGTTGTTGATTAGCCGCATCGGCCTTCCTGTCGATATGAACACCATCGCGCCGCGCCTCTTGGCCTCGGCCAGCGCGTCCACGGCCGACTGCGGTATGCGGTGGGTGTTGAAGCTGACGAGCGTGCCGTCAACGTCGAAGAACAAAGCTTTTGTCATGATTGAAAAGTTATTTTTCTGCAAAATTAACCCATTTATTTGTCAAAGCTGTTATAATGTCATAATTTTGCACCCGAAAAGGCGGTTTTGCGCAATAATGGTGCACATGGCCGCGTTTTATGCGAGATTTGTTTTGCCGCGGCGGCGGCTTGTCTTATAATTATGGATTTGTTTAAGGAAAACGGAATGAGAATACGTAAGCTTTTTACCAGGCGCGAGCTTAGGCGGCGCAAGAAGCGCATCACGCTCATGCTCGGCTGCATGGCCGCGGTGGTCGTGGCGTATGTTATAATCACCTGGCCCAGGAAGGACGAGCCCGAGCCGCCCTTGGTGGCCGTCATGCCCGTGGGCGTGGACGACGTCGAGATTTACGGCGACTACGTGGGGCGCGTCCGCGCGCAGCAGTTCGTCGAGGTCAGGGCCCGCGTCGAGGGTTTCCTCGAGCGCATGGCCTTCGCCGAGGGAACGTATGTAAGGAAGGGGCAGGTGCTCTTCGTCATAGACCAGCGCCAGTACAAGGCCGCGGCCGACAAGGCGCGCGCGCAGCTGCGCAAGGACTCCGCCCTGGTGCTCAAGACCAAGCGCGACCTTGACCGCATACGCCCCCTGTTCGAGCAGAACGCCGCCAGCCGCGTTGACCTCGACAACGCCATTGCCGCCTACGAGACGGCCGTGGCAAGCCTCGGCATGAGCCGCGCCGACCTCGACCAGGCCGAGCAGGAGCTGGGCTACACCATCGTGCGCTCGCCCATATCGGGCTACATCAGCGAGGGTCTTGTTGACCAGGGCGCGCTGGTAGGCCCCGGCGGAGAGTCGCTCCTGGCTACGGTGGTGAAGAGCGACACGGTGCTCGTCGACTTCAGCATGACGGCCCTCGACTACCTCAAGAGCAAGGAGCGCAACGTCAACCTCGGGCAGCGCGACTCGTCGCGCTCATGGCAGCCCTTCGTCACCATCACACTGGCCGACAACAGCGTCTACCCGCACAAGGGGCTGGTAGACTTCGCCGCGCCGCAGGTAAGCCCCAAGACGGGCACCTTCTCCGTGCGCGCCGAGATGCCCAACCCCGAGCACGTGCTGCTGCCCGGACAGTTCACCAAGGTGCACGCCCTGCTCGACGTGCGCGAGCGCGCCACCGTCGTGCCGCAGAAGGCCCTTATAATAGAAAAAGGTGGGGCGTACGTCTTCGTGATGCGCCGCGACTCTACGGCCGAGCGCCGCTTCATCGAGCTTGGACCCGAGTTCGGCAACAATGTCGTGGTGGAGCGAGGCCTCGCTCCCGGCGAGATGATAGTGACCGAGGGCTACAACAAGCTTGCGCCCGGCATGAAGGTGCGCCCGGCCTCGCGGCAAAAGGCCGCGCAGGGCAAAGCCAAATGAACCAAACCGTCTGACAAATGAAAGTAAACTTCTTCATAGACCGCCCGGTATTCTCAATCGTCATATCGGTGCTGATAGTCATCGTGGGTCTCATCGGACTTACCATGCTGCCCATCGACCAGTATCCGCAAATAACGCCGCCGGTGGTCAAAATCAGCGCGTCTTACCCCGGCGCGAGCGCGCTGACCGTGTCGCAGGCCGTGGCTACGCCCATCGAGCAGGAGCTCAACGGCACGCCCGGTATGCTCTACATGGAGTCTAACAGCTCCAACTCGGGCTCGTTCTCGGCCACGGTGACGTTCGACATCTCGTCAGACCCCGACCTCGCGGCCGTCGAGATACAGAACCGCATAAAGCTGGCGGAGTCGCGCCTGCCTGCCGAAGTAGTGCAGAACGGCATCGAAATCGAGAAGCAGGCCGCCAGCCAGCTGCTCACCATCTGCCTTACGTCGGACGACCCGAAGTTCGACGAAATCTACCTTAGCAACTTCGCCACGCTCAACGTGCTCGACCTGCTGCGCCGAATACCCGGCGTGGGGCGCGTCTCCAACATCGGAAGCCGCTACTACGCCATGCAGATTTGGGTTGACCCGGCGCGCCTGGCCAGCTTCGGACTGACCGTGCAGGACGTGCAGAACGCCCTGAAAGACCAGAACCGCGAGTCGGCCGCAGGCGTATTCGGCCAGCAACCCGTCTCGGGGCTCGACTTCACCATACCCATTACGGCGCAGGGCCGACTGTCAACCGTGGCGCAGTTTGAGGAAATCGTGCTGCGCGCCGGTGCCGACGGCTCGTTAATCAGGCTTAGGGACGTGGCCCGCGTGTCGCTCGAGGCGCAGTCGTACAACACCGAGAGCGGCATCAACGGAGGCAACGCCGCCGTCTTGGGCGTGTACATGCTGCCCGGCGCGAACGCCATGGAGGTGGCCGAGAGGGTGAAGGAGACCATGGAGCAAATAAGCAAGACCTTCCCCGAAGGCCTGGAATACGAGGTGCCGTTCGACATGACTACGTACATATCGGAGTCAATCCACGAGGTGTACAAGACGCTCTTCGAGGCCCTCGTGCTCGTCATCGTGGTGGTGTTCCTCTTCCTCCAGAGCTGGAGGGCCACGGTAATACCACTCGTGGCGGTGCCCATCTCGCTCATAGGTACGTTCGGATTCATGCTCATCATGGGCTTCTCGCTCAACATCCTGACGCTGCTCGGCCTCGTGCTCGCCATCGGACTGGTGGTTGACGACGCCATAGTGGTGGTGGAGAACGTAGAGCGCATCATGGACGAGGAGCATCTCTCGCCCTACGAGGCCACCAAGAAGGCCATGAGCGGACTGACCGGCGCGCTCGTGGCAACGTCGATGGTGCTGGCGGCGGTGTTCGTCCCCGTGAGCTTCCTTTCGGGCATAACCGGCCAGCTGTACCGCCAGTTCAGCGTTACAATAGTCATCTCCGTGCTGCTCTCCACCGTCGTGGCCCTCACGTTGAGCCCGGTGATGTGCTCGCTCATACTCCGCCCTACCGACAAGGACAAGCCCAAGAACCGCATCTTCAGAGCCATCAACCGCTGGCTCGACTTCGGCAACGGCAAGTATCTCGCCGGAATAGGCCACATAATAAAGAATCCGCGCCGCGTGGGTATAGGCTTCTGCATGGTGCTAATCATGATTTTCATACTCTACCGCCTCACGCCTACCAGCTTCCTGCCGGCCGAGGACCAGGGATATTTCACCGTAGAGCTTGAGATGCCCGAGGGAACGACGCTCGAACGCACACGAGCCGTGACCGACCGCGCCGTGAAATTCCTCATGCAGGACCCCTCGGTGGAGTACGTCCAGAACGTGACGGGTACCAGTCCGCGCGTCGGCACCAGCCAGAACCGCGCACAGCTTACCGTCATTCTGAAGGAATGGAAGAAGCGCGACGACACCACCATCGCCGACATCATGGCCTCGGTGAGCCGCGAACTGACTGAATATCCCGAGTGCAAGTTCTACCTTTCCACGCCGCCCGTCATCCCGGGGCTCGGCTCTTCGGGCGGTTTCGAGATGCAGCTCGAGGCGCACGGCGACGCCACATACGACGACCTGGTGCGCGCCGCCGACACTCTGATGTACTATGCGTCGAAGAGGAAGGAGCTGTCGGGCCTGTCGTCGTCGCTCCAGGCCGAAATACCGCAGCTGTACTTCGACGTTGACCGCGACAAGGTGAAGATGCTCGGCGTGCCCATGGCCGACGTGTTCTCGACCATCAAGGCATATACCGGCTCGGTGTACGTCAACGACTTCAACATGTTCAACCGCATATACCGCGTCTACATACAGGCCGAAGCGCCCTACCGCGAGCACCGCGACGACATAAGCCTTTACTTCGTGCGCGGCGCCAACGGCGACATGATACCGCTGACAGCCCTCGGCACGACCAGCTACACAACCGGCCCGGGCAGCATAAAGCGTTTCAACATGTTCAACACGGCCGTCATACGCGGAACGGCCGCGCAGGGCTACAGCTCCGGCCAAGCCATGGAGGTGATGGAGGAGCTGGTGCGCCGCCACCTGCCAGACAACATTGGGCTTGAGTGGAGCGGACTGTCATACCAAGAGAAGCAGGCCGGAGGGCAGACGGGGCTCGTCCTCGCGCTGGTCTTCATCTTCGTGTTCCTCTTCCTCGCCGCGCTCTACGAGAGCTGGAGCGTGCCCGTGGCGGTGCTCCTGTCGCTGCCCGTGGCGGCCCTCGGCGCATACGTAGGCATCACCCTTTGCGGCCTCGAGAACGACACTTACTTCCAAATAGGCCTCGTGATGCTCATGGGCTTGGCCGCAAAGAACGCCATCCTCATCGTAGAGTTCGCCAAGGACGAGGCCGACCGCGGCGTCAACGTGTTCCGCGCGGCATTGAACGCCGCCCGCCTGCGCTTCCGCCCAATCCTCATGACGTCGTTCGCCTTCATCCTCGGCATACTGCCCATGGTGCTCGCATCAGGCCCCGGAGCGGCCAGCCGCCGCGCAATAGGCACGGGCGTGTTCTTCGGCATGATAGCCGCCGTCACCGTGGGCATACTGCTCATACCGTTCTTCTTCACCCGGGTGTACAGGGCCAAGGCCAAGAAGGGCGGTGGCCAACCCGAGGCTTTACAACAAAAGGAAACATTATGACAAGCAAACTCAACCACATACGCACGCTCACGGCCTTCGCGGCCGCGCTGCTCATGCTGGCATCGTGCAAAATCGGACACCACTACGTGCGCCCCGACATCGACATGCCGGCCACGCTCGGTGCTGTGAGTGACACCGACTCGGTGTCGCTGGCCGACCGCTCGTGGAACGAAATATACACCGACACGCTGCTGCAAGGCCTCATACGCCGCTCGCTCGAGTACAACAAGGACATGCTCATGGCCGCCGCACGCGTGAAGGAGATGGCCGCACGCAAGCGCATCGACTACGCCGCGCTCTTCCCCTCGCTCGGTCTCAGGGTGTACGGCGAGAAGGAGCAGGACAACTATGGCGGCGACTCGCCATCGGACGACGACCAGTTCGACCTAAAGGCCAACATCTCTTGGGAGCTCGACCTCTGGGGAAAGCTGCGCTGGGCGCGCGACGCCAGCATCGCCGAGTTCATGGCTTCGGTCGAGAACCAGCGCGCCGTGCGCATGAGCCTCATAGCCGAGGTGGCGCAGGCGTACTACGAGCTTGTCGCGCTCGACAACGAGCTTGACATCGTGCAACAGACACTTACGGCGCGTCGCGAGAGCGAGCACCTGGCCAAAATACGCTACGAGGGCGGACTTACGTCGGAAGTGACCTACCGCCAGGCGCAGGTCGAGCTGTCGCGCACGGCCACACTCGTGCCCGACCTCGAGCGGCAAATCACCGCGAAGGAGAACGAGCTGGCCTTCCTCACCGGCGACTATCCGCGCCACATAGTGCGCGCCGCCCTGCCGCAGGAGCTTACACTGGCTGACAGCCTGCCCGTAGGCCTGCCCTCGAAGCTGCTGGAGCGCCGCCCCGACGTGCGCGAGGCCGAGCAGGAGCTCATCGCAGCCAACGCCGCCGTGGGCGTGGCGTATACCAACATGTTCCCAAACATCACGCTTACGGCCAGCCTCGGCGCGGAGAGCGAGGAGCTGAAAGACCTGCTCAAGTCGCCTTACCACCTGCTTAGCGTCAGCCTCCTGCAACCCGTCTTCGCCATGGGCAAGAACCTGGCGCGCCACAAGGCGGCCAAGGCGGCCTGCGAGCGAGCCACGTATGCCTACGAGAAAGCCGTGCTCACGGCCTTCCGCGACGCTTACGACGCCATCGCCAACTTCAACAAGGTGAAGGAGATATACAAGACGCGCTACACCCTCGAAAGTTCGTCGAAGACCAACCTGTCGCTCGCCCTCGTGCAGTACGTCAACGGAGCCATAGGCTACATGGACCTTCTCGACGCGCAGCGTACATACCTCGACGCGCAAATAAGCCTTAACAACGCCCTCCTGGAGAGCCGACTCGCCACCGTAAACCTCTACAAGGCGCTCGGCGGAGGGTGGAAGTAAGCGTGAAATGGTGAAAAGGTGAGAAATTGAGAAGGTGAGAAAGACAGTAAAATGACTGATATAGATATCATAATCGCCGAGCTTTCGGCCCTCGGCGGCGAGGAGAAGGCGCGCCACCTGGCACGCTTCTTCAAGACGGGCAAGGGCCAGTACGGCGAGGGCGACCGCTTCCTCGGCCTGCCCGTGCCGCTCACGCGCGGCGTTGCCCGGCGGCATAAGGACGCAAGCCTTGCCGCCGTTGAGGCTCTCTTGCAGTCGGAATGGCACGAGGCGCGCCTCTGCGCACTGCTCATAATGGCCGAGAAGATGGAGCGTGCCACGGCTGAAGAAGCCGGACTTATTTATAAAACGTACCTTGCCAACACGCGCCGCATAAACAACTGGGACCTCGTTGACCTCTCCGCGCCGCACGTCGTAGGCAAATACCTCGCCGACAAGCCGCGCGGCATATTGTACGAGCTTGCCGCCAGTCCCCTGCTCTGGGACAACCGCATAGCCATCGTCTCGACCTTCGCCTTCATAAAGGCCAAAGACCTTGACGACACCTTCCGCCTCGCCCTGCTCCTGATTAACCACACCCACGACCTCATGCACAAGGCCGTAG
The DNA here is from genome assembly GCA_949295905.1 of uncultured Prevotellaceae bacterium. Taxonomy (GTDB): domain Bacteria; phylum Bacteroidota; class Bacteroidia; order Bacteroidales; family Bacteroidaceae; genus Prevotella. The sequence continues at coordinate 190,372 of CASFNA010000022.1, forward strand.
GCTGGATGCTGCGCGAGGCCGGCAAGCGCGACATGGCCCACCTGCGCGCCTTCGTCTACGAGCATGTGCACCGTATGCCGCGCACCATGCTGCGCTACGCCATCGAGAAGTTTCCCGAAGACGAGCGCCGCGCCGTGCTAAGGATGTGAGACGACACAGCCTTCTGCGTCGTTCACGATGCTTTCCGTGCTATTCGTAGTATGTTTCCACCTGCGTCGTCGTCACCTTTGCCATGCCACTCCGCCCGCGGCAACCACAGGTTACGTAGTCATGTAAAAAAATGATAAAATCAGGCGACAGGAGCCAGACGTTTCGTACCGTAGCGTATAAAGGAAAACGCATTTTTTTTACATTTGTCTTTTATCATGTAAAAAAAATGCGTTTTTCTTTATATATTTGCATGGATATATAAAAGTTCTTTCCATGTATAGGATACCGACGTTACCGCTTAAAATAGAAGTTGAAACAAAAGCCGTGTTGAAACAAGTCGCCCGGTCACACCGCCGACTGGCTGAACTGAAAGGAGCCGTATTGTCAATACCAAACACGACTATCTTGATAAACACCCTTTCTTTGCAAGAGGCAAAAGACAGTTCCGCCGTGGAAAGCATCATCACTACCCACGATGAGCTTTATAAAGCCGAACTGTCTTTCCATACAGCTGTTTCGCCTGCGGCAAAGGAGGTGCAGTATTATTCAAGCGCCTTGCTGTACGGATTCGAATTGGTGAAGAAGCACGGATTGTTGACCTGTAATGACTTTTGCGAGATTTACAGGCGTATTAAGCACAACGACGCAGGCTTTAGAAGCACCCCGGGAACGTCGTTGATAAACGACCGTACAGGAGAAACCGTCTATCAGCCGCCTCAAAGCTACGACGAGATAGTTTCTTATATGTCCAACCTTGAAAGATTCATAAACGATGACGCAATGAGCGATTTAGACCCGCTCGTGAAAATGTGCATCATACACCACCAGTTTGAAAGCATACATCCTTTTTCCGACGGGAACGGAAGAACCGGAAGGATTGTCAACATACTATATCTTGTGCTCCAAGGATTGCTGGACTTGCCCGTGCTCTACCTGAGCCGTTATATAATTAAGAATAAAGGCGAATATTATCGCCTGATACAAGCCGTCAGGGATGACGGGGATTGGGAACAATGGATTTTGTTCATGCTGAAAGGACTTGAAGACACGTCGGTTGAGACTGTTTCCTTGATTTTGGACATAAAGAAGCTGATGATGGAATACAAGCAGAAAATCCGCAAGGAGCTTCCTAAGATTTATTCGCAAGACTTGCTCAACAACCTGTTCCGCCATCCTTACACAAAGATAGATTTCGTTTGCAACGAATTGAACGTAACCCGACCGACGGCAACATCATACCTGAACCAGCTGGTCGGTAACGGACTGCTAAGCAAAATGAAACTTGGGCGTGACAATTTCTATCTGAATACAAGGCTCTTTGACTTGCTAATCAACGCTTTCCACATGGATAAGTAGGCAGAATCAACGGTAAATGATTTAATCAGCCACGGCGGACGGCGGCAAACCGCGCCGCCTTTCGGCGTGCCGTATGCGGCCTTCCGCGTTGTGATAGGCCGCATTTTTTTATACGTCTTACGCCGCATCTCCGCTGCAATTCAGGCTGTTGGTAATATGTTCCGGCGGATTTGCAATACGCCGGAATTTACTATAAGGATTTGTAATCCGCTTAAACCGCACTCTAAAAGGCCGCCTTCCGTAACGCGTAAGACGGTCTTTTGCATTGTAAGATACTGCATATTGGAAACGCGCTGACTGCCAGTTGTTTCCCAACCGACCGCCAGCGCGTTTTCTATTCCAATCCTTTTACCTTCCTGCTTTTTACCTTAAAAACATCAACCTTTTTGCTTTTATATTGTTTGACTTTGGTAACTCATTCCCACCTTCTCACTCTCTCACCTTCTCACCTTTATACTTCTCCACCCTGAACCAGTCGGCATCGAGCCATCCGCGGTTGCCGCTTGTCTGGCTGGTCTCGCTCACGAAGCCCATCTTCGCGCCTATCCATTTGCCCTGGCGCATCTTGAACGGCGCGCCTGCGGCCTTGAAACGCTTGCCGTCGAGGCTGTAAGCCATCTGGCACATGCCGCCGCTGACGCTCATGCGCATGTATATGTCGATGTAAACGGCAGGCGAGTAGGGGATAGTGTCGCGCTCGGTCGGCTCCAGCCGGGCCAGCGTCTCCACAGTCTCCGCGCCGCCCGTGTCGGCTCCGCGGCAGCTTCTCAGCTCGAGGGCGAAGCCGTCGCCCGTGCGGTTTACGGTCAACGCCCGGTAGTCCATGCCCATCATCACGATGCCGCCGTACTGTCCCTGCTCCTTCGAAGCGAAGCGCAGCTTGGCCGTAGCGGTGAACTCGGGAGCCGGAAGCTTCTGAAGCAGCAGGTTGGGAGCGTCCCATAGGCTCTTCGCCTCATGGCCGAGATAATGCGTGTAGAGGCGCAGGCAGCCTGCGTTGGTCGGCATTCCGAAGTATTGCGAGTAGTTGGCGTGCCACTGCCACTGCTTCCCCAGTTCGCCGGAGTCGAACTCGTCGCTCTCCTGCGGATTGACTATTACGGTTGAAGCCGACTTCGGCTTGCGGTACGTTGTGTACGGCTCGCCGCAATAACCCTTGTCGGGCACGCGCCCCATGACGGGCCAGTTGTCCTTCCAAGTTACCGGCTGGAGGCACACTACGCGGCCGTAGGCGTACTGGTCGTTGAAGTGCAGGAACCAGTCTTCGCCCCCGGCGGTGTGCACCCAAGCCCCCTGGTGAGGGCCGTTGACATCGGTTTGGCCTTGCGCCATCACCACTTTCCACTCGTAAGGGCCGTAAATGCTCTTGCTGCGCATGGCCAGCTGCCATCCGTGCTGCACTCCGCCGGCCGGGCACATTATCCAGTACCAGCCGTCGCGCTTGTACAGCTTCGGGCCTTCGGTGGTGTGGTTCACCTGTCCGCCGTCGAAGACGATGCGCGGAGAGCTTACCGCACGCGTGCCGTCGGCCGACAGTTCGCGCATGGCGAGCACGCTGTTCAGCCCGGCGCGACTGCCCGCGAAGGCGTAGACAAGGTAGCAGCGGCCGTCCTCGTCCCAAAGAGGGCAGGGGTCAATCATGCCCTTTCCATCGATTACGCATACTGGGCTGCTCCACTGTCCGCGCGGGTCGGCGGCCTTTACCATCATTATGCCATAGTCTGGGTCGCCCCAATAAATATAGAATTGGCCGTCGTGGTGGCGTATGGCGGGCGCCCACACGCCCTTGCCGTGCGCCGCGCGGTCGAACACCTCGCGCGGAGTCTGCTCCTGGAGGGCGTGCCCTATGATTTCCCAATTCACCAAATCGCGCGAGTGGAGGATGGGAAGTCCGGGTATGCAGTTGAACGAACTGGCCGTAAGATAGTAGTCGTCGCCCACGGCGCAGGCGTCGGGGTCGCTGTAGTCGGCGTAGAGCACGGGGTTGGTGTACGTTCCGTCGCCGTTGTCGGGACACCAAACTTCAGACACATACTGCGCCTGCATGGCCGCTGGCAGCAGCATGAGGGCGGCTGATAATATAAGTTTCTTCATCGGTCTCACGGTATTTTCATTTGTTTTTGCACAGGAACGCGCAGTAGGTCAGGTATCCGGCGCAGAGCAGCAGCACGCATACCCCGGCGGTGATTGAGCCGAAGCTGTCGGTAGCCCAGCCTATCAAGGGAGTAGCCGCGCCGCCTCCGGCCACGGCGGTAATCATCAGGCCTGATATCAGGTTGGCCTTGTCGGGCGCCTGTTGTACGGCAGCCGAGTAGATGGTCGGGAACACGCAGCTGCACAGGAAGCCCACCGCGCCGATTAGCGCGAGCGTAGCCGACGTGCCGAGGGGGCACAGGGCGAGCGCCAGTATGACGGCGATGCAGGCCACGATGTTCCACCGGAAGTACGTAACTGACGACACCCGGGTCATCACGAACACGCCGAGGAACGCGCCCACGGTGCGGCATATGAAGTAGACTTGCGGCGCGATGCCGGCCTCGGTGACGTCCCAGCCGAAGCGGTCAATCATCACCTTCGAGCTTACGAAGTTGGTACCTACGTCTATTGCCACGGCGAAGAAGATGCCGAGGAAGAGCGGCAGGATGGCCTTGTCGCCCAAGAGCGAGAGCGTCTTGCCCACTGACACGCTGCTCTCCTCCGCCGGTTCGCGCTCGATGGGCGACAGCCAGAGCCACAACGCGCTAAGGAGCGTCAGCGCACCGAGCACGGGGAACACCAGGTACCACGACGCCTTGTCGCCTCCGCCCAATACGTTGACGGCGAAGAGCATCAGGAACGGGCCGCAGAACGACGACACGGCCTTGACCACCTGGCCCGCCGTGAGGCTGCTGGTGAGCAGCTTCTCGTCGGTGAACACGTTGCGCACGAGCGCGTTCTGCGACACTTGCAGCACGGTGTTGCCTATGCCGAGCGCGGCGTAGCCCACCAGGCACGCCCACGCCGAGCCCACAAGGGGCACCAGCATGCCCGCTACGGTTACGGCCATGCCTATGAGCACGGTGTTCTTGCGCCCCCACTTGTTCATCTTTATGCCCACGGGGATGCTCACGAACAGGAACCACACGAACACCATCGACGGCAGGAAACCGGCCATGGTGTGGCTCCAGCCGAACGCCTCGCGGGCGTATTCAGACGATATGCCCACGATGTCGCAGAAGCCTTGGATGAAAAACGCGAACAGCACCGCGCTCGCGCAGAACAGTTGTTTTGCTTTCATATCATTGGTTTATTGTCAATTTTCGACGTATGTTATCCCTGCATCCAACCTCTCACCTTCCAAACGTCCCGCCTTTTCACACTCACCGAAGGCGGTTTTACCTTTTTACTTCTTACCGTTTTACCTTATATATAATACGTTTCGGCCTGCGTTTTCACGTAAAGACGCAGGCCGTTTTTTGCCGTTTCGCGGCTGCTGTGCAACCCGTTGAGTTCCAGGCACTACGCAAAATGCCGTCTCTCGGCTTGTGAGAGACGGCATTTTGGCGCGCGTTTCGCGGCCTTTCGCATTGCAAAAGGCCGCCTCGCAAATCGTCATGTTCAGTTTAATTTCCAACAGTACGTATACTGCCACCAGAGATATTTATACTTTGTGACAATTTTTCTTCTTTAAGTTGATTCTCAATTCTATTTAGTTCGTTGTTATATCGTTTCATGTCATTTTCATGGTCTTTTGCGTTTGTCGATATTTTTAAACGGCTTATTTTAAATAAGATGATTACAGCCAATACAAAGTTTGACAATATATTCATCAACAAATACGCAATGAATCCGGTAAAACATGCGACAGAACAACAAATAGGCAATACACCTTTATCTAAACAGATATAAGACATGTCTTTATTGCATAAGCCGAACCACAACGCTGTTATGAAAACCAAGCTATGTAGAATAAAACCTGGCCCAAGGATTTTTTGCCATTTTTTATTCATTTCCAGCTTTTCAAACCAAAGGCAATGCACTAACAAAACAAGCATGGATAAAAGCATCACCTCCAACAACCCATTTATGCCGATGCAACATTTGTTTTGAAAAACCCCGGCAAACAGGACGAATATGCCAAATAAGAAACAATCATATGATATTATTGAAAGGAATCTTGTCTGTGTATGGAACTTTAGTTTTTTATCGCTCCACGACTCCAATTCATGTACTTTGTCTACAACTTCTTTCGCTTTCTTGCTGACTAATTCCAATGCCCCTTGTGTCTTGTCTTTCAGGAGCTTGGATTTTAAAAAATAGTCGATTCGGGTTATTACGGCTTCTTCTCGCTGTTGGGGTTTTGTTTTTATATCCAACACCCAGTTTTTCAATGTTTCCGTTATTCTTGAAAGGGCATGGAAGAAAGAAGATTGCTGCTTACCTTCAAAAATAATATATGCCATTGACACGCCAATAGCGATGACGAACAAATCATTGAAATCTACTAATTGTATATTATCCATTACAACAATGAATTAAAATCGGTTTTAATTCAAATTCAATGGTACGTCTTTGGCCAATTCGGAGTTAAATATCCGTTCAAAAATATCTTTTAGTTCTTGGGCTTGTTCGGGAGAATTGAAATTGCCGAATGCCATACGTTCTTTTATGTCTGTTTCAAGCCTGAAAGCACGATTGTCGGATACTGTAAAATGTGCGGGCGCACCTTTATACATCACGCAGCCGTCATATTTCTTGACAGAAACCTGTAATGGATAATTTGCAAGTAATTTTGCGATGTTTGTATTTTGGAAATTACTTGTGTAGTCGGTCAAAATGATTCTAATCGAATGTTCCTTGTTTGCGTCAAGGAATGTTTTTATTGAGTTGCAATATTCAGGATTGTTGGACACGTCGGTACACATGCTGCTACTGAATATATATATATAATCAGTAGCGTATTTTGCTAATGCCTGGTGTACGATGGATGCATGTTCTGCACTTGAATTATAGAATATCTTGTCTTCCTTTCCTTCTGCCAATTTGAATATTTCGGATGCATACACCGATTTTTGATTGTTGTTCAACATGGTATCAATTGTTGGGTTTTTTATACATATATATGAATACGGGGAGCGTCTTAAGTTCCAGTTGCTCCTGTGGTGTTTCATAACCTTCGTCACGCATGGAATCAATCAGTTCCTGTGCTACTTTTAAACTGTCGCATTTGGTTGTACCAAGCAGGTTTATGGCATCATTTTTCTTTTTGACATGCTCAATGTCAGAAGTAAATCCAATACAAAAATCTCTTTTTGTCTGGATTCCGCTTTTATTAATGTCAAAAATGGAATTGAACCATTTGACAGTCTCGCTTATTGTCATGGCTCATCTTTATTAATCAAGTGTGCAAATATAAACAAAATATACCATATCTATAATATTTATGTAAGAAAATTATGTAATGTTGCAATATTTTTTCTTTTTGTAAATATAACAAATCATTCTGTAAGTGGGTTTTAATTGTTTTAAGCGACAAAGTCAAATAATATCAATATTGAAATCTATCTGCCTACATTACAAAAAAGTCTAAGTAAATAGAGTGTATTTATTACAAATCAAGATGCCGTCTCTCGGCTTGTGAGAGACGGCATCTTGGCGCGTGCTTTGCGGCCTTTCGCACGATGAAATGCGGCATATCTACTTCTCGCTTTTCACCTTCACCACGACCTTCACCGGCTGTACGCAGCCGCGGTAGCGGTCGTCGGCGTCGGCCACGGCGGCCAGCCAGATGACGAGCGAGCGCCCAGGATTATCCCATCCGGCCTCGTATTCCACGAAGCGGAACGTCTTGTCGCCCACCTTGCGCACCGGACCGCTCACCACTTCCATGTAAGGCCGGCCCGTGCCGTGCTCGTCAGACAGGCTGACGTGCGTCGAGTCGGTGTACACGGCCTCGACGGTGAACTCCGCGCCGACACCATTCAGTTCTACTTCCGCCGCCATGCCGCCTTGCAGACGCGCGTCAAAGGGCACGGGGCAGCCGTTCACCCTCACGCCCACATGCTGCACGCGCTTGCCCCGACTCTCGGCGTGGCGTGCCTCGGTAAGCCGCGCCATCTCTTCGTCGAAATACCAAAAGGCGTCGTGAGGGTCGCCCTTGTACTCGGCAAAGGGCGCGGCCGGATATTCTGACGGCGCAACGTAGGTGGGCTGCCCGGCACCGTCGCCGTCGTTCTGCGGCAAGTCCGTACAATATCTTGGCGCAAGCCAGCCGCTGCGCGGGTCGATGCGGCGCAGGGAGCCGTCGGCGTTCATGCGCTGCTCTATGGCTTTCTTGATGAACAGGGCAATGTATTCGGCCGTGCGCGGAGAGCAGTCGAAGTGGCCGCGGCCGGTGTCGCAGAGGAAGGAGACGCAGCTCCCGGGGTACATCATGCGGAAGGCCAGCGCAGGAGTGACCCTCGCCTCCCACCATTCATACTCGCCCTCGACCATCAGTCCGGGTATGCCGTCGATGTTGCGCGTGCGTCCCCACTCCACGTTTGCACCGCCGTAGCCGCACAGGTTGGTGCGCGGCGCGTCGCCGTGGAACGACACTATGCAGAGCGTCCGCTGCGGATTCCACGCCGCGAAGTTCCAGGGGAACGTGGCCTGGGCCGAATGTCCGAAGGGGACGACGGGCACACGGGCCAGTTCTTCGTGGCCGCTCGCGGCGGCGAGGTCGGCCATCATGCGCTCGAACGTCTGCTGGCAGCCGCTTTCGGGAGCCCAGTTCTGCGTGAACGCCGGGGCAACCCATATCAAGCCAACACCCATTTCAGCAAGCCTTTGGCGGAACGAGGCCATGCGGAAGAGCGCCTCTTCCGTCATGTTCTGCTGCGCCAGCATCACGGCCTTCACCTCTTCCGCGCCCTCGGGCAGCCACATGTAGGCCACCGGGGCGCGCCCCGTCTCGCCGGAGACGCAGCCCTTCAGCTCCGCCTGCCAGCGGTAAACGCGGCTCCCCTCAACGCCGAAAGCGCGAGGGGAGCTTGCAAAGAGTATTATAAACAGTATGTAAACAAGTTTCTTCATCACTTATTCCTTACAAGCACTTTCTTGCCGTTGATGATGTAGATGCCCGGACGGTCGGCCTTGGCTACGCGCACGCCGCTGATAGTATAGATGCCTTCCTTAGCCTTGGCTACAGGCTCTACGGTCTCAACCTCGTTGATGCCGGTCGGCGTGGTGTATGTTATTACCAGCTTGGGGCGCAAGTCCTCGGCCTTGAACACGGTCACGCCGTCTTTCAGCGTAACGTCCTTCACTTCTTTGGTGTAGACCTTCACCTCCTGTCCTTTTTCTCCATTGTGGCAGAGCAGCAGGCCGGTTTCGCCACTGCCTATGCCTGCGACGTATTCAGTCACGTCAAGTTCGGTCTTCCATGCGTCGGCGGTCTTGTATTCGTCGGCCAGCTCGTCGGTCACGGCCTTGCCGCCTTGTCCGTTCAGCTCGGCTTCCTCGATGATGGGAGTTTCCTGGCGTGCGGCGTCGATATTCTGGCTTTGGCTCTCGTAAGTGTCGTCACTTTCGCTTATGGTGTAATCGAACGGATAGATTGTAAGCTTGCGGTCGCCCTTCACACGCTCGGCGTGGAGCACAAGTACGGCCTTCGATATCTCGCTGTTTTCCTTCATTGGAAGAGTGAACGACATCAGTCCGACGAAGTCTGTGCCGTCCGATGCGGTCCAAATTTCCATCGCGTCCTTGTCGCCGTACTTGTTCTTGGCGGCAGAACTCCTTACAAACGTGTCGGCGGTTGTGCCCAGCGTCTCCTTGTCTACAGTTCCGTCTATAGGAGCATACTCGACGACCAGCTCGGGCACAAGGTCTTCCCCCTTGAACACGGTGACGCCGTCTTTCATCGTAACGTCGCCGGCCTCTTTGGTATAAACCTTCACCTCCTGGCCTTTCTCGCCGTTGTGAGTGAACATCAGGTTGACGTCGCCGCTGCCTATGCCGGCCACGTAATCGGTAATGTCAAACTCCGTAGTCCATGCCTCGATGTTCTTGTACTCGTCGGCGATATCGTCAAAAAACGCCTTTCCGCCTTGCCCGTTCAGCTCCACGTCTGCAACGAGAGGAGTTTCCCCACGCGCTGCGGCGATGTTCTCCTTTTGGGTGTTGTATGTGTCGCCGCCTTCATTTATGGCATAGCCGAAGGGATAAATGGTGAGCTTGCGGTCTCCCTTCACGCGTTCGGTGTGGAGCACGAGCCTTGCGCTCTTTACTTCATATCCTTCTTTTTCAGGAAGAGAGAACGACATCAGGCCTACAAAGTCGGTTCCGTCAGCCGCAGTCCAAATCTCCAGCGCATCCTTGTCGCCGTACTTGTTGTCTGCGGCGCTGCTTCTTACAAACGTGTCGGCCGTAGGTGTCAAAGTCTCCTTCTCCACATCCTGCGCAAATATGTTGGCACTGCCCAACATGGCAAATGCAACTAAAAGCAAATGTTTTTTCATGTAATTATTCATTGTTTAGCCGTTGTTGTAATAATGTCTTTGCAGGGGCGTTCCGCCGCCCCCGCAAAGACAGTTATTGTCAGCCGCCTTTACTCTCCGCGGTAAAGCATCAGGGTGCCCCAGCCGAGCTGGTCGAACGCTCCCGAGTTCGTGCCGTAGCGGTTCTGGCCTTCGCCCACGCCGCATTCGGGGCGCAGCTTGTCGGCAAACTGCTTTACGTAAGTAAAGCCGCCCGACAGGCCCTTGACGCGCTTGTAGTGGTTGTAATAGATTTCCCAGCCCGGGCGCACGCTGCCGCGGCCCTCGTCGTTGGCCAGCTGCGTATGCGTCGCGCTGTGGTTTTTGTCCTTGCATGAGCAGCCGACGCAATACTCATACGTGGTGAACGGCATCGCCGTAGCCGCGATTACCCACTGCCCGTCCTTGTTGGCGTTGTCCGTGCCGTTGCGCAGGTTGCTCAAGGCTACGTATTCTCCCATCTTCAGCAGGGCGTTGTCGTCAGCGGCGAAGAAGTCGAGCTGCGTCACTTCGGGGTTCTTCGTGAACAGCGTGTAGGCCATCTGGGCGAGGTTTGCGGTCACCATCGCGGACATTTCGGCGTGTCCCTGGTCGCGCCCGCTCTCCTGGTTCTGGTATATCGGCTCGCCGGTGAGGGGGTCGGTGTGGTGTCCTTGGATGAGGTTCTTTATGCAACCGTTGCCCGCTCCGTTGTAGAAGTAGTTGACAACGTAGTTCACCATCTCGTCGTTCTCGGTCAGGATGCCGATTGCGAGGTAAGAACAGAGGTTGACCAAGTCCCAGTTGCTCCATGTATGGAGGGCGCAGGTGTTGGGGTCGGTGTGTGCAAGGAACTCGGCGTTCCTGCTTGCGAAGACGTCAACCAGCCATTTGCAGAAGGTGTTGAAGTCAGTGTCGTTCCAGCTTTGTGAGCCGCGCAGCATTTCGGCTGCTGTCGCGAAGGTGTAGCCCTGTGCGCCTGCGGCGAGGTACATGTTGGCGTCGTTGGAGTAGATGCCTTCGCAGGTGGCGGCCCATGCGTTGAGTGTCTTCACGGCTGCGGCGGCATACTGCTCGTCGTCGGTAAGCTTGTAGAGCAGCGCCTGCTGGAAAGCGGAGCCTGCGTCGCGCATGGCGTAGGCGTAGTTCTCAACCTTCTTGTTCGTTCCGTCGTCGATGGGCGTGCCCTTGTCGTCGCCGCGCACGATGCAGCTTTGCGGCTGGGCTACGTATGAGAGCTGTGCGAACTGGCTGTTCTTCAACGCCTGCAACTCGTCCTGCACCGCCTGCGGGGCCGTGCCGTCGGCCAAAGACTGCTTGACGTAGTCGAAGTCATCTTGCGAATACATGATGCAGGGATGCGGATATTGGTACTGCGCCTCGACGGGTTCTTCCGTAGGCGTGTCGTCGGAAGGCATGGTAAGGTCTACCTCGCCGTATTCGTTCTCGCGACAGGAGGTTTGCAGCGCGATGAGCGCTGCAAGTCCTGCGGTGAGCATTATTTTGCTAAGTTTCATAATGAATGCGTTTTATGTTATTTTATTACTTCGTAGGTAAGGCCCTCGCCGGCTATGTACTGCTGTACGTCCTCCATGGTCTTGAAGGTCTGTACCCAGTAGACGTTGTACTCGAGGGTGTGGTCTATGGTCTTGATGTCGGCGTACTTGAACTGGAACGTGCCGAATCCGACCTCGGTGTCGGTGGGCAGCAGTCCGCCGTTGGCCCATTTCTGCGCAGTCAGGTCATAGATGAAGACGTGGCTGCCGTCGCTGCACTTGTAGTCGTGCAGCCACTTGTTGTTGTTGCCGTCGAGGCCGCCGCTGAAGCCGTCGCCCGCGCCGTCGAGGGTGATATTGCGCTGGGTTACGCCCTCGGAAGCGTACTTGTCCTTGACATCCTCCATGCGCACGGCTATTATCGGGTAGTTGCCCGCGTTCAGGTACATGGTCTCCGTGTTGCGCAGGTCGCCGCGCTGCGTGGTGGCGTTGCTTGCGAAGGTTATCATCGTGAGGTGTCCGTCGCGCCACTCGTGCTTGCCGTTGCCGGTGCTTGCGAAGACGAAGCGGTCAGGATTGCTGTACGTCTCGCGCACGAAGCCCGACGGTATGCTTAGCTTGACAGAGCTGCTTTGGCCTGTCTCGGGGCACGTTGCGGTGATGGTTGCGTCGCCGCGGCCGGTGAAGGTCACCACGCCGTTGTCAACGGTAGCCACGGCCGGGTCGGACGATGTCCACTGGATGAGCGACGTGGTGCACTCTGACGGCACGGTGGTGTAGCCGAGCGTGAGCGTCTTCTCGTTGAAAGCCCATACGGAGTTGTCATACTTGGCGTCGATTGTAACCTCTTCGGGCTGCACAATCTGCCGTATGTTGAACGTCTTTTCGGCGGTAACGCCGGAGCCGTCGATGGCCGTGGCGGTGATTGTCACGGGGGCGATGGTGGCTTCGGACACCTGCGCCGTAAGTATGCCGTCGGCGCTGACGGTGGCGAGGCTCTCGTCTGACGACGACCACTCGACGGTCTTGTACGTAGAGTGGTCGGGCGCGATGACGGTAGAGAGGTGCAGGGTGTCGCCTCCGTATAGCTCGACGGCGTTGGCGTTGATTTCGATTGACTGCGCGTGTACCATCTCGTTGGACACTACCACCTTGATTGACGCGCTGATGCCGCTGCTCGAGAGGTAGCCCACGGGGGTCACGCTGACGGTGGCGTTGCCCGTGCCGTCGCCGCTTACGGCGGTGATGTTGCCCTCCTGGTCTACGGTGGCTACGGCCTCGTTGTTGGAAGTCCACTCCACGTCGGCGAAGGTTACGGTGTCAGGCTCGAGCGTGTAGGGTATCTGCACGGTCTCGCCCTTGATGAGTGGGAGGCACTCCGAGCCGGTCTTGTCGGTGTAGATGAGTCGTTGCAGCTCTTCGGGCATGTTGAACTCGAGCGACACCGGCGTTATGGCCGGCGTCGTGCCGGCGGTCAGGTCGTCGTCGCTGCACGAGGCGAGCGTGAGCGCGGCCACGGCGGCGAGCGAGCCTACGAGCGTCGTGGCGGCCTTCCTCATGGCGTTGAAGCGCGGCCTCGGCGCGTTGTTATGCTGTTGTCTGGTTTTCATAATCATTATGGTTGTTATCGGTTATGTTGCCTGCGGCGCGGCGGGCGGCCACCGCCTGTTTTATGGAAGGCGGCCTTCGGGCTTGCGAAAGGCGGCCTTTCGCCGTGTAAAATGCGGCCTGTTGTGGTGTGAAAGGCCGTCTTTCGCAAACCGTCCGGCTGCGCGCCGTTTTTTAATTGTTAATTTTTCATTTTTAATTCCATTCGGGGTTCTGCCCTATGTTGGGGTTGAGCTGCGTCTGGTCGCTGGGCAGGGGGTAGAGATAGTTCTTCTCGGCCCACTGGCGGTTGCTGGACATTATGATGCAGCCGTCGGCGTTGAGCTGGTTGCTCTGGTCGGTCCAGGCGCTTTCCCAGGTAGTGCCCTGCCACTTTACGCCGAGCATGTCCTGCGGCATTTCGGTCGATGCGGTGTACCAGCGCTTGAGGTCGTCTATGCGGAAGCCCTCGAATGCCAGCTCTACGGTGCGCTCGGCGCGTATTTCCTCGCGCATGCTCAGGCCGTTGGCGTCAACGAGCGCGTTGCTCAGCTTTGCCATGTCGGGGTTGATGCGGGCGCGCACTACGTTGAGGCTCTTGTCAAGCTCGGGATCGGTAATGGCGTTGTTAAGCTCGTATGTGGCCTCGGCGAAGTTGAGAAGCACCTCGGCGTAGCGTATTACGGGGAAGTCCATGGCCTCCTGGCCGGGGTTGACGCTGCGCTCCACGGCCCACTTGTGCCCCATGTATCCGCTGCCGCTGGCGCATGTCTGCTCCTTGGCGCGTGCGAGGTCGTCGTCGTTCCAGGAGAGTCGGCAGTTGTTGGCGTCGCCTCCGTTCCATGTCTTCGTGCCGGGCTTCACGAGCGTGGTGAGCATGCGGTTGTCGCGGTTCTCATACTCCGACGTGGTTGTGCCGTAGCCCTTGAACTGCGCGCTCTTCGCGATGGGCAGGCCGTCCTGGCAGCGGTACATGTCGGCGAGCTTGCGCAGGGGGTACAGTCCGCTTACGAGCATGGCGTGCGATATGTTGTAGCCCCAGCCGTCCTCGATGCGGCAGCGGTGCGAGAAGATGTACTCGGTGTTGGCGGATGTGGTCAGTCCGGCGGGGTTGCACGTCGCGTCTTCAAGTATGAACATGTAGCGGTAGCTCTCGGTGCCGAGCTGGTCGTTGTAGAACAGCTTGTAGTTGCCGCGCTTGATTACCTCGTCGGCGGCGTTCTTCGCCGTGGTGAGCAGCGACGTCACGCGCTCAGAGTTGGCCGTAGCGTCGGCTCCGCCGGTGTGGAACTTCTGCCATGTTCCCTCGTAGAGGGCCACGCGCGAGAGGTAAGCCCAGGCCGCGTCCTTGCACAGGCGGCCGGCCTCTGTGGGCCTGTCGGGCAGGCCTTCGGCCGCCTCCTGAAGATCCTTGATGCACTGGTCTATTACTTCGCCGCGGTCGTTGCGCTCGGCGTTCATGAGTGGGCTGTCCATGTCGGCAGGCTCGGTCAGCAGTATGCAGTCGCCGTAGAGCTGCACAAGCTCGAAGAAGCAGTATGCGCGGAAGAACTTGGCCTCGGCCACGGGCACGGCTATTGCGTCCTTGTTGGCAAAGCCCTCGGCCTTCTGGAGCAGCAGGTTGGTGTAGTAAATCTGCTTGTACAGGTTGTTGTAGTTGCCGTCGGTTGACGGGATTGAGTTTGTTCCGGCGCTGTACACGTTGACGTTGGGCGTGGCGAGCAGGTCGCTTCGCATGTCGCTGTGCGGTCCGTCGTTCACACGGGCGCGGTAGTTGGTTGTCTCGCCTGACTGGAGGTTGGACGTCCATCCGTAGAACTGGTTGGCGAAGAGCTGGTAGTTGCCGGCCTCGCTCCATACGCTCGCGTCGTTCATCTGCGCCTCCGGCTCGAAGTCGAGGCACGATGTGCAGAGCAGTGCGAGCCCCATGCAGGCGGCCTTGGCCGAACGGCTGATTATGTTTTTATATCTTGGTGTCATAATGTTTGCTAATTAAAATGTCAGGTTAAGTCCGAAAGTGAAGTTGCGTGTGAACGGATAACGCTGCACGCCGCTGGCGTCGCGCTTGGCCTCGGGGTCCCATCCGTCTGAAATCTTGGTGCTCTCCCAAAGGTCTTCACCCGTGAAGTAGATGCGCGCCGACTCGATGAAGCCTATTTTCTGAAGCAGGGACTTCGGCAGGTTGTAGCCTACGGTGATGTTCTTCAGTCGGATGTAGCGCGCGTCCTGGGCGGTAAGCGAGCTTGCCTGGTAGTTGTAACTGATTATGTTGCTGTCGAGAGTGTAGGGCGCGTAGTAAGCGTTGGGGTTGTCAACGCTCCACGTGTTGCCGAAGCATGACGTCGTAAAGTTCTGGTACATGTTGCGGAACGGCACCGTCCAGTTGTTTATTCCACGGTAGACGAAGCGGTTGCCCGAGCCTTGGAACACTACGTTGACGTCTATTCCCTTCCACTCCGCGCCGAAGTTGAACGAGTAAGAGATTTCCGGCGTGTCGCTTCCAAGGTAGATGTAGTCCTTGTAGTCGAGGCGTCCGTCGCCGTTCTCGTCGCAGAACATGTTGTCGCCCACGCGCAGGTTGTTGGGCATGCCGATGCCGTTGTTCTCATAATACTTGGCCAGGTAAGCCTCAAGCATCTCCTCGTTCTGGATTTTTCCGCCGTAGCGCAGGCCGAAGATGGAGTTGAGCGGATAGCCCTGCTGCGTGCTGGTGTAGCCCGAGCTCATCACGCTTGTGCCGCCGTAGTCGGTCAGCTCGTTGCGTGCGAAGGTGATGTCGCCGCCTACATGGGCGTCAACCTGGCCTACCTTGAAGCTGTAGTTGAGGCTGGCCTCGAAGCCCCAGTCCTTAAACTTGCCCGTGTTGGCCGTCGGGGCGGCGTCGCCGAGTATGGCGGGGTAGGTTATTGCGACAAGCATGTTGTCGTTTTTCTTCATGAACGCCTCGACGGTACCTGTCAGGTGGTTGTCGAAGAAGCCGAAGTCGAGGGCTATGTTGTAGTTCTTTATGCGCTCCCACTGGCGTGTAGTGGACGCGAACTTGCCGTTGGTGGCGATGTATGTGAGCAGTCCGCTGCCCACGTAAGCGCCGCTGTTGGTGTTAAGGTTGTAGAACTGGTAGCCGTCGTAGTTGTCGATTCCGCTCTGCGAACCCATCTCGGCGTATGACGCACGGAGCTTCAAGTTGCTCAACCACTTCACGTCCCGGAGCCAGCTTTCCTGGTTGATGCGCCATCCGGCAGACACGCCCCAGAAGAAATCCCAGCGGTTTTCGGGCAGGAACTTCGAGCTTCCGTCGTAACGTCCGTTGAACTCGAGAAGGTATTTGCCGTCGAAGTCGTAATTGAGACGGCCGAAGTAAGAGAGTATTGCGTTGCGGTAGTTGGTGCTTCCGTCGGTGCCAGCCAGGGTGAGCGTGCCGTTACCGTTGATGACATCGATGCCGTCGATGATGTCGGTGTACTGCGCTCCGAAGCCTTCCATGTCCTTCAGCTCGTACTGCACGCCGAGCATGAGGCTCGTGTTGTGCTTGTCCCAGAAGGTCTTGTGGGCGTTGACGTAGCCCGAGAAGCTGTAGAAGTCGGTGCGGGTGGAGGTCTGCTTGAAGTAAGACTCGTCCTGCGTGGGGTCGCTCATTATTTCCGTCGTGCCCGTATAATTATAATACGTGATGGCGTTCTGCACGGTGCGGCGGCGCGCGTCGGAGCTGTTGTATCCGATGTTTACGCTCGCGTCGAGCCAGTCGGTCAGCTTGGCGCGCAGCGTCTCGCTGATGTTCACCGACGTAACGCTGAGCTTGTTGTCGCCGCCATGCTGGATTTTTGCGAGCGGCGAGCCCCATGTTCCCCATGCGTAAGGCTTGCCGTCGAGTGTCTGGAGGGGCAGGCCGGGCATAGGCAGGTTGGTGGTGAGGGCCGCGCCGATTTGCGTCGGGGCCACCTGCTCCTGGCGGCTGTAGGCTATGCTGCTCTCAAGGGTGAATATTTTGTTGAACTTGTAAGTGTTGTTGAAGCGCAGGTTGAAGCGGCGGTTGTTGTTCTTGCCGTACTTCAAGGGGCTGCCGTCGTAGAGGAAGCTGCCCGATATGCGGTAAGACATCTTGTCAGTTCCGCCCGAGAGCGAGAGGCTTTGGTTGGTGCTCCACGAGCTGCCGAAGAGCGTTCCGAGCCAGTCGGTAGTGTCGTCGAACACGAAGTCGGCCGTGTCTCCGAACGCCGAGCCGCCGAAGGGGTCGGGCTGCGTGGCCTTGTCTATGTAATGTCCCTTGTACTGCTGCGCCAACAGGGTGTACGCCCACCAGTTCTGCCAGCCGTTAGTGGTGAAACCGTCGTTTGTGATGGCCTGGCGCACGCCGGTAGCCCACTGGTCGATGTTCATCAGTTCGGGCATAAGGCCGACGGTCTTGAGCGTCGCGCTGCCGCTGTACTCTACGCGGAGCTTGCCCGACTGGCCCTTCTTCGTGGTGATGAGCACTACGCCGCCGGCCGCACGGCTACCGTAGATGGCGGCCGAACCGTCCTTGAGGAAGTTGATTGACTCGATGTCGTCGGGGTTGAGCAGGCGCATGTCGTTGACGCTGTTGTATGCAACGCCGTCGATGACGATGAGCGGCTCGGTAGAGTTCATTGACGAGGCGCCGCGCAGGCTCATGCTCCAGCTCTCGTCGCCGGGCGCGCTCGACGAACGGGTAATCATGACTCCGGGCACCTGTCCCTGCAAAGCCTGGAGCGGCGAGGACAGTCCGCCCTTGTTTTCGAACTGCTTTGAGTCCACCACCGTAACGGCTCCGGTGAGCGACTCCTTCTTCTGCACGCCGAAGCCCACAACCACAAGCTCGTCGAGCGCGGTGTCCTCGGCCTTCATCTGGATGGTAACGGTCGCTCCGCTCACGGTCACCGTCTGGTCGGCATAGCCGATGTACGACACCTTGAGCTGGTCGCCGCTTTGGGCGTTGACGGTGAAGTTGCCGTCAAGGTCGGTCACGGCGCCTCCCGTTTTACCCACTACTTGTACTGTTACTCCAATCAAAGGCTCGCCCGTCTCATCGACAACGTGGCCCTTGACCGTCTGCTGTTGGTTGACCACAGGGCTTGCGCCGTGCGCGGCGTACAGCGGCGCGCACGGGGCTATAAGCCCTGTAAGCAGACAGATTTTGATAAGATTACGTTTCATAGATGCTACTATTAAAACTTGGTTAAATTGATTTAGGCTTGTAATTCTCTTCATTATACGATGCCGCGCATCTGCCGTTTCATCTCCTTTGTAGACAGGTAGATGTGCGTCTCCACCGTGCGGCGGCTGATGTTGAGGCGTTCGGATATCTCCTTGGCCGACAGTTCCTCGTGCCGGTACATCTCATATACACGGGCGCGCTTGGACGCCATACGGCCGAGTACGGCTTGCTCGCGGGCCAGGGCCTCGTCCACCTCGAGCCGCCTCGCCACCGAGTGCGTGTCATACTGCGACACGGTGCAGGCCAACTGCTTCATGCTCTGGCGGACAAACGCCTTGTGGCGTGCGTCGTCGATAATCATGCGCCGCGCCATGACGAACAGCAGGGCTTCAGCCGTGGCTTCCGTGACTACGCCGACGGACAGCATCTTGACGAAAAGCTCCTGCGCCATGTCCTCCGCGTCCATGGCGTCGTGGGTGTAGCTTGCCAGGTATGCCAGAAGCTTGCCATGACACCTCTTGTATATAGAGGCTATGACGTCATGATTGTTGCATTTTAACGTTGTTTCCATTTGCGGTAAAGTTTTCATGGTGAATTGTCTTCGGCGGCAAAGGTATTGCGAAAATTGATATATGTCAAATGATTTGTATGTGTATGCAGCCAACTGTTTTAGACACCGACTTGAAACGCCGTAAATCATTAATTACCAATAATATACATCATGTGCAGCTAAATTAGACAGACTGAAAAAACAACAAAATCCAATCAGTTTGAGGGCTGTTGGAAGGGTGGTTGCAGAAAACGCGCGCGGCAATGGCGGCAAGGCGGCCGGCCGCATAAATCGAAACGCGACCAGTAAAGGCGTCGGTGGAAAAGCGGCAGGCCGCACCCGCTTTGCAATCGACGGCCTTTCAGCGAGCAAAAGGCCGTCTTTCAGACGGTAAAAGGCGGCCTTCCACAATGCGAAAGGCCGCCTTTTACAAGACCGCCTGCCGCAGCGGTCTTACTGATTGATACGGAGTTCGGTATAAGACAATATGAAAAAATCTCACTTCAAGTAGCCGTTAAGGCAATGACAGTTACCAACCGACTGTTCGGAACGAAAAAACAAGTGGCTGTACTATTGTTTGAAGGGTTATTCCTTATGCCGGACTCGCGTTAAACCAGTTGCCAAATCATATCCTCACACCCTTCTTTTTGAGATACTCGGTGGGTGTCATGCCCTCGAACTTGCGGAACGACGAGAAGAAGGTGGACTTCTTGAAGCCGCACTTCTCGCTCAATGCTGTGAGCGTGTAGCGGTCATACTCGCCCTCGGCAATGAGCCGCTTGAACTCGTTTATGCGGTAGCGGTTGATGAAGTCGTAGTAGTTGTCGTTGAGATACAGGTTGAACACCTGCGACAGCTTGCTGGCCGATATGTCCAGGCGGTCGGCCACCTCGCTCATCTTCAGCTCCGGGTTTGTGTACATCCTGTTCTTCTCAAGCAGCCCTTTCATGCGGCGCACTATGCGTTCGCATTCCTCTTCGTCAATCTTTACACGTCCGTATTTGTGCGTGTCGCCGTTGCCCGTAGTGCCGTCTGCCGCCTGTTCCGCTGCGGCCAGCATTATCCTGCGCCGCCTCTTGTACCATCTTGCGCCGAGCCAGGCCGCCGCCGCGAGCAGCAACAGCTCCATTACGGCCGCCCACGAGGGCATCACCTTTATATTATACGTCTTCATCGTGGCCGCCATCCCGGCCAGCCTCACCTGCAAGGTGTGGCTGCCGAGCGATAGACCGTCAAGGCGTATGTCGTCGCCCGACTTCACCATGAGCCATTCTCCCTCACCGTCCAGGCGGTACTCGTACATCCGTCCGTAGTGGCGCGAGTAGTCGTTCAGGCACGGTTTCATGGTAAGTTCGGCCGAAACGACGTTCCATGGCAGCGTGATGTCGGCCCCGGAGTTTAGCCGCATCTCGTAACCGCTGCCTGCCGGGACGCCGTTCACGGCCACGTCGAACAGCGACACGCTGTAGGCCGAGCGCTCCCGCCAGCGGCGAAAGTCCTTCAGGCTGGCGTACATCAGCCCGTTCGACGTGCCCACATAGACCGTGTCCTTGCCGTCGAAGACAGCCTTTCCGAACACCAGCTGGCACCTGAAGCCCTCGCCGTAGCCGAAGTGGAAGAGGTTTTTCTTCTTGTAATCGTAGCAGAACAGCCCCTCGTCGGTCACTATCCAGTAGTTGCCCGTAAGGTCGTCGAGGAAGGATATCTTGCCCAGGCGCGCCAGGTAAGGCGGTAGCTCCAGCTCGCCGAAGCGGCGCAGCTGCCAGTCAGAATAGTAGACGGTGGCCGTGGTGTTGAAGAAATACAGTCCGCCGTGTCCCCCGCGTATTTCGCGTATGTTCTCGCGGTTGAAGAAACCCGATGGGAAGTTGGCCTTCTCGAACAGTCCCGAGGCCGCCGTGTACATGCAGAGGCCGCCCGGCCCGCCCAGCCATCCCGACCCGTTGTCGAGGAAGCAGGCCGAGGCCACGGTGTTGCTCACTATGCGCGAGTTGTCCTCGGTGTACCGGGTGATGCGGTCTTGGCCGTCAATGACGAACGCGCCCTCGCTCGTTCCTATCCACAGGCGGTTCTCCTTGTCGTTCACCAGGAGCACGCCGATGGTGGTGTTGGCCAGCAGCGGCTCGCCGGGAATGTCCTCCACGGCCATCGTTGCGGCGTTGACGCGGTGCAGGCCTGCGTCATACGAGCCTGCGTAATAGTAGCCGTTGAAGTAAGCCAGGGTCGATACGATGTGCGCGCCGCCCATCTCCTCGGGGGCGAAGCGGTGCACCCGGCCTGTGCCCTCGTCGGCTATGTACAGGCCGTCGGCGGTGCCTATTACCTTGTGCCGCCCCCTTACGAGCACGCTGCGCACGTCGAGGCCCTCGGTGGTGAAGCCGCCCGTGGCGTAGGTCTTGAACAGGTCGCCGCTGTAGTAGGTGTAAGCCATGCCGTAACGGTAGAAACCAAACCAGTTTACGCCGTTCTTGTCCTGCATGAAGCAGTACACGGCGTCGGTAGGCAGGCGGTGGCGCTTGTCGCCGTCGGTGTCGAAGCGCTCAATCACGCGGCCCGTCTTTCCGTCTATTAGGAACGCCCCCGTGCCGTCGCAGCTCACGGTCAGGCGGCCGCCCGGCGCGTTGTATATGGCCGTGACGATGTTGCCCACGCCGGGCACGGGCGTGATTGTGTTGGTCTTCGGCGTGAAGATGTACAGCCCGTTGTTCTTTGTGCCGATGAAAAAGCGGCCGCCGCTCGCGGCCATGTGCGACAGTGCTGCCCGGCGCGGCAGCATCTTTTGCAGGTTGTAGCTCTTCACGCGGCCCGTCTTCGTGTCGTAGCGGTTGAGGGCGTAGCGGCTGATGAACCATACCGCGCCGTCCGCGCCCAGCCTGATGTCGCGCACGCCGTTTTCTATTCCGAGCGGAGTGGAGCCTACGGTGAGCGTCCTCACCTGGTCGCCGCGGCACACGTGCAGGCCCTCGCGGTTGCCCACGAAGAGCGCGCCGCCGGCATAGAGCAGCGTCTCGGCGTTGCTTATGGACGGCAGCACGCGGCTGAAGCCGTCCTCGCCTGCCTTCATGCGGTATACGCCCTGCCTCGTGGCGGCGTATATGGCGTGGCCCGCGTGTATGGCTATGTCGTATGTATAGTTGCGGCGGTTGTCGTCGGTGGGAATGTCGAAGGCCGTTATTTTCTGCCCGTTGTACAGGCATATGCCGTCGTTTGTGGCAATCCATATCCGCCCTTCGGAGTCAGGCGTTATCTTTGATACGGTTTCGCCGGACAGCCCGTCCTCCCTGCCCACATACTCCATCACCTCTCCGCTGTATATGTCGGCCGACATACGCAGGGGCGGAAGTAAACAAAGCATGAGCAGCAGGACGGCAAGCCGCGATGAGACCCTAAATGTTTTCATACGTAGCAAAAATACAAAAATATTGTGAAAATATACTGTTTTCATCAAGAAAAAAGGCAAAAAAACGCATGAATCGCGCATAACGGCACGCCGCTTTGCCACCCCTCGCGCAACGCCCGTGTACAAGGGGGTTTGCAAAAGGCCGTCTTCCACAATGCGGAAGACGGCCTTTTAGACGGTAAAAGGTGGCCTTTCGCAACGCAAAAGGCCACCTTTCAGGAAACAGGTAAAATCATTCCGCAGGCACGAAGCGCAGGGCCGCGCCGCCCGAAGGCTGCAAGCGCAGCTGCAAGGGCTTGCCGCCGCGGACGGTCTTCAGCGCCGTGCGGACGTTGGTGCGCGTCTTCATGGACGGGTCGTCGGTGTAGATTTCCACCTTGTACTTCTTGCCTTTCTCCGTGAACAGCGATGTGTCGAGCGTCAGCTCGCGCCCGTCGAGGCCGTTGAGCACGCCCACGTACCAGTCCGCTCCGCTCCTGCGGGCCTGCACGATGTACTCGCCCGGCTCGCCGTCGATGGCGAGGCTCTCGTCCCACACGGTGGGGCAGTGCCGCCAGAAGTCGAGCTCGGCCTCGCCGCGGTAGGCGTCGGGCTTGTCATACCAGAACATGAACTGCAACGGACTGTAATATACCACGGCCATGGCGAGCTGGTGCGCCTTGGTGTTCTTCACCCTTCCGTTGAAGTAGCACAGCGTGTAGTCGGCCGGTCCGGCCACGTAGCGCGTGAAGGGCAGCACCGTGTTGTGCCACGCGTCGGGCATCTCCTCGTTGCCGCGCACGCCCTCCTGCGTCATAAGGTTGGGGTACGTGCGGCTCCATCCCGTAGGGCGGTACTCGTCGTGGATGTCTACCATCAGTCCGTAGGCGGCACATTGCTCCACCGCGCGGTGCAGCCACGTGGTCCACTGCTGGCCGCCCACCTGCACGAAGCCGAATTTCAGTCCTTTTACTCCCCACTCTTTATACAGCGGCAGGATGCTGTCAAGCTGGTTATATAGTGCGCGCTGGTTTACGTAAAGCCATATTCCTATGCCCTTCGAGGCGGCGTAGGCACAGATGTCGGGCATGGAGAAGTCGCGGTTGGCCGCCACCTGCAACGCCGACGAGCTAACTTTCATCTCCGGGCCGTACCATCCTGCGTCCAGCTCGACGTATTCCAGGCCGAACTTGGCGGCGAAGTCGATGCTGGCGCGTATGCTCTTGTCGTCCAGCTGACCCGAGCGGAACGCCCGTCCGGGGCGTATGAAGGCCGTGTCTTGTATGCGGCAAGGCTCGTTGAGGTTGAGGATGAGCTGCTTGTTGTTGATTAAGTCGACCGCCCTTTCGCCCACCATCACCACGCGCCACGGCATGTCGTAGGGCGTTATGATGTCGGCGCTGTCGTACATCGCCATCTGTAGCACGTCCCGACGCTGCAACTTGAGCTTTCCGCGGACAAAGTCGTGCAGCCCGGCTTCGGCCAACGCCACCTTCAAGCCGTTCTCCAGCTCAAGGTAAAGCGGGCGTTCGCTCTCGTCAGTCCACGCCTCCGGCTCTAAGTCCACCCACTTATAAGGGCCTTGCGCCCACGGTTCGTGCAGGGCTTTCGCTCCCGGCGCGAAGGCGAACGACGTCAAGTCGTCGGTTATGTGCATGAAGAGTCCGTTGCTGGCTTCGGGGAAATGGTAGCGCAGGGCTACGCCTTCATCGTAAGCACGGACAACGATGTCGAAGAGGTATTGCCGCCTCTTGTTGTACCCGTCGGTGTCACCGCCTGCGTCGCCGCCCTTCACAAAGTGGTACACATGCTGGCGGTAACGGTCGCGTATGCGGCTGTTCTCGCCGTAGACGGGCGTCCACACGGTATCGACTGACACGGTGTCGATGCCCGTCAGCCGCAAGTGCTCGGTCCACAGGGCAGCCGTGTCGGTGGGAATGCCCATGGCCGACTCTACCAGGTGGTTGTCTATGCTCACCCCGAGCTGGCCGTCCGTGATGACGGGCGCGCCATTATATATGATTGAATAAAGTAGTTTGCCGTCCCGTTGCTCCATTGTGAACGCCAGTTTGCCGCCGGGCGAGGCCAGCGTTCCGCCCAAAACGGCGGCGCGGATGCCTGCGGCTATGGCCAGGACGAGTGTCAGAAGGATGTTTCTTTTCTTCATTTTTCAGTATATTCTCCGTTCTCCAATGTGAAAGTATCGCTCACTACGGCGTAGCGTCCGCTAACGGTGATGCCCCGGTAGGTCATCTCCGCGCCGTCAACCGACGAGAAGATGTAGTCCCGGCGGCCGCTCTTCAGCGTCACTACGATGCCCACCGCCGTGCTGTCCGCACTCTCGGGCTTGAAGTAAGAGACGCTTTCGATTTCGGAAGGCTCGGCGTTCGACGACGGCTCGAACACCGCAACGAACGGCCTCGTCCACGCTTCGCCGCGCTGACGGGCCACAAACGTGAGCACGGGTTGCTTCTCAATGTCGTACGGCTGGCCGGGCATGCGCTCGTATTCGCGGTTCTCCGGCGATAGTGCCTGCACTATTTTGCGGTCAGGTTCGCCCTTCATCCACATCGTCATGCGTATGTCCTGGTTTACGGTGAACGTGGCCTTGATGTCTCCCGCGTCCTCGGTGCACATCTTATTGTATATGTACGAGTAGGCGTAAAGGTGCCCCCCGGCGAATGCCAGTTCGTCAGTGGGGTGCAGCTCGAGGGCCGAGCCGTCGGCCTTAGTCAGCGTCATGTCCTGCCCGAGGTTGTGATAGAAGTAATCATGCGTCTTGTCTCCGCCCTCTATTTTGCGGCTTCTGAATATGTCAACGTAGTAACCGCCCGTCTCCGACGTCTTCACTATGCCGTTGACGCGTACCTGCCGGCTCTGCGTCTCGGGCTCGATGAACGACACTTGGGAGAACGTCACTGGACTGAACGCGGTGCGGTCGTTGGTCGAAGGATAGCGTTCGTCCACCTTGAAGGCGTGCGCCGACATCATGACAGGGTAGCTCGATATGCCGTCAACACAGACGGTGTTGTGGGCGGGGAACTGCGAATAGTATTCCGCGTAGTCCAGTCCGCCGTACAGATACTTGCCTATGCCGGCGTCGGGGCCGAGCACATAGCCCTTGCCGTACAGCTCCATGGATATGCCGTTGGCGTGCTGGTGGTTGCCGAGGCTACCGTTCAGCGACACCATGAGGTCGTGCTTGGGGTTCATGCCGGTACGTTGTACGAGCCAGGAGACGTTTGGCGCGTAGAACGAGGGCGACACGTAGCGGCCCACTTCGCCGTCGGCCGCGCCGGGACTGACGGCCTTCTTCAACGCCTCGAACTGCGCCTCGAGGGCGCGGTCGCCGTGCCTCCGGGCGTATTTCAGCACGCTCTCTATGGCCGATGTGCTAAGATACGTGGGATGAGTGTCGCCGAAACCGGCTATCATGCGGTTGGGGAAGAGGTACTGCGGCGACGTGAGTATTGCCTGCCGGAGCACTGGCAGCTGCTTGAAGAGGTCGATGCCGGCCTTCTGGTCGAGCTCGTCGGCGAATGAGGCGAACTCGTTAAGCACGGTGACGCTGTATCCGGGCGACTCGTACCATATGGCGGTCTCGGGGTCGAAGCCGAAGTCCGCCAGCTTCTTCATGCTCCACTGGCGCACGCTGTTGCGGTCGGTCACGCACGAAAGGTAATACTCACGGCCTTTCTTGTCGGCATAGCCAGCGTCAGGTTGCAGCACGAGGGCGATTTTTGTGATGAACCGTGCCTGAAACAAGTTCCAGTTGTTGTGGGGCACTCCGTTGCTGATTATGTTGTCGGCCCACTTCTTGAAGGCGTCGTCGTACACGTCGCGGTCGCGCGTTATGTACTTATTTAATAGAGTGTATATCTCCGTAAGCTCGTTGATTATGTCTTCATGTATCACCTCGAAGGTCTGCATCCCCACGAGCGTCTGCCCGTGGCCGCGGTTCAGGTCGGTAGGCACGTTGCGGTGATATATGCCCTTCATGTACACGTCGAACACCCCGAGGGCCGTCCGTGCATAGCGTTCGTCGCCCGTGGCGGCGTAGAGCTTGGCCGCGTCGCGCGCTATTGTTACGATGCGGCGGTTGACGCTGGAGATGTTGAGGCCCGTCTTCGAGGGGTGCGCCTTCTCCATCTTGCCCGTCAGCTTGCTGATGTAGGTCACCGCGCCGGTCTCGTCGTCGTCGTAGGGCACAAGGTTTTCGGTCTTCGGAGCGTCGTAGGCCGACTCCGTGCTGCGCGTGCCTGCGAACTTTACGGTGGGCACGGGAGCTTTCTCTCCGCCCGGACGGGCGAACTTCTCGCCGTCGAAGAACACGTCGGTGGCGTGCGTCGTCCAGTACATTTGCAAGCGCGAGTAGAGCCAGTCGGGCTGCCTCTCCACCTGCTCCACGTACTTTTCAACCTTGGCTTTCAGCCGTTCCGTCTCGCCGTTGCCTGCACCCATGCACACGAGGGCCGGCAACAGCAGAAGCATAAGTATGGTTTTGCGTTTCATCATCATGCGTTTTTATATAATACGGACGGACTTGTGAATGTACGCAAGCGGCATGCGGAAAAAGTGGAAACAGCCTGTTTTATGGCGTTTGCCAGCCGCAGTGTAACTGCCTGTCTGCCAGCGCTTTTCCAATATGCCGCCTTTCGCCCTGCAAAAGGCGGCCTTTTAGCGTGCGGTTGACGGCCTTTTGCACGATGAAATACGGCATGTCTGAAAACCGGCGGAGGAATGCCTGCAACCAGGCACGGCCCTCTTGCCAGTATGGCCGGGACGGGCCTACTTAAAAAAACGCCGCTCTCGATTAAACCACTGCCGCCCCGGCGCGTCTAATTCAAGAAACATTGTGCCGCCGGAGGCGGCTTGCTACTAACAAAAACATCTACGAAATGAGAATCAAGACAAAGGCCGCCGCGCTGGCAATCGTGCTCTTCACTGCACTCTTGGCGCAGGCGCAGGGCGGCAAGGACGGCAACCTGCTGGAAAAGAGATGGACAAGCGCCGCGCCGAAGCTCGACGGCGCGTTCCTCACCACCGCCGAGGCGGCGCGCATAGGCGACAACCTGCTGTATTACCAGCACCCGTCAGGCGGATGGCCGAAGAACATGCAGCTGCAAGACGAGCTGACACCGGCCATTAAAGACAAGGTGGAGAAGCTGAAGCAGGGCAAGCGCTACGCCACAATAGACAACAAGGCCACGACCACGGAGATAGCTTACCTCATGCGGCTGTACAACGCCACCAAGGCGGAGAAATACCGCGAGGCTGCCGTACGCGGCTTCAGCTACCTGTTCGAGGCGCAATACGACAACGGCGGATGGCCGCAGTTCTACCCCCTTTCAAAGGGATATTACACGCACATAACCTACAACGACGACGCGATGGTGAACGTGCTGAAGCTGATGCGCGACGCAGCCAAGGGCAAAGAGCCTTACGCCGCACTGCCCGACAGCATCAAGGCCAAGGCAAAAGCCTCGCTCGCGAAGGGCGTGGACTGCATTCTGAAGACGCAGGTGGTGCAGGACGGCGTAAAGACCGTATGGTGCGCACAGCACGACGAGCGCACCTTGCAGCCCGCCCCGGCGCGCGCCTTCGAGCTGGCGAGCCTTAGCGGACAGGAGAGCGACGACATAGTGCTCTTCCTCATGTCGCTGTCAAAGCCGTCAGAGGAAATCCGCCAGGCCGTGGAGGCCGCCGTGGCGTGGTTCAGGAAGAGCGCAATCATGGGCAAGCGCATAGAGAAGTTTACCAACGCCGACGGCAAGAAGGACTACCGCCTGGTTGACTGCGCGCAGGACGATGCGCCCTGCCCAGTGCTGTGGGCGCGCTTCTACACGCTCGACGACAACCGCCCGTTCTTCTGCGACCGCGACGGCGTGATGAAGTTCAGCGTCTCCGAAATAGGCTACGAGCGCCGCAACGGCTACGACTGGTACAACTCCGACGGCCTGGAGGTGCTTGAACGCTACGCCAAGTGGAAGGAAAAATATGGTATAGGGAAGTAAAGAACATGGATTTTTTCATCATAAAAGATAACAAGCAGCGGGGCCCTTACACGCTGGAAGAGCTTGCCGGCATTGGAATAACGTCGGAAACGCTCGTCTGGCGTGAAGGACTTGGCACGTGGAAGCCCGCCTGGCAGGTGGACGAACTGCGCGCAATACTCGACGGCAAACCTACGGACGCGGCCACGCCGCCGCCCGTTCCGCCGCAGGAAGACGACATAGTGAATGACGAAACGCAGCCCGACGAGCCTGCGGACACAACCGCACAGGCCGGCAAACGCCGCCGCAGGCGCACCGCCAAGTGGCTGGCCGCGGCCGCCGTGGTGTTCTTCCTGCTGCTGATAACCTGCCCCGGCGAGGAGAAACACCGCCAGACGGTGGTTGACGGGATTGCCGAGGCGGCGCAGAGGGAAAACATCTGGCAGAGCAAGGACAACGACCTGCTGGGCGCTTTCGGCGAAACGCTGGGCAACATGCTCGTGGCGCAGTTCGCCGACGCCGTAGTGGGGCAGTTCATGAGGGTAGACAACTACGTCATCTTCTCCGTCGGCAAGATACGCTACGGCGGCGAGACGAAGACCGTATCGTTCGGAATACTGGGCCATGTGTTCACCTTCGACGCCGACGACATAGGCAAGGCCATGGAGAAGGAGCAGCCAATGCCCGACACGATGGCGGTATGACAAAGGTAAAAAGACGTGAGTTCGGTATAAGAAAACATCCTTTGTAGGGACATAATTCTGAAGATTGCTCCATTAAGACGCAATCGTGTCCTTAGTTCTGAAAGAACGTTTTTATTATGCTACGCTTAGGTAATACGCCTCTTCGCGGCGTGCGGACATAATGAATTATGTCCCTACAAAGGGTATTTTCGCTGTTTGTAGAAAATAGAAGTTATGCCGAACTCACGTTAATAAGATAAAAAAGTAAAAAGGTAAAAAGGGATAACACACAATGAAGAAAAGCTTGGTAGCACTTGCGTTCGGCACTCTCGCCCTCGGGATTGCCGAATTTGTGATGATGGGCATACTGCCCGACGTGGCGCAGAGCCTCGGCGTAAGCATACCCGAGGCTGGCCACCTGATTTCGGCCTACGCAATAGGCGTATGCTGCGGCGCGCCTTTGCTTGTAGTGGTTCACAAGTATCCGCTGAAGAGCATACTGCTCGTGCTGGCGTGCATCATACTCTTAGGCTCCACGCTGGCCGCCCTCTCGGTGAACTACTGGATGCTGCTGGCGGCGCGGTTCATATCCGGACTGCCCCACGGGGCTTACTTCGGCGTGGCCTCCATCGTGGCCGTGCGCCTGGCCGACGAGCGTCACAAGACGGGCGCGGTGTCAATCATGGTGGCCGGGATGACCGTGGCCAACCTCTTCGGCGTGCCTCTGGCTACGGGCTTGAGCGCGTCGGTGTCGTGGCGTTTCCCGTTCCTCCTGGTGGTGTTCGTCAGCCTCATAGTGCTGTACTACGTGTGGAAGTGGGTGCCGTCGGTGGGCGCGCTGCCCGACAACGGCTTCCGCCACCAGTTCGCCTTCCTGAAGAACGACGCGCCGTGGCTCATCCTTGCGGCCACGATGTTTGCCAACGGAGGCATATTCTGCTGGTACAGCTACATCAGTCCGCTGCTCATCGAGGGCGGATTCGCCGCCGACGCGCTGCCCGCCCTGATGATAGCGGCAGGTTTCGGCATGGTGGCCGGCAACCTCATCAGCGGCCGCCTGTGCGACCGTCACCGGCCGGGTCACGTCGTGGCGGTGACGCAGTGCATAGCCATAGCCTCGCTGCTGGCTGTCTTCTGGCTGGCCGATTACGGCTGGGTGTCGGCCGCGTTGATGGTGGTATGCACGGGATGCCTCTTCGCAGTGAGCAGTCCGCAGCAGTTTCTCATACTCAAGCACGCCCCGGGCGGCGAGCTGCTTGGCGGCGCGAGCATACAGGTGGCCTTCAACATGGGCAACGCCCTCGGCGCGTTCTGCGGCGGACTGCCCATCGCCGCAGGCCTTCCGCCGCGCTATGCGGCCTTGGTTGGCGTGCCGTTCATCGTGCTCGGGCTCGTGTCGTTCATCATCTTTTGCAGGAAATACGAGCGCAAGGCATAACGCCTTGATATCCAACGCTTTGCGAAAGGCCGTCTTTTACACGCTGAAAGACGGCCTTTTGCGTTGCCGTTCACGGTCTTTCAGGCTGCGAAAGACGGCCTTTCGCCGGGCGGTCGGGCGTGTCGCGGTGGCAGGTTTGCGCCGCGGCGTGCGGTTGTGGGGCGCATAAAATATGGAAAGATACGTTAAAATTGCGTGATAATAGGTACGTGCGAGGGCTAATGTCGGCTATTTGTGCTAAATTTGCAACCGATATTAACTTAATTGTTTTTTGAATTTTAGATGAGCAACGAGATTAATCCATTGTTCAGCAATCCGCGCGGACTGACGGACAATGAGGTGGCGGAGAGCCGCCAGAAACATGGAGAGAACACGCTTACGCCTCCGAAGCGCACTCCGCTTTGGAAGCTTTACCTTGACAAATACAAGGACCCAATCATCAAGATTTTGCTTGTGGCCGCGGTGATTTCGCTCGGCCTGGCCGCCATCCACGGCGAATACGTCGAGACAATCGGCATAATACTGGCCATAGTGCTGGCTACGACCATCGGCTTCTGGTTCGAGATGGACGCCGCCAAGAAGTTCAACGTGCTCACGGCCTTGGGCGAGGAGTCGCCCGTGAAGGTGAGGCGCGGCGGCAAGGTGGTCGAGATTGCAAGGAAGGACGTCGTAGTTGGCGATGTCGTAATAATCGAGGTGGGCGACGAAATCCCCGCCGACGGCACGCTAATCGAATCGACCGACCTTCAGATTGACGAGTCGTCGCTCACTGGCGAGCCGATTATCACGAAGCACGCCGACCCTGCCAACAACGACAAGGAGGCCACTTACCCCTCCGGGAAGGTGCTGCGCAGCACGATGGTGATGAACGGCCGCGGCACATTCTGCGTAACCGAGGTTGGCGACGCGACGGAAATCGGCAAGGTGTCGCGCGCCAGCACCGAAATAACTTCGGTCAAAACGCCGCTCAACCTGCAATTGGACAAGCTGGCGAAGCTCATCAGCAAGTTCGGCATAGGCATATCAATCGCCGCCTTTGTAA
The DNA here is from genome assembly GCA_949295905.1 of uncultured Prevotellaceae bacterium. Lineage (GTDB taxonomy): Bacteria > Bacteroidota > Bacteroidia > Bacteroidales > Bacteroidaceae > Prevotella. Next base: position 221,696 of record CASFNA010000022.1, read on the forward strand.
TCTTCCTCGGACGCGACATAATCGTCGACGCCGAGGGCGTATGGTCGTCAACCGACTACCTGCGCATGGCCGAGACCGTGCTGCAATACTTCATGATGGCCGTTACGCTCATAGTGATGGCCGTGCCCGAGGGCATGCCCATGGCCGTGACCCTTAGTCTTGCGCTCAACATGCGCCGCATGTTGAAGAACAACAACCTCGTGCGCAAGCTCCACGCCTGCGAGACTATGGGCGCCGTGACGGTAATCTGCACCGACAAGACCGGCACCCTGACGCAGAACAAGATGCAGGTGGCCGAGATGCAGCAGTATGACACCGACGATGCGCTCTTCCGCTCCGCCATAGCCCTGAACACCACCGCACACCTCGACGCAGAGGGCGGAAAGGGCATCGGCAACCCTACGGAAATAGCCCTGCTATTGTGGCTCGAGAAGGCCGGCATCGACTATAAGGAACTTAGGAAAGACGAATACATAGAGGCGCAGCTGCCGTTCTCAACCGAACGCAAGTACATGGCGACCATCGGAAAGGTGAACGGCAAGCGGGTGCTGATGGTGAAGGGCGCGCCCGAAATAATAATGTCGCTCTGCGAACTCGACGACACCGAGCGCACGGAAATCACCAACCGCCTGCACGGTTACCAGAACCAGGCCATGCGCACGCTGGCCTTCGCCTGCCGCACGCTGGCCGACGACGAACAGCCCGACATGAGCGCGCTGGCCGGAGGCAAGAAGCTGACCTTCCAGGCGGTAACCGCCATCAGCGACCCAATCCGCCCCGACGTGCCCGGAGCAGTGGGCCAGTGCGTCAGCGCGGGAATACAAGTGAAGATAGTGACCGGCGACACGTCGGCCACGGCTATCGAGATAGCGCGCCAAATAGGCATCTGGGACGACCAGACTACCGCCGATGCGCAAATCACAGGCCCCGACTTCGCCGCCCTTTCGGACGAAGAGGCTTACGAACTCGTGCCCCGTCTGCGCGTAATGAGCCGCGCAAGGCCCACTGACAAGCAGCGTCTTGTCAACCTGTTGCAGAAGCACGGCGCGGTGGTTGCAGTAACAGGCGACGGCACCAACGACGCTCCAGCCCTGCACCACGCCCACGTAGGTCTCTCGCTCGGCTCCGGAACATCGGTGGCAAAGGAGGCCAGCGACATGACGCTTATCGACGACTCGTTCGGCAGCATAGTGAACGCCGTGATGTGGGGACGCTCCCTTTACAAGAACATCCAGCGCTTCCTCTTCTTCCAGTTGGTGGTCAACGTCACCGCGTTGCTGCTCGTCCTGGGCGGCTCGGTCATAGGAACGGAGCTGCCGCTTACGGTCACCCAAATCCTTTGGGTCAACCTCATAATGGACACCTTCGCCGCCCTCGCGCTGGCGTCGCTGCCCCCTTCGCGCGAAGTCATGAAGGACAAGCCGCGCAAGCAGACCGACTTCATCATAACGCGGGGCATGGCCAAGGGCATCGTCGGCATCGGCGTGGCGTTCTTCGCGGTGCTGTTCGCGTTCCTCATACACTGCAACCAGAGCGGCGGAGACGTACATCTGCACGAGCTGTCGCTGTTCTTCACCACGTTCGTGATGCTCCAATTCTGGAACTTGTTTAACGCCAAGGCGTTCGGTTCAAACCATTCCGCCTTCCACGCCTTCACCCATGACAACGGCCTTCTGCTCGTCCTGCTCATAATCTTGGGCGGACAGTGGCTCATAGTGACCTTCGGCGGCAAGATGTTCCGCACCGACCCGCTGTCTTGGCAGGAGTGGATTACAATCATAGCAAGCACGTCCCTTGTGCTGTGGATTGGCGAACTGTGGCGCATAGTGAAGCGAATGAAGGCAAAATAAGTGGCGGCATGGCTGTTGAGAAGCGAAACCTTATAGTCGATTTGGGCGGTGTCCTCACCGGGCTTGACTGCCGCCGCTGCATCGACGCCTTTACGGCGATAGGGGCGGAGGCCATCGCCTGCTACGTGGATGAGTGTCGGCAGGAGGACTTGTTCCACGACCTTGAGGTGGGAGCGACCGGCGTAGGCGAGTTTTGCGACGCCGTGCGGCGCGCCTGTCCGGGGTGTACCGCCACCGACGAGGCCATATGCGACGCGTGGAACGCCCTGCTTACGGGCATTCCGCAGAGCCGCCTCGAATTGCTGCTCGAACTGAAACGCGACCACAGGCTCGTGCTTTTGAGCAACACCAATCCTATACACTGGCGCAAGGCGGAGGCCTGCTTCTTCACCGCAGGCGGACTGGCGGTGGACGACTACTTTGAACACGCGTTCCTGTCGTACCGCATGCACTTGCTGAAACCCGGCGAGGCAATCTTCCGCCAGGTGCTGTGCGAGACGGGCTTCGCGCCTGAAGACACGCTCTTCATCGACGACTCGGCGGCCAACCGCGCCGCGGCCGTGCGCCTCGGCATGTCTGCCGTGGCCGAGCTTGAGGCCGTGGCATGTCTCGAATATACGTAAAATACTGACCATGAAGCTGTTTCATCTCGACTTGAACGCCGCCGCCATGCCTGCAACAGGGCCTTGCACGGCCACCATTGGCTTCTTCGACGGCGTGCACCGCGGCCACCGTTACCTCATAGACAGCGTAAAGGCGCGCGCCATGCAGGACGGTACGGGGCAATCTACGGTCATCACCTTCGACGCACATCCGCGCCTTGTGCTGCACAAGGACTACCGTCCGCGCCTGCTCACGACGGCTGCCGAGAAGGTGGAACGGCTGGCGTTGACTGGCGTTGACAACTGCGTGGTGCTGCATTTCGACGAAGCCATGGCTTCGCTTCCAGCCCGGGAGTTCATGCAGGAAGTGCTGCTAAGGCGGCTGAACGTGCGTACCCTGGTGACGGGTTACGACAACCGCTTCGGCCGCAACCGCTCGGAGGGCTTCGAAGACTACGTGCGCTACGGCCGCGAGATGGGCATCGACGTGGTGCGTGCCGACGCTTTCACGCTCAACGGGGTGCAGGTAAGCTCGTCGGTCATACGCTCTTTCCTCTCCGAAGGCGAGGTAAGGATGGCCGCCATGTGCTTAGGCTACGGCTACCGGCTTGCAGGCCGCGTGGTCGGCGGCTACCACGAAGGCCGCCGCATGGGTTTCCCCACGGCCAACATCGTGCCTGAAGACAGCCTGAAGCTCGTCCCCCGCTCAGGTGTCTACGCCGTAAGGGCGGCGGTGGACGGCGGCGAGAGCATGACGGGCGGCATGATGAACATAGGCACGCGGCCGACATTCGACGGCACGGAGACCACGCTCGAGGTCAACCTCTTCGGCTTCAGCGGCGACCTTTACGGCCATACGCTCACCGTGGAGTTCGTCGAAAAGCTGCGCGACGAGCGCAAGTTCCCATCCGTAAAGCGGCTCATGGAGCAGCTGGAGGAGGACAGGCGCGAGGCTGAAAGAGTGCTTGGCGGACCATCCCCGACCCGTCCGAGGAAGGGAGACTGACAAGCTTTATGCGGCGATGGCGCATCAGGCTGATTAGGCCAATCAGGCTTATTGGGCCTAATTAGTCCAATTATCCAAACAATCCCAATGCGCCGAGGCGGCAAGGCAATGTCATTCAAACTTCCCAAGAACCCCCTTTAACTTCAAAAACAACAATATGAAAAGAGCCTTATTATACCTGTTTTATTTCGTGCTGATACAGTTTTTCCTCTCGTGGGCGGTCTATGCGGCATGGCTGCTGGCCTCGGGAGAGAGTGCGGACTACGTTTGGCGAACGTTCAACGGCGGCAACGCCGGGGCCATAACCGCGCCGATGCTCATCCTGGCATCGGCCGTAACGAGCGTGGCCGCCGGTGCGCTGTTCATCTGGCGGCGCTACGCCGACGTGTCGCCGACATACTTGCGCAGCCGCCAGTGGGGCGTGTTCTTCTGGTGTGCGCTGGCAGCCGTGGGCGCAATCATACCCTCGGCCGCGCTGCAAGAGCTCATGCCTGCTCTGCCCGATTATCTGGACGGCACGTTCAGGGCCATCATGGGCCACCACTTCGGCTACATTACGCTGTGCCTGCTGGTGCCGCTGGTCGAAGAAGTAGTGTTCCGCGGAGCAATACTGCGCACCCTGCTGCGCGCCTTCGGCAACCGTTGGGCGGCGATACTCGTGTCGGCAGTGCTCTTCGCCGTAGTCCACCTTAACCCCGCGCAGATGCCCCACGCCTTCCTCGTAGGCCTGCTTCTCGGCTGGATGTACAGCCGCACGGGCAGCATACTGCCCGGAGTTGCCGTACACTGGGTGAACAACACCGTGGTATACGCCTTTTACATATTCCATCCCTATTCGGCGGACATGAGCCTGTCAGCCCTATTCGGAGGCGACACCGTGCGCGTGCTCATGGCCGTAGGCTTCTCGCTGCTCATATTCCTGCCGGCCATATACCAGCTGAACATGCGCATGAAGCCTGCCGGGAAATAACCGCAGGCGTAACAGCTTGACAACCAATAGTTTATAAAATGCCGTGTTTCGCATTGCGAAACACGGCATTTTGCATTGCAATCGACGGCCTTTCGTAACGCAAAAGGCCGTCAGTTGCAACCCCGTTTTTCTGCCGGGAACCATTTTCCAGCATCGTTTCGACAAGAAACGGAAAATGTGAACATACGGCAAGAAAATGTCGTAACGCCACTTCCTGCATAACTTCATACCTTTGCAGCGGATAAATGAGACAAACGTATGAAGAGACTATTATTCACATTTGCCGTAGCCTGCACGCTTTTACCGCTTGAAGCGCAGGATACCCTGACGCTCGGCCAGTGCATCAGGATGGGCATAGAGAACAACCTTCAGCTGAAGGCAAGGCGCAACGAAGTAGCGAAGGGCGGCCACAGCATCAGCGAGAACCGCGCGAAACTGCTGCCGCAAATCAACGCCGTGGTGCAGATGAGCGACAATTTCAATCCGCCCGTGTCGGTCACCGACGGCTCGGCCTACGGAAACAAGTACAACGTTACCAAGACGTTGCAGTACAACGCCTCGGCCGCACTGCAACTGCAGATGCCGCTCTACAACCGGACGCTGCTCACGGCGCTCGAGATTACGAAGATGACGGAGCGCATCGGCCGCCTGTCTTACGACAAGGCGCGCGACGACCTCATGGTGCAGATAGCCCGGATGTACTACCTCGCCCAGAGCACCGCCGAGCAGATAGCCATTGTCAAGGCCAATATCGGCCGCATGGAGGAGCTTAGGAACATCGCCGTGGCTTTTTTCGACAACGGCATGGCGATGGATGTTGACGTGAAGCGCGTCAGCATCAACCTTGAGAACCTGCGCGTGCAGTATGACAACGCGACGGCCATGCTCGCACAGCAGATGAACATGCTGAAGTACGTAATCGACTATCCGGCCGACCGCGAGATAGCCGTCACACAGGTAGGTCCCGACACCGTGGAGACCGTTGAGCCCGGCGGACTGTGCGAACAGCTGCCCGAGCTGCAACTGTTGCACAGGCAGGGCGAGCTGGCCGGCATGCAGCAGCAGATGATAAGGCAGGGCTACCTGCCGTCATTGACGCTCACGGGCAACCTTGCTTACTCGGCTTTCACTGACAAGTTGCATAACTGGTTCCACTCGGGGCCGTCAAACCGCTGGTACAACTCGTCAGGACTGGGCATAACGTTGCGCGTTCCCGTGTTCGACGGGTTTGAGCGCCGCTCCAAGATACGCAAGGCCAAGCTCGACGCGGAGAACGCACGCCTGGCTTACGACGACGCTGTCAAAAGCCTGCGCACGCAGTACATGAACTCCGTGAACGACCTTATGAACAGCCGCCGCAACTTCACCAAGCAGCGCGACAACTACCGCCTGGCCGAAGATGTGTATGCTGTCACCTCCGACCGATACCGCGAAGGCATAGCTTCGATGACCGAAGTGCTGCAAGACGAGATGAGCATGAGCGAGGCGCAGAACAACTATGTCACCGCGCACTACGACTACCGCATCACCAATCTCATGCTCCTGAAACTCTCCGGCAGGCTCGGCACGCTGGCGGAATAAGCCGGGCTCGGCGGCGCAAGCATTTAAATAATATAATAACACCATACAGACAACATTAAAACATACGACAATGGAAACCCAAAACAACAACATACAGCAGGGCAACACGCACAAGCAGAAAGCCCGAAAATTGAGGAGGCAGCGTACGCAACGCTTCGTGGCAGGCATCTTCGGAATAGCGGTTCTCGTCTTCGGGATAGTGAAGACCACGATGGTTTTCATCGATTACCGCCGCACCGAGACAAGCAACGACGCGCAGATAGAGCAATACATATCGCCCGTAAACCTCAGGGCGTCGGGCTACATCAAGGAAGTGCGCTTCACGGAGCACCAGAACGTGAAGAAGGGCGACACCCTTCTCGTGCTCGACGACCGCGAATACCGCATACGGGTGATGGAGGCCGAGGCCGCGTTGAAGGACGCGCAGGCCGGCGCTTCGGTGCTGGGGCGGACGTTGCAGACCACCGAAGCCACGGCATCGGTCTACAAGTCGTCAATCGCCGAGGTGGAAATACGCCTCGCAAAGCTCGGTAAAGACCGCGAGCGTTACCGCAACCTTGTGGCGCGGAACGCCGCTACACCGATACAACTGGAGCAGATAGAGACCGAGTATGAGGCCACGAAGAAGCAGCTTGACGCCCTACACAGCCAGCAGAAGGCCGCCATATCGGGCGTAGGCGAGGTGTCAACACGCCGCAAGAGCACCGAAGCAGCCATAGAACGGGCGCGCGCCGCGCTTGAGATGGCACGTCTCAACCTCTCTTATACGGTGGTCACCGCGCCCTGCGACGGCAAGCTCGGCCGCCGCGCCGTCGAGGAGGGGCAGTACGTCCCGGCAGGGCAGACGCTCACATACATCATGCCCGACACGCAGAAATGGGTAATAGCCAACTACAAGGAGACGCAAGTGGAGAACCTGCACATAGGCCAGGAGGTTGCAATGACGGTCGACGCGCTCGACGGCCGCGAGTTCAAGGGCAGGATAACTGCCATATCCGGCGCCACGGGAGCAAAGTATTCGCTCGTGCCTACCGACAATTCGGCCGGCAACTTCGTGAAAATCCGCCAGCGTGTGCCCGTCAGGATTGACTTCGACGGCCTCTCCAAGGCCGACAACAGCCGCCTCGCCGCCGGCATGATGGTGGTGGTTAAGGCGAAAACCGATTAAGAGTCTGGAATTAAGAATGAAGAAAACATGCTTCAATGAGCAGCCGATATAAAAGCCTTGGATTATGAGACAAGACACGATAAGCCTCACGGGCGGGGCCAAATACGGTAATTACCCGTTCTACGACTGGGTGCCCAAGCCGCTCGGCGTCATCCTGCTGATATTGCTTTTCATACCTATACTGACCGTGGGCGGCGTTTACACCGCCAACAGCGGCGAGATGACAAGCGGTCTTGGCATACAGTCGGAACACATACAGTTCGTAGGTTTCGTAACGTCAATCGGCATGGCGGCCTTCTCCCCGTTCTTTTACAGGCTGGTGTGCATACGCCGCGAGAAGACAATGTGCGTCGTGGGCTTCTCCGTGATGTTCCTGTTGAGCTGCGTGTGCGCCGTGACCGACAGCATATTCGTGCTGGCATTGTGCAGCCTTGTGATGGGTTTCCTGCGCATGGGGCTGATGATGGTCAACCTGTTCACGCTCATACGCTACGCCTTCGGCATGGAAGCCACGCGCAACATAACGCCGGGCAACGAGCCTGCCAACGGTGAGGGATGGGACCGGCTGGACGAGGAGAAGGGCAAGAGCATGCCGGTAATCTACCTGTTCTTCATGATTCTGGGGCAGCTCGGCACGTCGCTCACGGCGTGGCTGGCCTACAAATACCAGTGGCAGGACGTGTATTACTACATGATGGGCATGATGCTCGCGGCCATACTCATAGTGCTTTTCACGATGCCTTACCACGGCTACGCCAACCGCAGCTTCCCGATAACGCTGCGCAAGGCAGGCAACGTGGCCGTGTTCTGCGCCATGATGACGTGCGGAGTCTACGTGCTTGTGTACGGAAAGACGCTCGACTGGTTCGCCGACCCCACCATAGTGCGCTCAACCGTACTGGCTGTCGTGTTCGCGGCGGTGTTCGTCTATGTAGAACGGGGCAACCGTTCGCCGTACTTCCGCATGGAAGTGTTCCGCCTGCGCTCCGTCAACGTCGGCATCGTGCTGTTCCTTTTGCTCATGGTACTGAACACAAGCTCGATGTTTGTCAACGTATTCACGGGCGTAGGTATGGACATAGACAACTGGCAGAACGCGTCGCTGGGCAACTGGAGCATGCTCGGATATCTCGTCGGAGCCGTGGTTGCGGTGGTGCTCGGGTCGCGTGGCGTAAGGCTGAAATACCTTTTCGGCATAGGCTTCATGCTCATAGGCGTGTCCGCCTTGTTCATGTATTTCGAGGTGCAGGCGGCCGGGCTTTACGAGAGGATGAAGTACCCGGTAATCATCCGCTCGGCCGGCATGATGCTGGTTTACTCGCTCACGGCCGTCTACGCCAACCAGCGCATGCCCTTCAAGTACCTGTCTACGTGGATATGCGTCATGCTCAGCGTGCGCATGGTAATCGGCCCGGGCGTCGGCGCGGCGCTTTACTCCGGCGTGTTGCAGAACCGCCAGCAGCACTACGTTACGATGTTTGCGCAGGATGTTGACCGTGTCGATACGCAGTCGGCCTCCGCCTACGACCAGACGGCCTACGGAATGTGCCTACAGGGGCGGAGCCAGGCCGAAGCCGAGACCATGGCCGCCATGTCGGCCAAGGGCAAGGTGCAGGTGCAGGCCACGCTGTCGGCGGTGAAGGAGATGGCCGGATGGACGTTCTACGGCTGCATGGCTTCTATGCTCTTCGTGCTCATTTATCCATATAAGAAGAGGAAATTATCCGCTTGGCCTGGCTGACGGTCGGCCAAGTCGGATAATTTTACTACCTTAGCGCACGTAAAACATTCTGCGCTATGGAAGAATCATTGGATAGCATGGCGGCCGGAAGGCTGGCCGTGTTGCAGGAACAGGTGGCCTGCATGGCCGACGTGTGCTCGTCGGGAGGCGTAGTGGCAGGCTTCCCGGAGCGTATGCGTGAGGGCTTTGTCTGCTTCGGCATCGGGCTGGTGGTATGCCATGCCGGCGAGTTCGGTTTCACTTTGTCAGGCCGTGAGCATACGGCGCGCGCCGGGCAGACCGTGTTCATACCCGACGGGGCTTACTTCAAGGCGGACGGGCAGTCGCCAGGCTTGGCGTTGAGCATAATCATATACAAGACCGAACCCATACGCTACGTGCTCGGCACGATGGTGCAGTCGGTGAGGCTGTACTCCATCATGTCGCCCGAAAGGCACTGCGTGTGGACTACGGGCGACGAAGACGGGCTGGCGCGCTACGTCGCGCTCATAGGGGCGGGGCAGCCCCGGCCCGACGACTACTTCGCCGTGAACGAGCGCAAGCTGCTCCTTTTGTCGCTCACTTACAGGCTGTGCACGCTGTTCAAGCGCAAGCTTGTAGGCGGCGGTTCGCCCGACGCGCGGCGCACGGAGACGTTCCTCAAGCTGATAAGGCTCATCGACCGCCATTACATGGCCGAGCGCGGCGTGGCGTTCTACGCCGACAAGCTGTTCCTCTCGCCCAAATACCTGTCCGAACTGTCGAAGTCGATGTGCGGATACACCGTGCAGGAACTGGTGTTCAAGGCCATAACGCGCCGCGCCATGTCGTTGCTCGACAGCACGAACAAGACCGTGGCCGAGATATCCGACGACTTCAACTTCCCCAATCCGTCGAGCTTCGGCACGTTCTTCAAGAAGCAAACGGGCATGTCTCCGCAACGATACCGCGACCGTGCGTAAACGGCTGGAAGCCAGCATGTTGACGGTGACATTGCAAAAGGCCGCCTTTCGCATCGCGAAAGGCGGCCTTTTGGCTTGTAATTCACGGTCTTTTAGGAGATGAAAGACGGCCTTTCGCAGCGCGGAAGGCCGTCGGTTGCTTTTTATCCTTTATTCCTTTGCTTTTTACCTTTCCCCTTTTACATTCTCTCCAGCGTGTACGTCTCGCCCGGACGGGTGTCTATGTCATATTCGTACACCGTCTTCAGTATGGGCCACTGGGGGCTTTCAAGCTCGGGCGATACGAGCGGTTGCTTTATCTCCACGGGCGCGTAGAGCGCGTTGGGGCACGCTCCCACGGCCTTGCGCAGGCCTTCGCCCTTCAGCGGAACGTAGGAGCGCAGGCGCAGCACGCCGCCTATGCGCGACGTTATTGTGGCCCGGCTCACCTGGCATCCGTCCCATTTGATGCCGACAACGAAGCCTCCGCGCGCCACGAGCCCCTTCACTTCGCCCTCGTTCCACACCGAGGGCAACGCCGGCAGCAGGTGTACCGCGCCGTCGTGGCTCTGTAGGAGCATCTCGGCCACGCCAGCCGTGTAGCCGAAGTTGCCGTCAATCTGGAACGGCGGATGCGCGTCGAAGAGGTTGGGGTACGTCCTTCCGTCGGGATGCTGCTTCTGCGCGGCGTCCGAGGGGAGCAGCTTCAGCATGTTGCATATTATTTTGTAGGCGTGGTCGCCGTCGAGCATGCGCGCCCAGAAGTTCACCTTCCAGCCTATGCTCCAGCCCGTTGCCTCGTCGCCGCGCTGTAGGAGCGTGTTCCTTGCGGCCTGGAACAGTGCCGGACTTTGGTATGGGGAAATCTGCCCGGAGGGGTAAAGGCCGTACAGGTGGGATATGTGCCGGTGCTGGTTATGCGGGTCGTCAGCGTCTTGCAGCCATTCCTGCAACTGGTTGTGGCGGCCTATCTGCATGGGCGGCAGGCGGTCGAGCATACGCCGCAGCGTGTCTTGGTAAGCCTCGTCCACGCCCAGCGCGCGCGCCGCCAGCAGCGTGCTGTTGAGCGCGTCGAAGGCTATCTGGTTGTCCATGGTGCAGCCTGCGGTGATGGCCGTGCCCGTTCCGGCAGGCCCGTGTTCGGGCGACATCGAGGGGCAGCTCACCATCCAGCCGTACCCGGGGTGCTCCGTGAGGAACGACAGGTAGAAGTCGGCCGTGCCGCGCAGTACGGGGTAGTGGCTTGCGAGCTGCTCCTTGTCGCCCGTGAAGAGGTAATGCTGCCACAAGTGTTGCGCCAGCCATGCGCCGCCGTTGGGCCATACGCCGTAGAACGCGCCGTCAACAGGCCCGGCGATGCGCCACAGGTCGGTGTTGTGGTGGGCCGTCCAGCCCTTCGCGCCATACAGTGTGCGCGCGGTCTCGGCGCCCGTCACGGCGAGGTCTTCAATCATGCTGAACAGCGGCTGGTGTGTCTCGGCGAGGTTGGTCACCTCGGCCGGCCAGTAGTTCATCTCGGTGTTGATGTTGATGGTGTACTTGCTGTCCCACGGGGCGTTGCGCTTGTCGTTCCATAGTCCTTGCAGGTTGGCAGGCTGTCCGCCCGGTTGCGACGACGATATGAGCAGGTAGCGGCCGTACTGGAACATCAGTGCGGCCAGCGACGGGTCGCCGCCCTGGTTGAAGTCGCGCACGCGTTTCCATGTCTCTTCCTTCGACTTGTCCGTCTGCGGCAGGTTGAGGCTTACTCGGCCGAACTGCTCTTGGTACTTGGCTGTGTGCCGCGCAAGGGCTTCCGTGTAGCCGTGCCTCATGGCGTCCTTGAGCCGTTGGCGCGCCAGCTTTAGCGAGTTGCCTGACGTGTCGCGGTAGTTGACGAAGTTTGTGGCAGCCGTAAGGTACAGCGTAGCCTGCGTCGCGCCGCTTACGTTGAGGCGTGTCCCGTCGCCATGCACCTTCCCGTCGCTTACGATGCCGGCTATGCAGTCGGCGTGCAGCGCGGCCGGTACGCCCTCGTGGGGGTCGCCCTCGCAGCGCATGGACAGCTCCTTGCCGTGCGCCTTGGCCTCGTGGCTTAGCTGGCTGTCCATCGTGGTGGTGAAGTCAAGCGCCCCGGGCTTGTCGGCCTCGATGTGTATTATCACTGCGCCTGTGCCCGCAGGGGCGAACACCGTGCGCGTGAAGCGCGTGCCGCCGACGGTGTACGTGGTCGTGGCCGTGGCCGTAAGGAGGTCAAGCTCGCGGCGGTAGGCGGTGGCGTTTTCATGTCCGGGGAAGTCGATGTGCAGGCTGCCCGTAGGCAGGAAGCGCATGCCGTGCTGCCCGGTGAGGAACGTGCTGTCGAGCAGCTTCTCGGCCTCCTTCTCGCGTCCGGCGAAAATCAGGCGGCGCGCCTCGGGCAGCGCGGCCAGCGCCTTTGCGCTGTTGTTGCTGTAGGGCGAGCCGCTCCACAGCGTCTCCTCGTTGAACTGGATGGTCTCGCGGCCCGTTCCGCCGTACACCATCGCGCCCAGGCGCGAGTTGCCCACGGGCAGCGCCTCGGTCCATTCGGCCGCAGGACGGCCGTACCACAGCTTCAGGTCGTCGGCGTGGCAGCACAGCGCGGCCATGCAGGCGGCGAGCGATAATAGCAGTTTTCTCATATTGTGGAAAGTGTTTTTTAGGTTGTTGTCTTCAGGCAAATAATGTTTTCATAAGCATGTTGAGGGCATCGGCCCGTCAGCGCCGTTGCAAAATTAACACAAAAAGGCGAAAAACAGTGACTGTTTCAGCCTGAATTTCGGCGTAAGTCGCGATTCGTAACATTCCGGGCGCATTCTGTTACATTTGCGAAAGGCCGTCTTTTGCAGCGCGGAAGGCCGCCTTTTGCGGTGTGAAAGGCCATGTTTCGCATGACGGAAGGCCGTGTTTCGGCGTGCATGTTTCCGTGTTGCGGTATGGTTGGGTTGGGTCGCCGCACAGGCGTGTGCCGTCATTGTGATTGTCGGCTGATTCAGTCATGGCCAAAGCCGGCCGGGCTGTGCGGCAAGGGCCGCCACGCTGCGATATGAGCCTGCGGCTCCTTATCGGCCGCATTGGTGTCAGACGCTTATGGGAAGCGAAAACTGACTTGGGTCAAATAACACAGGCCGGGACTGGGCAATTTTACTATTTTTTATTGTGGAAACGGCTCTGTTTCAGCACTTTTTCGTACATTTGCCGTCAAATCGCCGCTTACATATTGTAAAGCCATACGACAGTCGTCATTCAGCTGAGACTTAATTGATTGAAAATCAAATGTAAATGATATGGGAACAATAGTATTAAAGTATACGGTGCTTTATTATTCTTGTCAGATAACAACGGGGGTTATTGCCGCTGAGTTCCGTCCGGGATGCCGCCGTTAGACCTGAAGAATGCTTGTAGACAACGCTCAAAAGACTTCGTGCATAAGTTCGCCAGGCGTGATGATTCGGATTCAGAAAGGTGACTCATAGCCTTCATGCGTTTGTCATGAGGGTAACATGGGGAATGTATTTTCGTCAACTAAGTTATATGGCCGATAAACGCAACCACGTAGATTACCATTGGTACCTTGTCCGCACCAAGCCCGGGCATGAGCGTGAGCTGGTGGCCCTGATAGAGAAGGGCAAAGAGAAGACCCGGAACATACTGGAGGCCTATTGCCCCACACATACCGCCGTCAACGTGCGCAAAAGCGACAATGAGCGCAAGCAGCCTCTTTTTGACGGCTACGTATTTGTCTTGGCCACGCAAGGCGCGCTGGTGAACTTTCTGCACGATAACTGTCCGGGTGCATCCCTGCGTTATAACCGCAGGCGTGAACAGGACGGAAAAGCCACCCCGTGCATCATACCCGAGGTACAGATGCAGGCGTTCAAGGACTTCAACGAGAACTACGCGGACAAAGTGGTGGTGCTTGAAAGGCCGTACACCGACTATGCCTTTAACGCCAACGAGGACGGCCGGCCGAACGAAATAGTGCGCGTGCTCGACGGCCCCTTGGCCGGATGTAAAGGCTACGTCTGCCGTTTCCGGCGCAGGCGTGGCCTGGTGTTCCAGGTGCAGGGCATGGAACCCGGCAGCCACCTTACCGTCTCATACCCTAATGTCTACGACCTGCATGTCATTCGCCTGCACAACGCCGAGGGCGACCGCCTGTCAATAGGTACGGAGAAACTGCGTGCCGCAGATTGCCTTATCGGACTTTTGCAGGGTTGCCACTATGGCGGACGGACGCTGCCCATGCTCTACGGCATCATGGATAGCTTGGCCGTAAAACCCTCTTTGACAGCACTTTGTCAGGAACTTTACAAGCAAGGCGAAGAATCATTGAGCCTCAAGTTGGCGCAAATGACCGGTAAAGACGCCCGGCTTGTATTGGGCCTCGCCCGCTACGAGCATGACAATCCGGGCTATATTCGGCAGGCTTACCCAAAGCTCGTGCTCCGTCCTTTCCTCACCCCGACGTCGGGGGTGGCGATGAAAACCGGACATGACGAGGTGGAATTCCGGCACAAGGACTTCACGGAAGTCATACGCAAGGTGTACATCACAGAAGAGGTGTATTATCCCACGAAGAAGAAAAGCGAGACGGCCACCACTGCATACTATGCCCATGTCGGCATAATGAAGGGCGAAGGCAAGGATGAATGCACGCTCTTTGCTAATTGGGACGGTTTCCTGCGTGAATATTTCCTGACGGCAGGAAAAGCCAACGAGAAATTGGTTGGCGGGACAATCGAAGCAACCCGCGAGTCGGCGACGAGCAAAGAAAAGCTCATCGAGTCTTTCCGCAACTACGCCCCGACCCTGTACACTGTTCTGACAGATGCACAGTCCAAGGTGAAAGCCGTACCTGATTTTGCGATAGGTGAAGAAACTGTGGGCGTGATGATGACAACGGCGACGGCCGCCGGCGCGGAAAGCGGGAAAGACGAATTGATAAATACATGTGTCAGCATTTGCAGGGAAATCAACACCACTGCACACCTTGCCATTTGGCGAAGGCTTTTGCGGACAGTGTGGCTGCATGAGTAAACGAAGAATGAAAAAACGCGGAGGTAACTGCAACACATGGCTGAAGTACCGAGATTGTGAACGTAATTCAGTTGCGGCGTTACCGATAAACTATCACAGAAGTTCCAAATGAGTTCTAATTCAACAAATAACAAACGCATCGCCAAGAACACGCTGCTGCTGTACGTGCGCATGCTGTTTACGATTGCGATAGGATTATATACCGGTCGCGTGGTGCTTAATGCATTAGGTATAACGGATTATGGTATTTATAATGTTGTCGGCGGCGTAATAGCCATGCTCGGCTTCCTTACCGGCTCTATGAGTGCGGCTTCGTCACGGTTCATAACATATGATTTAGGCAAGGGCGACATTACGGTAATGAAACGAACTTTTGGCAATATACTGTCTATACATTTCATTATTGCCGGCGTTATTTTGCTATTTGGTGAAACCATAGGTTTATGGTTTGTCTTGAACAAGTTGCAAATACCTGCGGAAAGGATGACGGCTGCACTTTGGGTATACCAATTTTCCGTATTCACGTCAATTCTAAGCGTAATCAGCGTGCCTTACAATGCGGCGATAATCGCCCATGAGCGGATGAAGGCTTTTGCATATATCGGTATAGTAGATGCGGTGTTGAAACTGCTGATAGCTTGTGTTTTGCTTATAGTCCCGTTCGACAGGCTTAAGGTTTATGCCTTGCTTTTTTTCTCTATACAAGTGTTCGACCGCATTGTTTACGGCGTATATTGCACACGCCATTTTCAAGAAACGAAAGCTAAACCTACATTTAATGGTAAGCTGTTTAAGGAGATTTTCGGCTTTGCTGTATGGACGATGAACGGAAACCTGGCTGTGATAGGATATACGCAGGGTATAAACATTCTCTTGAACATGTTTTTCGGTCCGGCCGTCAACGCTGCGCGTGGCGTTGCCGTGCAGGTTCAAGTGGTGGTGCAGAATTTCTGTAATAATTTTCAGATGGCATTAAACCCTCAGTTGACAAAGAGTTACGCACAGAATGACTTGCAACACATGCATCAGCTGTTGAAGGTAAGTTCAAAATTTTCTTTCTTTATGATTCTTTTCATTTCATTGCCGCTGATGTTGGAAGCCCCGTTGGTGCTGAAATGGTGGTTGGGGGTGGTGCCGGAACATACGGACAATTTTCTCCGCCTGATTTTATGTTCAAGCATGCTTATTACGCTGTCTAATCCGTTGGTCGTTTCTGTTCATGCAACAGGGCGCATCAAGCGGTTCCAAGCTATTGAGGGTACCATGCTGTTGTGCATTGTCCCGATTGCCTATTTGTTGTTAAAACTTTTTGGAATACCGCCGGAATGTGTCTTTTGCGTACATATTGTTGTTGAGGCGTGCACCCAATACGCCCGTATGCGCATTGTTCTGCCGATGATAGGGATGCGTGTCGTTGAATATGTAAAGGAAGTGGTTGTACCATTGGTTAAGGTTGTTGTGTTGGCACCGATACTTCCGTTATTGGTTTACCACTTGACAGAACAGTCTGTAGCCACATTCTTTCTTGTATGCGTCGTTTCGGTATTAAGCGTGTCGGCATGTGTTTATTTCATCGGCTGCACAAAGAGAGAGCAAGAATTTGCTAATAAAAAGATTTCCGCAATAATATTAAAATTTAAGAGATGAGTAATCCGAAAATATCCGTCATAGTTCCCGTTTACAACGCCGATAAATACCTTCGGCGTTGCGTTGACAGCATACTTGCACAGACATTCACCGACTTTGAACTGCTGCTGATTGATGACGGCAGCAAGGATAAATCCGGTGAGATATGCGATGAATACGCAAAAAAGGATGAGCGTGTAAAGGTGTATCATAAAGAGAATGAAGGCATTAGTGCTACACGTGAATCTGGAATTAATAAAGCTAATGGTGAGTATATCCAATTTGTTGATAGTGATGATTGGGTAGAGAAAATATGTTTTGAGGATAATTTAAGTTTAGCAGAAAAATCAAATGCAGATATCATTATTAGTGATTATTATATTGATGCAAAAGATAAGTCGATTTTAAAGTGTCAGAAATATAATGGAAATTTAATTGAAGATATATTTAATGGAAATGTGTTTGGGGCATTATGGAATAAGTTTTTCAGGGCGGACACAATAAAATCTTCAGGCGTTGGTTTCATTCACAATCTTAGCTTTTGTGAAGATATCGTGTTCTTATGTGAGTTGTTGAAGAGTGCGCCTAATTTAAATATTGTAGTAAATGTTAAGGCTTACTATCATTACCAATCAAATACTGCATCTTTAACACGAAGATGTACATTGCGCTCAGTTCAAAGTGAGGAAAAGTATATAAATGTTATTCAAGTGATTTTACCTTCATTGTCAAGTGATAAGTTATTGTTTAATAAGTTATCAGTCAAATGGGGATATTTAAGGCTTGGATGTTTGACTTTTGGTGAATATAAAAGATTATATCCTGAGATATGTGTATCGGACTTGAAAATCAATCTTTTGAAAAGAATGATTTTGACTCTCTCAAATAACATTGTGGGTTATAAATTAATGATATTAATTTTTAAGTTTAAGAAATGAAAGTTTCAATATTAGTTCCTATATACAAAAGCGAATCTTTTATTGAAAGATGTTGTGCATCATTGTTTTCTCAAACATTTGAAGATATAGAATATGTTTTTGTAGACGATTGTTCTCCTGATGAGAGTGTTAGTGTAGTAAAGCAATGCTTAAGTGATTACCCATCAAGGCAAAATGCTACACGTATAATACAATTGAAAGAAAACAAAGGAGTTGCCTTTGTTAGGAATTTATTGTTGGAAGAGGCACATGGTGAGTATTTGTTATTTGTTGACAGTGATGATTGGATTGAAGTAAATGCAGTTGAAATATTATATAATAAGGCGCATGAAAAAGGTGCAGACATAGTTTCTTTCGGATTTTATTGTGAAAATAAAAACAGGACAACACAGCGTTCATTTCATTATGAATGTAAAGATGAGTGTTTGCAAGATGTAATTGGAAATAATTGGGGTGTAGTATGGCGTTTCTTGTTTAGAAACGATTTGGTTAAAAATAATTTGATATCCTTTCCACAAGGATTGCAAGGTGGAGAAGATTATGTCTTTTGTGTTAAAACTATTTTTTATGCTCTAAGCCTAATATCGGTGAATCATTTGCTTTATCATTATGTTACATATAATTCAGGTTCGTTGATTTCAACAAAAAATATAGACAGTATTGTGCATCAATATAAGGCAACGGCCATAGTTGAAGATTTCTTGGAAACAAATGGTAAATATCATTTATACAGAAGCGCGCTTAACGAAAGGAAATATTATGTGATTAGTTTGTTTAAGTCTTTTCTTAGTGCAAGATACGGTAATTTGATTATCACTAAGTTTAAATGTAAATATAAGTTTTATATACTGAAATTTAAAAATTTTAGCCGACTTGTTTTTAATAAATAAAATGATATGAATTATATATATATACCAAAACTTTTATTATGGGGAGTCTTTACATATCTCATAATAACCAATTCTGTTTTGTCAATAGTAGGATATGGAGCATTGATTGAGGCAAATCCTATATTTAAATTAGGTTTTGGGCAAATACTTATATTTGCAGCCTTTTTTATATACTTTAAAAGGCTTATTGTAGGGAAACCAGAGAGGAATATGTTTTATGTTATCATGATAATGTTATTTGTTAATATGTTTATAAAAGGTGAATATCAAATAACAAATTATGTTTCTTCAATAATATTGCCTGTCTGTTTATCGTGCCTTCTTTACACGTATGAAAACATATGTGTAAAGAAGAAAATAAAAAAAATAGTCCTGTTGTTTTTTTATATAGAATGCGGTATTGCTATTGTTGAAAGGATATTGATGTTTCATTTATTTGGCGATGGGGCAAATGGGGACGATACTGTCGTGATGTTTGAAACATATGAATTCCGTAGTAGAGCATTGTGGGGACATCCTTTATCAAATTCAGCTATAATAACATTCATATTACCTTTTATTTTACTTGATGAGGAGTTCTCAATTAAGAAGAAAAATTTGTTATGGGGACTTGGTATGCTAGCTCTACTATGTTTTAATTCACGAATGTCAATAGTGTGTTCAGCCGTAATTTATGTCCTTATAAATTATAAGGCTATGTTTCA
Source organism: uncultured Prevotellaceae bacterium (assembly GCA_949295905.1). Taxonomy (GTDB): domain Bacteria; phylum Bacteroidota; class Bacteroidia; order Bacteroidales; family Bacteroidaceae; genus Prevotella. The sequence goes on from CASFNA010000022.1 coordinate 240,732, forward strand.
TTCCAGGCACAAGAAAAAAATATTGTTCGGCATGTTTGTTATTGCTGTTGGTTTTTTTTATGCTTTATTTTTTACTTCACTTGGAGGACGATTGTTGAATTTGGGATTGTATGGTTCAGATAGCAGCTCGCTCGCAAGAACTGAAATTTTGGATATTTTTAAATCTGTTGATTTAAGGGATTTCATTTTTATGGGAGTGCCTTATTCACATATAGCTATGCTTCAGTATAAGGCAGGATTGGACTATTTGATTATAGAAAACCCCTGGATAATTTTTATTTTCCGATATGGTATAATCCAAACGATAGCAATGGTCTTGTTTTATATCCCAATATTTAAGAAATGGCTTAAGCCTTATGGCATCTATAATGCGTGGATTGTATCATTATTTTTCATTGCCATTGTTTCTTCTTCAAATTCGTTGGCTGTTGGAAGTACAGCCATCGTGCAATTGTTTTTGTTTGCTTATGCGTTTCAATTAAAAAATAAATAATTTATGATTCCCAAGATTATTCATTATTGTTGGCTAAGTGATGAGCCGATACCTCAAAAGCTTCAATCATATATTGATGGATGGAGGAAAATTATGCCTGATTATAAATTCAAATGTTGGAATAAACAAGCTTTTGACATTCATAGCATAAAATGGGTAGAACAAGCGTATAACAATAAAAAATGGGCTTTTGCAGCAGATTATATAAGGGCTTATGCTCTTTATACGGAAGGAGGTTTCTATTTGGATTCAGATGTTTTGTTAAATAAACGTTTGGATAAATACTTGGAATATGGTTTTGTTTCATCAATTGAATATAATCCGTCATGTCGTGACATTATAAGGTGCGGAGTTGATAAGAATAACTATCGTATAGATAAAAGTCATTATCTACCAGGGTTGGGAATACAAGCGGCTATAATTGGAGGTGAAGCTAATAATCCTTTTCTTAAAGATTTAATGGATTATTACAATGGAAGGAATTTTATTAAGAATGATGGTTCTTTCGATATGTTGCCCGCTCCGGTAATATATATGTTATTGCTGGAGAAATATGGAATTAAGTATGTAGACAAAACGCAAAAATTAAAGACGTCTATAAAAATATTTAATTCAGGTGTATTTTCATCAATGTCTACATGTAAGTTTACAAGTGCAGCCATTCATATGGAAGCTGGTTCATGGGTTGATAGAAAGTATAAATCTTCAAATTGTGTAAAGGAATTGTTGAGAAATTCGTTGTTTGTAAGAAAGCTGACAAATCAATTGGGGTTAAGGTCATTATAATTAATTATTACACTTGTTAATCAAGTGTTTGTTTATCATGATAGTTTTTTTATGAATTTAAAATCCAGGGATGATGACATATATTTTAATTATCGACCACATAGCTACGGGTGGCGCCGAACGTATATTGATAGATTATTATCATTATCTTGAGGGTAAAGGCCATAAGCCGTATGTATTTGTTCTGTCAGGACATAAGGGGCAAAGCCGGTGGACTGACGGTGTGAACGTTGTTTATGGAGCGGATTCGGATGAAGACAATCTGATTAGGAAGTCGATACAACAGATTAAGTTGTTCTTCAAGCTGAAGCGCCTTGTTAAGAAGGTCAGCCCTGACGTAATGTTCTCATTTTTGGAGAAGAGCAACCTGCTGACGAGCCTTATTAAAACTAAGGCCGTGAAGGTGATGACCGTTCATAATGTTTTGTCAATACAATATACCAAAGTAAGGTCTGACAAGGTCAGGACCATTTTGTATGGCATGATAAGAAGAATGTATAACGGTTGCCCTAATGTTGTGGCTGTATCAAAGCAGGTTAAGGATGATTTGACAACTTCTTTCGGGGTAAGGGAACAGAACGTCCATGTAATAAATAATTATGTGGATAGGGTAGGAATAAGAATGAAATCCGAAGAGGCGGTTGATGATTATGTGTTTTCGGATGATGTGAAATACATAATGAACGTCGGAAGGTTTTCTGACCAAAAAGCGCAGTGGAAGTTGCTGAAGGCTTTTTCGTTGTATGTAAGAAACAGCAAGGAGAATGTTCGTCTCGTCTTGATGGGGCAAGGTGAGTATGTGGACAATCTTAAAGGATTGGCTGAAAATCTCGGTATTGAGGATAAAACAACCTTTTTGCCGTTCAGTATAAATCCTTATAAATATATGAGACATGCCAGCCTGTTTGTCTTATCAAGCATTTTCGAGGGTTTCCCGATAGTGTTGGCAGAGGTGTCTTCTTTACGTATTCCTTTTGTCGGTACGAGAAAAGCCATTCCTGAAGAGATGTTTGACAATAGGGACGTTTGGGAGGATTGCATATTCGATAGTACAACCCTGAAGGCGGACTTTACAAATGAAATTCATGAAGACGAGGAGCGTTTGGCCGAATTGTTGGGAAAGGGTATTGAAGACTGTGATTTCAGACAACGTATATTGACGCATACAAGCGGCTGGGAGGCTAATAATGATAAATTGACCCAATTTGAAATGTATGACAAGTTTGCCAATTAAAAAATGTTGTTATGGTTGAAGATAAGCACGCATATTGCATAATGGCGCATGGAAACTGGAAGCAGCTTCAAATGCTTGTTAATGTGATTGACGACGGGAGAAACGACATTTACCTTCATATTGACGCTAAGTCGTTGGATGATTATAATAAATCGGGAGGGGTAAAAACAAAGTTCTCCGGTTTGATTTTAACGGAAAGTATTGATGTAAGATGGAGTGATATTTCTCAAGTGGATGCAGAGCTTCTGTTGTTTAAACATGTGATAAGGTCCGGAAAAGGGTACAATAGAATACACCTTATTTCAGGAAGTGATTTCCCTTTGAAGCCGCAAGACGAATTACATAAAATGTTTCTTAATGATGATAGGGAGTATATTTCTTTTGGGAAAGACGTGCATTTGATGTATAGGAGATTAAGATATTATCATTTTTTTGTCAGGTATAGGCGCAAGTGGCGTATCGCAGAGCTGTTTAGGCGTATTTTGTTAGTGCCGCAAGTTCTTTTTGTTAACAGATTAAGAAAATTCAATTTGAAATTCGCTTACGGACAGAATTGGTGTAGCTTGACATTACCGGCAGTGAGGGAAATTATTGGGAAAATGGTTGAGCTAAGACCAAAATTAAAATATACGACAAGTGCAGATGAGGTGTATAAACAAATGATTATAGGAAGTAGTGATAAATTCAAAATCTATAATAAACCTGTAAGTTATGCTTGCTTTTCTCATGGATGTGCTTCACCCAAGACATTGACAATGGCCGATTATGACAATATCATGTCTTCGGGATGTCTGTTCGCCCGCAAGTTTGACGTGAATGTGGATGTAAACGTAATTAATAAATTGATTTCATTTGTTTCAAGATAATGCCAGTTTTAGCTAAATATGAAGATTGTACCGGTTGTGGGGCCTGTTCAGACAGCTGTCACAATAAGGCAATAAAGATGGTGCCACGAAACGGGTTCGGCCATCTTTATCCATACGTTGAAAAGGATAAATGTATAGATTGTGGGGCTTGTGAAAAGTCATGCCCGTTTGTGGAAAAGACGATTGAACAAATAACCCCACAAAAGTGTTATGCAGCATGGGTGAAAGATATTGAGGAGAACAGGAAAAGCACTTCAGGCGGAATGGCCACATTATTTGCGCAGAGGATAATAGATTTGGGCGGTGTGGTGTATGGATGTGCCAACATTGGAATCGAGTTTAAGCATGTTAGGGTTGACAATCGTGAAGCCTTGGAATCACTGCGCGGCTCTAAATATGTTCAAAGTAACTTGGCCGGTATTTATACTAATATACGTCTTGATTTGAAGGCTGGAACGCAAGTGTTGTTTATAGGAACTCCTTGCCAGGTTGCCGGGTTGAGGACATTCTTAAAACGGGAATATGAAAATCTTATAACCGTTGACCTTATATGTCATGGCGTGCCTTCAGCAATCATGTTGCAGAAACATCTTTCGACAAAATGCAGGTTGTCTGATATTACAGGGGTTTCATTTAGGAATGGCGGATATATATTGAAAGTTTATAATGATTCTAACATATTGTATCAAAACAATTTATGGAAAGAACGTTATAGGGACGCGTATTATACGGCTTTTATAAAAGGATATAATTTTAGGAATAACTGTTATTCGTGCAAGTATGCCAATCGGAAACGTTGCGGTGATATAACAATCGGCGATTTCTGGGGATTGGGTAAAACAGTGCCTTTCAACTCGGCGCATCCTAATGCGGGAATTTCGGCCGTGCTGACAAATACGTCGAAAGGCCAAAGTTTCTTTGACTCATTGGCCGACAGTCTGTATGTTTATGAAAGGACTGTGGAAGAGGCTGTGGCTGGCAATCCGCAACTGCAACATCCTGTTAAGAAAACGAGGCGGATAAAGATTTTCAGATATTTAGCAAACCATGGTTATTCATTGAAATCAGCATTATATATGACAGATTTTTACCTGTTGCCAATATATTGGGTGTTGAATAAGATTAGGAATAGATAGGGACAACATAGCTTTTGAAAAATGAAAAAGATTGGTATTATAACATTTCATGCCGCATACAATTATGGTTCGTTGTTGCAGAACTATGCATTGCAGAAGGTTTTGGCAGGTTTAGGTTTTTGTCCTGAAACCATCAACTTGCGGACAAGGAAACAAAAAGAACAATATGATTACTTTACACCAATAGGTAAGTTATTGGATAAGAAAAGGATAATTTTATACTTGGCTTTCTTTTTTAAAAAGAATGAGTTAAAACAAAAGTATGCTTTATTCGAGAAATTCTTATCTGAAGACTTAGCCTTGTCACAAGAGGTTGCCGACACTGACGGCATAAGGAGTTTGCCGTTGTATGACGCGTATGTTGCAGGTAGTGACCAAATATGGAATGTCGGAGCAAAAGACTTTGATTGGAGCTATTTCCTTGATTTTGTTCCTAAAGGGATTCCACGTGTTTCTTATGCCGCAAGTATGGGGACATGCCCTGACGGCATATTGGACGGAAACGATGGCGCTCGACGAAAAGTTCGTGACTGTTTGTTGAATTTTAATGCCATAAGCGTTAGGGAAACGAAGACGGCTAAGGTCATAAATAAAATATTGCCTGAGCGTGATTGCGAAGTGTTGATTGACCCGACATTGTTATTGGAAGCAAAGTGTTGGGAACAGCACATAGCCAAAGAGCCTATAATAAGCGGTGATTATATTTTTCTGTATAATCCTTATTTTATTAAGGATGTATATGAACAGGCAAGGTTTTTGTCAAAGATGACAGGTCTGAAAGTAGTTGTAAGTAACGTTAATATAAAATCATCTTTTTATTATCCTGAATTTAAGTCTGTGCTGGCGACAGGGCCGTGGGAGTTTCTTAATCTAATTAAAAATGCCACTTATGTTATCGGACGGTCGTTTCATTTGTTGGTATTTTCTTTGTTGTTTGAAAAGACATTTATTGCCGTAAACGGATTAGGGGATAGTAGGTTGTCAAATCTGTTGAGTTTAACCGGATTGGAGTCTTTGGCCAGCAGAGGTGCCGAGGATTTGCAGAAGATAATAAAGGGCGGTAAAGTTGATTTTACATATGCTTTTGATGCCATTAAGAATGAACGGACTAAGGCCTTGGACTTTTTATCACGAAATTTGAAATGAGATTTTAGTCTGTGGTTTAAGGGTAATCTGCATTTTTTTGATTATGAAGTGAATGTTGAATAAATTATGGAAGACAAGAAAATCATATCGGGATTGGACGTGCTTAAGTTTGTGATGGCGATATTCATTGTAAACATACATTTAAAGCCATTGCGTTATGCTTCGGAAACGGTGCAGGATGTGGTCGGCATAATGGCCGGCCTGGCTGTCCCTGTGTTTTTCACGGTATCTTCTTTCCTTTTGTTCAGAAAAATCCAAGGGGGGAATTCTGGCGATATCAGAAAAATCGCGCATTTCTGTAAAAGATTGGCAACGCTTTATTTGTTTTGGTGCGTAGTATGGTCCCCGGTTGTTTACATACAAAAAGATTATTTCCATCCGCTCTCTCCGTTTGCGCCATTGTTGCTTGTCCGCGATTTCTTGTTTGGCAGTATCTTTGACGCGAGTTGGTTTCTCGGTGCGTTGCTGATAGGCGTTCCTGTCGTTTACGTGCTTACAAGGGTGCTGCGGACGGCGTTTTTCTGGATTATTCCTTTGGGTTTGTATGTCTTCATTTGTCTTGGCGGGTATTATCCCGTGACGTGGCAGCTTGTTAACGGTTGGTATGAGTCTTATGTGTGTGAAGATGGCATGTGGCTGTCTTTTCCGTCAGGACTTGTATGGATTTCGTTAGGCTACATGTTGTCGCGTGACAAGGTAGTGGATGTATTTTCACGGTGGCGCAGCAGCTGCCTTTGGCTGTTGTCCGTGTTGTCGGTTGTTTTCCTTGAAGTTGGAGTCTCTTTGCCGGTTGTCGGTAACATTATAACTGTAGCGTTGCTTTTCACTGCCTCATATACCGTCAAGTTGCCTCGGCGGCCTGATTTATACAAGCGTCTTAGGACATATAGCATATTGTTTTACGTCATCCATGATTGTTTTAAGAAGATTCCCAAACAATTGTGTGGAATGGAAAACGGCCCGGCATTATTCTTTGTCACGATAATGTTTTGTCTCCTTGCGTCGGAAGCAATAATAAGGCTTAGGCAGGTAAAAGGCTTCGGATGGTTGAAGTATGCTTATTAGGCTTGTAGTATAAGTTTTTTTGCAGAGCCGGCACATAATTGAAGGCTCCAGCTTCCCAAGCTGGGGCTCGCGAGTGGCAGCCCTTGTGAAGATTCTTTTCTTGCTTTGCATATAAACAATAGTCAAGTGCTTTCCAGCGCTTAAGTATTTTCATCTTTATTTTTTGTTGACATGAAATCAGTCTTGGTTGATAAAATCGTGAAGGCCGACGCAATGGATGACGGGCTTCTGATGGAGGCCCGGGGGCGTGTGTACACGTTCCTTAACCCCGTGTCGTATCTTTGCGCGTTGAAGAATAAGGGCTTGTTTGCCAGGTTTGACGGCATTTTCGCCGACGGCTCGATACTTGTGTCGGCCATCAGGCTGCTCTACGGGCGCAGGGTGACGAGGCGCAGCTTTGACATGACGTCGCTGGCCCCCGTATTGCTGAAGTATGCCGAGGAGAAGCGTAAGTCGGTGTATATCGTGGCCTCTAAGCAGGAACAGGTTGAGAGGGCCGTCGGGATATTCAAGGAGAGGCATCCGGGGCTTGTTGTAGTGGGCTACAGGAACGGTTATTTTTCGTCTGACGGCGAGCAGCGGCGCGAGGCGGAGCATATCGTCGAGGTGGCGCCCGACTTCCTTATCGTAGGCATGGGGGCTTTGGCGCAGGAGCGGTTCCTGCTCATGGTGAAGGATGCCGGCTATGGCGGCATCGGCTTTACGTGCGGCGGCTTCATACACCAGACGGCGAAGGACGAGATAGAGTATTACCCGGCGTGGGCCGACAGGATGAACCTGCGCTTTGTCTACCGCATGTACAAGGAGCCTCACACGCGCAAGAGGTATTTGCAGGCTGCCGTGCTGTTTCCTGTACGGTTTGTCCTTGAACGCTTTTTTGGATGACTCTGTTTGCGGGGAAAATGCCTGATGGGGCATTCCCTGCCGTCGTCGCAGGGCGGTTTGCCCTGTGCGCCGGGACACCATGGCGTAAGCAAGCGGCATTGGCGTAACCGTCTGGCCGCAAGCCATTTGCCCCACGGTCGCCAAAAGGCGGCAAACCGTGCTGCAAAAGGCCGTGTATCAGACTGCAATATGCCGTTAATTGCAAGCTGAAAGGCCGTCTTTCATAAGCCGCCGTTTGGGCAAGCTGACCAACGTCGGCACCCGGCCGTTGTGCCGCCGGCGCGAAACGGCGCCGGCATCGGTGCGCGCACGCCGCAACAGGCACGCCGCCCGTCAAGCACTCTTGTGCACGGTCTTTTCGTACTTTTTCACGTTTTGAAAGCACATTTCCGCAAAAAAATTTGGCGGTTTGCCCAAACTTGCGTACCTTTGCACCCACAATGACCGCACAACGGTCGGAGTAGGGCTTTTAGCTCAGTTGGTTAGAGCAACAGACTCATAATCTGGAGGTCCCAGGTTCAAGCCCTGGATGGCCCACTCAAATTAAGAAGTGCCAATTACTTGAAGTTCAGGTAGTTGGCACTTTTCTTTTTATGTGTTTTTAATATGTCTTGAATGCTTTGTGACAACAGTATATTACATGGCATTCGTGTTGTTTGTTGACCTGTTGTTTGCTTCTAAAAACAAAAGGTAAATGCTGGCAATCAAGGCGGAAGTCAAGTAATACGGTTTGAGGGTTGGCGGAACTTGCAGCGTCAAGTCGAGGTCGGCGTCGGGCGGAAAGGCAGGAAGGCCGCCTGCAAGCGTGCAAGCATAGTCTGGATAGACAGGGGTGTTTAATGCGTATTGTCCTTGGATTCCCGTGTTGGTAAAACGTGTACTATGAAAGAAATGCGCATGTTTGCTTGCTTTTTTGGAAAACAATCCATATATTTGCAGAAAAAAGACAGGCGAGCTATGGATATGGGAAGAAAGACAAAATTGAAATATGTTGCCGAAGTTTTTTCCGGAGTATACGGGAAGGCCGACCCGAATGGGGATGTGGCCTATTTGCAGACGAAAGACTGCGGCGGCACTGTTGTTGCAAGATACGCCTCGCGGGTCGTCCTTACCCCTAAGGTTCAAAAGAACTTGTTGCGGCAAGACGACATCCTTTTCGCGTGCAAGGGGGCGAATTATCTGTGCACGACGTACCGGGAAGAAGGGAAAGCCGTGGCTTCAACATCGTTTTTCGTCATACGTCTGAAGTCTGACGCCCTGTCGCCCGAATACCTTTGCTGGTTCTTAAGGCTGCCGGCGACTGAGGGGTATTTCAAGACGTGCCAGGTGGGCAGTGCAACGCCTCTCATACGCAAGCAAAATGTCGAGGAGCTGGAAATACCGCTTCCCGAGCCGCATACGCAGCGGCTTATAGTCGAGGTTGCACGGCTGGCGCAAAGGGAGAGGCATTTGCAGGAAACGATTATCAAACGCAAGCAGCTCGTTTTACAACAATTATTAATGAACAAGACAATCTGACATAAATGGAAACGATAAAAATAGACCAGGCGCAAATCAACCGCGTGGTATGGAATGCGTGCGACACGTTCCGCGGACTCATAGACCCCAGCCAATATAAGGACTACATCCTGACGATGCTTTTCCTCAAGTATGTCAGCGATGTGTACAAAGCCAAGTTCGCAGAATACACCGCCAAATATGACGGCGACCGCGAGCGTGCCACACGCGCCATGCGCCATGAACGCTTCTACGTGCCGGAACAAAGCTCGTTCGACCACCTTTTCCAACATCGCTCGGACGACAACATCGGCGAACTTATCGACATGGCGCTGGCCGACCTTGAAGACGCCAACCGCGAAAAGATGAGCAGCGAAGACGGCAGCAGCATCTTCCGCAACATCAGTTTCAACAGCGCGAACCTCGGCGAGCCGAAGGAGAAGAACGCACGGCTGAAGAACTTGCTGGCAGACTTCAACAGTCTGGAGCTTGACGAGACGCATCTTGAGGACAACGACATCATCGGCGACGCCTATATGTACCTTATTTCAAACTTCGCCAGCGAAGCAGGCAAGAAGGCGGGAGAGTTCTTCACGCCGGCCGAAGTTTCCACATTGCTGGCCAAGCTGACAAAGAGCAGGCCCGGGGCGCGCATTTGCGACCCTACTTGTGGCTCGGGTTCATTGCTTATAAAGGCAGGCAAGGAAGTCGGCAACGACAACTTCTCGCTTTACGGCCAGGAGGTCAACGGCAGCACTTGGGCGCTGGCCATGATGAACATGTTTCTGCACGGCTTCGACAACGCCGTAATCCGATGGGGCGACACGCTGCGCAACCCCAAGCTGAAAGAGCACGACCGGCTGATGAGGTTTGACACGGTAATAGCCAACCCGCCGTTCTCGCTTGACAAGTGGGGAGCAGACGAAGCCGCACACGACCCGTACAACCGCTTCTGGCGCGGCATACCGCCCAAGAGCAAGGGCGACTGGGCGTTCATCTCGCACATGCTCGAGGTGGCGCAGGAAGGCAGCGGCAAGGTCGGCGTGGTGATTCCTCACGGTGTGTTGTTCCGCGGCGCAAGCGAGGGGAAAATCCGCAAGCATGTCGTTGACGAAAACCTGCTTGAGGCAGTAATCGGCCTGCCGGCCAACCTCTTCTTCGGTACGGGCATACCGGCCGCCATCGCCATATTCAACAAGGGCAAGCGGACGGACAACGTGCTGTTCATCGACGCCAGCCGCGAATACGAGAACGGCAAGAACCAGAACCGTTTGCGCCCCGAGGACATAGCCCACATAGTTTCAGTGTACCGTAAATTCACCTCCGGCCAGCTTGAAGCCGGAGTGGCAGAAGACAAATACGCCTTCGTGGCGACGCCTGCCGACATACAGGAGAACGACTACAACCTAAACATTCCGCGCTACGTTGACACGTTTGAGGAAGAGGCCGAGGTAGACATTCCTGCCGTGCAGAAAGAGATTGACGCGCTTGAAGCCGAGCTGTCCGAGGTGCAGGCCAAGATGAAAATGTACTTGAAGGAATTAGGATATTAAACTTAAACAACAGGATTAACAATGACATATCTCGAACAACTATACAATGACTGGCAGGCTTTGCAGCCGCTGCAGCCTGAATACCAAAACAGGCTTGACCGTAAGTTCATGCTTGAGTTCAACTACAACTCAAACCACATCGAGGGCAACACGCTGACATACGGACAGACGGAGCTGCTGCTGTTCTTTGACAAGGTTGCAGAAGAAGCCAATATGAAAGACCTTGAGGAGATGAAGGCCCACAACGTATGCCTCAAGATGATACGGACGGAGGCCGGCGAGAAAGACAAACCGCTCACCGAAACCTTCATCCGCCAGCTTCACCATACGCTGTTGCGCGAGGATTATACGGTGTACCGCCAACAGACAGACGGCACCGCCACGTCTTACATAATCCATGCCGGCGTTTACAAGACGCGCCCCAATTCTGTCATCACATCCACGGGCGAACGCTTTGAATACGCCTCGCCCGAAGAAACTCCGGCCCTTATGACCGACCTCGTAAGCTGGTATAACGAGGAGGAGCGGCGCGGCAGGATGTCGCCGATAGAGCTTGCGTCGGTGTTCCACTACCGATACATACGCATACATCCGTTTGAAGACGGCAACGGGCGCATAGCCCGCCTCCTTGTCAACTACATCCTAACACGCCACGGCTACCCGATGGTCGTCGTGAAAAGCAATGACAAGTCGAACTATCTTACCGCCCTAAACCGCTGCGACGTGGCCGTAGGCTCCACCCCGTCAGTCGGTGCACACGCCGAGGCGGAGCAGCTTGCCCCGTTCATCACGTATATGTCTAAATGCCTGGAGCGCGCGTTGCTCATAAGCATAAAGGCGGCACACGGTGAAAATATCGACGAGGCCGACGACTGGAAAAAGAACCTCAAGCTGAAATACCGCGACAAGCTGAACAAACCGGCATTGACCGATGAATTTCTTGACAATGTTCTAAATAAGGTTTACCAGCCTTTGCTCAACCGCATAGACTCTGAACTTTCAGAGTTTTACTCGATATTCTCGTCCTTTTATTGGGAGCCGGATGTCGCAAAGTTCGATTATGACGAAAGAAGTAACATCTATATTTCCACAATCATATTTACCAAGCCTACGGCTATCGCAACGGCAACAAGGATGATTCCAATTCAGCTGACTATCCAACAGTTTGCTTATACGTTAGATGTGTCGTTGACAAATGGTCGTGGATATTACCAAAGCCTTTACAACAAAGAGCTTTCTTATCTTGAAACTTTGTCTGAACAAGACGAGGCAGACATTGTTAATGCCATTGGCCGCTACTTAAATGATTTCTTGGAAAGCAACACTCCAGCCTGACTTAAACGTTGAATATTGATGAAAAAGAACATACCCGACATACCGCAAGAAGGCTATAAGAACTCTCAACTCGGGATTATTCCGAAAGAATGGGAGGTGGAGAGGCTTGGTAGTCTTGTTTCCATTGTTAGTGGAGAAAGTCCGTCTGGATACGCGTTGAAATCATATGGCAAATATCCTTTCATTAAAGTAGAGGATTTGAATAATTGCGACAAATATCAAATAAGAAGTAGAGAATATTCGGACGATGAAAAAAACATAATACATCAAGGAAGCATAATATTTCCTAAAAGAGGTGCTGCAATTATGAACAACAAAGTTCGTATTGCAGGAATTAATATTCAGATGGACAGCAACATGATGGCGATAAATCCTAATAATTCAAAAATTCTATCTGAATATTTATTCTATACCATTACATTTGAACGATTGTTTAGAATTGCTGACACATCTTCCATTCCACAAATAAACAATAAACACATTATTCCGTATAGAATACTTTTGCCGCCACTTCCTGAGCAGCAAAAGATAGCCGAAGTCCTAAGCATATGGGACGAGGCTATCGAGAAGCAATCGCTGCTTGTCGAGAAACTGGAATTGCGCAAGAAAGGCTTGATGCAGCAACTGCTCACAGGCAGAAAACGCCTGCCGGGGTTCAGTGGAAAATGGAAGAAAGCAAGATTGGGAGAACTTTTTGATGAAAGGAATGAAACTAAAATGCCTTCACTACCTTTACTTTCAATTACCGCAGACAAGGGTGTTATCCTTCAAACCGAGTCTGAAAAGAAAGATAATTCAAATGAAGATAAATCTAAATATAAAAGAATTTGCCCTAACGACATTGGCTACAATACAATGAGAATGTGGCAAGGGCGGTGCGCCTTGTCAAGTTTGGAAGGTATTGTAAGTCCTGCCTACACAATTATAAAACCTCGTAATGGAGTCAATCCTTATTACATGGAAATGTTGTTTAAGCAGCCTTATATGATATATCGGTTTTGGACTCATTCCCAAGGGTTGGTAAGTGATACGTTAAATTGCAAATTCCCTTCATTCTGTCAAGTAAAAGTTACAATACCTTGTTGGGATGAACAAAATACAATAGCGGAAATTCTTTCCGTATGTGACAAAGAGATAGCTTTAGCCAATAAGAAACTTTATACTTTACAGCAACAAAAGAAAGGCTTGATGCAAGTGCTGTTAACAGGCAAAAAGCGGATAGTTTAATTGTATCACAAACAACTTGTGCCGATTATTACAATCTGCCAGAAAAACGGACGATAACCTAAATAAACGCAACATGGTTTTGACGGAATTGCAATACATGGCCTTTTGCGATGCGAAAGACGGCAAATGAGAACACGAAAGGCGGCCTTTTAGAAGCCCAAAGGCCGTGTATTATAATCGTAAGCAATAATGGTTGAATTATATCAGACTAACATGAACAATATTATTAAATGGCTACGCTTCCCGATAGAAGGAGAAAACAGGTTGTGGACGATTGTTTTTATAGTTTATTCCTGCTTTCATACGTTCTTTGAGCGTGTGATTTCAGATTACATCGTAGAGCCGTTTTTGTCAACCTTTCAAGACACGGTTGTCAGTCGCATCATCGCAATTTTTATTGTCTGCGTTATATTAATGCGCCTTTATCTGGATTATAAGAGCAAAGAAAGGAGATTGTACTGCTCGCAAGTTTATTTTTTTTCGTTGGTGTTTGTTGCGTGCTTTTATTATCGGGTGATAAACACAGGAGTGTGGAATTACGTCGGAATATTCAATAGCGACTGGGTTGCATATTCCGACCTTGTCCCGTTCTATTGCCTCGCAAACATAATAACGGTTTTACTTTACGACCGGAAACCTTATGAACCAAATAGCGAAAACTCATTCTACATCGACAATCCCATTACAAAGAAGGATGAAGACATGCTTGGACGGACGAAATTCGCGGAAAGCATTGCACGGAAAACGCTGGACACCCAGCCGTCAGACGGCGCTTTGACAGTGGGGATTGTGGCTCCTTGGGGCTTTGGCAAGACTTCTTTTATAAACATGATGAAAGAGTATTTTGTAGGGAAAGCCATTGTGATAAATTTCTCGCCATGGATATACGAAGATGACAAGAACCTGACACAGGCGTTTTTCTTGGAATTGAACAAAGCCATGAAAGTGTACAACCCGTCGTTGTCCGAGAAGCTGATTTCATACGCTGAACTGTTAAGTTCTGCCGAAGTGCCTTATATGAAGTTATTGTCAAACCTGTTAAGGCAAGGGCGTAAGAATAGCTTGGAATCGTTGCGGAATGATTTGGAGCTTGCCCTAAAAAGCATGAAAGAGCCGATAGTCGTGATTATCGACGATTTGGACCGACTTGGAGCGACAGAGATAATGGAGGTGATGAAGATAATCCGCAACAGCGCAAACTTCTCAAATATCCGCTTCATTGCCACATATGACCGTGAATATGTTACTAATGTATTGAAGGATTCGCTGAAGCCGGGAAATTATCTGGAGAAGATATTTCAGGTGGAATACGTGTTGCCGAATTTTGACAAACGAAAACTTATTGCTGTTTTAAAGGACAAGCTTTCTTTCGTTGAGGAAAAAGAGGAATTGAACGATTGCTTTGCACCACATAAAGTCGCATTTGAAGAGCTTACAAGCCTTAGGGATGTAAAACGGTTTGTCAATATGTTTCAACTTGCTTACCGAAATTTGCAGGGGAAAGTTGTATTGATTGATTTGATGAACTTGATTATTCTAAAACAAAAATACACGTCTGTTTATAACTTATTGGCAAAAAAACATGATTACATATTGACTAATATGGGAAAAAGTTTGGTGCCTTATAATAGGGTAAGAGATAAAAATGAAACAAAAACGAACGAATCAAACATTCATAAGAGAATAGATATTGAAGCTGATTGGGATAGTTTTTTCAAGGATTTGTATAACGATGAACAGAAATATACAATCTTGAATATATTGAAAAGACTATTCCGTTTATCACATAGGGAACAAATAAAGGGAATAAATAGTCCTTGGGGTGTTGAGAGGTATTTCCATGATACATTGTTAAATGAAGATTATCCTGAAACGCAATTCAAAGATTTGTGGAAGTGGGATTATAGTTTAATTGTTGAAGACATAGATAAAAACGCACCTATAAAAACAAAATCGTTTTTTAAACTAATGGCTAATTATAAGCCAAAGAATAAAGAAGAATACAAGAAAATGGTAAAAGCCATGCTGCATTGTGGTGAAATACTTTATAATGATTTTGATGAATATGATGATGTTTTAAGAGTTGTAAATAACTCAGTTAATTTTGAAGATGATGAACACCAGGCTTTTATAGAAAGAGTTATTGATGAAGCCGGGGCGTCAAAATTTGTCGCAAAGTTCCTGGAATATTCTGATTATGTAAGAATAGCAATAAGGGGCATACCACCAATTATAAATTCAAAAAAACGCCTTAATATATTAAAGACAGCTATAGAGCATGATTTTTCATTAAATGATATTTATGAATTTTTGAATTCTACTTATGAATATAATGTGTTTAATGGTAATAAATATTTAGAAAAAACGAGAATTCCTGGTGCGGATAAGATATTTATTGAATATGCAAAACAACATCCTATACATGTAATTTCCGATTTAATCAATGGCAGCACGTTTGAAAATAAAGAATATTTTGAAATATCTGATTTTGCAAAAGATGTTTGGGGTAGTTGGGATGCATACGAAAAATTTTTAAATGATATTGAAAATTATGATTCTGAAAAAGAAGAATACTTAAAGTTTTTTAGCTTGTTCAAAGCGAATACATATAAATCAGTACCTTTTAAATTCGTATATATACGGGTAAATAAAAATAATATCTATCATAATTGATTAATTTTATGCAAGGCATTTCATTCAAGGAAGACCATATAAGCCAGATACCGGCGTTGCAGATGTTGCAGAAGATAGGGTATGAGTACCTTACGCCTGACGAAGCCTTGGCCATGCGCGGCGGCAAGCTGTCGGCCGTGCTGCTGGAAGACGTGCTGCGCAACCAGCTGAGGCGCATCAACTCGATACGCGTGAACAGGAACAAGGAGGAGCTGTTCTCCGAGCAGAACATCGAGAACGGCGTGCTCGCCATGCGCAACATACCGATGGGCGAAGGCTACATTAGCGGCAACGAGGCCGTGTACAATCTCCTGACGCTGGGCAAGACCTTCGAGCAGAGCATCGACGGCGACAAGAAGAGCTACACGATGAGGTTCATCGACTGGGAACATCCCGGGCGCAACGTCTTCCACGTGGCGGAGGAATTCGACGTTATGCGCACCGGCAGGGCTGACACTTACCGGCCAGACATAGTGCTGTTCGTCAACGGCATACCGCTGGTTGTCATAGAATGTAAGCGTCCCGACATAAAGGACTCGCGCGAACAGGCCGTGTCGCAGCACCTGCGCAACCAAAAGGACGACGGCATACGCGGGCTTTACGTGTACAGCGCGCTGCTGCTCGGCGTAGGCAACAGCTACGGCACTTACGCCACAACGGGCACTCCGGCCGACTTCTGGGGCAGGTGGAAGGAGATGTTTCTCTCGAAAGAGGATGAAGAGCGGTACGAGGAGCGGCTCCATGAGCTGGCCAACACCCACCTGGACGGCGCACGGAAAGACCGCCTGTTCGGCGGCCGCTTCCGCTACGCACGCGCTTATTTCGATGCCATGGAGCAGCAAGAAATACTGCCTACGGAGCAAGACCGCTACCTGTACAGCCTGTGCCGGCCCGAAAGGTTGCTCGACCTTATCCACAACTTCACCGTATATGACGCCGGAATAAAGAAGCTGGCGCGCTACCAGCAGTATTTCACGGTGAAGGAAATCATCGGGCGAGTGAAGACGGTTGACCACGGGAAGCGCCACGGCGGAGTGGTGTGGCACACGCAGGGCAGCGGCAAGTCGCTCACCATGGTTATGCTGGCGCAGGCCATAGCGCAGGAAAAGCCGGCACCAGACCCGAAAATAGTGATGGTGACCGACCGCACCGAACTTGACAAGCAGATAACAGAGACGTTCATGAAGTGCGGCCGCAGCGTGGTGCACGCCACCACGGGAAAGGTCTTGGGAGAGCTGCTCGACAGCAAGACAGACGCCGTGATAACGACCATAATCAACAAGTTTGAAACCGCCGTGAGGCAAATGAAGCGTCCCTTGACCAGTCCCGACATATTCATCCTCATAGACGAGGCCCATCGCAGCCAGTATAAGGAGATGGCGATAAAGATGGACAAGGTGCTACCCAACGCCTGCAAGATAGCCTTTACGGGCACGCCATTGATGAAGAAAGAGAAGAACACGGCCCGGACATTTGGCGGAATAATCCGCCCTGTCTACACTGTGCGCCAGGCGGTTGACGACAAAGCGGTAAGGCCTTTGCTCTACGAGGGGCGCATAGTGCCGCAGACCGTACACGAAGGACCCATAGACGAGTTTTTCACAAAGGTGTGCGAGGACTTGAACGAGCACCAGACGGCCGACCTGAAAAAGAAATATTCGCGCACCGATTTTGTCAACCAGACGGAGCAGCGGGTGTACTCGATAGCGTGGAACGTGTCCGAACACTTCCGCGACAACTGGCAGGGAACAAAGTTCAAGGCCATGCTGGTTACGCCGAGGAAGAGCATCGCCGTGCTGTATAAGAAGTATTTGGACGAAATAGGCATGGTGTCGTCAGAAGTGCTGATAACCCCTCCCGACACCCGGGAGGGCGAAGAAACGGCATACGGCGACACGTCGGAGGAAGTGAAGGCTTTTTGGAAAAGGATGATTGACGAGCACGGCTCGCAGAAGAAGTACCAGGAAAACCTTATCTCACGCTTCCAAGACCAGGAAAAGCCCGAAATCATGATTGTGGTTGACAAGCTGCTGACGGGCTTCGACGAGCCGAAGGTCGTCGTGATGTACCTCGACCGCAAGCTGAACGGCCACACGCTGCTCCAGGCCGTGGCGCGTGTCAACCGCGTGTGCGACGACAAGGAGTTCGGTTACATCATCGACTATTACGGCGTATTGAAAGAACTTGACGACGCCCTGGAGCTTTACTCCGACTATGACGACGAGGAGCGGCAGGAGTTCCAAGACATAATGCTCCCGGTAAACATCGAGATTGAAAAGCTGCCCCAAAAGCATTCAGACCTCTGGGATTTGTTCAAGGCCGTCGCAAACAAGCGGGATTTGGAGGCATACGCCCAGTCTTTGCGCATGGAAGACCGCAGGCAGGAGTTTTACGAGCGGCTTACGGCATACGCCTCATGCCTTAAAATAGCGCTATCTACCCGCGAGTTCCATGAAAAAACTGCCGAACAGGACATCAAACGCTACAAGGACGACCTGAACATGTTTGTAAAGCTGCGCACCGCCGTGCAGCTGCGCTTCTCTGACAAGATAGATTACAGGCAGTACGAGAGCCAGATACAGAAGCTAATCAACCGCCATGTGGAAAGCGGCGCGGCAAGGCCTGTCACCGACTTGGTGAACATCTTTGACACCGAAGCCTTTGAACAGGAGGTGGAAAAGGTAGTCGGCACGGCGGCCAAGGCGGACACCATAGCCTCGCGCACCAGCAAGTTCATCACCGAAAACATGGACACCGACCCGGCGTTCTACAAGAAATTCTCGCAGCTGCTGAAGGAAACCATCGAGGCATACGAGCAGGGACGCATCAACGAACTTGAATACCTGAAGCGCGTAAAGAAGTATAAGGAGGACGTGCTGGCACACACCGACAGCGACATCCCTGCCGAACTGCAGCACAACAACGTCGCCAAAGCCTATTACGGCATCGTGCTGGAGACATACCGCAGGCTGTTCGCCGACGCAGGTCTTGACCTGTGCGGCATGGCATTGGAGACTACACGGAAGTTTGACGAGATAATAAACGGCGCACTGGTAATCGACGGAAACACGCTGGTTGACTGGCAGGTGAAGACTGGCATCATAGGACGGATGAAGATAAAGCTTGAGGATTACCTGATAGACAACGTCAAAAGGAAATACAACCTCAAGTTTCCTTTCGACGACATGGACGTGATTATTGACGGATGCGTTGACGTGGCGAAGCTATGGATAAGGTGATTGACAGCATGATGTTCGGCTCGACAGCCTTGGATTATGCGGTAACCTATGCTCCGCGCAAGACGCTTGGCATAAGCGTGCGTCCTGACTGCTCCGTCGAAGTGAAGGCTCCCGTCGGCGCAACGCTGGAAGAAATCCGCCTGCACGTCCGCCGCCGCGCCGCCTGGATATACAGGCAGCAATGCTATTTCAGGTCGTTCGGCATCCATACTCCTGCGCGGAAGTACGTCAGCGGGGAGTCGCACCTATACCTTGGAAGGCAATACATGCTGCGCGTCGTACAAGGCGGACGCGGCGAAGTGCATTATCGGGGAAACATTTTAGAGGTGGATTGCCGCCGCAAAGACGATGTGCAGGCGTTGCTTTGCGCGTGGTACAGGAGGCGCGCCGACATCAAGCTGCATGAATACGCGGCTCCGCTTGTAGAGCGTTTCAGGCGTTACGGGGTGGAGCCTGCCGGCATTGTGCTGAAGGAGATGAGTACACGCTGGGGCAGCTGCACACCCTCTGGACGCATATTCCTGAATCCGCGGCTGGTGTGCGCCCCGCGCGTCTGCATCGAATACGTGATAACCCACGAGCTTTGCCATCTTGTACATAAGAACCATACAAAGGCTTTCTATGAATTGTTGAAACGTGAGATGCCGAGATGGGAGGAGTGGAAGATGAAGCTTGAGCGTACTATGCTGTGAAGGCTGTTTGCCTGCCTGGAAACAGGAGCACGTCACCGGCAGCCGGGATTAAAGCAGGATGTAGCCCGTTGGCGGAAATGTTTTAGCGTCATGGCGATGGTTACAGTTTCAAACAGCATCCTTTGAGCTTTCAATACATGGCCTTTTGCCTTTTGAAAGACGGCCTTTTGCTTTATAAAAGGATGCCTCTTGCAAACGTGTTGGAAGCAAGTGTAAACCGTAAGGAAAAGCCGCCGGAATGCAACAAACCGAAAGCGTTTGCCGTAAAGAGACACAAGTAACTCCGCCAACGGGGTAGGAGGTGTTCCCTTTTCCGGCTGACTGGCAATCCGCACGTGCGCATACATCCTATTCATGCACTCAATGGATACCCCCTACCGGCTGTTTGGAACGAAAAAACAAGTAGCTGTACCATTGTTTGAAGGGTTGTTCCTTATGCCGGACTCGCGTTAAACATAAAATGCCTTGTAATTTATTGAATATCAAACGTTTTTTATTAAATTTGTTGCGAATTATAAAAAACGATATGTTATGACACTTAAAAATCACTTTACGCGCTCGTAGCCGTCGCCACGCTCGGCCTTACGGCGTGCGACGATTACGACGACGGTGCACTATGGGATGCCGTGAACGACCATGAGAACCGCATCGAGGCCCTTGAACAGTGGCAGGAGCAGGTTAACGGCAACATCGCCGCGCTGCAACAGCTGCTGAGTACGACTGACTACATAACCAAGGTTACGCCCGTAACGGAGGACGGACGGCAGGTGGGATACACCATCGAGTTCCTTAACCAGTCGCCGATAACAATCTACAACGGCGAGAAGGGCGACACAGGACAGCCCGGGGCCGACGGCAACGACGGACAGACGCCTGAAATCGGACTGATGAAGGATGCCGACGGCAACTGGTACTGGACGCTGAACGGCGAACTGATGCTCGACCAGGACGGCAACCCCATACGCGCCAACGGACATGACGGCGACGACGGTTCTGACGGAAAGCCCGGCCAGCCCGGCTCCGACGGCCAGCCGGGAGCCGCCGCCCCGACGCCGCAGATAGCCCTCGGCGGCACGCTGACGGGCGTCACCTGCTACGGCATTGACGGAAAGCAGGAGGACAGCCCGGCGGCCGACGCCTGGTATCTTAGCGTTGACGGCGGCAAGACGTGGTACCGCATAAGCGGCGAGAAGGGCGAGCAGGGCGACACCGGCGGGCAAGGCCAGCAGGGAGACAAGGGCGAGCAGGGCGACGCATGGTTCGCCTGCGAACCAGAACTGTCGGCCGACGGCCTCTATTACATCTTCACCCTGTCCGACGACGACAACACCAACCTGACGGACAACCCTACATTCAACGTTGCCGTGTACCAGGCTTTCAGCCTCGGCACGGGCACGCTGACCTTCGCCCCGGGCACGGTTGAAGTGCCTGTGACACTGCCTGACGGCACCACCGCCGACGACTACCAGGCCATGGTGGCGCAGATAACGCCCGAGGGTGCCGACGGCACATATACCGACATATCCACCCGGGCCGGTGAAAGTGTAGGAGGATGGAGCGTGGAGGCCGACCTGCAAGGCGGAAAAGTAACCGTCACGGCGCGGAATGCAGGCCAGAGCGCACTGCTGCGCGTCACCCTCGTGCGCAACGACGGCAGCGAGATAACCGCCTCGCGAGTGCTGGTAGTCAGCCATGAAGTGAGTGAAGACGGCACTTACACCGTCTACACGGCCGACGGACTGTATGCGTGGGCGAAGGCGGCAGAGCAAGAGCAAACTACAGGCTGCATCCTTGCGGCCGACATAACGCTGCCTGACGCAGCCGAAGGCGGAAGCAACTGGACGCCTATATTCTTGTATTTAGGCACATTCGACGGCGCAGGGCATACCGTCAGCAATATGACTATCAATGACGTGTCAGGCAATGACGTAGGATTTTTCCGAAGATTGTGTGACAATGCAACGGTAAAGAACCTGCACTTTGCCAATGCTATGGTTAATGCTAAATATCAGTATGCAGATGCCGGCGCCATTGCCGGATTTATCAATAATGCCGACATTACAGGTTGCAGCGTTGCCAATAGCACCGTTAATGCCGGTAATGATACCGGCGGCATCGCCGGGTATGCCCTCGGTAATGCCGACATTACAGGTTGCTGCATTACCAATAGCACCGTTACTGCCAGTTATCATGCCGGCGGTATTGTGGGATACTCCGTTGACGCAGATTCGGGTGATGGCAATAATCGCATTACAGCCTGCCGTGTTTCGGGCGGAACGGTGACCGGAGGAGACAATGTCGGCGGCATAGTAGGGTTCAATGCTTTTAATAGTTACATTACCTCCTGTTACACTACCGCCGGTGTCAGTGGTGTAGTGCAGGGGCGTTCGTAGGGTATAATGCCTATGCGACCATCACGGCCGGTTATTGGCTTACTGATACACAGGCCAATGGCGTAGGGAGTGATGGCGGCAGCAGCGATGTAACCAAGGTGGAAGGCGGCGTAACGTGGAAGACCGCCACCGACGCGATGAACGCCGCCATACCCACCGACGGCTCCTGCCCGTATAGGTTCGTGCAGAGCGGCGGCGAGAACATTCCGCCCGTGCTCGAAAGTACCGGCGAATAAGGGTATTGAAAGGTGGTATATTGCAATGCAAAATACCATCTTTTACCGTCTAAAAGGCCATCTTTCGCACGCTGAAAGACGGCCTTTTGCAACGCGTTGTGTGCCAACGTGTTACGGCTGCGCATGACGGCGGTTGCCGCGCGGAGTCCAATTTTAATGTTGTAACGCGCCGAATGTCAGCCTTTTTTCGTAATTTTGCAGCCAAAACAACAATATAATAAGGTAACAGAAAATGGATATAGCCAATCAGATAAGCCGCGCGACGCAGGCCGCCGTGAAGGCTCTCTACGGGCAGGACGTGCCCGAAGGGATGCTGCAGGTGCAGAAGACGAAGCGCGAGTTTGAAGGACATCTTACGCTCGTGGTGTTCCCCCTGCTCAAAGTTTCGCGCAAGAAGCCGGAGGACACGGCCGAGGACATTGGCCGCTGGCTCGTGGAGAACGAGTCGAGCGTGGCGGCGTACAACGTGGTAAAGGGCTTCCTGAACCTCACGATGTCGCCCCAGGCGTGGCTCGCGCTGCTTGCCGACATCAACGCCGACGAGCATTACGGCGAGAAGAAGCCCACGGAAGACGCTCCGCTGGTGATGATTGAATACTCGTCGCCCAACACCAACAAGCCGCTTCACCTGGGCCACGTGCGCAACAACCTGCTGGGCTGGAGCCTGGCGCAAATAATGCAGGCCAACGGCAACCGCGTGGTGAAGACAAACATTGTGAACGACCGAGGCATACACATATGCAAGTCGATGCTGGCCTGGCTGAAATACGGCAACGGCGAGACGCCCGAATCGAGCGGAAAGAAGGGCGACCACCTCAAAGGCGACTACTACGTGGCCTTCGACAAGCACTACCGCGAGGAGGTGAAGGAGCTGAAGGCCAAGTACATCGGCGAAGGCATGGCCGACGAGGAGGCCGAGAAGAAGGCCAAGGACGAGGCTCCGCTCATCAAGGAAGCCCACCAGATGCTCGTAAAATGGGAGCAGGGCGACCCCGAGGTGCGCGCCCTTTGGGAGAAGATGAACTCGTGGGTTTACGCCGGTTTCGACGAGACGTACAAGGCTCTCGGCGTAGGTTTCGATAAAATCTATTACGAGTCGCAGACTTACTTGAAGGGTAAGGCCAAGGTGGAGGAAGGCTTGGAGAAGGGTCTTTTCTTCCGCAAGGACGACGGCAGCGTATGGGCAGACCTTACGAATGAGGGTCTCGACCAGAAACTTCTGCTCCGCGCCGACGGCACTTCGGTCTACATGACGCAGGACATCGGCACCGCCGAGATGCGCTTCAACGACTACCCCATAGACAAGATGATTTACGTCGTCGGCAACGAGCAGAACTACCACTTCCAGGTACTGTCAATCCTGCTCGACCGCCTCGGCTTCAAGTGGGGCAAGGAGCTGGTGCACTTCTCCTACGGAATGGTTGAACTGCCCAACGGCAAGATGAAGAGCCGCGAGGGAACGGTGGTTGACGCCGACGACCTCATTGCCGAAATGGTCAAGGACGCGCGCCAGACGAGCGAGGAGCTGGGCAAGTTCGCCGACATGACCGACGACGAACGCGCCAACGTGGCACGCATCGTGGGCATGGGTGCGCTCAAATACTTCATCCTGAAGGTCGACGCAAGGAAGAACATGTTGTTCAACCCCGAGGAGTCGATTGACTTCAACGGCAACACGGGTCCCTTCATCCAGTACACCTATGCACGCATACGCAGCATCATGCGCAAGGCCAAGGAGCAGGGCATAGAGCTGCCCGCGACGCTCGACGGCACGTATCCCGTGAACCAGAAGGAGACCGAACTCATACAGAAAATGGCCGAATACGGCGCCGCCGTGCGCCAGGCCGGCACGGACTACAGCCCCAGCGGCATAGCCAACTACTGCTACGAGCTGACCAAGGAGTTCAACCAGTTCTACCACGATTACAGCATCCTCGGTGCGGACAGCAACGAGGAGAAAGTTCTCCGCTTAGTTCTTGCGGCGAATGTAGCCAAGACATTGAAGAACGGTATGGCCTTGCTGGGCATCGAAATGCCGGAACGTATGTAATTTAAAATTCAGAAAACATATCTTTTAAATAACGTACACACCCTTTGTAGGGACATAATTCATTATGTCCGCATGCCTTGAAAAGGCGTATAAATCATTTAATTACAATAAAATACGTTTCTGCGAAACGTGCGGACATAATGAATTATGTCCCTACAAAGGGTGTTCCCAATATTATAATAATGCCTTTGACAGACGTTCCTGATTATAGAAATGATACTGTGCTGATGCTTCCGCCCGAAGTTTCGGCTGACGCGCTGGCCGTGGACGCGGCGTGCAGCGGCAATCCGGGCAAGATGGAGTACCGCGGCGTAGACCTTGCCACGGGCGCGCAGGTGTTCCATTACGGCCCTGTCTTCGGCACTAACAACATCGGTGAGTTCCTTGCCATAGTGCACGCGCTGGCCCTGATGGAGCAGAAAGGCATCAGGAAAACCATCTACAGCGACAGTTTCACGGCGATAACGTGGGTCAGGAAGATGCAGTGCAAGACCAAGCTGGAGCTTAACCCCAAGACCGCCGGGCTGCACGAGGTAATCCGCCGCGCCGAGACGTGGCTCAAGACGCATCAGTTCCGCGTGCCAATCGTACAGTGGGACACGCGCAAGTGGGGCGACATACCGGCCGACTTCGGGCGGAAATGACGGTCAATTCATAATTTACAATTCACAATTCATAATTGGAAGTTGGTTCAAAACCGCTTATATTAAGCTTGTCTTGTTTCCCGGCTTCTGCCAGTAAGGCATTTGTCTTTAATTCCTTAGCCCGTGAAACGGGCGTTAACTTCTTTAACTTTTTTAGCTACTTGATACATGACCGAATTTGAAAAGATGCGCAGCCAGGAGCTGTACGACTTCTCCGACGCGGAAATCTACGCCAGCCTGAAGCACGCCAAGGAAGCCTGCACGAGGCTTAATGCGATGACAATCAACGACGACGGTTACCGCGCGGCCATAGAAGACCTTATACCCGGCATCCCGGCGGACAGCGTGGTGTGCCCGCCCTTCCACTGCGACCACGGCAACGGCATCAGGATAGGCCGCAACGTGTTCGTAAACTACAACGTGACGATGCTCGACGGAGGCATGATAACCATAGGCGACAACTGCCTGATAGGACCCAACTGCCAGCTGTACACGCCGCAACACCCCTTCGACCACGTGCTGCGCCGCAAGAGCGTGGAGACGGCCTACCCCATAACCATAGGCGAGGACACGTGGTTAGGCGGCGGAGTGGTGGTGTGCCCCGGCGTTACGATAGGCAAGCGGTGCGTCATAGGAGCAGGAAGCGTAGTTACGAAGGACATCCCCGACGACTGCCTTGCCGCCGGAAACCCGGCCAGGGTGATACGGAAAATGGATAATGAAAAATGAATGATGAATAATGAATGGTGGAAAAAATGAGTTCATCCATAAGTTTTTCATTGTTCATTTTTAATTTTTAATTTGAAGAATATGGAAATCTTGTTCGTCTGCCTCGGTAACATCTGCCGCTCTCCGGCAGCCGAAGCCATAATGAGGAAGAAGCTCGAGGAGCGTTACGGGCCGTCGTGCGGCATCACGGTTGACTCCGCCGGCATAGGCTCGTGGCACGAAGGACAGCTGCCCGACGCGCGTATGCGCCGCCACGGGGCGGCCCGCGGCTACCGCATAGACAGCCGGGCGCGGCAAATAAGGCGCGACGACTTCGCGCGCTTCGACATCATCTTCGGCATGGACGGCGACAACATGAAGGCACTTTCGCGCCTTGCGCGCACGCCGGAGGAGCGCGGCAAGCTAATGTGCGCCGCCGACTTCATGACGCGCCACCCACAGTATGCCACCGTGCCCGACCCCTACTATGGCGGCGGCGACGCCTTCGAGCTGGCCCTCGACCTTATCGAGGACGCCTGCGACGGTATCATCGGGAAGTATTGTTGCACAGCGGAGCAATGATACACCGGGCTGTCTGTCTGGTGTTTGGGGGGGCATCCACAATTCTGTTGGATGAAGTAAAAGCTCTATTAATGAAAACACCCTGCTTTAATCCAGGCAGTCGGTAACCGTCATGCCGCACTCCGATGCGGCATCCAGTAAACATCCAATACGTCAAATGTTGCAGGCTGCATATACTGGATGCCGCATCGGAGTGCGGCATGACAGCTACCGACCGCCTGGCTTAGGCATGGTGTGTGCGGCATGACGGCTACCGACTGCCTGGATTATAATAGGATGAATTCATTGACGGTAATGATTAAATAATGAACAAGTGTTTTTATTTCATCCAACAGAATTGCGGATGAACCCCAAAGGTGGCTTTTCGCGACGCGAAAGGCCACCTTTTACAGTCTAAAAGGCCGTCTTTGGGAAGGCGAAAGACGGCCTTTTGCAAACCCGTTGGCTGTCAGCCATATAGCCGCATGACGGCAACGCGGCTGTACGCGACGTTTCACCGGCCTACGATTTTGTTTCACGCGGCCATGCTCCGATGCAGGGAAAGGAGCCTGCAATTTCAAACTTTTGCGACTTTGTTTCATGCTGTTGCACGCAATTGATATAGTATTTACCTTTGCCTGCAAATCAAAACAACAAAAAACCGTGAAATAATGATGAAAAAGACCATTCTTTTAGTGTTGGCAATGTGCCTCGCCGTCAGCGTGGGAGCAGTCGAGACGTTCGTCTCGTTCAGTCCCGTGGGCGGAGGCTTTGCCGTAGTGAAGGGCGGAAAGCCCGTCAATGTAGTGTGCAGTCAGGACGACCATGAGGGCGTGCAGATGGCCGTGGCCAACCTGGCCAAGGACTTCGGGCGCGTAAGCGGCACCGATGCGGCCGTTATGCAGTCGCCTCAGGGCGAGTGCGTCATCGTCGGCAGCCTGAAGTCGGGCCTCATACGGCAGCTCGTCAAGGCCGGAAAGGTGGACGGCAAGCAGCTTGACGGCAAGACGGAGAAGTATCTCCTGCAAGTGGTTGACCGCCCCTTGGACGGCGTAGCGCGCGCCCTCGTCATAGCCGGAAGCGACAAGCGCGGTGCCATCTACGGCGCATACGAGCTGTCGAGGCAGATGGGCGTGTCGCCCTGGTACTGGTTTGCCGACGTTCCAACGCAGCAACACAAGGACGTATATATAAAGAAAGGTGTCTACACCGACGGCGAGCCGAAGGTGAAGCTGCGCGGAATATTCATCAATGACGAGTGGCCCTGCTTCGGCAACTGGACCCACTCGAAGTTCGGCGGCTTCAAGGCCGGGATGTACGAGCACGTGTTCGAGCTGATACTCCGACTGAAGGGCAACTTCATGTGGCCCGCCATGTGGAGCAGCGCGTTCTACGATGACGACCCTCTCAACGGCCCCCTGGCCGACAAGATGGGCGTCATCATGGGCACGTCGCACCACGAGCCGATGGCTCTGGCGCACACTGACTGGAAGCGCAACCGCGACGGCGAGTGGAACTACCAGACCAACGGCGAGGCCCTGCGCCGCTTCTGGACCACCGGCATTGAGCGCGCTAAGGACTGGGAGACCGTAGTCACCGTGGGAATGCGCGGCGACGGCGACGAGGCAATGGAAGGTACGGGCAACATAAAGCTGATGGAGCGCATCGTGGCCGACCAGCGTGCAATCATCGAAAGCGTGACAGGCCGCCCGGCGGCGGAGACCCCGCAGGTGTGGGCTTTGTACAAGGAAGTGCAGGACTACTACGACCGGGGTATGCAGGTGCCCGACGACATCACCCTGCTTCTCTGCGACGACAACTGGGGCAACGTGCGCCGTCTGCCCGCGTTGGACGCAAAGCCGCGCAAGGGAGGCTACGGCATGTACTACCACTTCGACTATGTGGGCACGCCGCGCTGCTCCAAGTGGATTAACATCAACCCCATACCGCGCGTATGGGAGCAGATGAACCTGTGCTACGAGTACGGCGTGCGCCAGCTGTGGATAGTCAACGTGGGCGACCTCAAGCCGATGGAATACCCCATAACCTTCTTCCTCGACATGGCCTGGAACCCTGAACGCTACAATCAGGACAACCTTATACGGCACTCTGTCGACTTATGCCGCAGCGTGTTCGGCGACAAGGAGGCCGCCGAGGCGGCCCGTCTGCTGCGCACATACGCCAAGTACAACCGCCGCATGACGCCCGAAAACCTGTCTTACAAGACGTTCACCATGAACTACAACGAGTGGCAGCGCGTCACCGCCGAGTATGACCGGCTGGCCGCCGACGCCGAGGCGCTGGGCAAGCGGTTGCCTGCGGAGATGCAGGACGCGTGGTATCAGCTCATCGGTTACCCCATACTGGCCTGCTCAAACCTCTACGACATGTACTATGCGCAGGCCATGAACCAGCGTCTCGCCAAGAAAAACGACCCCGAAGCAAACCTCTGGGCCGACCGCGTGGCGCAGTGCTTCGGCCGCGACAGCGTTCTTGCCAAGCAGTATCACACCATGAACGGAGGCAAGTGGAACCACCTGATGTCGCAAATACACATCGGCTACACCAAATGGAGCGAGCCCAAGCAGCTCGTAATGCCGGCCGTAAAGCGCGTGGAAGGCACTCCGAAGGGTACGCTTACCTTCCCGACGCCGATGCCCGAGGGCGCATATTACGCTGCGAAGAAGGACAAGTACGAGTTCAAGGAGCGCGACGGCTACGTAAGCATAGAGGCCGAGCACTTTACACGCAAGACCGACGGCAAGGCCGCCCGGTGGACTGTAATACCCGAGATGGGGCGCACCCTATCGGCCATCACTCCCCAGCCCGTCACCGCCTCGACCGAAGGCATGGCCTTGGAGTACGATGTCTACACCGAGAGCGACGGCTATCCGCGCGTTACCCTGCGCTTTTCGCCCACGCTCAACTTCAACACCAAGGGTCTTAGCTACGCCGTAAGCTGGGACGGAGGAGAGGAAACTATCGTCAACATCAACGGCGATTACAACGGCGACCTCGGCCCCATACAGCGTGAAGGCGTCATCGACAGCCAGACCATACACGGCAAGCTGAAGCCCGGACGGCACACGCTGCGCATACGTCCGCTTGACAACGGCCTCGTGCTTCAGAAGATAATGATTGACCTTGGCGGTATGCGCAAGAGCTTCCTCGGCGCACCAGAGACTATTTTTAATTGAGAATTGGGGGTTGAGAATGGAGAATTATGATTATTTTTTGCAACGAGGGGTAATCATAATTCTCCATTCTCAACCCCCAATTCTCAATTAAAGGTAATCATAATTCTTAATTTCCAATTCTCCATTCTCCATTTCAAATATCCCATGAAACGCTTATACATAGTCTTAATAGTTGTCTTAGTTTTAGCAAGCGGCGGTCGGGCGCGTGGCGCAGAGATGCGCCGCCCCGTCAGTCCGCTGCGTCCCATGTGGCTTGTCCACGTAACAAGCAACGACAAGGAGGACGTCGTGGAGACCATTGACGGCCTGCCCGACGACCTGAAGCCATACGTTGTGCTCAACCTTGCCATGAACCACAAGGCCGACCCCGGTCTTCTGGATTACTACATGGGGCAGTGCAAGAACAAGGGCGTGTGGGTCATGATACAGCCCAGCAGCGGACACACTCACTACATGGACTCCGTCAACATGGCACGCTACGAGGACTATTACCGCAAATACCCCAACCTCGTGGGCTACAACTTCTGCGAGCAGGCGTGGGGCTTCACAAGCGAAACCTTCGCCCAGCGTTGCGAGCTGTACTGCAAGCTGTTGGAAATCGGCTCGAAGTACGGCGGCTACCTGTACATCAACGACATGCAGTCGGTATCCAACAATCCCTGGAACACCATATCGAAGATGAAGAAGCACGCGCGTTACGCCGAGTGCGTGCGCCGGTACAGCCGCAACCTCATCTATGGCGACAAGCTCACCATGGCGCTTGGCTACTACGACAACGAGAGCGCGTGCCTCGGCATGTTCCTCGGAGGCTACGCCGACAACTACGCCGTGCGCTACGACCAGTTCTCGTGGAGCTTCGCGGGGCGCACAAGCGTCTTCGGCGATGAGTACGGTTATGAAATGCCAAACGCCCTTTCGTGGCTTACCTGCCCCGAGGCCCTGGCCGGAATATCCATCGCCGAGCACCTGATGATGACCGGCGCAACGGTGATTGACGGCCCGGAAATATCCTCCATACTCATAATACGCCACGGCCAAATGACTCCCGGCGGCAAGAACGTAGTGGCCGACGTGGTGCGCAAGGTCGTTGACGGCACCCTGCGCATACCCACGCGTGAAGAAGTCAGGGCACGGGTGAAGGCCGCCTATGTGTGCAACTTCAACAGCATGGTGGACGACCCGCTGTACACCGGCCTCTACGGCATGGACGGCGAGAAGCAGCAGAACCGCACTTACCTCAAGCGCACGGGGCGTTACCTTACCATTCCGTCGCTCGCCTTTGTGCCCGAAGACGGCCTCTTCGACCTCGTTGTGACGCAGACAGGCGAACAGAGCTACGTAAACCGCTGGCCCACGGAGGCCGCGAAGGTGGAAGAACTGAACCGCCTTTACCCCGAGGAGTACACCGGCACGATGTACGTAGGCCGCGCGGACAACCGCCTGCTGGCCTATAACAACTATATAAACACCGACATCGGCGAGCAGGCCGACATCCCCTTGAAATACAACTCGTGTGACGCCGT
The DNA here is from genome assembly GCA_949295905.1 of uncultured Prevotellaceae bacterium. Classification (GTDB taxonomy): domain Bacteria; phylum Bacteroidota; class Bacteroidia; order Bacteroidales; family Bacteroidaceae; genus Prevotella. The sequence continues at coordinate 271,871 of CASFNA010000022.1, forward strand.
CCATCTTGACTTCACCCCTCACACCTTCGCCCTCATCGAAGAGCGGGCCGAAGGGCTGCAAGTCTACCTCAACAACTACCGCACCGACAAGTCGGCCATGTGGCTTCAGTACCCCGGAGTGAGCGAGGACGACGGCCTGCCGCGGCTTAATTACAACACGGCCTTCGATTACTTTGACGACACATTCATAAACAATCCCACCGACCGGCAGCTCCGCCAAAGCATCATAGCCGTCCGTGGATGCACGGCCAGGCCTGCGGTTACATGGAAAGACCGCGGCGACCACCCCTCCAGCAGCGTAAAAGAGGAGTATGCCGACGGCACGCTCACCCTGACAATAATGCACAACGGGCCGCTCGACATAAGCATACAATGCGCCGGGAGCAACCAAGACAGGCTCCCTGCGCCCACGTTCGCCGCCGTGGAGAGCATACCGCAGCCCGACATGCAGGCCGACATCGTGGCCGACGAGCTGGCGTATGACTTCGAGGACATGGCCGAGGGCGACGCCATTACGGCATCGACGCAGCCATGGCTCGCCGCCGACGGAGCGGGCGCGGCCGTGATAACGCAGTACGGCGGCAGCCTCGCGCTCAACCCGACGGCCATCGGCACGGGCACGAACCGCGTGGGCATAGCCAACCTTACGCGCTTCGGCGCGGAGCAGGACTACGCCGTAACGTGGAAGGAATACACCACGCAGGTGAGCAAGGGCGGCGTGCTTATGCGCGGAACTTACGCCGACGGCGGCGCAAACCCCAGTCTGATGGACGGCTACTACTTCCAGGTGAATACCGACCTGGTGCGCGGCTACACCCGTGTGGCCATCCGCAAGGTCACCAACAAGGCCGACGGCACGACACAATTCGACAACGGCACGCAGGGCGAAGCCGTCCTGCCTGCGCCCGAACAGGGCCGTCCGCGCTGGTACCGCGCCACCTGCCAGAACAACTTTCTCACCCTTGAATACTCCGACGACGGCCTGACCTTCACGCAAGCCATAAGGCGTGCGGACAGCAAATACCACGAGGCCGGCATCACCCAGCTGCTCTGGGGCATAGGCGTGCCCGACGTCAAGACGACGTATTACGACGACATACGCCTCACCTACCTGTCGGGCACGGTCACATCGGGCATCGGCGGCATACATACAGTCACCGCTCCGGCGACACAGAACGATGACTGGTACACCCTTCAGGGCGTGCGCATAGCACGCCCCACAGCTCCCGGCGTGTACATCCGCGGCGGACGCAAGTATGTGGTAAGGTGAACGCCCGTGCAAAAAGTCCTGAACACCCATCCAAAAGGGCATTGGCACCCATCCCCAATAGCCACGACACCCACCCCAAACCCCTCCCCAAGGGAGGGGCTTCAATAGCCTTGGCAAGTTGGGCGCATACGGCTTATCGGGCCAATCAGCCCCATCGGGCCTATTAAAATCAGCCCACGCATAACCCATTGACAATCAACCGCTTAGTAAAAGGCCGTCTTTTAGCTTCTAAAAGGCGGCCTTTTAGCGTGTCAAAGACGGCCTTTTGGAATGCAAAAGACCGTCAATCGGATTCACAGTGTTTCGGCGTGATTTGCAATCCGCCGAAATATACTATGAGGATTTGCAATCCGCTCAAACCGCCACACCTTGCTTTCAGCAAACAAGGAGCAGTCAATCGGATTGCAAATCCTTATAATAACGTGAGTTCGGCATAACTTCTATTTTCCACAAACAGCGAAAATACCCTTTGTAGGGACATAATTCATTATGTCCGCACGCCGCGAAGAGGCGTATTACACAAGTGCAGCAATGAAAAACGTTCTTTCAGAACGTGCGGACATAATGAATTATGTCCCTACAAAGGATGTTTTCTTATACCGAACTCACGTTATAATAAGAACCGGCGGATTGCAAATCCGCCAGAACGAATGTATACGGCTTATCAGGCCAATCAGCCCCATTTGGCCTGTAAAAGCCTGCCTTTTGCCGCCCCTTTCCTGCCTCCCGGCTTTCCCAGTCCTCCCAAACCTCTTGTTGATGATACAAAACCGGCGTATCGATGCAACATTTCGTAACTGTGGTGCAACGTTTTTCAGTCATGCGTGAAGTAAATACGACGCTCTGTCCGGCCATATTGCAGTATCTTTGCATCGTGGATTTCAAAGGAAACCGACTTTACATTAAACTCAAAACAATAACAATTTAAAACCAAACCATCATGAAAAAGTTAATGTTCGTGTTCGCCCTCGTGGCACTGTTCGCAACCAACTCAATGGCCCAGGCTCCCTGGAAAATCATCGATATGGAATATGTCACCAAGCACGGAGGCAACTGCCAGTATGACGACGAGACCTGCACGGCCACGTTCAAGAACAGTTACGACCGCTGGATTGACCTGCCCGGCCTCTCGGGCGACCTCACCGGCCACACCGACCTCGAGGCTACCATCCTGAAGAGCAACGTAATTCTCACATTCAACATACGCTACAAGGACGCAGACGGCAAGACGCAGCAGGTGAAGGCGCAGACCTTCTACGGCCAGATGGGCAAGGAAATAACATCGAAGAAGACGCTCAAGGTTGACCTTACCAACAAGGGCAAGATTGGCGACGACGTGCTGAAGAACGTCGTAGGCGTGCGCGTGTCGATGGCTAAGCAGGCCGCTGGAGCCGAGGAGCCCTGGCAGGTGCAGTTCGGCGACGTTGTCGTTAAGTGACAATGCACGGCGCGCGGCGGCGCGCATGGCACGGAATCCATAATATATTGATTACCAGATACTTTCTCAAAGGCCGCCTTTCGCTTGATGAAAGGCGGCCTTTGAGCGTGCAATTCGCGGCCTTTTGCAAAGCCTCTTATTTGGCTCATTTGGCTTATCAGGCTCATTAGGCCCGATAAGCCCGATGAGCCTGATGAGCCGAACTGGGTGATAGGCCCGATAAGCCCAATTAGCCTGATGAGCCAACAGGCGGCCAAGTGCTGCGGGCTTGCCGCAGGGCGGTGGCCGCGTGGTTGCCGTTTGCGTTTTTTTCTGCATGATTTTATCTTTGTTTTACATATTTTCCGTATTTTTGCAGATACATTGACACTTAGACCATGACATTCATGAAAACACTGATAAACCGGCTTTTGCTCTGCGCCGTGCTGGCTTTCGCCTTCGTGGCGGCGGCCACGGCCACTACATTCCAGCGGCTTTACAGCAACGACATGCTGTCGTCAAAGCTCATCACGAGCATCTGCCAGGACAGCCGCGGCTACGTGTGGATAGCCACCGAGTACGGTCTCAACCGCTTCGACGGCGTGTACTTCACGCAGTATTACGCCGACACGGGCGAAGGCTTGGCAAAGAACGACGTGCAGAACCTCATGGCCTGCGGCGACGGCGTGCTTGTAGACATGTTCAACCGCGTGCAGCTGTACACGCCGAAGGACAACCGCTTCCACGACATCGAAATCAAGGACGCCCCCCAGGTGTCGATTAAAGGCGTGGTGAAGACACCCGGCGGCGACGTGTGGCTCGTCAATTCGGGGCACGGCGTGTGGCAGGTTGACTTTGGGAAGATGGAGGCGCGCTCCGTCGTCAAAGTCAACAAGGCCGTGGGAAGGTACAAGGTGAAGTCGGCCATGGTTGACAGCCACGACCGCCTTTGGCTCAGCACGCTCGAGGACGGGGTAGTGATGTACGACACGAAGACGGGCCGCCGCCTGCGCTTCCTCGACGACGAGTCCAGCCGCACCAAGTCGGCCGGACTGATGGAGGACGGGCGCGGGCGCGTGGTGATAGCCACCAACAACAACGGGTTGTACCTGCCCGACGTGCGCACGGGCGCGGCCTCCAAGCTGTGCGACGTCAAGGGGATGACCGTAATGCGCGCGTTCTGCAACTACAAAGGCGACATGTACATAGGCACCAGCGCTTACGGAATATGGCGTGTCGATGTTGACGACCGCCGCGTGGTGCCCTTGTACACGCCCCGGGAGCTGCCCCTTATGCCCAAGGCCGATGTCTGGGCCTTCTGCCGCGACAAGGACGGCAACGCCTGGCTCGGCTTCCACCGCGGCGGACTGCTCTTCGTATCACAGCGGCAGCAGCCCTTCGGCTACATCGGCATGGACGGCATGGACGGCGACAATGGCAGCAACGTGCTGGCCGTGGCCGCTGCCGCGAACGGCAACTTGTACATGGGGCAGGAGGGCAACGGCCTCTTCGAACTGACGCAGAGCGGCGAGGTGGCAGGCCGCTGGCTGCACGGCAAGGGCGTTAGCGCCATCATGCCCGCGGGCGGAGGCATGGTATGGGTAGGCACGCACTACAACGACGGCGTGTGCCTGCTCGACACGCGCACCGGCTCGGCGCGCTGGCTCGCCGACAAGGACATCGTGGGCAGCTACGTCAAGGGCATCGCCGCCGACAAGAAGGGCAACCTTTACATAGCCTGCTTCAACAAGGGCCTGTTCTCGTTCACGCCCGACGGACAGTCGCGGCGCACCCTCTGCGGCGGCAGGATGCAGCTGCACAACCGCTATTTGAACGTGCTCAAGGCCGATTCGCGCGGCCTCCTGTGGATAGGCCACTACTATGGCATCGACGCTTACGACCCCGTGCGCGACCGCGTGCTCGACCTCAAGATGGATTCCACGCTGCGCTCCGCCGTTACTTACGCCATAGCCGAGACAAGGGACGGCCTGATGTGGTTCGGCACAAACCACGGACTGTTCAGTTACGACACGGCCCGTCGCGCCTGGAAGCATTACACCAAGGCCGACGGACTGCCCGTAGAGACCGTGTGCGGAATAGCCGAGGGCGGCGACGGCAGCCTCTGGGTGAGCACTTTCCGCGGTCTCTGCCGCCTTGAAAGACGTACGGGGCGCATGGTTACGTTCTACCGCGGCAACGGCCTTGAGGACGACAACTACCTGCGCGGAGCCTGCGGCGTGTCGCCCTTCGGCCTGGTCTACTTCGGCAACGAGCGCGGCTTGACGTTCTTCATGCCCCGGAAGATACAGGTGGCGAGTTTCCAGCGCGGCGTAACCATGACAGGCCTGTACCTGCAAGGGCGTCAGGTGGTGATGCCTGACGACGCCATACGCCTCGACTACCGCGACAACACGTTCACCCTGCGCTTCTCTACGATGGACTTCCGCGAGAACGACAACATCTATTACGAATACCGCTTCAAGGACGAGCCGCGCGGAGTGTGGCACCAGACGGCAGCCGGAACGAGCGAGATAACGCTGACACACCTCGCCCCCGGCAGCCACCAGCTGTTCGTAAGGGCGTGCGAGGGCGGCGTTACGTCGGACATCAAGAAGATAGACATACGCATCACGCCGCCGTGGTGGCGCTCGTGGTGGGCTTACACATTATATATAATGGCCGCGCTGGCCGTCATCGCCCTGGCCTTTACCGCCTACCGGCGCAAGCAGCAGGCTGATAACAACGAGTCGGAAATAAGGTTCCTCATCGACGTGGGCCACGAGCTGCGCTCTCCGCTCACGCTCATCAAGAGCCCGCTCGACATGCTCCTGCGCCACGGCTACGACCAGCAGACCGACCGCGCGTTGCGGGGCATGAAGCGCAACACCGACCGTATGCTCCAGCTTGTCAACCAAATATTGAGCATCCGTCGCATAGAGAAGGGGCAGATGCGCCTGCACTACGCCCAGACGGACATGACGCAGTTCGTCGCCGACATCGTGCACGACTATGACTACGAGGCGGAGAAGCGCAAAATAACCCTCTCGTTCACCGCCGACGGCGACGGATTGAAGGCTTACATCGACCGCGACAACTTCGACAAGGTGGTGAACAACCTGCTCACCAACGCCTTGAAGTACACCCAGGACGGCGGCGAAGTGACCGTTGCGCTGGCCGCTGACGGCGGCCGCCTGCGCCTTACGGTCTCCGACAACGGCCAAGGCATAGACGAAGAGCAGCTCAAGCGCGTCTTCGACCGCTTCTATCAGGTGTCCTCGCGCACCGCTTCGGGGCAGTTGGGCTTCGGCATCGGCCTTAACCTTACGTATAAATTGGTGAAGCTGCACGGCGGAGACATCACCGCGCGCAACCGCACCGACGGTCAGACGGGCTCCGTCTTCACCGTCACATTGCCGCAGGGCGCAGGCCATCTTGCCAAGGACTGCATCGTGGACGGCAGCTACTTCGCCGGCAAGACGGAGAAGGACAACCGCCGCAGGGCCGAGGGTGAAGCCGCCGCAAGCGGCGAGCCGAAGCAGCGCAAGCCGCGCAGGGCGACGAATTACCGCGTCGCCGTGGTCGATGATGACGAGGGAATACGCAATTTCCTCTCGTCGGAGATGGGCCTTGACTACCACGTTGACACTTACGCCAACGGCCGCGAGGCCCTTGAAGCCGTGACTGACACGCTGCCCGACCTCGTCGTCAGCGACGTGATGATGCCCGAGATGGACGGCTTCACACTGCTGCGCCGTCTGAAAAACAATACCAAGACCAGTCACATACCCGTCATACTGCTCACCACCAAGGTGGAGCAGGCCGCCCGGGTGGAGGGTCTCGACTACGGTGCCGACGCTTACATAGACAAGCCTTTCGACCTGGAAGAGCTGCTTGCAACGGCCGCCTCGCTCATAGCCAACCGCCAACGGGTGCGCGGAAAGTTCTCCGGCGTACAGGAACAGAAGGACGCCGTGAAGCCCATCGAGCTGAAAGGCAACGACGCGCAGCTGATGGAGAAAATCATGAAGGTAGTCAACGACCGCCTCTCCGACAGCGACTTCAACGTCGAGGCGCTGGCCGCCGACGTAGGCCTTAGCCGCGTTCAGCTGCACCGCCGCGTCAAGGAGATGACGGGAATAACCATCGGCGAGTTCATACGCAACCTGCGTATGCAGCAGGCCGCGCGGCTGTTCGAGCAGGGAGACATCACCGTGTCGCAGGTGACTTACGCCGTGGGCATGGTCAACCCCAACCATTTCGCCGCCGCATTCAAGAAGTATTTTGGCGTAACACCGTCAGAATACATGGCAAAGCACGCGCCGAAAGGCGGACGCGAGGCCTGACGTTACAAAAGCGTAGGCCGTTGAAACGTCATGTAAACCGCGCTTAACAAAATACGCGCGCCATACAACGCCACATTTAGGCGGTATGGCGCGCGTATCGTAATTTTGCATCCATGTGGTGAAAACCTTTTCAGCTGCGGTGCAAAATACATTTACTAACAATAACAAAACACATTTATGAAACAAAGGATTATGCAATTCCTGCTGCTGTCCGTCATGGCGTTTCTGCCTGCGGCGGCGCTGGCGCAAGGCATGGTGACCGTCACCGGCACCGTGACCGATGCCAACGGCGACCCCCTCATAGGCTGCACCGTGCAGCTGAAGGGCAGCAGCGTGGGAACAGTGACCGACCTCGACGGACGCTTCAAGATGCAAGTGCCCGAAGGGAAGACGCTCACCTTCAGCTACATCGGCTACAAGACGAAGGAGGTGAAGGCGGCGAAGACCATGAAAGTGACGCTCGAAGACGACACACACGTGCTCAACGAGGTGGTGGCCGTAGGTTACGGAACGATGAAGCGCAGCGACATCACCGGCTCGGTGGTCTCGGTCAAGGCCGAGGACATGGAGCAGACGAGTGCGGCCACCATGGACCAGATGCTCCAGGGACGGGCTGCCGGACTGACGATGACATCGAACAGCGGCGCGGCGGGCTCGAGTACGAGCATCCAGATACGCGGTGTCAACTCGCTGAACTCGTCGAACGAGCCGGTGTACGTCATCGACGGCTCAATAGTGCGCAGCGAGGCGGGGCAAGACACATACTCCAATCCGCTCGACGGACTTAACCCCAATGACATCGAGAGCATCGAAATACTGAAAGACGCGTCGGCCACCGCCATCTACGGAGCGCAGGCCGCCAACGGCGTCATCATCGTAAACATGAAGAAGGGAAAGGAAGGCGCGCCGAAAATCAGCTTCAAGGCGACTGCCGGATTCAGCAACCTGCCTAAGAAACTCGACGTGATGAACCTGCGCCAGATGGCCGCCTACATCACCGACCTCGGCATATCGGAGTCGAGCGAGGGCTACCTTGCCAACCCCGAGCTGCTCGGCGAGGGCACCGACTGGCAGGACGCGATGTTCCGCACGGGCGTAAGGCAGGAGTACAACCTCTCCGTGCGCGGCGGCGCCAAGAACGTGAATTACAGCGTTTCGGGCGGATATTACACCGAGGACGGCATCATCATCAACAATGGCTTCGACCGCTTCACCCTCCGCACGTCAATGGACATCAAGGCCTACAAGTGGCTCGACATAGGCGCGACGGTCAACATATCGCACACCGACAACAACTCGGGTATGGCCTCATGGGGAGTTGTTGGCAACGCGCTGGGCATGTTGCCCAACATCCCGGTGAAGAATGAGGATGGCTCGTGGGGAAAGGCCGGCTACAACAGCGAGACCAACTCGTGGACTCCCAACCCCGTAGCCATCGCATCCATAACGACGCGCAAGACGAAGAAGTCGGCCACGCGCGCCAACGTCTACTTCACGCTGAAGCCATGGAAGTGGCTTAGCTGGCGAAACGAGGTGACTTACGACGTGAACACCGAGAATTACCGCTACCTGTTGCCGGCCTACGACCTCGGCGGAACGCGCCGCGACTACGCCACACACGAGTCGCGAAAGACCTATAACCAGTACATGTCGCTCAAATCGGTGGCTACCGGCAACTGGAAAATACGCTCGCACAAGCTCTCGCTCATGGCCGGATTCGAGATGAACGACCGCTACCGCGACTACCTCTACGGCCAGCGTCTCGGCGGAAGCGACGACAACCTGGCCCTCGTTGGCGGCGACGGAACGCGCGACTCCAACGACGGCTGGACCACGACGGAGCGCTTTGTCAGCTTCTTCGGACGACTGACGTACAACTATCTCGACCGCTACCTGCTCACGGCTACCGTGCGCCACGACGGCAGTTCGCGCTTCGCACGCGGACAACGCTGGGGCACCTTCCCCTCCGTAGCCCTGGCATGGCGCATTTCCGAAGAGCCTTTCTTCCTGCCGCTGCTGGAGACCGTCAACTCGCTCAAGCTCCGCGTGGGCTACGGACTGGTGGGTAACGCCAACCTGGCCGACAACACTTACCAGCCCACGTTCACCAATATGAACTCCAACTTCGGCACGGGCTTCCTCACGGCCAACATGCCCAACTACGACGGACTTACCTGGGAGAAGACCCACTCGTGGAACGCGGGCCTCGACCTCAGCCTCTGGGACAACCGCGTGGAGTTCATCTTCGACATCTACCGCAAGGACACGAAGGACCTCTTGCTGCAAACCGCCCTGCCCTGGTACACCGGAACGCACGTAACCGGCGGCACTTCGGCGCAGTGGGCCAATGTAGGTTCGATGCGCAACGAGGGCATCGAGCTTACGCTCAACGCCACGGTAATCAACAAAAAGAACTTCAAGTGGAAGACGGGCCTTACCTATTCGCTCAACCGCAACGAGATAACAGAGCTTAACAGCGAGACGGGCTTCATCGACAAGACGCTCGACTTCAAGACGTGGGGCGGCGAAACGGTCACCCGCACCGCCGTGGGCCACAGCGTGAGCCAGTATTACGGTTACCGCGTGGCGGGCCGCATCAACTCGGCCGCCGACTTCCTGCGCGACAACGGCGACGGTACGAGCACCGTCATAGCCGCCACTCCCAACTACCGCGTGGGCACGGTGGTGAGCAACGCGTCGGCATCGGCTCTGAAAACGTCCGTAGGCGACCTGCTCTTCAAGGACCTCAACGGCGACGGAATAATCAATTCAGAAGACCGCGACTACCTCGGCAGCGGTCTGCCCAAGTACACCTTCGGCTGGAACAACACGTTCACCTACAAGCGTTGGTCGCTCTCCGTCTTCATGTACGGCAGCGTAGGCAACAAGGTGTTCAACTGGCAACGCCGCCAGATGGACGAGCCTTCGCTCCTTAGCGGTTCCGTTACAAACAAGTTCACGCGCGTAAGCAACTACGCCAATTGGGCTTACCGCGACGGCAACCCGGGCAACCAGGACGTCTGGAACGTCTACGTCGTAGAAGGTGCCGACCCCTCCGAGACACGCATCGACAACAACCACGGCAACTACAACTCGCGCGTTAGCGACCGCTACGTCGAGGATGCCGACTACCTGCGCATCAAGAACATCGTCCTCTCGTACTCCTTCCCGCGCAGCATCTGCAAGAAGCTCATGCTGCAAAGCCTCAAGCTCTCGGGCAATGTGCAGAACCTGTACACCTTCACGGGCTACACCGGCTACGACCCCGAGGTGGGAAGCCAGAACGGCCAATACTCAATGTCGGGACAGGGAATGCTCATGTACGGCGTAGATACAGGCCGCGTGCCGGCTCCGCGCTCGTTCATATTCACGCTCGAGGCAACGTTTTAAGAAATTAAAAATGAAAAATTAAAAATTAAAAATCGGGCTTGCGCCGTGCGGACACGTTCCTGTCGCTTTGCAAAAGACGGCAAACGGCATTGCGAAAGACCGTCTTTCGCACGCTAAAAGGCCACCTTTTGAAAGCCGAAAGACGGCCTTTCGCGGCGGCGCAGCCAATGCGTTGAATATCAAAGAGATACATTAAGGTGAGAAAGTGAGAAGCTAAGAAAATGAGAAGTTTCGTCAAACACTCCCAGTCCACCCACATCTCCCATATCTCCCCAGCCCACCCATAAAAAACAAACAACAATGAAAACAACCATAATAAAGACCATCGCGCTGTGCGCCGTGTGCGCTCTTACCGTAGGTTGCGACGACTACCTCGACACTACCAACGAGCGTTACACGCCCGCACACGAAGAGCTTACCACGCTCGAAGCCCTGCGCGCCACCACGGCCAGCCTCTACACGTCGCCGTGGTACTACTTCCACAAGCGCCGCTTCATACAGCTGGGCGACGCCCGAGCCAACAACGTGCTCAACACCACCACTACCAGCAACGACTGGAACGTGCAGGCATCGCTCAACGAAGACATCGAGAACACCTCGCTCACGCACGCCTGGGGCAGCCTCTACAACGTAGTCACCCAGGCGGGCTACGTCATCGACGACTACGCCCCATACTGCGTAAGCCACGGAGTGTGCTCGCAGCAGGAGGCTAACCAGTGCATCGCCGAGGCGCGCTTCATGCGCTCGCTGGCCTACTGGTTCCTCGCAATGTACTGGCACGACGTGCCCATCATAACCAACGCCGTCACTGCGGGCGAGACCGCATACGCCAACCGCTTCGAAGACGTGCTCCAGTTCGCCATCTGCGAGGCCGAGTACGCCCGCAAGTGGCTGCCCGTGATGCCCGGAGACAAGGGCCGCGTGAGCAAGACTTCGGCCGACGTGCTCCTCTCGCGCCTCTATATTACCGCCGGCGCATACGCCAAGGGAGGCCACTATTCGGCCGACTTCAAGGCCTCGGTGCTCGACAGCTATTATGCCTCCGATGCCGACTACCAGGCAGCCCAGTCGCTTGCCGAGTTCTACTACGCCAAGGCCGTGGCCGCCGCCACGCGCGCAATAAACGAAGCCCCGGCCTCGGGCTACGGCCTGATGGACGACTACGAGCAAATATGGCGCGTGCAGAACAACAACAACAGCGAGGTGCTTTTCGCCCTTCAGTTCGTAGCCGGCAGCACCACTTCATACGGCCTGGGCAACGACTTGCAGGGAGAGCTCTGTTACAGCGAGTGCCTTGACAACAACTACGGTAAGGCGTGGTCCACCAAGGCGTCGTACGATTTCGTCTACGTCTCCACCAAGCGCGGCGGACTCAGTCGCACACGCGGCAACATAATGCCGTCGGGCATGACCTACGACTACCTCTTCCACGAGTACGGCTACGACGACTGCGTTGAAGCCAACGAGAATGAGAGCGGCCAGGAGAAGGGCACTCCGTGGACGGTATCGACCAAGAACACCACGCTCGGCATAAAGAAGCACGTCGTTGGCGGCCCCATCGCCACCGACAACATCGCCTTCAGCGGCAACTCCGGCCTCTGCACGCCCATGCTCAGGCTGGCCGAAGCCTACCTGAACCTTACCGAAGCCTACATGGGTCTGTACAATATGACAGAGACTACAGACCCGCGCATACTCGAAGGCGTCAACACCGTGCGCCGCCGTGCATACAAAATGGAGCTGGCCGACGGCACCTATCCCGGCGACTACGGGCAGACGGGCGTGTTCAACCTCGACTCGCTGCTCCAGGAACGCCGCCTCGAAACATACATGGAAGGCCTTTTCTGGCCCGACATAGTGCGCCGCTCCTTCATGGGCGACGACCATTTGCAGCGTATGCTCGACTATCAGAACAACCGCATCGTTGACAACGAGGGCGACTCAATCATGGGCTGCTACCGCCTTTACAACTACAAGTACAGCTACAACGAGCAGAACCCGCAGAAACTGGGCACCGTAGCCCTGGCTACAAGCTACAGCACGGGCCAGTACACCGTCTACCGCAAGAGCAAGGAGTGCGTCCACAACATACCCGAAGGCAGCTTCGTGCACTCCACACAGCTCGGAGAGGACGACAACCTCTGGTCAATGGTGTACCCGCCCGTCGAGACCAACGCCGACCCCAACCTGCTGAAAGCCCCTGTGGCGTATGACTTTACCGAAATAATAAACAACAAATCAGACTACAATGAATATGAATAAAATCTTCATGAAATCGTCGCTGCTCGTGCTCGTTGTATGCTTCTCGGTGTTCAGCTGCCTCTCGTGCGACAACGACGACGACCTGTCGGCACCGCGCATCGACGCCGTTTGGAGCAACATGAACACCCAACCCATCGAGCAAGTGCAGTGCGCCTACCCGCGGCAGACCGTCAGTCTGCGCGGCGCGGGCTTCAAAGGAGTGGAGAAGGTCACCGTAAACGGATATGAAATAGACCTGGCCGAGAACCAAATCTACAACACCGACCGCAGCATAATAATAGTGTTGCCGCAGGACGTAGCCACCACCACCGCCACGGGCGAGGCTTACCTGAAGGTGGAGAACGCCGCAGGCGAGGCCCTGTATCAGCCCTTCTACGTGTTCACGGAGGACGAGCAACCCGTCATCACCAAGTTCTCGGCCACCACGCTGACGCCCGGCAGCCAGCTCTGCATCACCGGCGAGAACCTTGGCGGAGCCACGGAGGTGTACCTGCCGCTGGCTTTCGACCAGAAGGTGAAGTGCGAGCTTGACCCTGCGCAGCCCTCTTCAGACACCGAGGTGTACGTCATCGTGCCTGAAGGTGTCAACTTCGCCGAGGGCCAGGTGGAGATAGTAATGAACAAGGTGTACGCCCCCACCGGCGCGGAATATACCGACAAGGCGTATTCGGAAGTGACTAATTTCACGAATTAAACAGCAAGCCCCCTCCCAGCCTCCCCGTGGGGAGGAGCCTGATTGCCAGCTATTGCAAACCGATACCTCCCCTCGGGGAGGTTGGGAGGGGGCTTCCATCCATAAAATAAAACAATAAAAGATGAAAACGAAACACATAATATTATCGTCGCTCGTGCTTGCCGCAGGGCTTGCCCTTGCCTCGTGCAGCGAGGATTTGGACTCTCCCGTGCTGCCAGGAGACCCCGGCATAACCGTTCCCGAGGCGCAACCGCTTGACGCCGAACAGCTGTTCGGCGTGTGGGAGGCCACCACCTCCAAGGGCGACAACAACCAGAATTACTTTGAAGAGCAATACCGCATGGAGTTCCAGAGCGTTGACGACGCCGAGGCCGTGTACTCACACTGGTATACCGACGCCGAGACGGGAATGCGCGACTCCGTCTGCAACGTGGAATATACATACCAGTTTGACGGCTCTACCGTGACGCTTACGCCGAAATCGGCAGCCCAGGCCGCAGGCGCAGCCGTCATCACGGCCACACACACAGGCGGAAACCACATGCTCCTCACTACCGAACGGAACGGCCGCACCGACTCAATATGCACCCTTCTGCGCACGGGCGACCCCGAGCCTACCGTCACCGGCGTTGACCGCACCATGCCCCGGGCGGGCGAAACGGTAACCATCAGCGGGCGCAACCTGCAATTCGTAGACCACATCTACCTGCCTACGGAGCAGGGCGAGCTTGAAATAGCCGACTTCACGGCAGGCTCGAAGGAGCTGAAGTTTGTCCTTCCCGAGGCCGACTACGCGCCGGGCAGCATACGCCTGCAGTCATTATCGGCCGGCGTCAATTGCTACTCGCCTGCCTACATGTTCTGCGAGAGCACCGTATTCTTCAAGAGTTTCAACACGTTCGGCACCGGCAAGCCCTACACGGGCACCGACTTCGAATACACCATCAGCGACCTTGGCGGCAGCGTCATCAGCGGAGCTTCGGCGTTGGATGCCGACGAGCTGCCCGACGGCCACTCGCTCAAAGGGCTTGACATCGTCAACCCCGACTCGCTTCTTAGTTTCTTCGGCGACACCCCGGTAGCGTGGCCCGTCACGTCGGGCAGCGATAAGAAGCTGGGCTACATCCGCTTCAGCACCGGCGACCGCCTCCAGCACGCTTTGGACAACAGTGGCGGCCTATTCACCGGCCTCACTCCGTGCGCCCAATTGGCCATACAGATGGACTTGTACGTGGTGAGCGACGGCGTGCCCGAGTGGAACACGGGCTACCTGTCGTGGCGCTTGAACAAGAACGGCGGTACTACCTCGGGCGACTATCTTGCCAACGTGGCAGGCTGGAGCGCGGACGGGCCGATGTCGTTCGAGGGCGGATGGCGCACGTTCACCATACCGCTTACGGCCTTCGGGGTGGTGGAGAGCGGCAAGGATGCCAACCTTGGCGCGTTCATCAGCGACCTCATAAGCCGCAACTACGTCACCATACTCTGCCTTGAGAACTACAACCTCGACGGCCTGCCGCCGATGCACGACCTCGACTCGTTCCAGTTCTGCGTGGCAAACATACGCCTCGTGCCCAACGTCACACCGGCCAACACGCCCGTGGAGTAAGCCCGGCGGTTTGCGATATGCGGCCTTTTACCGTGCAAAAGGCCGCATATTGCCCGGTGAAAGGCCACCTTTCGCAAGCTGAAAGGCGGCCTTTTGCTAACACGCTGATAGCCAATGGTTTGCCGCCGCGCTGAAAAACGCCGCTGAAAACCATTGCTTTTACGCGGAAAAGAGTTATTTTTGCAATTGAAAATCTATATCTATTCATTTTGAAAAACATGCCAATAGATACATTCCTGCGGACGTTCGTGCCGCTCTGTGCATTCCTTTTCACGTGCTTCGCGGCGCAGGCCGGGCCCGTGGACACTAAGTATCTGAGCAACGTTCCGCAGTACGTGCTGTATGAAAGCGCGCCCGGAGCGTTCCGCCTGGCTGCCGACGGCGCGGCGGCAAGCATCCTCGTGTCGGGCGAAGACTGGCAGGGCGTAGTCCGCGCGGTGGGCGACCTCGGCCAAGACATAGGCCGCGTTACCGGCACGGCGGCGCAAGTAGTCAAGGCAGACACGCCCCGACGGGGCTCAATCATAGTAGGCACAATAGGCAAAAGTCCGCTTATTGACGGTCTTGTCAAGGCAGGACGGCTCAACGTTGACGGCGTGCGCGGCCAATGGGAGTCGTTCGTCATCGAGACGGTGGACGGCTCTCTCGTCGTGGCAGGCAGTGACAAGCGCGGCACAATATACGGCATCTACGACATTTCGGAGAAAATCGGCGTGTCGCCCTGGTACTGGTGGGCCGACGTTGCGCCGCGCAAGAGTGCGTCGCTCTACGTCCGCGAGGGCCGCTACGTGCAGCCTTCGCCCAAGGTAAAGTACCGCGGCATCTTCATAAACGACGAGTGGCCCTCCTTCGGAGGCTGGGCTACGGCCAAGTTCGGAGGGCTTAACTCGAAGATGCACGCCCACCTCTTCGAGCTGCTGCTGCGCCTCAAGGCCAACTTCTTCTGGCCTGCCATGTGGGCCACGGCCTTCAACGAGGACGACCCCAAGAACCCCGAGCTGGCCGACATGTACGGAATCATCATGGGAACAAGCCACCACGAGCCCATGATGCGCGCCCACAAGGAGTACACACGCCGCAGGGACGAGGTGGGAGAGTGGAACTACGCCACCAACAAGGCGCGCCTTGACAGCTTCTTCACCGACGGACTGCGGCGCAACAAGGCGTATGACAACCTTATAACCATAGGTATGCGCGGCGACGGCGACGTGGCCATGAGCGACGGCGGAGACGAGCAGAACATGCGCGTGCTGGCCGACGTGGTGAAGGGTCAGCGCGAAATAATAAAGAATGTGTACGGCTGCGACCCCTCGGAAGTGCCCCAGCTGTGGGCCATTTTCACCGAAGTGCAGCGTTACTACGACAAAGGCTTCACCGTGCCCGACGACGTTCTGCTGCTCTTCTGCGACAACAACTGGGGCTATCTGCGCCGCACGGGGCCTAAGAAAGAGCTCAACCGCAAGGGCGGACTCGGCCTTTACTACCACATCGACATGAACGGCGGCCCGTGGAACGACCGCTGGGTCACCACAACCACTGTGCCCAAGCTGCGCGAGCAGTTGCATCTGGCTTACCGCACTGGCATCGACGACCTCTGGATAATCAACGTGGGCGACCTCAAACCGAAGGAGATGCCCATCGACTTCATCATGCGCTACGCCTGGAACCCTGACCTCATAAAGCCCGGTTGTGAGCAGGCTTACCTCACGGAGTGGGCCGCGCAGTGCTTCGGCGACGGCCTTTCTACCGACGTTGCCGACATAGTGGCGCGCTATACTAAATACAACCTCTGGCGAAAGGCCGAGGTGCAGGTGCCCGGATTGTTCAGCATCGCCAACCACCGCGAGGCCGACCGCGTGGACTCTCTTTGGCTTTCGCTTGAAGAGAAGGCCGAAGCCGTGCGCAGGCAAGTGCCCGGCGAGAGCCTCGACGCTTACTATCAGCTGGTTTACTATCCTGCCGTGGCGTCGTCGGGTGTCGCCCGTCTGTACAACGCCGTTACCCGCAACCGCGCCTTCGCACGCCAAGGCCGTCCGCAGGCTGCCGCCTGGCGCAGTGTGGCCGAGAGCCTTTTCGAGCGCGACAAGCGGCTGACCGCTTACTATAACGACACCCTTGCCGCCGGAAAATGGCAGGGCATGATGCAGGACAAGCACATAGGCTACACCAAATGGTCGATGCCCGACGACAACATTCTGCCCCGCATGAAGACCGTAACGCCCGAGGAAGGGGCGCAGATGGGCGTAGTAGCCGAGGGCAACGAGTACGCCGACAACTACAACGACGCGCTCGCCCTGCCCGTATTCGACTCCATGCTCGACCAGAATTATTACATAGACGTGTTCAACCGCGGCACAGCCGGCTTCCCGTTTGAAGCCAAGGCCAGCGAGCCTTGGGTGAAGTTAAGTGAAACCAAGGCGTCAATCGACGGTGCGGACAGCGAGCGGCGCATCCTCGTAAGCATTGACTGGAGCAAGGCGAAGACCGGCTGCAACGAGGCGACCGTTACCCTGAAGGGCGGCGGAAAGACCGTAGACGTGGCTGTGAAAGCCGTCAAGGGCAGTGCGCCCAAGGCCAAAGGCAAGTATTTCGGCAACCTCTCGGGCTCGGAGTTCTCCATCCCCGCCTACATGTTCAGCCGCAACCTGACGGGTGAGGGGCAGTCGTGGACGTTCCTGCCCGGCCTCGGACGCGGCGAGGGTTGCATGGGAGCGAGCGACGTTTGCAAGCAGACAAGCGACAAGTTGACAAGCAATCAGCCCACGCTGGAGTACCAAGTGCTGCTGCCCGACACCAATACCGTGACCCTGTGCATAGGCATCCTGCCCGTGCAGGACGTCCAGCCGGAGCGCGGAATGCGCCTCGCCGTGCAGATAGACGGCCAGAAGCCCGTAGTGCTCGACGCGCGCCAGGGATTCAAGGACGAGTTCCAGGAGTACACGAAGGAGAACCTTGCCCTCTCGCCCAACCTCAAGCCGCTGCCAGAAGTGGAGAAGAACATCCTGCTGACCGGCTACGGACAGGAACGCCGCAACGAGGTGTTTGACAACCTGCGGTGGCTTACTGCGCGCCTGCCGGTGGCCGGTGGCGGCCTGCACACGCTCAAAATCATGATGGTTGACCCCGAGGTGGTGCTCGAACGCATAGTTGTCAATCCCGACAATGCCCACCCGAGCTACTTCGGCGCACCCGAACGGCAGTTCTGAAAATATCTTATAAAAGTGGGCAAAAACGCACGTTTTGCCCACTTTTGTATAGTTTTATCGTTATAATTGCGTATTTTTGTCACTGAAAAACCAAAACAACAATAATACATTATGCGAAAATTTATCCTTACATCAGCCCTTGCGCTGCTGGCCGTTGTGGGCCTTCAGGCGCAGACAAAGTGGACGGCCACGTGGGCAACGGCCATCGAGGCTCCGCTGGCGGAGAGCGACATGCCCAAGACTTCAATGACAGGCACAACGCTGCGGCAGGTAATCCACGTAAGCATTGGCGGCGAGAAGCTGCGCTTCCAGCTGTCCAACGAGAAGAGCGTGGAGCCTGTCGAAATCAAGTCGGTGTACATAGCCGACATCGACGGGGGCAAGGCCATCGACGCGAAGACGGCCAAGTATCTTACTTTTAACGGCTCGCGTTCCGTCACAATAGAGCCGGGCAAGGCCGTGTACAGCGACGTTGCCCGGTACAAACTGAAGCCCTTGCAGCGTCTCTCGGTAACAATCAGCTACGGACAGACGCCCAAGAAGGCCACGACTCACCGCGGCTCGCGCACCACGTCGTACTTAGCCGCTGGCGAGGTTGCGCCCACGGCCGACTTCACCGAGGTGGAAACGTTCGAGCACTGGTACAGCATTGCGGCCTTGGAGGTTGAGGCTTCGGCATCGACGCGCTGCATAGCGTGCCTCGGCAACAGCATAACCGACGGGCGCGGCACCACCACCGACGCGCAGAACCGCTGGACAGACGTGCTCGCCGAGCAGCTGGGCGGCAAGGTGGCCGTAATCAACCTCGGCATCGGCGGCAACTGTGTAATCCGCGGCGGACTGTCGGCCCCGGCCTCTGAACGCTTCGACCGCGACATTCTCGCGCAGCAGGGAGTGACCGACCTCGTAATCTTCGAGGGCGTGAACGACCTCAGCGGCATCAAGGACGACGGCGCGGAGACCGTGCGTTGGCTAACAAAATTCTACCGTCTTTTCGCCAAGAAAGCCAAGGAGAAGGGCATGCGCGTGTACGGCGGAACAATAATGCCGTTCAAGAACAGCTTTGCTTACAGCGAGACTCACGAAAAGGCGCGCCAGGCCGTCAACCACTGGATACGCACCACGCAGGACTATGACGGCGTAATCGACTTCGACAAGGCCACGGCCGACCCCAACGACCCCGAGGCTTTGATGGAAAACTTGCAGTCGGACTGGCTCCATCCCAACGCCGACGGCTACAAGGTGATGGGCGAGTGCGCTGCGAAAGCCTTTAAGTAAGTTAAGAATTAAGAGTTAAGAATTAAGAAAATATGCTTTTGCAAGCAGCCTTCGATGGTATTTTTCTTAATTCTTAACTCTTAACTCTTAATTCTCCAAGAGCATATTTTCTTAACTCTTAATTCTTAACTCTTAATTCATTCCCATTTCTCCCAGTCCTCCCAGTTCTCTTAGAAATCCCTTAATATGAATCAATTAAATATTACCCTTAAAACAAACAACGGCCTTTTGCACGGTGAAAGGCCGTGTTTCACCCTGCGAAAGGCCACCTTTCGCACGCCGAAAGGCCACCTTTTACCAACGCGCTGGCTGTCAGCCGTTTGCACGTTGCTGTTAGTCGTGTCTTTCTTTGCCCCCACCTGCGCACAGGAACTCTCCGGCGACCTTGGCGACGGCACCTTCGCCAACCCCGTGATGTGGCTCGACACGCCCGACCCCGACGTAATCCGCGTGGGCGACGACTACTACATGGTCAACACAACGATGTTCTACACCCCCGGCGCGCCCGTGATGCACTCCAAGGACCTTGTCAACTGGGAGATTGTAAGCTACATCTACGACCGCCTCAACGACACCCCACGCTACGACCTACGCGAGGGAACGGTCTACGGACGCAGCCAGTGGGCCACGTCGCTGCGCTACCATGACGGCACGTTCTACGCCTACTTCTCGCCCAACGACGAGCCTTGGCAGGGCTATGTCTACACCACCAAAGACCCGCGCAAGGGCTGGACGCTGCACTCGCGCCTGCCTCACTTTCACGACGCGTCCCTCTTCTTCGACGACGACGGGCGCGTTTACATGTTCTACGGCACGGGGCAGCTGCGCGAGCTGAAGCCCGACCTTACCGGCGTTAAGCCCGGAGGCGTTGACATGAAGATATTTGAGCGTGACGCGTCGGAGAACAACCTGCTCGAAGGCAGTCGCGCCATCAAGTACCAAGGCAAGTATTACCTGCTCATGATTTCGTGGCCCAAGGACGGTAACCGCCGCCAGGTGTGCTACCGGGCGGACAACATCACCGGCCCTTACGAGAAGCGCGTAATCCTCGAAGACAACTTCGCCGGCTTCCCGTATGTGGCGCAGGGCTGCATAGTTGACGACACG
Source organism: uncultured Prevotellaceae bacterium (assembly GCA_949295905.1). Classification (GTDB taxonomy): domain Bacteria; phylum Bacteroidota; class Bacteroidia; order Bacteroidales; family Bacteroidaceae; genus Prevotella. The sequence continues at coordinate 292,447 of CASFNA010000022.1, forward strand.
GAAGGCCGCTGGTACGGCGTTATTTTCCAGGATAGGAACGCCGTAGGCCGCGTGCTCACACTCATGCCGTGCACCTGGAAAGACGGTTGGCCCATGCTGGGCGACGCCTCGGGGCGCGTGCCCGCCGTCATGCAGAAGCCAGTCGAGGGGCAGAAGGCCGTGCCGCTTATGGCAAGCGACGGTTTCGACGAGCCGGAGTTCGACATACGCTGGCAGTGGAACCACAACCCCGTCGATGACGTATGGAGCCTGACGGAGCGGCCGGGCTGGCTGCGGCTTGCCACGCAGCGCGTGGTTGACAACATCTTCCTCGCCCCCAACACGCTGACGCAGCGCATGGCAGGGCCGCAGTGTTCGGCTGAAATAAAGCTCGACGTGAGCGGCATGAAGGACGGCGACGTGGCCGGATTCAGCGCGTTCAACGGCGACGCCGCCCTGCTGTCGGTAGTCTGCGAGGGCGGACAGAAGCATCTCGTGATGACCGAAGAGAGCGTAGCCCTGCGCGACAATGACAAGGCGGTGACCGCCGTCAACCGCACCGAACACATGCGCACGCCGCTCGCACAGAACATAGTCTACCTGCGCATCGACGCCGACTTCCGCCTGAACAAGGACACGGCCCACCTTTATTACAGCCTCGACGGCGACACGTGGACGCAGGCCGGCCCGGCGTTCAAGATGCGCTTCGACTACCGCCGCTTCTTCACCGGCACGCGCTTCGCCATCTACTGTTACGCCACGAAGGCCAAGGGAGGCCACGTTGACGTTGACTGGTTCAAGGTAAAGTAGCGTGTTAAAGGTGAAAAGGTGAAAAATTGAAAAGTAAAAAGATATAAGAAATGATGAAAAAAGCATGTTTAGCCGTGCTTGCCGCCGTGTGCCTGCTGCTTGTGGGATGCTCTGACGACGAGGGAAACGGCGCAGGCGGCTATGCCGTCTTTATGGAAGACGCGCTCAGCCTGTCGGCCTCGGGTGGACGGGCGGCGGTCACCGTGGAGTGGAGCGATGCCGAGTGGCAGGTAAGTACGCCGTCCGCCGGCGGTTTCATAGCCAACATCGAGCCGTCCACCGGCGGCGGACATGACGGACGGAAGCATTACACCACGGTGTCGTTCGACTTCCTCGCCAACACCGGCGGCAGCCAAAGGGCGCAGCAACTGACCCTGCGCAACGCCGCGACGGGCGAGACTTCCGTGCTGACCGTTACCCAGGCGCCCGGCGGCCAATCGGCATACTACGTGTCGGCAGACGGCTCAGACGACGCCGACGGCACCCTCCTGTCGCCCTTCAAGACCATAGCCAGGGCCGCATCTGTGGTCGCAGCGGGCGATACTGTGTACATTTCGGGCGGCGTTTACGCCGAGTGCGACATCAGGCCGGCGTCGTCGGGCACGGCGGAGGCCATGATTGTGTTCCGCCCGAAGGACGAGTCGCCCGTCACCCTGCGCCATCCCGCCACCGACGCTGCCGACGACCGCGCCCTGTTCGACCTCACCGGGTGCAGCCACATACGCCTTGAGGACCTGCGTTTTGACGGCTACAGCTACGGCAAGGCCGCCGTCTACATCAGCGGCGGAGAAGGCAACGAGGTGACGGGCTGCACCTTCAGCGGCCTCGGCAACGGCGAAGTGTCGGCATGGGACGCCACGTCGGTCATCTTCATCTACCATTCGTCGGGCAACGCCGTGTGCCATAACACCTTCACCGACATCACCGGCGACGGCGTGGCCGTCAACAGCGGATGCGGTGGAAACCTTGTGGCGTACAACACGTTTGCCGACTTCCACGGCAAGCCCCACTCGTGGTCTGACGGCGGAACGTACTCATCGGCCATTACATGCCAGGAGACCGGGCCCGGCGGCAACGTCTTCGCGATGAACAGCGGCGAGCGGCTTGTCACCTTCCTGTGGTTCGACCGCGCGGGCAGCGGCAACATAGCCGTGCGCAACACATGCCGTGACAGCCGCACGTTCATCTTCAACGAGTCGCGCTGCGAGCACAACCTGATAATGGAGAACACCGCCTGCGGCGTAACGGGGGCGGCCTTCCAGACGGCGCGCTACGGCGGCACTGACGACACTTACACGGCCGCCTACGTGGGCAACGTGGCCTACGGCTGCGGCTACGGCTTCTACATGGACCGCCTGCACACGTCGGAAATGCGCGGAAACATCGCCGCCGAGAGCACGGAATACGACCTTGTGTTCACCCAAAACGCCATCGGCTACGGCCCACACACGGTAAGCCACAACCTCTTTTACACCGAGGGGCGGCCCGCCTCAATACTGCTGGCCTCGAAGGCGGCCTCTGTCGAGGCGTTGGAGCAGGCCGTATCGGGCACTGGCAACATCTCTGCCGACCCCTTGCTGGCCGACCCCGCAGGGGGCGACTTCACCCTATTGCCGGGCAGCGCGGCCATCGGCGCGGGTGAGGGTGGTGCCGACATCGGCGCATACTCCGCCTACCTACCGGGCGGGACAGGCTGTGGCGGCGGCGCGGAGGCCTCTTCCGGCATAGGCGTAAGCTTCGCCGCGGCGTCGCAGACGCTGGCCTCCGGCGGCACGGCATCCGTCACCCTGACGCTCGACCGCCCGTCGGCCTCGGTTGTTAAGGTGGCTGTCAAGGCTGTGGCGGGCGACATGCGCGGCGGTGCCGACTTTACTCCGGCTGCGCCGCAGGTTGCATTCAGTCCCGGCGAGACGTCTAAAACGGTCAGCCTCTCGTTCCTTCCAAAGGCGGCAGGCACGCACGCCGTGGTCTTCGCCATCGACGTGCAGACAGCCGGAGCGTGCGCCGGTGCGCGGCGGCTGCACGTAGTAAGGATATGAGATTGTAAATAGTGGAAACCCGAAATGCCGCCTTTTGCACTGCAAAAGGCGGCATTTCGGCGTACAGAAGACGGCCTTTCGCACGGCGTTTTGCGGCCTTTTGCAAAGTGTTGTGCACTAGGCAGTTTCACCGCCGCCTGTTCTCACCGCCCCACCTTCCCATCCTTTCCACCGTCACACCTTCCCATCTTCTCGCCTTTTCGCGCCTTTCCCGTTACAAAAACGTAGCCCGATGAAACAAATGCGATACAAATCGGGCAGCCGATGAAACAAATAGAATATTGTATAAGGTGCGCATAATCTATCTTTGCAACCGAAAGCCGGCATGAAAAGGACTACTTTACACTGGCTGTACCGATTTATTTAACCAAAACAATAAAGATTATGCAAGACAGAAAACTTTTCATCTCGCTGGCCGCCGCGCTCACCATGGCGGCAGGCTTCACGTCATGTTCGAACGACGACGTGCTCGAAGGGCAGCCCCTCGACGGCCGCACGCCCATCACGCTGACCAGCAGCGTGGCCACACGTTCAGTCAGCCAGACGCTCCAGGACGGACAAATCGCCAGGGGCGTAAAGGTCGGCGTATTCGCCCAGAGCAACGCCACGGCCATAGAGAACGGTGACAACAACATGCTGACGGCCGACGGCGCTGGCGCGTTCACCGGCGAGACGATGTACTTCCCGGAGGAAGGCGGCGTGTCAATCTACGCATACGCTCCATACAACAGCGCGTGGGACGGCCAGCTGAACAGCGACAACGAGTTCACCGTGCCCGCAGACCAGAGCACGGACGAGGGCTACCTGGCGGCCGACCTGATGCTCGGCACGCCCTCGAGGGGCAACCCCGTGGCATCGACCACTGACGCGATACAGCTTAACTTCAAGCACAAGCTGGCGAAACTCAACCTCGACTTCAACCTCGGCGAGAGCGGAGTAGACCTCAAGGGGGCTACGGTGAGCGTGACAAACGTGCTCTGCACGACCACGGTTAACGTGGGCGCGGGCACCACGGGCAACGCGCAGGGCAACCCGACGGATATAACCGCGGCCAAGTTCGCCGCCGACGCGACGGAGTTCTCGGCCAGCGCAATCTTTGTTCCGCAGGCGGTGCTCAACGGAACCGACTTCGTGCTCGTATCGACGGCCGACGGCAAGCAGTACAAGGCCGCGCTCAACAAGGACGTGACCTTCGCCGAAGGCAAGAAATACACGTACACCGTGCAGTTCAACGGCGGCGGCGACGAGCCTGTAACGGTAGAGCTTAAGCTCGGCAGCGTGCTTGACAACTGGGAGGACGGCAACGAAGACATAGGCGGCGAACCCGAGGAGACCGTGGCTTACGGCATAGGCGACTACATGCTCAGCGACGGAACGTTCGTAAAGAACGCCGAACTCACCGACGACAACAAGTCGAAAGTAGTAGCCGTAATATTCAGCAAGCAGGTAAGCGAGGCTGACGCAGAGGATGGATACAATGCTTACGCAATGGGATTGTGGCGCGTCAAGGGCAAGTTTGGTTTCGCTGACGAGGTTGGAACAGGCGCAGACGTGTTTGCAGACGCTCTTGCCGACATGGACGGACGTGCCAACACTGCACTCATGATAGCGTCAGACTATTACAAAAACCTTGGTGCAGACGTTAAACCAAGCTCTGTGTTGGGCATTGTTGAGAGCTACGGCGACAGCCATCCGATAGCAAGCGCGGTAAGCTCTGATTGGTTCCTGCCGAGCTTTGGACAGCTGATAGAGGTGGCAAACAACCTCGGCGGAGCTGGCATAACATCGTCAACTGAAGTTGAAAGCGGCAATGTAAACTCGCCTCAATGGACTTCAAACGACGGCTCTACGATAGCCAACATCGATGCTTGCATAACCGCCTGCGAGGTAAGCTCGCAGCTTCCCGTCGGCTCTTTGAACATACCTTCGTCTACGGAGTATAAGGGCAACGTATGGGGACTCGTCACCAAAGACAAGACCGAAGGCGAGCAGAAGGTTCTCGACTACTGGGGCTTCGGCCGCGGCCTTGCCAAGAACGGAACGTACACCGACCTTAGCGTGTTCCCCTGCGTGGCTGTAAAACTGCCTGCCGCGGAATAAAACGCAAGGATTGACAGATGTCCCCTTGAATGCGAAAGGCGGCAAACGGCACGGCCAAAGGCCGCCTTTCACACGACGAAAGGCCATGTTTTGCAACGCAAAAGACGGCCTTTCGCAACGCGTTGAACCACAAGCGGTTATACAACATATCACAAACGACAAAAAAGAAAGACATGAATAACAGCTTATCAATACTCAAGGCAGCCGCAGTATGCGCCCTGATGGCCGCCGTCCCGACGCTCACATCATGCGGCGACGACGACGAGGCAGGCGGCGGAGAGACTGGCATGCAGGCCGCGCTGACCGTAAGCGTGGCCGAGGGAGGCGGCACGGCCGCGCCCGAAGAAGGCACCGAAGTGGGCCTGATGGCCGTCACCGCCGCCGACACCACGGCCTATACGGCCACTGCAACGGCGTCGGCCGCGCAGCCGCTGGCAGGCGTTGACGCGCTGCTGGCCGCCATGCACGACGGCATGACGCTGGCAGCCTACAGCCCCGCCGCGCTATGGACGGCCGACACTTACGGCGAGTCGGTGCAGTTTGGCGTGCAGACTGACCAGTCAACCGAGGCCGACTACCGCGCCAGCGACCTCATGATGTCGCCTCTCACGACAGTCGCAGGCGGCAGGGCGGCCCTCGTGATGGAGCACAAGATGGCCCGGCTGACCGTACACATAACCGACGTGACCGGCAACTACGACCTTACCGCCGCACGCCTAGCCATGCCCTCGCGGCTGACCACAGTCACAGCCGACATCGAGCAGGGAACGGCCACGACCGTAGACGGCGTGAAGGCCGACATAACACCTTACTCGCCGTCGAACAACGCCTACCGCGCGTCGGCGTCGGCAATCGTCGCCCCGGCGCAGGCCGAGGCTGGCGAACCGCTGGTAAGCGTCACCATTGACGGCGAGACGTTCGACTACAGCCTGACGGAAGCCGCCGCCTTCGAGGCAGGCAATGAGTATGTCTACTCGATGAGGCTCACAAACGAGGGTCTTGTGCCCTACGGCAGCTACGTGACCGCATGGGGCGACACGGGCGAAGACCTTACGGGCGACGCCGAGGAGATGCTTGTCTACGGCGTGGGCGACTACCTCACGTCGCACGGCACGTTCATCAAGGCCGACCGCCTGACAGCCGACAACGCCAAGGACGTAATCGCCGTGGTGTTCAGCACGCAGGTAAGCGAGGGAGACGCGGCCGAGGGCTACAACGCCTACGCCATGGGAGTGGAGCGCGTTACAAACGTGAAGTTCGGCTTTGCCGATGCCGTAAACCCGAGCGTTGACGACTGGGCGTCAGCCCTGGCCGACCTCGACGGCTACTGGAAGACCGCACAGATGTGGGCGTCTGACGCCTACCAGACTATAGCCGACAAGCAGGGCACGGCCTTCCAGGCCATCAGCGACTACTCCACACGCCACCCGATAGACGCATCGGTGACGAGCGGATGGTTCATGCCCGGCATAGGCCAGATGCTGCAAATACTCAACAACCTCGGCCAGGCAGGCCTGACGGCCGACACGGAGGTGGACATCAGCCAAAACAACAGCTCCATATACATCTCCGACGACGCGTCGGTGCTGGAGCGCGTCAACGCCCCCGTCGAGGCGCTCGACCTCGAACCGACTTTCCCCACGGAAGGCTCGATAATCTACATGACCTCGAGCGAATACACCACAAGCACGTATAACAACTTCTGGTGCATACAGACCGCCGAGAGCGGCGGCTCGTGGCACTGGGGCTTCGGCAAGAACGCAGGCCGCGGCAGCAACAACGGCCGCAGCCTTGTGCCCTGCGTGGCCGTAAGGCTGCCAGAGGCTTTGTAAGGAGGAATAAGCATACCGCCATGTCAGGCGGCCGCATCCTGTATGGCACCAGGCCGCCATGCGCATGGCACGGCCTCGCCGCCTGCGTAGGCGCGGTTAAGAGGGCATCTTGCAAAAGACAATGTTTTACATGCCAAAAGGCCGTGTTCCGCATTGCGGAACACGGCCTTTCAGCGTGCGTTTTGCCGCCTTTCATGCGGCAGGTTGTACGGCTGTATGGACGAAAATGCCCGCCGTTAAGGACGACGGGCCAACCTGATGTTTTCACAACGGAATAATCCTTATTGTGATTTGCTTAAAATTCTGTCGGCTAAGATAGTGGATTTTTGCCACATCCCAAAGTTTTTTGTCATTTTTTTATATATTTGCAGAATACAATTGTATTTTATAACCGACACCATGAAAAAGATATTGGGACTTGACCTTGGCCCGAACAGCATAGGCTGGGCCGTAGTGAATGAGAAGGAACGTGAAGAAGAAACTTCGTCAATTGTAAAATTGGGTGTAAGGGTAAATCCTCTCACCGTAGACGAACAGAATAATTTTGAGAAAGGCAAGCCTATCACGACAAATTCAGACCGAACGCTGAAACGTGGTATGCGCCGCAGCCTGCAACGCTACAAACTGCGCCGCAACAGCCTTGTGTCCTTGCTGAAAGCCAACGGTTGGATTGATGACGACACCATATTGGCCGAACATGGCAACAAGACCACGTTTGAGACGCGGCGGCTTAGGGCTAAGGCTGCCAACGAGGCTGTATCGCTGGAAGAACTGGCGCGCGTCCTGCTCATGCTTAACAAGAAGCGCGGATACAAGAGCAACCGCAAAGCCAAACAAGACGGTGAGGACGGGCGGCTGATAGACAGTATGGATGTGGCCAAGAAGTTGTATGACGGGAACCTGACCCCCGGCCAATATGCCTTGTTGTTGATGAAGGAAGGCAAGAAGTATTTACCCGACTTTTACCGTTCTGACCTGCAAGAGGAGTTTGACAGGATATGGAATTTCCAGCAACAGTTTTATCCCGGCATATTGACCGATGGCCTGAAATCCGAGCTTCACGACAGGAACAAAAGCCAGACGTGGGCTATATGTGCCAAGCCATTCGGCATAAAAGGCATCAAGCGCGAAGTTAAGGGTTGGGAGCTTAAAGTGGAGAACTTCAGATGGAGAGACGAAGCCTTGAAGCGGCAGGTTGACCTTGAACGTCTTGCCGTAGTGCTGCAAGAGATAAACGGACAGCTTAAAAATTCAAGCGGATATCTCGGGACTATCAGCGACCGCAGCAAGGAACTGTATTTCAAGGGCATGACGGTGGGGCAATACCAGATGGCCGAACTTGACAAGAATCCTAACCATAGCCTGAAGAACGAAGTGTTTTACCGACAGGATTACCTTGACGAGTTCGAGAGGATATGGGAGACCCAGGCCGGATACCATAAGGAGTTGACCCAGGAGCTTAAGCATGAGGTGCGCGACATAACGATATTCTACCAACGTCCGCTTAAGTCGCAGAAAGGTCTTGTGGCTTTCTGTGAGTTTGAGAGCCGTGAAGTGGAAATAGAGGAGAACGGAAAGAAGAAGACACGCACTGTAGGACTGCGCGTCTGTCCCAAGTCATCACCGCTGTTCCAAGAGTTCAAGCTCTGGCAGGTAATTAACAACGTGCAGGTGTCAGGCCCGATAGTGCCTGAAGCACAGCTTGACCTGTTCGGCACGGCAACAGCTTACAAGTATGGCAAGCGTTTCCTTATGCAGGATGAGAAAGACTTGTTGTTCAGAGAATTGTCGTTCAAGGAAAAACTCACAAAGAAGGAAATACTTAAGCTGCTGTTCGACAACTATGCAGAACTCGACCTTAATTATAAGGAAATAAAGGGCGACACCACACGGGCTGCACTGTTCAAGGCGTGCCAGGCCATTGTGGAAATGAGCGGACACGACACGCAAGGTTTCGCCAAGATGAGCGTAGACGAAATATTGGGTATAGTTGAATCGATATTCAAGGCATTGGGTTTCAATACGGGCATCCTGCATTTCGATTCTTCGCTTGAAGGCAAGGCGTTCGCAGCCCAACCGGCCTACAGGTTGTGGCACTTGCTGTACTCATTTGAAGGTGACAAGTCTAAGACTGGCAATGAGAAACTAATAGGCAAGATATCAAGCCTTTATGGTTTTGACAAGGACTATGCGGCGGTGATAGCCGGAGTTACGTTTGAACCTGATTATGGCAGCCTTAGCGCGAAGGCAATCCGCAAGATATTGCCTTATATGAAGGAAGGACTTGGATACAGTGACGCGTGCCAGTATGCAGGTTACCGCCATTCAGCACGTTCTCTTACGAAAGAAGAACTCGACCGGAAACCGCTTAAAGACAGCATCGGGCTGTTGCCGCGCGGCAGTCTGCGCAATCCTGTGGTTGAAAAGATATTGAACCAGATGATAAATGTGGTCAATTCTGTGATAAAAACCTATGGAAAGCCCGACGAGATACGCGTGGAAATGGCTCGCGAACTTAAGAAAAACGCTGTCCAGCGTGACGAAATGGTCAGGGCAATAAAAAAGGCCAACGGTGAAAACGACGAATACCGTAAGACTTTGCAAGAAGAGTTCGGCATATCCAATCCAAGCCGCAACGACATAATAAAATACCGCCTTTACCTTGAACTTAAGGAAAACGGCTTCAAGACACTTTATTCTGACACTTACATACAGCGTGAACGGCTGTTCAGCAAGGATTTCGACGTGGAGCATATCATACCACAGGCAAAGCTGTTTGACGACTCGTTCGCCAATAAGACGCTTGAGGCGAGAAGCGCTAATTTGGAGAAAGGGAAAATGACCGCTTATGATTATGTGAAAGAAAAATATGGCGAAATAGGGCTTGATGCGTATAAGAAACGTATAGACGCCCTTTGTGACAAAGGTGCGATAAGCAAGACCAAGCGGAAAAGACTGCTTACAACCGAAGCCGACATACCTGGCGGATTCATCAACCGCGACTTGAACGAAACTCAATACATTGCACGCAAGGCACACGAGATACTTGAAGAAGTGGCACGCACGGTGACAGCTACAACCGGTTCTGTAACCGACCGCCTGCGTGAGGACTGGCAGCTCGTAGATGTTATGAAAGAGCTTAACTGGGACAAGTATGACCGACTCGGACTTACTGAGACAGTTACCGACCGTGACGGACGGCGCATACGCCGCATAAAGGACTGGACCAAGCGCAATGACCATCGCCACCACGCCATGGACGCGCTGACGATAGCGTTCACAAAGCCGAGTTTCATACAGTATCTTAACAACCTGAACGCGCGCAGCAATAAAGGAGACAGCATATATGGCATTGAGCAGAAGGAACTTTACCGCGACCACGGAGGAAAGCTAAGATTCTGTCCGCCAATGCCGCTGGACGAGTTCCGGGCTGAAGCCAAACGCCAGCTTGAAAGCGTTTTGGTGTCAATCAAGGCGAAGAACAAGGTTGTAACGCGCAATGTCAATGTCACGAAAAACAAGAACGGAAAGCGTGGGAAGATACAGCTTACGCCGCGCGGACAGTTGCACAACGAGACTTATTATGGACGTATCTGGCGTTATGAACCGCAATTTGAAAAAGTCAATGCCTCGTTCAACGAAGAGAAAATCATGACTGTGGCAGTTAAGCGTTATCGTGAAGCGTTGCTTGAAAGGTTGAGGCTGTGTTACAACGACCCTAAAAAAGCGTTTACAGGGCGCAACAGCCTTGACAAGAATCCATTGTTCACTGATAAAATGCACACGGAAAAAGTGCCTGATAAGGTCAAGACTGTAACCCTTGAGAAAGTTTATACGCAACGGCAGGAGGTAAACAAAGACCTTAATATAGACAAGGTGGTTGACAAAAGGATAAAGACTTTGCTCCAAGAACGTCTGAATCAATACGGAGGAGACAAACAAAAGGCGTTCTCAAACCTTGACGAAAACCCTATTTGGCTGAACAAGGAAAAAGGTATACAGGTGAAACGTGTCACCATAACGGGCAAGAGCAATGTCGTAGCTCTGCATGACAAGCGCGACCATCTTGGCCGTCTGATATTGGACAAGGACGGTAACAAACAGCCTGTTGATTTCGTAAGTACGAGTAACAACCATCATGTCGCCATATTCCGCGATGCCGAAGGTAATCTACAGGAACATGTCGTATCGTTTTACGAAGCGACGGCACGTGCCATACAGCATCTGCCTGTAATCAACAAAGATTATAAAAAGGATGAAGGTTGGCAGTTCCTTTTCACGATGAAGCAGAACGAATATTTCGTTTTTCCAAATAGCGAGACTGGTTTTGACCCGAAAGATGTCGAATTGCTTGACCCGAAGAATTATGCGGATATAAGCAAGAACTTGTATAGGGTGCAGAAAATATCAACGAAAAATTATTTCTTTAGACATCATTTGGAAACTACTGTTGAAGAAAATAAAGAGTTAAAGGGAATTACATATAAACCGCAACTTGGCTTAAATGGTATAAAAGGAATAGTCAAAGTCCGTGTAAACCATCTTGGTCAAATAGTCTCTGTTGGCGAGTATTAACTTTAAAAGGAAAGAAACTATGATTAAGCGAACATTGTGTTTTACCAATCCCGCCTACCTGTCGCTGAAAGACAGACAGATGGTAATCCGCTTGCCCGAGGTGGAGAAGAGCGACATGCCCGACGTTTTGAAGAAAGAGAGCGTAAGGACTATACCAGTAGAGGACATCGGTGTTGTGGTACTCGACAACAGGCAGATAACCCTGACGCACGGACTGCTTGAGGCTCTGCTCGAGAACAACTGTTCCGTGGTTACTTGCGACAGCCGCAGTATGCCTGTGGGGCTGATGCTTCCGCTCTGCGGCAACACTGTGCAGAGCGAGCGCTTCCGCGACCAGCTTGATGCGTCGGTACCGCTGAAGAAGCAGCTTTGGCAGCAGACTGTCAAGGCCAAGATTGACAACCAGGCGGCTGTCCTGGCCGCCTGCGCCGGGGCAGAGACGGGATGTATGCGCCGGTGGTCGGCCGACGTGCGCAGCGGCGACCCTGACAACCTTGAAGGCCGAGCGGCGGCGTATTATTGGAAAAGCCTCTTCGCCGGCGTGTCGGGGCTTTCCTATTTTACGCGCGACCGCCAGGGCATTCCGCCTAACAACCTGCTCAACTACGGCTATGCCATCCTCCGTGCGGTGATAGCCCGTTCTCTGGTGTCAAGCGGACTGTTGCCTACGCTCGGCATACACCACCACAACAGGTACAACGCCTACTGCCTGGCCGACGACGTAATGGAACCTTACCGTCCTTTGGTTGACAGCCTTGTGTTCGGTATTGTCAATGAGTACGGCGGCGACACGCCGGAGGACATTACGAAAGAACTGAAGATGAGGCTGCTCGGCATACCCGTAACCGACGTGAGGATTGGCGGCAAACGCAGTCCACTGATGGTTGCCGCCACCCAGACTACGGCATCGCTGTACAAATGCTTTACTGGCGAGGCGCGCCGCATAGCCTATCCCGTAATGTAACGATTCGGCGGTGTGCGCGCTGCGCCGACGAATGTCCGCAATATCACCTTATTATATATTATGACCGACCGTTTCAGCGAATACAGGATTATGTGGATACTTGTTTTCTTCGACCTCCCTACCGAAACAAAGAGGGACAAGCAGGCTTATGCTCTTTTCCGCAAGAACCTGCAACGCGACGGTTTCACGATGTTCCAGTTCTCTATTTACGTTCGCCACTGCGCCAGCATGGAAAACGCCCAGGTACATATAAAGCGCGTAAAATCGTTTCTTCCGAAGTATGGCCATGTCGGTGTGCTTTGCATAACCGACAAGCAGTTTGGCGCCATCGAGCTGTTTTACGGCAAGAAGCCGGTTGAGCCAAACGCCCCGGGGCAGCAGCTTGAGTTGTTCTGACTTTTTATTGTTATTTAACAGTAGAACCTCGTTCCCATCCATACTTTCCGCATGTTAGCACGTTTGCTTTTTATTGTAGCGGCTTCCCCTTAAAATATAAAATCCGGCGTTAGCCGGATTTTATATTGTTAGACAACCATCATTTTTTTGTTTTCTAATCTGCTGTGTATGTCACTGATTCTCAATGTTTTATCGGAATCGAGAGATGTTTGTCTTAGCGCAAAGATACGAATTTTAAAGCAAATCACAACTGTTGTTAGAGTTGTAACCGAATTGTTTTGGATGTTTGTCTTAGCGCAAAGATACGAATTTTAAAGCAAATCACAACTTACACGAAGGATGAGTTGTTCGTTAAATGTAGCGCAAAGATACGAATTTTAAAGCAAATCACAACTTATCAGCGTATTTTGAACAAGTACGCTGGATGTTTGTCTTAGCGCAAAGATACGAATTTTAAAGCAAATCACAACAGAATAAGGATTGGACTAATGTTCGTAATGATGTTTGTCTTAGCGCAAAGATACGAATTTTAAAGCAAATCACAACTCTTTATGAAAATGCCTTATTAATGAATAAGATGTTTGTCTTAGCGCAAAGA
>CASFNA010000023.1 GCA_949295905.1 uncultured Prevotellaceae bacterium
GCCGATGGTACTGCGATGCGATGCGGGAGAGTAGGAGGCCGCCTTCTTTCAGCCGGGCCTCCCCGAAGGACGATACTTCGGGGAGGCCCTTTTTTTGTTGTCCTTGGCGGATGGGGCAAGCCGGGTGGACTGGGAGTGCTGGGAGGACTGGAAAATCTTCCTTTACCTAAAAGACGGTATTTTATATTGTGAAATGCCGCCTTTTGCTGTTCAATTGATGGCTTATTGTATGTGGTTTGTTACTTTACTTAACTGTAATGTGTAAATTTGTGTTAATCAGTTAGTTATGTGTGGTATATTAACTGTGACATTTTGCAAAATGAAAGGCCACAGTTAATGTCTCAATTGATGATTTTTCAGATTTTGTTTAACGTTGTTTTAGCTTACAATGTATTATTTCTTCTTTTAAATTCTGCACAAGTTATAGCTGTAGCAATTGCAACATTCAGGCTGTCGATGTTGCGTGTCTTGCGATAAGATGGGATGAACAGGATGCGGTTTACCTTGTTCATGACCTCTGTCGATACCCCGTTGCCTTCGTTTCCCATGACGATTACTCCTGTGGGGGATAGTTCTTGGCTATAGATATTGTCTCCATCAAGTGAAGTTGCGTATATTGGAGTGTTGTCTGGCAGTGTGTCAAAGATGGATACGAGGTCTGTGTAAACAATTTTGACACGAGCAATGCTGCCCATTGTGGCCTGTACAACTTTGGGATTGTATGCGTCGGCTGTACCTTCATTACAAAGTATTGTAGATATGCCGAACCAGTCGGCAATGCGTATTATTGTGCCAAGATTACCTGGGTCTTGAACTTTGTCAAGTGCAAGGCATAGTTCTTTATTGCATATTTCAGCATTTAATGTTTGTTGTGGAATAGGAAATATGCCAAGAACTTGCTGTGGATGCTGAAGGAAACTTATTTTCCGTAGTTCGTCTTCTGTAACGATTAAGCTTTCTGTCGTTTTTCCCATTGGGTTTGAATCAAGCCATTCTTGGGTTGCTATTATGGTTTTTGGTTGTGATACGGCTATCAAATCACTCACGATTTTAGGTCCCTCCGCAATGAATAAACCTGTACGCTCACGGTTCTTTTTGTTTTCGAGAGAGCGTATGAGCTTGGTCATATTTTTGCTAATCATATTGTTTTCCTGCTTTTGATTGACAAAAATACTAAAAAAAATATTATTTTTGCATGATAAATGGTAATTAAGTGGTAAAACAAGCGTCATATACAATATTCCGTTTGGCATGTGTGGTTATGGCCGTAGCCGCCCTGTTGGGGTGTTCTGCGGCAAAATTCATACCTGACGGTAGTTTCTTGTTGGATGATGTAGAAGTGAAGTCCGATGTTAAGGGGCTTGACCCGTCACAGTTTGAGCCGTACATCAGGCAGAAGGGGAATTCAAAATGGTTTTCAGTTTTCAAGATACCTCTTGGCACTTATGCACTTGCAGGACGTGATACGACAAAGTGGATAAACCGTAAGTTGCAGGATATAGGCGAGCACCCGGTGCTGTTTGATTCAGTACATGCAGACCTTACATGTAAAGACCTTGGCAACGTGTTGCATGGTCTGGGATATGTCAGGGGGGAGGCGGATTACAGTTTGGAATTCGGCAAGAAGAAGAAGGTCAAGGTTGTGTATAACCTACATCCTGGAGAACGGTTCCATGTACGCAGCATAAAATATGACATACAGGATGCACGCATCGACTCGCTGCTTAAGGCTTCAGGCTGTGGCCGTTCTAAGTTACGGGTGGGTATGCCTTTCATGGTCAATACGCTGGACGAGGAGCGCAGCCGTATCACCGATTTGCTTAACAATAACGGTTATGTAAATTTCCATAAAGATTTTATTTCGTTCTCAGCTGATACCGTAACGGGAAGTTCTGACATTGACTTGACCTTGCATTTGCACAAGTTCGTAGTACCTGGTAGTGGTGAAGAAAACGAACACAAGCAATACTCAATCGGGGAAATCAAGTATCATGCGACTGGAGAGATGGATGAAATCCCTTTGCGCAGGTCTGTTTTGGAGGAAAACACATTGCTTCAGCCCGGGAGGCTATATAATGCAGATGACCTGCAAAAAACTTATAGCAAGTTTGGCCGCCTGCAGATAGTGAAATATACAAACATAAAGTTTTCAGAACGGCCTGACAGTAATGTCCTTGACTGTAATATCGGTATCAGTACAAACAAGATTAACAGTATAAGTTTCCAGCCGGAAGGAACTAATACGGCTGGCGACTTTGGTGCTGCTGCATCGTTGACGTATGAAAATCGGAATCTGTTCAACGGTGCGGAGGATTTTAGCATAAAGTTGCGTGGCGCATTTGAGGCGATAACAGGTCTTGAGGGCTATCAAAATCAGAATTACGAGGAATACAGCTTGGAAACAAGACTTGTGTTCCCACGTTTCCTGATACCTTTTCTGTCAAAGAAGTTCAGGCGGCAGTCTACTGCCGTATCAGAACTTTTCGCAAGTTATAACATGCAGAACCGACCGGAATTCCATCGTCGCGTATTTTCTGCAGGATGGCGTTATCGGTGGAATGATGTTTCGGGGCGACGCAGCTACAAGGTTGATTTGCTCGACCTTAATTATATATATATGCCTTGGATTTCAGATACGTTCCGAAAAGAATATCTTGACGATGTAAACAATATAAACTCAATATTGCGTTACAATTACGAAGACTTGTTCATCATGAAGCTTGGATTCGGAATGTCGTACAACAATGGCGATGAGGCATTCAAGATGAACGTTGAGACATCGGGTAACTTGCTTAGCAGCATCTCACATGTCTTTGGCGGCAAACGTAACGGCGAGAATCAGTATACATTGTTCAATATAGCCTTTGCGCAATATGTGAAAGGCGATTTTGACTATACAAAGGTTTTCAATATAGACCGTAACAACAGTCTTGCATTCCACTTCGGTTTGGGAATAGCTTATCCTTATGGCAACAGCAAGGTGTTGCCGTTTGAGAAACGTTATTTTTCCGGCGGAGCCAATTCTGTGAGAGGGTGGAGCGTGAGAGGGCTCGGCCCTGGTAAATTCAAGGGTACTGATGGCGCGATAGATTTCATAAACCAGACCGGCGACTTAAAGCTTGACTTGAATCTGGAGTTGCGTTCATTCTTGTTTTGGAAGGTGTATGGGGCCTTATTTGTAGATGCCGGTAACATATGGACGCTGCGTGCTTATGAAGAACAGCCTGGCGGGCAATTCCGTTTCAAGGATTTTTATGAACAAATAGCTGTTGCGTACGGGCTTGGGATTAGGTTTAATTTTGATTTCTTCATCCTGCGTTTTGACATGGGAATGAAAGCGATAAATCCTGCATACGCCACAAATGACGAGCATTATGCAATATTCCATCCCGATTTCAGTCGTGATTTCGCTTTTCACTTCGCAGTGGGCCTTCCATTCTGACCTGCCACTTGCCGTGTCGTTTTACCAAGGTTATTGCATAGTCGGCTTTACTTGTCATTTCTCCGGCCTTGCCAATGGTATCCATGCGCATGAAATTGTAAATCCGGTAATGTGCTATAGCCGTAGAGTCATTGATGACATTGATGTCTTTTGTTTCAAACGATGCGCCTTCCGGCTGTCGTCTTAATATGTCTATATCTTCTTGTTCGATGTTGCTGGCAACGAATTTCAGCCATAACCCCGATTCTTCTGTACAGAACTGGCACGATTTGGAAAAATCATAATTGAAATAACTTTCAATAAAATTGTCGGCTGTAAATGTTATTCTGTTTATTTCTTCGGTTTCTTTAGATTGTGAACATGCTAAAAGTGCTACTATCAATGTACAGATGCCTATTGTAGAATGATTTTTCATATTAAAGCTTTGATTTTTCTTACAAAGGTATTGTTTTTTTTTGTTACATATCTATTTCTTTATAATTTTGCAGCCAAAAACATAGGAGATGTTGAATTTTATGTCTTTCGGCAGCGGAAGTTGCGGAAACTGTTACTATATATGTGCCGGTAAATATGGGTTGCTGATAGACGCGGGCGTAGGCGTTCGTAAGATAAAAAAATATTTCAGTGATTACGGCTTGAGTCTCAACGACGTAAAGGCTATAATTGTTACGCACGACCATGCTGACCATGTGAAGTCTGTAGGAATGTTGAGTGACGCTTACAATCTGCCCGTATACGCTACGGCAAAAGTACATGAAGGCATAATGCGCAATTATTGTGTACATAAGAAGATTAAAGATGCCAATGTGAGGATTGTGAATAAAGGTGAGGAATTTTTCCTTGGCGACTTTTCTATAAATACATTCACCGTACCTCATGACAGCCTTGACAATGTTGGATATTTGATAAAGCTTGGCGACGTAACGTTTAGCCTGATGACGGATATCGGGCACATTACGGACGATATATTACATGTAATTGGCATGACGGATTATCTGGTTATTGAAGCAAATTATGATGAGGATATGCTGTGGTCAGGAACGTATCCAGATTATTTAAAGAAACGCGTGTCCGGTGGAATGGGGCATTTGTCTAACAAGCAATGCGCACATGCTATAAGGAATTACGCCTCTGCGCGGCTAAGCCATATATGGCTTTGTCATTTAAGTCAGGAGAATAATCATCCGGAACTTGCACGCAAGACGGTTGAAGTGGAATTGTCTTCTTGTGGTAATACCAACAATATTAAATTGGATGTTTTGCGGAGAAATGCGCCAAGTTTGATGTTTGAATTAAAGTAACCAAAATAACAATAGATTATGAAAAGAAAATTTGCAAAGTGCGTTTTGTTATGCACACTTATGCTTGCCGGTACACAGGCAGATGCACAAATCAGTCTTGGTAACATTTTGAAAAATGTCGTGTCTGGTGATAAAGAAAAGACAACTGAAAAAACTGACAATGAAAGCAAGGCTGGTGGTATTTTGTCAGCTCTAACGAATGTTTTTTCAGGAAGCAAGGTAGCAACCAAAGACAAACTCGTGGGTACATGGGTCTACGAAGAGCCTGCGGTTGTACTTTCAAGTAACAATGCTTTGAAAAATATAGGTGGAAAACTTGCAACTTCGCAAGTTGAAGATAAATTGAGGACAAAGCTTGAAGGGTACGGTTTCAAAAAAGGAAGCGTTAAAATGACTTTTGACAATGAAGGAAATTTCACCCAGACATTTCTTGGCAAGGAACTGAAAGGTACATATACGATTGAAGACAAGAACATTGTACTTAAATATGGCGGCAAGATATCCCAAGTGGTAGGAACGACGCAACTTGACGGGAACAATCTTCTTATCGTCATGGACGCGTCAAAGCTTCTCAAATATGTCAATGTGCTTGGAGGCATTACGCAGAATTCAATGTTGAAGACTGCAACGTCTTTTCTTAGCAGTATGGACGGGCTGGAATGTGGCTTAAAGCTGGTAAAACAGCAATAATTAATAAAAAGAGTTAAAAGTTGAATGGGGCTGATAGCACGACATGGCTTTCCCGTGTAAAAGTATTACCTTTGCAACCGCTATTACGAGATAGTAGCATTATTCAAACTTAATAACTTAAATAAAGAATGGCAACAAAAATCAGATTGCAGCGTGGCGGCCGTAAGGGCTATGCTTTTTACCGTATCGTCATTGCTGATGTAAGGGCGCCACGTGATGGCAGATTTACAGAGAAAATTGGTACGTACAACCCCAACACCAATCCTGCAACGGTTGATTTGAACTTTGACCGTGCATTGTATTGGGTTGAGACTGGCGCACAGCCTACAGACACTGTACGTAACATACTTAAGCGTGAAGGTGTGTATTTGATGAAGCACTTGCGTGGAGGTGTTAAGAAGGGTGCATTCGATGAAGCAACAGCACAGGCTAAGTTTGAGGCATGGAAGGCCGACAAGGAGAAGGGCTTGGAGCAAATCCGCGAAAACGATGCAAAGAGCAAGAAAGAGGCCTATGTAAAGAACTTGGAGGCTGAGAAGAAGACAAATGAGGCTATAGCTAAGAAAGTTGCAGATAAGAAAGCCGCATTGGCTGCTGAAAAAGCAGAGAGTGAGGCTTCAGAGACAGAGGTCTCTGAAACTCCTGTAGAAGAAACTCCTACAGAAGCTTGATGTATTAGTTTAGTCTCATATTAAATAAAGCGGTATGTCGCCAAGGCGACATACCGCTTTTGTTTTTCCATATCCTATATTTGCAGGATATTTGTTATGGTTACTTTATTTTTCTGTTTGTATTATTGTTTTACGTTTCCTTTTCAAGCCAAACAGTTCCATAAGTGAGTTGAAGTCTTTTTTCAGTATAAGGCCAATTCCTTGTGTGTTTAATGACGATTTTGTGAAATATCTGTCATTCGTTTGGTTATATACTTTTAGTGCTATGTTTCCGTTCGGTAGCAGTAAATAGTTTATGTCAAAATCGCCAATAAATGATGTTGTGGCATTCTTGTTGTCACGATAACCGAATTGTCCGTTTATAATGAGGCGGTTGTTTAGCAGGCGACCAGACAATAGCCCTTCATATTCTGCATTGTTAAATCCTTCATCTCCGGTACTGATGTTTGCTCCAAATGTCCAATTATTGTTTTTAACGAGACTGCTCAATATGGTATTTATTTGTTGACTAATGGTGCCGCTTAGCAGGCTTTGCATTGCAAGGCTTGTTTGGTTTTGCCGCTCCTGGTCTGTAGAGTTGTTGTTCCCGGGCATGTAGAAACGACCAACACTGAGCAGGTATACAACCTGTTGGTTCATTTCTTCTTCGCTGTTAATTACAGTACGTACCATTTGCTCTGCATCTTCATTGACTGTTGGCATGTCAATGTTAAAATCAACATGCGGCGATTGCGGTGTTCCGCTTATATTCATAAGGCAGTCGACCCTGACATTGTTGCTGGTGAAGCTGTTGCCTAATTGCAAGTCGGATAGTGGAACTCCATTTATTGTATAGATGGCTTGTAAATCCAATAAGGCATCATATGGATTTCCTCCAAATATTATAGTACCGCCTTGTCTGAATTGGAATATTTTTTTTATTATATTTTGTATGGTTAATGTATATGTGCCATGGTCTATGAGGAATGTGCCAAACATATCGAATGAGCCTTTATTGAAATATTCTGCACGTATTGTCCCGTTACCATGCAACGAAATCCTGTCATTGGTGTTTTGGTCCATCAAGACACGTAGGGATGCTTCTGGAGTCATGTTTATCAAGAAGTTTATGTGCATGTCAGAAGGGATGTCGTTCATGGCCTTAATATTTAATGTATCTGTATATGCCTTTGTTGCTATGGAGCTTACTGTTGTGTCGCGTACCGTTTTATCGTGCCATGTGATAAATTGTTGGTCGGATATTGTTTCCGGACCTGCTGCATTATATTCAATGTATGAGTTTCTTTCTGGAGTGATGTCTATGTCTATGTCTATCCGGCCGCTCCGTCCTCTTATTGCACATGTACCAGTTCCATATGCTGTGCCGTAAAAAGTATCGTTGCCATAACTTTTCGTGTCGTAGCAAAGCAGATTTTTTGTTTCTATGTTTATGTCGTATGTGAGGTGGCTCAGATGTTCGTGATGTAGGGCTCCGTTTACAATGCCTATATTTCCGTTTCTGTCCCGTATGGTGTCAGAATGGAATACTATGTTGTTGGGCATGAAGTGTATGGTGTCATTGGTTAACGTATATTCAACGTTGATGGGGGTTATGAGAGCACTGCCGTCGGCAACAAGTTTGCCAGTTAGATTGATTTCATTTAACGGGCCATGCACCCTGACTTGTCCGTTGGCCTTAGCTTTTATATCGTCCATGAAATCTCCGCAAAAACTTTTTAAGAACTCTATATTGGTGTTTTCAGCCGTGATGCCAAGGTCTATGCGGTTGTGTGTCGGTGAGACGTAGCCACGTATTGTTGTGCGTGCTTCTTGCTTGTCATCAGCATGTGCATTAATGTCTATCTGTTTGCCTGCTTTGTTCCATTTTACATTGGCATAGAGTTTCCCCATTTGTCCTTGTTCAAATGTAAAGCCGTTTACTATAAGGTCGGCATATGCGTCAGGTTCATAGAATACCGATTTTACAAAGGCCTTGCCGGTCATGTGTCCTCCGAATTCTACGGAATGGAAGTTTACAAGACTTAATATATAGTTTACGTCAACGTCCTGCATGTCTATTGTTATAGAGTCGTTTACGTTTTTTGTGGCTTTCCCGTCAATCTTTATGTACTGTTTGTTATGTTCTATTGCAAAACGTTCTATAGTCAGGTCTCCGTTGCTGTAAAGGATGTTTGCAGGCAGTACGTTCCATATGGTGTCGTTAACCAGTACGTTTGATGGTTTTATTTCGATGGCAATGTCATGCTTCCCGTCTTCCTTATTGATGAATTTGGTCTGTGCGTTCAGCTCTCCCTTCACGGGCTTTGGTTGGTTGTTGTTCCAATTTACCGATGTGGCAAACTTGTCATCTGCTGCGTTTGCGAGCAATGCTAAGTCTAATTTATGCCCGTTTGCCATTACTTTCTTCACGTTCCCGCCTATGGTCATTGTGTCGCAGTTTGTAGCGATTGACATTGAGACATTTTCATAAGGGCTGCCGTTATATACAAGTTTGTCGGTGTTGCATGACATATTCATTATGCCTTGCCTGTCGTTCATGTTGGCTGTAATACGTAATGGTGAACCGATTGTTACAGGAATACCAAGTAGGGTGTCAAGCCAGTCTGATTTTGTTATGTCTGCAGTCAATGTGCATTCGTTGTCCGTATTGCCACTTGAACTGAATATTGACGGCAGTTTTGAGTGCAGCAAGTTTAAGATGCTTTGCGGCAAGGTTCTCAATTTGTATTTACCCACCAGTTCCGCTTGTCCAAAATCGCTGTGCATAACAAGTATTCCGTTTCCGGCTGTTACCATAAGGCTGTCAAGGGCATATTTTTCTTCGTCAGAATACATTGACAGGTTCTTTATTCCGATGCGGCCTTTGAACAAGTTGTCTTCATTGTGTGAGAAATGTGTGTCTGCGTTTATGTCAAAGTCAAATTTAGCCCCTTTCCATTTGTCAGTTATTTTTAGGGCTGATAAGTCCAATCTTCTTATTTCCGCTGTTATGTCTGTAGTTTGTATGGCTTTGTCCAACTGCATGTTGCCGTTGATACTTATTTGTCCGTTGGGGTCATCTATGCTTAGCGTTCCGTTTAATAAAGTCTTGTTGTAAACGCCTTTTGCCACAATGTTTGTATATGAATATCCGTTATAATCGATACGTGGGAAAATACCGTCCACATGTATGTCGTCAAAACCTTTGTCGTTTTTATTACACTTTATATTTACGTTTGTGGCCAGCATACCCAGTTTGTTATTGTTTGTAAGCTTGCCGATGTCGAGTCCGTCGGTGTCAAGATATGCGCTGATATGTGTTCCTTCTTGTCTGAATCTGAAATTTGCTTGGCCGATGTTGCAGTCTAATATCCCGTTTGTGTACAAGTTGTCATCATCGCCATTTATATTTCCTTGATATTTGATGTTGCCGAGGCGGTATAGCGTTTCCTGTAATTTGCCGTTGCCGAAAGGTAGCGTTTCCAATATTTTCCTTATGCTTTCAGCTTTGCAGCTAAGGTCGCTTATGTTTGCCGACCACTTCAAACCTTGTTTTGTGTGTGCGATTTTTCCGTGTCCTTCAAGCTTGATACCATTGTCGGTTGTGCGTATGCCTATTGGTGATATGCTTATCGAATTGGCCGTACCTTTGAATGTTGTGCTTACATACAATGGTGTAGTGATGTTTCTTAGGGCGGGTATAAAGCATGCGATGTCGTTAGGCGTCACTTCTGACGACCACATCACTCCCTTATAGTTGATTGTCTGTACAGCAGGCTTTCCGCCTTTCCCCTGATATTCGGCTTCCAAACGGTTTATATTGACGCTTGTGTGCGGTAATGAGATGTTGAAGTCTGTAAGGAGGGCGTGCTTATTGTCATATTCCAAGTCGAAGCATAACTTGCGCAAATCCAATCCGGACGCTTCTTTTAATGACAGTTTCTTTAACGATACGGCGGCGCTGTCCGCAGTATAATAAGGTATCATTATGTGAGCGCTTATGTCGCTTACATCAATGTGTGCCGTGTTGAACCGTTTGGGGGTTGATGCTTTGTCGTATCGGTCAAACTTTACTGCTCCGTGCCTGACAATCAATGAATTGACGCTAAGCATCAGGTCAGATTTCTTGTTTTTGTCTTTTGATGCGAGAGAGTCCAATACGAATTGGAAATTTGGTTTTGTAATGCTGTCTTTCTGGTAAAACATGCCTTTTAAACCGAATACTTGTGCCGAGGATACTAGAATGCGTCCATCCTTTATTAGTTGTCCGTAGTCTATTTTCGCAGCCAGTCTCGATGTGCTTACCATCAGCTTGCCACTTTTGTCGTATATGTCGAGATTGTCGACTATGACCCTGTTCAGGAAACCTAAATAAACCTTGCCGACTTTGACACGTGCTCCGATTTTCTTGCTTACGGCTGTGCTGACCTTGTCACCCAGCCAGCGTTGTATAAAAGGCATACGCACCATTGTCACAGCGGCAATGTATGTTGCGACAATAGCCCATATCGTGATTTTTGCTATACGCTTTAGGGTCGGCATGTTTCCTTATAATTATGTTAAAGTTGAAAATGAAAAATCCTTTCGTCATTTGTGACAGTGTTGGATTTTTCATTTTTATTCCTCATTTTAATTTTATTCTTACAGGATTTGCCAAATCGTCTTTCCATTCCCGGAGAAAGGCGAACCATTCCTTATCGCTATGGAAACCAAAGGTCTCGTTGTCACTACAGAATGTTATCTTGTAATGTAATTCATTTTCAACAGGTTTTACCACGTATGCGTAGTTGTCCTTATTCGCGGGTTCTTCTGTTTCGATGTACTTATTGGGGATATATATGCCAAGTCCAACAGTCTCGCGTTTGTGCCCGATGCTGTCTTTTGCAGACACCGGCCAATCAGTGCCCCAGCATCCGCGCAGGCCGTCGCCGTCTGAAAACTCGGTGGAACCTTTCACGTTGATAAATCCGGTGGCCAGTTTGTATCCCGAGGCAGGGCGGCTGAATTTTACGTCTACGTTGCATTCGCGCCGTCCGGCATACAGGGTGTACAGTGCCGTCATGTCTATTGGTGCTGCGTCTGAAGCCCCGCCTTGCGGAATCCAGCCTTTGTCTTTTACCTCAACTATTGTACGTATCGGACCGCGTGCAATGATTTTTTGGCTGCGTTGCTCCACGTTGTCAAGCATCGTCGGTTTTTCCCCGTCCCATCCGCGTAGTGTGCCAAGGCCGAGCGTTGAGCCCACCCAAAGCACATCGTCACCGTACATGGCCGCTTTCTGTTTCTCATCCGGGTAGAACTGCGTTTCCTTCAGCTCCAATTGCTTTTTGTATTTCCCGTATATGTCAACCGTCTGCCTGTGGTCGAAGTATATGCGGTAGGCCACCATCTCGTTTTCAAAAGCTGCTCCGTGGTGGTGTAGCTGCCAATACGGGTTTGTGCCTTTGTCTACAGTCAGTTCTGAAATATACAGGTTTTGTTTGTTGTTTTTCTTGATTTTCTTATTACTCAATAGCATTTCGACATAAACCTGAGACTCGTAGCTGCGTGGTGTGCCGGTGTCGTATAGGTTTACGCGGAACAGGCGTGACGCCAGTGCATCCACATCAGTGATGAAGCACAATTCATCCATGCGCCCGTCTTGGTCGAGGTCGTCAAGCTGACAGGGAATCTCTTTACCTTCCGTAGTTACCATGGCCGTTTTAACATCAATGTCATATCTGTCGAGTCGGAGCACAACGGGAACTTTAGCCTTGGCCTTTGCATGGTTATTGGTAACGGTTACATTTATTGATTTTTGTGCAAGTGAAGGCAAGACTGCGAATAGTGCTATAATGCTGATTATCTGTATTTTATTCATTTTGAATAATGTTTTTGTTGATTTTGGTGAAGAGCCGATGTCTTTTTTAATTTGCTGATTGTCCTGCAAATATACACATAAAAAACGGTAAACTTGTTTCTTGTCTGTAGTTTTTTATCCTTTCGCCACTTATGGCTTCTTTATTTGTGGGTTTATGTCCGTTTGTTTTCGATGATGGTAGTTTGGCTTCAGGCGTTTCATTGCCAGGTATGCACCTTGTGCGGAAATGCAAAATGTTGTTTTTCTCCCGTGTTTTGTTGCATGTTGATATTTTGACGTTGTCGTAAATATGCTTTTTCGTAAATATTTAAATATTTGGTCATGTAAAATGTAATAATGTGTGTGCATTGCTTATTGGTTGTAAATCAGTGTTTTAGTCTGCGTTTTGTGTAAAGTGTGCAATTGTTTGTGATGCTTTTTGTGCATGAAATATTGGTGAAAACGTGTTTTCTGATTGCTTTTTAGGCGTTGTTTGGCCGTTTTTGTGTTTGTGATTGACCGTGTTTTGCAAGTCAATAGGTCATGTTTTGCAAGCTGTTTAGCCGTATATTGTCTTGAAAGTTGTGGTTTTATATGATATGGATGCGGTTTTATGACGTTTTGTTCTCCTGTTTCGTTATGGATTTTGGATTTTTCAAAATGACAAATTGCAATGAAAATGTTATATTGAGTTGTCATAAAGTATAATCGGTTGAGCTTGAATGGCCGTGCCGGATTTGAACAAACAGTGCGGATTTTGATTTATTGGGCCTTTGTAGCGTCGAATCGAAAGCGTTTTAACGAAATATCTTATGATTTATTTGCGATATTCGGTCTAAATCTTTATATTTGCATCCGTAAAAGCAATAATTATGACGTACAGCATCAGCATATTGCAATTCGTGGTCCTATGCCTTCTGTGTAAATACGGAAGTGGTAAGGTGTGCTGTTGACATTTGCGTCAACCGGGTTGAACCTTTCTCGCTTCCAAGTGTGAAAGGTTTTTTTTATTAATCTAAAAACAACAGACATGAGCGACCGATTATTTATTTTCGACACAACTTTGAGAGACGGGGAACAGGTGCCGGGATGCCAGCTGAACACGGTAGAGAAAATCCAAGTGGCAAAGCAATTGGAACAACTTGGCGTGGATGTAATAGAAGCTGGCTTCCCGATATCAAGTCCGGGTGATTTCAATTCGGTGATAGAAATTTCAAAGGCTGTGACTTGGCCGGCAATATGTGCGCTTACACGGGCGGTGGAAAAGGATATCGACGTAGCCGCAGAGTCTCTGAAATATGCGAAGCGCAAACGCATACATACTGGCATCGGAACCAGCGATTCGCATATAAAATACAAATTCAACAGCAACCGTGAGGACATAATCGAGCGTGCCGTTGCTGCTGTGAAGTATGCAAAGAAGTATGTTGAAGATGTGGAGTTTTATGCGGAGGATGCAGGGCGCACGGATAATGAATACCTTGCCCGTGTCATAGAAGCAGTTATTAAAGCGGGGGCAACTGTAGTGAATATCCCTGACACTACAGGTTACTGTCTTCCAAGTGAATACGGTGAGAAGATTAAATATTTAGTTGAGCATGTGGACAATATAGACAAAGCCATTATCTCAACCCACTGCCACAATGACCTGGGCATGGCCACCGCCAACACGTTCAGCGGAATTGTCAATGGGGCGCGTCAAGTAGAGGTCACGGTCAATGGCATAGGGGAGAGGGCTGGCAATACTTCTCTTGAGGAAATAGCCATGATTCTGAAATGTCACAGGCACCTTGGCATAGACACGAATATCAATACAACAAGGATTTACCCTGTCAGTCGAATGGTTAGCAGCCTGATGAACATGCCAGTCCAGCCCAACAAGGCAATCGTTGGACGCAACGCTTTTGCGCATTCCAGTGGCATACATCAGGACGGGGTGTTGAAGAAAACCGACACTTATGAAATAATGAACCCGAAAGATGTCGGCCTTGACGACAACTCGATAGTGCTTACAGCACGCAGTGGCAGAGCTGCGTTGAAGTACAGGCTCAGTGTGCTTGGCGTAAATCTGGATGACGAAAGTAAGCTTGACAATGTCTATCAGAACTTCTTGAAGCTTGCGGACAAGAAGAAGGAAATCAATGACGATGACATACTGATGCTTGCCGGAGCCGACCGAGCTGAGGCTCATGCAGTTAAGCTCGACTTTCTGCAAGTAACTACAGGCATGGGAGTAAAGAGCGTTGCAAGTATTGGTCTCGACATATCAGGACAGAAGTTTGAAGAGGCTTCTACTGGAAATGGCCCTGTTGATGCTGCCATAAAAGCGTTGAAAAAAATAATCCAGAAGCAAATGACTTTGAAAGAGTTTACAATCCAAGCGATTAGTAAGGGGTCTGATGACATAGGAAAAGTACACATGCAGGTAGAATACAACGGTAATGTGTATTATGGCTTCGGAGCAAATACTGACATCGTGTCGGCTTCGGTTGAGGCGTACATCGACTGTATAAATAAGTTTAAGTAAGCGATAACAATTAAAACAATATAATCTCAAATAATAATGAATACTCTGTTTGACAAGATTTGGGACAAACATGTTGTACAAATAGTCGATGACGGGCCTACACAACTGTACATAGACCGTCTTTATTGCCATGAAGTGACCTCGCCACAGGCGTTTTCCGGCTTGCGGAAGCGTGGGCTTAAATGCTTCAGGCCTCGGCAGATATATTGTATGCCCGACCATAATATCCCTACGCATGACCAAGACAAGCCGATAGGTGACCATGTTTCACGCAAACAGGTGGAGACACTTAAAGCCAATGCAAATGAATTTGGCTTGACATATTACGGAATGATGGATAGGAACAATGGTATAATCCATGTCGTAGGGCCAGAGAAAGGGCTGTCACTTCCAGGCATGACGATTGTATGCGGTGACTCACATACAAGTACCCATGGTGCGGTTGGTGCGGTGGCTTTTGGCATAGGCACCAGCGAAGTGGAGATGGTTATGGCTTCGCAATGTGTATTGCAGCAGAAACCCAAGTCAATGCGGATAAACATAAGCGGCAGACTTGGCAAATGTGTTACGGCTAAGGATGTGGCACTTTACCTTATGTCAAAGCTCACAACGTCCGGAGCTACGGGCTATTTTGTTGAATATTCCGGTCAGATGGTGCGCGACTTGTCGATGGAAGGACGCCTTACATTGTGCAACCTCTCTATAGAAATGGGTGCGCGCGGCGGTTTCGTCGCCCCTGACGATACAACTTTTGCATACTTGAAAGATAAAGAGTTTGCCCCAAAAGGTGAGGAATGGGACAAAGCTGTAGAATATTGGCGTACACTTAGAAGCGGTGACGATGCCGTGTTTGACAAAGAGTTATCGTTTGATGCGGCTGATATAGAGCCTCGTATAACATACGGAACAAATCCAGGAATGGGTATCGGCATATCCGAACGTATACCGTCTATCGATGAAATCGATGAAAACGGTAAAGCGTCTTTCATCAAATCGCTTGATTACATGAACTTTAAACCCGGCGACAAGCTTGTCGGACATGATATTGACTACGTATTCCTTGGTGCATGCACAAATGGCCGCATGGAAGATTTCCGGGCTTTCGCATCCGTTGTAAAAGGGCGAAAAAAGGCGGAAAACGTGACGGCGTGGCTGGTACCTGGTTCTTGGGCGGTTGACAGGCAAATAAGAAAAGAAGGCTTGGACAAGATTTTGGATGACGCAGGTTTTGAAATACGACAACCGGGGTGCTCGGCCTGCCTCGCAATGAATGACGACAAAATTCCGGCCGGCAAGTATGCCGTTTCAACAAGCAACAGGAACTTTGAAGGGCGACAAGGGCCGGGAGCGCGCACCATATTGGCAAGTCCGCTTGTGGCCGCTGCCGCCGCCGTTACAGGTAAAATAACCGACCCGAGAGATTTGATATAAACAAAACATGACATTATCATAATCCAAGCTAAGATATGAAACGAAAATTTGGCGTTATAACGAGTACATGTGTACCTCTGCCTTTGGAAAATATTGACACCGACCAGATAATTCCTGCACGATTCCTGAAGGCTACAGACAAGGCAGGATTTGGAGAAAATCTGTTTAGGGATTGGCGATATGACAAGGACGGAAACCCTAAAAAAGATTTTGTACTAAACGACTCCACATATGGAGGGGTAATACTTGTCGCTGGAAAAAACTTCGGCTGTGGGTCAAGTCGTGAACATGCCGCATGGGCAATAGCAGGATATGGCTTCAAGGTGGTCATAAGCAGTTTTTTCGCAGACATACATAAGAATAATGAACTTAATAATTTCGTATTGCCAGTGGTGGTTTCAGAGGTTTTCCTAACAAAGCTGTTTAAAAGCATAGAAGACAATCCGAAGACAGAAGTAGAAGTAGACTTGCCCAATCAGACGGTAACCAATAAGGCTATTGGTGAGAGCGAACACTTTGAAATAAACGGATATAAAAAGCACTGCCTGATGAACGGACTTGACGATATTGATTATCTGTTGCAAAATAAAGACAAAATCGAAGAATGGGAACGACGGAACAAATAAATTCATATACCCGCATACCACCGTTCATCGAAATAATGGACAGCACCTTACGTGACGGGGAACAGACAAACGGCGTGTCTTTTTTGCCTCATGAAAAGCTGATGATTGCAAAAATGCTGCTCAATGACATCAACGTTGACAGGATAGAAGTGGCCTCTGCACGGGTTTCGGATGGCGAAAAAGATGCAGTCAAGATGATTTGTCAGTACGCTAAACGTATAGGGAAGCTGCAAAATGTCGAGGTATTGGGGTTTGTCGATGGCAAAGCAAGCGTTGACTGGATTGCCGATTGTGGCGGAAAGGTAATAAATCTGCTTGCCAAAGGTTCGCTGAAACATTGTTCCGGGCAGTTGCAAAAGACACTGGAAGAGCATCTTGACGATATAGTTTTTTCATTGAGTTATGCAAAGCGGAAGGGCATTGAGGTGAATATTTACCTTGAAGACTGGAGCAATGGCATGAAAGACTCGCCTGAATATGTGTATGAGATGCTTGATGTGCTGACAAAAAGAGATGTCAGGCGCTTCATGTTGCCTGATACGCTTGGGGTCTTAAATCCGCTTCAGGTAATTGAATATATGCGGAAGATGATAAAAAGATATCCTTCTGTACATTTCGACTTTCACGCCCATAACGATTATGACCTTGCCGTAAGCAATTCGCTCGCCGCTGTTTTAAGCGGTGCAAAAGGACTTCATGTTACGGTAAACGGTCTTGGAGAAAGGTGTGGCAACGCCCCGTTGTCAAGTGTCCAAGTTATATTGAAAGACCAGTTTCATGCTAAAACCAACATCAGGGAAGACCGCCTCAATGATATAAGCAAGCTGGTTGAAGGCTATTCGGGCATATCTGTAGCACCCAACCAGCCTATAGTAGGCGAAAATGTATTCACTCAAGTAGCCGGTGTTCATGCTGACGGTGACAATAAGGCAAATCTTTATACAAACGCGCTCATGCCAGAACGCTTCGGCAGGAAACGCGAATATGCGCTCGGGAAGACAAGCGGAAAAGCCAATATTGACCGAAACCTGCAAGAACTTGGCCTTGAACTGACGCCTGAACAGACGCGAAGAGTGACACAACGCATCACCGAACTTGGCGACAGAAAGGAAATAGTGACACAAGAGGACTTGCCTTTCATTGTAAGTGATGTACTGAAACACAGTGTGCCTGACGATAGAGTCAAGCTTGTAAGTTATATGGTTTCATCGGCATACGGCCTGAAACCAATCGCAAGTGTCAAGGTTGAAATCAACGGATGTCAGTATGAAGCCGACGCAATGGGCGACGGGCAGTATGACGCCTTTGTCAAAGCCCTGCGCAAGATATATAAAAGGTCACTCGACCGTACGTTTCCCGTACTTGAAAATTACAGCGTCACAATACCGCCGGGCGGACGTACAGACGCCCTCGTGCAAACCGTAATAACATGGAACAACGACGGAAAGACCATTCGTACGCGCGGCCTTGACGCTGACCAGACCGAAGCCGCAATCAAGGCGACGATGAAAATGCTTAATATTTTTGAAGAAAATAAACAATAATGAAAGAGGTTATGCCGTGCTTGGGACACGCGTATTGTTCCTGGCTTCCCGTAACCAACTGACTTAACAAACATTTATACAGACATGAAACTTAAAATTGCAGTGCTTTCCGGCGACGGTATAGGACCGGAAATAATGGCACAGGGCGTTGCCGTAATGGATGCCATCGCCAGGAAATTCGGCCATGAAATAGAATATAAGGAAGCCATTTGTGGTGCGGCGGCTATCGATGCCGTGGGCAATCCGTTTCCTGACGATACGTTTGAAACATGCAAACGGGCAGACGCAGTGCTCTTTGCTGCAGTAGGCGACCCGCGCTTCGATAACGACCCGACGGCAAAAGTGCGCCCGGAACAAGGCCTTTTGGCAATGCGCAAAAAGCTCGGGCTGTTCGCTAACATACGCCCGGTACAAACATTCAAATGCCTGTTGCACAAGTCTCCGCTGAAAGACGAGTTGATAAAAGATGCGGATTTCATCTGCATACGTGAACTTACGGGCGGAATGTATTTCGGTGAAAAATATCAGGATAACGACAAGGCGTATGACACCAATTATTATACTCGCCCGGAAATAGAGCGCATACTGCGTGTCGCGTACGCCTATGCACGCAAGAGGAAGCATCACCTAACTGTTATAGACAAGGCCAATGTGTTGGCATCCAGTCGTTTATGGAGGCAGGTTGCAAAAGAACTTGAATGTGAATATCCTGATGTCAAGACCGATTACATGTTCGTAGACAATGCTTCTATGCGTATGTTGGTAGAACCTACATTCTTTGATGTGATGGTGACTGAAAACACTTTTGGCGACATACTTACCGACGAGGGTAGCTGTATTTCAGGCAGCATGGGGCTGCTTCCTTCCGCGTCGACTGGTGAAAGCACGCCAGTGTTCGAGCCGGTACACGGCTCTTGGCCGCAAGCTGCGGGCAAGAATATAGCTAATCCGTTGGCTCAAATACTTTCTGTTGCCATGCTTCTTGAATATTTTGACCTTAAAGAAGAGGGTGCATTGGTGCGCAGAGCTGTTGACGCATCGCTTGACGCAAATGTACGCACGCCTGAAATACAGGTTGAGGGCGGTGCATGTTACGGTACAAAAGAAGTGGGAGAGTGGATTGTTGATTACATAAGCAAAGCCTGACAAGAAAAGTTTGGCACGGGAAAAGCCGTCCAAACTACCCGTAATAGCCGTCCTGACATTGGTTTGGACGGCTATTACTATATGTATTGACGGTTGAATTCATCGTTTCCCGTAAACGGCAACTTTTATTACACCGTCAAGCCGGTTTTCAAAAACGTTGTAGGCTTCTTCTATCTTGTCAAGTGGGAATCGGTGGGTGATTAGAGGAGTTGTGTCAATCCGTCCTTGTTCGATTAAGTGTAGTATTTCGTCGCAATCGCAACCGTCAACGCCACCGGTCTTGAATGTCAGGTTCTTACCGTACATGTCTGGAAGGGGGAGTATCTGGGGCTTGTCATACATAGCAACGATTGTCACCGTGGCATTGGGCCGTGCGCACAGCCATGCCATCTGGAATGTGTCTTCGCCGCCTGCAACCTCCATCACAACATCGGCTCCGCCGTGGTCGCTATTGTTCAGTACAAAATCCTCGCATTCATCGGGTGTTGTCACAAGTACGCTTGGATAATGCTTGCGTACAAATTGCAGGCGTTCTTCCGATTTCTCGCATACGATGATGCGTTTCGGCTGTTTGAGCATAGTGCAGAGCAGGGTGCATATACCGGTAGGGCCGGCACCGATGATTAGCACCGTGTCCTCTGTCGTTATTCCGGATATTTTAGCGGCCCAGAAGCCTGTGGCGAGTATGTCGCCGACAAAGAGGGCCTGCTCGTCGCTCACGCAGTCGGGGATGCGGCTCAAGCCTTGGTCT
Source organism: uncultured Prevotellaceae bacterium (assembly GCA_949295905.1). Lineage (GTDB taxonomy): Bacteria > Bacteroidota > Bacteroidia > Bacteroidales > Bacteroidaceae > Prevotella. The sequence continues at coordinate 19,948 of CASFNA010000023.1, forward strand.
GCGTGGGGCACGCGGACGTATTCCGCCTGTCCGCCGTCTATACGGCATCCGAGCGCCCAGCCGCCGTCTGGGTCGGTGCAGTTGTTTACGTATCCATGCTTGCAAAAGAAGCATTCGCCGCAGAATGTCTCAACGTTTACCGCCACGCGGTCGCCGGGTTTTACGGTGTTTACATCTTTTCCTACACACTCTACAACGCCGACCATCTCGTGTCCTACGGTTATTCCAGGAACAGCACGCGGCACGCTGCCGTGTTTTATATGCAAGTCACTGGTGCAAATGCTGCCAAGCGTCACACGGACTATGGCGTCGTGTCCGTCTTTCAATACGGGTTGGGGCTTTTCGGTAACTGCAAATTCATGCGGCCCTATGTATGTATATGCTATCATATTCTTTTAGTCAGTAATGTCATCAATGATTTTCGATATGTCCCGATGAAATCGCTTGTTTTGCAAAAGACGGCAAATCGCAATGTAATTGACGGCCTTTTGCACGGTAAAAGGCCGTCAATTGGAGGCTAAAAGATGGCCTTTTGTAAAGTGGTACGTATCAGGCTGTTGCACTTTATGGTGCTATATACACTTTATTTTGCGAAAACAGCCATTCCATCGGTGGTGTTCAATCCTTTTTGCCGTTGGCTTTTGCTTGGAATTTTGTTGAGTTGACGATAAATCGTTCATGTGTACCAGTCCCTATTAGTCCGGTTTCATCATACACGTTTGCATTGAATTTAAGACGCCTGCCATCAACTTCCATAAGTTCAGTTTCACATTTTACGGCCATTCCAACGGGGGTGGGGGACACGTGCTCGACATCGAGCTTCGTCCCGACAGTTGACTGGCCTTCTTCCAAGTATGGTACAACGCTGCGCCATGCAGTCTCTTCTATAAGTGCTATCATGGCAGGAGTGGCGAAAACGGATAGGGTTCCGCTGCCCATTGCTTCTGCGGTATTGTTGTTGTTTACTTTAATCTCGATAATGTTTTTAATTCCTGTCTCCATAATTAGGTCGTTTATATTGTTGATATTTGCTTGAAACTACTGATACACAGCTTGTTTCCTGCAAAATTAACGATTGTGTGCGAGATTATGGAATTTTATCAACTAAAATTTTGTGAACAAGCAGATTTACCTTACTTTTGCATAAATTTGTGCATTATAAATGAAGAAGTATATATTAATAGGTATAGTTTTGTTTGTAAGCGCATCGTTGCACGCGCAATTGAAATGGAACTCACGTTATCAGGCATACATCGACCAATATAAAGATTTGGCTATAGCCGAGATGTTGAAATACGACATCCCGGCGAGCATTACGCTTGCACAGGGATTGCTTGAAAGCGGTGCCGGCATGAGTGAACTGGCCCGTAAGGGCAACAACCATTTCGGGATAAAATGTCACGATTGGCGCGGAGCTACGACGTATCACGATGATGACGAGGAGCAGGAATGCTTCAGGAAATACAGTGACGTGTATGAAAGCTTTGAAGACCACAGCAAGTTTCTGGCGCGACAGCCAAGATACCGCAGCCTGTTCCGCTTGAAGCGCACCGACTATAAGGGCTGGGCACGCGGCCTGAAGAAATGCGGATATGCAACAAGCCCCACGTATGCTAAGCAGCTTATCGGCATAATCGAACTTTACAAGCTGCATAAATATGACAAAGCGACCAAGTATGACCGCTTCATGGTTGACCGTTCAGAAGTCAAGGGCATAGCTCCAGGCACGAATTTGCACCCGATACATATTTATAATAAGAACTATTACATTACGGTAAGGCCGGGTGATACATTCAGGTCTATAGGTGAAGAGGTCGGCATCTCGTATAAGAAAATCGCCAAGTATAATGAACGCGACAAGGACGACAGCCTGGTTCCGGGTGAAATAATATACTTGAAGAAGAAGCAAAAGAAAGCGATAAAGGCCTATAAAAACAGGCCGCACCGCGTGAAAGACGGAGAAAGCATGTACTCAATAGCACAGTATTACGGCATAAGGACAGAAAATCTTTACAAGATGAACCGCTTAAATCCTGATTATTCGATACAGGTTGGTGATTATCTACGTGTAAGGTGACAAATGGCTGGCAATAGTTCATGTTCAGGGTATTTGCTCCCTGTTTTGTCATTTACCGCCGTTTGTCAACTAACCGCCATTATGATAAATACAAGTATTTCGGATATACATCTGTCGTTGCATGACTCCCCTAAAATAAGGAATTGTGAAAAATGAATGATTGCATAGATTTAAGAAACATAAGGGTTAACAACCTCAAGAACATATCGTTGAAAATCCCCCACGACAAGTTTATCGTCGTGACCGGAGTTTCAGGTTCGGGCAAATCGTCTTTGGCTTTCGACACGCTTTATGCAGAAGGACAACGCCGCTATGTGGAAAGTCTCTCGGCTTATGCACGCCAGTTTCTTGGACGTATGCACAAGCCGGACTTCGACTATATAAAAGGACTTCCGCCTGCGATTGCCGTCGAACAGAAGGTCAATACGCGAAATCCCCGTTCCACGGTCGGTACAAGCACGGAAATCTACGATTACCTCCGCATGTTGTTTGCAAGGATTGGCCGCACTTATTCACCAATAAGCGGCGTTGAAGTGAAAAGGCATACTATCAATGACATACTTAAATGCATCGGTTCTTTTTCGCAAGGCACAAAGTTTGTGATTTTGTCCCATTTGCATGTTAATGAGGGTAATTCCCTTGAAAGGCAACTTCAAATATACTTACAGCAGGGTTTTTCCCGTATTTATCATAATGGAGAGTTCGTCCAGATAGAAGATGCCATTGCGGATGTTGCACAACTTAAGGCTGAAGATGTGTTTATATTGATAGACAGGCTTTCTGTCGACGATACACCAGACACGATTTCAAGGATTAGCGATTCTGTTGAAACAGCTTTTTTTGAAGGTGATGGCGCATGTCGTCTTGTATTCATTCCATCGAACATAACATATGATTTCTCGGATAAGTTCGAGGCTGACGGCATAAGGTTTGACGAGCCGAATGACAATATGTTTTCATTTAACTCCCCTATCGGGGCCTGTCCTGCCTGTGAGGGTTTTGGCAATGTCATAGGCATTGACGAGAAACTGGTTGTACCAAACCCGTCATTAAGCGTGTATGAAGGATGCGTGCAATGCTGGCATGGGGAAAAAATGGAGCAATGGAAGAACGAGTTTTGTATGCAGGCGGCAAAGGACAACTTCCCTATTTTCGAGCCATATTATAGTTTGTCGGCAAAATATAAGGATTGGCTTTGGCATGGGTTGCCATCACAAAAAACGATGGATTTGCGTGAGAAAGTATGTATAGACTCTTTCTTTCAGATGCTGAAGGACAACCAATACAAAATACAATACCGCGTGATGTTAAGCCGTTACCGTGGTAAAACGACGTGTCCTGAATGCCATGGGACAAGGCTTAAAAAAGAATCCAACTATGTCAAGATAAACGGAAAAAGCATAAGCAACCTTGTGGAAATGTCAATAGACAATCTTAAGGGATGGTTTGATGCTTTGAAATTAGATGAACAAGAAACAAAAATCAGCGCGCGTCTGTTGGCGGAAATAAACAACAGGCTCCGCTTTCTTGTAGATGTAGGACTCGGATATCTCACTCTTAACCGTGCGTCAAATAGCTTGAGCGGCGGTGAGAGCCAGCGAATAAACCTTACAACGGCGCTTGGCAGCAGCCTGGTTGGTTCGCTTTATATATTGGACGAGCCAAGCATCGGCCTGCATAGCAGGGACACATACCGGCTTATCAATGTGTTGAAAGAACTCAAGTCATTGGGAAACACCGTAATTGTAGTTGAACACGACGAAGACATAATAAGGTCTGCCGACTATCTGATAGACCTTGGTCCCGATGCAGGAAGAAACGGAGGAGAGATTGTTTATAAAGGTGTGCCGTCAGAAATAGGCAGCGATGATTTGGAAAAATACGGCCAAAGCCACACCATAAAATATCTTTTCGGCAAAGAAAAGATACAATTGCCGCAAAGCAGAAGGTCATGGAATAAGAGCATTGTGGTAAAAAGCGCCATGATGAACAACCTGAAAGGCATAACCGTTGCTTTTCCGCTGAATGTCCTGAATGTAGTCACAGGCGTAAGCGGTTCGGGCAAGTCGTCGCTGGTAAGGGGAATTCTTTATCCGGCACTGAAACGCAAGCTTGACGAAGTTGCCGATTTTCCTGGTGAATATGCCGGGCTTGAAGGCGACTGGAAAGACATCAGGCATGTAGAGATGGTCAATCAAAACCCGATAGGAAAAAGCTCCCGTTCAAACCCTGTTACATACGTCAAGGCGTTTGACGAGATAAGGCTGCTCTTTGCCGAGCAGCCGTTGGCTAAGCAAATGGGGTTCACCGCGCAGTATTTCTCGTTCAATGCCGACGGAGGCCGTTGTGAAACGTGCAAGGGTACAGGAGTTATCACGGTGGAGATGCAGTTCATGGCAGACCTCGAACTGGAGTGTGACGCCTGCCATGGCAAGAGGTTCAAGTCTGACATTCTTGATGTGCGCTTCTGTGGAAAGAACATATACGACGTATTGGAAATGACAGTAAAAGAAGCTATTGACTTCTTCGGACAGAACGGACAAGAACTGATAGTACGCCGACTCAAGCCTCTTGATGATGTAGGTCTTGGATACATAAAACTCGGGCAAAGCTCGTCAACATTGTCTGGTGGTGAAAACCAGCGTGTGAAGCTGGCCTACTTCCTCGGTCAGGAGAAGTGCGACCCTACCCTATTTATCTTCGACGAGCCTACCACCGGCCTTCATTTCCACGATATAAAGAAACTCTTGAAAGCCTTTGACGCACTGATAACGCACGGACATACGGTCATTGTGATAGAGCACAACCTCGATGTGGTGAAGTGTGCGGACTATGTTATCGACCTCGGGCCTGAAGGTGGCGACAAAGGTGGAAATCTCGTAGCCTGTGGAAAACCTGAAGACATAGTCAAGTGTAGCGAAAGCATCACTGGTAAATACCTTAAAGAGAAGTTACAGGCACAAGCTTAATCATTCCAATATGCCGCATTCAACAATAGTGAGAGATTGAATATGGCTATAAAGACAACACCCGGCAAGTAAAACTAACTTGCCGGGTGTGTTTATGTTTATTTTTTAGGTCAGTTATATTGATTCATAATATATATTTATTTTATGTTGATTTCTCATATTTGATAAATACTTGTCAGCTTCATCTGTTATTGGAGACGGTCCAATTATAACCATTTTCCCTATATTATCAGAACACCCATAATAAGCGTAGTCAAAAATCTGTCCTATTGCTTGCCTTATACAAGTTCTTACATCAATGTCTGATTTGATTTCATAAATATCATATTTATCATCAAACTTTACCGCCATATCAATACGCTTTTTACCAACACAAATTTCTGTTCCAACATTTTCTTTTCCGTATTTTCTCGCCAATTTGAAAAAAGTTTCAACATCAAATCTTTATGAATGTGTGAAATGTTTGTTGTTGCTTTATGAGAACTTCTTAAACTTACATCTTTGCTAATCCTTAATCCGTGCACAAATTGGATATTCCCTTGCTGTATTTTCACACTACTAATGACATCTTGAATCTTGTTTATCCATGTCGGAAATTTGTCATGGTCGATAGATACATACTTTATGGCATTAAAATTTTCTGCTTTTATTAGTTTGCGTTTTATCGCCAATCGCTTTTGTTTTAATTCATAATCAGTGAAATAATTAAAAATCAGATTTACACTTTTTTCGTATTCTTGTTCATGGACAACAAAAACTTCTGAAGCTCTTGCAAAAAGAACATTCTCAAAGACTATAGCAGACAAGTCATCTTTCATTTTGATTGTAAATATGAAACAATCCTCCTCAATTCCATTAAAAACTTCATATGCTTTTATCAATTGCTTGTTGCTTTGATTACTTGCCAAATAATCAATGTAGATACTTTTATACGAAGCATCCTTATAAACATTCTTTCGAGGGATTTTTTTACAATCGTCTAATGTCCTTTTGCGGTAATTTGAAAAGTATTTTTTTGTGAAATAAAATTGTCGGCATCCCCTCTTCTTTTTGTTTATAATTCTGACATTCACTGTATGAAAATTCCTGTATATCCCATCTTTATATTGATTTAGTTTAGGTGAAATACTTTTTATGGGACAATTATAACACTCTCCATTATAATTAAATGAAATAAAACCATTTCCATAAATGAACTTACTTGTATTTACAGATAATTCACATAAACCTGTTTGTTGATTTATTATTATTTTAAAGCCATTTGCTGATGGTGGTTCATTTCGTTCTTTTTTATATTCAACTAAAGCATTAAGCTGTTCTTCAGTGATTCGCTGTGATATACTGTTACTGAAAATTCCTAAATTAAGATTATTTTTAAGAACGAAAGCAGCTTCAATGAAACTAATATTTAGTTCTTTTAATATTTTACTCAATCTAAAGTCCCTATTTTCCAAAACTATCAGAAATTACTTAATAATATTTTTATTTAATTCAACTTAATCTGCGATAATACAGCCACGACTGACATGGAATAGTTAAAACAGTTTTTCTATAAGTGGAATTATGTTTTGTTTACCACTTATCATTTCTGTAACGGATTGGGTGAAGCCTGTTTTTGCAGTCAATTCACCTTGCGTCATCTTTTTATCCTTCAAAAAAGACTTAACTCTATTTCCTATAACTGTCCTATTCATATTTCGCAAAATAAAGTTAATTATCGTATTTGATTTTCGCATTATTACGAACATTTGACTATGCTTGCGCCGTTGAAATACGATAAATAACGGCGTGTAGAGCAATGTTTATCGCGCTTTGGGAACTTGACATTTGCAAATATAGTGAAAATATCCTGAACCTCATCTTTTATATACGAAATATATAAAAAGAATTATGACTAAAAACAGTTGTAACAGTTAGAGGGTATTTTACAAAATTAAGCTTGGCACATTTCGAGTATTCCTCTTTTAAGCCTTTTTCCATTGTTATAAACAATAGAAAAAGGCGACTTTTAAGGTCGCCTTTGCTCGTAAATATCTGATTTTCAATGTTTTAATTTTCAGAGCGGTAAACGAGGCTCGAACTCGCGACCCCCAGCTTGGGAAGCTAGTGCTCTACCAACTGAGCTATTACCGCAATATTTGCTTCGCTTGAGCCGATACCGGGACTCGAACCCGGGACCTATTCATTACGAATGAATTGCTCTACCAACTGAGCCATATCGGCCTTGATTTTTTCAACGGTGCAAAGGTAATACTTTTTATTGATTATAAGGAATGTGAGAGTGCGCAAAAGCCGAATTTTAACTTATTTTTTCAATTTTACCATGTAAATAAGCGGCTAATCCGCCGTGTTTCTATAGCTTTTATTCCTTAACATGACTGTTGTGAATATGCAGGATGAAAGCATATTGCAGATATTACCTCGCATTTTGTCAAAAGCAAAACGGCTTTGGGTGTTTTGCAAATAGAAAATAAGCCCCTAACCAGTTTGTCCCTTTTAAGAACAAACGTGCCACTTATTGTCCTGTTTGTCGTATAAAACGACAGCTATAACCATGTTTAAGCGGAGTCTTAACGGTGAAAAGCATGTTTAAAGGCGGCTGAAGCCTTGGCTAAAGACGGTCTTTGCAATGCTTAAAGGCGGCCTTTGGCGATGCAAAAGGCCGCGAATTGCAACGTGCTGCGTTGCCGATTATTGCACATTTGGCTCCATAAACGGCTAACATATTGGCTTAACGGCAGTTACGTTTGCACACAAAACAAGCGCTATTTCCCTGCATCGGCCGTTTTATCTGCAACGAAACGTTTTATGAGCCGCCAGTAAAAGTCATAATGTAAGATGTTTGCTGAATTTAATGGCAATATGTCATACGGAGGAAACCGCCTTGCTATGTGTCGGCAAAATATACACAAATCATTGGGATAAATCATGAAATGATGAAAAAGGATTGCCGCAAACATTCGCATATCTCGCATATTTTATTTAACTTTGCAGTGCATACGTTATAAATTTGAATAAAAAACAAATAAGATATGGAAACATACAGGATACAGACCAACGCTTCTGGTACAAGGAGCATTACGGTTAGCAGTGCCCATCTGGCTACAATACAAAAGTATTCGCTGTTTGACAACCTTGTTGACAGCAACGGAATTGTAGACGAAACCGTGCTGGACAAGCTGAAGTTTAACATAAGAGCGATGCTTGAAACCGCCGCCGACACGAACAAAGAACTGCTTGACCTGTGCCTTGACGTGATATACAACAACAACATGAAGGCGTTTGGACTAAACCAGCTTGTAACATTATATAAGCAATGGGAAAAGGAACAACCGGCGACAGGGGAAGGCGAATAGCACAACAAGTTGCAGACGGCGGCAGGCTTACATCCAAAATTGCGTCAGGTGAAGGGCGTGGAATGCGCGATACAGGCACCGACGACATATATAGGGACATGCGTGCTTCGCAGTGGTTGCCTACGACGAAGAAGGAAGCGGAAGTCAGGGGATGGGACGAAGTTGATGTCGTACTGTTCTCGGGTGACGCATACGTTGACCATCCGTCGTTCGGTGTGGCCGTCATCGGGCGCACGCTTGAGGCTATGGGGCTGCGCGTGGCCATAGTTCCACAGCCCGACTGGCACGGCGACTTCCGTGATTTCAAGAAGTTCGGTAGGCCCCGCCTGTTCTTCGGCATAGCCCCCGGGTGCATGGATTCCATGGTAAACAAGTACACGGCCAACCGACGGCTGCGCTCGGAGGATGCTTACAGCCCGGACGGTAGGCATGACTGCCGCCCGGAATATCCAACCATTGTGTATAGCAAAATACTGCGCAGCCTGTACCCTGACGTGCCGATAATCCTCGGCGGCATAGAGGCATCGCTAAGAAGGCTCACCCATTATGATTACTGGAAGGACGAACTGAGGCGTTGCATACTGTGCGACTCGGGTGCCGACATGATAATCTACGGCATGGGCGAGAAGCCCGTCACGGCCTTGTGCAATGAGATGCTTGCAGGAAAGCACGTGGAAGATATACGCGACATTCCGCAAACAGTCTATCTGTGCAAGAAGGACGAACTGCCAGGTGGCGTAACTGACGATGACATAGTGCTGCATCCACACTCGGAATGCCTGCGTGACAAGCGTGCGCAAGCCGAAAACTTCAGGCATATAGAAGAAGAGTCGAACATGCTGCACGCACACAGGCTCATACAGGAGGTTGACGGCAAATATGCCGTCGTCAATCCTCCTTATCCGCCAATGACAACGGAAGAGGTGGACAAGTGCTACGACCTGCCCTACACCCGCCTGCCCCACCCCAAATACAGAGGCAAACGCATACCGGCATACGAGATGATACGCCACTCGGTCAACATCCACCGGGGGTGCTTTGGAGGATGTGCCTTTTGTACCATAAGCGCCCATCAAGGCAAGTTTATCGCCTCACGAAGCAAAGACAGCATACTCAAAGAGGTGAGGCAGATAACGGAAATGCCTGATTTCAAAGGGTACATAAGCGACTTGGGAGGTCCGTCGGCCAACATGTATGGCATGGGCGGACGCGACAAGGATGTTTGCGCCAGGTGCAAGCGTCCGTCGTGCATCAATCCAAGGATATGCTCTAATCTTGACACTGACCACAGCCGCCTGCTCGACATATACCGCTCTGTTGACGCACTTCCGGGCATAAAGAAAAGTTTTATAGGCAGCGGAGTGCGCTACGACCTTCTGTTGCACAAAAGCAAAGACGAGAAATGTAATAACGCCGCACGCGAATATATGCGTGAGTTGATATGTAAGCATGTGAGCGGAAGGCTGAAAGTGGCGCCGGAACATACTTCGGACAGCGTGCTTAAGCTTATGCGGAAGCCGCCGTTCAGGCAATTCGAGGAGTTTAAGAAGATTTTTGACGAGATTAACAGGAAAGAGAATCTGCGCCAGCAAATCATACCCTACTTCATAAGTAGCCATCCGGGATGCACGGAAGAAGACATGGCCGAACTGGCGGTTATAACCAAGGGCCTTGACTTCAAACTTGAACAGGTGCAAGATTTCACCCCTACGCCTATGACCGTAAGTACGGAAACATGGTACACAGGGCTTGCCCCGTACACCCTGCAACCGGTATATTCAGCCAAAACGCAGCGTGAAAAGCTTGCACAGAGGCAGTTTTTCTTCTGGTATAAGCCGGAGGAGCGGCGCAATATTGAGCATGAGCTGACAAGAATCGGTCGTCCTGATTTGATAAAAAAGCTGTATGCCGGCGCATCTTTCCATAAAAGAAACGGTTTCCAAGATGATAGAAATAATAGAGAAAGCAATCGTCGGCAAGAGAAACATGCAAGAATGCGAGGACGGGATAATCGCAAATGAACGGTTTGTTGCGGTAATAGACGGAAGCACGAGCAAGACTCCATGCAGGATAAACCCGGACATGAGAAACGGGAAATTCTGCATGGAGCTTGTCAGGAAATATATCAGCAGTATGCCCGGCGACATTGACGTACGTGCATTTTGTAATGGAGTAACGCAAGCGGTACGCTCAATTTACAAGGCTTTTGGGATTGACATAAACAGATTGGAAGGACACCCGGAAGAGCGGCTTACGGCAAGCGTTGCCGTATATTCACATCATTACAGGCAAATATGGATGGTTGGCGACTGCCAGTGCATCGCAGACGATGTTTATCATGACAATTCAAAGCCACAGGAAAAAACGCTCGCCGAAAAACGTTCTGCGTTTCTAATAACAGCAATAAAGAACGGGCTTTATCCCGAAAACGTACAGACTGAAGACCCTGGCAGGCACTACATCTTAGCCGAATTGACTGAATGTTGCAAAAAGCAAAACATTGAATATCCAGTAGTTGACGGTTTCGATATACCCATAAGTAAAGTAAAAGTGATAGATGTGCATGATTGCGGCAAGGGCATAGTCCTTGCTACAGACGGTTATCCTTTTTTATATGACACTTTGGCGAACAGTGAAGAAGCATTGGCCGCACAATTGAATAACGACCCGTTATGTATTTATTCATCCAAAGCCACCAAAGGGTTGATGAAAAGTAACAGGTCGTTTGATGATAGGGGGTATGTTAGATTTGTAGACAGAGCAGATGAATAATAAATCATAGTGCTTTTTATTATTTCAATACTATTGTCTTGAACCAGTCTTTTAATATTCCACGATACCTGTTTTGAGAATCGCTAACGAGAATAAGCACTTTGCTTCCGTCTTTAAGTGTCGGACCAAGGCACATCCCTTCATAATTAGCCAGTGACCTGTCAAAAATATTCAACTTGGTTGTAAACGAATGCACGAGTCGCTTGGGTAAGAAATACATTTTTTCAACAGGCGTGTCAGGCATTATTGCCAAACTTTCGTTTGGCTCTATTTCATACAGTTTGCACTGTACAAACGCTCCCAATTTTGTCTTTGGGACATAGAACTCACGCTCAAGCACAAGTAAACGCCCTCCGCCAACAGGTGTGATTTCACTCACTCCCATTGCGTATTCACTTGATTTTGAATGGATTGTAGGCGCATCCATCATGTAGGCATATTGCATTTGTGGCTGCAAATCATCCGAAAAAGACTGCAATCTAAGGATATTCCTGACGGCATTAGTTGATGAGGCTCGCTTCCCGTCACAAGCCAGTGTGCTCTCGTTTATCGTCCAAAACAAATGTTTTTCATCATCATATGCCAATGATTCCAAGCCGTAATTTCCCATGTCATGTTTATATACATCAGGTATGGCTAAACTTAGGCCAGTGATTTTTCCGGTGCTGTCAAGTTCTACTATTGTGGCATCAGCTTCCCTGCAAATAAAAAAAGTTGCTGTTGAGCGTCTATAAGCAATGCCTTCACAATCGCCATTGTACAAGCTGTCACCTAAAAAGGCTTTCTCTGCAACATTGATAATTTCGCCTGAAATGGAATCAATGTCTATATTGAATATATGAAATCCATCTTTCTCTGACTTGTCTGATACGATGGCGTATTCATTCCCGTCAATATGGGCTATTCCACTATAATTTCCGGCAGGCATGTTTTTAGGAAATGCCCGTTGTTCATTTTCTTTTACAACAGTTATCTGTGCATGTATTGTATTTGAGAAGAATATGCAACAGGCTATAATAAGTGTTTTCTTGGAAAGCATACATATTTGTTTTATATAAAAATAGGGATTATATCAACTCGTGACATAATCCCTTGTTAAGTCGGGGCGACAGGATTCGAACCTGCGACCACCTGGTCCCAAACCAGGCGCGCTACCGGGCTGCGCTACACCCCGAATACGTACTTTTGACTTTAGCGAGTGCAAAGGTACGTTTTTTACTTGTAATTTGCAAATTTTCTAAGGCTTATTTAATTATGCCCTGTTCTACAAATATTTTCTTTAAAGCCTGTACGCCACGTTCAACTTGCTCTGTTGTATGTGTTGCCATTAGCGCAAAACGAACCAAGGTGTCTTGAGGTGCACATGCGGGAGGAATTACCGGGTTGATGAAAACGCCTGCATCAAACGCCAGCTTGGTTACCAGGAAAGTCTTTTTTACATCGCGGACATACAATGGAATAATAGGACTCTCTGTATCTCCTATTTCAAAACCTTCTTCTTTGAAATGTCTTAGAGCGTATTTTGTAACATCCCATAGACGTTCTATACGTTCAGGCTCATTTTTTATTATGTGCAATGCTTCCATTGCCGCAGCTGTAGCTGCCGGAGTATTTGATGCGCTGAAAATATAAGTACGGCAAGTGTGTCGCAGGTAGTTTATTGTATCCTTGTCACCTGCAATAAAGCCTCCTATGCTTGCAAGGCTTTTTGAGAATGTTCCCATTATGAGGTCAACGTCGTCTGTTACTCCGAAATAGTCGCAAACTCCCCTGCCCTGTTTGCCGAAGACACCAAGTCCGTGAGCTTCGTCAACCATGACTGAGGCATTGTATTTCTTTTTAAGACGGATTATTTCGGGCAAATTCGCCAAATCACCTTCCATGGAGAACACACCGTCAACAACAATCAGTTTAATTGATTCAGGCTTGCATTTCTGCAATTGTTTTTCAAGGTCTTCCATATCATTATGCTTGTATTTCAAGCATGTTGCAAATGAAAGACGGCGTCCGTCCACGATACTTGCATGGTCACGGTCGTCACATATTATATAATCCTCACGTCCACAAACGACAGCCAGTACACCTGCATTTACAGAAAAGCCTGTTGAGAAACACAAAGCATCGTCTTTTTGCTCAAATTCGGCAAGTTCTTTTTCCAACTGCACATGAATGTCTAGTGTTCCGTTCAAGAATCTGCTTCCAGCACAGCCACTTCCATATTTGTCAAGTGCTGCTTTTGCCGCTGCTTCAACACGTGGGTCGCCAGTAAGTCCTGTGTAAGCATTTGAGCCAAACATAAGCACTTTGTGCCCTTCCATTTGCACTTCCGTGCCTTGTTTGCCTGTTATCTCGCGGAAATAAGGATAAACACCTGCTTCCATGAATTTCTGCGGCTCACGATAATTCTTGTATCTCTCTTGTAATAATCCCATAATTTAAGAATGTGTAGTTTTGCTACCTAAAATGGTCTTTTCAGTGTGAAAGGTGCTAAGGTTACAGGGTTGCAGATATACCTTATGGCAAACATCACACATCTATTATTCAATCAGGCTGCAAAGATACAAAAAAATGCCGAACGTATAAGAAAAAACATGGAAAAGTGTTGCAAAAATGAAAATATTATCTACCTGAAAATGTATTTATACCGAATATATTATTAATTTTGCACCCATATGGTGGAAAAAAAGAAGTTACTATTCATAATGAATCCAATTTCGGGAACCGTGCGTAAGGCTGGTGTCCCAAAGGTTATTGATGATAATCTTGACAAGGAGTCATTTGAATTCGACATAGAAAAAACCAACTATGCAGGCCATGCTTATGAGCTGGCGACAAGGGCTAAAGAATGTGGTTTTGACGCTGTTGTTGCTGTCGGTGGTGACGGTACGGTAAACGAAGTGGCAAGGGCTATTGTACATTCCGATACGGCTCTTGGTATAATTCCATGCGGTTCCGGTAACGGGCTTGCACGTCATTTGATGATACCAATGGACATAGCCAAGGCCGTCAAAGTAATAAATGCTTACACTGTACACGACCTTGACTATGGAGTGATAAACAACATTCCTTTTTTTTGTACATGTGGAATGGGGTTTGATGCTTTCATCAGCATGAAGTTTGCCGAGTCGGGACGCCGTGGCCCTGTTACGTATCTCGAGAACATTCTTCGTGAAGGCCTTAAATACAAGCCTGAAACTTATGAGATAAAAGACGAGAATGGCATTTCGCTCTATAGGGCATTCCTTATATCGTGCGCCAACGCCTCGCAATACGGTAACAACGCATACATAGCGCCTCAAGCATCGATGAGTGACGGACTGCTTGATGTTATCATCATGGAGCCGTTTGATATGCTTGAAGCTCCGCAGATAAGCATTGACATGTTCAACAAAACACTGGACAAGAATTCGAAAATAAAGACGTTCAAGACTAAACACATACACATACACAGGGAAAAGCCCGGGTTTATACATTATGACGGTGAACCTGTAATGACGGACTGTGACGTTGACATATCCGTAGAAAGCAAGGGCATAAAAATTGTCATCAATCCATTTGCTGATAAGGCCAAGAGGATGCCGAATGCCATGCAAAACGCGTTTAGCGTATTTTTCAATGATATTGTAAATGCCAGGACCGACAAGAAGCTGATGTTATCATTTAACAATGTAAAAGACAGGTTGGCCAACTTTTAATCAGATGCGCTGAAACTAAATGGTTTCAGCGCATCTGGTTAATTATTATTCTCCAATAAACTCTTTCACCGCGTCCGCGCAACGTTCGCCGTCAACGCCTGCCGACACTATGCCTCCTGCATAGCCCGCACCTTCGCCGCAAGGGAAAAGCCCGTGCAAGCGCACATGCTGTAACGACTCTGCATCCCGGAGAATGCGCACCGGCGACGAAGTCCTTGTTTCCGCGGCAATGAGTACCGCTTCGTTTGTCAGGAAACCGTGGCTCGTCTTGCCGAATATTCCGAAGGCCGTTTGCAGGCGTTTGCCTACAATTGCAGGAAGCCAGAAATGCAACGGACTGGAAATCAAGCCTGCCGCATACGAACTTTCAGGCAGGTCGTAGCTTAGGCGGGAACGCGTAAAGTCAACCATACGCTGTGCCGGAGCCGTCTGCCTCATGTTGCCTTGCTGCCAGCACGTGCGTTCCATCTCCTCTTGGAAGCGCATCATGCAAAGTGTATCTGGCGTTTCGCATAAGTCTTCGGGGTGCACTTCCACAACCATGCCGCTATTAGACCAGCGCGAACCTCGGTTGCTCGGGCTCATGCCGTTAACTACTATCTGCTCCGGTCCAGTTGCAGCTGGGATTACAAAGCCCCCGGGGCACATGCAGAATGAATACACGCCACGGCCTTCCACTTGTGTGACGAAGCTGTATTCAGCGGCAGGCAACCACCGTCCACGGCCATACTTGTTGTGATATTGGATTCTGTCGATAAGTTCCGCAGGATGCTCCAAGCGCACACCAACAGCCAGAGCCTTGGCTTCCATCTCAAAGCCGCAGCCGTTGAAATAGCGGTAAACGTCGCGTGCCGAATGCCCGGTGGCAAGTATTACAGGGCCGCGGTATTCCGTTTCTTCGCCTGTCTGCAACCGTACAGCCCTTACTCCTACAACGGTGTCGCCATCGAGTAGCAGCTCCGTCATTTTCGTTTGGAAGTGCACT
This sequence comes from uncultured Prevotellaceae bacterium, assembly GCA_949295905.1. Classification (GTDB taxonomy): domain Bacteria; phylum Bacteroidota; class Bacteroidia; order Bacteroidales; family Bacteroidaceae; genus Prevotella. The sequence continues at coordinate 35,802 of CASFNA010000023.1, forward strand.
TCGCCGCCATTGCTTATGATTGTATTCCGCATGTTCTCGATTACGCGCGGCAACTTGTCCGTACCGATATGCGGATGAGCGTCAGCGAGTATGGCTGTTGATGCTCCGTGCTGGCAGAACACATTGAGTATTTTGCGTATATTGCCGCGTTTCTTACTGCGCGTGTACAGCTTTCCGTCAGAGTATGCTCCTGCCCCACCCTCGCCGAAACAATAGTTGCTCTCCGGGTCTACCTTGTGCGTCTTGGTGATTAGCGCCAAGTCTTTCTTTCGTTCGCGCACATTCTTGCCGCGCTCGATGACTATGGGACGCAGGCCAAGCTCTATAAGTCTCAATGCTGCGAACAGGCCGCTAGGCCCCGCGCCGACTACGACCACGGACTTGGCCTGCGACACGTCGCGGTATTCAGTCCGTTCATACTCGTCGTCACAAGGCTCTTCGTTGACATATACACGCACTTTCAAGTTGACGTATATTGTGCGCTGCCGCGCGTCGATGCTTCGTTTGAGCACGCGCACCGCATTCATAGTGCGCACGTCAAGCCCCTTGTCGCGCGATATGTATTCTTTTATAGTCGCTTCGTTTGCTGCCTGCTGCGGAAGCAGCCGTAACTGATATTCGTAAACCATACTTTTTAACTGAAAGGTAATAATGAAAAATGAATAATGAAAAATGAATAATGAAAAATCCATCACTGTAACGCACCTCGATTTTTCACTTTTCATTATTTCATTTTTCATTTTTAATTATTTATTGTTTCAGATGCTTGTCAAGGAACTCTAATACACGCTGCTGCGCCTTTACGCCGCACGAATGTGGTATAGGCCACAGCTCGGCTTCGAAGTTTCCGCCTGCGCCCTGGCTATTCCATACATCGCGCATTATGCCGAAAGCCTTTTCAACGCCGGGTATTTTGAACAGCTTGTCTTGCGTTCCGTTGATGAAAAGCATCGGCTTCGGACAGGCGATGCTGGCGATGTGCGGATAGTCAAGATACTGGCGCAGGCCAGGTATGCAGTTGGCAAAGCCGCCGTTCTCCTTCCGTCCGTACTTCCAAGTCATTTGCACGTCGGTAGTAACCATCCAGCACACTGCGGCGCAGGCGGCAATCTTGTCGGACAAGGCCGCGAGCATCCACGACCTGTAAGCGCCCATGGAACATCCGGCGCAGGCTATGCGCTTAGGGTCTACCTCCGGGAGAGTGGCGAGAAAGTCGGTCGAGGCGATGTCGTCATACGTCATGAACGCGCTCAGGCACCGCCCGTACATCATCATGTTGCCGGCGATGATGTCATACTTGTTGCGGTCAACGCCCTCCTTGCGCCCCCTTTCGCCCCACATCGGGGCGTCGGTTGAGAACACTACGTAGCCGTGACGCGCCAAGTAATCGCCCATAAACTGTCCTCCATAAATATTATCCACCCACGCGTCGGCATCGGCTATGACGAGCGAATCGTCGGCGAACGGGCGCACCATCTTCTCCTTACCTATATAAAGGTGCGCCCCGTGGTCGTGCAGAAGGTTGACGGCAGGGAACGGCCCTTGGCCGTCGGGCACGAGCAGATACGCCCTTACGCGGTAAAAGCCCGACAGGTTGAACTCTATTTTGCGAGCCGTATAGCCGTCGCGCCGCTCCTCTGCAAGCACCTTTATGCCGTAGCTCTTAGGTGCCGGGGGCGGAGTCATCATGCACTCCAGCACCTTGCCGCGTGCGGCCTGCTTCCACTTGTTGAAATCTTTTATGTCGCTGTTGCCCCAGGCCATAGGGTATGTAAGCTGCGCCAAGAGCGAGTCTGCATACATGGGGAAGTCTTTATAAAACTCGTACCTGTCTCTTTTCTGCGCCGATGCGGACACGGCAGCGGACAAAAGTAATGCGACTACCACGGTTCGCCTTATATTAAGTATTTGCATTTGGTATTGATTTTTAGCGCAAAGTTAGCGATTTTATGGATAACATCATTGTAATAACTGTATTTTTCGCTGTTTTCAGCTATACTGACGAATAAATATGGCAAATCAAGATGCAATGCAATTCATCTGCAAACCAAGCATCTTGTCAAACCATTTATGTACGGGGTTTTTGTAGAAATAGAAAAACGATAGCAACGGTGATAATCCTTTTTATTACCTAAAGCAACAGTTATTGTCTTGTTTTTCGGTTGACAAGGTTGTAAAAGGCGGCTTTTAGGCTTGTAAAAGACGGCCTTTTAGAGGCTCAAAGGTCGCCAATCGCACGCTCAAAGACCGTCTTTGACACCATCAAGCACCGTCAAAATGATGTTAAAGCACCGTTTTCAATGCACACATCGACCTGCATCCACTGTAACACGATAAGTCACAACGACTTATGTTTGCACACTTTTCTTGGCGTTATTTGTGCCAAGCCGTCAATTATTTCATGGCTAGGCCGCTCTACAGCGTCAAGCAAAATCAATGTGAAAGCAAACTGCCGGATAGCGTGGCAATGTGTCATCGGCAGAGCGAAGGAGCACGCATCGACAGCAACAAATGTGACATTGATAGGCAGAGAAGTGTAACAAAATCACACATTTTCGCCTAAAATCGTCAATTAAATTAAGAAAAGGGTTGCCGTAAAAATAAATTTTGCTATTTTTGCTGCGCGAATATAGGATGCGGCTCGGCAATGACAAACAAAAAACACAGCTTTTTAGATTGTCATTGTGCTCGCCTTTCACTATATTCTCGGTCATTAACAGAGAACACCCCTTGGTTGTATCAAGGGTCTCAAAGCAAATAACACAAAGAAATGAAAGTATTAAAGTTTGGAGGAACATCCGTAGGTTCCGTTAAAAGCATCCTGTGCTTAAAGAGAATTGTAGAGAAAGAGGCAAAGCGCCAACCGGTAGTAGTTGTTGTAAGTGCACTTGGCGGAATAACTGACAAACTGCTTTCCACCGCCCAGCTCGCGCTCCGTGGAGATGACAGGTACAAGGAAGAGTTTGACGCTATGTTGGCACGTCATCATAAGATGATAGACACCATCATCACCGAACCCAAGAAGCGTGAGGACTTGTTCAACGCCGTTGACACCCTTTTCGAGCAACTTCGTAGCATTTATTACGGCGTTTACTTAATCCATGACCTTAGCGAGAAGACGCAGAACGCCATCGTAAGCTATGGCGAACGCCTTAGCTCGAACATAACGGCCGCACTTATTAGGAGCGCGAAGTTGTTTGACGCAAGGGATTTCATCAAGACCGAACATAAGAACAAAAAGAACGTGCTTGACAGCGAGCTTACCGCCCAGCTGGTATGCGATGCTTTCAAGGAACTGCCAAAGATATCCGTAGTGCCGGGTTTCATCAGCTGCGACGAGCACACTGGCGAGACTACCAACCTCGGCCGCGGCGGAAGCGATTATACGGCGGCCATCATCGCTGCCGCACTCGCTGCCGAAGTGCTTGAAATATGGACCGACGTTGACGGCTTCATGACCGCCGACCCGAAGGTCATACGCACGGCGTACACCATCAACGAGCTTAGCTACAAGGAGGCAATGGAGCTGTGCAACTTCGGCGCAAAGGTTATCTATCCGCCCACAATATACCCGGTATGCGTGAAAAACATACCCATCAAGGTAAAAAACACGTTTAATCCTGACGGTCCGGGCACTGTAATCAAGGAGAAAATCGGCAACGACCGCAAGGCCATCAAGGGCATATCGAGCATCAGCGGCACTACGCTGATTACCGTTACGGGCCTCTCCATGGTAGGCGTAATCGGTGTCAACCGGCGCATATTCACGGCCTTGGCGGTGAACGGCATATCGGTATTCCTCGTCAGCCAGGCTTCGTCGGAGAACTCTACGTCGATAGCAGTCAAAGACTCCGACGCGGAAGAAGCCGTAAAGGTGCTCGACGCGGAGTTCGCCAAGGAGATTGAAACGGGTGCGATGTACCCCATGCACGCCGAAAGCGGCCTTGCCACAATCGCCATAGTCGGCGAGAACATGAAGCACACGCCCGGTATTGCGGGCAAGCTATTCGGCACGCTCGGCCGAAGCGGCATCAACGTAATAGCCTGTGCGCAAGGTGCGTTTGAAACAAACATATCGTTCGTTGTCAGCGGCAAGAGCCTGCGCAAGTCGCTCAACGTGCTGCACGACTCGTTCTTCCTGTCTGAATACAACGTGCTCAACCTCTTTATCTGCGGCGTAGGCACTGTAGGCAACAAGCTGATTGAACAAATCAAAGCCCAATACGAGGAACTGAAGCAGAACCGCAGGCTCAAACTAAACGTTGTGGGTATAGCCAGCAGCACGCACGCCATATTCAACCGCGACGGCATCGACCTCGACAACTACCATGAACAACTGAAAAATTCGGAGGAAAGCGATACCGCCCGTCTTCGTGACGAGGTAATCGGTATGAACATATTTAACAGCGTATTCGTTGACTGCACCGCAAGCAAGGAGGTGGCCGCGCTGTATCAAGAGTTCCTTGAACACAACATATCGGTCATAGCCGCCAACAAAATCGCCGCATCGTCGGATTACGGCAGCTATGTGAAGCTGAAGAAGACGGCGTTGGCACGCGGAGTGAAGTTCCGCTTCGAGACAAACGTAGGCGCAGGTCTGCCAATCATCGGTACTATAAACGACCTGTGCAACTCCGGTGACCGCATACTTAAAATAGAAGCGGTATTGAGTGGTACGCTCAACTTCATCTTCAACGAGATTTCCGCCGATGTTCCGTTCTCAGAAACAGTACGTCGCGCCAAGGAACAAGGCTACAGCGAGCCAGACCCACGTATCGACTTGAGCGGCACTGACGTTGTGCGCAAGCTCGTAATACTTACGCGTGAGGCCGGATATAAAGTTGAGATAGACGATGTGGAGAAGCATCTGTTCATACCTGAAGCGCTGTTCAACGGCACACTTGACGACTTTTGGAAGAACTTGCCGCAACTGGACGCCGACTTCGAACAACGCCGCAAGCGGCTTGAAGCCGAAGGCAAGCGTTGGCGTTTTGTAGCGAAAATGGAAATGGGACACGCCGATGTATCCCTACAAGAAGTAGAAAAGGGACATCCGTTCTACAACCTCGAAGGCTCAAACAACATCGTTATGCTTACCACCGAGCGTTACAAGGAATACCCTATGCTCATACAAGGCTATGGAGCCGGTGCAAGCGTGACCGCCGCTGGTGTGTTCGCCAATATCATGAGCATAGCCAATATCTGATTTTCAAGCAGTTCCAGCAAAATGAAACACCTTATAATACTCGGCGACGGCATGGCCGACCACCCTGTCGGAAGGCTTGGCGGCAAGACTCTCCTGCAATATGCCAGCAAGCCATATATGGACATGCTGGCGCGCGAAGGCCGCACAGGCCGCCTCGTAACCATACCCGACGGTTTCCATCCGGGCAGCGAAGTTGCCAACACGGCCATCCTTGGCTACGACCTTAACAAGGTGTATGAGGGGCGCGGACCTCTTGAGGCGGCAAGCATAGGTTACGACATGCACCCTGACGACATGGCCATGCGCTGCAACATAATAACACTGGCCGACGGCAGGATAAATAACCATCACGGCGGACACCTCACCACGGAACAAAGCGACGCATTGATAAAACTCCTGAATGCCAACCTCGGCAATGACGAAATACGCTTCATAACGGGCATACAGTACCGAAACCTGCTCGTAATCAGGAACGGAAACAAGCACATAGTGTGCGCCCCGCCGCACGACCACCCCGGAGAGCCATGGCAACCGCTCATGGTAAAGCCTGAACCAGGATGGGAAAACAAACACGACGGCGCACGCATGACGGCGCAGGAGACGGCCGACCTGATAAACAACCTTGTCCTGAAATCGCAAGAAATACTGCCGCACACAGACAAGGGAACATTAAGCATCTGGCCTTGGGGCAGTGGTTACAGGCCGGACATGAAGAAGCTGGCCGACATATACCCTCAGATAAAAAGCGGAGCGGTGATTTCCGCCGTAGACCTGATACGCGGTATAGGGCATTATGCCGGACTGGAAATAATCAAAGTAGAAGAGGCTACGGGCCTGGCCGATACCAACTATGAAGGCAAGGCGCAGGCCGCGCTCGACGCTCTGCGCATACACGATTTCGTCTACCTGCACGTTGAGGCCAGCGATGAGGCAGGACACGACGGTGACCTCGCGCTGAAACTCAAGACAATAGAGAACCTTGACGCAAGGCTCGTGCGCCCAATTATAGAGGAAGTAAAGTCGTGGCACGACATGCCAGTAAGCATCGCCTTGCTACCCGACCACCCTACCCCGGTTGAAGTACGCACCCACGTAAACGAGCCTGTTCCCTTTGCAATCTGGCATCCTAAGATAGAGCCTGACACGGTGCAGACTTACGACGAGATAAGTTGCGCCGATGGAGCATACGGAACACTCAAACTTGGCGAATTCATGCAGACATTCCTATGCGACGAAGAGTGAGCAATGCAATACATTTATTTATAAGACACTTGACAAGAACATATCCAACATTCAAGCATGAGATATTACAGCACGAACAAACAGGCACAACCGGCATCGCTTGACGAAGCCGTAATCAGGGGGCTCGCGCCCGACCGCGGCCTGTACATGCCGGAGAGAATAGAGAGCTTGCCTGCGGATTTCTTCAAGGACATAGAGCATAAGACTTTCCAGGAAATATCCTTTGAAGTGGCGAAAGCCTTTTTCGGCGAAGACATCGAGGCCGACAAACTGGAAGCAATAGTATATGACACGCTATCGTTCGACTGCCCTGTAGTCAATGTTGGCGGAAATACCTGGTCTCTTGAATTGTTCCACGGCCCCACGCTTGCATTCAAGGATGTAGGCGCACGCTTCATGGCGCGTATGCTTGCATACTTCATAAGCAAGGGCAAACTTGCAGGCAGACAGGTAAACGAGACCGTCAACGTGCTCGTAGCGACCAGTGGCGACACCGGTTCGGCAGTTGCTAACGGATTCCTCGGTGTGGACGGCATACATGTATACGTGCTATATCCCAAAGGCAAGGTCAGCAAAATACAAGAATGCCAGTTTACAACACTCGGACAAAACATCACCGCACTTGAAGTTGACGGCACATTCGACGACTGCCAGGCTCTTGTCAAGGATGCTTTTGCCGACAAGGAATTGAACACGATGCTGCGTCTCACGTCGGCAAATTCCATCAATGTGGCGCGCTTCCTTCCTCAAGCATTCTATTATTTCAACGCATACGCAAGGATGAAAGAACGCGGACTTGCAGACAACATGGTGTTTTGCGTGCCAAGCGGCAACTTCGGCAACATAACCGCAGGCCTCTTCGCAAAGCGCATGGGGTTGCCCGTAAAACGTTTCATTGCCGCCAACAACGCCAACGATGTGTTCTTTGAATACCTATGTACAGGCGAATACAACCTACGCCCAAGCATTCAGACAATCGCCAGCGCCATGGACGTAGGCGCACCGAGCAACTTCGCGCGCATATTTGACGTTTACAATCATTCGCACGCCGAAATATCGGCCGACATAAGCGGAGCCGCATACTCTGACGCGCAAATACGCGAAGCCATGGCCAAATGTTACCAAAACAACAGCTACACGCTCGACCCTCACGGGGCATGCGGTTGGCGTGCATTGACCGAGAACTTGACGCCTGGCGAAACGGGAATATTCCTCGAAACGGCTCATCCTGCAAAATTCAAGGACACAGTGGAACAAGCCGTCGGTTCATCAGTTGCCATTCCGCCGCGTCTTGCAGCCTTTATGCAGGGCAAGAAGCAGTCTGTTCCAATGACAAAAGCCTTTGCCGATTTCAAACAGTTCCTGACAGAATACGTGGAATAAGGCTCTACGTACTATTGAAAAGAACAAACACGAATAGTGCTAAAAATGTCCCGTCATGTAATACATGACCTTTTGGCTTGCAAAAGACCATCTTTTTCACTGCAATATGTGGCCTTTTACAAGACAAAAGGCCACATATTGCAAAACGGGGAAAATCGGCGCATAATAAAGGGGAATGCAAAGTCTGCATTCCCCTTTATTCTTAATCAACACGTACAATCGCTGCCATGTGCCGCGTTTGCAATTTTCTGCGCTTCGGCGCGTGCCGGTTTGCCGGTTTCTGTTATCGGGATTTGACTTACGGGAATATAACCCTTTGGCCGCCAATACTTAGGCAACACACGCAAGCAAACTTCTTTTATGTTGCCAATCATTGCGTCCGTACCCTCAAACAACATTACGACAGCCTCGCCCAATTGGCTGTCAGCCCGTTTTGTTATGGTAAATGGCACTGGTACATGCTGGCGAAGCATGTTTTCAACATCCTCCATCCTTATCTTTATGCCGCCGCTGCATATTACGTTGTCTTTGCGTCCGAGTATGCGGAAGCGGCGGCCGTCGGCGTGCAGTTCGGCAATGTCGTTTGTATGGAGAATTGACTGACATACCGCCGGAGCGTCTATCACAAGGCAACCGTCATCGCCAAGGCTTACGCTTATACCTTCAAACGGAGTGTACCAGCAGTCAGCCCCACTGCCGCTGATACGTCGCATAGCTATATGCGACAGCGTTTCTGTCATGCCGTAAGTGCTCCACACGGCATTGGGGAAGTCATGCAATTCTGTTTCAAGAGCTTGGTCTACAGCACCTCCACCGATAATCAGGTGCTTAACGGCCTTGAGCAAGTTGCGCTCGCGCTCCGTCCGCAAGCTGTTATATACCTGCATCGGCACCATTGCGGCAAATGTCGGCGGCGTGTCAATGCCTGCAAGCGGATGGCCTGAAGGCTTTACGCTGACAAGCTGCAAATCCCTTACAATGGAACGCACTACAACCATTTTCCCAGCTATATAGTCAAGAGGCATACATAGCAAAGCCGTATCGCCGGGCTTCAGGCCGAGAAAGTCGCATGTAAGTCGTGCACTGGCTTCCATCCGGCGTTTTTCCACACGCATGGCTTTGGGCTTTCCTGTCGAACCGCTTGTATGGACGAGGACAGTATCAGACTGATTGTTCCACTCGCCAAGAAACTCTTGTAAATCCATAAACAAACATTAGTTATAATGAAAAATGAATAATGAATAATGAATAATGAAAAACGGATGACTTACTGTCTAGTAACATTTAAATTATTCATTTTTCATTATTCATTTTTCACTTAATATAATAAAGCCTGTCACCGCGTATCTCTATCGGCATATCAATATTGTCGGTAAACAATTGTCCCGTACCAAGCCCTTGGGGCATGGTTATATTCGGGCCATATACTTGTGCGGCAAGTTGGGCAATGGCATTCAGTCCTATGTTGCTTTCAAGCGCGCTGGTTATCCAAGTCCTGACATTGTTGTCATCGGCCGCCTCAATCCATTTCCTTACGCCATACATGCCACCATGCAACGACGGTTTCAGTATAATGTATGCAGGCCGTATCACGTTTAGCATGTATTTCATCATTGACGGGTCGGTTACTCCGATAAGTTCTTCGTCAAGGGCGATTGGCAACGGTGACTCCCGACACAGCTCTGCCATGTAGCTCCATTGGCGTGGCTTTATCGGTTGTTCTATCGAATGTACGGAGTATTGTGACAGTAGTTCAAGTTTGTAAAGGGCATCTTCAGGGGTGAATCCTCCGTTGGCATCAAGGCGTAATTCTATTTCAGAAGGATAAAAGCGACTACGTATGCGCTTTACCAAATCAAGTTCATGGTCGAAATCTATGGCACCGACTTTCAGCTTGACGCAATGAAAACCTTGCCTGATTTTCTCTTCCATCCGTCCAAGCATTTCCTCGTAGCTGCCCATCCATACAAGTCCGTTTATCGGTATGCCCTCTTCTCCACGGCTGAACGGCGTATCAAAAAATGCTGTTGTGCCAGCATTGAAATGCGCCAAAGCCGTTTCCAATCCGAATAGCATCGAAGGATAATCCCTCATTTTCTCATAATCAATCGCTCCTTCGTGTTCAAAAGTATCACAAAAGGCACGCAACCTTTCGGCATAATCAGCTCCGTAATCGCAACTTAGGTCAGGCAACGGGGCGCACTCACCTATTCCTTTGCGCCCTGGAGCGTCTGGCGAGGTTAGTTCAAGCAGCCACGACTGCCTTTCGGTATATACTCCGCGCGACGTTCCTGCCGGTTGCTTGAAGTGGAACGTCCGCGGAGTTATTTTGATATTGTATTTCATTGGAAAACGTATTTTGCATCAAGGCAGCTTGGGATATTTCTTGAAGTCGGGCTTGCGCTTTTCAAGAAAGGCCTTGCCGCCTTCTTGCGCTTCGTCCAAGAAGTAATAAAGCATGGTGGCATCGCCGGCAAGCTCTTGTATGCCGGCTTGTCCGTCAAGTTCGGCGTTGAGGCCAGCCTTTATCATACGCAATGCCAACGGGCTGCGTTCCATCATGGTTTGCGCCCATTCTACACAAGTGTCTTCCAATTCGTCGAACGGCACAACACAGTTTACAAGTCCCATCTGTTCAGCTTCACGGGCTGAATACTGCCGGCACATGAACCAGATTTCGCGCGCCTTCTTCTGTCCTACTATGCGTGCGAGATAAGAGGCACCGAAGCCTGCGTCAAAAGAACCGACTTTAGGACCTGTCTGGCCGAATATTGCATTCTCACTTGCTATTGTCAGGTCGCATACAACATGTAACACATGACCTCCGCCTATGGCATATCCGTTGACCATCGCTATTACAGGTTTTGGTAAAGAACGAATCTGCTTTTGAACATCAAGGACGTTGAGGCGTGGAACACCGTCCTCGCCTACATATCCGCCACGCCCCTTCACGTGCATGTCGCCACCGGAGCAAAACGCCTTGTCGCCTGCTCCGGTCAGTATTACAACACCTATGCGCTGGGCCTCACGACAATAAGCGAACGCCTGGCTCATCTCCCATGTTGTTCTTGGTGTAAATGCGTTACGGTAACGTGGGCGGTTGATTGTAATCTTGGCTATGCCGTCAAACTCCTCAAACAAAATTTCCTTGAAATCAAAACCTTCTATGGTTTTCCAATTCCTATTTTCCTTCATTTCCAATATATTTCATAAAATCACTTATCACGCGCTTGTCTTCTTCTGCGTCAGTAAATATTTCCAATAATATCGGCCGCTTTGATGTCGTTGTCATAAGCGTAGCCAATCCCAAACGTAATTCTTCCATGTTTCTGGCAGAAAGATGACCAATGTCGTTCTGCGTACATATTCCTTTGGCGTCAGTATTGTGGCGCGCTGTAACCAATCCGTCGAATGCAGAACTATCACGCAAACCTTTAAGGCTGTAGAATATTCCGCCACAGCTGTTGTTCAGCAATATTATGCGTAAGTTTCCTTGTAAGTTTGTGTTCCATAGGGCGTTTTGGTCATAGAAAAAGCTCAAATCGCCTATCACGCAGAATATAACCGATTGCTTGTTGGCAACAGAAAATCCTGCAGCTGTAGAAAGGCTGCCTTCAATGCCGTTTACACCACGGTTACACCAGACATGATGTTTCGCATAAATGCATGCGAGCCTTATTGCATTGCTATTGGCATAATGTACTTCCCATTTGTAATCTATCTTGCTAAGGGAATGTTCAAATTCTTTTACGGCAGCCATCTGTGAATATCGCGGCTCATAATTCCATGTACGCTCGCATATTTCATCCATAAGCATGTTCCATCTTTTGGCATAGTCTCTTCCCGACGGCAAGCTGTCATTTGTTGCTTTTCCCAAATAGTATGAAAGTGTCGATAACGTTTCAATAGGACTGCCTTTGATGACACCAGTCTGACACATGAAGGTGTCATGCACCTCTCCGTCTTCAGATACAGCCCATACCTCAGGAATGCCAGTATTCCTTAGAAACTGTTTCAGTCTTTTGCTTACTATAGTGTCACCGACATATAATAAAAAGTCTGGTAAATAACTTGCTGCGTTGTCAATGCTTTTGAGTGCCAAGTCGGCTAATCGCTGTGTTCTGCTTGATAATGGCTCAGACAACACTGCAACATGCTTACCTATAATCTTCAAGGTCTCCTCTATTTCATCCATGTTACGGTTTATCTGCCCGACAACAAGCATAGGCCGCTTGGCTGCAACCATGCGCGACAACACGCAACATCTGAAAGTTTGCGCATCAAGCATTGGCTTAATGAATTTCATCTTTGGCACAATGGGCAGTTCTTCAACGCCGAATTCAAATAAAGGTTCGCTTATTGGAACATTGATATGCACAGACATGCGCCCGTCTGTAGCAACGGCCGTCAACGCCTCATTGACAAGACGCTTGCAATGCCAACGCTCAATATCATCATGAGGTTCTGGTAGGTTGACACTTTTGCTTACAAAACAACCAAAAGCGCCTGGTTGATGCAGGGTTTGTCCGTCAAGTTGCCCTATCCATGCTGTCGGGCGGTCAGCGGAAATGATAATGAGGCCGTGATGTTGATAAGTAGCTTCTGCTACAGCTGGAGAAAGATTGAGCAACGCTGTACCGGATGTAACACAAACAACCACGGGCGTATCGTCAGCCAGTGACATGCCCAAAGCATAAAAGCCTGCGCTGCGTTCGTCTGTCACTGGGTAACACTCTATGCTACCGCATTCATTAAGATTGTGAACGATAGGAGCATTCCTTGACCCCGGACATACAACCGCACGCTTTACACCATGCTCTATGAGCAATGATGTCAATATATTTACATTCTCTTTATTGACAAACATCTTCTCATTGTATCCATTTTGGCTTCGGTCTCAAGCCATTCATCATAAACTTCACTATCAGCCAATAAGCCTCCACCGGCATAAAGACGGCATTTGCAATTGTCTATCTGCATACATCTCAATGTTACATAAAGATGCGTACCTTCTTCACCCATATTTAGCGGACCGGCAAAACCGCTGTAATACTTGCGGTCGCATGCTTCATTTTCACAAATGAAATTATAAGCATCAGATTTAGGGATACCGCATACAGCTGGCGTAGGATGCAACTTTTCGATAAGTTTGCCAATATCCGTGACATCTATCTTGAAGTAAAAATCACTGCGCAAATGTTTTACTAATCCAGCCCTTGCCGTATAAGGTCCGGTTTCATTAATCGATGAAGAATAATCATACAGACACTCTTTTATATACGTTGAGACATATTCCTGCTCACGTATGTTTTTCGTACTCCATTCATGAATGTCACCAGTATCTTTTCTTATTGCCAACTGAATATCCGAGTCCTTGTCCTCATCAATGGGCATCGTTCCTGCAAGAGCCATGGTATGCCATGTGTCTTTATCGTTTTCCAATAATATCTCAGGAGTAGCCATAAGCCATGTTCCACATTGCGGCATTGACACCAAAGCTATGAACATGCGAGGATAAAGGACACAGGCACGCATGAAAAGTTTTTCAATATCAAGCGGTGGAATCGACTCTTCGTCAGAACAACGTGAAAGTACAATTTTTGAGAATTCTCCATTGTTAAGTTTCTCATGGAAACGCGAGAAGACCTTTTCGTATTTATGGCGTTCTCCGTCAATGTCCCGTTTGTGAAAAAGAGTTTCGTCAAAGTCTACAAGTCCGTTGACTACATGTTTCTCCACGAGATTCGGAGTTAGAAGTAAAAAAGAATGATTGGAAGTATGACGAAACGGAGCGAATATAAAACCAGACTTTCCGTTAAGTTCTTCACATGATGACAATGTAAGCGGTTCGCCGCTTGTCTGCTCCATCAATGTGTATTCGCTTGCATAAGGGTATCTGTATAAGGCAAATGCACCTTTCATCGCATACTTATTTATATCAATGTACTTATTTGAAATGCCAAAAATACAAAGCGACAAGAGCCGCGATTATCACCGCAAAGAACAGTGACTTCATCAGACAGCCGGCAACTTTCTTCAAAACAATTATCGCCACAATGGCTGCAATAATGCAGAATATGTAATAAGCAAAATTTTCCATTTATACAACAATCTTATCCTTACTTGAACAAACTTTTAAAAGCTGGTGGTATTGGAGTTTCAAACTCCATGCGCTCCCTCGTGACAGGGTGGTAGAAACACAGCATATAAGCGTGCAGGCACAGACGGTGAAGAGGGTCGTCGCCGTTCCCATATTTAATGTCACCACATACAGGATGCCCCATGTCGGCCGAATGTACACGTATCTGGTTTTTACGTCCGGTCTCCAGACGGTATTCCACAAGGCTATGTTCTGTGGTACGTGCTAGCGTATGAAAATGTGTCACAGCATATTTGCCTCCATTATCAATCGGCGACGAATATGTAATATATGCTTTGTTGTCTTTCAGCCAATTGGCTATCGTTCCGCCTTCGTCCTCTACCTCACCACTGACAACGGCAACATAACGGCGGTCATAAACAATGTCATGCCAATTGTGCTCCAATATCTGTTCTGTTTCCATATCCTTGGCATAAACCATGAGTCCGCTTGTGTCCCGGTCAAGCCTATGCACCACATGAGCCGTACAACGCTGACGGCTTTTATGGAAATAATCGTCAAGCACTGATTTTACATTAAGCGAACTATGTCCGGCCGCCATAGAGAGTATGCCGATATTTTTCTCCACAACAACAATATACCTGTCTTCATATACAAGTTTGACATAACGGCTCTTAAGCTGCAAGTCTTCACGCTTACGCTTGCTTACAGCCACCTTCATGCCTGGCTGCAACGGAAAGTCAAACTGTGTGACGAACTTTCCGTCAACTTTTATTCCCCGCCCACGCAGCGTCGCCTTTATTTTTGTGCGGCTCTCATTCTTGACGTTTGCGAGTAGGAATTCAAGTAACGGCTTTTCTTCTGTTACTGTAAAATATAAAAAATCTGCGTTGGGTTTATGGTTGTCCCTATTTGACATGATAAATTTTACAATTCTTATTGTATATGATGTTCGGGCACAATTGCCAGATATAGCAAATCCGCATCCGTGTTATTTTCCATATAATGTGAATGACCTTCAGGGCAATAATGAACTTGGCCTTTTGCAACTGTTTCCACTTTGCCGTCACAATGGAATGTGGCGGTTCCACTGAGGATGTAGACAATCTCGCAATTGCCTTCATGCTTGTGGAGGCCGCTTGATGCTCTCGGGCGCAGGCGGCTCATCATTATCTTGCACTTGTCGTCCACGTAGTTGCGGGTGAGCAGTTCACCGTGCCCTCCCTTGAAATTCATTATGCTTTCTTCTTTTATTTTGTCAAAATCGATGACCATGGTGTATGATGTTTATTCCTTGTCGAAAAGGGTGTTTATTTCGGCTATTTCGTCTTCGTCGAACCATTTGCCAAGCTTGGATTTGGCCTTCTCTTTTATTTCTTCCGACACATTGCCCCATACTTTGTTAAGTACGTACACGAGCACGGCCAAATCGTCACCCAGTCCAGCAATGGGAATGGCATCTGGTATGACATCCAAAGGACTTATCAGATAGCCTAATGCACCGACAATGATAGCCTTGTCTTTCATGGTAATTTTGTCGCTTTGCAATGTATAATAAAGTATCAGCGCGGCATATACCAGCTTGGCTCCTGCCCTCTTGGCTATTCTTGATATCTTTTCAATAAAGTCACTTGCCGTGAATTTATTGGAATATGACATGAAATCTGGTAAATTCATATTCTAATTACTTTTAAATGGTGCAACTTAATTTGGCACAAAAGTAGTAATTATTTTCATTTCCTCCAAATTTATTTTGCGTTTAGCAATAGTTGTTATACCTTTGGAGAAATTTTAAATAAATTATGGGAATAAGGAAAATTACAGATTGGGAGCACTCTATAACGGACAAGATGGAAAGCTGCAAGGAATACGACGGCTTTCCGCGTCCGGAAGATTTTTATACGACCGAGGCGGAAGTTAAAGATTACGTATATGACAAACAGCGTGTGCTTGACCGTGGAGATGAGCGCAGCAGGAATCTTGTAATACCAGGCATTATACTTGTAATGCCAGTGATAATACTGTCGGGTTTCGGCGACGGGGTAAAGATTCTGCTTTTCGGTGTGTTGATTGGCGTTATTCTTACAATGCTTTATTTTGTAATTGCAAAAGCTGTTGATAAAATGAAGCTGAAGAAAATGTATGACGACAATATTGAGCGGTATGTACAGGCCGTATTGGATTATGTTGAAAAGTAAACTTGTTATGGTAGTTGTATATGTCACGGCACGGTGAATATTCACTGTGCCGTGACATCTTTTAATGTGTGAGCAACATCACATGTCTTTGAGTAATATCCCACGTTGACTGTCCAAGTACTCGGAACGCGACCTTATCACATGCTTCCAGTTGTCAGTAGCAAGCATGTGCATGTCAAGCTCTATCGACCATTTTCCTTGTGACTCAATCCTGTCTATAAGCATTCCCACACTAAGCCTTTCTGTAGATTCTGCCGGCTGGTACATGCTTTCTTCGCCTTTCTCGTCGCTTGTAACTTCTATTATTATATGTACGCGCGTCAATTCGTATAGAAGGTCGTTGACGATTCTTACGGGTATTCCCGTCTTCAGTTTAAGTTCCAACGCTGTATAAGGCCTGCCTCCCTCGTCAAAACGCTTGCATATAAGGCTTGCCAACATAACACTTAGCATGAGCCGGTAACGGTGGCAAATGTCTTCTGTCTTGGCCCTGAAAGCAAAATCTTCAAGGTTTTGGCTAGTATAGCAGAGCTCTGCACCGAACAGGCATATCGTCCAGGATATTTGCACCCAAAGCATGAACAGCGGCAAGGCGGCAAACGAACCGTAAATGGCGTTGTAGCTGCTCACCCATATCTGCGAGTGGATGTAAACAAGCTGAAGCCCTTGCATGGCCACGCCGGCAAGAATGCCAGGAACTATTGCGCAGCCAAATTTCACTTTCGTGTTTGGCATGAACAGATATAGTGCTATGAATACGGCCGACATGAAGATATACGGCATCAAGGCTATGATGAAACGCATAACAGGTGCCAGCAGCGCATATCCCTCAATGCTGTCGGACACCGTTGCCACAAATATGGAAATACCCGACGTTATCACTATTATTATAGGCATCAGCAGGAACATCGCCATATAGTCTGTTATCGTGCGGAACAGGCTGCGTGGCTTTTTCACCTGCCAGATGTAGTTGAAAGTCTGCTCGATATTGCTAATGAGCATAATGACCGTCCATAGCATGAATATCAGTCCCACCCCAAGGAATACGCCGCTCTTGGTGTGGACGAGGTACGAATTGACGAAGCCGACTATTACTTCTGCGGCCTGTGGCTGGCTTGCCAGGGCGTCACGGAACCAGTCTTCAATATACTTGTTGTAACCGAATCCGCGTGCTATGGCGAAGACAACCGCCATTATAGGCACTATGGCAAGCAAGGTGGAATAAGTGAGGGCTGAGGCTGCATCGACCATACGCTTTGTTGTGGCGCGTTCGATTGCAAGGAGCAGTTTTTTCACAACGCCGTATAGAAAATACAGCCACGGCGAAACGTCCTGACGCTTTACATGCCAGATGCCTACAGTCAGAAATCTTATTATCCGTGTTATCTGTTTTTTCATACGTATAATGGTTGTTAGGTCGTTTTTGGGGATAAGCCAAAGATGCAGCATGTTCCCGCTGTAAAAAGAATACAGTGTCCCTGTAAGCCGGGTTCTGTTCCGCTACGGCCTTGCGGCTAAGCGGTGCCTGCCATTTATCTACTCCGCAAATCACTCTGCGGCTCAAGCGTTCCACCCTCCATCGTTTAAAAATCGGGCGGACAACCCTCAGACGACGGTTTACGCGAACTTGCAGCCTCCAGATAGCACAGCCTGACAGTCACCTGCCAGCTGGTGGTCTCTTACACCGCCTTCTCACCCTTACCTGCGACATGCGCAGGCGGTTGTTTTCTTCTGCATCATCCTGCCGTCACCGACAGCTTCCATTTTCAGAAGTGGAGCGTCCTATGCTGCCCGGACTTTCCTCTCGCATTATATTGCAAATGCCAGCGGCAGACCGGAACACTGTATTCAATATGCAAAGATAATACAAGTTGGGCGCAATGCCAAATAAAAATGGAAGAAACGGGATTTTATTTAGAATACCGAAAGCATGGTGCTTGTTGATACGAAGATATGAATTCCCCATATCGCAAAAGAAGTTTATGCTGAAATATTTGAATCTGTCATTTTGGCATGTTTTGTGTGAGAAACATTGCAATAAGTCAATCGGAAAATGTCCGCAGAAAACGCTCAAATAGAAATTTCAAGGTACATGTATGTTGCAACTTTTATGCAAAAGGCCATGTTTGATGAAAGCATATGCCGTGTTTGAATGTATGAAAGACCGTGTCTTTGTGGGGGTGTTAGCCGTCTAAGTGATTTATCGGAACGGCATATATGATGGGCAAATGCCATATTTGCTTCTTGCAAAGGCCGTGAAAGTGTATCAGGTTGCAGGTTATGATTGCACACAATAGTAAATAATTGCTGTATTGTGCTGTATTCCAGCAGATTGCGTTTGCACGCTTTTTTCCCGTATTTTCGTTCAAATTGATGAAGGTTTGGCGGCAAGGCCGTTCTCTGAATCCAACGGAAATCAAAAAGAAAGCAAAATCAAATAATGGCTGACTTACGGCTTGAATCACGGGCCTTTATGCCGGTGAAAATATTATGTGTTGCTCACGGGCGATGCGGATTACGTCTTAGTGCCATAAAAATTGGATTTATAAAAATGTTTCAAATCAATATAAAGACAGATGATTATATGTTTCTGGAAAAATAATTGTAATTTTGCATAGTCTGCAATATGCGGAAAATATTGTAAAAAAAGATTTGTCGTAAAATAAAAATATGATGGCTTATGAAGCAGATTACGATTAAGACGGACGTGGCAGTATGCAGGTATGACGAATTGCAAGATGATGCAGTTATGCTTACCGCCGCCGCCAAGGAGGCTACCGACAACTCATATTCGCCATATTCGGACTTCCGTGTGGGGGCCGCGGTAAGGCTTGACGACGGCACCGTAATAAAAGGCGCAAACCAAGAGAACGCGGCCTTCTCTGTTACGATGTGCGCCGAGCGCGCGGCAATATTCAACGCACAATCTAACTGTCCGCAATCGGCTATTACCGACATTGCCATAGCTGCGAGAAACAAGGACGGCTTCACGGCCGACCCGGTGTCGCCCTGCGGCTCGTGCAGGCAGGCTCTGTTGGAAATGGAGCAGCGTTACGGGCGCGACATAAGGATATATCTATGTGGAAAGGACTGTGTGTATATTCTTGAAAGCGTGAAAGAGCTTATGCCGCTGTCGTTCGTAGGCAAGTCGATGCGCTGACTATAGTCCGCACAAGCCGCAGTACGGGCAGAATGAGCATACCGATTTGTCTTCCGTAGGGCGGAATGGCCGTGCAGGGTCGAATATTTCCGAGACAATTGAATGCAGGCCTTCGCTGAAAGTCTGTTCGTGCTCGGCGATGTCGGCGATGCGTTCTTTCCCGATAATAAGCGTCGGGGCATAGCCTTCTTCTGCTGTCTGCTGGATGAAAAGCAGAGCCGGACTTACGGCAAGGCCGTCCGGGTTTAGCCGTCTGTCGTGTTTTACAAGCATTGCGTAAAGCATGGTTTGCAGGTAATAGTCTGTATGTTTGCCCTGCTCTGGCGGCATGGCGAATATCTCATCCACACAATTCACCTTTTTCATGGTATAGCGGCCGGTCTTGTAATCGATGACACGCAGCCGCTCACACCCTACAGCCTTATCGTATATGCGGTCAAGGCGGTCTATGCGTCCGCCTATGTTTATAAGGCGTATTCCGCCGCTTGTCGTAACCTGAAGCGGTGCACAGACGGGAACCTCCACATCGCTTATCTTTAACGGAGCCAGGTCGCGGTCTATTTCGAGCAGCCGTCGGAGATACCTTATGATGACTTCACGGTTAATCAGTTGCAGGCCGTTATAGTCGATACGCTTTTTTGTCCCTTTTTCAAAAACTGTTTCAGAGAAAGCCTTGTCCACGATGCGCGTCACGTACTCTTTATGTTTCAAGGCGTAATCAATGCTTTCGCGTGTCACGGTGCCGTCATTCTGCCTCAATTCCCCATAAAGTATTTCAGACGCGGCGTGGAACACATTGCCGAAAATACGGCTGCTCATTTCTTCCAGCTCGTCTGCTTCCGGCTCGTTTATCTTGGCGACATTGCTGTAATAAAACTGCAACGGACAACGCATGTAGCGGTTGATGGACGTAGGCGAAATATACTCCATGCCGTCCAATGCCTGCATTATGGCTGCGTCTTTGGGTATTGGCATGGCATTGCGGAACGTAGGCTGCTGGCCAGTTTGCAGTGACATGCGCTTTATCTTGATGCCGCTTTCAATCATAAGTTGCAGCATAAAACGGCTCATTTCACCGGTATGGCCGTTCTCGGTGGAATTGTTGTAAACCAAGGTGACGTCAGACGCGCGTTGCAGAAGGTTGTAAAAATAATACGCATAAATGGAAACCTTGTTGTCGATGGTGGTAAGTCCATGGGCTTTCCTTATCGAATACGGAATGAAAGAAGAGTCGTTTAATCCCTTGGGCATGTTGCCTTCGTTACATGAAAGTACCAATATGTGGTCGAAGTCGATGTTTCTTGTCTCAAGAATGCCCATCACCTGTATTCCTTCCGCAGGCTCTCCATGGAAAGGTATGGATGTCGAGTTGATTATCTGGATGATGAGTTTCTGCAATGTAATAACATCCGCGTCGAGGTCGCCAGACTTTACAAGCTCGTTTATCCTGTTGCACAAGGTGTACATTCTGAACAACGACTCCTGCATAAGAGGGTCGTTGCTCTCATTGCCGCATCCGTTTGCTAAGATTCCAAGCACATCCACAAGCCATCCGGCCAGTGTCTTGCTGTCGGTTTTAGCGTTGAAGAGGATTGCCATATTGGGGTCTATGGCAAGGACTGACGGCGAAGGACGGTAAATCCTCTCTTTTTTCAAGGCATTAATAAGTTCACGGTATTTCTCTGAAACATATTTTGTATACGGATGAGACAACACTTGCATAACATATTTCACCCTGAATGTGCCATCTGATTGCGAATACCCGTTTATCCTTAAATCAAGTAATTGGAGAACAAAAGACGATACAGAGGTTTGGAAAAGTGGAAACCCTGTTGTTATATTTACACTTTCTACGCTTTCGGGGAGGCTATGTGTCACCGTTGGTAACAATGCCTCGTCGCACAGTACAATGGCAACATTGCGGCCTTGTTTGTATCTGCAATTCTCTTTTAGCCAATCGTTTACATATCTTGCCTGGACATTCTCTGTAGAAGCACTGATGAATGTCACTTTCTTATTTCTTTTAAAATTATGGTATATATCGGCTTCTGAATTGTCAAGTTCATTTGGGAACAGCTTAATATATTGTGAAACATAATGACCTGCCTCATTGGCACGGGATGTGAGACAGCTATCTGCCATATAATAATCGTCGAAATCCCAGTAAAAACGTGCCTTGCCGTCTTTTTGCAACTGCATGAACATTTCCTGTTCTACTTTCTGCAGCACGTTGAAGCCTACAAAAATATATGTGTTATAGTGATAATCAATGGCAGGATTGGTTGCGACCTCCCGGTAAAGCATACCTTCATATGCTATTGATTGTTTTTTCAGACGTGAACGGAAATCATTGTATATTTCTTCGATATGTGACCATAAGCGCAGGAATCGCTGCTTAAGTTCTGTATTTTCATTATCAGTAAAATTACTGAAAAACCTATGTAGTATTTCTTTTTGTTCGTCATCAAGATAAGAAAGGTCGTCAAGTTCATGCAAATCTTTTACGTTCCTAAATACTTTTGACGCATCAGCCATATTCTTGTCCAAGTCGTCAAAATCCGCTATAAGCATTTGTCCCCAGCCGAAGAAATGGTCAAGTGTCTCGTCTATGCCAGTACATTTGACAAAACTCTTATGTATGTCACAGGTAAGTTTGATGGGGTCGCCTACGCAGAGTGTTGAATGTCTGCGGAAAAGTTCGCTAATGGTAATGTATGTTGGCGACCACATTGGATGCCCTGCCCTCTTTGCCAAATAGTCGTTGAGAAATAATGAAGCGCGCTTGTTGGGAAATACTATTGCAACATGTGACAGGTCTTCACCGTGTTTACGCAATATGTCTTCGGCAACATATTCTAAAAATTTCTTCATGAGGATAATGACTTAAAAGTACATATATTGCAAAATTACTATATTTTTATATAATAACGAAGTTTTAAATGCCGTTTTTATGACATTATAAAATTACAACAATAAAAATCCCCATGGCGTTTGCCACGGGGATTTGAATATAAAAAGTGTACGAAATATTATTTCTCGCCTTTTTCCATCTTTGCCTTCAATTCGGCAAGAGCGTCAATATCTCCTAACGTAGTACCTGCCGCGATGTTGTTGATGGCAGGAGTTTCCTCCTTCTTAGCCTTCTTGCGCGGAGCTTTCTTAGGTTCATCCTTCACGTCTTCAAACGTGCGGCTGTGCGAAAGTATTATCCTCTTGGTCTCCTTCACGAACTCAATCACCTTGAACTGGAGTTCTTCGCCGAGCTGTGCCTGGCTTCCGTCTTCTTTTACAAGATGCTTAGGAGTTGCAAATCCTTCACCACCTTCATTGAGTGCTATAACTGCACCCTTGTCCATGATTTCAGTTATTTTACCTGTATGGACAGAACCCGGTGTATAGATTGTCTCATATGTATCCCATGGATTTTCCTCCAATTGCTTGTGGCCGAGGCTGAGACGACGGTTCTCCTTGTCTATCTCCAAGACAACAACATCAATGTCGGCACCTACCTGGGTAAACTCAGAAGGATGCTTAACCTTCTTAGTCCAAGACAAATCACTTATGTGGATGAGTCCGTCAACGCCTTCCTCAAGCTCAACAAAGATGCCGAAGTTGGTGAAGTTGCGTACCTTGGCAGTATGCTTGCTTCCGATAGGATACTTAACTTCGATTGTTTCCCATGGGTCTTCCTTAAGCTGCTTGATGCCGAGAGACATCTTGCGCTCTTCGCGGTCGAGTGTAAGTATTACGGCCTCAACCTCGTCTCCTACGTGCAGGAACTCCTGTGCGCTGCGCAGATGCTGGCTCCAGCTCATCTCTGAAACATGTATCAGACCCTCAACACCAGGAGCTATTTCTACGAATGCGCCATAATCGGCAATGACAACGACCTTGCCCTTAACATGGTCGCCAACCTTGAGGTTTGCATCAAGAGCATCCCATGGGTGCGGAGTGAGCTGCTTCAAGCCGAGAGCGATGCGCTTCTTGTCATCGTCAAAGTCAAGGATGACAACATTGATTTTCTGGTCCAAAGATACAACTTCATGCGGATCGCTGACACGTCCCCAAGAAAGGTCTGTAATATGAATGAGTCCGTCTACACCACCAAGGTCTACGAACACGCCGTAAGATGTAATGTTCTTGACGGTTCCTTCCAGAATCTGTCCCTTTTCGAGCTTGCTGATAATCTCTTTCTTCTGTGCTTCGAGTTCAGCTTCGATAAGAGCCTTGTGTGATACAACGACATTGCGGAATTCCTGGTTGATTTTAACGACCTTGAACTCCATGGTCTTGCCTACGAATACATCATAATCACGTATGGGGTGAACGTCAATCTGGCTTCCGGGAAGGAATGCCTCTATACCGAATACATCGACAATCATGCCGCCTTTGGTACGGCACTTGATGTATCCCTGGATAACTTCTTCGTTCTCAAGAGCCGCGTTGACACGCTCCCAGCTCTTGCTCAAACGAGCCTTCTTGTGTGAAAGCAGGAGTTGACCTTTTTTGTCTTCCTGATTTTCAACATAAACTTCAACAGTGTCACCTACTTTCAAATCTGGATTGTAACGGAATTCGCTTGCAGGAATAATACCGTCGCTCTTGTAACCGATATTAACGACAACTTCCTTCTTGTCTACAGAAATTACCGTTCCGTCAACAACTTGATGTTCGCTGACTTTGTTGAGAGTTTCGTCGTAAGCTTTTTCAAGGTCTTCCTTGCTTACGCTTGCATGGCTTCCATTTTCAAACTCTTCCCAGTTGAAATCTGCCAATGGTTGCACGTTCTTTAAATCTGACATAAAAAATAAATAAAGTTTTAAATTAATAAAGTTCGACTTTATATTGTCTAAAATCGGGCGCAAAGGTACAATCTTTAATTCATTAACAACAACATTGTTTAAGATGTTTTTGCGAATATCCGTCTTTTTTTATATACTTTAACCTTGTATTCTGTAAAAACGGATGTGAATTTTTTATTATTCTTCGGAATTTGCTGCTCTTAGTATAATACTGGTTGCACCAATAGTAAACAATGTCCCATCATAAATTATCCGTTTTTCACGGTCTCCAAGTATCTCGTTGTCTACAAATGTTCCTGTATTGCTTGGACCGTCACGCAATATATACTTAAGGTTGCCTTTTTTATCTCTTGATACGTTTATCACACAATGATTGATGTCAATGCTCGGGTCATTGGTTTCTATCGGGGCTGTTGTCTTGCTGCCCTTCATATAGCGCCCTATTGTATTGTCGCCTAAATTCAATGGTATGACCTGCTTGTAATGAAAGACATTCTCTATTACTACGATTGAGCCGAATCCTTTTTCGTCGGCTTTTTCATCCAATACCTCTTCTTTTCTGGTATTCATCAGTTTTGACTTGCCTATCCTTATGCCAAACTGTTTCCCGCATTGTGGGCATTCGAATACCAATGCTTGGCCTTCATTGTATTTTGTTTCATCAAATGTGATAAATTCATCACACTTTGGGCATCTGACTCTTTTCATGTTAATTCTTCACTTGATAGACCCAAGCTTCATTAAAGCGTTCATTGTCACGCAGTTTGTTTAATTCGTTATAAGCGTCGTTAGAGGTCTTAAAATGTCCATAAGCAACTTTGGTTGATTTGTTTTCTTCAACCAGTACATATGCGTTTGCCAACCCTTCTTTTTCAAGTTGGCCGACAAATGCTTTGGCGTTTTTCTTTGTAACCTGGCTCGCAAGCACTATGCAATAATAATTGCTGTTGACGGTGCCTGCTTTTGCATCCGCCGCATCGGCGTCTGCCGGCCTTTCACTTTCCGTTATTCCGGTGTCAACTGTATTCTTCGCCTTGGTGCCGGTGCTGGCAGGAAGCTTCAAGTTTTCTGACTTGTTGACAATCTTGCCATAACCGTCAGCAATCAACTTGCTTACGACTTCGCCTCCAATGCCGCTCGTCTTTACCGTTACGGCGTTTTCGTTAACGGGGGTGCCTAATGCTAAAAACAGGATTACTGCTATGACCGCGGCGACAAGATTTCGCAAGGCACTGATTTTAATTTGTACACTCTTGTTGTCATCGCGTTCTTTTTCCGTACCGATGGCTTTTTCAAGATTTTCGGATGAAATCTTGTCTACAACAGCCTGATTTACAGGGAAAGTTACAGATACCACTTTCCCGACGGGCTTTTCCGTATCCGTAGTGCGAACCTTCGTGCGTGTACACATTTCAAACGAGCTTAACCCGTAAAGTCCGGGCGTCAATATACCCGCCTCACATGGCTTGAACTCGAAATGGCCATAACCGTTGAGGTACAGCGTTCCTATGTTGTTCAACTCGTAAGAGCCTTTGTTCTCAACATGCTGGCGCAACTCTTCAACTTCCTCCTCGATACGTGCAAGGGCATCAGGAAAACTTATGTCATAAGCGTCTGAATATGACTGAACTAACAATGAGTCGTTGACGCGTAACTTCGGATTGAAGCCAAGCGTCCTCAACGGTGGTATGAACATGCTGTCGTTTTCATCATAACGGGCTGCAACATGGCTTGCAACAAAGCCCCCTAATCCCGGGACGATGACGCAGTCGCTCTTCAACAGCAAAATCTCTATATGTCTATCCAATTCTATCACGAGTGCAAAATTAATGTTTTTCATCCGAAAACGCAAATATAAAGCTGTCTAAAAAATAAAAAAACGCGCCTGTACGCCCATGTCGATATTGGCAGACCGCAGGCTGTCGTGAATGTCGGAAAAAGACATTTTGCCATGATTCGCCGACTATGGCATTGCAATGTGTCATACTGGAAAATACCGGCAAAAACAGCAGAATAGGAAAACAAGGTAACGGCAGGCCTCTATTTTGAACATGATAGGTGGTTGTTCGCATTTCAAAACGCCGTCTTTTATATTGCTAAATGCCGTATTTGGCACGGGATTCCGCCGCAGATATTGCATGTAAGTACCAAGATTAACCGTGCAAAAGACAGCTTTTATCGCCGATGCTTGCCATGAAAATGCATTGGAAATGCTCATGATGCTTGCACATGTGGGCGTTGCCTTGTTGCATGTTCTTGATTGTCAATATGTTGCGATTGCACGCTGCTTTTGCGGTTATTATTTCCCCAAAGGCTTGTTATTTTGTGGCATCGGCCTTCAGAATGTTAAAGCGAAATACAATATGTAAGCAAAATGTGTGTGTTGCTTGCAACTTGCCGATTGTGAAGATGCTCCCGACACCAGTTGCAGGTAAGCTCTTACGTTAGGGTCGCCATATTTTCCGCTTGAGTTTAAATAAGTAAAAACGCCGTCAATATCTGCTTGTCCGGCAAAAAAATGGTGGCAAACAGTTCGTTATTCGGATATATTTTATACTTTTGCACATGATAAAAAATAACATTCATGGAATACATAAAAACAGATATAGACGGTGTCTACATTTTGGAGCCTAAAGTTTTTGAGGATGCGAGAGGGTATTTTTTCGAAGCGTTCAAAAGTGAAGACTTTAAGAAGCACGTAGGGAATGTGGAATTCGTGCAAGATAATGAGTCCAAGTCGAGCCGCGGCGTATTGCGTGGCCTGCATTATCAGAAGGGCGTATATTCACAGGCAAAGCTCGTAAGGGTAATAAAAGGGCGTGTGCTTGACGTGGCCGTTGACATGCGGAAAAGCTCAAATACTTTTGGAAAGCATATCATGGTTGAGCTGAGCGATGAAAATAAAAGGCAGTTTTTCATTCCCCGTGGTTTCGCCCATGGTTTCCTCGTGCTGAGTGATGAGGCAATATTTACATATAAAGTGGATAATGTATATGCCCCGGAACATGAAGCGTCAGTAAGGTTTGACGACAACAAGCTTGGCATAAATTGGCCGATTGACCCGCAGGAGATATTGGCCAGCCCAAAGGATTTGGCTGCAAAGCCATTTGACGAGGCTGAATATTTTGAATAACACCAGAATGTAAAGTGCATTGTAACAAGCCATTATCACATTCTAAAACAAGACTGGCTGCATAGACAGCGGTAAAAATAAGGTATACAATAATGACGTATCGGTTTGTTCGTTGACAATAATGAGACGGAATAATTTATTATATTGCATTGCCATATTGACAACGGCGATTGTTATTTGCGGTTGCAAAAAACCGGTCAAACAGCCAGCGCAAGTTCAGGAAGACCGGGAAGCCAAAGCTGAACTTGCAGGAATATGGATTGATGCCGATGAGGAAACTGTTGTTTTCAAAATCAAGGGTGATACTGTATATTATCCGGATTCGACCAGCAGGCCCGTCCCGTTCCGTATAGTTGGGGACACTATGTTTTTGATGGGTAATAATGTTTCCAAGTATCCAATTGTACGTAGGAGTGCGCATGTATTCGAATTCAAGAACACTAACAGCGAGACTATAAAGCTTGTAAAAAGCGAAGACCTTAACGATTCGCTTCTCTTTGTACGGCACCGGATTACTCAGTTGAACCAGGGCAAGACAATTAAAAACGACACGGTCGTGATGTTTTCAGACAGAAGATACCACAGCTATGTACAAATCAATCCCACTACATACAAGGTGTATAGAACTTTTTACAACGCAGAGGGTATTGAAATCGAGAACATTTATTACGACAATATAATACATGTGAGTATATTTTCCGGTAAGAACAAGGTCTTCTCAAAGGATTTTACAAAGAGCGATTTTGCAGCGGCAGTACCTCGAAACATGCTTAAACAAAGTGTTTTGAGCGACATCAAACTTATGTCATTGTCTGAAGACGGACTGCATTATCAAACGCAACTTGCAATTCCTGACAGCCCGACCAGCTTTTTAGTGGAGCTTGTCATATCTTATACAGGTAAGACGAAAATAAAGGTCCTTAGTTGACGGTGAAGTTGCCACACTATATACAATGACGCTTACATATGGATTTATGTAATACCGTTGTTTGCATGGGTTTATTGCTAATGCCGCTTGGTTAATGTCGGCTTTGGAATGTGGCATGTTGCATTTTGAAATGTCACATTCTGCAAAATGAATTGGCGTATCTTACGTGGCAAAAGGCCGCATGCTTGTTTGGGTTAGTTACCCCATTTGGGGGAAGCTGTATGCTTGGGACGATATGCAAATTGCTTGCCGACGAATTATGAAAAACGGTAAAATATAGCGCTTAAAATACGTTTCACTCACTTAAATATATGTATAAGCGGAGCTTTTTAATATTATTTAGTCCCATTTTTTCGCACATAACTTCATAATGTAGTATTTTTGCGCTAAATTTTTAAGAACAACAATAAAACAAAGCATCATGGCAGAATCGATAGATATCCGTGAATTGAATATCTTGATAGAACAGAAAAGCTCTTTTGTGTCAAATCTCACAATGGGAATGAACCGTGTGATAGTTGGGCAAAAACATCTGGTGGAAACATTGCTGATAGGACTGTTGAGCGATGGCCACATTTTGCTTGAAGGTGTGCCGGGATTGGCAAAGACGCTTGCCATCAAGACTTTAGCGCAGCTTGTAGACTCGAAATACAGTAGAATACAGTTTACTCCTGACTTATTGCCCGCCGATGTTACCGGTACGATGATTTATTCACAGAAGGATGAGAAATTCCAAGTGAAAAAAGGACCGGTATTCGCCAATTTCGTATTGGCAGATGAAATCAACCGTGCTCCGGCAAAAGTGCAGAGTGCCCTGCTTGAGGCTATGCAGGAACATCAGGTGACAATCGGCAGCGACACGTTCGACTTGCCCAACCCGTTTCTTGTAATGGCAACACAAAACCCAATAGAGCAAGAGGGAACATATCCTTTACCTGAAGCGCAGGTAGACCGTTTCATGCTGAAAGTCATCATTGACTATCCTACGATAGAAGAAGAAAAACTTATTATAAGGGAGAATCTGCAAGGCTCGCTGCCTAAGATTGCACCTGTTATATCGGCAGAAGAGATAATTGCTGCCCGCGATGTGGTTCGAAAGGTTTACATTGATGAAAAAATAGAACAATATATTGCCGACATGGTTTTTGCCACGCGTTATCCTGATAGGTATGGCCTTCCACAGCTGAAGGACCTGATAACATTTGGGGGAAGTCCGCGTGCCAGCATAAACCTGGCTAAAGCATCGCGTGCATATGCGTTTATCAAGCATCGCGGCTACGTCATACCTGAAGATGTGCGCGCCGTAGCACACGACGTGTTAAGGCACAGAATCGGTCTTTCATACGAAGCGGAAGCTACAAATGTAACGAGTGAAGAAATTGTCAGTGATATAATCAATAAGGTGGAGGTTCCTTAATGGATACCCAAGACATACTCAAGAAAGTACGCAAAATTGAGATAAAGGCTCGTGGACTGAGCAACAATATCTTTGCCGGACAATACCACTCTGCATTTAAGGGGCGTGGTATGGCGTTCAGCGAAGTGCGTGAATACCAATATGGTGACGATATACGCGACATTGACTGGAATGTATCGGCACGCTTTCATAAGCCTTATGTCAAGGTATATGAAGAGGAGCGCGAGCTTACGGTAATGCTAATCATTGATGTAAGCGGTTCGTTGGATGTCGGCACGCAAAAGGCGACCAAACGTGAGGTCGTGACAGAAATAGCCGCAACCCTTGCTTTCAGTGCCATACAAAACAATGATAAAATCGGAGTGATATTCTTTTCTGACAAGATAGAAAAATACATTCCTCCGAAAAAGGGCCGCAAGCATATATTGTTCATAATACGCGAGATGCTGGATTTTCATCCGGAAAGCCGTAAGACTGATGTTAAAATGGCGGTGGAATTCCTTACAAGTGTATTGAAACGACGGTGTACGGCATTTCTTATGAGCGATTTTTATACTAAAAACGAATTTGAAAATGCTCTTACAATCTGTAACCGCAAACATGATGTTGTGGCTGTACAGGTGTATGATCCACGTGCCGAGTTTCTTCCAAACGTTGGTTTGATGAGAGTCTTGGATGCTGAAACCGGGCATGAGATGTATATAGATACAAGCGACAAGCGGTTGCGAAATGCACATCACGCTTATTGGCTTAACAGACAGAAGATGCTTAAAGAAACATTTACAAGGAGTAATGTAGACAATGTGTCAATAGCGACAAATCAAGATTATGTCAAGGCATTAATGCAATTGTTTGCCATGAGAAGTTGAAAATGTGCTTATACGGAATGCTGTAAGCGTGGACAAATGGTATGGTCGGCGGTATTTTGCCTATGGCTCTTTTTAACCTATTATAGGATTTGATGAAACGGATAATTTGCATAATATCATTAATAACATGTACGTTATGTACGTCAGCTCAAGTCTTTGTTGAGTCGAAAATAGACTCGATAGAGATACTCATTGGCGAACAGACGGAGGTAATACTTAGCGTTACATCCCCCAAAGGTTCTAATGTAAGTATGCCAAAGTATGAGCCTTCACAATATATTACACCGGGTGTGGAGGTGCTGGGTATTTCGGCTACAGACACTTCACAACTTGATAACGGTCTGGTGAAAATAACGCAGCGGTATACTCTAACGTCTTTTGACGAAAACTTATATTATCTTCCACCGATGAAAGTAAATGTGAACGGTAAGGAATATAAAAGTAAGAGTTTGGCTCTGAAAGTTCTTACCGTTCCTGTAGATACACTTCATCCCGAGAAGTTTTATCCCCCCAAGAGCGTGCAAGACAACCCTTTCTTATGGAGCGAATGGGAACCGACATTCTGGCTTAGCGTGATGTTTGTGCTTATATGCGTGCTTACTTATTATTTGTGGACAAGGCTGAAAGAAAACAAGCCCATAATAGCACAAGTCCGCATCATAAAGAAGATACCGCCTCACCAAAAAGCGTTGAAGGAGATAGAACATATAAAGGAAACAAAATTGTCTGTGTCTGAAGACCAAAAGGCGTATTACACTCTTCTTACCGATGTACTGAGAAAATATATAAAGGCGAGGTTTGGTTTTAATGCTATGGAAATGACAAGTACGGAAATCATAGCTCGCTTGCAACAAGAAAGCGATAAGAAGATGATTGATGAGCTGAGGGAATTGTTTACAACGGCTGACCTTGTAAAATTCGCAAAATATTCCACGCTGATAAATGAGAATGACGCCAACTTGGTTAATGCAGTAGAGTTTATTAATACGACTAAGCTTGAGAATCAGCCTACAATTGAACGTGTGGAGCCTGATTTAACCGAAACAGACAAGCGCAACATGCGTTCACGCACAACTCTGAAGGTTTCAATATTGGTGCTTTTGTTGGTAAGTGTCGGCCTTCTTGCTTTCGTAATATATCAAATCAGCTTATTGATATAAGAATCTGCAAATTATGGAATTTGTCAACAAAGAATATTTTTTGCTCTTACTGTTGCTTATACCTTATTTAATTTGGTATTTGCTTTACAGAAAAAAAAGCGAGCCTACTATGCGGATGAGTGATACATTCGCTTATCAATATGCTCACAAGAGTTTACGTGTACGCCTTATGTGGTTGCCGACATTGTTAAGATTGATGACTTTTATATTAATTGTCATTGTTTTGGCAAGGCCTCAAACATATAACAGTTGGGGCAAACGTACTGTTGAAGGAATTGACATCATGTTGGCAATGGATGTTTCCACGAGTATGCTCGCTGAAGACTTGAAACCGAATAGAATAGAAGCAGCAAAGGATGTTGCTTCTGAATTCATTTCAGGACGCCCTGACGACAATATTGGCCTGACAATATTTGCAGGTGAGGCATTCACCCAATGTCCGATGACTACAGACCATACATCTTTAATAAATTTGTTGCAGAATGTCAGAACCGATATTGCAGCACGAGGATTAATTGAAGACGGAACGGCTATAGGTATGGGACTGGCTAATGCAGTAGGTCGACTTAAAGATAGTAAGACAAAAAGTAAAGTCGTAATATTGTTGACCGATGGCAGTAACAACATGGGGGACATTTCTCCATTGACGGCTGCCAACATAGCTAAAAGTTTTGGCATACGTGTATATACAATTGCAATTGGAAGCAAAACTATGGCTCCGTATCCAATGCAAGTAGGCGGAACTACACAATATGTCAATTTGCGTGCTGATGTCGATGTTGAGACTTTAAGTGAAATAGCCGCAACGGCTGATGGGCATTTTTACCGCGCTACGAATACGGCTGAACTTAAGAAAATATACGATGATATTGACAAGTTGGAAAAAACAAAGATGGATGTCAAGAAGTTTTCAAAACGTTACGATGCTTACCAGCCATTCGCATTTGCAGCATTTGTATCGATGCTTATGGAAGTCTTGCTGAGGCTTGTTGTATTCCGCCGTATACCATAAAACTTGTAAAATAAGAATTTATGTTCAGATTCGAAGATCCTGCATATCTATATTTGTTGATATTGGTTCCTGTCCTTATAATAATAAGGATTTGGGGATTACGTAAACGTAAGAAGCAACTTGCCAAGTTTGGCGAACGGGCATTGCTTAAACAGTTGATGCCTGATGTGTCGAGTGCAAGACGGGAAATGAAATTCTGGCTTATGATTTCAGTGATAGCATTGCTTATCGTAATGATTGCCAGACCGCAAATGGGAACAAAAATCAATCAAGAACAGCGTCAAGGCATCGAAGTCGTAATAGCATTGGATATAAGCAATTCGATGAGGGCCGAGGATGTTGTTCCGTCACGGTTGGATAAAAGTAAAATGTTGATAGAAAATTTGGTTGATAATTTCACCAATGATAAAGTTGGGCTTGTTGTTTTTGCAGGAGATGCTTTTGTGCAGTTGCCAATAACAAGCGATTATGTATCGGCGAAAATGTTTCTGCAAAACATCGACCCGTCGTTAATTGCCGTCCAAGGTACCAATTTGGCGGAAGCCATTGAACTAAGTTCAAGAAGTTTTACAAAACAAAATAAAATAGGCCGGGCCATAATTGTTATCACAGACGGAGAGGATCATGAGGGCGGTGCTGTGAAAGCAGCAAAGGATGCCAAGAAGGATGGTATTCGAGTATTTGTATTAGGAGTTGGTTCATCCAAAGGCTCACCAGTGCCGGACGGAAATGGTGGATACATGAAAGACAATACAGGTCAAGAAGTAATGTCTGCACTTAACGAGCAAATGTGCAAGCAGATAGCTGAAGCAGGTGGTGGGGCATATATACATGTAGACAATAACAATATAGCCCAGCGACAACTTGACAATGAGATTGCCAAATTGCAGAAAGGTGATATTTTAAATGTTGTTTATAGCGAATATGATGAACAGTTCCAAGCTGTCGGGATATTGGCTCTCCTTGTTTTGATAATAGAAACAATGATTCTTGAAAGTAAAAATCCATTACTTAAGAGAATAAAGCTATTTAAATAAGACACATATAAATGAAATCAGAAATGGCAAGACATATTATATTGATTCTATTATTGTGCGTTGTGACTATGTCTTATGCACAGACCGACCGTCAGTTTGTGCGTGACGGGAATAGGCTTTTTTCAAAACAACAATATGATAAAGCAGAAGTACAATATAGAAAAGCCGTATCAAATAATCCGTCAAATCCACAAGCTCTGTATAATTTGGGATGTGCTTTGATGATGCAAAATAAAGATTCTGCCGCAATAGTTCAGTACCAGAAAGCAGCAAAAATAGAAAAGAACAAATTACGTCTTGCCAGCGTTTATCACAATATAGGAGTGATATGCCAAAATCACAAAATGTATGGAGACGCAATAAAGGCGTATGAACAGTCTTTGCGCAATAATCCTAAAGACGACGAAACACGTTACAATCTTGTTTTATGCAAGAAACTGCAAAAGAATAACAAGGATAAAAACGAAAAGAACAAGAATAACGAAAACAACAAACAGCAAAACAATAAGGATAGAAATAATAATAAAGAAAAAGATAAAAACAAGCAGCAACAGCCTAAAGAACAGATGAGTAAAGACAATGCCGAACAGCTTATAAATGCGGCAATCCAAAATGAAAAGGCTACTCAGCAACGTTTGAAAAAAGCCATGCAAAAGCCTGGAACACGTAAAAGCAGTGACAAGAACTGGTAAAATACTAAATTTTAGGTAATTTCTGGCATGAAAAAATATATTTTACTTTTACAATTTGCAGTAGTATTGTCCTGCTTGATGCCGGCCAATGCCCAACGGTTTGTAGTCAATGCTCCGTCACAAGTATCTGTCGGTGAGAACTTCAGGCTTGTATATACTATTGACACCCAAAATGCAAAAGATTTCCGAATAGGCAATATACCTGACGCTTTAGAAATCATAACAGGTCCTTTCACGTCCAAACAGACAAGTTACAGGATGGTAAACGGACATACGACAGGTTCGTCATCGATAACATTCACATTTATATTATGCGCCGCAAAAAACGGTGTATATACAATTCCTCCTGCACATATCGTTGCAAATGGTAAGAATTTTTCATCGAAGGCGGTAAAAGTAAAAGTTTCAGGCGAAAGCCCAAACACAGGTGGCGCTCCGCGTATGCATGATGATGCTGAAAATCAGCCACGTCTACGCGACGCCGGCTCTGTAATAGACGGTAATGATTTGTTCATAAAAGTGAGTGCCAATAAACGCCGTGTGCATGAGCAAGAGCCTGTATTGCTGACATACAAGGTTTATACTTTAGTGGACCTTACACAGCTTGAAGGGAAAATGCCAGATTTGACGGGTTTCCACACACAGGAAATACCTCTTCCACAGCAAAAATCATTCCATATTGAACGTGTAAACGGACGGCCATATAGATGTGTGACATGGAGTCAATATGTCATGTATCCCCAAATGACGGGCAAGCTTGAAATTCCGAGTATAACATTCAATGGAACTGTAATACAGCAGAATCGTAATGTTGACCCGTTTGAGGCTTTCTTAAATGGAGGTTCGGGCTATATTGAGGTTAAACGTGCGATTAAAGCTCCTGGAATGACTATTCAGGTAGATCCGCTGCCCAAACGCCCGGCTAATTTTTCTGGCGGCGTTGGTAAATTAAACATAAGTGCGCAATTAAACAAGAGTGAAGTAAAGGCTAATGACCCGATAACTTTACGTGTAATTGTTGGCGGAATTGGGAATTTAAAGCTGATAAAACAGCCTGTTATTGAATTTCCAAAAGACTTTGATAAATATGATGCTAAAATAACTGATAAGACAAGGCTGACTACTAATGGAGTTGAAGGAAATATGATTTATGATTTTCTTGCTGTGCCACGTAATCAAGGTAGTTATGTCATCCCTGCCATTGAATTTGTATATTATGATGTTGAAGCAAATGCGTATAAAACAATAAAAACCGAGCCTTTCAAGCTTGAAGTTGCAAAAGGCGGTGGTAATTCCGGTACAGCAATCGATTATAGTGAGCTGAAAAATAAAGACATACATCCTATAAAAGAAGGTGGATTCGAAATACAAGACATTCAGGATATATTTTATGGTTCCACATATTATTGGAGTGTGTTGTCTTGTCTGCTTCTCTTGTTTATTGGCGTACTCATAATGTTCCGTAAACGCGCTATAGACAATGCCGATTTGACAAGGCTAAAAGGGAAGAAAGCAAATAGGATTGCAACAAAGCGCCTGAAATATGCAAGCACTTTGATGCTTAAGAATCAACATGATAAATTCTATGACGAGGTTCTTAGAGCATTATGGGGATATGTTGGCGATAAATTGAATATTCCTTTTGAAGAATTGTCTAAAGATAACATCTCAGAACGGCTGACACTGAAGAATGTTGACGATGAAACAATTACAATGTTTATCCGTGCAATTGACGAATGTGAATATAATAGGTATGCACCGGGAGATATCAAAGGCAATATGGAACAAACATTTGAAGCAGCAATGACGGCAATAATCAAGATTGAGAATGTCTTAAGGCAAAAGAGAGGCAAGAAAGTTCCTGTTTCTGCTTTGTTTTTGATTATCATAATGTTGCAAGCCTTTCCTATGTCTGTGAATGCCATAACCAAAAAGAATGCAGACGATGAATATGTAAAAGGTAATTATCAACAGGCGATAAAGGACTATGAGGAACTGCTGAAAAAGGGGGCGAGTGTTGAATTATACTACAATCTTGGCAATGCCTATTATCGAACTGACAATATAACACGCGCCGTGTTAAATTATGAACGCGCGTTGCTATTGTCTCCAGGAGATGAAGATATCAGATTCAATTTGCAAATGGCTCGTTCTAAGACGATTGATAAAATCACGCCAAAGTCAGAAATGTTTTTTGTCACATGGTATAAGTCTCTTGTAAATTATGCGAGTGTTGACGGATGGGCAAAAACTGCCATTGTGAGCATTACGCTTGCACTTGTGCTTGTATTGTGCTATCTTTTCGGGAAAAAATTATTTTTGCGTAAAACAGCTTTTTACGGTTCAATATTCTTCTTGTTGCTTTTTATTTTAAGCAATGTGTTCGCTTTTGAACAGCGGCGTATATTAACACGCCGTACAGGCGCGATAATAATTACCCCTTCAGTAACTTTGAAAAAAACGCCTGTGGCGAACAGTGAATATAATACGATAATACATGAAGGAAGCCGTGTCGAAATTATAGATGACACAATGAAGGATTGGAAACTTGTAGAACTTGAAGACGGACGCGAAGGATGGATACAAAGTTCGCAGATTGAAAGAATTTAAGTTTAGCAGAAAGTGCGCAATCATTCATGAATGATAGGATGATAAAGTTATATAGTAAATGAGAAAATGCAAACATTGATTGACATAGACCAAAAAATTCTTGCATTTTTCAATGGGAGCGACTCATTGTTTATCGACAACATGGCTGTAATCCTTACGTCAGGGGTTACATGGATACCGTTGTATCTCTCCCTCCTATATGTTGTTATTAAAAACAATGAAACTATGAGGCAGATAATGCTTGTCATTGGATGCGTTATTTTGTGTATAGGGATTTCGGACGGTGTTGCTGATTTTATAGTAAAACCAATGGTAGGGCGCTTCAGGCCGTCACATGACCCGATGATAAAATATACAGTAGATGTGGTAAATGGAATGCGAGAAAATCTGTATGGATTCTTTTCTGCACACGCGTCCAATACATTTTGCATTGCCATTTTCTTTTCCATGCTTGTGCGCAATAAAATATTTGTCACAGCTATGGTGCTATGGTCATTAGTCAATTGTTGGACACGCTTGTATTTAGGACTTCATTACCCCAGTGATATAATAGTCGGGCTTGTATGGGGCTGCATTTCAGGAAGTGTTGCATATTATGTTTACATAAAGTCTTATTCACACATTTTCCGTGACATTAAATACGTATCGTCAAGATACACTTCTACAGGTTATAACCGCTTGGATGCGGATATTGTAGTGTTGGTCCTGATACTTACACTGCTGTTTTCGATAATAAAGGCGTTGATTGTTTAAATTTGAGATATCATGGATACAAAGCATATTCGGATAAAAGATTTCGACTACGAACTACCAGACAACCGTATTGCAAAATTTCCTGTTCAACAGCGTGACCACAGCAAACTGCTCGTTTACAACAAAGGCGCAGTGTCAGAAGATTTATTTTACAACATATCTGAATACCTGCCGTCCGGCTCTTTGATGATTTTCAACAACACACGGGTAATCCAGGCGCGCATTCATTTTAGGAAAGAGACGGGAGCATTGATTGAAGTCTTCCTGCTCGAGCCGGCCAAGCCGTCAGACTATGAGCTGATGTTCCAGACACGAGGAGAATGTTCATGGCTGTGCATGATTGGCAACCTCAAGAAATGGAAGGAAGGAACTCTGACACGCACATTCAACGTCAACGGCCGTGACATAAGGTTTTCAGCAACACGGCGCCATGAGCAAGGCACAAGTCATTGGGTGAATTTTTCGTGGGACGATGCAGACATAACGTTTGCAGACATATTGGAACAGGTGGGCGAACTTCCAATTCCGCCATATCTTAACCGCAACACCGAGGAAAGCGACAAGATAACATACCAGACGGTATACTCAAAGATAAAAGGCAGCGTGGCTGCTCCGACCGCAGGGCTGCATTTCACATCCAAGGTACTCGCCGATATCGACAACCACGGAATAGAACGTGACGAGCTGACTCTTCATGTCGGAGCCGGAACATTCAAGCCAGTAAAAAGTGAAGAGATTGCAGGCCATGGAATGCATACTGAATATATATGTGTAAGACGCTCTACGCTTGAAAACCTGATACGGCATGGTGCCCATGCAATAGCCGTTGGAACAACGAGCGTGCGCACGCTTGAAAGCCTTTATTACATAGGTGCACGTTTGGCTGAAAATCCTGACGCGACAGAAGAGCAGTTGCATATAGAACAATGGGAGCCATACGATACGCATCCGACAATTTCTCCGGTAAGCGCACTTCAAAACATTGTCGATTATCTTGACCGTAACGGCTTGAACTCGCTTCACGGCAGCACGCAAATAATAATAGCTCCAGGGTATGAATACAAGATAGTGAAGATGCTCGTAACGAATTTCCACCAGCCTCAAAGCACACTGCTGCTGCTTGTCAGCGCCTTTGTCCACGGAGACTGGAAAAAGATATACGATTATGCGCTCGGGCATGATTTCCGTTTCCTGAGTTACGGTGACAGTTCCTTGCTGATACCATAAAACAAATGTAATGTCAGCTGTTGTGCATACATAATTCATACGGTTTGTTTCAAAAATATAAATAGATTCAATCATGAAGATAGGAGACAAAGTCAGATTTTTAAGCGAGACCGGTGGCGGAGTAATCGCAGGATTTCAAGGCAAAAACATTGTCTTGGTTGAAGATGAGGACGGCTTCCAGATACCGGTGCGCAGCAACGATGTGGTCGTTGTGGAAACAGATGATTACAACATAAAGATTGATAATCCGAGCAAGAAGGCGGAAATTAGTGATGAAGACTACGACCCTGCCGACCGACCGGTAACTTTCCGTGCCGAGCCTGAAGAGCGCAAAGGCGGAGACATGCTTTCGGCATACCTTGCATTCGTTCCTGTTGACAGCCTGGAAATTACACGGACAACGTTTGAGGCATACATAGTCAACGACAGCAATTATTACATTTATTATTCATATGTTTCAGCAGAAGGTGCCAACTGGCACTTGCGCTCGGCTGGTGAAATAGAACCTAACACCAAGCTTTTCATTGAAGAGTTTGACCGCGACACGCTTAACACCATGGAGAGGGTTGCCGTACAGCTTATTGCTTATAAGAAGGACAAGCCTTTCATGATAAAACCTGTAATTGACGCGCAACTAAGAATAGACACAGTAAAATTTTACAAGCTGCATACGTTTAAGGAAAACGACTTCTTCGAGCAGCCTGCCCTACTCTACACAATTGTTGAGAACGATAATCCGGTGAGGCCGCTTGTAATTGATGCCAAGAAGCTTAAGCAAGAGATGGCACGCAAGATTACAAACGACAAAGCCAAGCCGACGATACAGCCTGCGAGAAAGCAACACGGCAAGGACGAGCCGATAGTTGTAGACTTGCATGCAAGCGAGCTGCTTGAAACTACCGCTGGGTTGTCTGCCTCGGACATCTTGAACCATCAACTTGACGTATTCCGCAAGACGATGGAAGAATATAAAGTCAAACCCGGTACAAAGTTGGTTTTCATACACGGCAAGGGGGAAGGTGTCTTGCGTCATGCGATAATACACGAGCTGAATTACCGCTATAAGA
This sequence comes from uncultured Prevotellaceae bacterium, assembly GCA_949295905.1. Taxonomy (GTDB): domain Bacteria; phylum Bacteroidota; class Bacteroidia; order Bacteroidales; family Bacteroidaceae; genus Prevotella. The sequence continues at coordinate 75,798 of CASFNA010000023.1, forward strand.
AATGCCCTTATCAGGACGCCTCTTTCCAGGAATATGGGTATGGAGCTACGCAGGTGACAATCAAATAGCATGTATCTGCCGAAACAGTCGCCAACACGCCGTATTGCAAAACACGGCATATTGGCGTGCAAAAGGCGGCTTTTCACAAGCTAATATACGGTCTTTCGCAATGTAAAATGCCATATATTGCAAACTTGTTGATTTCACGTTCAGATTACATAAATAAATTGTAGAATAATCATATAAGTTAAGATGCAACACGGATTCATAAAAGTTGCTGCGGCAGTACCTCTGGTCAAGGTTGCCGATTGTGATTACAACATACAGCAGATAGAGAACATTATTGCCCGGGCGGAGGGCAAAGGTGTTGAGGTTATTGTATTCCCTGAACTTAGCATTACCGGATATACCTGCCAGGACTTGTTCCGTCAAAGCTTGTTGTTGGAAAAAGCGGAGACTGCGATTCTCAAGTTACTCGATTTTACGAGAAACCTTGACATTATAACCATTGTAGGTGTGCCGGTTGCAGTTGGCAATCTGTTGCTCAACTGTGCTGCGGTCATACAAAAAGGAGATTTACTTGGCCTCGTTCCAAAGACATTCTTACCCAATTACGGTGAATTTTACGAGAAACGCTGGTTTGCGTCATCACAAGATTTGCAACCTTCTGAAATACGTTATGCCGGCAATACGGTACTTGTCACGCCGCAACCTACCCTTTTCCGCACATGCGACGGGGTGGTTTTTGGTGTGGAAATATGTGAAGACGTATGGGCGCCAGCCCCTCCGAGCACGTCGCTCGCCCTTGCCGGAGCTGATATAATCTTCAATCTTTCCGCAAGCGACGAACTGATAGGCAAGCACCGTTATCTTGACAGTTTGCTGTCACAGCAAAGCGCACGCACCATTTCCGGATATGTATACAGCGGCTGCGGCTTCGGTGAAAGTTCACAAGACGCGGTATATGCCGGTAACGCCATGATTTACGAGAACGGGCAATTGCTTGCCGCAGGCCAGCGGTTCTGCCTTGAACCGCAGACTGTAACTACACAGATTGATGTGGAAAAGTTAAGGAGCGAGCGTCGTGCCAACAGTACGTATTCCGCAGCACAGCGAAGCCATGGAGCACGTATTGTCAACGCTCATACAGTCACGGCAAGGCTTGATTTCGAACTCATGCGCCATGTTGAGCCGTATCCGTTCATTCCGAAGGCTGCCGATATGGCGGACAGCTGCAACGAAATATTTTCCATACAAGTCTCTGGCCTTGCAAAACGCCTTGTTCACACCGGTTGCAAGACGGTTGTCCTCGGCATTAGCGGTGGGCTTGATAGCACTCTCGCCCTCCTTGTTTGCGTTAAAACATACGACAAACTCGGATGGGACAGAAAAGGAATTGTCGGCATTACAATGCCCGGATTTGGTACGACAGACAGGACTCACGACAACGCAGTGTCACTGATGGAAGGCCTTGGTGTCACAATCCGTGAAGTAAGCATTACCGCCGCTGTGAAGCAACACTTCATGGACATAGGCCAGGACATTGCACAACATGACGTAACATATGAAAACAGCCAGGCGCGTGAACGTACTCAGATACTTATGGACATAGCCAACAAGGTCGGAGGACTGGTTGTCGGTACGGGCGACCTTTCCGAGCTTGCACTTGGCTGGGCGACATATAACGGCGACCACATGAGTATGTACGGTGTAAATGTAGGAATTCCGAAAACATTGATACGGTATTTGGTCAAGTTTGCCGCAACAGATGTTGATGAGGTTTCAGGGAAAATACTCCTAGACATAATAGATACCCCGGTAAGCCCGGAGCTTATACCGGCTGACGAAGACGGCAACATAAGCCAAAAAACGGAAGACATTGTCGGCCCATACGACTTGCACGACTTTTTCCTATACCAGATTCTGCGTTTTGGCTTCCGTCCGGCCAAAGTGTATATGCTCGCGCGGCAAGCCTTTAACGGCAGTAATGGCAGCCCGGCATATGATGAAGATAACATCAAGAAATGGCTGACCGTATTTCTGCGGCGTTTCTTTGCGCAACAGTTCAAGCGTTCCTGTCTCCCTGATGGCCCTAAGGTGGGAAGCATCAGTTTGAGTCCGCGAAGTGACTGGCGTATGCCAAGCGATGCTTCGTCGGCTTTATGGCTGGCGGAATGTGAGCAGATTTGACGGCTGGAGATGTCATAAAAAGACTCAAGAAGATTTATATGTAAACCTCTTCTTGAGTCTTTTTTTCATATTACATATCAGGTGTATTGTCTTCTTGTTCAAAGTATTCGTAGCATCCAATGTCGGGGGCATCATCGCGCAACCGTCCGTCACGGTCTTCAGGTAGTGAATAATCCTTGTTGGCGGCTCCTATTGCAGTGGACTTGGCATTAAGATGGAAATCGTATCGTTGCAAGTCAATATTGACCAACCTAAAATTCTCTTCTCCGCTTATTGCCGCTGTATCTTTGATGTCCTCAAAATACACACCGATAAAATTCTCATCATCGACAACTTCGGGAGTACGTATCAGCGAATTCATGAAGCGGTATTTGAATGACGTTTCATCTTCAGCCTTGACACCGCTAAGCATGTCTTCGCCATATCCTGTCACTATGCTGTTGATACAGTCCATCCGTTCAAGTGGAAGCGTAGTTGTACCGTCAATGTTGGCAAACATCAATGCCGCACCACGGTTGGAGTCGAAAGGATAAAATTGTGCTATCGTACAATGTATCAGGCTTATGTCCCCACCGTATACGGCCACACAGTTACCCAAAGCGTTTGTCAGTTGGCAGTTTTTTACGTCTACCATGCTGGCGTATGTCCGCAAGCCGTCTCCCTGGCAATTGTGCACAGTGCTGTTGTACAACTGTAGTTTCAGTTGTGAAACGTCAGACGAGTCGCATACTATTCCGTCAAAAGTACCGTGAATGTCAGTGTATAATATCTTATTTCCATAAGAAGAACTGTGCAGCCTAATGCCACGCCATTGCCCGCTCACCATGTCATACGGCAGATAGTCGAACATCTTGTCTGTCCTGTCACCACGCAATGTGATGCCTTTGTCTGTCGTACCTTCAGATATTAGTCTGCCATAAACATCTATACCTGCATCAGAATGGAAATACAACGTCGTTCCCGGAGCAATGCGTAAAGTTGCCATGCTGTCTACTTTCAGACCTCCATATATTACTACGGGCCTCTCATGGCTGTCTATCGTTTGCTCGCCGCTAATCACCACGTTGCTCAATAGTGTGGCGTTCCATGTGTAGGCGTTGAGGTTGACTTTCTGCTCCACCCCACTTTCCAATAGAAATACCAGGTTGTCTTCCGTCAACTGTGGCCCATCCGCCATGTTCTCAGGCGAAGTAAGCTCTACGAATACACGTATGCTGTCATTCTTGCGTATTTCAACATTCCGAACCTGATAACCGGCTTCAGGACTAAGGTATTCGCCGTCTACATTCACCCTGAAGCCTGTCTGGTTGCCGTTGGCGAGACGCACCGTAGCACATCTTATGCCATCGCCCGACTTGTTGTACACCCAAAACGACCTGGTTGAGGATGGAACTGTGGCGAATACCGTATCAAGACGCACCGTGTCTGTAGAAAAAGTCAACGAATTAGAGGGCGACGTACTGAATGAATCGTCGTCCGTGCAGGCACTAAGAACCACCCCGCATGCAAAGGCTAATAATATGTACAATGTCTTTCCCATCGTTATTATAACGCCGGGCTTTTTGTTATATTGCATGTAATGGCGTAAAAGGGATTGTTTTTGGCAATGCTTATCGCATCATCCCAATGATGCGCGAACAGTTATTCGCTTCCAACAATTGTTCAATATCGACAGACTTGTTGGCCTCCATGTATTTGTCTACAATATCGATATACTGCGACTTGAAGAACTTATGCCCCAAAGCTACATTGCATACCCACATGATTTTACCTATATGGATGTCACGTTCCAACTGCGTGCGTGCCTCAAAATCGTGCATCGGGTAAAGCCCGAGCAGGTAAAAACTAAGGCAATCGGGCACGATGTGCTCGCGTGTCATGGACGCACGTTGTGACGGTAAGTAATACTTCTTGTATAATGGATAGTCCTTGCCGAGATATTTGTCTAAAGATATGCCTATCGATTGGTTGCCAACCACTATGCTCTGGTCCAAAGCACCTATTTGTGCATACACGTTGGGTATCGGCATGTCTGGTATATGCTTCTTAAGTTTTTCGAAAGCGTTGTCCAATTTCAGGTTGATGTCGTCCATGTTGGCGTATTGTGATTCCGCGTCCGACACTATTGTCTGCAACGTGGAATCTTGAAAGAACGCAAGAAACTTATGGTTTATCTGTGGGTCGTTCACTTCGCCAATCCGCAACACATCCTCTATCAATGTGCGGGTTTCCATAGGGTAATCCATGTTCATTTGCTGCAAAGCCGAGAAGTCGCCCGTAGTGAGATACTGACTCTCCAAACGGTCGTAACGGCAAACCTCGATTCGGTGCTCGCTGTCGTCAAACGGCTTAAGCTTCATGTCACATGCCGCGAAAACGAGCAATGCCGCAAACAGCATTATGTGGATTATCCTAACCATTCACTCCTCTTCTTTCTGCAAAAATACTAAAAAATATTGTATAATCAAACATGTTAGCTAAAAAAGTCAAAAAACAATTGCGTTTTAATGTTTTATTTTGAATAAAACATAAAATCGGGATAAAAATACAACGGATGTCTGAAATATATTACACAATCCGTATAGCGGTGGCGATAAAGTTCGTACCAACATTAATAATGTATGCAAGCTTGCTTGAAACTGCCTGATACTTACACTATTGTCAAAGGCCGCCTTCCGTTGTGCAAAAGATGGCCTTTGACATTGTAATTGATAGTCTTTTATCTGACAATTGACGGCTAATTAAAACAATAGCAGTTTTATGCCTTCCGGCTCTGCAATATTAAGTAGCCTGTAAATATTTGTACGGCACGCCAAAGGTAGCATAATTATCCTTAATGGCCTGCAGCTGTTGACTATATTTAACATCGTAGTCAACCGTTACCGCGTCGGCCTCGCTGCCGGCGTACTCTATGCGCCTCGGGTCGGGGCCGTAGGACGCGAAGTCGCCGATTTTCGAGACGATGCGCTTGAAGCTACAGTATTACTTGGAGTTCTTATTTCAACAAATTGTCAAGGAACTTGTCAAGGTCTTCATCCAATCCCTTCATAAGGTCGCCGCCAATGATTTTGATGTCGCTGTCGGCAAGATACAATTCGCACAGATGCTCTCTGTCATCATTCTCAAGGACAAAACTGTATGGCTTCAAGATGCACAGATTGTCGGCAACATTCTGCAAACTGGTTATAACATTCCTTATGATGCCGGCGACATGGTCGTAGAATTCCGATTCTGAACTATTTATCCAATCGTCCACCACGCAACGAGTTATCTCATTGTCATTGTCGTCGAACGCCATAAGTTCTCCTGTTTCTTGTGACAAACTCAAATGAATGTCTGTCATTATCGTCGGCTCTTCCACAGAGGGAAATTTCTGTGCTATTTTCCTTATGAAACGCTCTAGCTGCGCAAGGGTTGCATCACTCACTTTCATGGCCTGGTATTTTAATATTTGATTGATTTCTTCTTCGGCTTGCTTTCATTGTTCATCCTATCCAGTGATGTCACTGCATACCTGACTTTTTCGCCCGGCCGAATTTCTGATGCCGGTATTTCGTAAAACTCATTGGTTGTCACGGCTACAATCTTTGACGGGTCTGTAATGTCTACACGGTCGCCATTGCCAAACTTATAGACAACATATCTTACCGCTTCGTTTTTCCAACCTTTACCACTTGGCGCTTTCCAAAACAGTACAGGCTTGCCATCCATATCCATGAACTTCATCTTCTTAACCTTTTTGGGAGCTTTCCCGTCAATATAGGGCATTGTGGGTACAAGTGCTGGGTACTTCCAATAAACGTTTTCAAGCAGCGAGCCGTAATTGCCGACATTGTCAACCACTGCTTTGGCATACCATAATACCGTACCGTTGACATTTCTCATTTTGCTGTGAAGTCTGCGTTTTGCAGGTAACTGGTTGATGTTGGGATTGGCCGGATCAGAGTATTTGGCAGTTCTCTCCACATCCTCACCGATATAAAGGTGTCGCTTCCCTGCATATTTGTTCCACCACTCGATAAGTGTGGCATAGTCTGCGGCTTTATGACCTATTTCCCAATATAATTGGGGCACACAATAATCAACCCAACCATTGTTCACCCACATAAGCACATCTGCATATAGGTCGTCATAATTCTGAAGACCATTTGTCTTGCTGCCTATGTCCGGAGCTGATTTCTTGTTACGGTAAATTCCAAACGGCGATACGCCGAACTTAACCCAAGGCTTTACGCTATGTATGGTCTCATAAAGCTGTTTCATGAACAGATTGACGTTGTAGCGGCGCCAGTCGCCAATGTTCTTTATACCGTTATTGTAAGCGGCGAACTCGCGGCCATCAGGGATGGACTGCCCTGCTGCCGGATATGGATAGAAATAATCGTCTATATGCAAACCGTCAACATCGTAACGCTCCACGATGTCGGCCACGACTTTACATATATAGTCACGGTTCTCTGGTAGCCCCGGGTTCAATATCAACTGGCCGTCATATGCGAAAACCGTTTCAGGGTGCTTTATCGCCACATGGTTTTTAGCAAGTTCCCTTGTTGTTTTGGTCTTTGCCCTATACGGATTAATCCACGCATGAAGCTCCATTCCACGCTTGTGGCACTGCTCCACCATCCATGCCAGTGGGTCCCAATATGGTGACGGTGCTTGGCCTTGGCGTCCTGTAAGGAAACGGCTCCATGGTTCCATCTTGCTTTCATACAAAGCGTCACACTCCGGCCTTACTTGAAATATTATTGCGTTGACGCCGCAAGCCTTTAGGCGGTCGAGCTGATGAATTAGCGTGTTCTGCATTTGGCGTGTATCCATGCCCAGGAACTGTCCGTTAACACACTGAATCCAAGCCCCCCTGAATTCGCGTTTGAGGGCATCGCTTGAATGTCCCTGCATCACACCAAGCAGGAACATGGAAACCACTAAAAGTAGTCTTGAATGGTGGAATATGTATGTTTTCATACCCCAAAGTTACAATGTTTTATTCATTAAAACAAATATATATTAATAAAAAGTGAAAATAAGCCTTTCCGTAACTGAAAAATCTGCTTACAAATCATTACTTTTCATCGTGACCAAATCAATAAATGTTAAAATGTTTAATTGTGTGGGCACACACCGAATTTGTTAAAATAAATCTTTATTATTATTTGGTTAATAAAAAAAAAGTCTATATATTTGCAATCGTTATCCTGAAAACAATCTTTTTACCTTAAAAAACTAATACCTATTGAAGATATAGAGCGGTTGCCTGTGAAGGCCACCGCTTTATTTTTTATCTATTGACAATTTGAAACTGTGTTGAAATCACATCTTTGAAATATAAGTACCGATATAGTTTTAATGTATTGTTGAAGTGTGGCTTCTTTGCTTTTTTATTTTCCTAATCCTGAAAAAACAATGGCTGAAAGCTATTAACTCTCAGCCATTGATTGTTATTTATAATTCTTTTTTAGAAGTGATATCCAAGCGTGAAAAGCAGTTGGTGACGCTTGTTGTCGACCTTGACGGCATTGCAAATATTGTTTATATACTCTTCTGTTTCATTTGGATATTTAATCGTGACATCATCATCTTGAAAAGGTTTGAAGTCTCCGCTTTGGGCAGAATATTGATAAGCCAAGTCAAAAGAAAGTTTACCTACATTATATCCTATACCACAAGTAATGCGATTTGTTGCCTCCCAGTTCGTGTAATCGGTTGACGAACTGTAAAATGTACCATAAGAATATATTGTGCCGTCTTTGTATCCTTTCTTTTCATACATAGGTGAAACATAGTTGTAGCCTGCACGTATTGCAAGATTGCTGAGAGGCTTCAATTCTGCACCAACCTTGAATGTACTTACACCTTTTAATGTTTTTTCCGTATGACGGTTCATGGCCGGGTCGCTTGACGAGCTTTCATAATATTCATCATAATAATACCCTCCACCGGTATTTACACGGCTGTCCAAGCTTCCATAATCGGCATACTCATATCCGGCTCCAACAGCAAGTTTGTTGCGGAATGTAGTGCCGATGCTGAAGCCGAATTTCCATGGTGTGAACAGTTTGAAATCGTAACTTTCGTTTATGTCCGAAGACATGCCATTGTTTATGTTTGTACCGTTTAATAAAACTGTATAGTTGGATGTGTTCAAATCATACCATGTAGGGGTGGCGACAGAAAAGCCTACGCGTAGAGGGGATGCCTCTATCGGGCGAAATATTACACCAGCTTTTACGTTGAACCCTGTTCCACTTATGCGACGTTCGTCTGTTATGGTGATATTGCCTACTCCACCTGCAAGGGTTTCTGTATATTCGCTATATCCTTTATAATTGACGTCACTTATACCGAATGTCAAGCCGAGATATACACGGTCATTGATATTACCACTGATGTTAAAGTCGTATTCACCTATATAACCTGAATTTGCCCTGTTGAACAAATATCCATTGGCATCATTGTATTTATACCCGTTGCCCGTTTTATCATCTTGTAGGGGTAGTAACGTTTCGTAATACAAGTAGTCTATTTGTGTAAAAGCTGGGCTGTTATAATCAACGTTGGGCCAACCTTTATCGTTGATTCCAAACACACCTTCTGCTCCTTTCAAATATGAAAGTTTGTTCTGTGACGCTCCATTGAGTGCATCGGCAGCGGAAAGTATGAAGTCGAAATTACGGCTCTTGTGATAATTGAATGCAAAGTTTAAGAAAGAGCTGCGTCCTGTACGACGCGCATATACAAAACCTGCTTGGTCAAAACTCATGTTTGTTTTTTTCCCACCAGAAAAACTGTCCCCTCCTTGTTGTGAAACAAAGCCAAAAGATACATTTGCCACACTGTGGCGGAATAAGCCGATACCTGCTGGATTGGAGCCAATGGTAGAAATGTCCGCTCCAAGCGCATCCATAGCTCCGCCCATACCTATATAGCGCGCGGTTCCGTTAAGGTCTTCGGTTGCAATGTTGGCATTTTCATAAGTCTCTTGTGCTGCAAGTGGCACAAAAGTTATAACTGAAATGAAAATCAATTTTAGTCGCTTCATAATCAAAGATATTAATACAATTTGGAAATGATGGCCATACATATTGTCTTTCTCCATAACAGATATCCAACCATCAAATTCATTTAACATGTTTATCTCCTGCCCCGGAAGCTTCCTCCGCCACCGCCTCGGTTGCCTCCGAATGAGCCGCCTCCACGGAAACTTCCTCCGCTTCTATTACCACCAAACGAATTATTATATATCGGGCGGCTCGGGCTGTTGTTCCAATTGTGGTCGTTCTGCCTGTTGCCTCTAAATCTATTGTTGTAATTTGTCCTGTTATTACTGTATTTGCGGTTATTGCGGTTGTTGTTTATCAGGTTTCCAGCATCACGATGTTTTCTGAACTTGTTGTTAACGCCATTGTTGCGATGAGGACGTCCATGATTTGTTGTACCTGTTATTCCACGGTAAGGACGGTAATGGACGACTGGCCAATGCCACGAATAATACCAATTCCAAGGACGATGCCAGCCATAAAACCAAGGATCGTACCACGAGTCATACCACCAATACGGACTTCCGTACCAATACGGGCCGTAGCCGTACCATCCATAATACCACGGATCATGCCAATAATAGTCATCATACCTACTGAGTCTGCGGCTGTATGTATAATCATCTTCAGGGTCATAAGCATAATCAATATCACCTTTAGAAAACACGTTTCCTACAATTGTGTCAGCCGAAACTGAATCGACGATTATAACGTCGCTGTACAGCGTGTCCAAATCGATATTCTGATACTGGCTTGAATATTGGTTGCGGCGGTTGTATTCATCAACATCCCTAACCAATGCTTGGCGTACTGCGTTACTCTCTTTTGTATTCTCTATCTTGTCAACTTTCTTTGGAGTGAAATACATGTCGTCTTGTGCATTTGCGCTTGGCAAGACCGTGTAGAACAAAGACAACCCCCAAACAATCTTTTTAATATTCATATATTGCCTCCTTGTAATCATTTAATTGCGCTACAAATTTATGAAATAAGTTTATTGCAAAAATACGGAAAAACCCTAAAAGCCGATAGGTTTTACCCTATTTTTTATACATTTGCAGAAGAATTTAACAAGTATATGAAATATCTGAAAGCCATATTTACTTTGTCTGCAAACGGGAATGACGCAATCGGTGATGCGGTCAAGTTACAAGCTTCTAAGGATGTATTGTGCGAAGTTTTGGGTGAAGTGTGTTTCGAATCTTTTGAATACGAAGGAAATACCGTAACGGGGTATATTCAGGAGGGGGCATTCGACAAGAGTGCTGTTGACTCATGTGTTAAGTTTTTTCCCATAAATGACATTGATATCTCGTATATAATTGAAGATGTTGAGGATAAAAACTGGAATGAAACATGGGAAACGTACGGATTTGAACCGATTGTCATTGAGGGGAAATGTGTTATACATGATACAATACATTCGCCTTTGTTTGTGCAAGACGGAATCATTGACATCACCATAGATGCCAAGCTGGCTTTTGGAACAGGCGGTCATGAAACAACATTCATGATTGTTAATGATTTATTTGATGCAGACTTGAATGGAAAACATGTGCTTGACTGTGGTTGCGGAACCGGTATATTGTCTATTGTCTCGGCCAAACTTGGTGCTGCGGAAATTACCGCTTATGACATTGATGAGTGGAGTGTAGAGAATACCAGGCACAATTGCAGCTTGAATAATGTCGGCAGTGTAAATGTAATGCACGGAGACGCAGGCCTGCTACTCCATGTTGCACAGCGTTTTGATGTGGTTTTAGCCAACATCAACCGTAATATTCTGTTGGCCGATATGGCCGCGTTCAGAAAAATAATGGCCGACAAGGCCGTATTGGTATTAAGCGGATTTTACGGGCAGGACGCTGATATGCTTATAGATAAAGCCCAATCGTTAAAGCTTGTTTTAGTACATAAAGAAACAAGAAACAATTGGTGCATGTTGAAATTTGAGGCATTGGGACGAATGTGATAACTATGAGCAAACGGGCTTCAGCGTTTAACTTAAGCATCAATTTCCTATTGTAAGTTTGCGCAGGTCGTAATAGCTGCCGTTGTATATGTTGAAATCTACATAGCCGTTGATGCCAGGCAGACGTCCGGCATCCGTGTGTTGCCAGAACTTCCATTCGCCGGGATATTCAACCTTGTCAACATAATAATGTGCAATCCAATATGGATAGTCGTCAAATACCGGTGCGTCGAGATATTTCATCTTGAACTTATAATATGTATATATTATCGGTTTCACGTGGTATCTGTCTTCTACAATATGCAGCCATGTAAGTACATCGCGCTGGAAGTCTTCCACAGCCACGTCTTTAGGCTTGTTCTCGATGTCAAGTACGGGCGGAAGGTCGCCGTCAATCAAAATCACATTGTCGAGAAAGAAATACGCTTGGTCCCTTGCCGAAGACTTGTTGCTCCAGAAATGGTAAGCACCCCTAATGAACCCATATTCCCGCGCTTGGGTGAAATTTTCCCTGAACCTTGAGTCTACAATGCTTGTTCCTTCTGTCGCCTTTATCAGGATAAAACGTATGGGGCACTTTTCTATCATGGCATTACGCAGCAGCTCCCAATCAATCTCTCCTTGATGGTGGCTTATGTCTATGCCGCGGATTTCATAGCCTTCAGGGTATTTGGCGTCACCGTACAATGCTCTCCAGCGGAAACCGAACGGGCCGACGAATATATAATAGAATATCCATACGTAAAAGGCAACTACGCATAGGCCGCCTGTCCACCATGCCCACCTTGGATAGCGGCGTAAGGCCGTAGCCCAAAAGCCTGTGCCGTGGCGCGGATAATGAGTGGTGTGCCTGCGCTTGATGCGTGGCGCGTGTTTTCTACTGTTCATGTCCGTCTTGCTGTTTCCTGCCTTGACATTTAATTAGGGGCGGTTTGCATCAAACCGCCCCTAAACAACTTGGTCAGAAGTTTATTCCTGTTCCAGCGCAAGTGTCTTTGTCGGCCTGTCGCATATGTCGGCAGGTCCCCAATACTGGATTGGTCCTGGATAGATATAGCAAGTTTCTTTTGCCCATCTGTCACGGTTCCTTTCCAGTTCCTTGAACGGATTGCCGTCGAGTTCAACCAGCGCCTTGCGTATAACGGGCTTCATTTCGCCGTTCCTGCGCTCGATGTTCATCATCATTGTGATTGGCACACCTCCTGCTTTCCATTCGCTTGCAGGCTTTGTGGTGTTCTGCACTATTGCCATGTAACCAGTCTTGCCATTGGCTATGAGGTGAGCTGCGCTTGTACCCAGTGCGTAACAATAGTCGGCATCGAAATTGGAGGGAGCGGCGCAACGGCCTTCGTATCCGAAGAAGTGGTGCAGTGATGCGAACTTGCCGGTATATTTGCCTTCTTTTGCCCATTCTGCCAACTTTGCCTCGCACATGTCAGACAGGAGTTTCTCTGTTTCAATCAGCGAAACCTGCACATTTCCATGCGGGTCCCTGTCCAAAGACAGCTGGCGTGCCACGTTGCCTGGCAATGTGGAGAATGTCTGCTTGTTCTCCTCGCTCAAGTGAGCCATGATGTATTCGCGCTGTGCTTGAGGGGCGAGTCCCTTGTAGTCGTCGCCATGGGAAGCAAGCAGGTCGTTGAGCTCTTCGATAAGTTTTCCAATGGAAGGAATGAACTCTATCAGGCCTTCAGGTACAAGGATTACGCCGAAATTGTTGCCTTGTGACGCGCGGTAGGCGATAACCTCGCATATCTGCTCGACAATCTGGTTAAGCGTCATGTTCTTTGCCTTGACCTCTTCAGATATGAGGCAGATGTTCGGCTGGCACTGCAATGCGCATTCCAATGCGATGTGGCTGGCGGAACGCCCCATTAGCTTTATGAAGTGCCAATACTTGCGTGCCGAGTTGCAGTCGCGTTCAACGTTGCCTACAAGCTCGGAATATGTCTTTGTGGCTGTGTCAAATCCAAAAGAAGTCTCAATCTGGCTGTTCTTGAGGTCGCCGTCGATTGTTTTCGGGCATCCTATAACCTGTACTCCATATTTTTTTGCCGCATAATATTCGGCCAGCACGCAGGCGTTTGTGTTCGAGTCGTCGCCGCCGATGATGACAAGCGCCTTGATGTTGAGTTCGCGTACTATCTCAAGTCCCTTCTCGAACTGTTCAACTTTTTCCAATTTCGTGCGTCCAGAGCCTATCATGTCGAATCCGCCGGTGTTGCGGTAGTCGTCAATGAAGTCTTTTGTTATTTCAATGTAATTGTGGTCAACCAATCCGCCGGGGCCGAGGATGAATCCATACAGCTTGTTTTCAGGATTCATCTTCTTTATTGTATCAAACAATCCTGTTATGACGTTGTGGCCGCCGGGGGCCTGTCCGCCGCTTAAGATTACGCCGACGTTTGTGACTTCGCTGTTTTCAGTTTCGCTCGGTTCGAATTCTACAACCGGCATACCGTAAGTATTAGGAAACAACTGCTTGATTTCCTCTTGATTGTCTACGCTTTGAGTCGGAGCACCCTCTTTTACCTTAACTAACCCCTTAAGTGCTTCCGGCAATTTTGGAATGTAAGCCATCCTGGCTTGTTGCAATGCACTTTTTTCCATGACGATAAATTTAAATTTAATTATTCAAGTAAGCCTTTTTTGTTGGGCACGTGCAAAATTACGAAAATTCATCCACATGTGAAAATAAATGACCTTGAATTCTATGAAAAATCCGTCAATGTACGGGCTTATTGCAGAAGGCCGTCTTTTGTCTTGTTAAAGACGGCCTTTCGGGCTGTAAAAGACCATCTTTGGGAACGTGAAATGCGGTCTTTTGCAAAACAGGTGTTTTCGTGTCCTGTGACGCCTGCATGCTTTTTGCATGCAACGGCTTGTCTGCGTATAAACTGAATAAAATATAAAAAATGTATGTTTTCCTTGTGCAACGCATTAACATTTGCCATTTATTTCTTATATTTGCCATGGATAACCAGGATTAAAGTTAATAATTATGGCAAACAAACGTAAACTGAAAAAGATAATCAACTATATTTGCAGCGACCTTTTCTCCGAGTGCATGGCTGCGTCGTTGTATAGTGACAAGAAGAATCAGGAGGAAGTAAATGCGATATTGACATCAATCATTATCGTGCAACGCAATTACATATGCCGCATATCCCATGTAGAGCCGGGTATGTCGCCGCGGGCTTATTTCAAGGACCTGAAAGATAAATTCAGCATACAAGTGGAAGAAATAACCGACAATATCGCAACCATTTAAAACCACTCATACAAATTCTTATGCTTCAAGGATTTTGCAGATGGATTTTATATAAGCGGTTGGGGTGGAAAAAGAATGTGACAGTCAGCCATTCCGAAAAATTCATAATCTGTCTTGCTCCCCATACGAGCAATGTTGATTTCCTTATAGGCCTGCTATACAGGACGGCTGAAAATATGGAAATTGGATTCTTGATGAAAAAGGAATGGTTTGTTTGGCCGCTTGGCGTATTGCTCAAGAAGATGGGAGGAATACCCGTGTGGAGAGACAAGCATACGAGAATGACAGACCTGCTGGCTGAAACGGCCATGCGTGAAAAGGTTTTCAGGCTTTGCATTACACCGGAGGGTACAAGGTCGCTGAATCCTGATTGGAAAAGAGGCTTCTATTATATAGCTTCGAAAGCCAGGATTCCGATACTTTTGTATGGCCTTGACTATAAGCGCAAGCTTATCCAGTGCACAGAAAGCCTGATGCCCGGCGGCGACATAGACAAGGACATGGCTGAAATCAAGAATTATTTTACTGGTTTTACGGGACGGCATCCTGAATTATTCACAACCGGGAACTAACCATGCAAAAGAATATTTATATTTTCTTGTTCTGCATCCTTCTTACAGCATGCGGAACGCAACGTAGTGTAATATCGTCAACGTCAGGCGGCAAGGACAAGAAGCCTTTTAAAGAAATAAAGTACAATATTGAATATAAAGGTCTTCCTTGGGTTGAGAACATATCAAAACCAATAAATATCACCCGTGGACTGCAAAACAAGCATATGGCGATATGGGCGAGCCACGGACGCTATTACGACCAGAACAAGGGCATATGGAAATGGCAGCGCCCCAACATGTTCTGTACAAACGAAGATTTGTTTACACAAACAATAGTAGTGCCCTACCTTATTCCTATGCTTGAGAAAGCCGGGGCGATAGTGTTCACGCCGCGCGAGCGCGACTGGCAGAAAAACGAAGTGGTGGTAGACAACGACGATGAGACCAAGCTGCCTTATTACACTGAAATAAACATCAGTCGCAAGTGGGAGGATGCCGGTACAAGAGGGTTCGCAGCGGGCAAGAAGGAATACGGTGGGCGTGAAAACCCCTTCAATGACGGCACAGCGCGCATGGCCGTAGCATCGCCGTCGAAAGAATGCGAAATATCCTACCAGCCTCGGTTCGCCCAGAGCGGCGGATACGCCGTTTACGTCAGCTATCCTACACATAAAAGAAGCGTCCCAGATGCCAAATATATCGTATATCATAAGGGGCGACGCACAGTCTTCAGCGTCAATCAACGTATGGGTGGCGGTACGTGGGTGTATCTTGGGACATTTGAGTTCGACCAAGGGTGCAACTCCGCCAACCGTGTTGTACTTACAAACGAAAGTGCATACCAAGGTGTAGTGACAGCAGATGCTGTACGCTTTGGCGGAGGAATGGGACTTATCGCGAGGGACGGCAAGACAAGCGGACTGCCAAAATGCCTCGAAGGAGCGCGTTACTATGCGCAATGGGCCGGCGCGCCGGAGAGCGTTTACCGTGCCAAGAACGGTACAGACGACTATAAGGAAGACATTTACACCAGGCCTTTCATGACGAACTGGCTTGTGGGTGGTTCTTGTTTCGCGCCGAAGGACAAAGGGCTCAATGTGCCGATAGAACTGGCTTTGGCCGTACATAGCGACGCCGGTTACTCGAAAGACTACTCGTCACTTGTAGGTTCGTTGGCTATTTGCACTACAAATACAGGCAACGGGCTTCTTGCTTCTGGCTATTCACGCAGAAATTCGAAAACGTTTGCAAGCATGTTGCTTGAAAATGCCAATAATGACATTGTAAAGACATACGGTAAGTGGAACATCCGCAATTTGTATGACAGAAACTATGCCGAAACAAGATGCCCGGTGGTGCCGTCCGCAATCATAGAAACTTTGTCGCATCAGAACTTCCCTGACATGTTCATGGCGCAAGACCCTAATTTCCGCTTTACCCTTGCCCGCAGCATATACAAATCTATCTTAAGGTTCAACTCTGAAATGCACGATACGAAATGTGTTGTTACACCACTTGCTCCGATAAACGTCAGCACCGAGTTTTTTGCAGGAGACACCATCATTGTAAGATGGGACGCACAGCCGGATGTGACAGAGCCGTCGGCAATGCCGCAATCATATGTTCTTTATACATCCATAGGTGATTACGGTTTTGATAATGGCATACGTGTAAACGGCACTGCCTGCAAAATCAAGTTGGCACCGAATACTCTGTACAACTTCAAGATTTCGGCAATAAATGAAGGCGGTGAAAGTTTTACATCCGAAGTGGTATCGGCTTTGTATAATCCTAATGCAGAAGAGACGGTGCTCATAGTCAACGGCTTCCAACGCCTTGCTGCTCCAGCTCCCGTCAATGACGGCGCAAGACAGGGCTTCGACCTTGACGCAGACCCTGGCGTTTCGTTCGGCAAAACGCTTGGATTTGCAGGCAGGCAGATATGCTTTGACAAAAGCGAGGCTGGCAAGGAAGGAGAAGGAAGTTTAGGTTACAGTGGCAATGAATTGGCCGGACATATAATAGCGGGCAACGACTTCAACTACATTCCCATTCATGCAAAAGCCATAATGAGCGCCGGAAAATACAATATTGCAAGCTGCTCGAAATTCGCCTTGGGTAAGAATGTATCAGATTTAGGACGTTATGGGTGCATAGACCTCATACTTGGTTTGGAAAAGGATGACGGGTATTCGCTGCGGCAATACAAAACATTCACGCCTAAAATGCAATCACTTCTTTCCAACTATACGCGTCAAGGCGGAAATCTGATTGTCAGCGGTGCTTATGTCGGTAGCGATATGAAAAGCCGTGAAGAAGTAGATTTCATCAACAACGTATTGCATATTTCTTCAAATGGGACAATACGGCCGGGAGCAGACAATGCCGTAAACGGTATGGGGACATCGTTTAACATATATACAACGTTAAATGAATTCAACTATGCGGCAACTTCCATCAATCTTATAAGTCCAATTGAGCCTGCATTTTGCGCCTTGACCGAAAGTAATGGGCACTCTGTTTGTGTCGCATACAATGGTGACAGGTTCCGTACGTTTACCATGGGATTTCCTTTCGAGTGCATTACATCAGAGAAGAAACAATCATTGATAATGAGAGGCATACTTGACTTTATTTTCAATTAAGTCATCTTAAAATTGGAGAAAAATCTTTATCCATACAAAATAAAAACGGGTCATCAAAGGCTGTGTCCTCAATGACCCGTTTTTTATATTATTCTCCTAATGTTATGTTTGCACGAACTCGGCTTAATGTTTCAGGAGTCATTTGCAGATAACTTGCAATATATACTAATGGAGCGCGCAATGACAGTTGCGGAGACAATTTGCATAGTTTCCTGTAACGGTCTTGGGCTGTTTCGAAACGTACCAAGTCTGCATGAATCTGAGAATTAATCAAAGATTCTTCGAGTATTTTCCTATACAATATCTGTATGTTTACATTATGCAAAGCCACTTCTTCAAGCCTGGCTTTGGGTAAGGCATATATTAGGACGGGCTCCAAAGCTTCAACTTGCAAGCGAGTCGGTTCCTCTTTGAAAAGGCTTTCGATACACATTATTATTTCTCCCTCGGGAGCCATGTGCTCTGTTACGTCTTTGCCTTTTTTGAAATAGAATTGGCGCACAAGTCCTTTCTCTATGTAATATATGTTTTTGCAAACTTCTCCTTCCTTCAAAATCATGTCGCCTTTGGCAAACTTCATTTGAACAAGTACGTTTTCAAGGATGTCAAGCTCGTCGTGAGTCATTGTACTGTACTTACGTGCAAGCTCCCGCGCTATGTCGCGCTTTGTTTTCAACATCTCTTTCATTCCTTCCTCCTTTCATTGTTGTTCAACTCATACGCATCAGTCCAATTTCAATACTGCAAGAAACGCTTTCTGCGGAACTTCTACATTCCCGATTTGTTTCATTCGTTTCTTTCCTTTCTTTTGCTTTTCCAATAACTTGCGTTTACGGCTGACATCGCCGCCATAACACTTTGCCGTGACATCTTTACGTACGCACTTTATTGTTTCGCGCGCTATGATTTTCGAGCCTATTGCTGCCTGTATGGCAATGTCAAATTGTTGTCTTGGTATCAGCTCTTTAAGCTTTTCACACATCCTGCGGCCCAAAACTACTGCATTGTCCTGATGTGTCAAGGTTGACAGTGCATCAACAGGCTCACCGTTTAGCAGTATGTCAAGCTTTGCAAGCTTTGACGGGCGGAAGCAATCGACATGGTAGTCAAATGAAGCGTACCCCTTTGAGATGCTTTTCAACTTATCATAAAAGTCTATCACAATCTCACCTAATGGTATCATAAAATACAACTCCACCCTGTTTCCGCTGACATATTCTTGCTTGACAAGTTCTCCACGCTTGTCAAGGCAAAGTTTCATTATCGGACCGATATAATCGGTGCTTGTTATTATGGATGCACGAATGTATGGTTCTTCGATGTGGTCTATCATAGTCGCGTCCGGTAATCCCGATGGATTATGTACCTCCTTGGCATTTCCTTGCTTGTCATAAACCATGTAGGATACATTGGGAACTGTCGTAATGACATCCATATTAAATTCCCTGTCCAAACGCTCTTGTACAATTTCCATATGAAGTAGGCCAAGGAAGCCACAACGAAAACCGAATCCTAACGCAACCGACGATTCCGGCGAGAATGTCAATGAAGCATCGTTCAACTGCAATTTCTCAAGTGAGGCTCGTAAGTTTTCGTAATCAGCAGGGTCAATGGGATATACTCCGGCAAAAACCATTGGCTTTACTTCTTGGAAACCTGATATGGCTTTGTCGCATGGAGTGTTTACATGGGTTATCGTATCACCGACCTTTACTTCTTTGCTGTCCTTTATTCCACTTATGATATATCCCACGTCTCCTGTACCCAAGCTTGCGCGAGGTATCATGTCCATTTTCAATACTCCAACTTCGTCAGCCACATATTCCATCCCTGTATTGAAAAATTTGACTTTGTCCCCCTTGCTTATGATACCGTTCTCAATCTTGAAATAAGCGATTATGCCCCTGAAAGGATTGAAGACAGAATCAAATATCAATGCTTGTAATGGTGCATTAGTATCACCTGTAGGATGCGGAACACGCTCAACGACAGCATCCAATATTTCTTTTATTCCTTCACCAGTCTTGCCTGAAGCACGTAAGATTTCACTACGGCTACAGCCTAACAAATCAACAATTTCATCTTCCACCTCATCCGGCATGGCTGACGGCATGTCAATCTTGTTTATTATAGGAATTATCTCCAAGTCATGCTCAAGCGCCATGTACAAGTTGCTTATAGTTTGGGCTTGCACGCCTTGCGTGGCATCAACAACAAGCAACGCACCTTCACATGCCGCAATGCTTCTTGATACTTCATAGGAAAAGTCAACGTGTCCCGGAGTGTCGATTAGATTAAGCACATACTTTGAACCTTTATAATCGTATTCCATCTGTATGGCATGGCTCTTTATCGTGATACCTCGTTCACGCTCAAGTTCCATGTCGTCAAGCATTTGTCCTTCTGTTATTTGGATTGTATTGGTATATTCCAACAAACGGTCTGCTATAGTAGATTTTCCGTGGTCGATATGTGCTATTATGCAAAAGTTCCTAATTTCGTTCATCAATCAATCTTTTTGGAACGCAAATATACAAAAAAATGCCATTCATTCCTAAGAAATTGGCTATTTTTATGAATAAATTGAAAAAAACGACTTGCAGATATGCATATAGAAAAGATATTGCTTAACTTTGCATAATATAGAAAGAATTAATATCAATGAAAAAATATTTATTTGTTTTTACTTGCGCTGTCATTTTCGCATCTTGCCATGAAAGCCTTGAAGACAAAGCTGCCCGTGAAGCAAAGGAGTTTACACGCAAGAATTGTCCTGTACAAGTTTCAGAGTTTATTGTTAATGACAGTATGACTTATGAAAAAAACAAGAAGACAATCCATTATTTTTATACTATTAGCGGTAAAGCCGATACAGTGGCGGCAATAAATAACCAGCAGGCAAAGGAGGAATTGGTAAAAGGTGTGAAGGAGGCAACATCAATAAGAGTCTATAAGGAACATGGTTTTAACTTTGCCTACACATATTATTCGTCAAAAAACAAGGGGAAAAAACTTATAGAGGTCATCGTAACCCCTGAAGACTATAATAGCGTTAAATAATGAATTTAACTGAAAAAGAGTACGAGGGAGCCATCAAGCCCCCTCGTACTTATTTGATACTTTTTAATGCATCTATTGCACGGCATAATTGGTCTGGGCAACTTGTCTGCTTGTTCCCACAACGAATGCCGTCAAGGCGCTTTTTAACTTCATCAGCATCCATTCCATTTACCAGAGAGCAGATACCTTGCAGGTTCCCATTGCATCCACCGATAAAACTTATGTTGTTTATTCGGTTATTGTCATCAATTTCGAGATTGATGACTTTGCTGCAAGTACCTGATGTCGTGTATGAAATCTTATTCACTTAAATAAAACATTTATATACGGCTAAAGGATTATTCTTCAGGCTTCATGTTGGTATAAACATTCTGCACATCGTCGTCATCCTCAAGCAAGTCAACCATCTTGTCTATCGTCGCACGTTCCTCAGGAGTAACTTCTTTCAAGTCATTAGGAATGCGTGTAAACTCAGCTCCTGTAACTTCAAATCCGTTTTCTTCCAGATGTTTTTGAATGTCACCAAAACTCTTCGGGTCGCCGTATATTGTTATCTCGTCAGTCTCATCGTCTACGTCATAGTCTTCCTCTACGCCATAATCAATAAGGTCGAGGATTAATTCGTCAATATCAAGACCGTCCTTTTTCTTGAAAGTGAAAACACATTTGTGGTCAAACAAGAAAGACAGGCTGCCCATTGTACCAAGGTTTCCGCTGAACTTGTTGAATATTGCACGCACATTGCCTACCGTTCGGGTTGTATTGTCTGTCGCTGCATCTACAAATATAGCAATGCCATGCGGACCATATCCTTCATATGTGACTTCTTTGTAGTCGCTTTGGTCTTTACCCATAGCGTTTTTTATTGCGCGCTTCACATTCTCCAGCGGCATATTCTCACGTTTCGCATTGAGGATTATCGAACGCAAGTGTGGATTGTTGTCCGGGTCGGGACCGCCAGCTTTCACGGCAATGGCTATTTGTTTGCCTATTTTTGTAAAAGTCCTGGCCATATGGCCCCATCTTTTCAGCTTGGTAGCTTTACGGTATTCAAATGCTCTTCCCATATTTATTGTTTTATAATTATCTTGTTGTTGTGTATTATCTCAATTCTGCGTTAAGTTCTTTCTTCAGATTGTTTATCAATTTACCCATAATGGCATCTATCTGCTTGTCTGTCAATGTCTTGCTTTCGTCTTGAAGTATGAAATTCACAGCATAGCTCTTTTTGCCTTCAGGCAGGTTCTTACCTTCATAAACGTCGAAAAGCTCAACCTTTTTCAAGAACTTTCGTTCAGTCTGGTTGGCGATACGTTCAATATCTCCAAACTTCACATTTTTGTCTATCAGCAATGCCAAGTCACGGCTGACAGCCGGGTACTTGCTGATTTCATGGAAGCTAACGACATTCTTATTGACAGCTTTCACAACCTCATTCCAATGGATGTCTGCATAATAAACAGTATTGTCTATGCCAAACGCTTTCATCAACTTTTTGCTGACTACGCCTAATTCAGCCAAAACTTTACCGTTTCTGGTCTCCAAAGCCATGGCATTGGAAAAGATGTCATTATCGGATTCCTTTACAACAACCTGTCCTGAAGCTACGCCAACACGCCTTAACACGTTTACAACATAAGCTTTCAGTTCATAAAATGTAGAGTCTTCATCTGTATGAGCCCAACTGCCCGACACTCGTTTGCCTGTTACCCAAAGGCCAAGATGCGTTTGCTCCTTATACGCCTGCATCGGATTGTCAGGATTTTGTTTGGCATGGTTGTATTCATAGACATTGCCAAATTCAAAAAGGCGTAAGTCGGGGTTTTTCCTATTTGCATTATATGCGATACTTTCAAGTCCACCGAACAACAAGGACGCGCGCATGACATTCAGGTCTGAACTCAACGGATTCATGATTTTTACAAGATTATCTTCATGATAACCGTTCAAACCTGTGTAATAAGCACTCTTCGTCAAAGAGTTGTTCATAATCTCATTGAAGCCGCATCCAACAAGCTGTTCTCCTATAACGTTCTCCAGCTTATGCTTGTTGTCCTCATAGCCCTTGATTACAAGCGAGCTTTTCAGCTGTGTAGGTATCTCCACATTATTATACCCGTAGATGCGCAAGATGTCTTCAACCACATCACAAGGACGCTGCACATCGACACGGTAAGGCGGAACGCTAAGCTCTACACCGTCACTTGTCTCAGAATCTATCTTCATTTCCAAGCTTGTGACGATAGACTTTATCGTTTCAGGCTTTAACTCCTTCCCTATCAGGCTATTTACATAATCATACCTCAACGAGACTTTGAAGTCTTGTATCGGTTTCGGATAAACATCGTTGATTTCCATAGACACCTTGCCACCGACAAGTTCCTTGCACATGATGGCAGCCTGCTTCAGCGCATATATTACTCCATTGGGGTCTATTCCACGTTCAAAACGGAACGAGGCGTCCGTGCTAAGGCCGTGGCGGCGTGCGCTTTTCCTTATCCACATAGGATGGAAGTATGCGCTTTCAAGGACTACGTTCCTTGTCGTCTCATACGTGCCGCTGCCTTTTCCTCCAAATACGCCGGCTATGCACATCGCGTCTTCCTCGTTGCATATTGCAAGGTCGTGTGAGCCGAGCTTGTGCTCTACTCCGTCCAGTGTAACGAACGGTGTGCCTTCAGGCATGGTCTTGACTACAATATGATGGCCTGCCACCATGTCGGCGTCAAAGCAATGCAACGGCTGGCCGTAAGCCATCATTATATAATTGGTGATGTCTACGATGTTGTTTATCGGGCGCAGGCCTATTACGCGGAGCCTGTCTTGCAGCCATGCCGGGCTTTCCTTGACCTCGCAATCGGTTATGCTGACGCAGGCATAGCGTTTGCAGGCGTCATCGTTCTCTATTGTCACCTTTACAGGCAGGTCATTGTTGTCAACGGTGAAACCATTGCAGTCAGGACGATGCAGCGACGTTTCATAGCCATTGCGTACCAGCCATGCGTAAAGGTCGCGCGCTACGCCCCAATGAGACAGCGCGTCGGCACGGTTGGCGGTTATGTCAATCTCGATGAGCCAGTCGCTTTCAAGGTTGTAATATTCTGCCGCAGGCTGGCCCACCTTGGCATCTTCAGGCAATACAATTATTCCGTCATGGCTTGTGCCTACGCCTATTTCGTCTTCGGCACATATCATACCGAAACTTTCCACGCCACGCAGTTTGGATTTTTTTATTACAAATTCCTTGTCGCCGTCATACAGGACGCAGCCCAAGTCGGCAACTATTACCTTCTGTCCTGCGGCAACGTTCGGAGCGCCGCATACAATTTGTGACGGCGTTTCGCGTCCAAGGTCAACAGTAGTGACATGCAGATGGTCTGAATTCGGGTGGAGTTCACATGTAAGCACTTTGCCTACATACAAGCCTTTAAGTCCGCCCTTGATGCTCTGCACTTCCTCTAAAGCGTCTACTTCAAGTCCGGTAGATGTAAGGGCGTCGCAAACTTCTTGAGGCGTAAGGGTGAAATCAACGTATTCCTTAAGCCATTTATAAGATATGTTCATCGCGAATTGATTTATGCAATTTTTTAACCGACCGCAAAAGTAGTAATTTTTGGTCACTTGAACAAAAGTTTGCGGTAAAAACAACAGGTTATGCTTCAATCGTGCTTTAAACGTGACGGCAATGATTACCGCCCCGAAAGCCTGACTACTCTCATACCCGTCATGGTGCGTTGCTTTTGCAGATAAGTGTACAGCGTCTGCGGTTCTTCTACGACCTTGTGCCTAAGGCTGGAGGCGTTTAGCAGGTGCAGCCCGTCATCATGCCACACGGCGAAGCCTATGTGCTGTATGTCAAGTCCTTTCAGCGTGGTGGTAAGGGCTATGATGTCACCGTCTTTTACCGTGTTCCGTAATAAAGACGTATTCTTTACTGCGGATTTAGGAATGTATTTGAATGCCAGCTTGTTCAGGCTTTTTTCCGTTTCAGATATTTGCGGCACGTATTCAGGGTTTTCCTTCAGCATTTTGTATTTGCTTGGATATGTTGACATATAATATACGTTGATTTTCTGTGTTGCTGAAAACGGGGGCACCGGCGACTGTATTTCGCGGCACAAGCCCTTGGCTGTGTTGTCTTCTATCCAGTCGGTAAAGTAATGCAGTCGGCTTACATAATGAGGAACGGCTCCGCCACGGTAACGTATCTTCTGCAAATTGGCGCAGAATGCACTGAACGAATAGGCTTTTTGCCTGACGCACATGGTCAGGGCCACAACGTTTTCTACATACGTGGTACAGTCAAGCTGCCTAAGGTTGACAACAAGACGCTCGCGCTTGTTTATTTCAAGAGTGTGCGCCACGTAAGGCAGGCCAAGCAATTTGCGCGCAAAATATATCGTGAAATTTGTCCCTTCCGCCTGGCGGCGTGCGCCGTCGAGCAGTGAAACGACCTTCATGCTGTCCGATTTGCTGTATTGTACATACTCCGCGACACTTTGTTTGACGCTGTTTTCATTTGATGAGGCATGTTGCCATGTCGGCTTTTCGCCGCAGACAGGCACACTGGCAAAGGCCATGCTGAAAACCGTTGATATGAGAATGCGATATGGTTTGTTCATGAACAATTTATATTTGAAGATGCTTGTATTTGTAAAAGACCGTCAATCGCGCCCTCAAAGGCCGTCTTTGACCGGGTTAAAGACGGCCTTTGAGAATGCCAAAGACGGCATATTGGAAAGCGTATTGAATGAAAACTTGTCAGAATTTGCCTAAAATCCTGTCCATCACCCAGTTAACCGGGGTTGCCGAGACGCTTGTACATGAGCATACGCCTATACCCTGCAAGTCTTCAATCACGGCTTTTATTATCGGTAGCTGCACATATGGAGGGTTTGGTACGGTGATGCTTGTAGTGCCTTCGCTTGTCACGAGCTGGATAGGGTCATAATTGTAAACCGAGAAACACAGCATTCCCTTGTCCCCGATTACTTCTATGCGGTCTTCCCTTGCCGACTTATGTCCGACGAAACACCACGAGCCGCTTCCGGGCAGTCCGCTTTCAAAACGGAAACACGCACTGACGCTGTCTTCTGCCTGATACAAGCCGGCGCGGTTGGCGCACATGCCTTCAGCTTCGACTATGACCCCGAACAGGTCTTGCAGCAAGTCGAGCTGGTGAGGAGCAAGGTCGTAGAAGTAGCCGCCGCCGGCAATGTCGGGCTGCAAACGCCACGGAAGGGTTGCTCCTGCCGAGTAGTCAAGGTCGCGTGGAGGGCAAGAGAACCTTATTTGTACGTTCATTATGTCGCCAATTCTTTTTTGTTGTATGATGTCCTTCACCTTCTTAAAATATGGCAGGTATCTTCTGTAATATGCCACGAAGCACGGAACTCCCGTCTGTTCGCTTACACGGTTAATCCTCGCGCAGTCGTCGTAATTGGCTGCCAACGGCTTTTCCACATAGACAGGCTTGCCGGCACGCATCGCCATGATGGCGAATGTGGCGTGGCTTGAAGGCGGCGTGGCTATGTAAATGGCGTTTACGTCAGGGTCGTTGATAAGCTCTTGGGCATCGGTGTACCATCTTTTCACATGGTGGCGTTCGGCGTATGAGCGTGCCTTGTCGGCATTGCGGCTCATCACGGCAATCACTTCAGAGCCTTCAACATCGTTGAAGGCAGGCCCCGACTTCTTTTCTGTAACTTCGCCGCAACCTATAAATCCCCATTTTAGAAGTTTCATTACATTATTATATTAGATGAATTGTTTTTATAAAAATGGTAAACTGCCATTTGATTGGCGTGCATGAAGATGCCCGCATCGGGCATATCCCCATCCTACAACCGCTTATTTTCGGGCAAAGTTAGCAATTTTTATCCATATCATGGTTTCATATTATTAAGAATATTGCTACCTTTGTGGCAAAAATCCAACAATTGACGAATTGTCATGGTAAAAGCGAAAGCAAAACAACCATAGGCTGCGTCAATGTCATATAAAAACACATTAGCATGGATAATCTAAAACAAGCCTCGATAAGCAAAAGCCGCAGCTATACGGCTTGTCTGTCTGAAGCGCACAGCATGTTCTTCGACAATATTCGAAACATTTTCAGCCGTACCTGGGCTTATTGCCTGGTATTGGCTCTTGTGTCGGCTGTGTATCTGTCGCTCTATATACACGTCATGCTTTATGGTAACAATACAGGGGTTACAATAGCATTGTGCGTGGCGTCACTTGCAACTTTGGCTGCTGAAATAGCATATTACGCAAAGGTAATTAGCCTCGTTAACGGCCGCCCTATGAAATGGAACATCGCAAGATGCACCAACATAGCGGCCTGCTACATAGCGTTTTGCGTTGTGCTTGTCTCGGTTTATGCTTTCGTGGCTTATGGCGTGGTTATGGCCAAACAGCCAGTTAGTTTGGTGGAGATGCAGCCTCTTTTCTACATATTTGGAGGTGTGTCTATAATTGTAATGTTTCTATTGCTTCCGTTCATATATGTGGCTATGAAGTATTTTATGGAACCAGAAAGCAGGCTTGGTAAGATAATATTCAAGTCATATAAAACCGGATTGCGCCATTGGGGGCTGATATTCACGGCATTGTTCATTGCTACACTTTGTGCTTCAGTCTGCGCAGTGCTTGTCTCAATACCTATGTTCATAGTCTTGGCCGCAAACTCATTTTCGGTATATGGTGTGAACTTCATCGGCGACCCTACAGGCCTGCCGTCTTATTTTACGGCAATACAGCTTGTTGTTTTCATACTGACGTTTTTTATATGGGAATATGTAAATATCTTTATCCTTTTTGTATGTTATTTCCTTTATGGCAGCATAAGTACGAAGGAAAAAGAAAAGAAAGAGTTGGTTAAAGAACTAAAAGGCTGAAATGACGGCTATGGGAAAACAGCGCATCTTGTTTATCGACCGTGACGGAACGCTTGTTGAAGAACCGTATGACGAGCAAGTAGATTCGTTTGATAAATTGAAGTTTGTAACTGGGGTTTT
The DNA here is from genome assembly GCA_949295905.1 of uncultured Prevotellaceae bacterium. Taxonomy (GTDB): domain Bacteria; phylum Bacteroidota; class Bacteroidia; order Bacteroidales; family Bacteroidaceae; genus Prevotella. The sequence goes on from CASFNA010000023.1 coordinate 103,549, forward strand.
CAGGAACTTGGGCTTCATACGTTCACACCTTGATTTCCGCTTTGTCATGGTAAGCAATCAAGATGGTCTCGGTACAAGTTCTTTCCCCGAAGATACGTTTTGGCCTGTACATAATTTCATTCTGCAAACTCTTTCCGGTGAAGGAATAACATTTGATGATATTCTTATAGACCGCCATTTTCCGGAAGACAATCATCCTTGCCGCAAGCCTGGAACGGGGATGCTTACCGAGTATTTGAACAATTCGGAATATGACATAAAAGGAAGTTTTGTCATAGGCGACCGCGACACAGACCGCCTGCTTGCCGAAAATATAGGCTGCAAGGCCCTTATACTCGGTAAGGACGGCATGACATGGGATAAAATAGCGGAAATATTATTCGCCGGTGAACGTGTGGCAGAAGTAAAAAGGACAACCCGGGAGACAGACATCCATGTGACACTGAACGTTGACGGTACTGGGAAATGCGACATATCGACAGGCATAGGCTTCTTTGACCATATGCTTGAACAGATAAGCCGTCACGGCATGATGGACATGACAATACACACGAATGGAGACCTTCATGTAGATGAGCATCATACAATAGAAGATACGGCTCTTGCATTAGGCGAATGCCTGAATATGGCGCTTGGCGACAAGCGCGGAATGGAGCGTTACGGTTACAGCCTGCCAATGGATGATTGCTTATGTCAGGTTGCCCTTGATTTCGGAGGAAGGCCATGGCTCGTATGGGATGCGGAGTTCAAACGGGAAAAAATCGGAGAAATGCCAACTGAAATGTTTTTCCATTTTTTCAAGAGTCTCAGCGATGCCGCACGCATGAACCTTAACATAAAGGCCGAGGGACAGAATGAACACCACAAGATAGAAGGCATATTCAAAGCTTTGTCACGCGCTCTTCGAATGGCTGTCAGACGTGACATTTATCATTATGAACTGCCTACCACAAAAGGAATTTTATAGCTGAAACATACAACAGTTGTATTTCATTTGTCAACAAAAGCAAATATGAACAGTGTTGAATGAAAAAGTTGAATAGCCAATATATATATTGGAAATAACGGAGCAGACATTATAATGCCTGAACATAGACTGTTGAAGGCGTCTCCAATACCGGCGAACGTTCCACAAAGCATTCCATATAAAAGCGACATAACCATGAGTACAAATGCAAGTATTGGTACAATGGCTGCACTAAACGGACTTGGAAATAGATTTCCAGAAACACCGACCAATATGGCGTGAGGCACAAATGCCAATAATATTATACAAATACAGGAAAGCACGAAAACGGCAATCGACGAATATACGGCATGGCGTTGACGGTATGTAAGCCCTACCCCTTTACCTAACTTGATAATTGCATTACCTAAACCGCTTTTTACAAAAGAGCCATATGACATGGCCCAGAGAAGCATCCATACGAGAAATTGGCTTGAAATATTATTGGCGAAACTTCCCATAAACCATCGTATACCCTCACCGCTCAACAACGATTTTAACGGCAAGGACGGAACTACAGCAGCGACTATCCATGAGAACAAGACCAGAAAGACTTGTATAATGACCAATATGATTGCAATAGTTGGGAATAATTTACGCATCATGTCATCAATCTAATAATATATTAATTGTCATCCGGATGTAAATTGTCCGCATCAAGAATATGGAGTTCTATGGCTCTTGTGACAAGTCTGGTTGCATTTACCCCAATGCCACCGTTACCGTCAGGAAACAGTTTGCGCACAAGTTCATTTTGTCTTTTCTCAAGGCTTTTCACTCCGAATGGCATTCCGTGTAAGCCTGTTATCTGCTCTTTCGTATATCCAAGGGCGAGATGACGGAGGAAACGTTCGTCATATTCATCTATTTCATAGTTGACAAGTGCCTCCTGTCGTATTATTTGGCTATTCACACTTTGTTTGAAACGCTTTATTATTTTTTCAAGTATAGGTTGATTGAATACAAATTTCCGACCGTCCATAACGTTTACGATATCCCTCCTTGTCAGCAACTCTCCGCTTTTAAGTATTATGCCGTCACATCCGGCATCAAGTGCGTCCACCCATAACTTCTCGTTTAGGATTTCGCCTGTGAAAATAAGGACTTTCATATCATGATATATGTCTTTGGTGTGTCGACATATTTCCACTCCGACAGTAGTCGAACCTCCGAGTCCTAAGTCAAGCAACACTAAGTCCGGCTTTTGTTGTTTCAGTAAGTGCCAATATTCGGCCTCATTGCTTGCTGTGCCTATGATATCTGCTTCAGGCACATCATTTCTCAAAATGCCTTCTGTGCCTTTCAATTCCAGGGGCACATCTTCTACAATTATAACTTTGAAATTTTCCATACTCATGATATTTTATTTGTATACGGCATTGGCATATTCTATTCGCTTTACCGCTTTTGCAAAAGTCAAATTGATTGATATCCCACCATTTTTTAATGGAGTCACTGTAATTCCACATCCATGAAGGTTTGTTTGTTCTGCTATTTCACGCAAGACTTGCCTGCAAATCATGAATGGGATATTACGTATTGACGGAGAAAAAAAATCCGGGCATTGCTTGTCCTTAAGCGACATTTCGTTATTTACAAATTCGATTATAACATATTTCCCGTCTGTCGGACATTTTTTTACCGAAGAATAATGGCATCCACATTGATGTTTAAGTATATCAAACAGATACGCTATAAGTGTTTTATCGCCTAATACACATTCATTCACGCCAAGCATGTCTTTCAGGGAGATGGATTTGCATTCAAACATTATTGCGTCCGACTGAAGCCTTACCTGTTCGTATAAAATGGAGTACAGTTCTTTGTAATATGAAACAATTTCACTTACAGCGTTGATATTATCCTCTTCAACATTTAACAGGTGCTTTATCCGTGCCGGATAATACATCGTTTCATGTTTCAATGTGCTCAAACTGTTATCTATTATGCTGTTGCATACATATAATTTGTCTTTTTCGTATGAAACTCTACGTAATTCGTCTTCTTCAAGTTCTATTGACAAGAGTTTGGATTTTCCGAATTCAACAGAGTCATGCAAAGCCTTTTTAATTTTTCCTATAACATTCTTTAATGCCTCCGGATAATTGGAAGCATCAATGCCATTTATCATTTTAAGCTTTTCGTCGTCAGGAATGTTTGAAAGGAGAATTTTGTTAGTATTGCGTATTTTATCAGCACATGAACGAAAATAAAGTATATGTCGGTAATATAAGAAATAGTATGCAAAGATTATTGTTGTAAGCATTAATACTAAAACAACAATAGCAATAGTTTTATTAGAACTTGCAGACTGCATCGTGACACAATAATCTTCCAAGCCTTTGTCAGAAGACAATTCCTTGAACAATCGGGTATAAATTTTATTGTTGTATGTGTACACATTCCATTTGTGCAGGGCAAGCGCGGCAACGGCACTTTCATTGCGAATGTCTAATATAATATCATAATTAGTCTTAAACTTATTAGTAAACCATAATATCTCGGCAGGAGTAGCTGCGTCATCATATTTCCCTGACATGAGAACGTTGCTTTGAGGATACTTTATCTTATGATGCTTATTCAGGTAAATACGTGCAGAGTCGGCAAAGATTAGCGTCTTTTCATAGTTGCCTGCCAAATTGCTATAATATGCGGAATCTGCATATATGCCAGCCTTTCGTAAAAGCTCCCCTTCCACAACATTGTATGTGGCTGAATAGCTTGAGCCTTTTGTGAATATGAGAAGCAATATTGATATAGTGCGTATTACGCCATACGGTAATCTGAAAAAAAATCGACTTCCATTGTTTTTTTCGCTTTCAGCAAAAAGTCCACAAACATTGAATATTTGGCTTATCTTCTTATATTTGTCAATTATGCCTTTACAATTCATAAGGCCAAAACCATGGCCGTTGTAAACTTTGTGGTCGAATATTTTTGAAAGTTCACCTTGCGAAAGTCCTTTGCCCGTATCTTTAACAGAAATTTCAACGTAGTCGGTTGCTTTGGTTGCCGAGACCTTTACAATACCACCATGTGGTGTGAATTTGCGAGCATTATCAGATAGCGTATTCAACATGAAAAGAGTTAATACCTTATCTGCTTTTACTATAATGTCTGTTGGTTCGACATCAAATTTTATTCCTTTCAGTCTGAATGACATTTCTGATTTTGAGAGAATAGAAAAAACATCTTGAAGGCGGAAGCTTTCAATATGCAAGTTCAGCTCCCCTTGCTGTAATTGTATCCAATGCGTTAGCACCTCGTTATATTCGCTTATTTTGTCAGCAAGTTCTGCCATATATTCAATATCCCCTTTACGCTTGTTTTCAGAATAATTTTTCTTTTTCAGACTTGCCGCTTCATTGATTATCCTATCAATAAAAGGGATTACATTATTTAACAAAAATACTTTCGCCTTATTGTCGAGGCTTCTTTTTTTACTTTTTTCTAATTGAAGTTTCGTCAGGGAGAGCTGCTCATTTAATGTCTCCAATTTATTGTCAAGGATGTCAATTTTAGTTTTGTTGGCTTGCTCCCAATCCATTAAAGGCGTAAACAGACGGTTCATATATGCAGTATTGTATTTTTTCCGACCTTTTAAATTTATTATATACAACAACACGCATACTATCACCATCATAACTACTATTGCAGTAATAAGAAAATTGAGCTGTGAGGAGGTGTGGCCCAGCATTTCTGCACGGGCTTCAAGCTGACGGTCTTGCCTCGTGTACTCTTGTATGTCAAGGTAGGCATTTCTGTTTATATCGCTATTGTTTTTATCGTCCATTGCCGAGTATACAAGACTTAGGCATTCCCTGATACTTGCAATAAGGTCAGGAGTTTTGCTTATAGCTTCATACTTATACAAAGCATTTTCCAAGCATATGAGTGACGATTGGTAATCACCAAGTGCAAAATAGCATTGCGACAAAGTTCTATAAGCACCTGCAGTTTGGTATATGTCTCCGTATGCTTTAAAGATGTCAAGTGCCTTTTGTGCAAAATACCCAGCTAAGAGGCTGTCTGGCATATTGTCTTCGTTAAGGTACATTATGGCAGCTTTATTATCGCGTATCAGCCGTTTGGCTTCATTCTCATCAAGTAAATGCTCGCTTATAGCTTGCAAAGCATTAGCTTGCCAATATAAAAGGCCGTTGCGTCTTGAAAGGACATAGCATTTGAACAAGTATTCAAACTCCTTTTGTTGTACATTTATAACAGTCCCTTTGTCAAATATGCCACCGCTACCAATCTGGTATAGATAATTGACATATTGTGCCGTATCGGCCTGTATGCCGCCAGCCAAATTGATTTGTGATATGGCGTTTGCCGCCTGCTGTGCTAATCCCACATAATAATAATATGTGGAGCAGACAATCTGAAACTCTGTTTGTGCATATAAATAACGCTTTTTTATGTGTTCAGCCAAGTTGTCTTTTTCCTCTTCAATACGCATCATGCGTCTTATTGCACGCTCACGGTAGTAGTAGAAATCTTTGTTTTTTGACTCACGTTGACACAGACGCATATATTGTACATCGGCCAAAAGCAGTTCCACCTGATTGTCTGTAACCAGCGCGACACTATCAAGACGGGCATAAGCTCTTTCATAATCCATTAGTGCAATGTCTGCAAATACAAGATTGTTGTAAGCTTCTGCTTTGCCTGATGAATAATTGGAAGAAAAGTCCAATGCTTTTAATGCGAAACTCTTAACAGAATCAAGATTGCGGTAATGGTACGCGTATGACATAGAATTCAACTTGTCTACCGTTGCATTACCGGTTGGTTTACAAGCTGAAAACAAAAAAAGGCTCAACAAGCCAATAAGCACCGTTGAGCCTTTAAACACGCATGTTTTATCCTCTAGCCTTGGCAATATAACCTAATGCTTCTTTACACTTATCAGTAATGGCTTGCCAGTTTTCAGCTGCCACAACATCTTTTGGGAACAACTTTGAACCCATACCGACACAGAATACACCAGCCTTGAACCATGATGTAAGATTCTCTTCGTCAGGTGACACGCCTCCAGTGACCATAAGTTTCGACCACGGCATAGGAGCAAGTAATCCCTTAACCAATTTCGGGCCGAGAACATCGCCTGGGAACACCTTGCAAAGGTCACATCCCTTTTCCTGGGCAAAACCTATCTCGGATACACTACCGCATCCTGGGGTATAAGGAATAAGGCGACGGTTACAAACTGTTGCTATGTCGGGATTGTACAACGGGCCTACCACGAAGTTGGCACCCAGCTGGATGTACAGCGCAGCCGTGGCCGCATCAACCACCGAACCTACGCCTAGTGCAAGCTCGGGGCACTCTTTGGCTGCGAACTTAACCACCTCGCCAAATACTTCGTGGGCGAAGTCGCCACGGTTGGTGAACTCGAATGCACGCACGCCGCCGTCGTAGCAAGCCTTCACAACCTTCTTTGCTATTTCCACATCCTTGTGGTAGAAAACGGGCACCATTCCCGTAGTACCCATCTTCTGCAATACTGCTATCTTATCAAACTTTGCCATAATGTCTTTTTTATAAGTTAAAAGCTAAAAGTGAAAAGTTAAAAATCCATTTCTAACTAAACATTTGGACTTTTCATTTTAACTTTTCACTTTTACTGCATTCGGATTTTTCGTTTTTCAATCTTCACTTTTCACTCCCATTAACGCTGCACGCGTCCCGAAGCGTCGCCGCCGGCAAGGTTCTCCACCTCGGCTGCCGACATCAGGTTGAAGTCGCCCGGTATAGTATGCTTCAGAGCCGAAGCGGCTACGGCAAACTCGAGAGCTTTGCCCTGGTTGTCAGGATATGTCAACATGCCGTGTATCAAGCCGCCCGAGAACGAGTCGCCGCCGCCTACGCGGTCAATGATGGGCAGTATATCGTAACGCTTGCTCTGGTAGAACTCCTTGCCGTCGTAGATGAGCGCTTTCCAGCCGTTGTGGCTTGCCGAGAGCGACTCACGCAGGGTTGACACAACATACTTGAAGCCGAACTCCTGCATCATGCCCTTGAATATGCCGTAGTATCCCTCGGCGTCGGTCTTGCCGCCTTCAACGTCGGCCTCCGGCTTGAAGCCGAGGCAAAGCTGGGCGTCTTCTTCGTTGCCGATGCAAACGTCAACATATTTCATCAACGGTTTCATAATGCTCTGCGCCTTCTCCGAGGTCCACAGCTTCTTGCGGAAGTTAAGGTCAACGCTTACGGTAACGCCGTGGCGCTTAGCCGCCTCGCAGGCAAGACGTGTCAGCTCGGCCGCCTTGTCGCTTATGGCCGGAGTGATGCCGCTCCAATGGAACCACTGAGCTCCTTCCATAATTTTGTCGAAGTCGAAGTCTTCCGGATTGGCTTCTGCTATAGCACTGTGTGCCCGGTCATAAATAACTTTTGACGGACGCATACAAGCACCGCTTTCAAGGTAGTATATACCCACACGGTCTCCACCGCGTGCTATGTAACGTGTGTCTACACCATAACGGCGTAGCGCGTTCACCGCACACTGTCCTATCTCATGTTTGGGGAGCTTTGTTACGAAGTATGCTTCGTGACCGTAGTTTGCCACACTAACGGCAACATTTGCCTCGCCGCCGCCATATACCACATCGAACACATCGCTTTGAACAAACCTTTTCTGTCCGGGCGATGACAGGCGAAGCATTATTTCGCCCAATGTTACTACTTTAGCCATGTTTAAATCTTTTTAGGTTTTTTGAATGTTAATAGATTCTTAATTTGTTTTTTGGTTTACAAAGTTAAGGTTTTAATCCGTTGCGAGCAAACAAATCAACAAAAAATGTATTATTTCGATTTAAAAAAATGACTTTGCCATATGATTGACAATCAGCTTGTTGCCATAAAGTTTTGATGCGACGTAAATGTCTGGAGATGCTGGTTCGTTTTTTATTGATGTAACCTGTTGACGGAATTATTTTCGTCTCTTTATGGCAGGAGCTTCCGGTTTGTTGTATTTCGATGGCTTTTACTTACGGTTTTCACTCCTTTCCAACATGTTTCCAAGAGGCATCCTTTTATAGCGTGAAAGGCAATCATTTAAAAGGCAAAACACTATGTCTTGAAAGATGAAAGGACGCAGTTTTAAAAAGTAACTATCGTCCGTGCCGTTAAAATAATTCAGCCAATGGGTTGATGCCGCATTTTAATAGTTGCAGAGCCAATCGTCAATCAGTTTGCGGGCAATGGACAACTTCTCCGGAATCTCCGGCAAGTTATTCTTATTGAACCATCCGCCATCGCCTAATTCCGAACGTTGTAATTTTATTTCTCCCCCTGCGTAGTCGGCATGGAAACCGACCATCAGACCGCATGGATACGGCCAAGGCTGTGAGCCGAAATAGCGGAGATTTTGTATACTAAGGCCTGTTTCTTCGGACACTTCCCGGATTACGGCTTGTTCGAGCGTCTCGCCTGTTTCGACAAATCCTGCTACAAGACCGTAATAATGCCCTTTGAAATTGTTTGCGTGTACCAATAATACATCATCACCTCGATGGATTAGCACGATTATAGCCGTTGACAATTGCGGCCATACCTCGCGGCCGCACTTTGTGCAAACCTTGGATATGTCCGTATGCAGCTTCATAGGGCCTCCACATCTGCCGCAGTATTTTGTGTTCGCGTCCCAATAAAGTATTTCCGCGCATTTGCCGGCTTTCGTGTATAAGTCTAAAGGCAACTTCTTGTATGACGCACGCAAGCCGCAAAGTTCATACATCCCGTCGTTGGGAAGTAGGCTGTCCGTACTGTAGGCTTTTACCTCAATGCCGCCAAGTGTGGTGATGTTGTGTATCTCCCCAATTGGTTTCGCAATAGTTAACGGTGCTTCTTCCTGTAATGGTATGGTATATTTGCCATCAGGTGTCTTTTCAAGCATCAGCTCTGTGTTGCAGAAAACAAACCAATATCTTTTCATCGCCTTTATTGATAATTTGTCTTGTTGAAAGTCGCTTTTGAATAAAGAGTGTTATTGCCGTATCCCATTATTGTGACGAAGAGGCAGTATTGTGATTTTGGAGTGATTGTCAAGCTGTCAATCATTACCAAACAACAACGCCTTGTCACGCCTGATAGCCTCGGCAGTCCATTCAACAGGTATGAAATGCCAATTATTGTTGGGACGTGGCGTCATGATGCCGGCCTTCTCTATTTCTTTCATCAGGTAATAACGTTGGTCGCGCTCGCTCTCATAGACAATCCTACTTGGTAGGGAATCGTGCGGAATACCGGCACCTTTTGTCAGCAACTCACCCCCACCGTTGCCTCTGTAACTGTTCATTGCCACCTTGTACCATTTTTTTTCGTCAAATGGCCGGCCGTCAGACATTCCCTTGATTATAATCTTGCACCCTTCCGGTTTTGTCACATCAACCTCGTAATCAATTCCGGCTGCACTGTCGAAATTAAACGCCAGGTTCTTAAAACCATAACCGTTGTTTCCGTTCCCGTTTAGTTCAAGTGCCATGATATGGTCATCGGGGTTGGACATTGTGTTTGTCCAAAGTGCATAACTCATTTCAAGATAATCATGGATTTCCTTGCCGGTCATTAGCAATACGTATATTTGGTTCTCATATTTATACAGATTGAACATGTCGCTGACGTGTATGTCACCGGCTTTGATACATGCGTCAAATGACAAAGGCGCATTAAACGATATGTCGGCTTTGGTGATTTCAAGTTGTAGATTATGTATGAAATCACAAAATGCACTGTTGCCGAAATATGAATCGCGTGTGTAGACAGAGTTCGTGAATGTACCGATTTTGCGGTTTACAAAAGCGTTAACGCTGTCAATTTCATTCTTAAAATACGCGATAAAATCATTGTCGACAGGTCGTGTCTTTATATCTATCAAACTGCCTGTAACTGTTTTTGATGTGACAGTGCCGTTCTCAAACTTTATTTTGATAGATGCGTCGCAGAGATATTCTGCGTTTGATGACGGATTTAAGCATAAGGTTTCCCCGGTAGAATTTTTTACTACATATTTATTGCTTTTGTGGTCATGGCCGTATAAAATCAAATCAAACCCGGGAACTTCCTGTGCTATGCGCAAGGTCTCGTTTTCTTGATATTTGTCTGTTATGATGCCGCCGTTCCATCCGGAATGGAATAAACCGATTACAACGTCAGGATGCTCTTTCTCTTTTATATATTCAATCCAATATTTTGAGTTTTCCACCATGTCGTCAAACCTTATTCCACTCCATAAATTATAGTTCAGCCAGTTGGGAATAGCAGGTGTCAACATGCCTATCACGGCTATGCGTACACCGTCACGTACAAACATGGCATATGGTTCCAAATAAGGTTTGCCTGTTGACGTATCAATTACGTTTGCTCCAAGCACGGGACACTTTACTTCGCTTATCCACTTGTCATACACAGCGTGTCCGGTTTCTATGTCGTGGTTGCCTACAGTCTGTGCATCATATCCCATATAATTAATTACTGAAGCCGCAACGTTTGGCATTGACGGCTTTATATAGTTACAGTAATAACATGTGGGTTGCCCTTGTAATATATCACCATTGTCAAGCAGTAACAAGTTGTCTCCATACTTCTTTCTAAGTTCCTTTATATAACTTGCAGCCCGGGCCATTGAGCCTTCTGCGGGTTTACGGTCAATGAAATCGTAAGGGAAAAAACTTCCGTGTACGTCGCTTGTTTGTAAAACACGTATTTCTACGGTCTTTGTTTGTGACATTGTTGTGGAAATAAAATAGCAAAACAAAAGAAAAACAGTTGTCAGTCTTTGTTTGAGAGCATTCTTGCACATGTATGTTTCCTTGCTTTATTCAATAATTTTTGTCATGGACATCTCGGTAATCTTTCCGTCAGGGTCAACTTTTGCCGTGATGCGGAAGTTGTTTGCATTCTCTGTCCCGTCTATATTCTTCACCTTCTGTTCGGCCATGAATGTCGTATCATATTCATATTGTTCATTACCAATTTCTTTTTTATGAATTTCGTAACTGCCTTGAACACTCCAAGTCATGTTTTCTACATTGTCTTTGTATAGCTTGTGCATGAACAACACGATATCGCTCTTTGTGGCATTTTGCTTGCCAAGAAAGTTTATATATTCTCCAATATTGGCGGTCAAACCGTTTTCGTCCTTAGAATTTATGCTTACAAAAAAATTGTAGAATATATTGCTTATGGCAAGCTCCTCATCAAGACTGACTTCATTAGATTTAATTTTCTTCAATGCTATGACAGCCTCTTCATAATGTGCTCCGTCTGAATGTTCGTCAATATACATTTGATATGCATCTGCCGTATTGAGCTTGACGCTTTGTTCCCAATCAATAGAATCTATTTTGTTTAATGCTTCTTTTTGGTATGGACTGCCTGGATATGATTGTAAATAATCTAACAATGCAGACTTTGAATTGCTGACGACAGCATTTGTCCAGTCTTGTTTTTGTTTTAGCAGTATTTGTAAATGTGCAGCAACAGAGTCAAGATGTTCTTGTGGTGCATCCTTGAAGTTATCCAAGTATTCTTGTAATACCTCTTGGTCGTTGCTGTTCATGGCAAATTCATATTCATTTTGCTCATTGTTTGTTTTAGCATTATAGTAGAAATAAACACAAATGCTCATGACAATCAAGGCTATAATTATCGACAAAACCAATGTCGTTTTGTTCTTTTTGCCTTGACTGTACCTTTTGTTGTCACAATAATCTTTTTTATCAACATTTTCTTGTCGTGAAGTGTCATCGTCATCTTGATGGCTTGCTCCAATAACGAGAGACTTATCATTCCTATTTACTCCATTGTCTCTATATATTCCACTTTGTTGTCCGTCATCATTATGGTTAAGTGTTTGTTTATGGCAATGTGGACACGCTGCTTCATCGTTGAAATAAACTTCTCCACAAAATGGGCACTTGGTCACCTTTCCTGCAATTTCAACCCCACAATTCGGACATACAGGCGCTTTGTCACTGATTTGGTGTCCGCATTCAGGACATTTGATAATAGCCATCTTAAAAATCCTCTATTTATTGATTGCTTTTTGTTAAAAATGTTTAAATCTGATTTCTCTCATACTGTGGCGTCCCATAAAACGGCTTTTGTCAACGTATGTGTTTATGCCATTTATTTTCCCCTTGGCTGTATATTGCCACATTGTATAATCCTTACCGTCTGCCAACTCTGGTTTTTCTTCGGAGTATTGTGCTATCATCAATTTGTAATCGTCGATTTTTCCTTGAAGATGCTTGTTGTAGAAATTCGTATAAGTATATAACAACGGCTTTTGACGATAAGCCTCTTCTACTAAGTCAAGGAATTTAAACAAAGAGTCACAGAACTCATCAGTCCTCAATCCTCCCGTTGACTCTATATCAATCATGGGTATGAGGTCTTGGTCGCCTGGACGGCATTGCGACATAAAATTCTCAAGTTGCTTGGAAAGTTCTGTTTTAGGACGGAAGAAATGATAAGACCCGACCTTTAACCCATAGCGGTGGGCTAATTCTATGTTCTTCTCGTAAGTCTCATCGATATGCGTACCGCCTTCCGTTGCTTTTAGGTATACATATGCCATTTTGCTATTAGCACCCACAACCTCCCAAAACACTTCACCTTGATAATGGCTAAGGTCAATGCCGTGCACATGCCTGCATGTATCTTCGCATTGTATATAACTTTCGTAATCGTAGTCTTGGGCTGCTAAATGTTGCAAACTGAAAAAGAGTATGCTTATAAGGAATAATGTATGTCGTTTCATTAAAAAAATCTTATTTTTGCAAAGATACACCTTATCGTCCTGAACTCAAAATAAATTATATAATTTTAGTTATTCATCAATGTTTGAAAGACTTTTGCATATATTGGCAATGAAACGGCTTGAAGCCTCAATCGGTATAAATGAGAAATACTTTAAAGGATGTGTATTGGGCTTGTGTATCGGATTGATAATGCTTTCTTCTGAATTGTCTGTTTCTTCTTGCCTTGATTCTTTTTTTATAATGTCCACATTGAATTCCAACGTGTGTTTTATAGAATTGATATATTTAAAGTCAGGCCCTTTTGAAAAAGGCAATTCTTCTTTTTCAAAATTGAAAAGTACAATGAGATAGCAACAAATGAAATCGCATATTTTACGGATTTTCAACAGCCTTATCCAGTTTTCTATTTTTACAAAGTCGATTTTGTCACCATAAGTTCTAAGATAAGTGCCTAAATCGGCCATTTCCCTTATGGTTACGCCATAATCAAGAAGCGTATTGATATTACTGATTAGTTTGTCAAGTAACACTAAGGAGTTTATGGATGTGTCGATGTTATGTATTTCGTTGAATACAAGTTTGCTGTAACGGTTGTTTAGATATGGGTTTGAAAATTTTTTTTGTTTTCCTACATTATAGGCTTGATTTACGTTTTTCTCATTTTGGGTGTTTTCTGAACGGTAAACATTGCTTTTGGCTTGTTCGTATATACCGTCAGGTATTATAGCGCTGCCAATTTGTGCTATACCCGTGTTTACAAAATCAGATACTCCGTAAACATTTGCAACAGACAATAATTTACTCCATTTGAACTTGGACATGGGTTCAAGTACGCATTCTTCTCCGAATGCGCCGGCAGATAAAAGCTTTGTGAAATTTCTGTATATGATTTTCATAGCTCTTGTGTCTAAATCATCGTCATTATATCTTTAAAGTGGATGACACCACCTCCCCATCGAAGCTTAGCGTCATCCACTTTATATTATTCTCATGCCTACTTACAGCGTGACACCATTCTTGAATATTGATATCTCGCGATAGCCGTTTTTCTCATTGCATGTTTTATCTCCGCTGGCAATGGAAATAATCTTGTCTATGAATTTGCGCAAAAGCGACTTCATGTCTGTTCCGTCAACTAATTCTCCTGCGTTGAAATCTATCCAGTTGGGCTTGTTGTTGAACAAGTTGCTGTTTGTGGATATCTTCATTGTTGGGATGAATGTTCCGAACGGTGTGCCGCGTCCAGTCGTGAACAGCACAATCTGGCAACCGGCGGCAGCAAGAGCCGTGGCGGCCACGAGGTCGTTGCCAGGTGCGGACAACAGGTTGAGCCCTTTTGTTTCCAACCTGTCACCATATCCAAGGACACCGCAAACGGGAGCACGTCCGCACTTTTGTGTACAACCCAAAGCCTTGTCCTCAAGAGTGGATATTCCGCCGGCTTTGTTTCCTGGCGACGGATTCTCACCGACAGGTTCGCCATGGCTGATGAAATATTCCTTGAAATCATTTATCAGTTTGACTGTCCGGTTGAACAGTTCTTCGTTTTTACACCTGTTCATCAATATTGTTTCCGCTCCGAACATTTCGGGAACTTCGGTCAATATTGACGTACCGCCTTGCGCAACGAGGAAGTCGGAAAATTCACCTACCAACGGGTTGGCCGTGATGCCGCTTAGGCCGTCGCTTCCACCGCATTTCAAGCCTACACGCAGTTCGCTCAACGGACAATCCGTGCGCTTGTCATTTTTGGCAATGCCGTAAAGCGAGCGCAATATTTTCATGCCTTCCTCTATTTCGTCGCCTTGGACTTTCTGTGTCACGAGAAATTTTATCCTGTCTTTGTCGTAATCTCCCAATAGTTTCTCGAACTGGTCAGGCTGGTTGTTTTCGCATCCGAGACTTAATACCAACACGGCTCCGGCGTTGGGATGAAGCACAATGTCACGCAATACCTTTCTTGTGTTTTCATGGTCCTCGCTAAGTTGTGAGCATCCATAATTATGATGCCATGCGTGCACTGCGTCAATACCTTCAAGCTTGGTTTCCTCTTCCAACATTTTTGCCAGCCTTTCGGCTATGCCGTTTACACAGCCCACGGTCGGTACTATCCACACTTCGTTGCGTATGCCTACTTCTCCGTTTTTGCGTACATACCCTTTAAACGTAAGTTGTTCATCTGGAATAGCAAGCTCTTCGTGTACAGGATTGTATTGATATGTCAATGTGCCGGCAAGATTGGTCTTGAGGTTGTTCTCGTTGACCCATTGTCCGGCCTTCAAGTCTTCTTTAGCGTGCCCAATGGGGTATCCGTATTTTATTATGTCTACTCCGGCCGGTGTGTCTTTCAGAAGGATTTTATGTCCTACCGGAGTGTCTTGCGCCACCGTTACGGTTGCTCCGTCAACGTTGATGGTTTCTCCCTTCGTGTAGTTTTTCAGGCAGACAACAACCGTATCTGCTTTGTTGATTTTAATGAAAGGTGCTTTTTCCATGAGATTGATTTGTTTTAAAGAGTTATAGTTATAATTGAGTTCTTCTGTAAAAATCGATATTTTCTTTTGAAAGCAATTCTATCGGCATGTAGTTTACCGGGTCAACTTTTTTCTTAAGCACAATGGCCTTGAACAAAGTGTCTACACAATTGTAGCCCTGCATGAAGGCATGTTGCGCTATAAGGAACGATATTGACCCCAACCGCAGGCATTTTGCGTTGCGTTCCACCATGTCATATCCCATTATCTGTACGTCGCGCCGGTTTGTCTTCAACAGGAATTCGCCAACGATGTGTCCCTTTGAACACAATGTTATACAATGATGTATGTGCGGATGTGTGGTGAAAAAGTCTTCCAGAATGGTGTCGTATATGTCTTTGTCTTCTTCCAATGGCAGGTCGAGTTCCAGTATCTTGACCTGTGGGAAATGGTCTTGCATGTAGTGGCGGAAACCTACTTCGCGGTTGTCCTGTTGCTTGCTTGCCACCTTGCCGTCTTTCATCTGCTTCATCAGCATGATTTCCTTTTCGCCGGATGCTATCAGCATGAGCATTTTCGCCGCGAAATATCCGCTACAGAAAGAGTCCTGACCATAGAAAGACAGCGGTTTAAGGTCAGGCATGTACGAGTCGAGCAATATGAACGGAATGTTGCGTTCGTGCAGCTTGTCGGTGAAATTCTTTGTTATTTCAAGTTCGCTCGGCACAACGATTACACCGTTAGGGTTGTTATTAAGGCATTCGTTGCATTTTTTTTTGAATGTGTCTGTATTGAAACGTTCGTAATACATCATCTTAACATGGATGTGGAAGTCACGCCTTGTTTCACACGCCTTGTTCGCTCCCTCCTCAATCTCGTCCCAGTAAGCTTCCGACCCATGCCTCGGAATTATGCAATAGAATGTGTAAGACTTGTTGTATGCAAGTGCGCTTGCATACATGTTGGGCTGATAGTTGATGTTTTTCAATACGGCTTCAACCTTCTCCCTTGCCGACTTTGATACATTCGGGCGGTTGTGAAGCACCCTGTCAACCGTACCCACCGATACACCAGCTTGTTCTGCTATGTCTTTAATCCTTATTTTATCATCCATAATGCTATAATCCGTTCCTCAACTTATATCTGCCTACAAAGGTAATCAATATTGGGCTTAAAACAAAACAATGTGTAGTGAAACGAGTTTTATTTTATCCGCAACCCCGTTTTGAAGCTTTATTTGCATGGACTGGCGGCAGGTTACGTAATGCCTTATAATGAAGGGGTTTGCAATATGTGGCTTTTGACAATGCGAAAAGCCACATATTGCAAAGTAAAAGACGGTCTTTGGCAATGTGAAAGACCGTCTTTTGGAAAACCTTATGGCTTGTGACGGATTAAAACCGGAATTTTGCTTGCCGTAAACAAAATATACCGGGCACATCCGTTGACCGTAATCTAAGGATGTGCCCGGCATTGTATTTAAGCTTTTGTCTTTTCTGTTCAGTTGCGTTACCCGAAGTTGTCGTACATTATAGCTTCCGGGTCAACGCCCAAGCTGTCAAGCATCTTTACGACAGCATTGCTCATCGGGCCAGGGCCGCACATATAATACTCGATGTCTTCAGGCGAATCGACATCCTTCAAATATGTATCATACATTACCTGATGCACAAAACCGGGCGTGTATTTCACACCGGCCTTGTCAGCTTCCGGGTCAGGCCGGTCAAGCGCAAGGTGGAAGTGGAAGTTGTCAAATTCCTTTTCCAGCTCAAGAAAATCATTCAGGTAAAATACTTCAGCCAACGAGCGCGCCCCGTAAAAATAGTGCATCTCGCGGTCTCTTACGTTCAGCGTCCTTGTCATGTGCATTATTTGCGAGCGCAAAGGAGCCATGCCGGCACCGCCACCTACCCATATCATTTCTTTCTTACTGTCGAATATTGGGTGGAATTCGCCGTAAGGGCCACTCATTATAACCTTGTCTCCTGGCTTGCGGCTGAAAATGTAAGACGAAGCTATGCCGGTAGGCACGTCTTGGAAACCTACCTGCGGTTTCGGCTTGAACGGCGGAGTGGCTATGCGCACGGTAAGCATTATACGGTCGCCTTCGGCCGGATAGTTCGCCATTGAATATGCCCTGATGGTTGGTTCTGCGTTATGGGCCTTTATTGAGAACATGTTAAAACGCTCCCACATCGGCAGATATTTGTCGCCTATGCTGCTTTTGTCAAAGTCGGAGTCATAGTCAATGGTATCGTATGCCGGTATTTTAATCTGTGCATACGAACCGGGGATGAAGTCCATGTGTTCTCCCGGAGGCAACGCCACGATAAACTCCTTGATGAACGAGCTTACATTCCTGTTGCTTATCACCGTACATTCCCATTCTTTTACACCAAGTATGCTTTCCGGCACTTTGATTTTCAGGTCGCCTTTTACCTTGCATTGGCATCCGAGACGCCAATGGTCTTTGATTTGCTTGCGCGTGAAGTGCGGACGCTCGGAGTCAAGTATCTCGCCTCCGCCTTCCAATACCTGCACCTTGCATTGTCCACAGCTCGACTTTCCTCCACATGCTGAAGGAAGGAATATCCCATTCTCGTTGAGCGTACTCATCAAAGACGAGCCTTGAGGTACGGATATTGTTTTGTCGCCGTTGATTTCAATGTTTACATTCCCACTCGGTGAGAGATATTTTTTAGCAATCAGCAAAACTACCACAAGCAGGATTATGACTGCCAAAAACACACATATGCTTGTTGAAATGAATTGTAACATATCTGTTTGTTTGTGCGTTTTACATTATATTGTAAGTCCCGAGAAGCACATCATGGCCATAGCCATTAGTCCTACCGTTATAAAAGTTATGCCTAATCCTTGCAACGGGCGAGGCACATCGCAATATTGCATCTTCTCGCGTATGGCGCCCATGGCTACAATTGCCAGCGTCCAGCCAATTCCGCTGCCTACAGCATAGGCAATGGAATCCCATACATTACCTATGTATTGTGAGTTTGATGGGTCGAGGTTGATGCGTTGCTGCATAAACAGAGACGCTCCCATTATGGCACAGTTGACCGCTATCAGTGGCAGGAAGATGCCGAGCGAGGCATACAACGAAGGCGAAAAGCGCTCTACCACCATCTCGACCAGCTGGGTAATTCCTGCAATGACTGCTATGAACAGGATGAAACTGAGGTATGACAAGTCAACTCCTTCCACCAAACAGTCTGGTCCCAGCACATAAACTTGCAACAAGTAATCCACCGGTACAGTTATCAACAATACGAAGGTTACGGCAAGTCCCAATCCCAAGGAAGTCTTTACGTTCTTTGAAACGGCAAGGAATGAACACATGCCGAGAAAGAACGCGAATATCATGTTGTCTACGAAGATAGACCTGAAAAACAGACTTATAATATGTTCCATATTTTATTTGCGTTTTTAGGGTTATATGGTATATTGTGTTTTACGGTTTATGCCTCTAATGCTTTACTTGTTCACATACGCCCTGTGTATCCAAATTACGCATCCGAGCAGTATAAGCGCCATTGCAGGCATGGTCATCATACCATTATTTATATAACCGGCATCATAAAAACTGTCAGGTATTATCTTGAAACCAAGAAGTGAACCACGTCCGAAAAACTCGCGGAAAGCTCCGACTATCACTAAGATAAGCGCATAGCCCAACCCGTTGGACAGACCGTCGATGAAGCTTGGCAACGGTTTGTTCATCATTGCAAAAGCTTCCAGGCGTCCCATGAGGATGCAGTTTGTTATTATCAGTCCGACATAAACAGACAGCTGTACACTTACATCATACGCAAAAGCCTTCAG
The DNA here is from genome assembly GCA_949295905.1 of uncultured Prevotellaceae bacterium. Classification (GTDB taxonomy): domain Bacteria; phylum Bacteroidota; class Bacteroidia; order Bacteroidales; family Bacteroidaceae; genus Prevotella. Next base: position 122,640 of record CASFNA010000023.1, read on the forward strand.
TATCTGGCTTACAATGGTCACAAGTGCGGCTACTACGACAAGCTGGACGATAATCCTTATGCGGTTGGGAATGGTATTCCTTATTACGGCTATAATCAGATTAGAGAATGCTGTTATTACGGCCACGGCCAGTCCCATTACGATGGCCGGTTTCAATTGTGATGTCACGGCCAGTGCCGAACAAATGCCTAAGACTTGTACGAGTATAGGGTTGTCCGCGCTTAGCGGTTTCTTGAATACTTCTTTATTCTTTTTTGAAAACAATTCGCTCATATATGGCCTCCTCAAATGTTTTTGTCGTTCAAGAACTTGATATACTTACCCAGACAATCTTGGAGCATACGGCTTACACCGTCGGTTGTAAGTGTTGCTCCGGTAACAGCGTCACACTGTACGGAAGGGTTGGTTACTTCGCTTTTCTTTACAACTTCAAGCGCAATGCCTTCATGTTCCGGCAGAGTGATTTTCTTACCTTTGAACTGTTCCTGCCAAGCAACGTTGTCCTTTATTTCCGCTCCAAGTCCGGCTGTTTCGCTTTCATGTGTGAAATAAGCGCCGTAAACGGTATTCTTGTCAGAGTCGATTGCGATGTAGCCGCTTATCGGTCCCCAAAGGCCCATACCGTAGACAGGTATCACATATTTGGTCTCACCGCTCACATTACATATGTATAAGGCAAGCCGTCCGGCCTTATAGTCTGCACTATTCAGCTTGAAACCTGCCGCTTCTCCACCTTGAGTGCCTTTTGTCAGGACATTGTTGTCGGAGTCTATGACATCATCCCTTATTATTATCTGCCTGTATTTCCCTGCAACGGCATCATTGTCAAGGTTGCGGATGTTGAGCGCGGCGAGTATCTGCCGCTTCTTGTCAAGGGCGACATTGACATCTTGCGTGGGCTTTAATGCGCTTGAAACGAATGCCAGCAGGAATGCGACGATAACGACAAGTATGGCCGAATATACAATTGTATATACGTTTGAATTGGTGTTCAGTTTCTTATTGCCACTCATAGTTACTTCCTCCTTTTGTTATTTCTTTACAGAGCGTTTCACCCTCATCGATACATTGCGCTGTACAACGCAATAATCAATCAACGGGGCAAACATGTTCATGAACAAAATTGCAAGCATCATGCCTTCCGGATAACCAGGATTCATCACACGTACAATTACTGCCATAACGCCTATAAGCAATCCGTAAATATATTTTCCAGTCTCAGTCCGGGCGGAAGTAACAGGGTCTGTTGCCATGAACACTGCTCCGAAACAGAATCCTCCGAGGAACAGATGCTCGTACCAGGGTATGGATGTCATGTCGGCTGCATGGAACATGGCCGCTGTAACGGCACCTCCAACAAATACACTAAGCATTATTTTCCAACTTGCAATGCCCGTAATAAGCAATATCAGTGCACCTATTGCGATGGCAATGACGCTGGTTTCACCGACAGAACCGGGTATAAAGCCCAAGACCATGTCGGATATGCCATACCCAGAGTCTATTCCTTTTGAGACAAGTGCAAGCGGAGTAGCCTGCGTAAAGGTGTCAGGCAATGTGTTTCCCAAACCGAAAATAGTGTCGCGTGCCACCCACACGCTGTCTCCGCTCATCTCCGTAGGATAAGAGAAGAACATGAAAGCGCGCGCAGCAAGAGCCACATTAAATATGTTCATGCCTGTACCGCCAAATATTTCCTTGACAAATATCACTGAAAAAGCCACGGCCAAGGCCAATATCCACAACGGACAGTTTATCGGGATGATTAGCGGAATCAATATACCGCTTACAAGATAGCCTTCCTGTATTTCCTCTTTCTTCATCTGTGCCCATGCAAACTCGATGCCAAGACCTACAATATAGCTGACCAATAGCTTAGGCAGCAAGGCAAGAAAACCGTATGCAAACATCTCGATAAAGGTTTCATCGGCCAGTTTTCCTGCTGCGGCATAGTTCTGGTAGCCAATATTATACATGCCGAAAAGCATGGCTGGCAGCAAGGCTATCACGACGATGCTCATTATCCGCTTGGAATCGATGGCGTCGTGGATGTTGGTTCCACTTCTTGATGTAGTGTTAGGCACATACAAAAAACTCTCCATGCCTTCAAAGACACTACGGAAGCAATGCAGCTTCCCGTTCTCCTCGAAGGCCGGTCTTATTTTGTCAAGATAATTTTTCAACATAATTCTTTACATTTTTCACCGCTTTTATTCATTCTCTTTCCTTACCAAGTCAAGTCCTTTGCGTATGATTGACTGCAACTCAAGCTTTGACGAGTCTACAAATTCGGCCAACGCAAAGTCTTCAGGCGCGACCTCGTATATGCCAAGCTGCTCCATCTTGTCAATGTCACCGGCAATAATCGCTTTTACGAGGTATTCCGCATAAATATCCATCGGCAATACCTTGTCATATTCGCCGCTCATTATCATATGGCGTTCTCCACCCTTAATTCTTGCGTCCAAGGCGTATTCCTTGCCTTTCATGAGCCAGCTGAAATAGCTGTGGCTGGTTGAATACTGGCCGAAGCGCGGCATTATCCAGCCGAACAGTTCGTCTGCGTCGTTGCCTTCGGGTATCACTGTAACTTCGGATGCGTGAGCATCGAGAAAACCGGAGGGCTCGCATTTACTGCCGGTCAGCACGTTTCCGTTGATTATTCTTATGTTCCCGTCAGACACATTGCCGTCAATCAGCGACGATATCTGCTGACCTACCAAGGCTTCAACATACGCAGGATGTTTGACTTCGCTTCCTACTACCGCCACAGTCCTATGCAAGTCTACTATGCCTTTGTTGAACAGGCGGCCGAAAAAGATTACAGCGGTAGGCTCAACCGTCCATACTACTTCGCCTTTGTTTACGGGGTCGATGTGGTTTACCTGCACACCGACATTGCCTGCCGGACAAGGGCCGTCGAAAATGTTAATTTCCACGTCTTTGGCTTGGCGCAGGCTTTCCGCGCTTTGCCCACGGCCTATGCCGAGATACGTCTTCGCTATTTTAGACAAAGCAGTCAGTCCGGTCTGAAAGTCTTGCTCTTGGCCTTTCAGCTCAAACTCGAAATCTGAAGCCAATGGCTTGTCCCTCAATGCGCTTACGAATATCGCCTTAGGCAATACTTCAGGATTTGTGGATATGGCGTAAGGCAATTGGTTGATGTATCCGAACAATCCAGCAGAAAGCAATGAATTGATGACGTCGCCACCTGAAAGTACCTTAACGTCCTTTCGGCCGAAGTCTACATACTCCTGCACTTTGTCTGGCTTTACTTTTACCACCAATACCTTTCGTCTGTCTCCTCTTACAACGTCTGTCACAATACCACTTACAGGCGAGGAGAACGCTATGGACGGATATTTTTTGTTGACAAACAGCGTGTCGCCGGCTTTTATACGGTCGCCTTCACGCACTATAACCTTAGGCGACAAACCAGGGAAAGAATCAGGCGACAATCCCAATTCACCGCTAAGGCCTACGATGGTTTTCACCTTTTCTGCACTACCCTTCAGGCGTATATCCAAGCCTTTGCGTATTTTAAGCACTTTAGTCATAACTTCATACTAAAATATATGTTTAGTCATATGAAATCTTTTCGGATTTGCAAAAATACATAAATATATTCTATAAAAGAAAAAAGTTGCAATAAAAAATCTTTAATTGAAATATCTTTTTAACCCTTTACGCCTTTGAGCGCAAATCTGTTTTTTCTCTATATCTGGCTACAGTTCATACATATAATGATATTTTGAAAAACTGACAATTGCATCCCTGATTGTGAAAGGCCTCATTTCAGCTTGCAATATGCCGCTAATCGATGTATAAAAGGCGGTGTTTTAGCATGTAATATACGGCCTTTTACAAGGTAGATTGCAACTGCCTGGATGTCAAGGCTTTACAAACATGCCAAACGACATTTGAAACTTGTATGCCCGTATGGCTTGAACATTAGGTTTATAAGTTTGTTTCAAGAAACATATTTGCCAATAAATTGCCTGTAAAATTAGATTGACAAGGGCATATATAGCATATGTTTAAGCAATAAAAACATATGTATTTGGCTGTAAACAGCTTATAAATGCGTCATTGCTTGCATGTGTTGAAAAAAAAGCTTACCTTTGCACGCTAAATAATTTATAGTAAATATTTTATCGAAAATGAAAGCATTTGTTTTTCCCGGACAGGGAGCACAGTTTGTCGGCATGGGCAAGGACCTGTACGACAGCAATCCTTTAGCAAAGGAACTTTTTGACAAGGCCAACGATATTCTCGGTTACAACATCACCGAAATCATGTTCAACGGTACAGACGACGAGCTGAAACAGACCAAGGTTACGCAGCCTGCCGTATTCCTGCACAGCGTAATCAGCGCGCTCTGCATGGGTGACGACTTCGCTCCTTCGATGGTTGCCGGACACTCGCTCGGCGAGTTCTCCGCCCTTGTGGCAGCCGGAGCATTAAGCTTCGAGGATGGTTTGAAGTTGGTTTACGCCCGCGCCATGGCCATGCAGAAAGCTTGCGAGGCTGCACCTTCAACAATGGCCGCTATCATCGGCTTGCCCGACGAGAAAGTTGAGGAAATTTGCGCAGAAGTAAACAAGGAAGGCCACGTATGCGTTCCTGCCAATTTCAACTGCCCGGGACAGCTTGTTATAAGCGGCAACGTAGAGGCTATCAACGAAGCATGTGAGAAGCTTAAGGCCGCAGGGGCAAAGCGTGCGCTGCCCCTGAAGGTTGGTGGGGCGTTCCACTCACCACTGATGCAACCGGCAAAAGACGAACTTCAGGCTGCTATCGAAAAGACTGAATTCAACGCTCCGAAGTGCCCTGTGTATCAGAATGTTGACGGTATGCCGCACACTGACCCGGCCGAAATAAAGACAAACCTCATCGCACAGCTTACAAGTTCAGTGAAGTGGACCCAGTGCGTACAGTCAATGATTGCCGACGGTGCCGATGACTTTACAGAGTGTGGTCCGGGCAAAGCTCTCCAAGGCATGATTGGACGTATCGACAAGAACGTTGCAGCTCACGGAATTGACTAAGCGTGATGGCATATCAAGCAATATAATAGATAATAAAGCGAAGGAGCAAGGTTGTAACGGGCTGCCGTTGCCGCACTTGCTCCTTTATTGTTTTTTGCATATTACACCTTATTATATAAATCCATGAACGATAAGATAATCATATACCAGGTGTTTACAAGGCTTTTCGGCAACCGTTCCACTACACGTAAAGAGAATGGAACATTGGCTGAAAACGGGTGCGGCAAGATGAGCTTCTTCGACACCACGACTTTGAACCGTATTAAACGCCTCGGCATAACGCATGTATGGTACACGGGAATAATACGTCATGCCTCAAAGACTGACTACTCGGCATACGGCGTTCCATGCCAGCACCCTGCCGTGGTAAAAGGCAACGCTGGGTCGCCTTATGCCATTACAGATTACTATGACGTTGACCCAGACCTGGCCGACAACGTGGATGACAGGATGGCGGAGTTCAAGCAGCTTGTGGAAAGAACACACAAAGCCGGACTAAAGGTAATCATCGACTTTGTACCTAACCATGTGGCAAGACAGTATAATTCGGTAAAAAAGCCCGAAGGCGTAAAAGACCTTGGAGAGACTGATGACACAGGCATGGGCTTCTCGCCAAACAATAATTTCTATTATTGTGTCAACATGCCGTTTGAACCTTATTTCGACCTTAACGATAAACAAGGGATACCTTATTCGGAATGTCCCGCCAAGGCTACAGGCAATGACCATTTTGACAGCCATCCGGGCGTTAACGACTGGTATGAGACTGTGAAACTTAATTATGGTGTGGATTATTGTGATGCCGGAGGACGCTCGTACCATTTCGACCCGATACCTGACACATGGCAAAAAATGGTTGACATTATCTGTTTTTGGGCCGGTAAGGGCGTTGACGGATTCCGTTGTGACATGGCGGAGATGGTGCCGACCGAATTCTGGGACTGGGCTATCGCCAAGGTAAAAACAGCATACCCGGACATATTGTTCATTGGAGAAGTTTACAATCCTTCGCTTTATAGAAGTTTCGTGACATGTGGTTTCGATTATCTGTACGACAAGGTTGGCATGTATGACTGCCTTTGCGGCGTAATGCGTGGCACTTGTCCAGCCTCGGCGATAACGAGGCAGTGGCAGTCGGTTGACGATATAAAGAACCATATGCTTTATTTCCTTGAAAACCACGATGAACTTCGTATTGCGAGCGATTTTCTCGCAGGAGATGCAAGGCGCGGAATACCGGCTGCGATAGTCAGCGTACTGATGAATAGCAATCCTTTCATGCTTTATGCAGGACAAGAATTTGGTGAGCGTGGTATGGATAAGGAGGGATTCAGCGGCCTTGACGGACGCACTACAATATTCGATTATTGGACGGTGCCTACGATTTATCACGGTTATGTAAACCGTAGGAAATTATCCGAGGACGAAAAAGCCTTGGAAAAAACGTATTCGTTCCTGCTCAATCTGGCCAACAAGGAAAAAGCGGTAAGCAACGGATTTTTCTTCGATTTAATGTATGCCAACCAAGACGGAAGTTTATTTAACCAGGCGAAACAATATGCATTCATTCGCAAGTATGCCAATGAGGTGCTATTGGTTGTTGTTAATTTTGCACAGGAAGAGGCTGAATGCAATGTATGCCTGCCGCATCACGCTTTTGAATATCTTGGCATCCCCGAAAAGACAGTAGTAGCTTCCGACCTTCTCCGTAAAGGAGATACGGCTTCATTTGAACTGAAAGCGGAAGGCTTCATAAAGATGTCTGTTCCTGGATATGGCGGAAGAATATATAAATTTGTAGTTTGATGACATTATATATATGTAAATATTAATCATGGAAGAGAATTTTAGCCTCAATACCCACAATAAAGACGAATTTCCACCGGCGCATACCGCAGAACATCTTTTGAATCAGACAATGATAAGGATGTTCGGCTGTGAACGCTCTACAAACGCTCATGTTGAAAGGAAAAAGAGTAAGATAACTTACATACTTGACCATAAGCCAGACCGGCATGAGGAAAAAGAAATTGAAAGGCGGATGAATGAACTTATCGAAGAAGACTTACCCGTCACTTATGAATTCGTTTCGCGTGACAATGTCCCGGATGAAGTCTCTTTGGACAGGTTGCCAGCCGATGCTTCTGACACGTTACGCCTCGTGCGCATAGGTGATTATGATGTTTGTCCATGTTTGGGAAAACATGTACGCTCTACTTCACAAATAGGACGATTTGAGATGTTAGGAACGAATTGGGATGAGGAAAAACATTCGTTCAGGATTCGTTTCAAAGTGGTTCAATGATTGTATGTTAGCCGGTATGCAAATTTTAATCTGAAAATAATAAAGTTTTGTTTTATGTGAAAAATAATGGCGGACAAGCAAAATAAAAATACTTGTCCGCCATTATTTTTTATGGATTTGTCTAACAATTTTTGAAGAGCCTGTCACTGGGCATTCTCTATCTCATAATTATCAGGCTTTATTGCTGCAAAATGGAAATCATTTTTGCTGACGTTTTTGATGGAGAAATTGCCTGCTTTGACATATTTCTCTTTCATTTTCTTGTACTTCTTCTCAATTTCCTTGCGTGTAAGGGCAAAGCTTATAACACAAGTGCGATGCTCTTGTCCAATGCTTGTAAAATAATTCTTCAACTGATAAGAATAGTTGTCCCGACTTATGAGAAACTTTGTCTTATCATTAATCCAAGCACTGTCAATTACTTGTATATCTGTAAAATAGACTATGGAGTCATTGAACGAAGCCGAAAATCCAAAAGCATATAACTTTGGAACACATATAACTTTGGCCGATGCACTGGAAAATGAACATACAAATGCCAGCAAAACCACGGCCATAATAAATCTCCTGTATGATTTCATACCTATTATTTAATTATCCTTATTTATATTTTCTTTACCCCCCTATTGTCCCAAATAAGACTTTAAGAGCTTGTTTTTTGTGTTATGCCTCAAACGTCTTATCGCTTTTTCCTTTATCTGTCTTACCCTTTCGCGTGTCAGTCCATACTTGTCCCCAATCTCTTCAAGCGTCATTTCCTGCTGGTTTATGCCGAAGAATGCCTCTATTATGTTCCGCTCACGCTCATTAAGAGTTTGTAAGGCACGGTTGATTTCCTCACGCAACGACTCCAAAACCAGCTTCCTGTCTGCCATAGGAGAATCGTTGTTGGGCAATACATCCAAAAGGCTGTTGTCTTCACCGTCGGCAAATGGAGCGTCAACAGATACATGGCGGCTGTTCACCTTCATTGCTTCCTCAATCTTGTCATGAGGAATGTCAACATTGTCCGCTATTTCGTCAATGCTCGGACGACGTTCATGTTCTTGCTCAAACTTGTTTAGTACGCGGTTTATCTTGTTTACAGAACCAACCTGATTTAACGGCAGACGTACTATGCGACTTTGTTCGGCAATAGCTTGGAGGATGCTTTGACGAATCCACCATACTGCGTATGATATGAATTTGAAGCCCCTTGTCTCGTCAAATTTCTCGGCCGCTTTAATCAGTCCGACATTTCCTTCGTTAATTAAATCAGGCAGACTAAGTCCTTGGTTCTGGTATTGCTTCGCTACAGAGACCACAAATCTCAAGTTGGCTTTTGTCAGTTTTTCAAGAGCCTTGCGGTCACCCTTCTTTATACGTTGAGCCAACTCTACTTCTTCTTCCACACTAATAAGCTCCTCATGGCCTATTTCTTGCAGGTATTTGTCCAACGAGTCACTTTCTCTGTTGGTTATTGATTTTGTGATTTTCAGTTGTCTCATTAGCGTATAAATTTAAAGCTTTTGCAAATTTAGTGATTTTTCGTTTAATCGGCAAACATTTTCATTCTTTTTCTTTCAAAAATATCCATTGTGTAATATGAATGACAGAATCCCCACCCGGCTTTATTATCGAGCGCCAGGATGGGGATTCCGTTATGTTTTGTTAGTTTGTATTTACTCGTTTTGCAGGGGAACGGCAAAGTAAGCCTTCTTTCCTGTAGGATAAATTCCCTGTATATAAAGTACGGGGTCCTTGCTTGTCGATGCGTCCTTTACTGCTTTTTGCAGGTCGGCAATTGTTTTCATAGGCTCGTCATTCACCTTCTGTATAATGAATCCCCTATTGATACCGGCATCCCTGAGGGCACCGTTGTTTACTTTCATTACGACAAGCCCGGTGCTGATATTAAGCTGATTTTTCTCCGAGTCGTTTATTTCACGGAAGTTTCCACCAAGGATGTCGAGGTCGGCATTCTTTACAATGTTAGTGTTGCCCTGTTCGTTCTTTAGCGTGACGGTTACGTTCTTGCTCTTCTTATCACGCATATATGTTATCGTAACCTTGTCTCCTGGACGCTTGTTGGCAAGATATTCTTGTAGCTCGGCCATCTTTGTAATCTTCTTGCCGTCAACTCCTGTAATCACGTCGCCTTTCTGCAATCCGGCTTCCGCCCCTGCGCCTCCGTCTTCTACAGAGTCAACGTAAGCACCCTGCATCGTTCCGAGGTCAACGTCTTTCCCTTGCTCCTTCATCATGTCATGGTATACGCTTACATCATTGCCCCTAACTCCGAGTACGGCTCTCTGCACGGTACCATATTTCTTGAGGTCGTCAACAACCTTGTTCATGATGGTAGTAGGTATGGCAAATCCGTAACCTGCAAAGTTTCCAGTCTGCGATACGAGCATAGTGTTAATTCCTACGAGTTCTCCACGCGTGTTGACGAGTGCTCCGCCGGAGTTGCCGGGATTGATGGCCGCGTCTGTCTGTATGAACGATTCTATTGAATTTGGCCTGCCGCCTACATTGCGTGCCTTGGCACTTACGATACCGGCTGTTACGGTCGACTTGAGATTGAACGGATTGCCTACGGCCAAAACCCATTCGCCAACCTTCAGCGCATTGCTGTCGCCAATGGTTATTGCCGGAAGGTTCTTGCCGTCCACTTTTATAAGTGCGAGGTCTGTCGTTTTGTCAGTTCCTATTATACGTGCCGAAAACTCACGGTTGTCGTCAAGTGTAACGGTCAGTTCGTCGGCGCCTTCTACTACGTGGTTGTTTGTTACGATATATCCGTCAGGCGAAATTATCACGCCCGAGCCCGAGCCTTCCCTCTTCGGGGTCTGGATTTTGCGCTGTTGCCTTCTGCTGTTCCCGGGATTGCCGAAGAAGAAGTCAAACGGGTCAAATCCCCAAGGGTCAGAGTCCATCTCGACTGTTTGTACTTTGCTGTTCTGTAAGTATTTGATGTGTACTACAGCTGGCAAAGCTTCCTCGGCTGCATACGTCAGGTCTACCGGCTGCGCAGCTGGCATTTTGTTAGTATTGGCGTTCACCTTTATGAACGCTCCGGCTGAAAACACTACCGCGATAAGGCATATCGCATAAACGAAGTAGTTGGATAACTTTTTCATTTCCATTGTTTATTTCCTTTTTGATTGATACTTTCATTTTGATTTTCATAGTTGCAAATTTAGACGCAAATTTTGTTAATCTGCCATTTTGTCCTACATATTTGTCCTCTTTTAACACAAAAAATATCACCGTTAACGGCTCTTAGTGAGAGGAGTATATAATTTTACATTAGTTATAAAAGAGATTGCCGACAATAAGCCTGCATCTCAATTAAAAGACGAAACGCGGCATATCGCTTTGTAAAAGACCGTTAATGGCATGCTTAAAGGCCGTCTTTTGGAACTTAAAAGACGACCTTTGGCAAAGTGTTGGGAAAACTTATGTTGCCAGAAAGGCGGACATGAAGCAATGCCGTGCCGTCGATGGATTATATATGGAAACGGTGTTTCCTCTTGGCCTTTCGTGGTGTGAACGGACTGGAATACCCACTTGTACCCTGATTCCCGTCCCATCCTTTGACAGATGCCCCTCCGTATGGCACTCCACGGTATTGGGCATACCGTTGGCGGATTCTGTCTACATAGCCAACAGTTTCGGAACCGCGCATATACCCGTATCTGACAACCGGGTCGTTGTAAAATTCAAGCTTTTCCAATGCTAAGATGTAATAAGCCACGTCTTTCCACCTGTGCGGATTACGTCCGTTCTTGCGTGCTAAGGCCATCGCGTCTTGTACGTGAAAATAGCCTCCGTTGTATGCGGCAAGCACAAACAGCTGACGCTCGGCTTGATTATGTACGCTGCGGAAATACCCCGACAGTTCCCTTAGATATTCCGCCGCAGCACGTACATTGTGCTCCGGGTCGTAAATTGACGCGCGCGGAAGGCCGAGATGGTCGGCCGTAGCAGGCATGATTTGCATAAGTCCGCACGCCCCGGCCCACGAACGTGCTTTCGGGTCAAAGCAAGATTCCTGATAGCATTGTGCTGCCATGAGCCGCCAATCCCATCTGGCCAACGGAGCATAACGCTTGAACAGATGGTCGTAATGCGATATTATGCCGCTCTGCCTGTTTAAGAAAGGTGAATATACATGCCGTTTTATGCTTTGTGCGGAAAACATGTAGCGCTCTTCCCTTCTTATTTCGTCATACATAGATGGTTTGAACCACGCGTCAAGGCTGTCGGCAAGCTCTTTGTTTCCATTGGCCACAGCCCATTGTACACCTAATGAATCAACTCCTGCGCCACAAAACAAAAGTCCTTTACCTACATTTTGCTTTTTGGATAAAGGAAAGGCTATAAGGTCTGCATCGCCTTTCTCCAGACGGTCCACCATTTCCGCCGTGTCCTTGCATACTTCAACCCGAAGCGAAACACCCAGCTTTTGAGCAAATTTCTCACATAACAAGTATTGTGTACCCATGCCGCGTCCGCGATAATCGTAATAAGTCTCAGGCCCGGAAAGCGTAAGGATGATAAGTTCCCCGTTGCTGATAATGTCGTCCACAGTGAAAGCCAAGTTTTTCGGAACGCTGTCCTCTCCTACCTCACCCCACGGAGTAACTATTTTTTCCTTCTTCCCGTCAGAACAGGAAAATACAACCATGGCCGATATTATTACCATTATATATTGCAGCATATGCGAAAAAGCCTGTTGCAATATTGGCTTTTTGAATTTAAAAGTAAAAGACTTGTTTTCTTCCAAGTTCATATTTTTACTGACAAAAATACAGACAGAAGCTATTGCTTTTATTATTTTGGGTACAAAAATACAACAATTCTTGCAAATATGCTTTAAAAAACGTACTTTTGCCAAACATTTTTAACTAATTTATTAATCATGTTACGTATAGCAATACAGTCAAAGGGACGTTTGTTTGACGATACGGTAAATCTGTTGAACGAAGCTGATATAAAAATAAGTTCAAGCAAACGGACTTTGTTGGTAAAAGCATCCAATTTCCCACTGGAGGTTCTTTATCTTCGTGACGACGATATTCCTCAAAGCGTAGCAACCGGCGTAGCTGACATAGGAGTTGTCGGTGAAAATGAATTTGCAGAGCAATGTGAAGATGCCGAGATTATATATCGCTTGGGATTCAGCAAATGCAGGCTGTCACTTGCTATTCCCAAAGCGATTGAATATGATGGCATTGAATGGTTCAATGGTAAAAAGATTGCAACGTCATACCCTGTAATACTACGCAAATTCCTTATGGAAAAAGGCGTTAAAGCTGACATCCATGTAATTAAAGGTAGTGTGGAAATAAGCCCAGGCATAGGTCTTGCTGATGGTATCTTTGACATTGTAAGTAGCGGCTCCACCCTTGTAAGCAACAACCTGAAGGAAGTGGAGGTGGCTATGAGAAGTGAAGCCGTGCTTATTGCTAATAAGAACCTATGTTATGAAAAACGCAAGAATCTTGACAATATGCTTTTCCGCATAAAGGCTGTACGCAATGCTGAAGACAAGAAATACGTCAGGATGAACGCTCCGAAAGCCCGCCTGGCCGAAATAATAAACGTGCTGCCCGGCCTGAAAAGCCCTACGGTGATACCGCTTGCCGATGAAGAATGGTGCTCCGTACACACAGTGCTCGACGAAGCGCGCTTTTGGGAAATCATAGGAAAGCTCAAAGAGATGGGGGCACAAGGCATATTGGTCACCCCGATAGAGAAAATGATATTGTAACCTTATGTCAAACAAAGGCTGGTTATTATGGAAAAATACATGTACCCGTCACGCGACGAATGGAAATCGATAACTGCCCGTCCACCGATTGATGCGGACGAATTGCAAGATACGGTGCGCACCATATTGGAAGACGTCAGGCTCGGCGGAGACGATGCCGTTAAGTGGTATGAGAAAAAGTTTGACAATGCGTCGCTGGGCGGCCTCATGGTCACGGCGGATGAAATCGACGAAGCCGTAAGGCAGACACCTGAAGAATTGCTGGACGCACTGGCTTTGGCGCATGACAATATCTGCAAGTTCCATGCTTCTCAACGCATGGAGCTCCAAAAGATTGAGACTGCTCCCGGAGTTGAATGCTGGCAAAAAAGCGTACCGATAGAAAAAGTCGGCCTGTATGTGCCCGGAGGAACAGCCCCATTGTTCAGTACGGTGCTCATGTTGGCCACTCCGGCCAACATCGCAGGCTGTAGAGAGATAGTTATGTGTACGCCTCCGGGCAAGGACGGAACGGTAAATCCTGCAATATTGGCCGCAGCTAAGATTGCAGGAGTACACAAGGTGTTCAAGGCCGGAGGCGTGCAGGCCATTGCAGCAATGGCATACGGAACGGAAAGTGTGCCGCGGGTGTACAAGATTTTCGGCCCAGGCAACCGCTATGTTATGGTCGCCAAGCAGATGGTTTCGCTACATGATGTCGCCATAGACATGCCGGCCGGGCCGTCGGAAGTCTGTGTCATAGCCGACGATACGAGCAATCCCGCATACGTGGCGGCCGACCTCCTTTCGCAGGCGGAGCACGGCACAGACTCGCAGGTGCTGCTTATCACCACGTCAGAGGCACTTTCCTTCAGTGTTGAAAACGAGATGGAAGCGCAACTGAAAGTTTTGCCAAAACATGACATTGCCGCAAAGGCACTTGAAAACAGCAAGGTTATAATAGTGAAAGACAAAGACGAAGCCTTGGCCTTGAGCAACATGTGTGCTCCGGAACACCTTATCATCGCCACCGACGATTGCTTCACGCTTGCCGACATGGTGGTAAATGCAGGCAGCGTATTCCTTGGGAAATATGCCTGCGAGAGTGCCGGCGACTATGCAAGTGGCACCAACCACACACTGCCCACGCACGGATATGCCACAGCTTACAGCGGGGTCAACCTTGACAGCTTTGTCAAGAAGATAACTTTCCAGCATCTTACGGCAGAAGGCATAAGGCACATAGGCCGCGCGGTAGAGGTAATGGCCGGCATGGAGAAGCTCTATGCGCACAAGAATGCCATGACATTAAGGATTAAAGACATATTGAACGACTGACGACATGAGACCATTGGAACAATTAGTACGTCCCAACATACTTGCGCTGAAGCCGTACAGCAGCGCACGCGACGAGTTCGGAGGCAGCGGTGCAAAGGTTTTTCTCGATGCCAACGAGAACCCGTACAACACTCCATTCAACCGCTATCCTGACCCATTGCAACGCGAGTTGAAACAACGCCTGGCCGCAGTAAAAGGTGTTGCGGCAGAAAACATATTCCTCGGCAACGGCTCCGACGAGCCGATTGACCTGGCTTACCGTTGCTTTGCACGTCCTGGCATAGACAATGTTGTCGCCATCGAGCCAACATACGGAATGTACAAGGTGTGCGCAGACATAAATGATGTGGAATACAGAGCGGTGCTTCTTGATGACACCTACCAGACTACGGCCGACCGTCTGCTTGCCGCATGTGACAAGAATACTAAGCTCATATGGATTTGTTCGCCGAACAACCCGACGGGAAATAACATTGACCGGCAGGAAATAATAAGGACCATAGAAAGTTTTGACGGCATTGTAATCGTAGACGAGGCCTATTCGGACTTCTCCGGCGAGCGCCCCCTGCGCCTTGACTTGGGAAAATATCCCAACCTGATGGTGCTCAACACCATGAGTAAGGCATGGGGATGTGCCGCCATAAGGCTCGGCATGGCGTTTACGCAGAAAGCCATCGTTGATGTGTTCAACAAGGTAAAATATCCTTATAATGTCAACACGCTCACCCAAAGACAGGCCATTGAGGCGTTGAAAGACCCGTTCGAGGTGGATAAATGGGTCAAGATTATATTGCTCGAACGCAGCCGTATGATTGAGGCGTTCAACCTACTGCCGTCTTGCAAAAAGGTTTATCCGACAGATGCAAACTTCTTTCTCGCCCGTTTCGACAACGCACAAGCCGTTTACAATTATCTCAAGGAGAAAGGAATAATCGTAAGAAACCGCACACAAGTCTCCCTATGCGAAGACTGCCTGCGTATAACGATAGGCAGCAAGAGTGAGAACAGCGAACTGCTTTCCGCCTTGAGACAGTATTAAGCATGCTGGAAAGCAAAGCGGCAGTTTTGCTTACACATTGATTTCCGTTTACACTTCACAGGCGTATTGTTTTGAAATTTTTACCTCAAGGGCGCAAATATGCCAAAATAAAGTGTGCAAATATAAATCTCTGGTATTTAAGCGTTTAATGCGGTACGCCGTACACCTGTGCAATAAAACGGAGCTCTTTTACAGAGAAAAGCCGTCATCTCAACCATGAAAAGCCGTTAACTCGTCCCTTAAAGGCCGTCATCCCGCATAGAGGTGACGGCTTTTACCATGTCAAAACACGGTCTTTTATGTATGGAAGCAGCCGTGTTTTAGAATGACAATGATGGTCTTGGGTTGCAAAATGGCAATTGCCTTGCATCCCGTTTTCCTATTTCATACAAGAATATGTGTATTCCAAAAATGACAAAAAGCAACGGCCGTCTCATGAATGCTTTGCAATATGTCAACATGCAAGATACCGCTGCAATAAAAGTCAGCCATGCGCTGCCATGGCGAGTACTGCCTTATGGTTATATGCAAACCACCTTGTTTTGCCATTTAATTTGGCAAATCGGATAAATTGTTGTAATTTTGCGCCGCAATTATAATATAAGGTAAAATAAGGAATGATAACAGTCACAAATCTTGCAATCCAGTTCGGTAAGAGAGTTCTTTACAAGGATGTAAACATCAAGTTCACCAATGGCAATATTTACGGCGTAATCGGTGCCAACGGTGCCGGCAAGTCAACCCTGCTCAAAGCCATAAGCGGAGAGCTTGAACCCAACAAGGGCAGCATTGAGCTGGGTCCGGGCGAACGCCTTTCCGTATTGGACCAGGACCACTTCAAATACGACCAGTATAGCGTTATGGACACTGTACTCATGGGACACCAGCCTCTTTGGCAGAACATGAAGGAGCGCGAGGCCCTTTACATGAAGGAAGACTTCAGCGACGAAGACGGCAACCGTGTGGCAGAACTTGAAGAGAAGTTTGCCGAAATGGGTGGATGGAACGCCGAAAGCGACGCCGCGCAGATGCTCTCAAACCTCGGAGTGAAGGAAGACATGCACCAGAAGCAGATGAGCGAGCTGTCTAACAACGAGAAGGTGCGCGTGATGCTGGCCAAGGCTTTGTTCGGCAATCCTGACAACTTGCTGCTCGACGAGCCTACCAACGACCTCGACCTCGACACAGTGCAATGGCTTGAGGAGTATCTTAGCAACGTAGAGCAGACGGTGCTCGTAGTGAGCCACGACCGCCACTTCCTCGACGCGGTGAGCACGCAGACGGTTGACATCGACTTCGGCAAGGTGACTGTGTTCGCCGGCAATTATTCGTTCTGGTATGAAAGTTCGCAGTTGGCACTGCGCCAAGCACAGAACCAAAGGCAGAAAGCCGAGGAGAAGCGTAAGGAATTGGAAGAGTTTATCCGCCGCTTCTCTGCCAATGTGGCAAAGAGCAAGCAGACAACAAGCCGCAAGAAGATGCTTGACAAGCTTACCGTTGACGAAATCCGTCCCTCTTCACGCAAATACCCGGGCATCATCTTCCAGATGGAGCGCGAGCCGGGCAACCAAATTCTCGAGGTGGAAGGCTTGAAGGCTGTCGATACGGACGGCACAGTGCTGTTCGACAACGTCAACTTCAATATAGAAAAAGGTGAAAAAGTGGTGTTCCTTAGCCACAACCCCAAGGCAATGACCGCTCTTTTTGAAATCATCAACGGCAACCGTGAGTCCGATGCCGGCACATACAAATGGGGCGTTACAATAACTACGGCATACCTTCCGCTCGACAACACGTCGTTCTTTGAGAGCGACCTCAACCTTGTAGACTGGCTTAGCCAATTTGGTACGGGCAACGAGGTCATGATGAAAGGCTATCTCGGGCGTATGCTGTTCAGCGGTGAAGAGGTGCTGAAGAAGGTGAACGTATTGAGCGGTGGTGAGAAGATGCGTTGCATGATAGCGCGTATGCAGCTTAAAAACGCCAACTGCCTCATTCTTGATACGCCTACCAACCATCTCGACTTGGAGAGCATACAGGCTTTCAACAACAACCTCATAGGCTTCAAGGGCAACATATTGTTCAGCAGCCACGACCACGAGTTCATACAGACCGTGGCTAACCGCATAATCGAACTTACTCCGAAGGGAACAATCGACAAACTCATGCAGTATGACGACTATATCTATGACGAGCAACTGAAGGAGCAGCGCGCCAAGATGTACGAATAGTTGACAGATGTAAGCGTGTTGGCAAGATTTTTGCTATACATTCAACAAAAAATCATTTGCACTATGAAAGAGGAAAATGAAGATATAAAGAAGGAGGAAACGGTCAACGACGCTCCTGAAAACGAAACGGAGAACATAAATGCCCAGGAGGCTTCAAGCGGCGAGGGCGATGCCGGTGAAAACGGCGATACAGCCGAAAAGACGGAAGAGAAAGACCCGTTGGCCGCAGCCCAAGAGGAGATAGAGAAGCTTAAAGACAAGTATCTGCGCTCTGTCGCCGAATTTGACAACTACCGCAAGCGCACATTGAAAGAGAAGGCGGAGCTGATACTGAACGGTTCAGAGAAAGCCGTTCAGGCCATATTACCCGTCATCGATGACATGGAGCGCGCCATAGCCAACGCTGAAAAGACGGAAGAAGTAGAGGTGTTGAGGGAAGGCATGAAACTGATTTACCAAAAGACAAACAAGATATTGGAAAGCCTTGGCGTTAAAAAGATTGATACCGAGGACGCCGACTTTGACACTAACTTCCACGAAGCGGTGGCAATGGTACCGGGAATGGGCGACGACAAGAAAGGCAAGGTGCTCGACTGCGTACAGACAGGTTATACTCTTAACGACAAAGTCATAAGGCACGCCAAGGTCGCCGTTGGACAATAGCACAATTAAAAAATTAAGAGTTAAGAATTAAGAAAACATGCTTTGCACATAATAATCAGGCATTTTTCTTAATTCTTACTTCTTAACTCTCAATTTTTAATTCACGACTTACAACTCTCAACTCTTAACTCTTAATTAAAAAAGGTTATGGCTAAAAGAGATTATTACGAGGTGCTTGGCGTAAGCAAAGATGCCTCAGAAGACGAAATAAAGAAGGCTTACAGGAAAATCGCCATAAAATACCACCCTGACAGGAATCCTGGCAACAAAGAGGCCGAGGATAAATTCAAAGAGGCTGCCGAGGCTTACGACGTACTGCATGACCCACAGAAGAGGAAGCAGTACGACCAGTTCGGTTTCAACGGCCCGGGCGGCGAAGGTGGATTTGGCGGCTTCGGCGGTGCCGGAGGCTTCTCAATGGACGACATATTCTCCATGTTCGGCGACGTGTTCGGCGGACGCGGAGGATTTGGCGGCTTCGGCGGCAGCGGTTTCGGTGGCGGAGGCCAACGCCGTCCGGCACAGCACCGTGGTTCAGACCTGCGCCTGAAAGTAAGGCTTTCGTTGCAGGAAATATCCACAGGAGTAACCAAGAAGTTCAAAGTTAAGAAGGATGTTACGTGTAGTCATTGCCACGGTAGCGGCGCGGAAGGCAACAGCGCAAAGGAAACTTGCCCGACATGCCATGGCAGCGGAGTTGTAGCCCACACAACGCAGAGCCTCTTCGGCATGATGCAAACACAAAGCGTATGCCCCACTTGCGGAGGAGAAGGCTCCGTAATCAAGAACAAGTGTCGTGTGTGTGGCGGTAGCGGTGTAGTGAAAGGCGAAGAGGTTGTTGAAATCAACATACCGGCAGGAGTGTCCGAAGGCATGATAGTCAACGTGCCGGGCAAGGGCAATGCAGGCCGACACAACGGTGTACCGGGCAACATCCAGGTATATATCGAGGAAGAGCCCAATGATACTTTTGTACGTGACGACAACGACATAATATACAACCTGTTGCTTGATTTCCCGACAGCAGCCCTTGGCGGAACGGTTGAAATCCCTACTATAGACGGCGGACGCGTCAGAGTAAAGATAGAACCCGGCACTCAACCAGGTAAAGCATTGAGGTTAAGAGGCAAGGGATTGCCAGCCGTACAGGGTTACGGACGCGGTGTAGGCGACATGGTCGTGAACATCAGCGTATATGTACCTAAAACATTAAGCCGCAGCGAACGCGAAGCACTTGAGGAGATGCGCGACAGCGACAACTTCAAGGGCGACGATTATACAAAGAAAACAATATTCCAAAAATTCAGGAACTACTTTAATTAACCTGAAGCAACTGCAAGGATGACATATAAGGAAACCATCGAATATCTGTACAACAGCGTCCCTATGTTTCAAAAAGTGGGCGCTGTTGCTTATAAGGAGGGGTTGTATAACACCGTCATACTGGACGAACATTTCGGCCGTCCCCATGCAAACTATAAGACCGTACACGTAGCCGGAACCAACGGCAAGGGCTCTTGTTCGCACACCATAGCCGCCATATTGCAGGCGCAGGGCTACAAAGTCGGCCTCTATACATCA
This sequence comes from uncultured Prevotellaceae bacterium, assembly GCA_949295905.1. GTDB lineage: Bacteria > Bacteroidota > Bacteroidia > Bacteroidales > Bacteroidaceae > Prevotella. Next base: position 142,582 of record CASFNA010000023.1, read on the forward strand.
CCCCATCTTAAAGACTTCCGTGAGCGCATCAGGGTTAACGGACAGTGCATTAGCGAGGACTACGTGGTTGACTTCGTTGCCAAGGAACGTAGTTTCTTCGAGCCTTTAAGCCCGAGTTTTTTTGAATTGACTACAGCCTTGGCGTTCAAGTATTTCTCTGACTGCAAGGTTGATATCGCCGTCATCGAAGTGGGGCTTGGCGGAAGGCTCGACTGCACAAACATCATCACTCCCCTGCTTTCGGTTATAACAAACATCAGTTTCGACCATACGCAGTTTCTTGGTGACACCCTTGCCAAGATTGCATACGAGAAAGCCGGTATAATAAAAAAAGGTGTGCCGGTTGTTGTTGGTGAAAGCGTCAGCGAGACACGCCCGGTATTCACCACAAAGGCAGAAGACTGCGGAGCACCGCTCATATTCGCTGAAGACGAGGGCGAAGTCGTTAATACCTGTTTGGCCGCACAAGGAGGAATAGATTATGCCACCAAAACGTTCGGCCTCCTACATGGCGAGCTTGGAGGCATATACCAGGAGAAGAATACCGAGACGATACTTTGTTCCATTAAACAACTGCGCAAGGCCAACATTGCCATTAGTGACGATGCCGTTCACACAGGTTTCGCCAACGTATCAGGTCTTACAGGGCTGCTCGGACGGTGGCAGACAGTGCATAAACATCCACTTGTTATATGTGACACCGGCCACAACGCCGGGGGCTGGCAATACATAAGTAGGCAACTTAAAATGCAGCGTTGCCGACGGATGCGGATTGTATTCGGCATGGTTGACGACAAGGACATACACACAGTAATGAACATGTTGCCACATGACGCTGTATATTACTTTACCAAGGCTGACAACAAGCGCGCCATCGACGAGCACGACATCATGCGAATAGGAGCGAGCCTCCATCTCAATGCCACCTGCTACCCCGATGTAAGGAGCGCTTACACCAAAGCGTTGGGCGACGCCTCGGCAGACGACTTCATATTCGTAGGCGGCAGCAGCTATATTGTGGCAGATTTTCTGAACGATTGTGTTTAATCGTTTTTAACAATAAACTGAAATATTTTTATATGTTTCGTTTGTGTTTCTCAACAATTTTAAGTTACTTTGCAAATAAGTTTTCCAACTAATACAGTAATATTATGAGCACAAACGAAACACATTGCTTGTGTGGTTTGAAACGCGAGGATTTTCAAACCACCGTCAACGGGAAAGCCACAGACTTATATATCCTTAAGAACAAATGGGGCAACGAAGTTGCAGTGACTAACTACGGAGGCGCAATAGTTGCCATAATGGTGCCTGACAAGAATGGCAATTACGCCAATATTATTCAAGGGCACGACAACATACAAGACGTAATCAACAGCCCCGAGCCCTACCTCTCTACATTAATAGGCCGCTTCGGCAACAGGATATGCCGCGGCAAGTTTCAGCTTAACGGCAAGCAATACCAGCTTGCCATCAATAACGGGCCTAACTCGCTGCATGGTGGAAAGGCCGGTTTCAACACAAAGGTGTGGGACGCCCTGCGCATGAACGACGAAACGCTTATCCTCAATTACGTCTCTTCATACGGAGAGGAAGGCTACACGGGCGAGGTCAAAGTAACGGTGGCATACATCTTCAATGATGACAACGAACTTATCATCGAGTACATGGCCACAACAAACAAGAAAACCGTAATCAACCTTACCAGCCATGGCTACTTCAGCCTGGCAGGCATCGCCAACCCCACCCCGACGGTTGACAATCTTGTCTGCGAAATCAATGCAGACTTCTATTTGCCAATAGACGAGACCGCCATACCGACCGGCGAGATACGTTTCGTCAAAGACACACCATTCGATTTCCGTTCACCAAAGCCCGTAGGCCGCGATATCGACGCAGACAACGAGCAAATACGCAACGGCGCAGGCTACGACCATTGTTATGTTCTCAACAAGAAGGAGGAAGGCGAGCTTAGTTTCGCCGCACGTGTAACCGAACCGGTAAGCGGCCGTGTAATGGAAGTTTACACTACTGAACCTGGAATACAATTCTATACAGACAACTGGGCAGACGGTTACAAAGGCCAACACGGTGCCACATTCCCACGCCGCAGCGCCGTATGCTTCGAGGCGCAGCACTTCCCCGACTCGCCCAACCGCCCCTATTTCCCATCCGTTATCCTTAAACCGGGCGAGCAGTACAAGCAAAAGACAATATACAAATTCAGGACTGAAAAACAATAACCAATAAAACTTACAACAACCATGGACATAGAATTTGTAAGAAGCCGTTTTATCAAACACTTTGACGGCAAGACCGGCAACGTTTACGCTGCGCCGGGTCGCATCAACCTCATAGGCGAGCACACCGACTACAACGGTGGCTACGTATTCCCTGGAGCCATCGACAAGGGCATAATGTGTGAAGTGCGCCCCAACGGTACCGATACAGTAATGGCCTATGCCATCGACTTGAAAGACCGCGTAGAGTTCAAGATTGACGACCCCGAAGGACCTCGGGCAAGCTGGGCACGCTACATCTACGGCATAATACAAGAGATGAAAAAGCTCGGTGTTGACGTAAAAGGCTTTAACATCGCATTTGCAGGCGACGTTCCTCTTGGAGCCGGCATGTCGTCATCAGCCGCAATGGAGAGCTGCTTCGCTTGCGCACTTAATGATTTGTTCGGCGACAACAAAGTATCCAAGTGGGACATGGTGCTTGCCGGACAGGCTACGGAGCACAACTACTGCGGAGTGAACTGCGGCATAATGGACCAGTTCGCCAGCGTGTTCGGACAGGCTGGCAAGCTAATGCGCCTTGACTGCCGCAGCCGCGAGTTCGAATACTTCCCGTTCAAGCCAGAAGGCTACCGCCTTGTACTCGTTGACTCCGTCGTAAAACACGAGCTGGCATCCTCTGCTTACAACGACAGGCGCAAGAGTTGCGAGAATGTTGTTGCGGCACTCAACGCAAAGTTCCCCGACAAGAAGTTCGAAACCCTGCGTGACGCTGACTGGGACGAGCTTGATGCTGTCAAGGCAGACGTAAGCGAGGAAGACATGAAGCGTGCTGTGTTCGTGCTCGGCGAGAAAGACCGCGTGCTCGCAGTCTGCGATGCGCTCAACGCAGGCGACTACGAGACTGTTGGCCGGAAGATGTACGAGACACACGAAGGCCTTAGCAAGGACTACGAAGTTTCATGTGAAGAGCTTGACTTCCTCGTTGACCTTGCACGCAAGCACGGTGTTACAGGCAGCCGCATCATGGGCGGAGGCTTCGGCGGATGCACAATCAACCTTGTAAAGAACGAACTTTACGACAAGTTCATTGCCGACGCTACGGCTGAGTACAAGCAGAAATTCAACAAGCAGCCAAAAGTTTACGACGTCGTAATAAGCGACGGAGCACGCAAAATCTGCTGATATCCGTTATTCATAATAGTAAGCGGCCGCCCACGTATGTGTGGAGCGGCCGCTTTTCTTGTAATGTCTTCATCTATTTTTATTGTCACAATGTCATGCCGGCAGAATAGTCAATAAGCGGTTTCGGCGTGACTTATAATCCGCTTGTTTATTATTTTCTCTGTGTTTCGGCGTGATTTGCAATCCGCCGAAATGTAATATAAGGATTTGCAATCCGCTCAAACCGTCAAGTCTTGCTGTCAACAAATAAAAGAACAGTCAAGCGGATTGCAAATCCTTATAGTAAGAACTGGCGGATTGCAAATCCGCCAGAACGGGATGCTGCGATACCACCCGACGCACCATAGTCGTGTTATGGCATATCTCCGCGCTTACGCTGACGCGCGGGATGGCTTTTGTTTTCATATAGTGGCATCTACGTTTCCGCCATTTTCTACCGAAGCATCTACCCAAGGTTCAATATTGGCTGTTGTTATGTTCTGTTCTTCCTTGTATATCGTCACGTTATACTTGTACGAATAGCCGCTTTCCAGCCCTTGCACGGCATTTGCTTTGGGGAATGTCAGTGTAGCCGTGTAGGTCTGGCCTCCCAATTCCACCTTGAGCACTGCATCAGCAACCGCTTGTGGAAAGAGGATGAGCGAGGAGGAAGATGAAGTAATGTATGCAGCATCCATTGTGAGGTCGGAAGCTGTGCCTGTTGCCTTGGCCTCTCCGGTCGCGGTGTTGAACGAGCCGGTCATGGACAGACCTGACAAGGTGTATTTGCTTAAATCGGCTAAATTAACATCGGGGCCGGCTATGAAATTCAGCACCAGACGGCTCATGCGGTGCGTGAAACTGGTGTTCTCCTTCACCGTATTGTTGAAACTGACGGTTGGCTGGGACTTGCTTGCCGTGGCTCCCGTGGCAAACAGGAAGTCGAAGGTGGATTGCTTCGTCTGGTCATCAGTGGTGACATCGCTGATTGTACCTGCATCGATATACTCGTTTCCGTGGAAGGGATAGTAAGCGCGGAAAGTCACGGTTTCATCTGCATCTTGAAAGAGCATGCCCGAATCCTCGCCGCCCAGTTCTGCGGCATGGGTAAAATTGCCGTCGCCCGAGGTGGTGTACTTCATGTTGGCGTACGATGTCAGCGTACTGCCGATGGTGGAAATGCCGATGGCGTCGCCGTTTTCCCATACTGTACCGGACGCACGTGTCTGCACCCCGCCGATACCAGCCGTAACTTGTGCAGCCACCGGCCCGCCGTTCAGGTTCTCGTCGTCGTTGCTGCAAGCCGCCAGTGTCAACGCGGCTGCGGCAAGGAATAAACACTTTGTTGTTTTCATTTTCATTTCGTTTTTCAGACAGAAGATAAGTTTTTAGTCGGCATCCACGTTACCGCCGTCTGCTTCATCCCATTCCTGTATGGTGCAGCCGTCCACGGTGAAGCCGGTCTTATGCAGGGTTACACTAAGGTTGTATTGCCGTCCTGCCACCCATTCGTTCCGGGCTTCCGTGTCTCCTGCATTGCGGTTGGCAGTAGTGAAGTCGAGCGTCGCACTGAACGACTGAGATCCCGTAAGGGTAGCCGTGATGGGCAGCGGGGCACTGAACTCCTGCGGGAAGAGGATGAGTGTATAGGCTACAGTTTCCTTTGCGTCGTCTTTCGATGAAGGAGCATTGTAACCTGTTTCTGTGGTGTTTCCGGCAAATGTCCAGTCCGTTGTCAGGTCATCATCCGTGGCGGCAGCCGTTCCGTCCGTCACGTTGAACGAACCGTTGTTCTTAAAGCCTCTGAGCGACAGCACGGCTCTCTGCACTTCGTGGTAACTTACATCAGTTCCTCCTTTGATGGTCAGCACGAGCTTTGCCATCTTGTGCGCGAATGTAAACGACACATGGGGATTTATCTTGCTGCCTGTCTGTTGTGACCAAAGGAAGTCGAACGTGTTTTGCGAAGCCTGCGTGCGTGTGTCGGCGATGATGACAGGTGAGTCCTGCGTAAACTCGGCCCACGGGTAGTAGGCGGTGAAAGTCACCGTGTTGCCGTCTTGGAAGTAGATTTCATTGCCGGGATTGCTTATGGTGAAATTGCCGTCCCCGTTTATGGTCTCGTACTGTACATTGGTGTAGGGCACGCCGCCTGACATGCCGCTGACGCCTATGAGGTCCCCCTCATTCCACGTTTGGTCATAGACGCGGGTGTTTACCTGTCCTGCAATGGTAGCGGTGAACGTGGCCTTGGATGGTCCGCTGTTAATCACGTTGTTCTCATCGTTGCTGCAAGCTGCCAGCACTACGGTTGCCAGCGTTGTCATGATAATGGTTTTTGCTTTCATCTTACTTATTAAATTGTGTAATTTTTGTGGTTATATTTCTTTATTCCTAATCTTTCCATCAATGCGCATCCGTATTCCCTCCGTCCGCCTGCTGCCATCCGTCTATGCTGCTGGAAAAACCGCCTCCACGGGAGTGCTCAGGTTGCCCGTCAGGGTAAATGGTTCGGTACTGTCGTTGAATCCGGTAAGGACTTCCGTCAGGTCACTCTCAATGGATTGCGTGTCGCCGTTGCTGAAAGTCAATAATATGTCCAATGTCTGCACGTCGCCCATGATGCCCAACAGTCGTAGGTCTGCCTCTATCTTGTCGCCGTTTCGGGTGAACGCCGGGGCGGTGCTGACTGCTTCGCCATAAAGCGTTTCACTGCGCAGGTCGTAAGCCCCCGCCACGCCGGAGAGTGTGCCCGTGATGGCTGCAATGCGCTCCGGGTCGCCCTCGGTCACGGTCAGTTCCAAGCGGAGGTCGCGCGTCCGCTGCGCCACGGACAAATCCAGATGGAGCGTGTCGTCCGCCACCACGGTTACGGTCTTTGTACCTGAATAAAGCGTTTCGGGCAGCGGGTCAATCAGGTCGGTCAAGGCACGGGTGCCGTCCATGCGCTCCACGTAGGCGATGCCGTCCGTCACGGTGAAGCCTTCGGGGGTGTTATAGACCAGCACCATGTGTTCGCCCGGTACCAGGGGGCCGGAGGCGTTGTCGCCCTCGTCCAACGGCTTGCCGTCCACTTCCACGGTGTAGTCATCCTCTTCCGCGCCTTGCGGATAGTCCACGGAGACGCTTACCACGCCTTGGTCGGGGTGCGGGGTATTGTGCAGTTCGTCCTTCACGCACGATGCCAGCATCCATGGCACACAGATGACGCAGATTAAACAGATGACCGCAGATTTCTTTTTCATGCTATATCTTAATTCTTCATTCATCATTCCATTCTTCATTCTTCATTATTAATTTTTCATTTTCCATACCAGCGTGACACCGGCACCCACGGGTCCCCACCAGTTCTTGCTCTCCTTGCCCTGCCGGACACGCCCCCCGTCGATGACCTCGTACTTCTCATAATCGGCATGGAGGCAGCCGACGCCGAGCGACAGGTCGAGCGAGAGCGAGCGGTTTAGACGCAACAGGTAGCCGCCCGTCAGTCCGCCGCCGGTCAGGTCGCCCTGTTTGCCTGTATCAGAGAGCTTATAATTGAACGAGCCAAACTTGTACATTACCCCGACATAGCCGCGCTTGCTGCGGCCGAGGTACCAGCGGAACTCGGGAGCAACCTCCCAGAGGGCGTAGCGACGGTCGGCGTTGTTACGGCTCCACGACGTCCACGAGCCGTTGACGAGCAGTCCCCAAGAGCGGTCGGCGCGTACCTCTATGCCTACATCGGGCGTGAGCGTGGCCCAGCGCAACAGGTTGGCGCGGACGTAAAGCTCCATGCCTATGCCGTCGCCGTCATAGGGCGGCGTTGTCGGAGTGGCGCCCTTGCATGGCGTGGCAGCCAACAGAAGGACTGATATCGTGGCCAAGGCCACGGCGGTTGCAGGTCTTTTCATACCAATATGTTTTATACTTTAATATTATGTGATAAACAGTGTAATTAATCTATCCGATTAGTGACATTATTTGAACTAATCATTTCCCATTCAAAAGGGAAACAGGTGCGTTAAAAGAGATTTAGTTCCAATATCTTCACACTTTAGTGTGCAAAGGTAAAAAATATACTGTTATATCCAAAGAAATATTGTAAATATTCTGTCACTAATCGGATAGTTTTGTGACAAATCCTATTTTTGTCTTCACTACATGCAACCTTTCACATGAAAATTCACAATGAAATGGAAACAGCCATTATACTTGCACATTGATTTTTGTTGACGCTGCACAAGGCCGTTAGTCTGAAACAAAAAAGAGTTTGGCGGAAATAACATAAGGGAAAGTGTGCAAACGCAATCGGCTGACATGTAGCACATTATGTCGGGAAGTGAACTAAATGTGCAGCGAAAACAGCTTAAAACTCGAGTGGGAACGGCTCTTTTGCATGATAAAAACCGTCTTTATACCGCTTGAAAGCCGTAAACTCGACGTGCAAAGACGGCATTTAATAATATGAAAGGCGGCCTTTTGCATTACAATATGCCCTCTTCCAATGGTGAAAAGGCCGTAAAACACTATGCTGTGGGGGCTTTTCGGCACCGTCAGAAACCTGGTTTGGATATTTTCCCGTACATTTTCGTTTTGACACGTTGACCGCTTTCTCCGCATTATCCTTACTTTCTGACAAATACGCACAAGTCCTTCAAAACCGCTAAAACTTGTAAAAAAACATTTTAATAGCATAAATCACGGGCGGCAAAGACGCAACATAACGAATAATATTGTACTTTTACACCCAATAACTAATACTTCTATTAACTAATACTCAAACACATAACATCATGATGAAGGGCACATTAGCACTTATCGCAGGTATGGGCATGGCGGCTTTGGCAGCCGTGTCGTCAACGTCGTGCGCCGGCGCGGACGCGGCATCAGGCCTTACAGCCTCCGGCTTGAACCCAGCGGCATTCGACACAGTAATCAACCAAAAAACCGTAAAGCTGTACACGCTGAAAAACGCCGCAGGCATGGAGGCGTGCATAACCAACTTCGGAGGACGCGTAGTGTCGCTCGTCGTTCCCGACAAGGACGGCAAGCCGACCGACGTGGTGCTGGGCTATGACAACATAGCGCAATATGCCGACACGGTGAACAGTCCGAGCGACTACGGCTCGTCAGTAGGCCGCTACGCCAACCGCATAAAGGACGGCCGCCTGACCGTAGGAGGACAGGCGTACCAGCTGCCACGCAACAACTTCGGCCACTGCCTGCACGGAGGTCCGTCGGGCTGGATGTACCAGGTGTATGACGTGGTGCAGGCCAACGACTCCACGCTACAGCTGACGATAACGTCGCCCGACGGCGACAACGGCTTCCCCGGCACGGTGAAAGCCACCACTACATACAGGCTCACGGCCGACAATACGCTCGACATAACATTCGAGGCGACTACCGACAAGGAGACAGTGGTGAACATGACCAACCACAGCTACTTCAACCTGAACGGCGACCCGTCGAAAGAAGCGATGGACATGGTGCTCTACGTCAACGCCGACGCGTACACGCCGACAGACTCAACCTACATGACAACAGGCGAGATACTGCCCGTGGAAGGCACCCCGATGGACTTCCGCCAGCCGCGCGCCATCAACACCACGATAAGCGACACTACGTTCGCCCAGATAAAGTATGCCTCGGGCTACGACCACAACTGGTGCCTGAATACGTACAAGGACGGCAAGGGCGACGACAAGGTGGTTGCCGCGTCGCTCTACTCTCCAAAGACGGGCATCATGCTTGAAATGTACACCAACGAGCCGGGAGTGCAGGTATATACAGGCAACTTCCAGGGCACAGGCGTTGAGTGCAAGCACGGAGTGAAATATCCCAAGCACGTGTCGGTATGTCTCGAGAGCCAGAAATACCCCGACTCGCCCAACAAGAAGGATTGGCCGTCGGCCTACCTGAAGCCTGGCGAGAAGTATTACAGCCACGTTGCATACAAGTTTTCGGTGAGAAAGTGAGAATGTCAAGAATGATTTTTACAACTTAATATCATGAATTGGAATACAAATGAATTTGTGTGGCTCGACTGGGCCGTACTCGCCATAGGCGTAGTAGCGATAATATGGGCGGTGTACCGCGCCATAGAGAAAGACAAAAAAAGAATGAAGGGAGCCGACAGCCAGGACTATCTCTTCGGCAAAGGCGAGCCGTGGTATGTCATAGGCGCGGCCATTTTCGCCGCAAACATAGGCTCGGAACACCTCGTAGGACTTGCCGGCACCGGCGCAAAGGATGGCGTGGGCATGGCACACTGGGAGATGCAGGGCTGGATGATACTTATACTGGGATGGCTCTTCGTTCCCTTCTACCAGCTGCTCAACAACAAGCTGGGCAAAATCATCACCATGCCCGACTTCCTCAAATTCCGCTACACACAGCGCACTGGCTCTTGGCTGTCTATTATAACGCTGATAGCCTACGTGCTGACAAAAGTATCGGTTACGGCGTTCACCGGCGGCATATTCTTCGAGTACCTGCTCGGCCTGCCGTTCTGGTATGGCGCAATAGGACTTATCGCAATAACGGCCGTATTTACCGTGTTCGGCGGTATGAAGGGCGTGATGACTCTCTCGGCCATACAGACACCTATTCTTATTATAGGCTCGTTCCTCGTGCTCTTCCTCGGACTTAGCATGTTGGGCAACGGCAGCATTGCCGAGGGCTGGACGCAGATGATGGCGGTATGCAACGCCGCGCACGACGGCTTCGGCACCACGCACATGTTCCACACCGACCCGGCCGACCCGATGTATCCACAATTCCCGGGTTACGTGGTGTTCCTCGGCGCGTCAATCATCGGCTTCTGGTACTGGTGTACCGACCAGCACATCGTACAGCGTGTGCTTGGGCAGACCAAGGGCGAGGACAACGCCACCGTGATGCGCCGCGCACGCCGCGGTACGATAGCCGCCGGCTACTTCAAGCTGTTGCCGGTGTTCATGTTCCTCATCCCCGGCATGGTGGCATTCGCCCTTTCGCAGAAAACGGGTAGCGGCATCATAATGGACATAACCAACACGCACGACACTGACGGAGCCTTCGCCATGATGGTGAAGAACATCCTGCCCGCCGGCGTAAAGGGATTAGTAACGGTTGGTTTCATCTGTGCCCTCGTAGCTTCACTGGCAGCGTTCTTCAACAGTTGCGCAACGCTGTTCACCGAAGACTTCTACAAGCCGATGAAGAAAGGCATGAGCGAAAGCCACTACGTATTCGTAGGCCGCGTGGCAACAGTGGTTGTGGTGCTCCTCGGACTTGCATGGATGCCTATAATGATGAACATGGGCAACCTGTACTCTTACCTGCAAGACATACAGTCGCTCATAGCTCCTGCCATGGTTGCCGTGTTCACGCTCGGCATATTCTCGAAGAGGATAACGCCAAAGGCTGGCGAATGGGGACTTATAGGCGGTTTCCTCATCGGCATGTTGCGCCTGCTTACCAATGTAATCACCAATTCTGGCAAGGCCACAATGGACGGTGCATTCTGGGACTACACGGCATGGTTCTGGCAGACAAACTGGCTAATATTCGAGGTTTGGTTGCTCGTATTCATCATTGCGATGATGATTGTCGTATCGATGTTTACACCCAAACCAAGTGCTGCACAAATTGAAGCTATCACGTTTACAAAGGAATACAAGGCATCAATTCTTAAGAGCTGGAATAAGTGGGACGTAATAGCCACACTTGGCGTAGTCGCTTTGTGCGCAGCTTTCTACTCATATTTCTGGTAATTACGGCTGAAAAAGCATAAATACAAATATGACTAACTATTATAGTGAACATTCCAAAGTCTTCGTTTCCGTAGATTGCATAATCTTCGGATTCGAAGACAAGGAACTGAAACTGCTCCTCGGCAGGAGAGCCATGGACCCCGGCAGAGGCGAATGGTCGCTTTACGGCGGATTTGTAGAAGAAGACGAAAGTCTTGACGATGCCGCAAACAGGGTTCTATACGGACTTACAGGCTTGAAGAACCTATATATGAAGCAAGTCGGAGCGTTCGGCGCAACAGACCGCGACCCTGGAGAAAGGGTCATATCTGTAGCATACTGCGCGCTCATCAATGTGAAGGACTATGATAAAAGGCTGCTTGAGGCACACCAAGTAGAATGGGTAAGCCTGAAAGACATGCCCGTACTCTACTCCGACCATAACGACATGGTAAAAAAAGCGATTGCCTTGTTACGCCGCAGGATATCCGCCGAACCATTGAGTTTCAACCTATTGCCAGACATGTTCACACTCACACAGCTGCAACATGTCTATGAAGCAATACTTGGCGAACCGATAGACAAGCGCAATTTCAGGAAGAGAATAAAAACCATTGAGTACATAGAAAAGACAGACAAGATAGACAAGCTGTCGTCGAAACGCGGTGCTGCACTCTACCGTTTCAATAAAGAGGCATACATGGAAGACCCAATATTCAAACTATAAGATTATGTTGGAAGAACTTAAGGAAAGAGTGTTCAAAGCCAATTTGGATTTGGTAAAACACAATCTGGTAATATTCACATGGGGCAACGTCTCCGGCATAGACCGCGAAAAAGGCCTCGTAGTAATCAAACCATCTGGAGTAAGCTACGACACGATGAAAGTGTCTGACATGGTCGTAGTTGACCTGGAGACAGGAAAGACCGTAGAAGGCGAACTGAATCCATCTTCAGACACGCCGACTCACCTCGAGTTATACCGTGCTTTCCCTGAAATAGGCGGCGTAGTGCATACCCACTCCACATACGCAACGGCATGGGCGCAGGCAGGCAAGGACATTCCCAATATAGGAACAACCCACGCAGACTATTTCCATGACGACATACCATGCACAGCAGACATGACCGCAGACCAGATGGCGGAATATGAGAAAGAGACCGGCACGGTGATAATTGAGCGTTTTAAGGGGCTGAACTACATACACACTCCAGGCGTACTTGTCAAGAACCACGGGCCGTTCTCATGGGGCAAAGACCCTGACAACGCCGTGTACAACGCCGTAGTGATGGAGCAAGTGGCAAAAATGGCGTTCGTATCATTATGCGTCAACCCCGAAACTACAATGAATCCGCTGCTCGTTGAAAAGCATTTCAACCGCAAACACGGTCCCAACGCTTATTACGGACAAAAAAAGAGAGACAAATAAAACAAGAATTAATACACTAACAATAAAAAACAATACTATGGTTAAAGCATTTGAAAATCTTGAAGTGTGGTTCATAACAGGAGCACAACTTCTTTACGGAGGTGACGCCGTCGTGCAAGTAGACGGTCACTCTAAAATAATGGTTGAAGGACTGAACAATTCCGGCCGTCTGCCTATCAAGGTGGTGTACAAAGGTACTGCAAACAGCAGCAAGGAAGTAGCCGACCTTTTCGCCGCCGCCAATAACGATAAGAAATGCGTAGGCGTGATAACATGGATGCACACCTTCTCACCCGCAAAGATGTGGATACACGGATTGCAGATACTGCACAAGCCCCTACTCCACCTGCATACGCAGTTCAACGAGGAAATTCCATGGGATTCTATCGACATGGATTTCATGAACCTGAACCAAAGCGCGCACGGCGACCGCGAGTTCGGCCACATAATAGCACGTATGCGCCTGCGCCGCAAGCTCGTGGTTGGTTACTGGAAAGATGCCAAGACACAAGACCACATCGCCGTATGGGAGCGTGTCTGCGCTGCATGGGCGGACTCACAGGATATGCTCATACTGCGTTTTGGCGACCAAATGAACAACGTTGCCGTAACCGACGGCGACAAGGTGGCCGCCGAGCAGGTGCTGGGTTATCACGTAGATTACTGCCCGTTCAGCGAAGTGCTCGAATACTTCAAGAACGTAAAAGACGCCGATGTGGACGCTCTGGTTGATACATACTTCAAGGAATACGACCATGACGCAGAACTTGAAGACAAGTCTACTGTGGCATACAAAAAGGTGTGGAACTCGGCAAAAGCTGAACTTGCACTGCGCGCCATCCTGAAAGACAAGGGCGCAAAGGGCTTTACAACCAACTTTGACGACCTCGGCGATGTTGACGTAGAGCACAGCGGCATGGGCTTCGACCAAATCCCCGGTCTGGCATCACAGCGCCTTATGGCTGAAGGCTACGGTTTCGGAGCAGAAGGCGACTGGAAGTCGGCCGCACTTTACCGCACCGTATGGTTCATGACGCAGGGCATGGAGAACGGATGCTCGTTCCTTGAGGACTATACGCTCAACTTCAACGGCGAGCAAAGCGCCATACTGCAATCACACATGCTTGAAGTATGTCCTCTCATCGCCGCATCAAAGCCCCGCCTTGAGGTGCATTTCCTCGGCATTGGCATTAGGAAGAGCGAGACGGCACGCCTCGTATTCACCTCTAAGGTAGGCACCGGCGTTACCGCAACCGTGGTGGACATGGGCAACCGCTTCCGCATGATTGTAAACGACGTGAAATGTATCGAGCCGAAACCGCTGCCCAAACTGCCCGTAGCATCAGCCCTGTGGATACCTCAACCAAACTTCGAGGTCGGCGCTGGATGCTGGATTTACGCCGGCGGCACACACCATAGTTGCTTCTCTTACGACCTGACCGATGAATACTGGCAGGACTACGCTGAAATAGCAGGTATTGAGTGTGTATTCATCAACGAAGACACTAAGGTTGACGAATTCCGTAAGGAACTGCGTTTCAACGATGTTTACTACATGCTTAACAAGGCGTTGAACTAATTAAAAATTAAGAGTTAAGAATTAAGAAAGCATGCCATACCTGAAGAATTGCAGCATAAAGTGTTTTTCTTAATTCTTAACTCTTAATTCTTAATTAAAAAAAGGATAATCTTATGAATAAATACGTAATCGGACTTGACTACGGCAGCGACTCGGCACGCGCCCTTGTCGTCAATGCCGGGACGGGAGAGATACTCGCTACAAGCGTAAAGTATTATCCCAGATGGAAGAATGGATTGTATTGCAACCCCATGACAAACCAATGGCGTCAGCACCCGAAGGACTACCTTGAAGTGCTGGAAGCCACCGTTACCGACGCTTTGGGACAATGCGCCAAAGACGTTGCCGAGAATGTTGTAGGCATAGCGTTCGACACGACCGGCTCAACGCCCGCATTTACCGACGAGAACGGTACTCCGCTGGCCATGCTTCCCGAATTTGCCGAGAACCCTAACGCAATGTTCGTCCTGTGGAAAGACCACACGGCCATCAAGGAAGCTGAAGAGATTAACGCCGCTTGCGCAAAATCAGATGTAAACTACATCAAGTACGAAGGCGGCATATACTCGGCCGAATGGTATTGGGCGAAGGCACTGCACATACTCCGCGAAGACCCGGAAGTGGCGAAAAAGGCGTATTCCATCGTAGAATATTGCGAATGGCTGCCGGCCGTGCTTACCGGAGTAACGTCGGCCAAGGACATCGTGCGCAGCCGTTGCGCCTGCGGCCACAAGGCCATGTGGCACAAAGACTGGAACGGACTGCCTCCCGAGGAGTTTCTCACGTCCATTGACCCGAAACTGGCTGGCTTCCGCGACAGGCTCTTCACTGAAACGGAGACGGCAGACAAACCCGTAGGCCACCTCTGCAAGGAATGGGCCGACAGGCTCGGTTTGAGCGAGAACGTGGTCGTTGCCGGTGGCGCTTACGACTGCCACATGGGTGCCGTTGGCGCAGGCGTAACGCCGCACACGCTGGTACGTGTAATAGGAACATCCACATGCGATGTCATGGTAGCGTCATACGATGAGATTGGCGACAAGTGCATCAAGGGCATATGCGGCCAGGTAGACGGCAGCGTAATCCCCGGCATGGTAGGCCTTGAGGCCGGCCAGTCAAGCTTTGGCGACGTGTACGCAATGTTCAGGCGCATACTTGAATTCCCCGTGCGCAACATCCTGCCCCAGGTCGTAGGCGACAAGCTGCCCAAAGAAGAGGTTGACAAGATGGTTGAAGACACGTGCGACAAAATCATAGTCCGCCTTACGGAAGAAGCCGAGAAGATACCCGTAAGCGAAAGTACGATGATAGCGACCGACTGGATTAACGGACGCCGCACGCCTGATGCCAACCAGCTGCTTAAAGGCACGGTTGCAGGCTTCACGCTCGGGTCTACCGCGCCGCAAGTGTTCCGCGCATTGGTAGAGGCTACTGCGTATGGAACAAAAGCCATTGTTGACCGCTTCGAGAACGAAGGCGTAGTGATTGATAATGTAATCGGCATCGGCGGCATAGCGTTGAAGTCGCCGTTCGTGATGCAGACCATGTGCGATGTTATCAACAAGCCCATCAAGGTATGCAACACCGACCAGGCCTGCGCCCTCGGAGCTGCCATGTTCGCGGCTACGGCAGCCGGAGTTTACGGCAAGGTTGAAGACGCCATAGCCAACATGAACAGCGGCTTCTCGAAAGAATACAAGCCCAATCCCGACAAGGTAAAGGCTTATGCCGAGCTTTACAAGAACTATCTGAAACTTGGAGAGTTCACCGAAAAAGAATTGTTCAATTGACTGGCTTGCCATCAATATTAGCCTGACAGGTTGTCACAAGCCAATAGCTGCAGGCTAAAACATGGCTAAACATAACGCCAAAGGCCGTCTTTCGCAACATGAAAGACGGCCTTTGGCGTTGTTAAAGACCGCTTTTTACCAACGCATCAACCGCACACGCATAACATACTGACAATCAACATGTTATAAAGACACATACAACAATATCCAGACTGACAACATGTCAGCATCCTGTCTATGAAGAAATGCCATGGGAAAATACACTTGTAAGACAGGCTTAAGCATGCTGTTGATGGCATACGGTTATACACTATATCAGGCATGGCATATTAAAAATCCACCATGATGAAACTTTTAAAAACATAAATGAAACATAATTTAATACTGTGTCAAAGCATTTGAACTTTTGGGCGTTTTAAAATGCCATTTCTTTTGTATTTAACACAAAATTCTTTATCTTTGTACCTGACAAGCAAATTCCGGCAGAATACCGGACTGACGATAACCCTGTACACTAACGTTTAATACTATTTATATCAATGAACGACAAAAATTTAATGAACAAAGCAGCCGACAACATCCGCATACTGGCTGCGTCAATGGTTGAAAAAGCTAACTCTGGACACCCCGGTGGCGCCATGGGTGGTGCAGATTTCATCAATGTGCTTTTCTCTGAATTCTTAGTCTATGACCCCGAAAATCCGTCATGGGCAGGTCGTGACCGCTTCTATCTCGACCCGGGTCACATGTCGCCCATGCTCTACAGCGCGCTTTGCCTGCAAGGCAAGTTCACGCTTGACGAGCTGGCAGAGTTCCGCCAGTGGGGCTCACCTACTCCTGGTCACCCCGAGCGCGACATAGAAAGAGGCATAGAGAACACGTCAGGCCCGCTGGGACAAGGCCATACGTTCGCAGCAGGAGCAGCCGTGGCAGAGAAATTCCTTGAAGCACGTCTTGGCAAGGAAGTAATGCAGCACAAAATCTACGCCTACATCTCCGACGGAGGCGTTGAGGAAGAGATTTCGCAAGGCACGGGCCGCATAGCCGGCATACTCGGCCTTAACAACCTCATAATGTTCTATGACTCCAACGACATACAGCTCTCAACAGAGTGCAACGCCGTAATGGACGAGGACACAGAGGCCAAATACAAGGCTTGGGGATGGAACGTCATCAAGATTAACGGCAACGATGCCGACGAGATACGCGCCGCCCTGACCGCTGCACAGAAGGAAGAGCACCGCCCCACCCTCATCATCGGTAAGACCGTAATGGGCAAAGGCGCGCTCAAGGATGACGGCACAAGCTATGAGCACAGCATCAAGACACACGGTGCTCCGCTTGGCGGCAACGCATATGTGAACACAATCAAGAATCTCGGCGGCGACCCTGAAAATCCGTTCCAGATATTCCCCGAAGTAAAAGAACTTTATGCAAAGCGTGCCGAGGAATTGAAGAAGATTGTGGCTGAACGCCGTGCAGAGGAAGAGAAATGGGCAAAAGCCAATCCGGAAAAAGCCGCACAGATGAAGGAATGGTTCAGTGGCAACGCTCCCAAGGTAGACTGGAGCGTACTTGTACAGAAAGAAGGCTCTGCCACACGTGCCGCTTCGGCCGCCTGCCTCGGTGTACTGGCAGAACAGGTGCCAAACATGATATGCGCATCAGCCGACCTTTCAAACAGCGATAAGACCGACGGATTCCTGAAGAAGACAACATCTTTGACGAAAGACGACTTCACCGGAGCATTCTTCCAGGCAGGAGTGAGCGAGCTTACAATGGCCTGCATGTGCATCGGAATGTACCTGCACGGCGGTGTCATACCGGCTTGCGGCACGTTCTTCGTATTCTCCGACTACATGAAGCCTGCCGTACGTATGGCCGCATTGATGGAAGTGCCAATCAAGTTCATATGGACTCATGACGCGTTCCGCGTAGGAGAAGACGGTCCTACACACGAACCCGTAGAGCAGGAAGCACAAATCCGACTGATGGAAAAGCTCAAGAACCATCATGGAAAGGACAGCGTACGCGTGTTCCGTCCTGCCGATGCTGACGAGACTACGGTATGCTGGGCTATGGCAATGGAGAACACCGAGACACCTACCGCCCTCGTCTTCTCACGCCAGAACATTGCCAAATTGCCGGCCGGAAACGACTACGAGCAGGCACGCAAGGGTGCTTACATCGTGGCAGGGTCTGACGAACAGTTTGACGTGATATTGCTTGCTGACGGTTCAGAAGTTTCAACTCTTGTTGCGGGAGCAGAGCTTTTGCGTAAGGACGGAATAAAAATCCGCATTGTAAGTGTACCGAGCGAAGGCCTTTTCCGCAGCCAAAGCAAAGAATATCAGGAAAGCATACTGCCAACAGGCGCAAAGATTTTCGGTATGACCGCAGGTCTGCCCGTAACGCTTGAAGGACTTGTAGGCGCAAACGGAAAGGTATTCGGAATGCAGAGCTTCGGTTTCTCGGCACCTTACAAGGTTTTGGACGAAAAGCTCGGATATACCGCCGAGAATGTATACAAACAAGTTAAAGCTTTTATGGAGGACTAAGCCATGGACATTAAAACCGTCGGAATAGCTTGCGACCACGCAGGCTTTCCGCTAAAGAAGTTTGTAGTGCAGTATCTTGAAGAGCACGGTTATCCGTATAAAGACTACGGCACATACAGCGACATGAGTTGTGACTATCCCGACTTTGGCCACGCCTTGGCTGAAGGAATTGAGAGTGGAGAAGTCTATCCTGGTATAGGCATATGTGGTAGTGGTGAAGGCATGGCCATAACACTTAACAAGCATCAGGGTGTAAGGGCTGGTCTCGTTTGGTGTCCTGAAATCAGCGAACTAATCCGCCAGCACAATGACGCCAATGTCATAGTCCTGCCGGGACGCTTCATTGACAACAAGACTGCCGGGAAAATACTCGACACATTCTTCAAGACATCTTTTGAAGGCGGCCGCCATCAACGCCGTGTTGAAAAGATACCTGTAAAATAAAGGCTGTGAAGATAAAAAATGCCGCATCGTTCGATGCGGCATTTTTATTTAAAGACTACCGTTTTATCTATAGGTATTCGGCAAATGAAACTCATATGTACGGTTGAATACATCGCAAACCTTGTTTATTTCAAGGAAAGTAGTACCGCCTCCCTTGCCGAAACTTCCGCTTAGATAAGCTATTTTGTCATCCATGCAGATATAACCTTTCTGGCGCAACATGCGCAATGCGGCAAGGAATTGTTGCTGCGGCCCTATTTGCTCATGCTGTGCTACAGGTATGACACCATAACTCAAGGCAAGCCAACGTTGCACTTTCTCCTTATAACATATTGCAAGCACAGGGTTCGGACCACGGAACGCCGCCAAGTTTCTGGCCGTACGTCCTGTCTTGCTGTCAGTAATGATGCCTTTAACTCCAAGCAATTCGGTCGCTTCTATAGCATTTCGCGCCAAGAATTCCGTAACATCACAACTGTCACTTCTATGGAAGTCAAAATCATGGTCGTACATCTTGTCCTGTTCAGCTTGTTCGGCGATTGAAGCCATTGTCTTAACTGCTTCCACCGGATACTTGCCACTTGCCGTTTCACCGCTCAACATAAGTGCGTCCGTTCGGTAATATATCGCATTTGCAATGTCTGTTACCTCCGCACGGGTCGGTCTCGGATTGTTTATCATCGTATGAAGCATCTGTGTCGCCACAATGACAGGCTTCTTTGCAAGGCGGCATTTACGTATAATCATACGCTGAATACCAGGAATTTTCTCTATTGGAACCTCTATGCCAAGGTCGCCTCGCGCTATCATGATACCGTATGAAGCTTCTATGATTTCGTCGATGTTGTCAACACCTTCCTGATTCTCAATTTTTGAGATTATCTTTATATCGCTTCCGTGTTCATCCAATATCTTTTGGACGGCCAAAACATCTTCCTTGCTACGCACGAACGAATGTGCAATAAAATCAATGTCTTCTTCGATTGCAAGCAGAATGTTGCTCTTGTCCTTCTCTGTCAATGCCGGCAAATCTATATGTACACCAGGAACATTTACACTTTTACGGGAACCTAAAACTCCGTCGTTTTGTACTTGTGCAACAACGGCCGGTCCATTGATGCCGATGACCTTCATGTCTATCGCTCCGTCATCAAACAATATATCATCGCCTACATGTACGTCATTGGCAAAGTTCTCGTAAGACAGATTAAGTATGTCATGCTCCGTCTTCATTTCCGGACGTCCGAAAATCTTTACTACATCACCAGTCTTATACTCGATGGGCGCATCATTGTCGGTAGTGCGTACTTCCGGACCTTTCGTATCTATCAGTATACCAATATGTTTGCTTACAGAACGTGTGTTCCTTATTATCGTCCTGATGCCGTCTGGAGCAGCATGTGCAGTATTCATCCTTACCACATTAACTCCTGCCTCAAACAACTGACGGATGAAGTCCACGTCACACCTTCTGTCACTTATCGAAGCTACAATCTTTGTCTGTTTCATATTATGAGTTTATCCGATTTGTTTTTAAATTTGTTGCAAAATTACGAAACATATTCTATAAATGCAAAACATCGTAATTAAAATAGCACTAATCTTTAAAGTCAAGTTCACCTTCAATCCATTCTTTCCGTCCGCATGTGTCTGACGGATTTGAAACAGACAACCCAATCAGCCGTATAGGTTTTAAGTTGTAATCAACTTGCGACATGAGCCGTTTTGCCATAGGCAGAATGTCATCTTTACTTTTCAACAGTTTTCCACATGTAAGGCTTCTTGTTATCTGCGTAAAATCGTGGAACTTGACTTTCAACGTAAGTGTGCTGCCGGAAAAACGACTTTTATCCAACCTGCGTACAAGTTCATTTACAATATGGTAAAGCTCAATTATCACGGCAGACTTCTTGCTTATGTCTTCAAGAAAAGTCTGTTCGCAACCAACAGACTTCCTTTGTCTTACAGGTTCCACTGTGCGGTTGTCCACTCCGCGCGCAAAATTGTAATAAAGTTCGCCAGCCTTTCCAAATACTTCGGTCAAATGTCCCAATGAGCATTGGCGTAACTGCCAACCGTTGAATATTCCCATTCGGTGCATTATTTGCGCCGTTTTTGGGCCTACACCCCAAAATTTTTCTATGGGCAAAGTGGCGATAAACCCAGCAGCCTGTTCCTTTGGAATGGCAAACATCCCATCAGGTTTGTTATAATCAGACGCTATTTTTGCAAGAAATTTATTATAAGAGACACCAGCCGATGCCGTCAGATTAAGCTCTTCACGTATGCTTTTACGGATATTCCCGGCTATATCTTCAGCAGAAAGGCCACTGTCATTACATGTAACATCAAGGAAGGCCTCGTCTATAGAAAGAGGTTCTATAATATCCGTATAACGGCTGAATATCTCATGTACCTGCAACGATACTTCCTTGTAATGCCTATGGTCTGACGGCACTACTATTAATTGCGGGCAAAGCCGCTTGGCCTTAGCCATAGCCATAGCCGAGTGCACACCGAACTTCCGCGCCTCATAACTCGCTGTAGACACCACACCACGAGGCCCGTCAAAGCCGACAGCCACAGGTTTGCCTCGGAGTTCAGGCTTGTCTCTCTGTTCGACAGATGCAAAAAAAGCATCCATGTCTATATGTATTATCCTGCGTTCTGACATACATTGTACACATCATTTCCACCGCCAATGCTTCAACAGCACATGGCCGAAACGGCCTATTACCATAGTTATGCGGTTGATTGAAACCGAATTGCCAAGTACGATTAAGACTACAGCGGAAAGGATAAGCATTATGCCTATGGCCAAACGTGAAGTAAACTCTTCACCAAACAGTGTAACACCCAATACAACAGCAGTTAACGGCTCAAGAGCACCTATAACGGCCGTTGGTGTTGAACCTATCTCGTGAACGGCAACCACCATAAGCAAGAGCGATACGACAGTAGGAAATACGGCCAGTATCGAAGCGTGTACCCACATGCTTGGAGTAGTCAGAATTTGTATTTCTGCTTCTTCGCCGCCAAAAAACGAATATCCCAATATAAACGACACACCAACCAGCAGTACATAAAACGTGAGTTTCACTGAAGACATCCGCAACGAAGACTTATTTACTATGACAATGTACACCGCATATGTCAGCGAAGACAACATGACAAGCAACACACCTGTAGAATCAAGAACTTCTCCGTCGCCTCCCCGATAAAGTAGAACTATACCTGTGAGAGAAAACAATATGGAAAATACCGTTACCGCTGTAATGCGTTCCTTGAAAAACAGAGCCATCATTACCGCAACCATTACCGGATAGACAAACAACAATGTACTCGCGACACCGGCATCCATAAAATGGAAACTTGCAAAAAGCGTAAGAGATGATAGAACAAACAGCACCCCCAATGGTACCAAAACTGCTATCTCCTTCAATGTTACGGCAAAAGACTTACGATTGGCCAGCATGAACAATGCCAAGAACACAACCGCCAGACCATAGCGATAAAACAACACCGAATTGGTATTCACGCCATCAGCATATAGCGGCAATGCACCAAGAGGGTTCATACCGTAACTGACAGCTGCACCTATTCCACATAAAACGCCTTTCAGCCTTGAGTCCATAAAGCATTATCCTAATTATGACAATTGAAATATCGAATGTGCAAAAGTACGAAAATTAATCATAACATAAAATTTTATGCCTGCAAAATGGAAATCGTACTGTCTCTGAAAGACCGTCTTTCGTCTTATGGATGACGGCAAATCACATGGCAAAAGGCCGCATTTTGGAATGTAAAATGCGGCCTTTTGCCAATTCATTTAATTTATATGATAATCAAAGGCATATGATTAACCGTCCGGCACATGTTGAAGCCATCATTTCTTCCTGCGGTTCTTGCCTGCGGTCCGTTTGAACATCTGCCGGTGGAACTTGTCTTCGGCATTGAGAACATCATACACCTTCTTTGCCGGAAGTATCTGCATAAACTTATCGTGATAAGATTTTTGTATTTTCTTAATCTCAATTTCAAATTCGTCGCGCCTATTTATATTCTTCTTGCAGTCAGCATCGGTCACAGGCTTTATGCGTTTAAGGCTTTTCATTTCCTTATGCACAGAACGTTGCTTGCGGCGCATCTCCCGATAAACAGGGAAAAAAAGCGAAGCCTCCTGTGGCGTGAGGCAAGCTTTACGCGTTATATATTGTTCCAGTTCAGCTTGGAAACGTTCTGGAGTGAACCTCTTGTCCTTGTTCTGGGCATTTAAGACTGCAACAACCAGCAATAGCGATAAAGTAAGGATAAAGCGTTTAATTTTCATATCATTCATCTGCGATAAAAGAATAATAGTCGTCATTATCAAGCATTGCATAATCAGACATCTCATCTATAATATAGTCTGTGCTCACCGATGGCGCAACCATATTGAGAGCCGTGTCTGAAGGCTTACCATCACCCCAATTGACATTCTTGAAACAAAAGACACCGACAGTAATCGCCGCAGCCGCACACGCAGCCCATGTCCATGGCCGCACACGATGCCAAACAGTATGCCGCTTAATTATCGGCAGGCCGTTGACTTTGCCAATCACATGTTCCTCAAGCTTTTCAAAATAGCCTTCCGGAACCTTGAATGGACGGCGTCTACCAAACTTTTGTTCAAGCAAAAACTCTTCTATCATTGCTATTCTCATTTACATTTATGACGTTTTGCTTGGCAGAAAGTTTAATCAAGGTAAAACAAAATCATTCGTGCAAATGGAAATATTCTGAGATTTTTTTCACTGCTATGTGGTATGAAGCCTTCAACGCACCCTCTGACGTTTTAAGAATCGAACTTATCTCGCTGTATTTCATATTGTCGAAATACCGCAAATTGAATACAGTCCTTTGTACTTCGGGCAGCGTTGCGACAGCCTGCATCAACAAAGCCTGTGCTTCATTTCCGTCAAAATATTCATCTGCCATAAGTTTTCCTGCGACAGATATATTGTCAAGCCCACCAGCTTTCAATGAGTTTTTACTTTTTCTCAAGTTATCGAGAGCCTCATTTATGGCTATGCTGCAAAGCCATGTTGACAGTTTCGACTTTCCATGAAAAGAGCCTATGTTGTTCCAGGCTTTGAGAAACGTGTTCTGCAACACATCGTCAGCATCTTCATGCGTAAGTACAATGCACCGTATTTTCCAGTACAGGCATTCGCCATAAGACTTTACAATCATTTCGAAAGCCTTATGCTTGGTAGTGTCTGATGCAAGCAACTTGCAGATATGCTCCTCGTTCTCAACCATATTCATTCTACATACGGCTTTAGCTTCTCTGCCAAGATTTCGTCATATCCGTAAACGTCCGGATAATCAGCCAACTGCCCGTCGCTTCCGTAATAAATCGTATAATATGTGATAAACAATGGGACAGAAGGCTTCACATGCAACGAATTGACAAGCTTTTTCCTGTCTATGTCCCTTTTAGTCAATGGATCATTATCATTGACAAATTGTACCGTCATCGAATATTTCAATCTGTCTTCCGTCTTTTCATCCACATCGTCCAACAAGAACAAAGCCAACTCATAAGGTTTCTCCACCCTTACACAACCATGACTGACCGCCCTTCTTTCATGTTTAAAAACCCAAGGAGAAGACGTATCGTGCAGGAATACGGAAAAGTTATTGTCAAATCGGAATATAATACGGCCTAAGGAATTTTTAGGCCCGCCAGCTTGAATTACATATTGTTCACCCTTCATGACTTTTTCATACGAAGCCTGTTCTGGAGGAAGTTTGCCAAGTTTCTTGTCGAATACGAACATGCCCATCTTATGCATGTATTCAAAGTTGTGTATGAAGCCTGTAGAGATGCTTTTAGGAACAATCCATTGTGGATTGACATCCATGCGCGTAATCTTGCTTGTCAAAAGCGGAGTCTTGTTTTTCAGCGTTCCACATCCCACCCGCATGGGCAATACATTTTCTTTATTGACAGCGCGCAATGAAAACGAAGGGATATTTACTTCTACATATTTGTCTGACGGTGCATTCCCCGATAAAATCTTCAACCGCCATCTGCAACGCTCTATATTACAGATAGTTTTCAATCTTTCAGCATCTGAAAGCCGTTTGTCGTTCAAACGCTTAATCAATTGGCCGTATAATTTATTTCGGGGTTGCAGTTCTGCAATAAAAACGCCAATGCTGTCGTTACACGCCTTATTAACGGCATATGTGTAAAAACTGTCATGTGGCCGTTCCACACGTAACTCGGAAAGTTGCCTGAACTTTGTGGTAACAGAGTCAACATTATATTCCTCATAATTATTGTATATGCGGTCAGGATTGACAAGCCCGAAGCGCAAACTTGCCGAATAACGAAAATAAGCTCTTGTAAGATTATATTCTAACCGTGCCATTACGGCATTGATATTGTTTTCGCCGTCATCTACATCCAGACAATGCATACGCCTGATGTCTTCCTCAATCCTGGATGTTCTAAGCATTTTTGCCCCCAACCCATATTCTCCAGCTTGCAACAATACAGAAAGAAGGGTGTCCGCACGGTCACACAACCCTAAACGGTTAATCCAGATAAACGGTTTTCCTTCTGAATAATATTTAAAAGTCTGCCTATCCATAGGCAATGACACGCCGTCGACACGACTCATTTCGGCTATGTATGCACGGATTTCATGCGAATCAATATGATAGCGCTTTTCATTCAACCCGGCAAATGCGCTAAATGAAAGTTCCCTATTTGGATTACTCACTTTCTCATGGCAAGAAGAACATATTAGAGAAGCAAGTACCAAAATGACAATGATTCTTGACAAAACAAAAAGAACAGCTTACTTTATTGATACTTTCCGTGTTATTCTTCCGACTTTGACAATATAACAGCCTTTAGGCAGGTTCAAATCATAATACCTGTCCATACCTTCAATCTTTATGCTCACAACACGTACACCTGCTACGTTATAAATATGCATGGTTTCCCCTTCCGCTCCGGTTACATGTATTGTAGAAGCCTTGACGGATATTGTGATTTCCTGATTATCTATATCAATAATTTCTATAGCTGTATTTGTGTGACTGTATGCCGGGATGGAAAACAATAAAGCCACAACAAATGGTATTATGAGTAACTTTCTTGCCATAAATGTACATTTTATCAAGGCAAAGATACACTAATTTTGTTATAATTCAAAATTTTACGATTGTTTTTTGCCCTTTTACACATCAAAAACGGCCATTTCATTTGCCAAAAACGTATTCGGGAACACGGAAGTGGCTTCTGCGAGCAATTCACGTTCGTCATCATAGCGTGCGGAGAAATGCCCAAGCAGAAGTTTCTTTACTTGCGCTTTTAATGCTATTGTTGCAGCTTGGCGTGCCGTACTGTGATAGTACAAAGCCGCCCTACTTTCATCTTCACTTTTATAAGTTGCCTCATGATACAACAAGTCTACATTTTCTAAAAGTTGATATAAATCTGGAATATATTTTGTATCAGAGCAATAGGCATAAGAACGTGGCTTGCCTGCGGGCAGAGTAAGGCGCGAGTTAGGAATTACATCCCCTTCGGGAGTTGTCCAATCTGCTCCATTTTTTATATTGTTCCTATAACATTCAGGGATGTTGTAAAAATCAATCATATCCCTACGTATGTGCGGAAGTGTGCGCTTTTCAGTAAACATATAACCACAACAAGCGATACGATGGTTTAAAGGAATTGATTTTACAGTAATACTCTTATCCTCATAAACAATATGCGGCAACGTTGTATCCACGCGGTGGAAAAACACTTCATATTCTAAACCTTTGCAGAAAAAATCCATTTGCAGTTTCAATATTGGCTCTAAATCTTCAGGAGCATATATATGCAACGGAGCTGTACGTCCAAGCATGCCGAATGTAGATATCAATCCTATCAGACCGAAACAATGGTCGCCATGTAAATGGCTGATAAATATTGCCTGAACCTTATTGAAATGCACCCTTGTTTTCCTTAATTGGACTTGTGTGCCTTCCCCACAGTCTACCATGAAAAACTTGTCTCTCACTTCAACTATTTGGGAAGACGCACTATGCCTTAATGTAGGTAAGGCACTGCCACATCCAAGAATGCGTACTTTAAACGGCTGCATATGTATTTTTACTACAATGTTGAATCCATCTTTTTCAGGGTTTGCCCTTGCATACGTTTATATCCGTAAATTCCATTATTGTTTTCCAAATACAAAGAATCCGGACCAAGAGCGTGTATGTCAAACGTGTCAGGCGTAAGTATCAGTTTACCGTTTAATATTTTCCATTCTGTATAAGGCTTGGGTTCTCCTGTATTGCTTACAACAGTTCCGCCTTCTACTATTTCAAATTTCTTGTCAAGGCTACTCCAGACACCTTGTAATGAAGTAAGGTTTATTACTTTCTTCGCGAACATTTCTTCATTTAATCCTTCCACATGTTCGCCTATAACCGCTATACGGTCACCAACAAAAAGTCCACCCTGCACGTTTGTGCAAGTATCAAGTCCTTCAAGCGTATAAACAATGGTATCACCCTTATCCGTAACAAGTTCTAATGTATGCATCGCTGTGCCATCCCCACACTTTCCATAAACAGTAGAGTCAACAACCGTACTGTCCCCCGTGATTTCAATCACTGGAAGATTTTTTTTCTTGTCTGCACAACCAAAAATAATCATTGCACTCAAAAATATGAGCAGCCCATTAAATGCTTTCATCTGTATATTCATTTTTTATTCAACATTTTCATTTTGTTTCGCTTCGTTCCACAAATCGTCCATTTCTTTCAATGTCATATCTGTCAAAGGCTTGCCTACCTTTATTGAATGGTCTTCAATATAATTGAAACGTTTTATAAATTTCTGATTTGTATGTTCCAATGCATTGTCGGGGTTTAAATGATAAAGACGCGCAGCATTGATTACGCTAAACAAAAAATCCCCTAACTCTTCTGTAGATTTTTCTTTGTTTTCTTTACGCAACTCCACTTCAAGTTCATCAAGTTCCTCTCGGACCTTTTTCCACACATCCTTTTTATCTTCCCAATCAA
The DNA here is from genome assembly GCA_949295905.1 of uncultured Prevotellaceae bacterium. GTDB lineage: Bacteria > Bacteroidota > Bacteroidia > Bacteroidales > Bacteroidaceae > Prevotella. The sequence continues at coordinate 170,589 of CASFNA010000023.1, forward strand.
ACCCGACATTCCTCGCTTTATCTTGTATTCTGTAAGCCTTTATCAATGATGGCAGGGCATCAGGTACACCTGAAAGCACCCTCTTATTGCCGTCTTTTTCTTTTAATTTTATTTGTTCCCAATTCTCGGTCACTTGAGTTGCAGTATCCGCTTTCACGTTACCGTAAACATGGGGATGCCTGAATATCAACTTATCAGCTTCTTTGTTGCAAACGTCAGCTATGTCAAAATCACCCGTCTCACTGCCGATTAACGCATAGAAACAAACATGAAGCAACACATCGCCTAATTCTTTGCAGACATTCTTCGTATCGCCTTTCATCAACGCGTCACACAATTCAAATGTTTCCTCTATTGTATTGGGCCTAAGGCTTTCATTTGTCTGTTTCCTGTCCCACGGACATTTTACGCGCAAATTATCAAGAACATCTATAAGCCTACCGAATGCCTCTAATTTTTCTTCTCTTGTATGCATAATCTATATTTATTATGCAAATGTAGATATTTTCCATGAATATTTAGTAAATTTGCATCGTTTTTTGTTGAATAAAATAAATCTCATATATAAAAATGGAATTAGCAAGCAAATACGACCCGAAAGAAGTCGAGTCGAAATGGTATCAATACTGGCTTGACAACAAGCTGTTCAGCAGTAAACCCGACGGACGTGCTCCATACACAATAGTCATACCACCGCCCAATGTAACAGGTGTGCTGCATATGGGACACATGCTCAACAATACAATCCAAGACATTTTGGTAAGACGCGCCCGAATGGAAGGTAAAAACGCATGTTGGGTTCCAGGAACAGACCATGCGTCCATTGCGACAGAAGCAAAAGTCGTAAACAAATTAGCCCAACAAGGAATAAAGAAAACCGACCTTACACGTGATGAGTTCCTTAGACATGCATGGGATTGGACTAATGAGCATGGAGGTATCATATTAAAGCAGTTGAGAAAGCTCGGAGCAAGCTGTGATTGGGACAGAACAGCTTTCACCATGGACGAAAAACGCTCCGAAGGTGTCATCAAAGTCTTTTGTGACCTTTATAACAAAGGCCTGATTTATCGTGGTGTACGCATGGTAAATTGGGATCCCAAAGCCCAAACTGCACTAAGTGATGAAGAAGTTATTTACAAAGAGGAACACAGCAAATTATACTATCTTCGTTACATGGTGGTAGAAGAACCTGGAAAATATGCGGTTGTGGCTACAACACGTCCTGAGACAATCATGGGAGACACGGCCATGTGCATCAATCCTGACGACCCCAAGAACACATGGCTAAAAGGGAAACATGTAATAGTACCACTTGTAAACCGCCAGATTCCGGTTATAGAAGACAGCTATGTTGATATGGAATTCGGAACAGGATGCTTGAAAGTAACGCCAGCCCATGACATCAACGACCATGCTCTTGGATTAAAACACAATCTTGAAACTATTGACATATTCAACGACGACGGCACAATTTCAGCAGCCGCAGGTCTGTATGTCGGCATGGACCGCATGGACGTGCGCAAGAAAATAGAACAAGACTTAAAAGACGCCGGCCTGATGGAAAAGGTCGAAGACTACACTAACAAAGTTGGCTTCTCCGAAAGGACAAATGTTCCTATAGAACCAAAGCTTTCGACACAATGGTTTTTGAAGATGCAACATTTTGCCGACCTTGCCCTTGCGCCTGTCATGAATGACGAAATTAAGTTTTATCCGTCGAAATACAAGAACACATATCGCCATTGGCTTGAAAACATAAAAGACTGGTGTATAAGCCGCCAGTTGTGGTGGGGACACCGTATCCCTGCATATTATCTGCCTGGCAACGGCGGCTATGTGGTCGCGGAAACACCAGAAAAAGCACTTGATTTGGCCAAAGAAAAAAGCGGCAACAATAATCTTACAATATCAGACTTACGCCAAGACGACGATTGTCTCGATACGTGGTTCTCATCATGGCTTTGGCCGATTTCCGTTTTTGACGGAATAAACAACCCGGAGAACGAGGACATCAAATATTACTATCCGACCTCGGACTTGGTTACAGGACCTGACATTATTTTCTTCTGGGTGGCCCGCATGATTATGGCCGGTTATGAATATCGCGGTACAATGCCTTTCAAAAATGTTTATTTCACAGGTATTGTGCGCGACAAGCTCGGACGCAAGATGAGCAAGAGCCTCGGTAACAGCCCTGACCCCATCGAACTTATTGAAAAATTCGGAGCCGATGGTGTGCGCATGGGCATGATGTTGTCCGCACCGGCAGGCAACGACATTCTGTTTGATGAAAGCCTGTGTGAGCAAGGCCGTAATTTCAACAACAAGATATGGAATGCCTTCCGCCTTGTAAAAGGCTGGGAAGTGGCAGATTCAGAGCAGCCTAATGCGAACAAAACCGCAATAAGCTGGTTTGAGGCGAAACTTAAAATGACGAATGCCGAACTTGACGACTTATTCAAGAAATACCGCATATCGGAGGCGCTTATGGCTGTTTACCGTCTGTTCTGGGACGAGTTTTCAAGCTGGTATCTTGAAATGGTCAAGCCTGCTTATGGTTCACCTATCGACCGTAAGACATACGACATGACACTAAGTTTCTTCAACGACCTGCTGAAAATGCTGCATCCGTTCATGCCATTCATTACGGAAGAGCTGTGGCAACACATATACGACCGTAAAGACGGTGAAAGCATCATGCTCGACCGCCTTACTATTTCATCTCCGACAGATGCAGACAAGCGACTTACCGATGATATTGAATGCGTAAAGCAGATAATAGGCAACATCAGGACGATAAGAAACCAAAAGAACATATCGCCGAAGGAAAAGCTTGAATTACAAGCAATAAATGCCAATAAATATTCTGCTTACAATGATGTCATACTTAAGATGGCGAATTTAAGCAGCATAAACATTGTGAATGGGAAAACCGCCAATACAGTACAGTTCATGGTAGGAACTGACGAGTACGCCGTACCGGTAGGCAACCTAATCGATGTCGCTGCTGAAATTGAGAAGCAGGAAGCACAATTGAAGCATCTTGAAGGCTTCCTCGCAGGAATAAAGAAAAAGCTTGCCAACGAAAAGTTTGTTGCCAATGCACCTGAAGCCGTAGTCGCATTGGAGAGGAAAAAGCAAAGCGATTCAGAAGAAAAAATCGCAGCGTTGAAACTCTCTTTGGCAGAACTTAAGAACAAGAGATAAACACACAACCGTACCAAGATGCAAAATGCAATCTTGGTGCGGTTTTTTGTATTCCTTTTCATACAAACATTATCCATGAAACCATTTAAGCTTTTAATCCGCGCCGCATTTTTAATATTATCATTGGCATTTACATCAACAATCACTTCATGTAATGATGAGGAAGACGATTTGCCGCCATACCCTGAATATGCAAAACAGACGGTTATCATGTACATGCCTTGGGCCGACAGCTACATATATACTTATTTCTTAAAAAATATATCAGCATTTGAAAATGCCATAGAACAGAACCATGGACTTGGCGGCAACCAGTTGATTGTATTTATTTCGGACAATGAACAAAAATCACACATGGAGCGAATTTATTACAAAGACGGAGAGTGCCATAGGGAAACTCTAAAAACATATGATTTCGCTTCATGTGACTATACTACTCCAGAAGGAATATCACAAATAATTAATGACGCTGTAGCTGTAGCACCGGCTTCAACTTACGCAATGGCTATAGGCTGTCACGGCATGGGATGGATTCCGGCTGGCACAAATATAGGAACCCGCACCGTTACAAAAAACGCTCCGATTATGGGCGCATACCCAACACGTTTTTTCGGCAGTGGCAACGACCCCCAATATCAAACCGACATAACAACACTGGCCAAGGGTGTGGCAGATACAGGAATAAAGATGAAATACATCCTGTTCGACGACTGCTACATGTCAAACATTGAAACGGCTTACGACTTAAGGAACGTTACCGACTACCTTATAGCGTCAACATGCGAAATCATGATTGACGGTATGCCGTATGATGAAATAGGCATTGACCTATTGAACAATAATTTCAAAAATGTTGTAGATAAATTCTACAATCATTATTCTGACTTTAGAATTCCATGCGGAACCATCGGAGTAACAGACTGCCGTGAGATTACGGGAATGGCATCAATTATGAAACAAATAAATACAGCCTGCTCCGATTTGCCTTGTGATATAACAGCCATACAAGGCCTTGACGGTTGCGAAAATACAATATTCTTTGACTTCGGCGACTATGTGGCACATTTATGCACAAATCCAACACTTCTCGCCGCATTCGAAGAGCAACTTGACCGATTGGTAATTTATAAGGCAAACACTGAAACTTATTATACAAGCCTATTTTATCAGGACAAAGAAATTCCCATACATACTTTTTCAGGCATAACCATTTCCGACCCGTCTGTAAACCGAAGCATTGCAAATGTGAAAAAGCAGACAAACTGGTACAGAGACACACACTGATAAAGTTAAAAGTTAAGAGTTAAAAAATTAAGAGTTAAGAAAATATGTCTTGCCAATCAAAGACAAAAGTATTTTTCTTAACTCTTAATTTTTTAACTCTTAACTTCTTAGTCCCTTTTAAAAATATCCCTGGTATATACCTTTTCTTTCACGTCGTCAAGACAGGTGTCATAGCGGTTGGCAATGATTGCCTGGCTGCGCTGCTTGAAATCGTTGAGACTATTGACTACAACGCTGCCGAAGAACGTGCTGCCGTCTTCCAGCGTAGGCTCATAAATGATTACTTCCGCTCCCTTTGCCTTGATGCGTTTCATTACTCCTTGGATGCTTGACTGGCGGAAATTGTCGCTGTTCGACTTCATAGTCAAGCGGTAAACTCCTATGACGCACCGCCTCTCTTCCGATGGATTGAAGTCGCCACGGTTGTAATAATCATAATAACCTGCCTTGTGCAGTACGCGGTCGGCGATGAAATCCTTGCGCGTACGGTTGCTTTCCACGATGGCCTGGATAAGGTTCTCCGGCACATCCGCATAATTTGCCAAAAGCTGCTTGGTATCCTTGGGCAGACAATAACCGCCATATCCGAACGACGGATTATTATAATGTGTACCTATGCGCGGGTCAAGACATACGCCATTGATTATGGCCTGCGTGTCAAGTCCCTTCATTTCAGCGTATGTATCAAGCTCATTGAAATAAGATACGCGCAGGGCAAGATATGTGTTGGCAAACAATTTCACGGCTTCCGCTTCGGTCAACCCCATGAACAGAGTATCAACGTTTTCTTTTATAGCACCTTCCTGCAACAACGCGGCAAATTCACGTGCAGCCTTGTCAAGACGCATGTCGCCTTCAGGACGGCCAACGATGATGCGGCTTGGGTAAAGGTTGTCATAAAGAGCCTTGCTCTCACGCAGGAACTCGGGAGAGAATATCACGTTGTCTGTATCAAGTTTTTTGCGGATATGCTCCGTGTAGCCTACGGGAATGGTACTCTTAATCACCATTATGGCATTAGGATTGACACTCTTTACAAGCTCTATCACCTCTTCCACATGGCTTGTGTCAAAATAATTCTTCACCGGGTCGTAATTCGTAGGCGCCGCTATCACCACAAAATCGGCATCGCTGTAAGCCCGTGCACCGTCGAGCGTAGCCGTAAGGTCGAGCTGCTTTTCCGCCAGATACTTCTCGATATAGTCATCCTGTATCGGCGATTTGCGTTGATTTATAAGCTCAACCTTCTCTGGTATAACGTCAACGGCAGTAACATGGTGATGCTGACTTAGAAGAGTCGCGATGCTCAGTCCGACGTAGCCCGTTCCGGCTACGGCTATCTTGATGTCATTTTTCATAATACATTCTGTTTATATAAATGCAAAATTACATGTTTTTTCCATATGTCAGTCATCTGGCACCTTATTTTTTCACTGTCCGATATAAATGGTTGGAAATCAATGTATTTCCCGAAGGCCGTCTTTGGCATCATAAAAGGCCGTCTTTGGCAATCCTAAAGACGGCCTTCAGGAACGCTATTTGCCGCATATTGGAATACGGGACATGACAAATTAAAAGTCATAAAGAATCTATGCGGCTGACAAACTTAACCGAGCAATCTATCTGCGCCGCCAGTTTTTTGTTGACCGAGTTCCAGTCTATGCCTTTTTGTAACGCCTCAATGCCTCCATAAAAGTTGCTGCCGTCGAGCAGTCTTTCTTCCAGTCCGAACATCGACAATAGTGAACGGAAGCGCGAAAGGCCACGCCCTGCATTGGCTACGGCATAAAACGGCTTGTTGAATATTATCGAGAAAACACAGGCGTGGAAAGAGTCTGTAACTACAAATTCCGCATCACAATAACCTGCAAGCCACTGCTCTACCGGCGGTTGGACACGTTCCGCAAGCGGAGCATTTATGTCCTCAACTCTTGAATTCACGCTGAACGGTGTCAAGCCATATTGTTCAGCAACGTTGTTTATGATAAAATCCGTTCCAGATGTACGGTCAAGAATGTAACAGAGCAAACCTCCCTCACGGTGTGGAATGTCCTGCCCTACAAACAACCTTGTATAATCATCTCTACCAAGCAGCATCGTCGGGTCAAGCACATGTTCGGCCTTTACGCCGAAATGACGCAGGCAAAGCTCCGCGCCACTGTCTTCCCTAACTGATACAGCATCAAAGCGTTTGAGCAGACGTGAGCAATCCTTCGTCTGGCCGTGAGTATATTCCCATGCGTCGGTACCGAACGATGCCGCATATGCCATGCGCCCAATGTCCCACCCCTCGGTAAAGTCGAGGAACGCCGTACGCACATTGGCAAACTGACGTGGACGCCATACCTGGTCGCTGCCTACTATTATAACGTCAAAGTCGGTTTCTTTTATATCCGAATAACTGGCATAAAACCTGCGCTTGACGTGTTTATCAATAAAAATGTCCGTATATTGTCTTATCACAGGCCGTTCACGATTGAATTTTTGTTCGTAGAATATCGGATAAGGGTGTCCCGTAATATTCCTTATAACACGCCTGACATACTTTGAGGGCATTCGCCATACAGGCAGACGAAGCGGCTTCTGCTCTTCCTCTATCACATATGCCTCATGCCCCATTCGCTCCAATACTGTCTGCATGGCGTAAGCCTGCAATATCCCCCCATAGTTTGTATGCAGCGGAAGTGTCAATATACCAATTCTCATGATGCTCCTTATCTAAACAAAATACTCCTCAACGCCCGCCTTGCACTGCGGTATGCTTTTTTATAAAATGGAGTTTTTACAGTTTTCTTCACAACTTCAGCAAAACTTACACCGGATAAAAGAAGCCGGAAAAACTCTTTGCGACGTTTCGGCTCACGTATTACCGACTTAAAACCCCCGTTGTATTTAACAGCAGAAGACAAATCGGTCGAGCGTGTCTCCAACCCGGATGTCGCAAGGGCGGCGGCACCCTTTTCCGTATTAACCATCACCAGACTGACCCCTATATCATCGGAAAAATCAGGCATTAACGTTTTCACACCCCAATAGTCTGCCAGTGTCAAATCACTTTTACTGCGTCCTTGCTTGCACTTACAGCGATAACATGACGGACGTAAATACATATCATTCAGGAATCCACACATGAACAGATTGTCCATATAAGATTCTGACAACAGAAGCGTCGCTTTTTCCGCATTCAAATCGGTCTTTCCATGTACCGCAATGCTATAATTATGCCATCCACGTGCAGTTTTTTCCCTGAAATTAACCGATGTAATCATTTTTTTATAGTCAACCGACGAGTTGGTAAATACATCCCTCTTCCCAAACACATCAGACAAATAACGGCGCCATATGCCAGGACTCGGTACACCATGGCACAGAATGTCCACGGTCAACAAGTTTACATAATCATGCCGCAAGTAGCCGTGAAGCCCCGCTATCTGGCACGGCGTACCGACAAACATCACTTTCCGTCCTGTTTCAAGGTACCGCTGTGCTTCAGAATAAGTGTCTTCAATGCGGCTTTGCAAGTATTTGCTGCTTGTCATGGCCTTCAGTCCGTCAAGCGTTTCCGAACAAACATGTCTCACTTCCCACTCGCTATCGAACACAGCTCCGAATACAACGCCGCCATCGGATATGACATCGCGTGCCAGTGCAATGAAAACACCGCCGGACGAACCTTCAAGACGGTCGTTGTCATTACGGTTCTTAACAGCAAAAACACCGCTTGGACTTCTTTTATCCGTTTTTTTCAGTAACGGACAAACCTTCTCGCACAAACCGCAATTTATACAATCCTCACCGTTTACTTCCGGGTAAAGGAAACCTTCATCGTCTTCACGCATTGTGATACATCGCTTCGGGCATTTCTGTACACACGCGGAGCATCCGCAACAATCATGTTTGTCTATGACATGTATCATTTCTTAATCTTGTTTTTCAAAACATACAACCTTTGCTGGATAAACGAACGCTCATTGTTTGCAAGTCCAAGAAAATAAACTGCAACCGTTACCGACACCGTTGAAATGACACATATAAGCAACAAACGCAATAGCGAAGGCTGCAATAAAAGGTAAACGACTAAAGGAATGACAGCCGATACCAAGGTCACACATGCCATTGGCAATACCGCCTTAAGGCAATATGCCCTCAAAGACAATCCCACAAGAGAGCGCAACATCCACAATCTTGCAAATAAAGCGATGCAGAACACCAATAGTTGGACAACAAATACACCTTCAGGCGAAGAGCCAAACTTCAACGCCAAATAAGAAATCGGCAATATCATTATAAGCATTGTGCCCACTACAGATTGGTACTTGCGTATCCGACCCGTTGCCGAAGCGGCCTGTATAAGGGGATTCGCCAGGCTGTCAACCATTGAAATCACGAGAATTAGGCGTACAAACGCAACTGTGTGGTCGGGCACTATGCCAAGCCACCACTGCAATATTACTTGTGTCTCTAAAATAACCGGCATTGACAAAAGCAGCAACAAGTAATAAGAGAATTTGGAGCTGGTAAACACCAAGCCATACATATAATCCATATCGCCTGACGCATATGACTTGGTTATCTGTGGATTTAAGGCCGTCTGGAAATTCACGCAAAAACCCTTAATGGCATTCTGCACCTGCACGGCTATTCCGCGCGCCGCGTTTATAGCCGGACCGAAAAACATATTGAGCAGCACGTTCAACCCTTGTGTAAACGCTACGGCTGCTATATTGCCGAACAAGCTCCATCCGGCAAAACCTGTCATCTCCTTGAAAAGACTGCCGTTCCATACCAACCGATAACGTGTCTCTGTAAAATGCTTATTGCCATATCTGCAATAAATCAGGCAAATTAATACTTGCACAAGCAGCATCAACACGGCATAAAGCTTCAACTTGTCTATATCGTAGACTACAAGAAGATAGACAATAAGTAACTTGAGCACAACTTCCAAGACAGAAATATAAGCAAAAGCCCCCATGCGCTCATGGGCGATTATCGCCGCATTGTAAGGTATACTCATCACCATGACTATGGAAGACAGCACAGATGCCTGATACACCCACAGCGCAGCGGAAAACCGGTCTGCTGGTATATTAAGATAGGTATATACGAACCACAGGCCAACCGTCTCGGAAAGCAGCAGAACAAGGAAAGAAATGATGGCATGGATGTTTACGCTTGTACAGAAAACCTGACGCAAACGGGAGGCATCACCGCGACCAAGCTCGAAATTCAAGTAACGCTGTGTGGCCGCCGCCATGGCTCCGTTGAAAAACGAGAACATGGCAACGAAACCACCGACAACATTGTACAGTCCATAATCTTCAACACCAAGGACATTCAACACCACGCGGCTCGTATAAAGACTAACCGCCATAGTGAACAGCATCCTGACATAAAGCAGGAACGTGTTTTTAGCTATACGCCTGTTTGTCTCAGTTTTAGAAGACATGTCTTATCGTTTTCCAACATATTTATTGTCACCATTCAGATAAACGCAACAGTAAGTCCTGCCATTACAATACTTACCATTGACATCAGCTTTATCAGAATATTAAGCGATGGACCAGACGTGTCCTTGAATGGGTCTCCTACAGTATCGCCAACAATAGCCGCTTTATGGCACAGCGACCCCTTACCACCGAAATTTCCTTCCTCAATCATCTTCTTCGCATTGTCCCATGCTCCGCCAGAATTAGCCATGAAAACCGCAAGCGTAAAACCTGTTGACATTCCGCCAACAAGCAGTCCCAAGACCCCTGCAACACCAAGCACCATGCCAACAACAACGGGTATCACAATCGCCAAAAGCGACGGCAATATCATCTCACGGAGTGCCGAACGGGTAGATATCTTTATGCAACGGTCATAGTCTGGCGTAGCCTTGCCGTCCAATATGCCCTTGATTTCGCGGAACTGCCGCCTTACCTCTTCTACCATAGAACCTGCGGCACGGCCAACGGCACCCATTGTGATGCCGCTGAACATGAATGCCGCCATTGCGCCGACAAACACACCGACAAGCACATTTGGATTCATTAGGTTTACCTGGAAGAAGTCAATCATGTCAAGCAGCCCTGCATTGTCAGGGTTAAAAGTGTTCCCTACATTGTCAATGAACGTCTTTCCCTCCGCAACAGCTCTCGACATGTTGATTTTTATTTCCTCGATATATGAAGCAAGAAGTGCCAACGCCGTAAGTGCCGCACTGCCAATAGCAAACCCTTTGCCTGTAGCAGCGGTAGTATTGCCCAGCGCATCGAGCGCATCTGTACGCTTGCGCACTTCCGGGTCAAGGCCGCTCATCTCCGCATTGCCACCAGCATTGTCGGCAATCGGGCCGTAAGCATCGGTGGCAAGTGTTATCCCAAGTGTTGAAAGCATACCTACGGCAGCTATGCCAATGCCATAAAGTCCTTTTGATATACTCTCCGAGCTCATTGACATGTCAAATCCGTTGGCGCAAAGATAACTTGCAATAATGGCTACGGATATTGTAACGACAGGCACCATGGTCGATATCATGCCTGTACCTATACCTTTAATTATTACGGTAGCCGACCCCGTCTCCGACGATTTAGCAATACTCTTCGTCGGTTTGTAACTCTGGCTGGTGTAATATTCCGTCGCAGCACCAATTATGACACCAGCCGCAAGGCCGCTGATTACCGAGAACGAGACACCAACCCAGTTTTCTATGTCAAGCAGATAGAGTATTACAAATGTCGCCACGGCTATCAGGCAGGCCGAAACGTTTGTGCCGAGACTCAAAGAATGGAGCAAATCCCTCATAGTAGCGCCTTCCCTTGTACGCACCATGAATATCCCGGCCAATGAAAGGAATATGCCTACTGCCGCTATAAGCATCGGAGCTATGACGGCCTTAAGCTGCATGTCGCCGTTCAATGCGAAAGCTGTAGCACCGAGAGCTGCGGTACTAAGTATGCTGCCGCAATAGCTTTCATACAGGTCAGCACCCATACCGGCTACGTCACCAACGTTGTCGCCAACGTTATCCGCAATGGTTGCAGGGTTGCGCGGGTCGTCTTCCGGAATGTTGGCTTCGACTTTGCCCACAAGGTCTGCACCCACATCGGCAGCTTTTGTATATATACCACCGCCTACACGGGCGAACAATGCCTGCGTTGACGCTCCCATTCCGAAAGTAAGCATTGTCGTTGTAATGGTTACAAGAGCTGTGTTCTCACCTTCATAAAAGGCACTAAGCAAAACAAACCATACGGCAATGTCAAGCAGTCCGAGACCTACGACAACAAGCCCCATCACCGCCCCGCTCCTGAATGCTATCTTCAAACCGCGGTCAAGGCTTTTGCTTACGGCATTTGCCGTGCGTGCAGAAGCATACGTTGCAGTCTTCATGCCGAAAAATCCGCATAGTCCGGAGAATATTCCACCAGTAAGAAAAGCAAACGGCACCCACGGGTTCTGTACATGAAGAACATACGACATGAATGCGAACACAAGGCAAAGTATGATGAATATCAAAGTCACGACCTTGTACTGCTGCCTTAAATAAGCCATGGCACCGATGCGCACGTACCCGGCAATTTCCTTCATACGGTCGGTTCCTTCATCTTCCTTCATCATGTACTTGAAGAAATACCACGCCATTGCCAACGCGCAAACCGATGCGAACGGCACAAGCCAAAATACTAACGGAATATTCATAATATTTGATTTAATTAAAACCTGAACGATAACTGCGTGTCAATCATGCTGTAATTATGCTTTGCAAGAGAGCGGTCGTTTACAAATGCGTATTCAAGATTTATCTGAAGGTTCTTGACAAACATGTAATCCACACCCAACTCATAAAAAGTCTTGCTTGTACCCCACTCCGCCTGCGGACGGTACATGTCATAACGCGCCTTTACATGCAGTTTTTTCTTTATTATCGGGGCAATCGCCAAAGCGTAAAAACCGTCAGCCTTGTTGCCTGACGCATAGTTAACATCGTCTTTCTTAGCGTCGGAACTTTGGTTGTACACCGTGCTGAAGCCGTAGCCCGTCGAGTGTATGTATTCGGAACGCAGCGTCCAGTCATCAAAAACATACTCCCCGCTTATTGCATAGCGATACTTTCCGAGGCTCTTCACTCCGTTTTCGCCTTTGCGTGCATACGAGCCTGCCCAACCGAACGCGCCTATGCGCAACCCTGCAACCGGCATAACCCATGCACCACCGATTACGTCTTTCCTGTTGTCAACGTCCTTTGTATTTATTCCTTGACCGTTGAATACGCCTATCTGGTAATGAAACAGATAGCGGCCAGACGCATTTTTCAACAAATCGCCCTGCAACTGCACACCAATATCGCGGCCATTTGAGGCATGTTCGCCAGTCCTGTCGTTGAAGCCAGCCAGCTTACTGACATTCTGTGAATACCCCATAAATCCCTGGTCGATGGGGTTCATGGGGTTTTCAAACGTAAAGGGACGCTTGAACTGACCTGCTTTTATTTTAAGGAAAGGCAACTTCTGCCACTCTATATACACATCAACCATTCTTGGACTATCGCCAAATGTCGAAGTGTTGCCGTTGATTTGTCCCTGCAACTTATAGGCGAAATCACCAAGTATGCGCCCGTCAAGCGACAAACGTATCATCCTTACATTAAACGAATTGCTTTCCGCACCATGCTGACCACTGTATTGATACTGTCCTATAGCATAGCCACTGAACTTCGGTTTGTCAAAAAGTTTAGCTTTCTCCTGCGCAGACACGCATATAAAAGTAAAAAAGTAAAAAAGTAAAACAACTATTTTGTAATTCATAATTCACAATCAATGATTCATAATCGGATATTGACGGCTCGCTTGCTGTTATCTTATTTCAAGCAATACGACGTTCTCCACATGCGGTGTATGCGGAAACATGTCTACTGGTTGAACGGCTTTCACCTTATAATACGGGTCTAACAAAGCGAGGTCACGCGCCTGAGTGGCCGGGTTGCAACTGACATATACAATACGCTTTGCTCCTGTGCGTATTATTGTTTGCACCACATCAGGGTGCATTCCGGCGCGTGGAGGGTCGGTAATGATTACGTCCGGGCGACCGTTTGCCGCAATGAAATCATCGGTAAGGATGTCTTTCATGTCACCAGCGTAAAACTCCGTATTGTCAATACCGTTGATTCCCGAGTTTATTTTGGCATCCTCTATGGCTTCAGGTACATATTCAATACCAATCACCTTGCGTGCCTTGCGCGCTACAAAGTTGGCGATTGTACCTGTACCCGTGTACAAGTCATACACAAGTTCTTCGCCGGTAAGCCCGGCGAAGTCGCGCGCCACAGAGTACAAGCGCAAAGCCTGGTCGGTGTTTGTCTGATAAAAGCTCTTCGGTCCAACCTTGAACTTCAGTCCCTCCATCACTTCATATATATAGCCATTACCCTTAAATACCTGAATATCAAGGTCGTTGAACGTATCGTTAAACTTTTGATTGTCAACATAAAGCAACGAACTGATTTCAGAAAAGCCGTCGGCAATATGCTGAAGCAAGGCTTTCGCACGTTCTTCATCTCCCTCCTCGTCATAATGAAATTGCACAAGCACCATCCATTCACCAGTGTCCGAATTGCGGATTACGATGTCGCGCAGCAGGCCGTGCTTGCTCCTTTGGTTGAAGAAGGTCATGCCCGTAGCATAGGCATAGTCGCGTATGGCGTTGCGTATGCGGTTGTGCAGGTCGTCCATAAGCCAACACTTCTCTATCGGAAGTATTTTGTCGAACGCCCCGGTTATGTGGAAACCTATGGCGTTCATCTGCGTATATTCCATCTCTGCGGCAACTTCCTCCTTTGTCAGCCAGCGCTTGTCAGAGCAGCCAAACTCAAGTTTGTTACGGTAACCGAATGTTTTTTCAGAGCCGAGGATAGGCAGAATGTCTGGCAAATCAACCTTGCCTATGCGCGTAAGCTGGTCATACACTTGCCGTTGCTTCATCTTCAACTGTTCTGCATACGGCACATTCTGCCACTTACAGCCACCGCAAAGTCCGAAATGAACGCACTGCGGAGTTATCCTTACATCGCTTGGCTTCACAATTCTTATGATTTCAGCCTCGCAATAGCTGTGTTTCTTGCGACGCACCTGCAAGTCAACCACATCGCCGGGAACAGCGAACGGTACGAATACCACAAGGTCGTCAACTCTCGCCAAAGCCTTGCCCTCCGCCGCATAGTCTGTTATAATGACGTTTTCCAAAATGGGTAACGGTTTCTTTTTCCTGCTCATATATAAGATAAGGTGTGAATTTTGGCACAAAAGTAATACAAAAAAATGAATATGGCAGGCTATCAACAGATTTTAATCTGAAATGTTTGTGAAAATGGGAACATGAGTTATATTTGCAGAATATTAACCGATAAAACAAACATTCATATGCAAACACACCAAAGACCAACAACCGACGATACGGAAATAAGGATATACGAGAGGCTGCCCAAAAGTTTATTTATGTCGTTGCTATGCCTGATGTTCGCCGTTGGAGGCATATTCATCCTTAGAGACGATAGTGCAGGAATAGCCTTAAAGATAATAGGCGGCTGGCTCAATCTTATGTTTTTCGGTCTCGGCGGCTTGTTTGTGCTCGGCTCTACATTGTTTAATAGGATTAAGCGCATACCCTCTTTAATCATACGCAACGACTGCGTATGTATTCATATACCACTGAAAAACAAATATGACATCATCCTGTTCAAGGACGTAAACAGTTTCAGCTTAATAAAACCAAGTATGACGAAACTGATTTCTGTAAACTACAAATCGGCCGAAATGATTAAAGAATTTGACAGAAGCAGCCACATAGAGCAGCTGTTGATGACCTTCAATTACAGGACAATCAACACATTAAAAAGCATTCCGGCGGAAAACTTGACCTTAAGCGCAAAGAAAATCTGTGCTATATTGAACAGCAAGCTTGCAAGATAACACAAGTTCGGCATAATGATTGCCCATTATGCCGAACCCGTTAGCATATCCTTGGCTCTGTAACAATTGTCAGCAATGGAACGACGTGCGTACAAGCTGCTCCATAAGCTCAGCATCTTGCTCCGCCCTGGCACGCAAACCGGCATCGTCAAGACTACGCAGCTTGCTTATTATTCCATTTATCATGCGCGGTGTAAACACTCCACCGGCTTCATATATACTGCGATGCCGTTCAAGCCAGCCGGCAGATGCCACGCAGCAATCGGGCAACTGCTCGAACTTATCGTTATTGCTACCGCTTTCTCCTAATCCTACATATTTGTCAGCCGCGATGCCGAGAGCCTTGTCCTCGTCCATCTCCAAGCCGTAACGGCAGGCCACGCACAGGCCGGCCATAAGCTGGTAAACATCGGCTGAAGCGTCGGGCGAGCGCATCTCCACAGTCTGCTTCTGCATTGTATCACCATCGGCTTCCTGCTCCAGGGGGTTAGCCTGTACACACATATCCTTGCCGGATGTCCAGCCTAAAGGCACGCGCACGAGCACGGAGCGGTTACAGTCGCCCCAGCACACGCTCGTGGGCGCTTCCTGATGGGGCACAAGGCGGAAATAAGACACGGGAGTCTTGTTGCCGAAAGCCGTGATTGACGGTGCAAGCTCCATCATCCCGGCTATGGCGCGACGCGCCTCGGCTGACAATTTGCCGCCAGAGGTCATACAATTGCGACCGTCTTTCATCAGTCTCATATGGACATGCAGTCCTGAACCGGCTTTGCCTGCGGTGATTTTCGGAGCGAACGTAACGTCAAGGCCGTACTCGTAAGCAAGATTACGGATTACCCACTTGGCCAGCACCAGCTGGTCGGCCGCGCTCTCTACGGGACACGGCAGAAACTCTATTTCATTCTGCTCGTACACCTTGCCGTCTTCAGTGAAGTTGCCAACCTCCGAGTGTCCGTACTTGATTTGTCCGCCGGTCTGCGCAATGTATTCCATGCACTTCTTGCGGAACTCGCCCAGCTTGGCGAACGGCCCCGACTCGTGGTATCCGCGCTGGTCCACGGCGGGGAACATGCCGTCGTCTTCGGCTATTACATAATACTCAAGCTCGCCCATCGCCTCGTAAGTCATGCCGGTAGAAGCAGTGAACGCCTTGGCGGCACGGTGCAACGTCTGCTCAGGAGAGCAGGCAAACGGCAACCCGTCTTTGTCGAAAAACGAGCATAGCAGGCACAACGTGGGTATTTCAGAGAACGGACTGACAAACGCCGTGCGAAAACGAGGCATAACATAGAGGTCGCTGCTTTCGGCCTCGACAAACGAAGGGAACAGGCTTGAACCGTCAACCCTCTCGCCGTATGTGAGGATTGTCTCGAGGTAAGCAAGATTGTTTATCGTGAAATTGAGCGTCTTCACGCGTCCGTCTTCGGCCGGATACATGAAATCTACCATCCTGATGCCTTTTTCACGGATGAATGTCAGGATGTCTGCCTTTGTAAACTCCGAAGCAGGTTTCTGAAAATACGCCACCAAGCTGTTGGCGCTCATTTCGACAGTTTTGTCCATAGTAATAAACATTTAAAGCCAATAATTCATATTACAGTTAACAATGGATGGGAAACAAGGTGCACACACCTTTTCTCGATAATTGTCGCAAAGATAAACATTTTTATTCCACGCCGCAAATTTCAGATGCTATATTTATCATTAAAAATAAAAAAACTAAGCGACACCGTTGATGACACAATGATAGAAGCGCGGCCCAAATACCGCATGCAACAGGCTGCCGAGCTTTCATTTTTTTAACCGAACACATCAAATAAGGTTCAATACGTAAGATGTTTTGAGACATGGAAGTCCTAACTGACAAAAATATATGCAATAGCACTTTAAAGCTTACATTATGAATTCTGTTTAACATTTAAAACTGCGGTGTTTTCAATTGACTTACCGGTTTGCGTAAATAAGCCCTGAAAATGTGTGCAAATGTAAATCATTGTGTTTATGGATGTTATCATGGAGCATATGATTATTGTGCAACATTTGCAGTTCTTTCACGCTATAAAACATGACCTTTCATGCGGCGAAACACGCCCTTTCACGCTACAACACATGACCATTCAGTCACCGAAAACCGCATATTCCAGGCTTCAAAAGTCCCAAAAAACAACAAGCTTTCAGGCGAAACCACTCAAAAAGCATGGAATATTCATGAGATAAAATCCTATTTCAACAAGTTTCCCGGACATTTCCGATATGGCATTTTGTCATGTTTACAACGTAACAAGCGACAAATGTAAATATCGCAATCAGGCTCTCACGATAAAACAAACAACCGATAAAAATATGAAAAAGCATTCCATTCCCGTTCCAAATCAAGTATTTCTTAAAGAAAAATACATGTATAAACAAGAAAATAAAATCTTTTCCATTATTTTTATTTTGAATTTAGCATGATTTGCATTATCTTTGCAAAATAAGACAAAAACCTACGTGAAAACCATACATTAAATTATGACAGAAAAAAGAGTTTACACCTTCGGCAACGGTAAGGCCGAAGGAAAAGCAGACATGCGAAACCTTTTGGGTGGCAAAGGTGCCAACTTGGCTGAAATGAACCTCATTGGAGTACCTGTTCCCCCTGGTTTTACAATCACTACCGACGTTTGCAACGAATATTTCGAAAAAGGCAAGGAAGCCGTTGTGGCTCTGCTGAAAGACGATGTCGTAGCTTCTGTTCACCACGTCGAAGGGCTGATGAACTGTAAGTTTGGCGACGTTGCCAACCCGTTGCTCGTCAGTGTACGTTCTGGTGCGCGCGCATCCATGCCCGGCATGATGGACACAATATTGAACCTCGGCCTTAACGATGAAGTTGTTGAAGGTTTGGCTAAAAAGACCGGCAACGAACGCTTCGCTTATGACAGCTACCGCCGCTTTGTACAGATGTACGGAGATGTTGTGCTGGGAATGAAGCCTGTGAACAAGGAAGACATCGACCCGTTCGAAGCTATCATACAGAAAGTAAAGGCCGTACGCGGCATCACGCTTGACAACGAGATGACCGTTGACGAATTGAAACAACTCGTCAAACTGTTCAAGGAGGCCATCAAGAACCAGACTGGCAAGGACTTCCCCAACGACCCGATGGAACAGCTCTGGGGAGCCATATGTGCAGTGTTCGACAGCTGGATGAACGAGCGTGCCATCCTCTACCGCAAGATGGAAGGCATACCTGCCGAATGGGGTACTGCCGTAACGGTCATGGCGATGGTATTCGGCAACATGGGACCGACATCGGCCACTGGTGTATGCTTCAGCCGTGACGCCGCTACGGGCGAAAACAGCTTCAACGGCGAATACCTTGTCAACGCGCAGGGCGAGGACGTTGTGGCCGGAATACGCACACCACAGCAGATAACCAAGGAACGCTCTATCAAATGGGCGCAGCAGCAGGGCATATCTGAAGAGGTGCGCGCAGCCAAATACCCTTCAATGGAAGAGGCGATGCCGGAGATTTACGCCCAGCTCAACGCCTTGCAGGAGAAGCTGGAGCACCACTACCACGACATGCAGGACATGGAGTTTACCGTACAGGAAGGCAAACTCTGGTTCTTGCAGACACGTAACGGCAAGCGCACAGGTACTGCCATGGTGAAAATCGCAATGGACCTGCTCCGCGAAGGCGAGATTGACGAGAAGACAGCATTGGAGCGTTGCGAGCCGAACAAGCTTGACGAACTGCTCCACCCTGTATTCGACAAGGACGCATTGAAGAGCGCCAAAGTGCTTACACGCGGTCTGCCGGCATCGCCCGGAGCTGCCTGCGGACAAATCGTATTCTTCGCCGACGATGCGGCAAGGATGCACGCAGAAGGACACCGCGTAGTAATGGTACGCATTGAGACAAGCCCTGAGGACCTTGCCGGAATGGCAGCGGCCGAAGGTATTGTTACGGCGCGTGGAGGTATGACTTCTCACGCGGCGGTTGTTGCACGCGGCATGGGCAAGTGCTGCGTATCAGGCGCAGGCGCACTGAACATTGACTACAAGGCGCGCACGGTAGAGATTGACGGCACTGTACTGAAAGAAGGCGACTACCTGTCAATCAACGGCTCTACCGGCGAAATCTATCTCGGCGAGGTAAAGACAAAACCGGCTGAGGTTACGGGTGACTTTGCCGACCTTATGAAACTGTGCGACAAGTACACGAAACTCGTAGTACGCACCAATGCCGACACTCCGCGTGACGCAAAGGTGGCACGCAACTTCGGCGCGGTGGGCATCGGCCTTTGCCGTACGGAGCATATGTTCTTCGAGAACGAGAAAATCAAGGCAATGCGCGAGATGATACTTGCCGATACTGTAGAAGGGCGTGAGAAGGCACTTGACAAGCTTCTGCCCTACCAGAAACAAGACTTCTACGGCATACTCAAGGCAATGGACGGCTATCCTGTGAACATCCGCCTGCTTGACCCGCCTCTGCACGAGTTTGTTCCGCAAGACCTTGCAGAGCAAGAAGTCATGGCTAAGGAAATGGGTATAACCGTACAGAAAATACAGCAGCGCGTAAACAGCTTGAGCGAGCACAATCCGATGCTCGGACACCGTGGCTGCCGCCTGGGCAACACATATCCTGAAATCACGGCAATGCAGACACGCGCAATCCTCGGTGCGGCCATACAGCTGAAGAAAGAAGGCTTTGACCCACATCCTGAAATCATGGTTCCGCTCATCGGTATTGTAAACGAGTTCGACGTTCAGGAGAAAGTCATACGCCAGACAGCAAAGCAGCTGTTTGAAGAAGAAGGTATAGAAATACCATTCCGCGTAGGTACTATGATTGAAATACCGCGCGCAGCATTGACCGCTGACCGCATTGCCGCCAAAGCTGAATACTTTAGTTTCGGTACTAACGACTTGACACAGATGACATTCGGTTATAGCCGTGATGACATTGCAAGTTTCTTGCCTGTATACTTGGACAAAAAGATTTTGAATGTTGACCCGTTCCAAGTTCTTGACCAAAATGGTGTAGGCCAGTTAATCAAGATGGCTGTAGAAAAGGGTCGTTCTACACGTCCTGAACTTGTATGTGGAATCTGTGGTGAGCACGGCGGTGAACCGTCATCTGTCAAATTCTGCCACAAAGTTGGCCTTAACTATGTAAGCTGTTCTCCATTCCGTGTGCCAATCGCACGTTTGGCAGCGGCGCAGGCGGCGGTAGAGGAATAAAGAATTAAAATATGCGAGTCAAAAAATGACTCGCATATTTTTTCAGAAATAATTTGCTAAAAGTCAAAATAGTAAATTATTCCAATAAAAAATCATCGTCTTGCATAACATGATGCAAGACGATGATTTTTTATCAGAGAATCCTTTTTAGCCTATTTACTTATTAATTGTTTTCTTGAAACAATGCCATTCTACGGTCAAGTTCATCAATTTGTCTATCTTCAACAAAAGAAGTGCATATACGCAAACCTTGTTGGTGGCTTCCCGTAGTAGAAAGGCATATTGCACTCACGCCATAATACATAAGTTCGCGAGCTAGCTGTCCACCGGTCATGCCAGGATAACCGATGGTGAAATAGAAACCATCAGCGATATCTTCGTCAAGATCCTTGTCATAGACAATATTGAAACCATGGCGCAAGAACACTTCTTTCAATTTACGGGCACGCTCACCATATATACTTACATCATGACGGAAATCATAAATGCCGTCAGAAGCAGCCTTCATCATAGCCGCCATTGCATATTGTGCACTATGGCTTGTTCCTGACGATAATGCATAAAGCATACGCGTCGAATACACAAGGCCAAAAGGCAATCCCTCATACCGGGCATCCAAATCCGCATAATGCCGTCTGAACAGTTTGTCACACATACAAACTACACCGATACGCTCACCGGCATAACTGAAAGCCTTACTACCACTGATAAACATCATGCAGTTGTCTGTATAGTGAGCAACAGTAGCCTGATACGGAGGACAAAACGGCGTACTTAGCTGCTTACGGAAGTCCATAGCAAAATAAGCAAGGTCTTCCATAACAATTACGTCATACTTATTAGCAAGGTCTCCTATTGTTTTCAGTTCTTCTTCACATAGACATATCCATGACGGATTATTGGGATTACTGTACACTATTGCACATATATTACCCTGACAAAGATATTCTTCAAGCTTAGGAGCAAGCTTGTCGCCACGGAAATCATAAACGTCAAATGTCTCATATTTTACCCCAAGCACTTGCAACTGCATCTTTTGAACAGGAAAGCCAGGGTCAATAAAAAGCACTGTATCCTTGCGCTTATCTGCCTGTGAACATGTCAGGAAGGCTGCAAATGTTCCTTGCATACTTCCACAAACAGGCACACAACTTTCAGCGGAAACATCAACACCGATAAAAGCCTTGACAAAACGAGACGCTTCCTTTTTCAGCTCGGGATTACCTTGTATGTCTGGATATGAGTGGGCAATTCCTTCATGCAGAGCCTTGACTTGTGCATCGACGCCAATCTGTGATGCGGGAAGTCCAGGTATGCCCATCTCAAATTTAATGAACTCTACCCCTGACTTATTCTCCGCATAGGCGGCAACAGCCTTAACCTCACGTATTGTGGCTTTCTCAAAATCCTGTATGCCAAAATCACGTATTGTCTGGTCTATGAGTTCCTTGTTTATCGGCGTATTCGTATAGTTTACGGATTTTTCCATATCTTATTCATTAACGCTGTTACTTACTCCTATTTCAAGAGCCTTTATGTTTGCATCAACAACGCTTTCGCCTTTCCGGGCAAAAACAGACCTTACGGCCTGCTCTATTTTGTCACGGTCAATGCCAATAGCTTTTATTGCTGCACCAAGTAAAACCATGTTTGCTGAACGTGGAACACCATTGTCTTTTGCCAGCCTCTCAATGTCAATCAGCACAACATTATCCAATTGAGAATATTCTTCCTTAATGCGTTCAATATCTGGATAATTCGGAATATTGACAAAAGGTACACTTGATGTTATAATCCATCCTGACTTCTTATTAAGATATGGTAAATAACGAAGTGCCTCCATAGGCTCCATAGAGATTATCACATCTGCCTGTCCCAAAGATATCAGGTCGCTATGGATTGGCGATGAAGATATACGCAAATTACTTTGAACATCACCTCCACGCTGCGACATTCCGTGCACTTCAGCCTGCTTGATGTTCAGATTCTCTTGCATTGCGGCCTCACCTATCACAGTTGCTATGGACAGAATCCCTTGGCCACCAACTCCACAAAGTATAATATCTGTTTTCATTTTATTTTCCTCCTTTCTGTTTCTTTTCCCTTAAATGCCTTTGCAACGTCTGCATACACTCGCGACACGGTATTATGACACTCACCCCATGATAATTAATCTCGTCACGAATGAGCCGTTCTATCTCAGGCATATTCTTCGGTAAAGGCACTACGGTCTTCAAATGCTCATCATTCAATCCCAAACCACGACAAATAGCCTCAAGCTTATTCGTTCCAGCAGAATCCTGCCCACCAGTCATAGCAGTTGTAAGATTATCACTTATTATAACTGTTATATCAGAATTTTCATTTATTGCGTCTAACAAACCGGTCATGCCGGAATGAGTAAAAGTAGAATCGCCGATAACAGCAACAGCTGGCCATTGCCCTGCATCTGCGGCTCCTTTTGCCATTGTTATACTTGCTCCCATGTCTACTGTAGAATGCAATGCACGATATGGAGGCAACGCACCAAGTGTATAACAACCTATATCACCGAAAACACGCGCATTGGGATACTCCTTAAGCACATCATTCAGCGCAGCATATACATCCCTATGCCCACATCCTTGACACAATGCAGGTGGACGTGGAACTGTATTCTCACTCTTACCACATCCTTCACTTTCATCCAAATTCAAGGCCTTTTTCAAAATGTCAGGAGTAAGTTCACCTGTACGCGGAAGAGAACCTGTAAGTTTTCCTTTTATAATGGCATTGCCCGGCATTATACCATTTAACGCATCCTCGATGAAAGGTTGTCCTTCTTCAACCACAAGAACACTCTCGCATTCTTCCGTCATCCTACGTATAAGTTTTTTTGGTAAAGGATAATGACTTATCTTCAATACGGGGAAAGGACATCCATCCGGATAGCATTCATTCAGATAATTGATACCTATTCCACTGGCTATTACGCCAAGAGAATGGTCTGGTGCGTCCATGTAACGGTTGTAGCAACTCTCCACTGCGTCTTGCTCAAGTTTTGACTGCTGGGATGTTACAATATCGTTTCTGCGACGAGCCATGGCTGGTAATAACACCCAATCAGTAAATTGGGCATCATAATTTAACGGATTTTGCTCCCTAGGAGTTTCAATTGTCTCCACAACGGCCCGACTATGCGCCATTCTGGTCGTCACACGCATCAAAACAGGTAAATGGATGGCTTCGCTATAATCATATGCGAAATGTACCATATCATAAGCTTCTTGCTGGCTTGACGGTTCAAAACATGGTATCATTGCAAACTTTGCATAAAAACGGCTATCCTGCTCATTCTGTGATGAATGCATAGAAGGGTCGTCCGCAACAAGCACAATTATGCCTCCGTTTGTACCAGTCATTGCTGAATTCACAAATGGGTCAGCACAGACATTCAAACCGACATGCTTCATACAAACCAAAGCCCGCTTGCCCATAAATGACATGCCAAGGGCTTCTTCCATCGCAGTTTTTTCATTGGCGGACCATATTCTATGGATATTACGTTCCTTTGCCGCCTGCGAGTTCTGGATGTATTCGGTTATTTCTGTAGATGGTGTTCCCGGATATGCGTAAACACCGCTTAGACCTGCGTCTATCGCCGCTTGGGCAATAGCTTCGTCTCCCAATAATAACTTTTTCATCATATTAGATTTTAACAACTATAAATTATTACATGTTTTTCAATTAAAGAAGAATGTCAGCCGGACAGATATTCAAAAGGCCATTAGAACACCCGTCCGACAGACAATGTTTTTACATCACTTCAATGTGACTTTAAGCGGAGCACGCAAAGCATTTAAAGTTTCCTCCGCACGTAGTTTCCATTCATTCAAAGTACGTACATCATTCTTGCTCCATGCTGAACCGAAATAATATGTATATTTCATTTGAGGCTGATACGCAACAACGCCTACTCCATGTCCGGAGTTTCCGTTTGACGGATTTTCATACATGATTGCTTTAGTTGACTTCACGCCATTCGGGAACAATACTCCGACATAAATCTGAAAATTCTGCTTTTCAGGGTTGTCTGTCGGGTCTGCATAAAGCACATAATCGTTGCCATAAATAACACTTTCGGTATCTTCACTGTGTACAACTACACCTGCCACCATATCCATAGGAGTTGTCAATCCATCATACCAAACTGTCATCTCATTAAAATTGCTCCCTTTGTCACAACTTATTATACGATGTTCAACAACATTATTGTCTTTGCCTATAGAGAAAGGATTATAGTCCAACTGTACTGTAAAACGCAACGGGCCATTGTCCAATATCTTATAAGTTTTATAACAATAAGGCAGAACCATCTCACCACCGTCCATCAAGGCTGGCGCCCCACAACCCAATGTAGGGCCTACCTTATAGCAATCAAGCCCGTAACCGTGGTCAAAATGGTATGTCGTCTCCTGTTGCATCTCAAGAGCCTCTTCTGTTTTTCCCGCCTTCCTAAGTTCTTCAATTTTCGAATGGTTTGACAACTCTGTTTCATAACGTTTTGCCACTTCAAGGTCAGGAGTATTCTTCACCCATACATCTATGCCATAAGCCTTTTCGCCAGTACGCTGCAAAGCCGGACCATATACCCTGTATGCAGTTCGATCATTTTCCCATGCAATATCATCGACGCGTTCCGGATATTGTCTTCCGCATACAAAAGTTTTCATGGGTTTTGGAGAACCAGGCAATATTGTGAAATCGGCAATACCATTTGGCCTTACACTTGCATCAATAAGAAGTTTCCCGTCATATGTAACCTGATATGCCACCTGCTGTCCAAGTGCATTCTTTACAATGAATTGCTCTCCTTTCTTTATTCCAAGACGTTCATAAACATCATCTACTGACACTTCTACAAGTTCCTGCCTCTGTATGCTTGAATTATTCGCAACAGTAACCGTTACATTTTCAGCATTCGCCGAAAACGGTGCAAGCATCGAGCCAAACACCAATGCACAAAATAATTTTGATTTGTTCATATTTGTTTTTCCCTATGTTATTTAAAACTATCTATATTATTTCAGATTATCAATAAAAAACTGTGATATTTGCCTGAAAAGGTGGTTGCGTGTATTTCCGCCGTAAATGCTATGATTACGGTTTGTATAAACGTTCATCTTGAAGTCCTTATCAGCCTGGACAAGTGCCTCTGCATACTCAAACACATTTTGTGGATGTACATTGTCATCGGCAAGGCCGTGGCATAGCAACAACGAGCCATGCAATTTGTCTGCACGCATTATTGGATTGACATCATAGCCTGATGGATTCTCTTTCGGTGTACGCATATACCGTTCTGTATAAACCGTATCATAATAACGCCAGTCCGTAGGTGGCGCAACAGCAACTCCGGCCTTAAATACATTACGGCCTTCACTCATACTCATCAAAGTATTGAAACCTCCATAACTCCAACCCCAAATACCTATGTTGTTTTTGTCCACATACGGCAGGGAACCAAGATAAATAGCTGCCTCCACCTGGTCTTTTGACTCTTTGTCACCAAGCCTCATATATGTACACTTCTCAAAATCCGCACCGCGTCCACCTGTTCCCCGTCCGTCAATGCAAACAAGAATGAAACCCTGCTGCGCAAGATATTCGTCAAACAAAGCACCTTGCCCCATAGAGCCTACATTCCAAGAATTGACAACCTGCTGACTGCCTGGACCTCCATACTGCCACATTATCACCGGATATTTCTTGCTTTGGTCAAATCCGGCAGGCTTAAGCATTATGCCATTAAGCTCAACACCTTCCGATGTTTTAAAGCTAAAAAAGTCTTTTTTCGGAAGATTGTACGACGCAAGGGTCGATATCAAAGCTTTGTTGTCTATCAATGTAGCAATTTTCTTACCCGAACTGTTACAAATCGCATACTCGTACGGCGTATTACAATCGCTCCATGAATTTATGAAATATTTATAACTACTGCTGAACACCGCACCGTTCCAGCCTTCTCTCGGGGTCAGACATTCGGTCTTGCCACTTCTTCCCGTAACATAAACCTCACGGTTCATGGCGTTATTACCAGCCGCCTGATAATACACACTACCAGTACGTTCATCATAACCGTAAACATCGGTAACTTCATGCACACCCTTCGTCAACTGGCGTTGCAACTGTCCGGTCATGCTGTATAGATACAACTGCATGTGGCCGCTCCTGTCACTTGGCAATAATATATGGTTGGCAGTTACCTGAACACCGTCCAACACCTCTTCTTTTACATATTTTGGCACACTCTCCTCGATGAGCAGTTTGCTAACCGTGCTACGCGGGTTAACCGAATAAAGGCAAAGTTTGTCCTGATGGCGGTTCATCGTGTAGACAATGATTTTTTCCGCCTCTGCTGTCGGTTTAATCCTTGGGATGTAACCGTCCGCGTCAAGCGGAACTTGCATTGTACGCGTCTGACGCGACTGAATGTCAAAACTCATGACAGAAACCTTGGAATTATCCGCTCCAGCCTTCGGGTACTTATATGAATACAATCCGGGATACTCTGAATATTCACTCTTTGCCGGCTCCATGCCCTTATACATCTGGAGTTGATACATTGGCACCTTGCTTTCGTCGAACCTTATCCAGCAAATCATCGAACCGTCAGCATTGAATGTCAGCGCGCTATTGAATGCAAACTCCTCTTCATACACCCAGTCTGGCACGCCGTTTATAACACCGTTACGTTTACCGTCTTTTGTAACCTGACTCTCTGAATTTCCATAAAGCAACTTTATCAAATAAATATTATTGTCCCTGACAAATGCCACTTTCAAACCGTCAGGCGACCATATGGGCGACTGTTGCGGCCCACCATCTGAAAGCTTATCCAGCCGACGGTCGGAAATGTTATATATATAATATGTGGCGGCAAACGAACGCCTGTATATCTTTTGAGTCTTAGTCTGAATAAGCATCTTGGTCTCATCAGGACTCATTATGTAATTATCAAACCCGTCGATACTTTCCCCCACCGTATTGTCTACGTTGAACAATACGCCAATGCGCTTGCCTGTCTTATATGAATATTTCTCCACGGTCTTGCCGTCCTTGCCTATCATGGCGTAACTCTCGCCGTCGGCCAACGGCGTAACTGCGCTAAGACGCTCAGCTACGAACTTGTTTCCAGTTATGTCTTTTATTGAAAGCATATTCTGCGACATGATACCGCTTACGGCAAAAAGTAAAGCCGCACACATTACAAAAAACTTTCTCATTATTCTTTTTCTTAATTATTTTCGGGCAAAGATAACTAAAATTCATTACATTTGCACCCTTGACAGATTTAAAAGATATTAATATTAAAATGACAAACTGACAAGCAACCCATCGGAAAGCTCCATAAAAAAGGATACCAAGTAAAATTTTTTCATGAGAAATCCACATGTCTGCTTGCCACATGCTTACTTGTCTTATAAAACAACAATTATATGTACACATTGCCGTACAATGATTTCGGGACATGGCTTCGCTCGCATTTCCCTTACAAGGTACAGAAAATATCAGTAGACGCTGGTTTTACATGTCCTAATCGTGACGGACGTATAAGTTATGGAGGATGTGCTTTTTGCAACAACGAAACATTCAACCCGTCATACTGCAACAGGAATAAACCAATAAAAGAACAGCTTGAAGCAGGCAAACGCTTTTTCGCCCAGAAATACCCAGACATGCGGTATCTTGCATATTTTCAGGCATACACCAACACATACGCAGATATTGACACCCTGAAACGCAAATATGAAGAAGCACTTGATACGGAAGATGTGGTGGGGATTGTAATCGGCACTCGGCCTGATTGTGTTGACAAAACTGTACTTGACTATCTTGAATACCTTGCAAGACATGTTTTCGTATCTGTGGAATACGGCATAGAAAGTACAAACGACACAACTTTAAGACGAATAAACCGCGGCCACACTTTCGCTTGTACGCGCCAAGCCATATCCGAGACAGCCAGGCGCGGAATCACCGTTGGCGGACATGTCATTCTCGGATTGCCGGGAGAGGACAAGACGGAAAGCCTTAATCAGGCGGCAGCTGTATCGTCAACAGAGCTTGACATACTTAAAATACACCAGTTGCAAATAATACGTGGCACACGATTGGGGCAAGAATACGCCGAAAATCCGTTCCACTTGTACACACCAGACGAATACATCATCCTTCTTACCGAATATATACGCCGACTGCGCCCAAGCATCATACTCGACCGTTTCACATCCCAATCACCGGCCGACATGCTCATTGCACCACGGTGGGGACTGAAAAACCACGAGTTTGCAAACTTGCTTGCAAATCATATGCGTAACATCGGAGCGCGACAAGGACAACTGTACACCGGAACTCAAAAAAACGTATGAATAACCAAAGGTCACATATGGCATTGTAAAAAGCCGTCTTTCATACCGCCATACACCACCTTTTGCCACGCGAAAAGCCGTTGTCTAAAATGTGCTGGATATCAATAAATAAAAAAGCCGCCAAAACAAAAGTTTATTTTGGCGGCTTTTAACAATGCGTTTAAACTACCTTCACATGTTCATAAATGATTCACATAACAACAAACACATATCAGAAGCTATTTCTTTTTCAATTTGCTTTTGAGTTTGGGTATCTTCAACTTCATGCCATCTGACACATCAACAATGCCGTTATGCACTTGGATATAGCATTCCATCCCGTCACCAAGATAAAACTTTGACAAACCTTTCAATGTCTCACCGCGTTTTACTGTTATAACCTTATCTGTTCCTACTATACGGTAAGCACCTGTATTCATTATAGCCAAAGCGTTTTTAAATTCAGGAGAGCTGCTTGTTTTCACTGAAGGCTTCGCGGCATCATCCCTGCTGGCATCAACATCCGCAACAATCTTTTTAACGGAATCAGCACGCTGTACCAAACCTTTATCCGCTGCAACAGTATCATTGCCATGACTCATCACGGCCGTCTTTACCGGCGCAACCGGCTTTTTAACGACATAAACATTTTTTGTCTTAACAATCGGCTTTACGGAACTACGTCCCCAATAATATCCTCCAACAAAAGCCAGCGCACTGACTAATAATAATAAAACTGTAATGAAAATGCCTTTATAACGTTTCAAAAAACCATTTTCCCCATCAACATGGCCTGCGACAGCATCTTCATCTTCAGCCATCTCCGAAGGAACATCCACATCCAACCTGTCACAATTATTAACGGAAGATTCGTCTACACCGTATTCGTATTCTGAAGGAACATCCGCTACAAGCTTGGTTTCATCAACAACGTCATGTGCAATTTCATCATTTTGTACGTTGTTTTCAACCGAAGTTTCCGCTTGTATACAAACCTCATCAGTGAAAGCCTTTTCATTCTGCAAACACTCTTTATCCTCAATCTCACATTCTTTTGTCTCATTGATGTCACTTTCAGATGCGACATTGTCTTCCGCACCTTGCACTCTGCCAATTTCCTCAAAATCTACGCCATCATTCAAAACAACGGTTTCAAATTGTGCAAAAGGCTTGTTTACCAAATCGCGCATGACAGAGTCTGGCGTAAACGTTATCTTACCGTGACTTTCAATGACCACACGCTCACCCGTATTTACATTGACACTTTCACGCTCACGCACGTCAATCACCTTGAATGTGCCAAGTCCTTTTACCTTTACGGCTTTTTCCCTATGCAGGCCTTCATTTATTAAATCAAAAAACGCGGAGACAAAATCCTCAGCATCCCGTTGTTCCAGACCATACTTTCCAACTATGGCCCTTGCCATGTCTTGAACTGAAATCTTTGCCATCAGGCTTGCCCTCCATTCTTTAGTCTCTCTTTGATTGACGCAATAGGCTTAAAACTCAACACAAGTTTCGGCGGAACAAGCATCCGTTGTTTAGTTCCAGGATTCACAACAATACGCTCCAAACGCTTCTTCACCTCAAAAGTTCCGAACTTTGGAATTGTCACAACGTCGCCCCCTTGGAAAGCTTCGTTCATTGAGTCAATGATGGTGTTTACCATCTTTTGGGTGTCATCCAACGTGTACCCGGACCGTTGGGACAATTCTGAAATAAAACTTTTGTTGTTCATGATGAAAACTTATCTGCTGTATAAGGACCTAAACATTTAATTATATGACAATGCCGTATAAATCGAATTCTTCAGAACTGATAATCTTTACATTATAAAATGAACCAACACGCAACTTTTTTTCTGTTACAGGAATAAGGACTTCCGGGTCAACTTCAGGAGAGCTGAACTCTGTTCGTCCTATATAATAATCACCTTCTTTTCTGTCGATTATGACCTTAAAAACTTTACCTACCTTCGAAGCAGCTATTTCTGCGCTGATTTCCTGTTGCAAAGCCATCAACCTGTCCAAACGTTTCAGCTTAATGTCCTGACTGATGTTGTCTGCATAATGGATGGCACTATATGTTCCCTCTTCCTCTGAATAAGCAAATGCCCCCATACGCTCAAAGCACGCCCATTTTGTAAATTCCATCAACTCGTTGAAATCATCGTCACTTTCATTCGGGAATCCAACCATCAAAGTTGTACGCAGATGTATTCCGGGCACCTCTTTCCTTATGCGTTTTATCAGTTCGTAAGTCTCTGCCTTAGTTATATGCCGCCTCATAGCGTTGAGCATATTGTCTGAAACATGCTGCAAAGCTATGTCAAGATATTTGCACACGTTCGGCTTTTCACGGATTACATCCAACAGTTCATAAGGGAAATGTGTCGGATAAGCGTAATGCAGGCGTATCCATCTCACACCGGGAACATCAGCCATCTTTGAAACCAGTTCGGCAATATTTTGTTTCCCGTCAATATCTATTCCATAATATGTCAGTTCTTGTGCTATAATCTGAAATTCCTTTACACCGGTGGAAACCAAATATCTCATCTCATCAAGTATCTCCGATTCCGGCCTGCTGACATGCTTGCCCGTTATCAAAGGGATAGCACAATAAGCACAATGGCGGTCACAGCCTTCGCTTATCTTTATATAAGCATAATGGTGCGGTGTAGTCTGCACACGGCAACCTTTACACGACGGAACTTCCGCCTTCCCCAAATCAACCAAAAGCTGTTTGTAGTCAAACTTCCCATAGTATTTGTCCACCTGCGGTATTTCTTTCTCAAGTTCTGATTTGTACCTTTGCGAAAGACAGC
Source organism: uncultured Prevotellaceae bacterium (assembly GCA_949295905.1). Taxonomy (GTDB): domain Bacteria; phylum Bacteroidota; class Bacteroidia; order Bacteroidales; family Bacteroidaceae; genus Prevotella. Next base: position 202,490 of record CASFNA010000023.1, read on the forward strand.
CCATGACAAAAAGTTTCTTCAATTTCCCTTTTTCCTTCGCATCGGCAAACTCTAGAATGGTATTGACACTTTCTTCCTTTGCGTCACCAATAAAACCACAAGTATTTATAACAGCAATCTCACCTTGAGGATTTTTGCTGTCATGTGTGCACCTATATCCATTAGCTTCAAACTGTTTCATCAAAACTTCTGTATCTACAAGGTTTTTAGAACAGCCCAAAGTAATAAAGTCTATCTGATTTTTTCTCACTTTTCTACATTAAAAAGAGAATCGACAAATTGGTTTTTATTGAACAATTGCAGGTCTTCCATCTTTTCGCCCAAGCCTATGTATTTAACCGGCACTTTCAACTGGTCTGATATGCCTATGACAACACCGCCCTTTGCCGTTCCGTCAAGTTTTGTTATAGCCAAACTTGTTATCTGTGTCACGGCAGAGAATTGTTTTGCCTGTTCAAAAGCGTTTTGTCCCGTAGAGCCGTCAAGAACAAGCAACACTTCATCTGGAGCCTGCGGAACGACTTTCTTCATCACATCCTTGATTTTCTTAAGTTCGTTCATAAGCCCGACTTTGTTATGCAAACGTCCTGCGGTGTCTATAAGGACAACATCTGCAAAATTCGCTTTGGCAGAACTTAATGTATCAAAAGCGACACTGGCAGGGTCCGCCCCCATTTGTTGTTTTATAACTGGCACTCCAACACGTTCTCCCCAAATCGTCAATTGCTCAACCGCCGCGGCACGGAATGTGTCAGCAGCACCAAGATACACCTTCTTTCCTGCCTTCTTGAACTGATATGCAAGCTTCCCTATTGTCGTAGTCTTACCAACACCATTTACACCAACTACAAGTATGACATACGGAGTATGGTCTGATGGCAAATCCCAATTCTCATTATCCACGGAATTATTTTCTGTAAGCAAAGCTGCAATCTCATCACGAAGTATGACGTTTAGCTCTGAAACCGAAACATATTTATCACGCGCAACTCTTTCTTCTATCCTCTTTATGATTTTTAGCGTGGTATCAACACCCACATCTGAAGTAATAAGCACTTCTTCCAAGTTATCCAACACATCATCATCGACCTTGGATTTCCCGGCAACAGCTCTTGCTATCTTTGAGAAAACGCTTTGCTTTGTTTTTTCAAGTCCCTTGTCAAGTGTTTCCTTCTTATCCCTATTGAATAATCCAAATAATCCCATATCTCTGTATTTTGCTACAAAATTAGTAAAATGAACTCATACTTACAACAAAAAAGGCCGCAAAATTCATTGCGACCTTTCATTGATATGGTGTTCTTTACTAAATCAATTCTTAAAGAAATCCTTTACTGCCTCATTGGGCACCATCTGCTCGTCAAAGATGTAAGCACCAGTTTTGGGGCTTTTTACCATCTTGATAACCTTAGTATAAGCGCGGCCATCCTTTGAACCTTCATGGAGGGTTGCGACGGTTTTCTTTGCCATTTCCTAAATAACTATTTAATTATTATTTTATTTCCTTATGAAGAGTCATCTTCTTCAAAATAGGATTATACTTCATTAACTCCATTCTCTCAGGCGTGTTCTTACGGTTCTTAGTCGTCACATAACGGCTTGTTCCGGGAAGACCACTGTTCTTCATCTCGGTGCACTCCAAAATAACCTGCACCCTATTGCCTTTAGCCTTCTTTGCCATGGTTGATTATTCTCCTATTACTTTAATGTCTTTCCAATCACAGTAGCCTTTAGAAACAGCCTGCTTGAGAGCAGCATCCAAACCGACCTTGTTAATCAGGCGCAGACCTGCCGCACTTATCTTCAAGCTTATCCAGCACTGTTCCTCTACATAGTAAAACTTCTTCCTGAAAAGGTTTACATCAAAGCTACGCTTTGTACGATGCTTTGAATGTGAAACATTATTTCCAATCTGAGCTTTCTTACCTGTTATTTGACAAATCTTAGACATTGCTATCTACCTTTTTTGTTTTTAATTTTGATACTTATTCCAAACAGCGTGCAAAATTACAAACTTTTTCCGAATAATCAAAATATTCGCTTCAATAATAATTCTTTTAATCTTTTTTAGTATTGAAAATAAGCGAACTATATGGCATTCATCTTATTCCGGAATGGAAGCCTTATGTTTTTCAACTTTAGTCCTGCAATTCTTCTTCGCTCTTCAACCGCTCCGTAAGGTAGCTCAAGAACAACTGAAGGGCTTGTGTTGTGGCATTAGCCAAATTCAAATCACGCCCCTTGTCTTCTTCAAGTTTCATTGTCACTATGTCATCCTCTGTACCGCAAGCAAGCCAAATTGTACCAACAGGGATGTCGTGTGTACCTCCGGCCGGTCCTGCTATTCCAGTAGCTGAAATTGCATAGTCAACCCCTAATGCTTTTATTGCGCCCTTGACCATTTCTATTGCAACCTCTTCACAAACAGCGGTTTTCTCTTCAATAACGTCATGACTGACCCCAAGGATTTTTTCCTTTATTTCGTTTGTATAAGAAACGATGCCGCCCTTGAAATAATTTGACGCTCCAGGCATCAAAATTATCGCCTCGGCAATCCTTCCTCCCGTACAACTCTCAGCTGTGCCAAGGGTCTTTCCCTTTTCCCAGATAAACTGGCTTATCTCTTTACTTAATATTTTATTCTCGAAATCCATATCTATTATATGTTTTTATTTGAATGTAACCTTTGAGAATGCTGGCTTGTCAATAGAACAAAAGTCTTTGTCAAGATACTTATAATAGCCCGTTATACCTATCATCGCCGCATTATCCGTAGTATAGCTGAACTTTGGAATGTATATTGTCCAGCCATATTTTTCAGCATATTCGTGAAAAGCGTTTCTCAATCCCGTGTTCGCACTTACCCCTCCGGCTACGGCGACATGCTTTATACCAGTCTGTTTTACTGCAAGTTTAAGTTTTTTCATAAGTATGTCTACTATAGTAAACTCAAGACTTGCCGCAAGGTCTTCCTTGTGGTGCTCAACAAAACCCGGGTCGTCTTTAATCCATTCACGCAGACTATACAAGAAAGATGTCTTCAGACCGCTAAAACTATAATCAAACCCTGGTATATGCGGTTCTGAGAATTTATAGGCATGAGGATTGCCCTGACGCGCCAAACGGTCAATGATAGGCCCCCCCGGATACCCGAGTCCCATTACCTTCGAGCACTTGTCTATCGCTTCTCCTGCAGCATCGTCTATCGTCTGCCCAAGCACTTCCATGTCATTGTAGGCGTTCACCTTGACTATCTGCGAATTGCCACCACTCACAAGCAGGCAGATAAACGGCAGAGGCGGAGCCGACGTGTCGTCGTCGCTCTCCTTAATGAAATGCGCCATTACATGACCTTGCAGATGGTTGACATCTATAAGAGGAATGTTCAACGAACGTGCAAAGCCCTTTGCAAAGCTTACACCAACAAGCAGAGAGCCCATCAAGCCAGGACCACGTGTGAAAGCAACGGCAGACAATTTTTCCTTAACAACTCCGGCACGCTTCAAAGCCTGATCTACCACGGGCACCACGTTCTGCTGATGGGCACGCGATGCCAGCTCCGGCACTACTCCACCGTATGCCTTGTGCACTTCTTGCGAAGCTGTAACGTTGCTTAGCAAGACACCGTTGCGCAACACAGCTGCCGATGTATCATCGCAACTGCTCTCTATACCTAATATATATATGTCTTCCATAAGAGCTGTCTTTTAAGCGGAAAGTATCTCAACGCCATGCTCTGTCATCAAGAACGTGTGCTCCCACTGCGCACTTGGCTTCTCATCGCCCGTTATCACTTCCCATCCGTATGGGTCGTCTGCGTCGATAAACACCTTCCATGTACCCATGTTAATCATCGGTTCTATGGTAAACACCATGCCCGGCACAAGCAACATGCCCGTCCCCTTGTGTCCGAAGTGCATCACTTCTGGCTCTTCATGGAACTTAATGCCAACACCATGGCCGCAAAGGTCGCGCACAATGCCATAATGATACTTCTCGGCGTGCTTCTGTATGGCATGGCCTATGTCGCCTACAAAGCCGTAAGGCTTCGCTGCTTCTGCGCCGATTTCAAGGCACTCTTTCGTCACACGTACAAGCTGTTCCTTCTCGGGCGTTGTCTTTCCGATAATAAACATGCGCGAAGCGTCGGCATAATAGCCGTCAAGTATAGTGGTGAAGTCAACGTTTACAATATCGCCTTCCTGCAAAATGTCAGTTTCCTTCGGTATGCCGTGACATACAACTTCATTTATGCTTGTGCACACACTCTTAGGGAAGCCCTCGTAATTCAAGCAGGCCGGCACGGCCCCGTGCTCCGTACAATAATCATAACAAATCTTATCGATTTCGGCGGTGCTCATCCCGGCATGTATGTGTGCGGCCACCTCGTCGAGTACACCACTGTTCACTACGCCGCTCTTGCGTATGCCTTCTATCTGTTCCGGGGTCTTTATCAAGTCGCGTGTGGGTACAAGCTTACCCTTGTTCTCCCAATACATTACCTGCTTGTCCATCTCGGTAAGCGGCTGACCGGGCAGTGTATGCCATCTTCTCTTTTTCTTGAACATTGTTTTACAACATATAAACTATGTGCAAAAGTACAAATTTTATTGCAAAACAACACATTAATTGAACTTTTTATTTTGCCAGCATTTCCATCAGTGCCTGGCTCCAGTCTTCGCCGTTCTTCGGGCACATTGTGTTGAAGCCAAGCTTACGTGCCGCCTCAATGTTGCGTGGCCCGTCGTCAACGAACAAAGATTCTTCAGGCAATATGTACTCATTGTCGATAACGGCTTGGAAAAACTTTGCGTCGGGCTTCATCACGCCAAGGCGGTAACTGAGATAAAGCGCGTCAAAGTAATCTTCAAGCGAACCCGTGCCGCCGTCAAAATCCTTTGTCAACGCCCAGCTCATCATGAACGGATTGGTGTTTGACAGGAGAATGAGGCGGTAACCCTCGCTGCGCAACCGCCTTAAAGCGTCAAAATTGCGCTGCGGCACTTCTTTACGGTAACCAAGCCAACCGTATTTGCAATCATCGAACGACAGCGTGCGGCCTACAATACGGCTCAACTCCACGCGAAATTCATCCGCAGTAATCTTGCCCTCTTCCACATCTCCGAATATTCCTGTCTGCGTGTAAGGGTCAAGCCTGCGCTCTATATCGGCTACGCCCAGCTCCTTGAAGCGGCGCAACGCTTCGTTTTGGTCGATTGTCATGATGACACCGCCAAGGTCGAATATCAAGTTTTTTATCATTGCTTATGGTTTTAAGGTCATACGGTTACATGGGTTTACAGTTATAAGTACATACGACAAAGCATATATATTTACTCCTTTACTTCTTGCTCCTTTCCTCCTACTCCTTAATAATGCTTTATGGCACGGTCCATCTCGCGGCGGTCTTCCTTCTCTTTCAGCGTCTGACGCTTGTCGTATTCCTTCTTTCCTTTGGCAAGGGCGATGTCAACCTTGGCGCGCCCTTTGCTGTCTATGAACACAAGCGTAGGCACAATAGTAAAGCCAACCTGCTTAGTAGCCTCCTGAAGTTTGTGTATCTCGCGCTTGGTAAGCAGCAGCTTGCGGTCGCGCTTGGCCTCGTGGTTATTGTAGGAACCGAAAAAATACGGCGATATGTTCATGCCTTTCACCCAAATTTCGCCGTTGTGTATATAGCAATAGCTGTCTACCAGCGAGGCTTTGCCTTGGCGGATAGACTTTATTTCAGTACCGGTAAGCACAATGCCTGCCGTGTAAGTCTCGACAAAAAAATACTCGAACGAGGCTTTCTTGTTGCGTATGCTTACCGGGCTTTTCTTTCTTATCTGTTCTTCTTCCTTGTTCATTTTCTATTCAACTCTTTGCTCTTATACTCTTATTCGTCCACTACTTCCGCAAAACGGTCGATGTGTTCGTCTATGTAATGCGCTATCTCGCTTATCCAACGCTCCTCGTTCTCGACAAACTCGTCGTCAAGTTCGTCAAACTTCGGGTATTTCTCAAACAGTGCCATAAACTCCTCGTCCGTGCATTCCTGCTGTATTTCATTGCCATATTTACGGAAAAGGCGGCCGGCCTTGTTTACAAGCGAGGCCAAATCGTCAAGCCCCCATGCCCTTACACACTTTGCAAAAGGATTGAAAAAGACGAAAGGCCCGTAGCCGTTATAAATCAGCTGCACAAAGCCACCGTCCATAACCTCCTCATGCAAAATCTTAAACACAACCAATGTCATCTGGTCTGCATTTATTCCTTGCATCGTTTCGGCCGTCACCTCCCCACCCGAATAGTCCATTATTGCATCATAAAACACATTTACGAACTCGTCCATACCTGCCTGTGCCGCTATCTGCACGCTTTCATGACTTATCGTTACAACATTCATAGCCTATCCCAATTCTTATTTTTTGCGCTGACAAAGATACGTATTTTATCCGACACACAGCCACTTAAAAAGCAAAGTTTTACACACTTGACAGATAAATACCATACGCCGGTAGAATGAACATCAGCTATTATAATCGGAATAAATTGTGAAAAACAGTCTTTTGGCAGATAAAAGACCATGAATAAGCGTGTAAAAGGGCATCTTGTGCACTCCGATTCACAAGCTTTTATAAACAGTTGAATGGCAATACATTATGCAAGGCAAATAAAGACATCGGTTGGCATGCTGTTTAACATACTCCAAAGGCAGGTAAATAAAATTCATACCTGCTCAATGAAGTAAGTCTTCTGCTGAAATATTGTCAATATTCCACCCTTCACACGTCTTAGACAGTACCACAGTACCTCCCTTCCATGCAGTAAAGGGCAGTTCTCCTGTGAGGTGATAATAATCAACAACCCTTCCGTCTTTAAATTCAAGCACGCACGGACTAACCGTTTCATCACCGGCAACAACCTTATTTACGGCAACACGTATTGATTTAGACATTCGTCATTTAATGCTTTTGCAGATATCAAATCAATTGTTTTTCATATTTTTATTAATCGGAGCCGTCTTTATTTCCGACATCTTTATCGGTGCGGCTGAAGACTGGACAGGAAGCATACGGCGCTCCATAGGCTTTACTGTGTTTGAGCCGTTGTTGGCTTTCTCCGTCTCGGCTACTGGTTTATTTCCAACTCTTTTTGTTGTTGTATCTCTACGCACCATTGCCGGTTGCTCCGACATTCCTGCCGTACTTTTCTCCCTGTTGTCCCTCATCCTCACCATCCTGATATTGCCAACGAACATCAGGCGCAGATTTTCACGTCTTTCATCCTCACGCCTAACCTTTCTATCGCCAAGATAAATGAAGCCACGTATAGCCTTTATACCCTTACGCCCATAATCGCCTACAGTCACACTATAGTTGGAGTTTGAAGATATATGCACTGTATTGCTTGCCACGCTATCATTCTTAAGCTGTATGGATAGAAGGGCGACACCCTCCTTCGGCCCGTCTTTGTAAACAAAATCTGTATTGAAACTAAATATTATCTTATCTCCTGGTCGATAAGTGCTGTCCGCAGCAATCTCAAAAGTCATGACATTGTAAGGTGCATACGGCATAAGCATCGCAGCAGACACGCCTCTCCAAAGGTTTGATGTATCCCTCGACGAAGTCATGTCGCCATAACGGCGGATGTCATTTGCCGACGCGCCAAGCGCCATGGCCTCATCCTCATACCGTTCAGCAAGATTCTCGTAAATCTTGTGCAACCGATCAGCATGACGCATATAATAAACAAGCGAAGAGTCGAACTCTGCCTGCGTGACACCATACTTTTGCAACACAGTCTGACGGTATAAAGCAACGTCATAAGAAGCATTACCATCTTCCCCATCACTGTTTGCCATACCGTCAGCCAGATGGAAATCATACAATATATCTTCAAACTCATCAGGCTGTATGTATTCGCTTGGCACTTGCGGCTTACACGAGAAAGCCAGAAGGAGAAGCAGCAGGAATGGTACTACACGCAATGCTTTCATTTCCGCGAAAAAGATATTTGTGACAATTCCCTACGGCAAAACAACAGCACCATTATTACGCCGACACTGACACAGGAATCTGCAAAATTGAACACCGGACTGAAGAATACAAACTCGTCACCGCCCCAAAACGGCATCCATTCGGGCCATGTCGTAACAATTATTGGGAAGTAGAACATGTCAACAACCTTTCCCATTAGAAACGGAGCGTAACCATGGCCGAACGGTACGAAATAAGACACATAATAAGGAGAAGACGCATTGAATATCAATCCATAAAACATGCAGTCAAGAAGGTTGCCTATCGCCCCGGCAAAAACAAGCGTAAGGCACACAAGCCACAACATACGCACCCTCCGCCTCAACTGCCTGGCAAGATACCACCCCAGTGCAACTATGGCAATTATACGGAAGATACTAAGAACCAGCTTGTTTATCATGGTCATACCGAACGCCATGCCATTATTCTCAATGAAGCTGATATAAAACCAGTCGGTAATCCTTATGCTCTCATGCAGGCACATGCCTGTCTTTACCGAAATCTTTATCCACTGGTCAATAACGAGCAATATGACGGTCAACACAAGCACAATCAATGCCCGCCGCTTATAAACATCCGATGCAATCATCCTTACGGGTACAATAGTTTACGTATGAAAATATTGGTGGGAAACTGGACATTACGACCAACTTGGAATGACTGGCTCATATGCCCTCCATCATGCTGTACGTAAAGTCAGGTTTCCCACTAATTCAAATACTTTAAGTATTACACAACTATTTCATCTTATTTCTTCCTGGCATTCTTCGACGCAACACTTAACGTTGCGTGTGGAACGGCGCGGAGACGCTCTTTGGGGATAAGTTCGCCCGTTATACGGTCTACTCCGTAGGTCTTGTTCTCTATCCTCACGATAGCGGCCTCAAGCCCCTGTATGAACTTTTGCAGGCGGCTGGCCTGCTGTATCAGCTCCTCCTTGGTCTGCGTTGCGCTACCTTCCTCAAGCACCTTGTACGTAGGCGACGTATCGTCCACATCGTTGCCGTCGGCATTCATCAGCGTCCTCATCATCTGGTTGTAGTCGCGCCTCGCCAGTTTGAGTTTCTCATTGATGATTCCCCTGAACTCCTCAAGTTCTTCATCACTGTAACGTGTTTTTTCTGCCATAATATATATGTTTTAAAGTTAATGTTCAACTCATGTAAAAACAATGTCCGTCAAGCATCCACTTCATGCTTTGGTGACATCGATGTATACATTGAAGCCGTCCAAGTCAACCTCGTGACCGTTGTTTTCTGCAATCGTGATGCTATCGGCAAGCACTTGCCCCTTTATGTAATCGGAGAACGAATCAACAGCTGCCTTTACACGGTCGTCGGGCGATATGCTTACATTTACACGGTCGGTGATTTCCAGACCGCAGTCTTTACGAAGGTTCTGTATACGGTTGATAAGCTCGCGTGCCATGCCTTCGTTGCGCAGTTCATCGTTGAGCTCAACCTCAAGAGCCACCGTCAGATTGCCGTCATTGGCCACAAGCCATCCCGGTATGTCCTCATTGATTATTTCAACGTCGGCAAGTTCCACTATAACATCCTGTCCTTCAACATCAAGCCGGATTTCACCTGCTTTCTCGAAAGCCACTATGTCAGCCTGGCCTAACGCATCCATTTGTGCGGCAATGCCCTTCATCAGTTTGCCGAACTTCTTGCCCATTGTACGGAAATTGCACTTCACCTTCTTCACAAGCACATCCGCACCCTCGACAAACTTCAGTTCCTTGACATTCACCTCGTTCTCGATAAGTCCCTTTACGGCCTCGATGTGCCTCTTCTGGATGTCGTCAACCGCAGGTATCATTATGCACTGAAGCGGTTGGCGCACCTTAATGTTGACCTTGCGGCGCAGGGCCAGTACCATGGAAGTGATTTTCTGAGCCATCTTCATACGTGCTTCCAAGTCGCCGTCAACGAGGCTTTCGTCAGCTTCCGGGAACTTGTCAAGATGCACGGACACCTTGTTGCCACGGCCAGTCGCCCTTGTAAGGTCCATGTAAAGCTGGTCTGCATAGAACGGAGAGAACGGAGCAAGCAGCCTTGCAACGGTCTCAAGGCACGTGTACAAAGTCTCATAAGCGGAGAGTTTGTCCTTATCCATCTCCTTCCCCCAGAAACGTTTGCGGTTAAGGCGCACATACCAGTTGCTCAAATCATCGTTGACAAAGGTGTCTATAAGTCGCCCGGCACGTGTAGGCTCGTAGTCGGCAAGGGCACTGTCAACACCCTTTACAAGCGAATTAAGCTCCGACAATATCCACCTGTCAATCTCCAGACGCTCCGCAACAGGGATTTCCTCTTGCGAATAATCAAACCCGTCAACATTGGCATACAGGCTGAAGAATGAATATGTGTTATATAACGTGCCGAAGAACTTGCGGCGTACTTCGTCCACGCCGTTAGGGTCAAACTTGAGGTTGTCCCACGGCGAAGAGTTTGTAAGCATATAGAAACGCACTGCGTCGGCACCGTATTTCTCTATTGTGTCAAACGGGTCAACGGCGTTACCCAAACGCTTGCTCATCTTGTTGCCTTTCGCGTCGAGCACGAGGCCGCTCGAAATGACATTCTTGAACGCCACGCTGTCGAACACCATAGTAGCGATGGCGTGCAGTGTGAAGAACCATCCGCGCGTCTGGTCTACTCCCTCGTTGATAAAGTCGGCGGGGAACGCCGTACGCTTGTCTACCGCATCGGCATTCTCAAACGGATAGTGTATTTGCGCGTAAGGCATACTGCCCGAGTCGAACCAAACGTCTATCAGGTCTGTCTCGCGCTTCATTGGCTTGCCTGTCTTGCTGCACAATATGATATTGTCAACGTATGGGCGGTGAAGGTCTATGCGGTCATAGTTCTCCTGCGAATAGTCACCAGGCACAAAGCCTTTGTCCTTCAACGGGTTTGACGGCATGAGGCCGGCCTCAACGCTCTTTTCTATCTCACCGTAAAGCTGCTCGAGCGAGCCGATGCACGTCTCGTTGCCGTCCTCGTCACGCCATACGGGAAGCGGAGTTCCCCAGAAGCGGCTGCGGCTGAGGTTCCAATCGTTAAGGTTTTCGAGCCAGTTGCCAAATCGCCCAGTACCAGTGCTTTCCGGCTTCCAGTTGATTGTCTTGTTCAACTCTACCATCTTGTCCTTGCAAGCGGTAGAACGGATGAACCAACTGTCAAGAGGATAGTAAAGGATGGGCTTGTCCGTGCGCCAGCAGTGGGGATAGTTGTGCACATGTTTCTCTATTTTGAACGCCATGCCGCGCGCCTTCAAATCCATGCAGATGGTAATATCGAGCGTCTCGTCCTTATCTGTAAGCGTGTCGTCATACGCGTTCTTGACGTAGCGGCCGGCGTACTTGTTCCAGGCATCCACGTTGACATGACCCTTGACAAAAGCCTCGTCGAGGTCGTCTACAACATAATACTTGCCCGTAAGGTCTACCACCGGACGCTGGTTGCCCTTCTTGTCAACCAACACAATGGGCGGCACACCCACTTTCTTGGCCACGAGGGCATCGTCCGCACCGAAATTCGGCGCGATGTGTACTATACCAGTACCATCTTCTGTGGTAACATAATCACCCTGGATTACGCGGAACGCTCCGTCCTCCATCGGACTAATCAAGGGCAGCAGCTGCTCGTAGTGCATTCCTACTAGGTCTGTCCCCTTGTAATGTCCTACTATATTATAAGGTATGACCTTGTCACCTTTCGTATAAGCAGCCAAGTCTGCTCCCTCACCTTCCGGGTTGAAGTAAGACTTTAACAAAACTTCCGCAAGTACCACAGTTACAGGCTCGCCCGAGTATGGGTTGTAGGTGCGTACGGCTACGTAGTCGATGTTAGGACCAACGCACAGAGCCGAATTGGCCGCAAGTGTCCACGGAGTAGTGGTCCATGCCATAAAATAAGGCTTACCCCACCCTGTCATCTCAGGCTTCGGGTCCTTCATGAGGAACTGCACCGTGGCCGTAGTGTCCTTGACATCGCGGTAGCATCCTGGCTGGTTAAGCTCGTGGCTCGACAGACCTGTACCCGCCGCTGGCGAATAAGGCTGTATTGTGTAACCCTTGTACAGCAGTCCTTTGTCGTAAAGCTGCTTCAAAAGCCACCAAAGGGTCTCTATATATTTGTTGTCATACGTTATGTACGGATGGTCAAGGTCTACCCAGTAGCCCATCTTCTCCGTAAGGTCGCGCCACTCGGCAGTGAACTTCATCACATTCTCGCGGCACTTACGGTTATAGTCCTCTACGGATATGTATTTGTCAGACTCCTTATTGTCTATGTCCGCCTTTGTTATGCCAAGCTCTTTCTCCACTCCAAGCTCTACGGGCAGTCCGTGAGTGTCCCATCCGGCCTTGCGGTGAACCTGGTAACCCTTCATGGTCTTGTAGCGGTTGAACGTATCCTTTATGGCGCGTGCCAGCACATGATGTATGCCGGGGTGGCCGTTGGCCGAGGGAGGGCCCTCGAAGAACACGAACTGAGGGCATCCCTCACGCTCTGTGACTGATTTACGGAACACGTCGTTCTTGCTCCACTCCTCTAACACCGACTTGTTTGTAGACGTCAAGTCGAGACCTTTATGTTCGGCAAATTTGTTGGACATATATATTTTCGTTTATATCTATAATATTTGAGGCGCAAAGTTAATTAAAAAAATCGTTATATCAAAAACTTTGCATGAAAGTTTAAATCTATTTAGAAGGCCTGACATTTTCAGAACAAATGTTTTTCTGGTATCCTATTGAAAAACATAGACTTATGGCATTGGTCGCAACATGCAATTTGCCTCCTACCTTGCAACAGAACAAAAGGCCGCATACAAGTATATAAAAAGCGGTCTTTTACACTATAAAAGACCATGTTCTGTAATACAAAACACGGCTTATTACCAAACCTTTTTAACGACAATCCCCAATGTAGCAGTCTTGTCGCAGTTAATATGCCTTATATATGATTACTCCAATACAAAAGCGGTTGAAATAAAATGCCATGTAAAAAACAGGAGACGCGGTATGCCGCGTCTCCTTCCTGGAAATTAAATGGTTAACGCTTCATACGGAATATCGAACACATCGGCTACAGCCTTATAAACGACTTTACCATTTACAATGTTTAAGCCCTTCGCCAATGCCGGGTCGTCCGCACACGCCTTACGCCAGCCTTTATCAGCCAAAGCGACGGCATACTTCAGTGTTGCATTTGTCAGTGCTGTAGTTGATGTGTTGGGGACGGCGCCAGGAATATTCGCAACAGCATAATGCACAATACCGTCAACATCATAAACAGGTTCACTGTGAGTCGTCGGATGTGATGTCTCAAAACATCCACCCTGGTCTATGGCAACGTCAACAAGAACCGCCCCTGGCTCCATCAGCTTCAACATGTCACGGGTAATCAATTTTGGAGCCTTGTCTCCAGGAACAAGGACTGCCCCTACAACAATATCGGCATTCTTTATTTCCTTACAAATATTGTCATGAGACGAATAAACCGTGCAAACATTTGCAGGCATATTTATATCCAATTCATGAAGCAAAGGCAAGGAAATATCGGCTATTATAACATCTGCGCCCATGCCTGCAGCCACACGTGCTGCAGCCTGGCCAACAATGCCACCGCCTATGACGACAACTTTTGCAGGCTTTACGCCTGGAACTCCACATATCAATTTTCCCTTGCCGCCTTTTGTTTTTTGCAGATAGTACGCGCCATTGATTGTTGCCATGCGGCCGGCAACTTCACTCATAGGAGTAAGCAAAGGCAAAGAGCCGTCAGCAAGTTGTACTGTCTCATAAGCAAGACACACTCCACCGCTCTTAATCATGGCTTCGGTGAGTTCACGGCTACATGCGAAATGGAAATATGTAAACACCAACTGCCCGTTACGGACAAGCCCGTACTCTGGAGCGATAGGTTCTTTCACCTTTATTATCATATCCGCAACAGCGTAAACGTCCTCAATGGCAGGCAAAACTTGTGCTCCTACCTCAACATACATACTGTCTGAAAAGCCACTGCCTTCACCGGCCGTCGCCTGTACATACACTGTATGGCCGTGTTTAACCAATTCTGCCACACCAGCAGGTGTCATGCCTACGCGGTTTTCATTGTTCTTGATTTCTTTTGGAATACCAATTTTCATAGTCAAAAAGGGTTTAAAGTTAATAACAAAGAACACATGGCTTACACTTATTTGTAACGCCATCTTATCCGGCGCAAATATAAGAAAAATCCTGCTACATTGTTATAATGCAACAGGATTTTTTTATTCATAATCATCTATGACCGAATTTATGAAATCCATCATAGGCTTTCCCTCTTTCAATATGACAGACATATCGTCCAGCCATCCGTCACCTTCGAAAAATGAGTTTGGTACTGTATGCCAACAACAATAATCTTTCATTCGCAGATATTTGATGAACTCGTAATCACGTGGGAACCCGGATGGAGCTGTCTTCAACATTTCCAATCCAAAACCTTTGGACGCACCCCAACAGCCCTCACCCGGACGCCCGAACATATCAATAAACCGTTCGCTTTCCACAATACCACGCCACGAGTCAATATTACCCATAATCTCGTTACGACAGGATGTCAGAATGTTCGTAGGCAACCAATAATTACCGCATGATACAAGACAATGCCCAGGCTCAAGGTGTATATAATAACCACCATGAAGAGCTTTTTTACCATGTGCGGCTATATATGCGCCAAGATGTGTTTTATAAGGAGACTTGTCTGAAGAGAAACGTGTGTCACGATAAAACCTATAAGTAGCATCCTTAGCCGTAAGATGCTTGATTGTCGGGTCAAATTCCGATATTCGCAATATAGCCTTATTTATACCCTCTTCAAAGTCATCCCTTACAGCACTGTACTCTTCCTTATGTGCATTAAACCAATCACGGTTATTATTATTCCTAATGTCTTCAAGAAAAGACAAAATCCTTCCTGCTTGCATAATTCAAACTTAATTGATTGGACAACAGAATTAATCACGTCAACTTGGAGCCGTCAAAATTCTTGGGACACAACGCGTCGAACGGACACTTTTCACAATGAGGTGCACGGCTTGTACAAATATACCGACCATGCAACAACAGCCAGTGATGAGCATCTGCGGCAAGTTCATTAGGTATATTTTTCATTAGTTCCCGTTCAACCTTAAATGGCGTATTACAACTTTTAGGCACTAAACCAAGTCGGCGGCTAACCCTATAAACATGAGTATCCACAGCTATAGCAGAACGCCCAAAAGCCACAGCCTGCATTACATTGGCTGTCTTACGACCAACGCCGGGCAGCTTCATCAGCTCATCCATAGCATGAGGGACTTCACCTCCATAATTTGAAACCAACATGCGCGACATCTCAACCAAGTGACGAGCCTTTGAATTTGGGTATGAAACACTTTTAATATATTCATAAACCTCATCAGGCTCTGCTGAAGACATAGAATTAGCGTCTGGATATCGCTCAAACAACGTTGGAGTTATCATGTTTACACGTTTATCCGTACACTGGGCACTGAGTATGACAGCGACCAAAAGCTGGAAGACGCTGCCAAACTCAAGCTCCGTTGAAACACGAGGCATTTCATTTTGGAAATACCTAAGTATATAATTATATCTATCCTTTTTTCTCATCCTCGCCTCGTTCGGCATTATCCGGATTCTCAAAATCTGTCATATTGTTTTTAACCAATATGTCATACCACTGCAAAAGTTTCTTTATGTCACTGTCATGAACACGGTCGCGGTCAAATTCTGGAAGTACAGAAGCAAAATACTCCCGTAAATCTCTGCTACTACATTTCTTATAATTTAATGTTACCGTTTTTCCATTCTCTTTATTATAGACACTTGAAAAGACCTTCATTAATGGTACATCTTCAGATTCTGTATAAATTGCAATGTCATTCAAGCTCGTAACGCTGTCACTTGCAAATATCGGGAGACGTTTATGCGTTTCATCAAGTATTTCAACTATCAAATTTGCCTTACCCCGAGAAACAAGTTTGTAAAGTCCCGGTTTACCGGAAACCGCAAGAATTGTAAATTCCATTTTTTAAATTATTTTATGATTAATATTTACTTAGACGTCAAAACTTTTTTAATGACGCCAATATCGAATCTATTTGCGAATCAAGACAAATTGTCCCATCGTTAACAATCTCATAATCACTGAGAGCAACCATTTTATCTTGTGGCATCTGCCGGTGAATCCACTCCAGTGCTTTTTGCCTGGATATTCCGTCACGACGCACAATTCTATCCAAACGGACATCCAAAGGGGCTGTAACACATACTGTTTTATCCACAAGCCTATCAAAACCGCTTGAGAACAATATTGCACATTCCATCCATGAATAACCTGAATTTATAAAATCATCAGCAACCATAGGATGCACAATATTGTTTATTTTCAGTGCATTACTCTCGCTCTCCAATAAAAATGAAGACAATACAGCCTTATTTATATGTCCATTCAACACAACATCATTACCTACGACCTTAATCAAATCCGACTGTATCTTCTCAGAAGAAGCCATTATGCGTTTTGCGGCATTGTCACAATTATAAACATGAATGCCGCGGTGCTCCATCAATTGGCAAACGTAACTTTTACCGCTTCCAATACCGCCAGTTATCGCAACCTTTTTAATCATTGTTCTTCAATCAGATAATCAACTTGATTTACACTTAGCCTTGCATTCCGTACACCATGCGGAACAGAACGCAAATATATATTACACTTATCTGAAGGATTAGCCATCAACTCATCATAATCAGCAACAACTTTAAAACGGTCAGGAGTAATTGAACGGAACATGCTTGCCCCTACAGTAAACGTTACTGTAACACGCGATGGGAATGTTCGTAAGATTTTACCTTCAGGCATATTAACAGCTTCTATGGAAACGTCGCAAGTTTCTTCTGTCAAGATATCTGGACATATTGAAATCTTGACTTTCTCAGGCACATATTTAACCCCCTTTATTTTAAACAAGGCGACGTCTTTAACAACAGTGTCTGTCAGATTTAAAACATTTAACGGTTCTGTATTCACATATTTTATGCTGTCCAATATCTCACGACTTGCATAAACTTCCACAGAATCAGGGTTAAAAAAGACTTTGGACAAATAATAACTCTGGCCAGGAACAATTTTTCCGGCAAGCCTGACAGGCATCCGTTTCTTTAAGCCAAAATTATAAAAAAACTCATACTTGTCTGGTTTTAGGCTTATTATATTTGACGAATTAAACAACTGTCTTGTTATCAACTTCTGCAATTCGGCTGAAGTTATAGTACCAACACCTGTTTTCTTCGCATAATTCTTAAATTTGACCTGTACTGGACGTATTTTATTGCCATAAAGGTATGCCATTAAAGAAAAGCCTTTATCGCGTACCGTGACACGTACAATTGTGGTTGTATCACTTGTAAGAACTACATTCTTTGGAATTTCAACTAACTGTACAGGAATCTCGATTTCCTTTTCATAAGTCTCATTCAAGGCCATCAACAACCAAAATGCACCACTTAAGAACAAGAAGAACAAGAAAATCAGAAACTCCCTATTCATCCAGCCAAATAAGAAGTTCCTGATAAGCTTAAAAATATGGAACAATCCAGAGTCGTTCATTTATTTTGCCTGTGCATTGGCAGCTCCCATATTGGATGCCACATCTGCAAATACATAATTTTTGTCAACACGGATAACCACACCTTTTGATATCTCCACATCAACAATATTAGTAGCAAGGTCTATCCTCCTCACCACACCATAAATACCACCTCCAGTAACAACATTGGTACCCTCCTGAAGGCTATTCTGAAACTTCCTTATTTCTTTCTGCCTTTTTTGCTGGGGACGAATCATAAAGAACCACATTATGACAAAAATCGCCACCATCATGATTATAAAAGACATACCGCCTCCGCTTTGTGCCTGTTGAGACGCCAAAAAAGTAAATGTATTCATTTCTGATAAAATTATTGTTAGTAATTATTCTTCTTTTGTTTTTCCGCCATAGGTTTTAACAGCAAACCGTTAGATATCAGATAACGTGCTATGCTGTCCAACATTCCGTTTATATATCCCGAACTTTTAGGGGTGCTATATATTTTGGCCAAATCAACATACTCATTTATTGTCACGTTTACGGGTATATTGGGGAACGTCAACATTTCGGCAATCGCAATCTGCATTATCACGACATCCATATATGCAAGGCGTGAAAAGTCCCAATTACGGGACGTCTCACTCATATAACGCTGATATTGGTCTGCATTTAAAATTGTTGCACGGAAAAGTTTACGGGCAAAATCCTTATCTTCTTCATCTTTATATTCCGGCAAAAGCTCTTGCATCGTACTGTTTCCCGGTTCAAAACGTTTAATCGTCTTGAGGACAAAAGTATCGACTATCTCCTTATCATCATTCCAATAAAGGCTCTTTTCCTCAAGTACATTGTCAATATCATCATTCTCCATAATGAAAGACTTGTACAATTTACGCCAGACTTCACGATCCTCTTCATAAGAAGATTCTCCGCTTTCCACATATTCCGTATATATGTTGCTTTGAATGATTTGGAGATAAAGCTTTCTCACGAACTCAATATCATCGTCCCAAGTCTGTTTTTGGCTTGAAACAAAATCGCACAATTGCTTATTCCCCTCAAGCTGTACTGCAAACTTGTTATCGGCAAACTTACTTGACGGCAACGGTAAACCCTCACGTGCGGCTTTTGCCGAATCAATCTCATAATGTTTGCGCGCTTCTTTGGACACAGCAACAATCAAAGCCAACAAATAGTGATATAGATGATAAGCTTTGGACAGGCTGAACAACAATTCCTTCTCCGCCACATCTAAATTTCTATTTCCGTTTTGATAGTATGCATAGGTTAACTGGACTACCTTTATCCTTATCAATTCCCTGTTAATCATTATCGTATGGACATTTTTTCAACATTCAACGTTGCAAAATTAGGTAAAAATACAATCACATGCAAGAAAACACTTTGTTTTTATCCGTTTTTTTTGCTATTGTTTGCGAGTTAAAATAAAAAATGATACATTTGCACCGCTTTTTCAGGCACAACGTGAAGATTTGTTCCGTGTGATGGTGAATTAAGCATTATTTAACAACTTAATTTAGAGTAACACAATTATGAAAGAAATTGACGTAATCGGTCAGAAAAGAAGCGAAACAGGAAAGAAAGCTTCTAAGTTGCTAAGAAAAGAAGGTCTCGTACCATGCAACCTCTACGGAGAGGCAAAAGATGACAACGGGCTCCCAAAAGCTGTTTCTTTTGCAGTATCAATGAAAGAGCTGCGTAAGATTGTCTACACTCCGCACATTTATGTGATAAATCTTGTAATTGACGGAGAAAGCCACACATCTGTGATGAAAGAACTGCAATTCCATCCAGTAACCGATGCACTTTTGCATGTTGACTTCTACGAAATAAACGACCAAAAGCCAATAACAATCGGCATACCCGTCAAACTTACAGGCCTTGCACAAGGTGTACGTGATGGTGGCCGCATGAACCTGTCTGTACGCAAGATTGACGTTACTGCAAAATATCAGGATATACCTGAGCATCTGGACATCGATGTTACCAGCCTGCAAATCGGCAAGAGCATCAAAGTTGGCGACCTTCATTTTGAAGGACTGGAGCTGGCTACAAGCAAAGACGTTGTCGTTTGCTCAATTAAGGCAACACGTAAGTCTGCGATGAATGCAACCAGCGACAACTCTGCAGAATAAAATATTGTGTCTCACATAAAATTATAAATGGACAAATATTTGATTGTGGGCTTGGGCAATCCTGGTGATGAGTATACAGGAACCCGCCACAACACTGGATTTATGGTATTGGACGCTTTTGCAAAAGCGTCCAATATTGTTTTTGACGACCGGCGTTATGGTTATTTGGCTGAAACAAGCCTTAAAGGGCGTAAGGTTTTCTTGTTAAAACCTACTACATACATGAACCTTAGCGGCAACGCCGTCAGATATTGGATGAACAAGGAAAACATCGCTTTGGAGCGGCTGCTTGTTGTTGTAGACGACTTGTCGTTACCTCTTGGCGCATTGCGTCTTAAGGGTAAAGGCAGCAATGGCGGACATAACGGACTTGGCAGTATACAAAGTGTCATTGGCACGCAACAATATGCACGCCTCAGGGTCGGTATAGGCAACGAGTTTCCCAAAGGAATGCAAATAGACTGGGTGCTCGGGAAATATGATGAAGACGACATGAAAACACTGTCGCCAAGCATTGATACAGCCGTTGAAATAATAAAAAGCTTTGTTTTAGCCGGTCTTGACATTACTATGAATCAATTTAACAAGCACGCAAATGGCAAATGACACTGCAAGGATAGACAAATGGCTATGGGCGGCAAGAATATTCAAAACACGTTCAATTGCCGCAAGCGCATGTAAAAACAGCCGTGTTACAATTAACGGCGTCAACGTAAAACCAGCGCATATGATAAAAGCCGGCGAAACGGTTAACGTGAAAAAGCCACCTATCACATTCTCTTTTAAAGTGTTGCAATGCATTGAACAAAGGGTCGGAGCCAAACTCATTCCACAAATATACGAGAATGTTACTGACGCAAAACAATATGAGCTGTTGGAAATGAGCAGGATAAGCGGTTTCGTAGACAGGGCAAGAGGTACCGGGCGACCAACAAAGAAAGAGCGTCGCAGTCTTGACGCATTCATCGAACCAACCATGTTTGGTTTCGACGAGTTCGATTTCGATGAATATGACACCGAAACAGATTCATAATAGGACAATATATATTACAAAACTCCTAAACAATAAATGATTTCATCACTCTAAAAAATTCAACATCCATGACAAACATTGCAATATTCGTTTCAGGGAATGGAAGTAACTGTGAAAACATAATCAAATATTTCAAAGACAATACAGACATCAAAGTCCGCCTTGTTGTCAGCAACAAAGCAGATGCCTACGCCCTGACCAGGGCTGCAAAATACGGAGTGCCTTGCAGGGTACTTTCAAAAAAAGACATCAACGACAGCGGCATTATCATCCCTTTGCTTGAGCATTTCGAAATAGACTTTATCGTGCTTGCCGGTTTCATGCTGATGGTGCCCGAATTCATCACGGAGAAATACGACCACAAAATCGTTAACATACACCCTTCATTGCTTCCAAAATTCGGAGGAAAGGGCATGTACGGACATCATGTGCACGAAGCTGTAAAAACAGCAGGAGAAATTGAGACCGGCATAACGATACATTATGTAAGCAATGTTTGCGACGGTGGCGAAATAATAGCGCAATTCAAAACAGCTGTTTCACCCGAAGACACGGCTGAAGACATTGAGTCAAAAGTCCACGCCCTTGAACAATTGCATTTTCCAAAAGTCATAGAAAACGTCATAACAGGTTCGCCCAAATAAAGTTCTATTATTCAGCGACTTAACAACATACGGCATTTTACGATGCAAAAAGCGGCATATCGCATGAAGAGATACGGTCTCTTGCTTTACGATATGCCGCTTTTTAATTGGCCAAGATTATTCTATCTAACCCATTTTGCACCATCACGCAGAACAAATCTTATCTTTTTGTCACTGGGCACCGATGGTTTTACCCATTCGCCTTCACCTACATATATTGTCGTTGGCTTGTCGGCAGGCACACTTTCGACAGCTTCCTGCAAATCGAAAAACAATCCGCTGCCATCCTTAGCTACGGCAATATCATAGTGTTGCACGTATTTCTGCAATGCCGGGATTTTTTCTGCTACGGCATCGGCCAACAGTCCGGCCACAGTGTATGCGCCATATACATTATAATGTGTATTATCCTGCCGTCCGTTGGGCAAAGACGGCACTTCACCCGGCTCATAACACATGTGCAGTTTCTTTGAGCCAGCCGGACCAAGTCCTTGCTCAAGGTCATGCGTTATCTTATTGGCGTCAATGAAAACAGTTCCAGTTTCATTGGCAACTTTCCGTGGTGAAATCAAATAAGCTCCGTGAGTGTCAACAAGTGTATCGCCTTCAATAAGACCTGCGGACGAATTGTCACGTCTGTCATCGTCTTCCACTGCAGTCTTGCTGGCGGAAAATGTCCGCCTTACAACACTGTTGAAAAGCACTGGTATTCCTCCCCGCATTTTCGTATCATTGACAAACATGCGCAGGTTTGCGTCAAACGTCGTCCCCGGTTCTGTATGGCGAGCCGTATCTTGCTTCTCGTCATTGTGCCCGAATTGGATAAAAACATAATCACCGGGTCTTATTTGTTCGCACACTTTTCTCCAAAGCCCCTCGGATATAAAGCTTTTCGACGACCGGCCGTTTTTTGCATGATTGTCAATAATGACATCATCTGTAAAAAAGTTTTTGAGCATCATGCCCCATCCCCTCTCGAGGCCGCCTCCGCTAATGTCCTTGTTTGCCATTGTCGAATCGCCTATCATGAATATCTTAACCTTACGCTCGGTTGTAAAAGACGACAGTAACAGCATACAAACGAGCAATGCGGTAAAATATCTGAACCTTCTCATCGCCTGATATCCTCATTCTTAACGCTCGGACACAATGCTTACAAGTTCATCAGCGCTTACCAACCGCTGTTCGCCTGTAGACATATCCTTCAACGTAACTTTGTTTTCATTGATTTCATTTTCACCTGCCAACGCTACATAGCGAATCCCATTGTTGTTGGCATAGCTCATTTGTTTTTTCATCTTCGCCGCATCCGGATAAATTTCAGTTGCGATTCCGCAAGAACGCGCCTTTGAGATTATCGGCATACAATAAGCTGTTTCCCTTTCACCGAAATTGATAAACAGCAGCTGCGTGCCTGACATTGCGGTCTTGGGGTATAAGTCAAGCGCATTCAACACATCGAAAATCCTGTCAGCACCAAACGATATGCCTACTCCACT
Source organism: uncultured Prevotellaceae bacterium (assembly GCA_949295905.1). GTDB lineage: Bacteria > Bacteroidota > Bacteroidia > Bacteroidales > Bacteroidaceae > Prevotella. Next base: position 225,497 of record CASFNA010000023.1, read on the forward strand.
GATACCAGGCATTCCGAAGATTCCGGTCAAATTGTCATATCTTCCGCCTCCGGTTATGCTTCCAATCTGTACGTCAAGCGCCTTAACCTCAAATATCGCACCTGTGTAATAATTAAGACCACGCGCCAAGGTCAAGTCAAACTGTAATTCGTTTTCAAGTCCGGCATCTTTCAAAACGCCAAATATATACCGCAACTCCTCAACACCCTTCTGCCCTGTTTCAGAATCCTTAAGAACATTGCAGATAGTGTCAAGCTTTTCATCATTGCTCCCGCTAAGCGATATTATCGGTTGAAGTTTCTCTATCGCTTCACTGCTAAGTCCATCTGCGGCCAGTTCTGCATTGACATTTTCTATGCCAATCTTGTCGAGTTTGTCAATGGCCACAGTAATATCAACTATCTTATCCGCCTCACCGATATACTCAGCTATGCCCGTCAAGATTTTCCTGTTGTTTACCTTTATCTGTACGCGGACACCGAAACGTTTGAATACAGTATCGATAATCTGCACAAGCTCAACTTCATTCAACAATGAATCGCTGCCTACAACATCCGCATCACACTGATAGAATTCGCGGTAACGACCTTTCTGCGGCCTGTCCGCGCGCCATACAGGCTGTATCTGATAACGCTTGAAAGGGAATTGCAACTCATCCCTGTGCATTACGACAAAGCGCGCGAACGGCACTGTAAGGTCATATCGAAGGCCTTTCTCACAAAGTTTTGACGCCAAATACAAAGAATTTCCACCTAACAAGTCTTCCTGTTCAACCTTGCTCAGATAGTCACCGCTATTTAAAACCTTAAACAAAAGCTTGTCGCCCTCCTCACCATATTTGCCAAGCAGCGTCTGCAATGTTTCCATTGCCGGAGTTTCTATCTGCTTGAAACCATATAATGCAAAGACTGACTTTATCGTATCGAAAATATAGTTACGCTTCAACATCTCCAAAGGAGTAAAGTCGCGCGTTCCTTTTGGAATCGAGGGTTTATTCATTGACGTTATAATGATTATTAAATTATGGAAAACATCACGGTCAAATACGGATGCCCTAACTAATATAAAAGCATAAGGGCATCCGTATTTGTGTCAGACTTTTTCTTCAAACATATTATTATTTATTTCCTGACTATTGTCTGTTCACGGTCAGGACCGATGGAAATGATTTTTATCGGAGTTTCAAGTTCTGCTTCAAGGAACTTTATATAATCGGCAAACTCTTGGGGGAACTCATCCTCACAAGTCATCTTTGTCATGTCCGTATGCCATCCCTTCAGTTCTTTATAAACAGGCTCTATGCCCTCTTCAATATTATATGGGAAATCCTTGGTCTCCTCACCGTTGCATTTGTAAGCCACACAAGCTTTTATGGTATCGAAATCATCAAGCACATCACTCTTCATCATGATTAATTGAGTCACTCCGTTAACCATTATTGCATAACGCAAAGCCACCAAGTCAATCCAACCGCACCTGCGTTCACGCCCTGTTACAGCACCATACTCATGCCCTAAGGCGCGTATTTTCGCACCTGTCTCGTCAAACAATTCCGTCGGGAATGGTCCAGCACCAACTCTTGTGCAATATGCTTTCATTATGCCATACACTTCACCTACTTTATTCGGGCCTATGCCCAAGCCTGTACATGCACCGGCACAAATCGTATTTGAAGATGTAACAAACGGATAACTGCCGAAGTCTACATCAAGCATCGTACCTTGAGCACCCTCACACAATATTGTCTTACCTTCCCTAAGAGCTTTGTTTATAACATGTTCAGAATCAATTATATGGAACTGGCGGAGGTATTCTACGCCCTCCATCCACTTCTTTTCAACGTCAGTTATATCATAATCCGTATATCCAAGGGCCTTCAACATTTCTTCGTGACGAGCCTTATGAGCCGCATATTTTTCGTCAAATCTATCAAAAATATCGCCTACACGAAGACCGTTACGTGAAATCTTGTCAGTATAAGTAGGGCCTATGCCCTTACCTGTAGTACCGACCTTATCCTTACCTTTTGCCATTTCATTGGCCGCGTCAAGCAACCTGTGCGTTGGCATTATAAGATGCGCTTTCTTTGATATATACAACCTCTCCTTGAGCGGATGCCCTGTCTTTTCCAAATCCTTGGCCTCCTCCATGAAAAGGTCTGGCGCAAGGACGACACCATTGCCTATTATGTTCACCTTGCCACCTTGGAATATTCCCGAAGGAATGCTCCTCAAAACGTATTTTTCACCTTCAAACTCAAGGGTGTGACCTGCATTCGGACCGCCTTGGAAGCGTGCCACGACATCATATTTAGGCGTAAGCACATCAACTACCTTGCCTTTGCCCTCATCGCCCCATTGCAAACCGAGCAAGACATCAACTTTGCCTTTTTCCATATTCGTTCAAATGTTTATTCTTGTTATTTGTGTTTTCTTTTCTCTTTTGACGCGTCAACAATGCCTGGCAAGTGCTGCACGTACCATATATGTATAACGAAAAACTTTCTTTTCTGAAGCGTTTTAAATGTATTGCATCCACAACATCAGCCAATTCTGAAGCCCTTATCTCTTCCACCTTACCACAAACGGTACACACCTGAAGGCATCTTCCACCAGTAACTCCGGCCCTATAGCGCATTCCGCCTTGTAAACGCTGTCCTATTACAAGGCGCAACTCCAGCAACAAATTCAATGTATTGTAAAGTGTTGCCCTGCTTACTGGAAAATTCATAACCTCCAACCGTTCACCCAACTCTTGTATGGAGAAATACGACGAAAAGCCATAAACAGCTTCAAGTACAGCAAAACGCTCAGGAGTCTTGCGATACTTGTTCTGCTCGATGTAATTGCTTAATATCTGTTTCGCTGCGTCGTATGAATTAGCTTTCATTGTCAAAACAAGCCGTATGGGTTACAAAAATACAACAAAATAGTGTATCCGCCATTTTAAATATCAAAAAATATCTAAATTGTATGACCTAAATGCCGATTTGAGGATTTTCCTATGTAAGCCATCAACTTGTGCAAAACGCGACAGGGCATTTACAACTGCATGGCGCACCGATACATTATTTTCCGCAATGGCAGCCTGCGCCTGATCTACGAATTCGTTAATCTCACGCTCATCAAATTCCTTGCCTGATGCGAACAAACGTGAAAGTACATTGTATCCGCATATAAGCTTGAGCTCGTTTTCTGAAGCAAGCCAACTTAGGGCATACCTTTTCGCCTCGTCCAAATGCCTGAACAAATTGAAAGCGGCCATCTCCGCCATCTCCTGATTAGGCAACTGGGTCACCCATATGTCCACCAATTCGGCGGACATTTCGGCCGCTGGCATTATAAGCGTGGCAAGAATCTTGCATTCACGTATGTCTTCTTTCCACAACTCTATGGCAAGTTCGTAATCCTTGCCATATTCTGAAGCCATCTCTTTCAGCGCAGGCAAGGCTATGCCCCAATTTATCTTGTAACCAAGCCCCTTGTCCCGCATAGACTGTGACGCCACCCCGTTCATCATAAGGCGGAAACGTCCTTTTATCTGCTTCAGCTTGTCTTGCGTATCTTCTCTCATGGCATTTATATTAAAGTAGAATAAACCTTGCTATAACGAAGCATCTGGTTAGTATAGGTCTCCGTGTAGTCTACTTGTATATCAACAATATTACCGGCGTCATCTGCCAATGGTATAAGGACAGGATTTATGAACCCTTTATATGGAGGTATGCCAAGTTTGGAATACCTTGCAATGATTTCATCATGCAAGTCAAGGTCAACTTTAACGGCATAACGCTCAACCAATTGGCGAGCCGCCTCATAATCGCCCTCGCTCTTTATCCTCTGCACTTCGGCGAGAAGCTGGCCGAACAAGCCTCTCAACTTCACATAATCGTTTATCCGTACATACGTTTTCCCTGAAATACGCACCAATTCCATCACATTGCCTTCACGTCCGTGCTCATAACACCAGCGTGCGATTAAGGCACGGTCGCGCATGTGGGCTTCTTCTATTTCGTTTCCACGCTTGATACGCGCCAGTTGGGTTAGCAATCCGTTCATTATGTACGAATAATAACCGGCCTTGTAAGCATCCTTGTCAGGCAGCAGGCCGAGCTCAAGCATCTTTTCGTCTGCTACATAATACAATCCGAAAAGGTCGGCGCGCGCCTCCTCTATCGTGTTGCCATAAGCCTTAAGCGCGTCAGGGTCTACTCCCGGAAGCGACTGCCCGCTACCGTGGCCAAGGCATTCGTGCAAGTCTGTATGGATAATGTCACAAATATCACCATACTCACACAACAAAGACTTGGTAGCATCGTCTATAACGAATTCATCGTCAAACCCGTTTCCACGTGCAGCTTCGTTGTAAGCATTGATAATATTGCTTATCGTAACGCTCTTGCTGCCGTGCCGGGCGCGTATCCAGTCGGCGTTTGGGAGGTTAATCCCGATGGCAGTAGAAGGATATTCACCGCCTCCAAGCATAGCGGCGCAGATGACGTTTGCCGACACGCCGCTAACCTTTTTCTTCTTAAAACGTGGGTCTACCGGTGAGTGGTCTTCAAACCATTGGGCGTTCGCACTTATAACTTGCGTACGCCTTGTACCTTCAACATCCCTGTATTCCACCAATCCTTCCCATGTGCCTTTCATGCCGAGAGGGTCGTCGTAAACCTCGATGAAGCCGTTGATGAAATCTATCAGCGACTCCCCGTCTGACACCCATTGAATGCAATATTCATTGAAAACGTGCAAATCGCCTGACTTGTAATATTTTACAAGCAACTCTATGACATTTTCCTGACGTTCGTTTTCAACAAAGTTAAGTGCCTTTTCAAGCCAGAATACTATCTTGCGTATCGCCTTGTCATACTTTCCGCCAACGCGCCATACTTCTTCATGTACGGCATCTTCGGTCTTTACAACAGTGGAATTGAGGCCGTATGATACGGGCTCCTCGTCTGACATGTCTTTAACCGACGAATAATAGTCCTCTACTTCTTGTTGACTTACACCGTCATAGAAGTTACATGCTGACGAAACAACCAAGTCCGTGCCGTCTTTCTTGCATACCTTTACGGGCAGGACTGACGGATTGAACATCACCGGCAACAATTCATCACAAAGCCCCTTGACGCTCTGCCCCTGCTCCAAAGGAAGCATGTCAACGTCAACAGACTTTACCGCATCGATGAAAAATTTTTCCGTGAAACCAGGCTGGAACTTGTCACAACCATAATGATGGTATATTCCGCTTGAAAACCAAACTCGCTTGAGATACTCTTCCAAAGCCTTGAAATCGGCAGAATCACGCGCGCCTTCATAGCTTATATATACAGCTTCGAGTGTCTTGCGTATCTTCAAGTTATACTTGCCAAACTGGTCGAAAGTTATATCCCTTCCAAACAGGGCGGCCTGCGACAAACAATATACAAGTTTCTTTTGCCTTAACGACAGCTTGTCGAAGTTATCCAGCCGGTACCTCAACATCATTATGTCGGCAAAACGCCCCTCTATGTAATTAAAGCCTGTATCTGTCATCATCTCGATTATAACCTTGTCAAACGGACATCACAGCTTGGCGTTGTCCAGCTTGTAACGCCTCGGGGTAACGCCCGTATATTTGTAGAAAGCGGCATAGAACGACTGACGGTTTGAAAAGCCGCACATGTCGCTTATCTCTTCCATCCGCAGGTTGCGGTAACGCTTGTCCACAAGCAGCGCCTTGGCATTGTCTATCCTGTATTTATTGACAAGTGACGTATAATTCATGTCAAAACATACATTTACGACAGCGGATACATAACGGGTGTTGGTACCCAAGTCTTCAGCCAGGCGCTTCGCCGAATAGTCCTTGTCCTTATACTTCTTTTTCTTCAACAGTATGTTTACAATCCTGACCTTAAGCTGGCCCATAAGTTTAGGACTTACAAGAGCACGGTAGGCCGCTTCCTTCTTTGTGCTTAAATTAATATTATACTTTACCATCGTCTCCCTCCCAATCAAATCTTTTTACTAAAAAACCATACAAACAAATAGGAAGAAGGCAGCACGCCTACTCCCCACATTCTTTTATTAGAGTATTGCAAAGGTAATGATTTTCCGGCAAAAACCTTTATAGTATTCCGTTTTTAATAAAAATTGAACTTAGAATTGCATTCATGCCAACGCATACTAAAAATACGGGCGAAATACCAAAAGACGTTAAAAAAGCACATTGCCAAGACCATAACACAGCGGAACACAATGCCATATACGGCAAACAACAAACTTAAAAACGGTCTTTGGCTAGCTAAAAGGCCACCTTTCAAACCATGAAAGACGGCCATTTATAAACTGCTGGATATCAAAGCGTTACACATACCCGCAAAACATGCCTGCACATAACGCCGAACATGAAATGGAGACCTGTCAAGACATGACACATGTGATTTTCAACACAGCATCTGTCGTATCGATTATACGGAACCTGTCATCAGGCCTTTGATTGACAAGCCAAACTATCCTACCAAGCGCATCTGCAACAACCAGCTGACGTTGCTTGTCAAAAAGATTAAATTTCCTGTCCGTAAGATAATCGCTTACAAGTTTCGAGCCCTTCATACCGAATGGAACAAAACGGTCGCCGGCCTCAACCGTCCTGACCGTCAACGGAAACTTCACGGCGGAAGCATCGGCAAAACAAAAGCATTTGTCAGCAGAAACCTTAAAACCCGAATCTCGCTCAACACGCTCAAACCGTAATTTCATGCTGTCATCATACACATAAACACCGCATTCGGACACCAACATCGGCCTGCGTCCGTGTTCGGCCAAAGGCTCCACAACAATACAGTCACGGTCAATAAGCAGCCTATGCGTAGATGAAATAAAAACACGTCCGGGGCCGGTGCTTGCCGACGCATATATTTGCTCTACCTGTGAGGGGACGAAAGAATAGCCTTTCAACAACCTGAAAAGCACATACTCTGGTGCAGGTCCTGTCATAAGCCTGTCCGTATGAATCACAACCGCTCCTTTGGCCTTCTCCTCTACTGACACGGAAGCCACGCCGCCAACCACATCGTCCAAAGCATCGGCTACATCGGCTATACGCGATGCAGTCTTGGCAATGCTGTCGCTGACCGACGGATTGATTTCTTTCATCAATGGAAGAATGTCAAGACGTATCTTATTTCGCACCACATCGTCTACAAGATTTGTACTATCAGTTACAAAATCCTGCCCTGCTTCAGCCAATGCTGCCTCTATCTCATGCCTTGTCACACAAAGCAAAGGACGCACTATACCGCCGTTCTTTGGCTTTATCCCGGTAAGCCCGTGTATGCCCGTGCCCCTTATAAGGTTAAGCAGCACCGTTTCTACAGAATCATCCTGATGGTGTGCTACGCATACTGCCGACGCGCCGATATCTTCGGCCAACCGCTTAAAATAAGCGTAACGCAAATGGCGTGCAGCCATCTCGATGCTAATTTTGCGCAATCTGGCAAAACCTTCCGTGTCAAAATGTGTCACATGAAACTCTATCCCGTTGCTCTCGCAGAAGCAACGGCAAAAAAGTTCGTCACGGTCTGACTCGTCACCACGTAGGTGAAAGTTACAATGGGCGGCTTCAATATCATAGCCAAGCTCACGCAATGCCAATGACAACGCCACGCTGTCAGCCCCACCAGACAGTGCTACAAGGTACTTCCCATTACATTCCATCAATTTATGGGATGCAATGAACTTCGATACTTTCTGTAAAAAACGCTTATTCAACATACAGCACCAAGCCTTTGAGGTATTCTCCCTCCGGATGATATATGTTGATTGGATGGTCAGCGGGCTGATGGAGCTGATGCAATATACGGACATTACGCTTTGCCAAAGCTGCCGCGGTAAAGACCGCATTGCGGAAATTATCCTTCGTCACAACCTGACTGCAACTGAAAGTAAACAATATTCCACCGCTTTTAATACGCTCCAAAGCCTTGACGTTAAGCCTGGTATAGCCCTTCAACGCATTATGCAATGCCGCCCTATGCTTTGCAAAGGCAGGAGGGTCAAGTATAATAAGGTCATATTTTCCATCGGCAGAATCAAGAAACTTGAACGCATCCTCACAAAACGCCTCATGGCGGCTGTCTCCGGGGAAATTCAACTCGACATTGGCATTCGTCAATTCAATGGCCTTCGCACTGCTGTCTACAGAATGTACCAGCCTGGCATTGCCACGCATGGCATAAAAAGAAAATCCGCCAGTATAGCAAAACATATTCAACACCGTCTTGTCCTTTGCATAACGCTCAAGCAATAAGCGGTTTTCGCGTTGGTCTACAAAGAAGCCCGTCTTCTGTCCTTTCAGCCAGTCAACATGAAACTTCAGTCCGTTTTCAACGGCTACATTGTCATCACAACCTCCGTAAATAAAGCCGTTTTCCTGTCCTAAACCGGCCTTGTAAGGCAGCGTTGTCTCGCTTTTATAGTAAACGTGCTTTATCCTGTCACCCATTACATCAACAAGCGCACGCGCAATCTCATTCCGGCACACGTGCATACCTACGCTATGGGCCTGCATCACGGCTGTCTTGCCATAACAGTCAACGACCAATCCTGGCAGATTGTCGCCCTCGCCGTGCACAAGACGGTACGTATTATTGTCCGGATTATCTGCTATGCCTATATTTTGGCGCATGGTTAAAGCCGAGGATAAACGCTTGCGCCAAAAGTTCACGTCTATATCAACATCTTCAAAAGAAAGCACACGCACTGCGATGCTTCCGATTTGGAAATGGCCTATGGCAATGAATTCACCACCTGCCGTGATGACACGCACGGTCTCGCCTTCTTCTATATTCTCATCCAGATGGCTTATCGCCCCTGAAAACACCCATGGATGAAAACGTTTCAGACTGTCTTCTTTACCCTTTTTCAGATATATGTTCTTGTACATGTCGTCAGTTCTTTTGTTCGTCTATCTTTATAAGTTGGTAATCACCTGTTTCTTCGAGGCGGCATAGTTCCTCGTAAATATTTATGCAAGCCCATGCGTCTGTGGCCGCATACAGCTTTTGGCTGTCGCTAAGCACATCAGACTCCCAGTTACTCAAACGCACTGACTTACTTATTTTCTGATGAAAGAAGTTTGCATAGAGCTTCTGCAAACTCAAATCCTCGACACCAAGTTCGCCTACATGTTTCTGCAAGTCAATGAACTTGCCCGGAACAAAGTCGGCACGCTTATGCAATGAGTTCATATCATCATGCAAAGACAGCCCCACCTTGGTCACACTTACATCTTCAAGTAGACGTATTATAGCCGGAGTCATTCCTGTTAGGTTCAAACGGAAAAGGAAACAAGTGTCATGTGTTGACACTTGCAACAATGCAACTTCGTGCGAACGTCCCTTCTTAAATGAAGGCTTCGTCTCCGTATCCACACCAAGAATTTCTTGAGAAAGCAAATACCCGACAGCCTTCTCTGCTTCAGCTGCGGTATTTACAACTATTATCCTGCCGTCAAAAACGGCCCTCGGAAGCTCTTGGATATTATGTTTGTCAAATTTGCTATATATAATCTTTCCCATAATAAAAAGCCCAAAGAAGTCAACATGACTTCATAAGCAGCGTGCAAAAATATAAAAAAAAGGCGACTTATATAGCCAAGTCTGACTTTTTTCGATTACTTTTGCAAATAAAACTTCGAAAATACACCCATGGGTAAGAATAAAAAAATACGTTCCGATAAATCATTCAGCGAAGTTATCGGCATGAAAGCCATACTCAAAAACGACATTCTAAACTTCATACTCGGCATTGTATTAATACTATTGGCCATTTATACTATAATCGCATTCATCTCGTTTTTCTCAACCGGAGAATACGACCAAAGTATAATATTGGACCATAGTCCACAAGAAATACTTAACAAGAACAAGGAATTCAAAAACAGTTGTGGCTCCTTTGGCGCATTCGTTTCATACTTTTTCATCTCAAGATGCTTCGGACTTTCCGCCTTCATTGTACCCATATTCATGGGGATGACTGGGTTGAGACTCGTCAAGGCATACAAAATAAATCTGTTAAAGTGGTTTATTTGCCTTATGGTTGCAATGATATGGTTCTCAATAATGGCCGCCAAAATACTAACGCCTATTATGGGAAGCAAGATATTCAATCCTGGTGGAGACCATGGCTTATATTGCAGCCAATGGCTTGAAAACATTATAGGCGTGTATGGCCTTATGGCCGTATTGTTGCTTACGGCAATCATATTCCTTACTTATATAAGCAAAGAAACCGTTAATGTAGTGCGTAAAATGCTAAATCCAATAGGTACACTTACAAGAAAAGTAAAATTTGGATTTACAAACATGCCGGACAAATCACAGCAAGACAACAACACGATAAATACACTTGACGACCCTACTACGTTTGATGACCCAGAACCACAGAGGGTTGTTTTTACTCCCAATGAAAACAAAAGCGAAACAAATGAAACAAATGTAAACGTAGAAAGCAGCAAAGACGAACCTCAACAGGAAATAATCATAAAAAAAACAAACAACGAGACAAAGGCCGATTCAAAAGACGTGTCCGGGCAAAAAGACTTGTCTGTACCAATCGACCCACGCGAACCGTGGATTAAATACAAATATCCCACACTCGACTTGCTTAAGAAATACGAAAATGACGGCAAGCCTTATATCGACATGAAGGAGCAGACCGCCAACAAAAACCGTATCGTAGAGGTGCTCAATAGCTTTGGAGTGCAAATTAAGACGATAATGGCAACCGTAGGGCCGACCATAACATTATATGAAATAACTCCTGCCGAAGGTGTCAAAATATCGAAAATAAGAAATCTCGAAGATGATATTGCCTTAAGTCTTGCCGCACTTGGCATACGAATAATCGCACCAATACCAGGTAAAGGAACAATAGGCATCGAGGTGCCCAATAAAAAACAGAACATCGTCTCAATGGAAAGCATACTCAACTCAAAGCGTTTCCAAGAGACTGCTATGGATTTGCCTATAGCCATAGGCAAGACCATAACCAATGAAATATTCATGGTTGACCTGGCTAAACTGCCACACTTATTGGTTGCGGGTGCTACCGGCCAAGGTAAGTCGGTCGGCCTGAATGCCATTATTACATCACTGCTTTACAAGAAACATCCCAACGAACTGAAACTTGTACTGATAGACCCTAAGAAAGTTGAGTTCAGTGTATATGCCCCGATAGCGCAACACTTCATGGCCAAAGTGCCAGACGACAATGAAGAACCCATAATAACTGATGTTACAAAAGTTATCAGGACACTGAACAGTTTGTGCAAACTGATGGATTCAAGATATGACATGCTGAAACTTGCCGGCGCAAGAAACATCAAGGAATATAATAAAAAATACATAAACCATCAGCTTAAGCTGACCGACGGACACGAATACATGCCTTACGTTGTCGTTGTAATCGACGAGTTTGGCGATTTGATAATGACCGCCGGCAAGGAAATAGAACTGCCAATTGCGCGCATCGCCCAACTGGCACGCGCCGTTGGAATACACATGGTAATTGCGACACAAAGGCCGACTACATCCATAATAACAGGAAACATCAAGGCTAACTTCCCCGGACGAATGGCGTTCAGGGTCAGTGCGATGATTGACTCAAGGACAATCCTTGACCGTCCTGGGGCAAACCAACTGATAGGCCGCGGAGACTTGTTATTCCTCAACGGCAACGAACCGGTCAGAGTTCAGTGTGCATTCATAGATACACCCGAAATAGAAAGGATAAACCAATATATTGCCGAGCAACCCGGACCGCTCGAACCTATGGAGTTGCCAGAACCTGCATCTGACGAAGGAGGAGACATTGGTGGCGGCAACCTTGAGGTCCACAATATAGACCCATTGTTTGAAGAGGCCGCCCGTACCATCGTACTTAGCCAACAAGGCTCAACAAGCATGATACAACGCCGCTTCTCCATTGGATACAATAGAGCCGGAAGACTAATGGACCAGCTTGAAAAAGCAGGTATTGTTGGAGCCGCACAAGGCAGTAAGCCTCGTGAAGTGCTGATTCAAGACGAAAACAGTCTTGAAACTTTACTTTCACAACTGAAACGATAACATTAAAAAACAAAAAGCAAAACATTATAGATATGAAAAAATTATCACTGGTACTGCTCATACTTATAATAACAACCGTTGGCATTAATGCACAGAATTCCGTGCAAGCCCGTAAGATACTTGACAAGACGGCATCAATCATCGGTAACAAGAACGGCGCAAGTGCCAATTTCAGCGTAAGCGGGAAATACGGAAATTCATCCGGAACAATTGCAATCAAGGGCAACAAATTCAACGCGCGTACCCAACAAGCAATAGTATGGTTTGACGGAAAGACGCAATGGACATACATGAAAAGCAGCCAGGAAGTGAATATCAGCACACCTACTGAAGCACAACAGCAATCGATGAATCCGTATAAATTCATAAACATTTATAAAAACGGCTTCAGGCTCAGCATGAAAAACGTTTCAGGCGGATGGCAAATACATCTTTACGCAACAAACCAAAAGCGCACCATCAAGGAAATGTATATAACAATAGGGCGAAACTATCTGCCGCAGACTATAAAAATGCGTCAAAGCAACGGATGGACGACGATAAAAGTCTCAAACTTCAAAGCCAAGAAGCTATCAGACTCAACGTTCCGTTTCAATTCAAAAGATTTCCCCAACGCAGAAGTCGTAGACCTAAGATAAAATTGAATATACGGTCATATAACCGTAAATAACAACAACGATAACATGAACAAGCTGCAATTGTTCCGCACTTTGCGCCACCATATAAAACTGGCAACGAAGCGAAGCGTGGCATACGAGCAAAACAAGACGGCTAAGGTGCTGCTATATATCGGTGGCGCATTCGTAATACTCTACCTTTTTTTCATCGCAATCATGTTGGCTCTTTTGGCCAACACATCAAGTTCGATGACACCATACGAATTCATTTTCGGCCTGATGCCGTTTTTCCTTGCCGTCGATTTCCTATTCAGGTTCATCAGCCAGCAGACCCCCGTACAGCTCATTAAACCATACTCGCTACTGCCTATACCTAAATATACATGCGTCGAGATGTTTGTCCTGTCAAGCATCGTCACACCCAACAACCTTGTATGGACGGCCATCACAATACCATACGTGCTGATGACAACACTCTTCAGCGACGGCCTGGCCGCATCGTTGGGCATTATCATATCTTTTCAAGTTATGGTGACGGTCAACAGTCAATGGTACATGCTTGTAAGGACGCTCATAAACCAAAGCCTGAAATGGTGGATACTACCAATCATCGTGTATGCCGCCGTATTCTCACCTATTTATATTGACGACTTTGAGGCATTGTTCGACATATATTCCGCGCTTGGCAGAGGCTTCACATTCTGGAATCCATTGTATTACCTGCCACTGCTACTATTGCTATGGGCGTTCGTAGAGGTGAACAAACGGCTGCAATACCATTTCACATATATCGAAAACGCCAATGTCGGTGATGCAAAGATGAAAAGCGTGACGGAGTTCCGTATGTTCGACAAATACGGACAGACCGGAGAATACATCAAGCTTGAAGTGAAAAGCCTGATACGCAACAAAAACATGCGCAAGTCGTTTTTATTCAGCACTATCTTTGCAGTATTCCTAAGCCTTGTCGTTTCATTTACAGACCTTTACCAAGACGATTTTTCCAAAATATTCTGGGTTGCCTATGTATTCCTGCTTTACGGTGCGAACACGCTCATAAAGATAATGTGTGCGGAGGGCAATTATATAGACTGCCTTGCCATACACAAGGAGAACATCATGCAACTGCTAAAAGCCAAGTATTACTTTTACAGCTCGATGCTCGTACTGCCCATGCTGCTTATGCTGCCAACTGTGTTTACCGGCAAGCACAGCCTGTTGGCATTGTTATCGATGATGTGCTTCACGGCCGGCCCAGTGTATTGCCTTTTCATGCAAATGGCTGTATATAACAGGCAGACAATGCCGCTAAACACAAAATTCATAAGCAAGGGCAACATGGAAAACAACTATTTCCAGATGGTAGCACTCATCGTGGCAATGTTCCTGCCCGTAGTCGTCATCTCGTTACTTAGAACTTCCTTTACCGAAAACATAGCATACATCACGCTGCTGATTGCCGGCATAGCATTCATGGTTGCCCACAACCTATGGATAGCCAATATCTACAAACGCTTTATGAAACGTAGATACATCAACATCGAGAGCTTTAGGGCGACAAGGTAAACAAGACCGAATAAAACCTTAACAAAAATCCGTACGCATACGAACGGCTAATCTGAATTTTCCAATTGACGGCATTTTGGTTTGTAAAAGACAGTATTTTACATTATGAAAGGCGGCATTTCACAACCTGAAATGCCGCCTTTCATAAATCATTGGAAATCAAACTGATTGCAAGCCTGCCGTCTGCGGCATCGCAAACCGTTATTTGTCAAGGAACTCGTTGGAGCCTACCTTCAATGCAGGACCGAGGTGCATTGCGCCGGCCTCATACGGAAGCCACACCGACATCTTTCCCTGTCCGCGGTTTGCCCATGCGTAATAAGGGATTAAATTAAGAACAGCGTCAGTTGTTACCAAACGTCCGTCGCCGTCATAAGCTACCTTTTGCACTCCCGCCGTTATCACATCGCCACCTCCCGGCGCTTTCCGGTCTGTCACGTCAAGCTTGGGATTGCGTGGCAATAATATAGAGAAAATGTCAAGTCCCTCATTGTCCGGCCATTCTGCACAGTATACCAACGGGCCTCGCTCTATGGCCAGCATTCCGCGGTCGGCCTCTACCTTGTCATTGGCAGCAACAAGGCGCGGAACCATGTCAAGTGATATAGTCACGACATCACCTTTCCTCCATTTACGGTTTATCGTGAAATATCCTTTGTCTATCGTGCTTTCAACAACCTTCCCGTTCACTTTTACAGTGTAATGCGTCTGCTTGTTATCGACAAAACGGTACAAATCGCTCGGCACGACATCACCGCGCACCCATCCCGGTATGCGTATTTTCATGGCAAAGTTACCACCGCCTTTGGCGATAGTCAACGCTATCTCGCCGTCAAAAGGATATTCGGTTTTCTGCATCAGCCCGACCTTGTTTTTACCGATGTTAAAATCCGAGGTACCTTCCATAAACAGGTTGACGTACAGGCTGTCATCCCGCGTAGCATAAACGTATCCTGGAACAGACGGCAAAAAGCGGCACAGATTTGACGGACAGCAGGCACAGCCAAACCAAGGCTTGCGCTCGTATCCCCCGGCTGACTCTAACGGGTTGGGGTAAAAAAAGGCGTCGCCTTTGAGTGAAATGCCAGCCAATACGCCGTTATACAGCGAACGCTCAAGCACATCGTAATACTTTCCGTCACCATGGAAAAGGAACAGGCGATGGTTTACATACACATTGCCTATCGACGCACATGTCTCACAATACGCAGTGGCATTAGGCAACTCGTAATTGGCACCAAAGCCCTCATTGCTTGCACGCGAGCCGATGCCGCCCGTAAGGTAAAGTTTCTTGCCCACGATATTGTCCCAAATCCTGTCAATAGCATGAATATATGCTGTATCGCCGGTTAAAGCCGCCACATCGGCCATACCCGAATACATATAAGTAGCACGCACGGCATGGCCGACAGCCTCATCCTGTGCGACGACAGGCTTATGCGCCTGGCTGTATTCATCCTTGCGCGAGGTACGCCCACGCATATCAAGGAAGAACTTTGCCTCGTCCAAATATTTCTTTTCTCCCGTCGCAAGATACAACTTTACCAAGGCCATTTCGGCAATCTGGTGTCCCGGCACGCGAACTATCTGCCCTTCACCGGCCCCTATCGTCTTGCAAACATTATCGGCATAACGCATTGCTATATCCAGGAAGTTGCGCTTGCCTGTAGCCTGGTAATATGCCACAGCCCCTTCTATCATGTGGCCGAGATTGTACAGCTCATGGCTGCCGCCCTCTACGGCGTCCCATCGGTTGGCTCCGGCCCACGCGTGCGGATGCTTCGGGTTCATAGTGCGCGCCGTATAGAGATATCCGTCAGGCTCTTGTGCCCCGGCCACTATTACAAGAACACTGTCTATATAACGCTCCATGCGCTTGTCTGGATATGTCTGGAGCAAATAACTTGCCCCCTCTATGGTTTTATATACGTCAGTATCGTCAAAAGGGAAACCGCCGACCTTGAACGTATCACACGGATGTTTGGCTTTCACGAAGTTGGCATAACGCCCTGACTCCTCACACTTTGAGAAAGCCAAAGGCACGGTAACGTCACGGCAAGCATCAAGCCTATGCTTCCAGAAACCTCCGCTGACATGCGTTGCGGTGAAAGGCACAGGCGTAACAGGATAGCCTGAATGCTGTGCACTGGCCGTAATACAGGCAAATGACAGCGCAAATAATGTCTTAATAGTTTTCATTTTATTTATGTTTTTCAGTTATACATTTCATTCTTATCACGCTAAGCGAGTATGGCGGCATCTTATATTCAGCCCCGTCACCCACGCTTATAAAACTCTCCATCGGACGGGCGTCCTTGTCCGCAGGCTCACCCGTCAAGACTGTAAGGCGTGCCTGGTTATCCTTCATACCGTCAGGAATAACCATCTTTGTGACAACATCTACCGGCAACATGTTTACAAGCTTCACTATAACGTCATCGGTTTCACCGTCGCGCACGACTGATGTAGCTATACGGCTGCGCACATCACTACGTGCGTTGCTTGTTTTTACATCAGCAGGCCAATATTCCACGCCAGAATTGCGGGAAAACATTTGCTGAACGTAATACCCGACGGTAGGCTTTACCTCCTTGTTATTAAAATATATCATGTCAGGATTCCACTGAGTGTGCCCTTCTTTTGCCAGCAGAGGCGCGTATGAAGCCATCAGAACCACATCGCCGTTACGCTCCAACGATGTAAGATACAAGGCTTCCGCCAAAGCGGTCTCAATATTATTGGGACGTCCGGGCAGATGGGCGGCATATTCGCCGAGATACACCTTCGACTTTGTACGGTCATAACGGTCATAGAAATTCTGATTATATATAAACCAACCCGGCGAATTATAATAATGTTCGTCTACCATCGGAACGTCCAAACTATCAGCCAAACGCCATCCTTCATCATAGTCCGTGCCCTCATAGAACGGGCCGACAGTTCCTATCACAGTTATTTCAGGATGATGCTTTTTCATCGCTTCATAAATCATCGTGAAGCGCTCTTTGAACACATCGGTTATCTGGTCTTCATTGCCAATGCCAATATATTTGAGGTTAAACGGCTCAGGATGGCCGGCATCGGCACGCATCTTGGCCCACTTGTTTGTCTTAGGGTTTCCGTTGGCATAGTCAATCAGGTCAAGAATGTCTTGTACGTATTCATCCATATCCTCCATCGGTATGCCGCCTTGCTGTCCTCCGCCGAGCAATTTGCCGGGAATGCAGTTGCTGTTCTGGCACGGCACCCCTGCGGCAACTACCGGCAAAGGCTCCGCTCCTATGTCCTCACAAAACAGGAAGTATTCATAATATCCCAGCCCCATTGTCTGATGGTAGCCCCAAAGGTTTTTCATCGGCTTGCGGGCATACAGCGGACCAACTGTGTTTTTCCAACGGTAAATGTTGTCTATACCCTGTCCGTGAGCCACGCAACCGCCGGGGAAGCGGACAAACTTCGGATGAATGTCGGCTATGGCTTGTGCAAGGTCAGCGCGCAGGCCGTTCTTGTGTCCGCGAAAAGTTTTTTCAGGGAACAGCGACACCATGTCAACGTCATACCGGCCTACAGCCATCGGCGTGATAAAAAGCTCGGCATCATCAGCCGAAGCCCCGGCACGCAGTGTAGCCGAAAGCTGTACCCAATCATATGATGAGACCTTAAACGTCTTTTCAGCAATGACATTACCGTCCTTTCCTCGCAGCCCTATCTTGATTTTCGACGAAGAATTGCGTGACGGAGAATTGCCCACGAGGCTTTCATCCCCTGCCAAACGGACGAAGACCGTCAACAGGTACTTCCCGTTTTCACGCACAACGATTCCGTCATAGCCAGCATTCACAAATCCGGCTCCCGGCTTCTCGACATGGAGCGAAGCATAGTGAGGGGTGTTGACGTGTATAGGTTTTACCGTATCTATCTTGACTGACATACCGTCACCGGCAACCGTCCAGGCGTACAAAGGCCCCCAACCGGCCGCCCTGCCCTCTCCTTCTGTATATTCGAAGTCACGGTTCTGCACAAGCTCAGCATACAGTCCTCCGTCTGCCCCATAATTTATATCCTCGAAAAAAACGCCTATCAGCTTGTCGCTGATTGCCTTCGCCTGTTCAGGATATACATTGAGTTCGGCAGTTACAGGCTCAAGTCCGGCAAAGCGCGCACCGTCATCCGCGGCGCGTTCCGAATAAAGACGCTCGCGGTAAGCCTTTGCGTCGGCATACTGTTCAAGCCTTTCAACCTCATGCCATGCCACCTTGTTCACCGTGCCGCTTTCCATCGCACCGTTAACCGATACGTTCTTGAACGGAAGCGACATGCAGTCATCGCCTGCATACACACCACGCTGCGCCTCCGTAAAATACGTCTGGCTGCTCCAAGCGGCCAAATCAGACGATGACGAATGGGCAAACTCCATGCCGCCACGGTTGAGTTGCCATACACAATGCCACCTACCGTCGGCTGTACGGCCAAGCCGGGGCTTCACCATACGCTTTTCGCCGCCCCAGTTGGCGTAATCGCATTTCAGGAACGAACGGCCTTCGCCGACACGGAACCAGTCTTCACCATCACGGCTCCATGCGAACCGCAGACCGCTCCGCCCGTCGTCACCGGCCGTGGCGTATGCAAAGAGATAAACAGAATCAGGCATTGCCGCCACACCAGCCACCCTCGCTGATGACGGCGTAAAAGCCATTGACACACACAACGTTGTAATAAAGGTAAATAGTTTCATCACAGTATCACATTATTATATTATAACAGCAAGTTTATTTGGTGTTTAAACAACACGAAATAATCATTGCGCAAAGATACATAAACATACGATTACATACAACTTAATTTTTACTAATAAACCATAAATTAAACATCAGCAATCCGCCTAAAAATCATGCTCGTTGTAAAAGACCATCTTTTGCAATGCAAAAGACCGTCTTTAAGCCTGCGATTGACGGCCTTTCGGAAGACGAAAGACGGCCTTTTGTAAAGCGTTGGAAAACAATGCCGTTTTTCACTCATTCTGATAAAAAGATTTATAAAACCAATGTAATATTGGGAAAAATCCGTAATTTTGCACAAAAATAAAAAACAACGGCAAATTGATAGAGAAACACATCGTACTTGAAGACATCGACCCCGTAATGCTGTACGGGGCGGGCAACGCCTATTTGCAGATAATCAAGGCTCTGTACCCAAAACTCAGGATAGTAGCCCGGGACAATGTAATAAGGGTACTTGGCGACGAGGAGCTTATGGCCGACTTCGAGGAAAACATCGAGAAGTTAAGAAGGCATGTGCTGAAATACAACTCTATCAGCGAAGAAGACATTATCGACATAATAAAGGGACGCAAGACGAAAGATGACACGGCAAAAGACGTAGTTGTGTACAACATTTCGGGACGTCCCATAAAAAGCCGCAGCGAAAACCAACAACGCCTAATAGACGCCTACGGAAAGACGGACATGGTATTTGCCATAGGCCCGGCAGGAACAGGCAAGACGTATCTGAGCATCGCGCTGGCCGTGAAAGCGTTGAAGGAAAAGACCGCAAAGAAAATCATATTGAGCCGGCCGGCCGTAGAAGCCGGCGAGAAACTGGGCTTTCTGCCTGGTGACATGAAGGATAAGATAGACCCCTATCTGCAACCTTTATACGATGCCCTCGAAGACATGTTGCCTGCCGTAAAACTTCAGGACATGATGGAGAAGCGCATAATACAGATAGCGCCGCTGGCCTTCATGCGCGGACGCACTTTGAGCGATGCCGTCGTGATACTTGACGAAGCACAGAATACAACCACGGCGCAAATCAGGATGTTCCTCACAAGAATGGGGTGGAACACAAAAATGATAATCACCGGCGACCTGACACAGGTAGACCTGCCGCACGGAACGACAAGCGGACTGCGCGAAGCCATCGGCATACTGGACGGCGTGGAGGGCATATCCATCGTAAGAATGAACGACAAAGACATTGTAAGGCACAAGCTCGTAACCCGCATAGTACAAGCTTACGACAGGCACGAACGTAGCAAGGACAAGGCGGCCGGCGGAGAGCAGTGAGCGGAATGCGCCCTCAACCCATCGGCTTGCATATCCATCGGTCATAATAAAACAAAATAAAGATGAAAGCATTAACAAAGACAGAGTTCCATTTTGACGGACAGAAAAGCGTTTACCACGGAAAAGTACGCGATGTGTACAACATCAATGACGACATCCTCGTAATGATTGCGACAGACAGGATTTCAGCCTTCGACGTAGTCCTGCCCAAAGGCATACCGTTCAAAGGACAGGTACTTAACCAAATTGCGGCAAAATTCCTCGACCAGACAACAGACATATGCCCTAACTGGAAACTCGCCACCCCCGACCCTATGGTTACTGTCGGCCTGAAATGCGAAGGATTCCGCGTGGAAATGATCATCCGTTCCATACTTACCGGCTCTGCTTGGCGTGAATACCAGAAGGGATGCCGCGAGCTGTGCGGCGTCAAGCTGCCTGACGGAATGCGTGAAAACCAGCGTTTCCCCGAACCAATCATTACGCCGACCACCAAGGCAGACGAAGGGCACGACATGAACATATCGAAAGAGGAAATCATTGCCCAGGGCATAGTCAGCAAGGAAGACTATGAGGTAATGGAAGACTACACGCGCAAAATCTTCGCCCGCGGACAGGAAATAGCCGCAAAGCACGGACTTATCCTTGTTGACACAAAATACGAATTCGGCAAGCGTGACGGCAAAGTTTACCTCATCGACGAGATACATACGCCTGACAGCAGCCGCTATTTCTACGCCGACGGCTACGAGGAGAAGTTTGAAAAGGGCGAGCCGCAACGACAATTGTCAAAAGAATTTGTACGCCAATGGCTCATAGAGCACAACTTCATGAATGAGCCGGGACAGGTTATGCCGGAAATAACCGACGAATACGCCGAAAGCGTAAGCGAACGATACATAGAACTGTTCGAACATATCACCGGCGACAAATTTGACAAGGCTGCGGAAGAAGGGGACATTGCAGCACGAATAGAGAAAAACGTCAAAGATTATTTGAAAACACTATAAATTAAATTTAAATTGAAAATGGAGAATTGAGAAATATGATTACATAACTTATATACTGTATACAAACAATATAAGCCAATCATAATTCCCAATTCTTCATTCTCAACTTCTAATTACATACATGACTTATCGGCAGGAAAAAATAACGCCTTACGGCAACGGACAGGAAAAGAGCAAGCAGGTAGAGACCATGTTTGACAACATTGCGCACTCCTACGACTTGCTCAACCACCGCCTATCCTTCGGTATTGACAACCTTTGGCGCAAGAAAGCGATAAACCAACTGAAGCCGTACAAGCCGGAAACAATACTTGACATTGCGACCGGCACAGGCGATTTTGCCATAATGTCAGCACTTAAACTGCGGCCTGAAAAAGTCATTGGCATTGACATATCCGAAGGTATGATGCGTATCGGTACGGAAAAGGCCAAGGCTGCGAGGCTTGACAACACCATATCCTTCAAAAAGGAAGACTGCGAACACATGTCGTTCGACGACAATACGTTCGACGCAATAACGACAGCTTTCGGTATAAGGAATTTCCAGAATCTTGACGCATGTCTCAAAGAGATGTGCCGTGTCTTGAAAGACGGCGGCAAGCTAAGCATACTCGAACTTAGCCGCCCTGTGCACTTCCCCATGAGGCAGCTGTTCTGGATATATTCACACACGCTTCTCCCCCTTTACGGCAAGCTCATTTCAAAAGACAACGAAGCTTACAAATATCTCATATCCACGATAGAGTCCTTTCCACAGGGCGAGGAAATGGTCGGGATATTCAGGAAGGTCGGATTTTCAGATGCCAGGTTCAAGCGTCTGACTTTCGGCATATGCACATGTTATTTCGCTATCAAATAAATAATATCATGGACAAATACGGACTTATAGGTTATCCGCTCGGGCATTCATTTTCGATAAGCTATTTCAACGAAAAGTTCGAGAATGAGAATATCGACGCACAGTATATCAACTTTGAGATACCGACCATCGACGCTTTGCCCGAAGTGCTGGTATCCAATCCCGAATTAAAAGGGCTGAATGTTACCATACCTTATAAAGAAAAAGTAATCCCGTTCCTTGACACCGTAAGTCCGGAAGCACGCGCTATCGGCGCAGTCAATGTCATAAAAGTAGACCACAAGGGCAATGAAATAAAACTGAAAGGTTATAATAGCGATGTAATAGGATTCACGAAAAGCATTGAACCCATGCTTGAACGCTTCCACAAAAAAGCACTTATCTTAGGAACAGGCGGAGCATCAAAAGCCATAAATTACGGCTTGAAGTCGCTCGGGCTTGAGACTGTGTTCGTAAGTCGGTATGAACGTCCCGGTACAATACAATATGAAAGGATTACCCCCGATATAATACATGAATACAACGTTATAGTCAATTGCACACCGTGCGGCATGTACCCGCATATTGACGAATGCCCGAAACTTCCTTATGAAGCGATGGATAGCAGGAACTTGCTTTACGACCTATTATATAATCCGGACCAGACCCTGTTTATGAAAAAAGGAGCGGAACGCGGAGCTACCGTAAAAAACGGCCTGGAAATGCTCCTTCTGCAAGCATTCGCAAGCTGGGAGTTCTGGAACAACAGTTCTTCAAACAAATAACAACATTCTGACCAACGGACTACAAGCAAACATTTAAGTAAAACCTACATCACGATACGCTTGTAACCCGTCGATTCGTCATTAAACATAACAACAATGGATTCAAGCAACCGTTACATGATGCGCGGCGTTTCAGCCGCCAAGGAGGATGTTCACAATGCAATAAAGAACATCGACAAAGGAATATTCCCACAAGCTTTCTGCAAGATTATACCAGACATCCTCGGCGGAGACCCGGAATATTGCAACATCATGCACGCCGACGGAGCCGGTACGAAATCGTCATTGGCATACGCATACTGGAAAGAGACAGGCGACTTAAGCGTATGGAAAGGTATTGCACAAGACGCATTGATAATGAACACTGATGACCTGCTATGCGTAGGAGCCGTTGACAACATACTTGTATCAAGCACCATCGGACGCAACAAGATGCTTGTGCCGGGTGAAGTCATTTCCGCTATAATAAACGGAACAGACGAGCTTTTGGCCTCAATGCGCGATATGGGAATTGGCATTTATGCTACTGGTGGGGAAACAGCTGACGTGGGTGACCTCGTAAGAACAATCATTGTAGACTCCACCGTGACATGCAGGATGAAAAGGAGCGATGTAATCAACAACGCAAACATACGTCCCGGAGATGTAATAGTAGGCCTCGCTTCATTCGGGCAAGCCACTTACGAGAACCGCTACAACGGCGGAATGGGAAGCAACGGCTTGACGAGTGCACGTCACGACGTATTCGCAAAATACATTGCTGAAAAATATCCGGAAAGCTATGACCATGCCGTACCAGAAGAGCTTGTATACAGCGGAAGCTATAAACTCACCGACACAATTGACGGAGTGCCGGTAAACGTTGGCCAGCTCGTGCTTTCGCCAACCCGCACATACGCTCCCGTCATAAAGAAAATGCTTGACGAACTGCGCCCTGAAATACACGGAATGGTGCATTGTACGGGCGGAGCACAGACAAAGGTTCTGCACTTCGTTGGCGACAACTGCCGCGTCATAAAAGACAACATGTTCCCCGTTCCGCCTTTATTCAAGATAATAAAAGAACAGAGCGGCACAGATTGGCAAGAAATGTACAAGGTATTCAACATGGGGCACCGCATGGAAATATACGTAAGCCCTGAAACCGCAGAACGTGTCATCGCCATAAGCAAGAGTTTCAACATCGACGCACAGATAATCGGACACATAGAAGAAGGGGCTAAGAGCCTGACCATTAAGTCTGAATTTGGAGAATTTAATTATTAAGTAATGGCAGACAATAACAACATACTGGAAAAACTCGAAGGACTTGAAAGCCGATACGAGGAAATATCGACGCTAATCACCGACCCTTCCGTCATCGCAGACCAGGAAAGGTATGTCCGTCTTACCCGTGAATACAAAGACCTCGACGACATAATGAAGGCACGGAAAAAATACATTGCGTGCCTGAACTCCATAAAAGAAGCAAAAGACATACTTGCCAACGAGAGCGACCCTGACCTTAAGGAAATGGCTCGTGAGGAGCTACAGGCCAACGAAGAGCTACAGCCGAAACTCGAAGAGGAAATCAAGATAGCTCTCGTGCCCAAAGACCCAGAGGACGCAAAGAACGTGCAGATGGAAATACGCGCCGGCACGGGAGGCGACGAGGCCGCGCTCTTCGCCGGCGACCTGTTCCAGATGTACAAGAAGTTCTGCGACTCCATGGGCTGGACGCTCTCCGTCACGAGCGTGAGCGAGGGGGCGGTAGGAGGCTACAAGGAGATAGACTTCGCCGTAAGCGGCGACAACGTCTACGGCACATTGAAATACGAATCGGGCGTTCATCGAGTGCAGCGCGTGCCCGCCACCGAGACGCAAGGACGTATGCACACCAGCGCAGCAACCGTAGCCGTGCTGCCCGAGGCCGACAAGTTCGAGGTAAACATCAACGAAGGCGACATTAAGTGGGACACGTTCCGCAGCTCTGGCGCAGGCGGACAGAACGTAAACAAAGTTGAGTCAGGCGTGCGCCTGCGCTATCCGTGGAAGAATCCCAATACCGGCGAAGTGGAGGAAATACTCATAGAGTGTACCGAAACGCGCGACCAGCCCAAGAACAAGGAGCGCGCCCTGTCGCGCCTGCGCACCTTCATCTACGACCGCGAGCACCAGAAGTATATCGACGACATAGCCAGCCGCCGCAAGACGCTCGTTTCCACCGGCGACCGTAGTGCCAAGATACGCACGTACAACTTCCAGCAGGGCCGCGTCACCGACCACCGCATAGGCTACACCACGCACGACCTGCAAGGATTCCTCGGTGGCAGCATCAAGGACATGATTGACGCTTTGACCGTGGCCGAAAACGCCGAAAGAATGAAAGAAGCGGAACTTTAATTTGACAAACCTGTTGACAAGGAGACAAGGCGATTTGCCTTATCAAAAATATAATAAGCAAAGGGGTATCTTCTTGTCTGCTTGTCAACTAAAAAATAAGAACAATGACCAGACAACAACTCATCGAACAGATTTTCAAGAAGAAAAGCTTTCTCTGCGTAGGGCTTGACACCGACATCAAGAAAATACCCGAGCATCTGCTCGGAAACAACGACCCGGTTTTCGACTTCAACAAAGCCATAATCGACGCGACCGCCGAATACTGCATAGCCTACAAGCCAAACCTCGCCTTCTACGAGTGCATGGGCACAAAGGGCATGGCTTCGTTCGAACGTACGGTAAAGTACCTGAAAGAGAAATATCCCGACCATTTCATAATTGCCGACGCAAAGCGAGGAGACATCGGCAACACGTCAGCGATGTACGCACGCACATTTTTCGAGGAGTATGATGTCGATGCGCTGACCGTAGCACCATATATGGGAGAAGACAGCGTTGCGCCGTTTCTCAAATACGACGGCAAATGGGTCATCGTACTGGCCCTGACGAGCAATGTCGGTTCACACGACTTCCAACTTACCACCGACCTGGACGGAGAGCATCTTTTCGAGAAAGTAATACGCAAGTCGCAGGCATGGGGAACTGTAGACAACATGATGTACGTCGTCGGAGCCACACAGGGTGAGATGTTCAAAGACATACGCATGGTGGCACCGGAGCACTTCCTGCTCGTTCCCGGTGTAGGCGCACAGGGCGGCAGCCTACAGGAAGTATGCAAATACGGCATGACCAGCGATTGCGGACTGATTGTCAACAGCAGCCGCGGCATAATATACGCATCAAACGGAGAAGACTTTGCCGAAATTGCAGCTGCAAAGGCCAAGGAACTGCAAGCCGAAATGGCCGTTGAACTTGACCGTCTGCAAACACGAGAATAAAGCAAACATACGTCACCGGCAACCGCCGGCAAGGCTTCATTATGCCTTGCCGGCGGTTTTTCATTGTGCAAGGCAGACTGCTAATTTGCTTACAAACTGATTTTCATTGACGCTCCGTAACGGCGATATTCAAAATGAAGCAGACTCTTGGCCGCAAATACGCCATTCAGCAGTGTGCAATCACAACTTACAGGGAATCAGCATGCTACGCCGCTTACAGCCAAAACGTGCAACAAAAACGAGGATAAAAACGGCATAAAAGCCGTCATTACTATCGGTAAAAGCCGTCATTACGATGTGTTTGGACGGCCTTTATTACTCGTAATGACGGCTCATACTGTTGCCAAAGACGGCCTTTGACACAACCAAAGACGGCCTTTAAGCCTGTTATCTATGGTCAAACGTCTCAACAAGCATCATCAGCAAGACGTCAGCCAAGCTATTTCAACAATTTTACCCGACAAAAACGGAATAGACAAACGTCACGAAAATCACCGTTTACATTTGCAATCAGTCATCACAACGGCAACATGCAGCCATGACAACGCCAAACACCATTGTGCCGATTTGCCGTCCACGCAATTAATATAATGAAAACCTGATTTTATTTTGCCATTCGGCTGAATTGCCTTATCTTTACGAATTACAATTACAAAACTTGACATTAGCCCGAATGCATATTTGCCATTTGTGGAAAATATCGTAAATTTGCACATCCAAACACTGTTGCACAAGGCAAAACATACACAGGAAAATGACCAAAAACGTACTTGACAAACTGAAAGGGCATCCGCACATGACGGAAGGTACAGCCTATGCCATACTCTTCACAATGGGCACCTGTCACCTGCTCAACGACATGATACAGTCGGTCATACCGGCTCTGTACCCTCTGCTGAAAGACAAATTCGGGTTTACCTTCGCCCAAATCGGCATCATAACGCTGGTATTCCAGCTCACATCGTCGGTATTCCAGCCCTTCGTAGGCAACTACGCCGACCGTCATCCGCAGCCTTACTCGCTTGCGCTTGGCATGTGCTTTACACTTACAGGACTGCTGGCATTGGCCTTCGCGCCGGGGTTCATGACGATACTGCTCTCGGTGGCTCTGATAGGTTGCGGCTCGTCAGTGTTCCATCCCGAGGCGTCGCGCGTGGCACAACTGGCGTCAGGAGGAAGAAAGAGCCTTGCGCAGTCAATATTCCAGGTGGGAGGCAACGGTGGCAGCGCCATCGGTCCGCTGCTGGCTGCACTCATCGTGATGCCTTACGGCCAACACGCCGTAGGCTGGTTTGCCCTGGCTGCCATGCTGGCAGCCTTCCTGCTTACACGCATAGGCTACTGGTACAGCCTCATGCTGAAACGGCTCAAGGCCGCACAAAACAAACGCGCGGCTGCAACGTGTACGCTCCCGGCCAAGACTGTGCGCATGGCACTCGCCATACTCGTACTCATGATTTTCTCAAAATACTTTTTCAACGCCTGCATGACGAGCTACTTCACGTTCTTCCTCATCGACAAGTTCAGTGTGTCGGTACAAGAGTCGCAATACTGCCTGTTCGCCTACCTCGCCGCGTTCGCCGCGGGCACGCTGCTCGGCGGCTTCCTCGGCGACCGCTACGGGCGCAAGTATGTCATACTGTTCTCCATCCTCGGCGCGGCTCCGTTCACCCTGCTCCTGCCCTACCTCGACTTGGCCGGTACCGTCATAATGTCTGTACTGACCGGACTTATCATAGCCTCGGCATTCTCGGCCATAGTGGTTTACGCCACCGACCTTAAGCCCGACAAGGTGGGAATGATAGCCGGAGTGTTCTTCGGCCTGATGTTCGGCCTCGGCGGCATAGGCTCGGCGTTCTTCGGGTGGTTGGCCGACTTGACGAGCATAGAGTTCATCTTCAAGGTGAGCACATGGCTGCCACTATTGGGAGTAATCGCGATATGGCTGCCCGACGTAAGGCCGGGCAGGCGGAAACAGGTTTAAGCATCATGATTTTCACGAAAAACAAAATCCACATACAACACTACGCGTCGCCGTGCGGAGAACTGCTGCTCGGTTCGCTGGGCGACAGGCTATGCCTGTGCAACTGGACGGCGGAGAAACACCCGGGCAGAGTTGACAAGCGTTTGAAGACCTGCCTACATGCCGAATACCAAGAAGAGCCTACCGATATAACGCAAGAAGCAGCCAGGCAGCTTGACCAATATTTCATCGGAGAGCGCAAAGCGTTCGACATTCCGCTGATATTAGTCGGTACAGACTTCCAAAAGAGGGTATGGCGGCAGCTACTGTCCGTCCTTTACGGAGAAACCTGCACTTACGGAGAATTGGCCGCACGCCTCGGCATGGGCAAGGCTGTACGCGCCGTAGCCAACGCCAACGGCGCGAACGCCATATCCATATTCGTGCCATGCCACCGCGTTATAGGAAACAATAACACACTGACGGGCTACGGAGGCGGTATCAAGGCAAAAAAAATACTGCTTGAATTAGAGCACAGTCAACCGTTCCAGCTCTAAATCCAAAGTTACGTTTTGCGTATTACATAGATTTTGCTATCTTTGCAGACAAGACCGAAGCATAGACAAAATGAACGACAGCAAGATAATAAACGACCCCATATCCGGCTTCATAAAGATACCCCACGGACTACTGTTGGACATAGTAGAGCATCCGCTAATGCAGCGGCTTACACGGATTAAGCAGCTCGGACTTACATCGATGGTGTACCCGTCGGCACAGCACACACGCTTCCAGCACTCCATCGGGGCATTCCACCTGATGAGCGAGGCCATCACATCGCTCACACAAAAAGGAATATTCATATTCGACAGCGAGGCCGAAGCCGTAGAGGCCGCCATCCTGATGCACGACATAGGGCACGGCCCGTTCTCACATGTGCTTGAACATACACTCATCAACGGCATCAGCCATGAAGAAATATCGCTGCTGATGATGGAGCAAATCAACAGGGAGATGAAAGGAGAACTGAACCTCGCACTAAAAATGTTCAAGAACGAATACCCAAAAAAGTTCCTCCACCAGTTAATCAGCAGCCAGCTCGACATGGACAGGCTCGACTACCTGCGGCGCGACAGCTTTTTCACCGGGGTGGCCGAAGGCAACATTGGGAGTGCGCGCATACTGAAAATGCTTGACGTGGCCGACGACAACCTCGTAGTGAACTCGAAAGGGCTTTACTCAATAGAAAACTACCTGATGGCGCGACGCCTGATGTACTGGCAGGTTTACCTGCACAAGACAACGGTATCAAGCGAG
Organism: uncultured Prevotellaceae bacterium; assembly: GCA_949295905.1. Classification (GTDB taxonomy): domain Bacteria; phylum Bacteroidota; class Bacteroidia; order Bacteroidales; family Bacteroidaceae; genus Prevotella. The sequence goes on from CASFNA010000023.1 coordinate 255,096, forward strand.
AAAGTGCTCGTAAACACACTGTTGCGCGCCAAACATCTGGCCCGTCAAGGCAAGGACATATTCGCCACACCATGCCTGAAATACTTTCTGTACAACGACATCGACGCAGACAAGTTCAAGACGGACGAAGAGGCGCAGCACAACTATGCACTGCTTGACGACAACGATATATGGAGTGCCTTGAAAGTTTGGATTGACAACGATGACAAAGTATTGGCACTCCTGTCTGCCGATTTACTTAACCGCAACCTCTTCAAAGTGGAAATATCGGGCAACCCTACAAGCGAAGATAAAATAGAAGACATTAAGACCTCGCTTGCGGAAAAATTCGGAATAAGCAAAGACGACGCACATTACCTTATGAGCGTTGACACCATACAGAAAGACATGTACGATGTGAACGACGACCACATAACGATATTATTCAAAGACAACACACTAAAAGACATTTCCGAAGCGTCAGAAGTAATGAACATCGCCCTGCTTTCCAAAAAAATTCGCAAATATTACTTATGTTATCAACGTTTTTGAATAAAAATATTTACCTTTGCAAAAATTGCGCAAATATTAATGTAATTACATTGCAATGGAATTTACGGCAAAACAAATAGCAAGTTTCATAAACGGAAGGATTGAAGGCGACGAAAACGCAAAAATCAACACCTTCGCCAAAATAGAAGAGGGAAAGCCGGGAGCGATATCATTCCTGTCAAACCCCAAATACACCCACTATATTTACGATACAAAATCAAGCGTCGTACTTATAAACGACGATGTAGAGCTCACACAGCCTGTAAGCGCAACGTTAATCAGAGTAAAAAACGCATACGAATGCGTAGCCAAATTGTTACAGCTTTACCAATCATACATTCCCAAGAAGACAGGCGTAAGCCCGATGGCTTTCATATCTGAAAGTGCAAAAATAGGAAAAAACTGTTACATAGGTGCTTTCGCCTATATCGGCGAGAATGTTGAAATAGGCGACAATTCACAGATTTATCCGCACGCCGTGATTGAAGACGGAACTAAAATCGGCAATGGCTGTCTTATTTATCCAAACGTTACGATATACAAGGAATGCAAGCTTGGCAACAACGTAACGATACATGCAGGCTCTGTAATAGGAGCGGACGGCTTCGGGTTCGCACCGAACACCGAAGGCTACGACAAAATACCCCAAATAGGCATTGTAGTCATTGAAGACAATGTCGAAATTGGCGCAAACACCTGCGTAGACCGTTCGACAATGGGTGCCACCATCATACGGAAAGGCGTAAAGCTTGACAACCTCGTACAGATAGCGCACAATGTAGAAGTTGGCGAAAACACGGTGATGTCTGCACAAGTAGGAGTTGCCGGAAGTACGAAAATCGGTAAATGGTGCATGTTCGGCGGCCAGGTAGGCATATCCGGACACATATGCATTGGCGACAAGACGTTTCTCGGAGCGCAATCAGGCGTACCAGGCAATATCAAAGGCGACACAACACTTATCGGCACGCCACCAATGGAGCCAAAAGCATATTTCAAGTCGATTGCATTGACACGTAAACTACCTGAAATATACAAGCAATTAGGCGAATTACAAAAACAAGTGGAAGAATTAAAAAAAGACCAAAACAATGGAAATGTCTAAACAGAATACACTGAAAGGCAGCTTTGCCTTATGTGGGAAAGGCCTGCATACCGGACTGAATCTAACAATAACATTCAACCCGGCAGCAGTTAATACTGGATATAAAATACAAAGAATCGACATTGACGGGCAACCTACAATTGATGCAATTGCCGAAAATGTAGTCGACACACAACGTGGAACAGTTTTAGGCAAAGGTGATATAAGAATTTCAACAGTAGAACATGCACTTGCAGCGTTATACGCTCTCGGTATAGACAACTGCCTGATACAGGTAAACGGTCCCGAGTTTCCTATTCTTGACGGTTCTGCGGCACAATATATAAACAAGATACAGGAAATCGGCATTGAAGAACAGAACGCACCGAAGGATTACTATATCATCCGTCATAAAATAGAGGTCAAAGACCCTGAATCCGGCTCATGCATAACAATTTTGCCAGACGATGAATTCAGCCTTACGGCAATGTGCTCTTTCGATTCGAAGTTCATAAACAGCCAATTTGCCACTCTCGACCATATCGAAGATTTTGCTACAGAGATAGCCCCCGCGCGCACATTCGTATTCGTAAGGGATATTGAGCCGCTGCTAAGGGCTAACCTGATAAAGGGTGGCGATATGGACAATGCGATTGTCATCTATGAAAGGCAAACTACACAAGAAAGGCTTGACGCCCTTGCAGATTTTCTGAATGTTCCGCATCTTGACGCAACAAAACTCGGCTATATACAACACAAGCCTTTGGTATGGGAAAATGAATGTACCCGCCACAAGCTGCTTGACATTATAGGTGATATGGCTTTGATAGGCAAACCCATAAAGGGACGCATTATAGCGACAAAGCCAGGACACACTATCAACAACAAGTTTGCACGGCTGATGCGCCGAGAAATACGCAAACATGAAATACAAGCTCCGATATACAATTGCAACGAACCGCCAATAATGGATGTCAACCGTATCCGTGAACTATTGCCTCACCGTTACCCGATGCAGTTGGTTGACAAAGTCATAGCCCTTGGTCCAAGCAGCATTGTCGGTGTCAAAAATGTGACAAGTAACGAGCCTTTCTTCACTGGACACTTCCCTCAAGAACCTGTTATGCCGGGCGTGCTCCAAGTTGAGGCTATGGCGCAATGCGGCGGCCTGCTTGTACTCAATACTGTTGACGAACCGGAACGTTGGTCTACATATTTCATGAAAATCGATGACGTGAAATTCCGCCAAAAGGTTGTTCCGGGAGACACACTCTTATTCAAAGTTGACCTGCTTGCACCTGTACGCCACGGAGTATCGTCAATGAAAGGATATGTATTTGTCGGCGACAAGGTAGTATCTGAAGCTACATTCACCGCCCAAATTGTAAAAAACAAATAATATACTTTATCCAACATAAGGGGCAGACGGTATATCTATCTGCCCCTTAAACACTAATACTACAAGATATGAACCAAATAAGTCCACTTGCATACATACATCCAGAAGCAAAATTGGGAGATAACAATATAATCGGCCCATTCTGCTATATTGACAAAAATACAGTAATAGGCGACAACAATGTATTACAAAACAGTGTAACAATAAATTATGGTGCGCGAATCGGCAATGGCAATGAAATATTCCCCGGCGCAAGCATCAGCACCAAACCGCAGGATTTGAAATTCAAGGGTGAAGATACGACATGCGAAATAGGCGATAACAACAGCATACGTGAATGTGTCACAATATCAAGAGGCACAGCATCAAAAGGCATGACGAAGGTTGGCTCGAACAACCTATTAATGGAGAACATGCACATAGCCCACGACTGTGTCGTAGGCAGCGAATGCATCATAGGCAACTCGACAAAGTTCGGCGGCGAGGTTATAATTGACGACCACGCCATAATAAGCGCCGAAGTGCTATGTCACCAGTTCTGCCACATTGGCGGATACGTCATGATACAAGGAGGATGTCGCTTCAGCCAAGACATTCCACCATTTATCATTGCAGGCAAAGAGCCTACAAAATATTGTGGAATCAACCTTGTCGGACTTCGCCGTCGAGGATTCAACAACGAACTTATCAATAATATTCACGAAGCATACCGTCTATTATATTCAAAAGGCGTACTTAAGGAAGGAATCGAAGATATACGTAGGAACCTGCCTGAAAGCGATGCAATCAATTATATAATAAGCTTTGTTGAAAGCTCTCAAAGAGGTATCATAAGGTAAATCTATGAATACGCTTATTGTCATCGTCGGGCCGACAGGGGTTGGTAAAACGGCGCTGTGCATTGATGTGGCAAAACAATTGGACACTGTGATAATAAATGCCGATTCAAGGCAAATGTTCAGGGAGATTCCAATAGGAACAGCCGCACCTACCGATGACGAACAAAAGCGGATAAAGCATTTTTTTATTGGCAATCTCAGCATCAAGGATTATTATAACGCCTCGATGTTTGAAAATGATGTTATAGCCCTGCTCGATAAACTTTTCCACAAAAACAATGTCGCTATCATGTCTGGTGGAAGCATGATGTACATCGATGCCGTATGTAACGGCATCGACGACATTCCTATGGTAGACGAGCATATAAGGAATCTTGTCAAGGAAGACTATGAGCGACATGGCCTTAGCGAGATGCAAAACAAGCTAAAAAAACTTGACCCCGAATATTATTCAATAGTGGACAAGAACAATCCCAAACGCGTAATACACGCCGTGGAAATTTGTTTGTCTACAGGCAGGACTTATACTTCATTCAGGACAAATATAAAGAAAGAACGGCCTTTCAGGATTATAAAAATCGGACTAACCCGGGAACGCAGTGAACTATACGGACGCATCGACGAACGTGTGGAAAACATGATTGCATCAGGCCTGATTGACGAAGCCCGTCGAATGCACCCATACAAAGGGTTTAATGCGCTCAACACTGTAGGTTACAAAGAACTTTTTGATTATTTCGATGGCAATTGCACATTGGAAGAAGCCATATTCAGGATAAAATGTAACACACACAAATATTGCCGCAAACAACTTACATGGTTCAAACGCGACAAAGACATCAGATGGTTTTCTCCGGACAATGTTGAAGAAATCATAAATTATATTCGCTCTTTCTGTTAGAATGTAGCTTTTTCACTACATTTGCATCACAAAACAGACAATAACAACTTATGTTCCAAAAATTCAGAAATTCATTCATAGGCAGACTTATCGGTCTATGTGTAAAAAAAATCAAAGCCTTTTGGCTTTGGTACAAAAGTCTTTATGTTGGAAGCAAATGGTATAAAAAAACTATAACAATAATACTTTCTCTCATAGTCGCGTTTATCGTCTACTTGGGTATGGTAGACATCAACTTCCTCTGGCTGTTCGGCAAGTCGCCGGGCTTCTCGCAAATAAAAAAGCCGACAACAAGCGAAGCTTCGGAAATATACAGCGCAGACGGTGTACTTATAGGCAAATATTTCAGCGAAAACCGTACGCCTATAAAATACGAAGATGTAAACCCTGTGTTCTGGAAAGCCCTGATAGATACTGAAGACGAGCGTTTTTATAAACACCGCGGAGTAGACCCTATCGGGATGTTCGCCGTGTTGAAAGACATTGTTTTAGGACATGAGGCGCGCGGCGCATCTACCATAACGCAGCAATTGGCAAAAAACATGTTCCGCGTAAGGACACAGTATTCTACCGGATTGTTAGGTTACATTCCCGGTGTCCGTATGCTTATAATGAAGAGCAAAGAGTGGATTATAGCCACCAAGCTTGAGCTGCTCTACGACAAGCAGGAAATACTGACTATGTACGCAAACACGGTTGATTTCGGCTCTAACGCATACGGAATAAAAACCGCATGTAAGACATATTTCAATACAACACCAGCCAAGATAACACACGAACAAGCAGCCGTACTCGTAGGAATGCTTAAAGCTACAACTTATTACAACCCGATAAGCCACCCTGACAACAGTCTGGAGCGCCGCAATGTCGTATTGCATAACATGTTTACCCACGGAGACATTTCCCGTTCCGAGTACGACTCTATCAGCGCAATGCCAATAAAGCTAAATTACAGTGTAGAAAGCAACTACGACGGACAGGCTAAATATTTCCGTGAAGCCATTGCAAATTACCTGAAAGACTGGTGCAAGGAGAACGGCTATGACCTCTACAGCAGCGGCCTGAAGATATACACCACCATCGACACCCGTATGCAGAAATTCGCTGAAGACGCAGCACGCAAACAGATGCGCCAAGTACAGCGCAACTTCGACCGCCACTGGGCCGGACAAGACCCTTGGCGCGACGAAAATCATCAGGTTATACCGGGTTTTATTGAAGACATCGCAAAGAAACAGCCTGCGTACAAGATGCTTGCACAGAAGTTTCCTGACCAACCAGACTCTATAACCTATTACCTCAACAAGCCGCACAAGGTGAAACTGTTTGATTATGAGAACGGTACCATTGAAAAGGAAATGAGCACCATGGACTCCATACGATACATGGTGAAGTTCATGCACTGCTCGTTTGTCGCAATGGAACCTCAAACAGGACAAGTAAAAGCATGGGTGGGAGATATCGACTTCGACTCTTGGAAATACGACAAAGTTACGGCAATGCGCCAACCCGGCTCAACATTCAAACTCTTCGTCTACACAGAGGCAATGAACCAAGGACTTACTCCCTGCGACAAACGGCGCGACGAGTATATCCGCATGGAAGTGTATGACAAACAGAAGCATGGCATGACAACATGGACTCCTACCAATGCCAACGGACGTTTCTCAGGAGACTCCATACCGTTGAAAGGAGCCTTTGCACGAAGTATCAATTCAGTTGCCGTCAGGCTGGGACAAGAAATGGGGATAAAAAACATCGCCAAGACCGCTCACGACATGGGTATAAAAAGCCCGCTCGACGAACAGCCGTCATTGGCTCTCGGCTCTTCCGACGTAAACCTGCTCGAGATGGTCAACGCATATTGCACCATCGCCAACGACGGCAAGCACATAGAGCCTGTGCTTGTGACAAGGATTGTTGACAAAGACGGAAACGAAGTATATACAAGCAAACCAGAAGAGAAACAGGTAATACCGTATAAAAGCGCATTCTTCATGCAGCAATTGCTAATGGGCGGAATGCGCGAGCCTGGCGGTACGTCGCAAAGCCTGTGGGGATATATCAACAATGCCGCAGGCGACACTGACTTCGGCGGAAAGACAGGAACGTCAAACAACCATTCTGACGCATGGTTCATGGGTGTAAGTCCCAACATTGTTGTCGGAGCATGGGTTGGCGGTGAATATCGTAGCATACACTTCCGCACCGGCGCATTAGGACAAGGCAGCCGCACCGCGTTGCCCATCTGCGGCTACTTCCTGCAATCGCTCATGGCCGACCCTGACTTCCGCAAATACCACGGACGCTTCCATAAGCCGATAGATGACGACATTACACGCGACATGTACATGTGCGACAGCTACTATCCTGTCAAGAAAGACACGGCAGCCATAGACAGTGCCGCCATAGCCGATTCTATAGCAGCAGAAAAAGCCGGACATCCAATGAACGCATTGGAGAAGATGGTCATAGGCAATTCTGTAAACATTGACAAACCGTCACCTGCCAAACAGTCTGGAGGTAAAGACGAGCCAAAGAAATCAGACAAGCCACATGAAGAAGTCATAAGATTTGAAGACCTATAAATAATTAAGAATTGAGAGTTAAGAATTAAGAAAATATGTTTTATCAAACAAATACATTGAAGCATATTTTCTTAATTCTTAATTCTTAATTCTTAACTCTTAATTCTTAATTCATATCTAATAACTCTTAACCCTTAATTATAGAAGTGCTCGACCTCGACAACCCGGAGCTGCAACAGGCCCTGCAAATAATACAATACACGCGTCGCTCGCTTTTCCTTACGGGAAAAGCAGGTACGGGCAAATCAACCTTCCTGCGCCATATTTGCGCAAACACAAAGAAAAAACACGTCATACTGGCACCCACGGGAATAGCAGCCATCAATGCAGGCGGCTCCACCCTGCACAGTTTTTTCAAACTGCCGTTCCACCCTCTTTTGCCAGACGATGAGCGTTATTCTATACGCAACCTGCGCTCGACACTGAAATACACATCCGAAAAACGCAAAATAATACGTGAGGTGGAGCTTATCGTCATAGACGAAATAAGCATGGTGCGTGCCGACATCATCGACTTCATTGACAAGGTATTGCGAGTATACTCACGCAACATGCGCGAGCCGTTCGGCGGTAAGCAGCTCCTGCTCGTCGGCGACATATACCAGCTTGAACCTGTTGTGAAGGAGGACGAACGGCGTATGCTACACCCCTACTACCCCACCTCGTTCTTCTTCGGTGCCCGGGTGTGGCGCGAAATGCGACTTGTAAGCATTGAGCTGCACAAGGTTTACCGGCAAAGCGATCATGCGTTCATATCGATACTCGACCACATACGCACCAGCGACGCCACCGATGCCGACCTGCGCACTCTCAACACCCGTGTGGGAGGAACGCTTGACACTGCCGGCGGCAACCTCGCCATAACCCTTTCAACTCGCCGAGACACCGTTGACTACATCAACGAGCAACGCTTGAAGCAACTGCCTGGCGAAGCAGTAACATTCTACGGCGAGGTGAAAGGCGAGTTTCCAGACAGCAGCCTGCCAACACCAATGGAACTGGAAGTAAAACCCGGCGCACAAATCATCTTCATCAAAAACGACATGGACAAGCGTTGGGTAAACGGAACACTCGGCGTAGTCGAGGGAATAGACGAGGATGAAGGCGTGCTCTACATCGTATCAGAAGACGGCAACGAGCACGACGTGCGCCGAGAACGGTGGAGCAACATGCGCTACAAGTTCAACGAGAAAGAAAAGAAAATCGAAGAAGAGGAAATTGGCAGCTACATACAGTTCCCCATCCGCCTTGCCTGGGCCATCACCGTGCACAAGAGCCAGGGACTGACGTTCCGCCACGTCAACATCGACTTCACCGGCGGAGTGTTCGCCGGAGGCCAGGCATACGTCGCCCTGTCACGCTGCACGTCGCTTTCAGGCATCAGCCTCGCCCAGCCAATACGCCGTGAGGACGTCTTCGTTCGCCAGGAAATAAAGCAGTTCGCCCGTACTTACAACGACACCGCACTCATCGGCAACGCCCTGAAAGAGTCTGCCGCCGACAAGGAGTACCACGATGCCGCACAGGCCTTCGACCGCGGCAACTTCGACACATTCCTTTCCGCCTTCTTCCGCGCCATACATCACCGCTACGACATTGAGAAACCTGCCGCCAAACGCTTAATCCGCCGCAAGCTCGGAATAATCAACACATTGCGCCAGGAGAACATTGAGCTGAAGAAGGAAATGTCACGCCGCGACGGCTTGCTCAAACGCCTCGCCGCCGAATACACCCTCATGGGCAAGGAATGCGAGCGCGAGCACATGCCCGAGGCCGCCGCCGCAAACTACCGCAAGGCTCTCGAACTATACCCTGACGCAAAAGAGGCTGAAAGAAGGATGAAGAAACTACGGCTATAAATCGCCATTTACTCAACCGTTGGAAACGATTTGGCACTTCCAACTTCCTTATATTTTTCGTCAAATCCAATCAACCATCTCCGCTCACTGTCAGTAAGACTTTCAAGAGTGGCGGCATAATCCATGTCGGGCATGTACCACCATCGGCTGCGGAAGAAACCGTCCAGCGCAGCATCTTTGAACACATAGCCGCGCAGAGCGAACGGCAGGTTGCGCACCTTGTGGTACATGTCATTATCAAGCGTGTCCGGCCTCATAAGGTTGTAGCGGAAAGCGTAATAGTCGGACGGCGCATTAATATCGCCAGTCTCGGTGCATACGGCTGAAAACACTCGCAATTCAGAAGCCGGGCGGTAATCTTTCACCTTATATTCTATCGACGCATTACGCAGAAAAACCTCATACACCGCCATCGGCATTTTCTCCGGCCACCCGTCGTTTTGTATTATACGCCTGCGCCATTTGCCCGTACCTTCAATCACGGGGTCAACCTTTCTGCTAAATAAACTGTCCTCCAGCATAAAGTGCAGCGGCACACTGTCCGCCTTGATGCGCAGCGTAAAGTCGTCAATCTGCCTGTTACCCCATCGCAGGGCAGGCGTCAGCTTATAATCAAGCTTATAATTGAACACTACCGACTCATCCATGCGGTAACGGTAATGATGGCGCATGATGTTCACTCCCGGCTTGAACGCCGCGTTGAAATGATATACAAACGCTATGTGTACGCCGTCGCCTTCACGCGTGTACAGCCACGAACCCGTATGCGCATCGTCAACATCATAACGCGAAAGGTCGAGCGCGAGCACCTTCCCGTCGTTCACATAAAGCGTATCAACGTTCACGACTGACGTAGATACAGGCAGAGCCTCGCCGTTCATCTCTACCGTAAACCCCATTATGGCGGGGTGCGCACCGCTCCTGTCGAGCGAAGACATATAATCGGGTGCGTCAGCCTCAAAGCCCATAAGTACGGTTTTGCCCTTGCCAGGATTAAAGAACTCGTAATACACGTCAACATCAGCCATGCCGTCATCGCCCCAACTAAGGGTCAAGACCTCGCGCTGCACACGGATGTCTGTCTCCACCAAAGGCAGCAGCTGGTTGCCGTCTGTATAATACGTGCCGTCATTGGCCGACACCTGTGTACATAACGCAGAAGCAAGCAGCAATATTGCCGGCAGAAACAAGGCCTTAGTCAAACTACTGAAGCATGTAAACAATTGAAATTTTATCCGTTTCTCCATGGCATAGACATTTAAAATTACATTCATCCGACCTGTCATGTACATCTTGAAACGCATAGACCTACCGCACAGACCTACACATTCACACGAACACAGCCGACAAGCAAAATTACAAAAAAGATTCAATACGCCTATCAAATTAAGCTTGAATTTTACGATTCTACCGACAAACGCACATCTATCAACATGCAAGCATTATGCCGTTATTTACTTACACTTTGATTTCCGTTGACGCTCTATAACGGCGTTATTCTAAAACAATCGGGCAAAGGACAAAAAAACGTGAGTTTTTCGTGTACAAACGCAAGTGGCTATAAGCCAGAGTATTGCAGCAGATAGCCATCATTGTGTGCAATATAAACGGCTAAAAAAAGAGGTAAAGACGGCTCAAACTATATGAAAAGGCCGTCCAAACAGGTAGTTTGGACGGCTCTCACCGATGCCAAAGACGGCTTTTATCAATGCTAAAGGCCGCCTTTGACAATGCAATTGACCGCATATTGCCGCCTAAAAGGCCGCATTGAAGCATCTGAACGACGGCAAACAAATGACTTTCCGTTCTATTTCAGCAAAAAGCACAGACATTTACCGTTTGACATTTTGTCAATGCTTACACCTTGATTGCCAACAAACTGCATTACAAATAGAACTCTCCCGTAAGCCCTGCATACCATTCAGAGCGCGTCATGTCGGCATTGTTCAGGCACTCATCCGCCTCCTCCACCTTACCAACTGGACGCTTACCGTAAGCCAGCAGGCAGCGACTCGCCGCCTTGTGTGGCACGGTCTTAACCGTGCATACACGGCATGGAAACATCCCGGAGAAGGCCGCCTCGGCGTCAAACTCGCCGCGCAAGGCTGAAGGAATGACTACAGAAAACTCGCCATCGTCGGCCAGCAGCCGCGCCACATGGCGAAACAAGTCGGCAAAAGGCAGCGTCTCCGCGCTCCGCGCCATAGTTCTCGCCGCCGTTTTGCTCGCAAGCGTCCCAGCGTAAAACGGCGGATTGCACACTATCGCATCAAATTCGCCGCCATGAAAACCCTGCAACGATGACTCGACAACGCTTATCCTGCCCGCAAACGGCGACGCCTCCACATTCTCACGAGCCTGGAGGCACGCCCCTGGCTCAATGTCAATAGCTGTAACTTCGGCCTCCTCATACCTCTGCGCCATCATCAGCGCAACCAGTCCAGAACCTGTGCCGACATCCAAGATGCGCCGCCCTCCTCGCGCCCATGCACCGAGCAGCACGCCATCCGTGCCCACCTTCATGGCACACTTGCCGTGGCTCACCGTGAAACGCTTGAATGCAAATCCTCTTGACATAATCAAACAACACTAATTTTGGCGCAAAGATAATATTTTCGTACTTCATATATGCAATTTACAAAATATTAATTTGTACCTTTGCAATCATCTGATACAGCTACAAATAACAAAAAAATAAACAAATGGAATTAACAGATATAATCAAAGGTACAGAATATGAACTAAGCTTGTTTTCAAAAGATAAAATTTCAGCACTGAAAAACCGCATAACTGAACGAAAGACCAAAAAAAGTATTGACTATTACATCACATGCTTAGTACGCAAAAAGGACATAAAACTTACGCCTGAAGAAACTGTACGCCAATTGTATCTGTTGGTTCTTACGCAGGATTTAGGCTATCCCGTTTCACGAATAGCACTTGAATTTGAAGTGACATTCGGCAGGGAAAAGAAACGGGCAGACATTGTTGTTTTCGACAAGCAGCAAACCACAAGCCCGTATATCATTGTGGAATTGAAGAAGCCGAAGTTGAAAGACGGCAAGGAACAACTGAAAAGCTATTGCAACGCAACGGGTGCGCCCATCGGAGTATGGAGCAACGGTAGGCAGATTTCTTACTACCATCGTAAAGATCCAAATTATTTTGAGGATTTGAGTATGCTTCCACGTGCCGACCAAAAACTTTCGGACATCCTTTCGGAACGGTGGAAGATAGCCGACCTCATAAAGAAAGACAAATTGGTAACGGAGCGCAAATCGCTGAAAGACCTCATCCTCGAAATGGAAGATGAGGTGTTGGCTAATGCGGGCGTGGATGTGTTCGAGGAAGTTTTTAAACTTATCTTCACCAAGCTTTATGACGAAATGGAGAGCGGACGCAAGCCTGACCGAAACCTTGAATTCCGCAACTACGGTGACACGGAAACCGAACTTGCATCTAAAATACAGAGCCTTTTCGATGAAGCCAAAAAGAAATGGAAAGGAGTATTCGACACCAACAGCCAGATAGCCCTCACGCCTTCGCATCTTTCCGTTTGCATCGCATCGCTGCAAGACGTAAAATTGCTCAACTCCAACCTTGATGTGGTTGATGAAGCATTTGAATATCTTATCAACAAAAGCAGCAAAGGCGAAAAAGGCCAATACTTTACACCGCGTTATGTGATAGACATGTGCGTTAGGATGCTCAACCCCAAGGCGGACGAAAAGATGATAGACACAGCGGCAGGCAGTTGCGGTTTCCCTGTGCATACAATTTTTTATGTATGGAAGAACATATTGAAAGAAAAAGGCATAGAAGCAAGCCATCTATTAACTTTAGAAAAGAAACCAGCAGAATGTACGGACTACGTTAATGATAATGTGTTTGCCATAGACTTCGATGAAAAAGCGGTGCGCGTGGCGAGAACGCTCAATCTCATTGCAGGAGACGGACAGACGAATGTGCTACACATGAACACGCTCGACTATGAACATTGGGATTTGAATTTGCAGAATCCTACATGGCGCAGGGTATATTCCACAGGATATGACAAACTTTGTGACTTGCGCGCCGAAAAGAACAGCAACCGTGATTTCACCTTTGACATTGTAATGGCCAATCCTCCCTTCGCCGGGGATGTAAAGGAAAGCCGGATACTTGCCAAATACGATTTAAGCCGTTCCGTCTCATTGGAAAAGCTGAAAAATGCCCCACAAGGGGCAACGATTGCCAAAGGTGAGCCGACCTTTCCCGAAGCATTGGCGAACAGCGGAGAAACGGTATATCAAATGGCAGACGGTACATTCCGCAAGACGAAACTGAAACAGGCTTCCAACATGAGCCGTGATGTGTTGTTCGTGGAGCGCAACATCGATTTCCTGAAACCGGGCGGACGCATGGCGATAGTCTTGCCGCAAGGCCGCTTCAACAACAGCAGCGACAAGGCTTTGCGCGAATACATCGCCGACCGTTGCCGCATACTTGCCGTCGTTGGATTACATGGCAACGTGTTCAAACCGCACACAGGCACGAAAACGAGTGTCCTGTTCGTCCAGAAATGGGATGACGTGCTTTGCCCGAAAGTGGAAGATTACAACATCTTCTTCGCCACCATGCAAGAGCCGAGCAAGGACAACAGCGGCGACAAGATTTATCGGAACACGACGGACGAAGATGGAAACAATGTGCCGTTGCTTGACACACACGGACATCTGATAGTAAAACACGACCTATTCAACCATGACGGATTGACACAAGACGGCATAGCCGAGGCATTTGCCGAATTTGCGAAGAAAGAGGGCTTGTCTTTTTTCGCGGATGCCCCTTTGACGAAGTGAAGTACAAGGCTTTGTTGGAGGGGCTGGAAGTAAAAGAAATAAAGGTATATGAATGTTTAGAAAATAAGGATTTTAGAATAGACAGTGGATTTTACACAAAAGCCCCACTAATAAATCCTCAATTAAATTATCGAAAAATAGGAGATTGCATTATTTCATCCCAATATGGGATTTCTATTTCAATGAATGAAGATGGAATAGGGCATCCGATATATAGGATGAATGAGATACACAATATGCTTTGCGACCTTGATGTTAGTAAATGTGCTGAAATAACATTTGAAGAGCTTGAAACGTTCAAGTTACACAATAAAGATGTCTTATTCAATCGTACTAATTCATTTGAATGGGTTGGACGGACAGGTGTCTATTATCAGAATGACAATATCAGCAGAGTATTCGCATCTTATTTAGTGCGTTTTATTCCTAATGCAAAATACCTATTACCAGAATACCTCGCAACATATCTAAATACAAAATATGGAGTATGGGATATAAAAAGAAGAGCAAGACAGTCTATAAATCAAACGAATGTCAATCCAGAAGAAGTAAAAGAAATAGAAATACCTATTCTTCCAATGGATTTTCAAAAGCAAATAGCCGATAATCTACAACTCGCAAATGAAAAAAGAATTGTTGCGCATAATCAATATATAGAAGCCGAAACTTATCTCTTGGAATGCTTAGGTATGACCGACTTCGCCGCCAACCCCGACGCATACAATGTCAAGACCTTGAAAGAGTCATTCCTTGAAACAGGACGTTTAGACGCAGAATATTACCTGCCAAAATACGAGGAATTAACAAAGATAATATCTACCTACCATAATGGTTTTAAGGTTTTAAAAGATATTGTAGATTTTTATCGTGGCAATTTTATTCCAGATACAAATTACGCAAAAGAAGGAATACCCTATCTTCGAGGAGGTGATATTTCGTCAAATCGTATAGATGATGTCAATATTGTCTATATTGACAGTAAATATCATTACAATAATGAAACAATTTGCAATTGTGGCGATATTGTATGTGCTATGATAGGAAGTGTAGGAACCGCCGCTCTTATAACAGACGAATTTGTTGGTGCTTATATTTCAAACAACCTTGGCCTTCTAAGGCCTAAAACAAATCTATTAAGGCCAGAAGTGCTACACATCTATTTGACATCTTCTATTGGTAAAATGTTTTTTAAACAAAGGAATATGGTTACAGCTCAGCCTAAAATATCATTTAGTGATATGGCAGATATACCCGTTCCCATCATACGGCAAGAAGTGCAGGACGAGATAGCCCAACACGTGCAAAGGGGCTTCGCCTTGCGAAAAGAAGCTATGCAACTGCTTGAAAATGCGAAGCTTACGGTAGAGCGAACAATAGAAATAGGGGGGGGTAATTTGTTGATATTCAACAAATTACAGGAATAAGCCATTCTAGAAGAAAGATTTGCGACATGGCTGCTACTTACTGAAATTGGAATACTGCCTACAACTGAAAAAGAAAACAAAACCGTTAAAACCTGCAAGAAATTGTCAGACAGTTTCTTGTCAAGCGGACGGCTTGATGCAGAGTATTACCAGCCCAAGTATGATTACCTGTTTTCTCATTTGAGCGAATTTGCAACATCCACAATCGGGGAATTAGCGGAAATACGTAAATCCATTGAGCCGGGTAGTGACGCTTATCAAGAAACAGGTGTGCCGTTTATCAGAGTTTCCGACCTGTCAAAGTTCGGTTGGTCTGATACGACCATACATTTGAATGCGGAAGATTACCACGATGTGATACGCCCGAAGAAAGACACCATACTGCTTTCAAAAGACGGAAGTGTCGGCATTGCCTACAAAGTGGAAGAACCACTTAATGTTATCACATCAGGAGCAATACTCCATCTGTCATTGAAAAGCACAGTGTGCTGCCAGATTACCTTACATTGGTTCTCAATTCCCAAATAGTGCGCTTGCAAGCTGAACGGGATGCAGGAGGCTCCATCATCCAACATTGGAAACCATCGGAAATAGAAAAAGTTGTCATACCTATATTGCCCATGCAGGTACAACAAGAAATTACAGAAAAGATTAGGTCAAGTTTCAAACAGAGAAAAGAAAGTCAACACCTGTTAGATGAAGCAAAGCAAATGGTTGAAACAGCAATAAAAACCAATACATTCCTATTTTAACTATAAAATAACATTCAAATATAACAAGCAGGCGTGTTATGTCGATTAAAATGAGTAACTTTGCACCCCAATATGTACTTTGGGAAAGTAATTAAACAAGTTATGAATAGAGACGTGAACAACGCTTTTTCAATGATAGCCGACTACGAGGGCGACATAACAAAACTGTTTGAAGGCGACAAAGACGGCGAACTGCCGGTGCTTGCCACGCGCAACCTCGTACTGTTTCCGGGCGTGGTGTCGCCCGTACTCATAGGGCGCGCAACGAGCCTTAGCCTGATAAACTACCTGAAGGAGACGCCCGACCAGGCGTTCGCCGTGTTCTGTCAGAAGAACCAGGAAGAGGACAATCCTGTAAAGAAAGAACAGCTATACGAATACGGAGTGCATGCAAAGATAATACGCGTGCTCGAAATGCCGGGACAAACCGGCAACGTTACCGTGATACTACAAGGCATGGGACGCTGCAAGCTCACCGGCCTGAACAGCACCGCGCCTTTCCTGAAAGGCACGGTAGAGGTTGCGCCGGAGACATTTCCTGACGAAAAGGACAAGGAGTTTATAGCTGCCATAGAAGACTTGCGCAACGTAACCATAGACTATGTAAAGAAGAACGACGAGATTCCTGACGAGGCGCAGTTTGCCCTCCAGAACATCAACAACGCCATAATACTGCTCAACTTCGTATGTACGAGCCTGCCGTTTGACTCTGCGGAAAAGGTGAAGCTGCTGAAGACGAACTCGCTGAAGAGCCGACTGTTCAAGTTGTTGAAAATCTTGCACCGCGAAATGCAGCTGCTTGAACTGAAGCATGACATACGCACAAAGACGCGCGAGGACATAGACGAGCAGCAGCGCGAATACTTCCTGCAACAGCAGATAAAGAATATCAAGGAAGAACTGACGGGCGGCGACAGCTACCCCGAGCGCAAGGAACTGATGGAAGCGGCCAAGAAGAAGAAGTGGCCGGAGGACATCGAGACCACATTCAACAAGGAACTTGACAAGCTCGACATACTCAACCCGCAAAGCCCGGAGTTCAGCGTACAGCTGACATACCTGCAAACGCTGGTAAACCTGCCATGGGAAAGCTACACTACGGACGACCTCAACCTGAAACGTGCCGAGAAGGTGCTCGACAAAGACCACTACGGCATGAAGAAGGTAAAGGAGCGCATACTGGAATACATGGCCGTATTGAGCCTTAGAAAAGATTTGAAGTCGCCCATAGTGTGCCTGTACGGTCCTCCGGGAGTGGGCAAAACGAGCCTCGGCAAGAGCATTGCCGCCGCCATGAAGCGCAAATACGCACGCATATCGCTCGGCGGAGTACACGACGAGGCTGAAATACGCGGACACCGCCGCACATACATCGGCGCAATGCCCGGTCGCATAATAAAGAGCATACAGAAAGCAGGCTCGTCAAACCCAGTGTTCATCCTCGACGAAATCGACAAGGTTACGCAGAACACAATAAACGGCGACCCGGCATCGGCACTGCTCGAAGTGCTCGACCCGGAGCAGAACTTCGCTTTCCACGACAACTACCTTGACGTGGACTACGACCTGTCGAAAGTTCTCTTCATAGCCACCGCCAACGACCTTAACACCATTCCGCGCCCATTGCTCGACCGCATGGAGCTGATAGAGGTGAGCGGCTACATAACGGAGGAGAAGGTAGAGATAGCCAAACGCCACCTCATACCGAAAGAAAAGGAGAACACAGGACTGGCTGACGAAAAAAAGCTGATGTTCACCAAACAAACCATTGAGAAAATCATAGAGCAGTACACGCGCGAAAGCGGCGTGCGCCAGTTGGAGAAACAGATTAACAAGGCATTGCGGAAGCTGGCTTTCCTGAAAGCGAAAGACGGCATATTGCCTTACTATAAGATAACTCCCGAGGAGATAAAAGAGCTGCTTGGCAATCCGCCTTTCTACCGCGACATATACCAAGGCAACGAGTACGCCGGCGTGGTTACCGGCCTTGCGTGGACAAGCGTAGGCGGAGAGATACTGTTCATAGAGACAAGCCTTAGCAAGGGCAAGGGCTCGAAGCTTACGCTTACAGGCAATCTCGGCGACGTGATGAAAGAGTCGGCCGTGCTTGCGCTTGAATATGTCAAGGCTCATGCTGACACCCTTGGCATTGACTACCGCATCTTCGACCATTGGAACATACACATCCACGTGCCCGAAGGCGCAACGCCTAAGGACGGTCCGTCAGCCGGCATAACCATTGCCACATCGATTGCGTCGGCTCTGACACAACGTAAAGTCCGCGCCAAGACGGCAATGACCGGCGAAATCACGTTAAGGGGCAAGGTGCTTCCCGTAGGCGGCATCAAGGAAAAAATACTTGCGGCCAAGCGTGCGGGCATTACCGAAATAGTAATGTGCAAGGACAACAGGAAAGATATAGAGGAAATATCCGAGGAATACATCAGCGGCGTAAACTTCCACTATGTAGAAAACATACAGGAGGTGTGGGATTTCGCCCTTACGGACGAGAAAGTAAAGAATCCCGTCACGTTCAGCATTGAGGATTAAAGACATGTTTTTCGAACTACAACATACAGACAACGCCAGCGACGCACGCACGGGACTAATCACAACCGCACACGGACAGATACAGACACCGATATTCATGCCCGTAGGAACATGCGGCAGCGTAAAGGGCGTTCATTTCAGCGAACTGCGCCAACAGGTAAAAGCCCAGATAATATTGGGCAATACTTACCACCTATACCTGCGCCCGGGACTTGACGTACTGAAAGCCGCCGGTGGACTGCACAAGTTCAATACATGGAACCGGCCGATACTTACCGACAGCGGCGGATTCCAGGTGTTCTCGCTGACAGGCATTAGAAAGTTGAAGGAAGAAGGTTGCGAGTTCCGTTCGCACATCGACGGCAGCAAGCATTTCTTCACTCCTGAAAACGTGATGGACACCGAAAGAACAATAGGTGCTGACATAATCATGGCTTTCGACGAATGTCCTCCAGGACAAAGTGATTACCAGTACGCCAAGAAAAGCCTGATGCTCACACAACGCTGGCTTGACCGCTGCATCAAGCGGTTTAACGAGACAGAGCCTCTTTACGGATATGACCAGGCACTGTTCCCTATCGTGCAGGGCTGCACTTTCAAGGACTTGCGGCGCGACGCGGCAAAGTTCGTAGCCGACAAGGGGGCTGAAGGCAACGCCATCGGCGGTCTGGCTGTGGGAGAACCTACGGAGGTGATGTATGAAATGATTGAAGTTGTCAACGAAATACTGCCAAAAGACAAGCCCCGTTACCTAATGGGAGTCGGTACGCCGCAGAACATCTTGGAGGCCATTGAACGCGGAGTTGACATGTTTGACTGCGTAATGCCGACAAGAAACGGGCGCAACGCGATGCTGTTCACATACAACGGTACTATGAACATGCGCAACAAGAAGTGGGAAAAAGACTTCTCCCCTATCGACCCTGACGGCTGCGATGTGGACAAAACATATTCAAAAGCATACCTGCACCATCTTTTCAAGGCGCAGGAGTTACTCGCAATGCAGATAGCGAGCATACACAACCTCGCCTTTTACCTGCGACTTGTACAAGACGCACGCAGCCACATAGAGGCAGGCGACTTCGTAAGATGGAAATCTTCAGTAATCGACCAACTGGGGCAACGGATTTAACACAATGACATGAAGACGAAGAACATCAGGAAATTCAGAAAGGTATTGAAGCTTATGAGGTGGACGAAAAGCCATCTCAATTGGCTTTTCATATCGTTCGCATGGCTTGGAAAGAAGCTGGGTTTCCTAAAACCATCAAGATATCTGAAGATATTGGACTGGTACATAATCAAGAAATTCATCGGCACTTATTTCTACTCAATTGCACTGATTATTTCCATTTCAATAGTTTTCGACATAAACGAGAACCTTGCCAAGTTCACTCAATACCACGCACCATTAAGGGCAATCGTGGTAGACTATTACATGAACTTCGTGCCTTACTTCGCCAACTTGTTCAGTCCGTTGTTCGTCTTCATTGCCGTAATCTTCTTCACATCGAAACTTGCAGGAAATTCAGAGATAATATCAATGCTTGCCGCCGGTGTAAGCTTCAAGAGGCTTATGCGTCCTTATATGATTTCAGCGGCATTGATATCCATCATGACATTCTTTCTTGGCGCATACATAATACCCAAAGGAACAATAATAAGGCAGAACTTTGAGACGATATACAAAAACAAAAAGAAAAACACGTCGGCCGAAAACGTACAACTGCAAGTAGGGAAAGGTGTAATAGCATACATACAGCATTACGACAACAACCAGAAAAAAGGCTACGGCTTCTGTCTCGATAAATTCGAGGACAAGAAATTAGTGAGCCACATGACTGCTTCAGAAATACAATACGATACCATTTCCGACTCAAAATATCAGTGGAAGGCGCGAAACTGGCGAATAAGGCAACTCAAAGGTATGCGTGAGACAATCACCAGCGGCTCTGTGAAAGATACTACAATTATGATGGAGCCGACCGACCTTGTATTCTCTAAAGGCCAACAAGAAACATTCACAAGTCCGCAACTCCGCGATTATATAAGCAAACAGATAGACCGTGGGTCGGGCAATGTGGTGCAGTATGAAGTTGAATTCCACAAGCGCATAGCTACTTCTTTCGCATCGTTCATACTGACCACAATCGGCCTTTCATTATCCTCAAGAAAGCGCAAAGGAGGAATGGGGCTGTATCTCGGTATCGGACTCGCATTAAGTTTTACATACATCATGTTGCAGACAGTGTCGTCAACATTTGCCATCAATGCAGACACGCCGCCAATGCTGGCAGCATGGATTCCTAACATAATTTTCACAATCGTAGCATATTTCTGCTACCGTAAAGCACCAAATTAACTATTCATCATGGATTTTTACGACTTAGATTTGAGCGACAATACTCTTGACGCAATCGACGATATGGGTTGGGCATCGTGTACACCCATCCAGGAAAAGTGTATACCAGAGATTTTGGACGGTAAAGATGTCCTCGGCATAGCGCAGACAGGTACAGGCAAGACAGCGGCTTACCTGCTTCCGATACTTAGTATGCTTGACGAAGAAGACTTCCCCGAAGAATCGATAAACTGTGTCATAATGAGTCCTACACGCGAATTGGCTCAACAGATAGACCAGGCCATGCAGGGATTTTCATACTATATGCCGTCAGTAAGCAGCGTTGCGGTTTACGGAGGCAATGACGGCAGCCGTTACGACCAGGAATACAAGAGCATGAAGATGGGTGCGGATGTCATCATCGCCACCCCAGGCAGGCTGATAAGCCATATAACAATGGGCAATGTTGATTTGAGCAAGGTTTCATTCTTTGTTCTCGATGAGGCAGACCGTATGCTTGACATGGGTTTTCATGAAGACATACTCTCCATTGCCAAGTTGTTGCCCGGCAACTGCCAGACAATAATGTTCTCGGCTACGATGCCTCAAAAGATAGAGGAACTCGCCCATACTATCTTAAAGTCACCGGCCGTAATAAAGCTCGCAGTAAGCAAACCGGCGGAAAAAATCAAGCAACTTGCCTGCGTTTGCCATGAAAACCAGAAAAACGGTGTGCTGCGTGACATTTTCAAGACATACGGGCAGAAACGTGTAATCGTATTCTCAAGCTCAAAACAGAAAGTAAAGGAAATCAATAAATATCTCAAGTCGGTAAAAATCAATAGCGGCGAGATGCACTCCGACCTGATGCAAAGCCAGCGCGACGAGGTTATGTATCTTTTCAAGAGCGGACAAATCGACGTACTTGTCGCCACTGACATTGTAGCACGAGGCATTGACATCGACGACATCTCAATGGTTGTAAACTATGACGTGCCCCACGATTGTGAAGATTATGTACATAGAATAGGACGAACGGCACGTGCCGACCATGACGGTGTGGCCGTTACCCTTGTCCGTGGCAAGGAAATATCGATGTTCATGCAAATAGAGAAGTTTCTCGGCAAAGAGGTGGAGAAGCTACCGCTGCCCAAAGGCTTGGGCAAGGCTCCTGAATACAAAGCGTCTGAGCCAAGGAAAGAACGGAGGAACGGCGGAAGGCGGAACGGGAAATTCAAGGGAAAAGGAAAGCCCAAAAGAAAAGGCAACAAACCTAAAGAATAACATAAGTAAGCACCTTATTGTCAAATACACGATAAAAAACGTCTAACGTTTCACTACGTTTGACGTTTTTTGCTTTTACAAATCCCCTTGTATTGTCTCCTTCAACAGACAGCACCTGCATGTCTTTCAACGCCAGATGCTCGTCTGAATAGAGTTTATACAAAGTCTCTTTGGCACACCAATGCAATAAAAGTCCAAGCAAAGTATCGGCACTTTCATCTGTGCGCAGCATTTTTGCGGCCACTTTCCTGACCCTCTCGCTCATATATTCAACGTCAACTGCAACCTTACGGCTGGACGAAACAATCACTGACGCAAAACCCTTTGTATGGCTTATGCCTACATTCATTCCATTGGAAAGAATTGGACGGCCGGACTCCTCGTGCCTCAAATCAACATCAGCACCTACCATCTCATCCAACAACATGCGCACCGCCAACACTTCGCGGCGGCGTTGTTCAGATGTGTAACCAGCAATAAGAGTCTCCAAGGCAACGGTATTGCCGCAGCGGAGCAAGAAACCATCTACACTTTCAGTAATATTCCACATTCCCAAATACACATCCGGGGCAATGTTTTCAACTGACTTCAACGGCATAGCTCATACATTCATATAATAAACAAACGCACCGCTTCTCAAAACGATGCGTTGTCTGTTCTTTCCTGATTTGCAGACTGAATGTCCTGCCCTGTATCTGCACTACGTACGGACTTCGGCGAAAGCAACTCCATGTTGTCGGCATACACTTCGGTCACATAACGTCTTACGCCCTTTTGGTCATCATAAGTACGGTAATGTATGCGCCCTTCTATATAAAGCTTGTCGCCTTTATGTACATACTTCTCTACGACCTTGGCCAAGCCACGGTACAACACGATGTTGTGCCAATCTGTCCTGTCCGGCACCTGTGTGCCGTTAGGCAACGTATAACCACGTTCGGTAGTGGCTAAAGGAAAAGTCGCAACTGCTTGGTCGTGGTCATAATAACGCACCACAGGTTCCTTGCCCACATTCCCTATAAGCATTACCTTATTCATGACGTTTTTCCTATATTTACGGAGTTATACGTTAATGAAAACGCACAACGGCTTATTTCCACATTCCCAAATATTTGAAATGGAAATTCTTACCCTTAGCCGAAGGGAACTGGCTACGGCTGTCAACACGTCCGCGCAAATGCTCTACCATACGGTTATAGCAATCAATCCCCGACATGGCCTTACAGTTCACCACGAAGTGTGTGTCACGGTATTCA
Source organism: uncultured Prevotellaceae bacterium (assembly GCA_949295905.1). GTDB lineage: Bacteria > Bacteroidota > Bacteroidia > Bacteroidales > Bacteroidaceae > Prevotella. The sequence continues at coordinate 278,745 of CASFNA010000023.1, forward strand.
TGCTTGCCCGTGACGGGCACAAGCACCACCCTCTTGAAGTCGAGTGTACCTTCATACCATCCCGGCCTTTCTTCCGTAAGCCTTGCCAATGCAGGAGTTATATCTTCATGCTGTTCGCCAGGATGCAAGTTTGAACGCAAAGCTTTCTTCTGCTTGAAATCAAGCATCGTGGCAGCCTCAGTCTTAATTATTATGAAATATACCCTCGGACGGATTTTGTAACGTTTGGGATAATAAACACTGCTTGACACATAGTCCCTTACGTCACGTTCCAAGTCAGGATTCATACCAATCTCCGCTATCGAATACAAAAAGGCAATGGCATCGTCAACATTGGTTACCAATGTCTCTTTGTCAAAATATCTCAAATATAAGTTCATGATTGTATTTTTCGTTTTAAGAAAGAGCGGCAAACGGGACTCGGACCCGCGACCTCGACCTTGGCAAGGTCGCGCTCTACCAACTGAGCTATTGCCGCCTATAAATATTAAAACAAATATGTGAAGAGGAGGAGACTCGAACTCCCACGAAACAATTTTCACTACCCCCTCAAAGTAGCGCGTCTACCAATTCCGCCACCTCTCCAACATAAAAATATATTCTGAATAAATCGTGCCCAAAACAGGACTCGAACCTGCAC